>JAZKAO010000016.1:0-210007 GCA_040389105.1 Bacteroidota bacterium
ATGTAGAAAGCTTACCTTATACCATGTTTGGACGAGGGTTCGAATCCCTCCGGCTCCACAAAATCACTTACCGTAAGTTGAACGTATGTTTGGCTTACGGTTTTTTTGTTATAGAAGAGAATTATTATCTTGCTATCGTCATTAAAAATTCATCCTTGAAAAGAGCCCTTAAAGTTATTTGTTGGTTGTTCCTAATTCTGTTATTGGTGATTGCGGTTTGCTGTATTGGCATACCAAGCCGGCTTGCAAACAAAAATATTAACAAAGAAAGTTTTCAAAGGATCAAAGAAGCAACCAAAATACTTGTTTTAGCACAAAATAAGGCACAGCATGATACCACTAAGGGATTATCCCAATTTCTGCCATTTGAATATGGGAGAATTTCAAAGTCAAATCAGATCAATAACTTATTTCCATTCCTTTCAGATGTAGATAAGAATAAAATAAAAGCGCTCTTTGATAATAACGACATTGAAGAAATCGATATGCACGAACAGAGCTGTATTGGTTACACAATAAAAAAATCTTTAAACAACTTTTTTATTAACAGCAGTTCTGAAACTCTTTATTTGATTTTCAACAACAATTGTGATTGCGGCTGTGAAAATAAGAGTTACGGAAGCGGAGATAAATTTGAAAAACAAACTTTAGGAAATGGCTGGTTTAGAGTGGACATGATAGTCAAGCGTACACCTATACAATGTTGATTTTAACAATTTTCATCCTTACTTTCTGATTTATTCATCGTCTCGATAGCATCGAGCAAATCTTTAAGCATTAACAAAAAATATTCGTTTTCAAATAATAGAGAACGATTGAGTTCTAACCTATTCCTCTTGCCTCCACAAAATTACTTACCGTAAGTTGAACGTATGTTTGGCTTACGGTTTTTTTGTTTATGAAGGGCGTAAAGCATAGGTTGGCGATGAGTATTTTAGAAAAACGAAAAATTATTATGGAATAATCTCTCTACTTGCATCATATCTATATTAAAAGTAATTGATTTGATTCGAATACCGATTGCTCCTTTGTTTAATATTGACTAAATATGATCAGCCCTTAGCTTATGAAGAAACCACAAATAGTTTTACTTTTAATATTGTTGTCGTTTCAAACCGCCCTTTCCCAAACAAAAGAAGTAAAAGGCGACACCGTTTATTGGTATAAAAGAAATAAGGTATTTCAACAAACTTTGAAATTAAAGGACTTTGAAAAATCAACCAATGAATTCGATTTTAGGTTTAGTTACTATGGACAAATAATTGAAATTAAAAAAGATAGTTTTAGCATTAATGGCGATGTAACGAATTATATTTATCATACCAAAAAAGCAAATAGAAATAAAGCTGATACCTTATTTAACACAATAATTTTATTGCCCGAAAAAGCTAAAAGCATTTATAACGTTATTGTAAACTCTGGGATTTTAAGATTGCCGTCTGACAAAGAGATAAAGAATTGGCAACATGGAGCTGACGGAATTACTTATTTCATCGAATATTCTGATAAAAAAAATTATTGGCTAAAAAATTACTGGACACCATCTGCACAGAACTCTATTCCCGAAGCATTAACAGTTCTAAATTTTATAAAAAATCTTTCCGACTCATTGAATTTAGAGGAGATGTACACAAGCTTTAAAAACGACTTACCAAAGCAAGGCTGTTATAATTCAGGAGGGATGACAACTACTTGTTATAGTTCAAACACTTTTGAATTAGGATATAGCGGAGCAACAAAGATGCCAATCGGGTTTTACACTTCATATAATGCCTCATATATTGGTAAAACAAAAGTAAATTCGGGAGTTGCCTTACAGTACAATTTTGCTGATAATAAATTCTACCATCTGAATTTTATGATTTACAAATGGGATATACTTTATAAAGAATCGCAATTTTCTGACTTTATTGTGTATAACTATCAAAGTAGAAGACTCGATATAGATAAACCGACCGATAAATTTCAAAACCACCAAATTGAATATGGCTTAAACCTAAAAAGCAATCTCAGTGTCAGAACCGGCTTAGACTACTTAATTAGTAACCATAAAAAACTCGGAGGATATTTATATGCTTCCAAATATTTCCCTAAACCAAACGTCAGTACAGAATTATCTTTCGCCATATTTAACGATCAGATAAATTACAAAGCGCAAATATTCAAATCTTTCAACTTAAATCAGAAACTGATAGTGAATCGCATTACTATAGGATTATCTTACGAAGACTTTATGCATTATAAAGATCTTTACTTTAATGTCCGATTTTCATTATAAACTAAACCTATAGAAGGGTCAGTTACAGGCGCATTAGTTTTCCTTTTTGGATCTTTCCATTGCATCCAACAAATCTTTGATCAGCAGCAAAAAATCTTCGTTTTCAAATGGCAGATTCAGATTTGGTTCTAACTCAATTCCCTTGCCTCCACGAATCACTTACCGTAAGTTGAACGTATGTTTGGCTTACGGTTTTTTTAATAGTCAATAATTAAAAAGTGGTTGCAGTTCTTTATCTATGTTTCTTTTTTAGATGTCTGACATGTTGTTTTCTTATATGGCCATTTTCATCAATATACCAATGCTCATCTTCATTTTCATATTCAAAATGGCCCCGCCTTTCTGTTTCAACGCTCCATGAATGATGAAGTACCATTGTGAGATCCTTATAAATAGTTGCAGTCCGGAATATTTGCCAATGATTATTCCCTGCACCGGTTTGTGTATGTATGGCATCAATGACACCAACATTGTAGGACAGGGTTACTAAAATTCCATCAATAACAACAAATTTTGAAGTTGTTGCCACTAAAACTCCTTCAGTCCTGTAGGTAACGGTATCGGCTAAGTTAAAGGTAACTACAATGCTGTCGGGCAAAGTTCCATCATCTTTTCGGTCCTCAAAATGATCTAAAAAACCGGCACCAAGTTCTGTAGGTATCAATTTTAAAGAAATATTAAATAATTTTTTATTTTTAAATGCAGCCAAACTAATAGTAACAGATGGTTGGTTGCTTCCTCCTTCTGATTGATAAGGAAACGAAGGCTTGGGCAGGCTATCCAAATGTCGCATTAACTGGCCGCTATCAGTCAAAGGGTAAATCTTTTTAAAGATCGTATCTTTTTTATATTTAGATACCAACACGGCTTTCGGGTGACTGCTGTTATTTTCTACCACTTTGTTTGTATGCTGCCTGCATGCAGTTATAGCAACCAATACTAAAATGCAAATTATTGTGTATTTCAAAATAATACTATAAGGATGATACCAATATATGAAAATCATAACGCCCGCCTTTAATAGTAAATTGAATTTATTCAGAATATTTTTCCATTGCCTCAACCGCATCAAGCAGATCTTCAATCAACAGCAAAAAATCTTCGTTTTCAGGTGATAGAGAATGGTTGAGTTCTAACTCAATCCCCTTGCCTCCACAAAGCCGCTTTACGAAAGTAGGGCGGTTTTTCTGTTTTAATTTGCTCACTGAGACTACACCAACAAAGCCAGGAGGCCAACGGCCTTATCTGCAATTCAAAACCGAACGCCCGGTGTCCGGTTTTGTTACAGCAAATAGTTTAAATCATAGTATAATTTTCTATATGTCAATAAGTTGTAAATTTGGAACAGCATTTGGGGCATCTAAAATACTTGAATTCAGATACATTGCATATCAACCTCTATAGCCTGGCCTGCATGGCAACCCTGTTCAGCGGGCTAACGCTTGCTTTGCTTTTAGCATTCGCCAAAAGGGCTGACCAAAAAGCCAACCTGTTTTTAAGTTTAGCCGTAGCCGTTATCGTATTGAAAACCGGCGGGCTTTCCAACGAATTTTTACCTGCACTGGGGCCGCTATTCTATTTTTATGTACGGCTACAAACCCGGCCGGATCTGCGCTTCCGCTGGATAGACCTGCTCCATTTTAGTCCTTTGCTGGTAGCTTATTGGATGCCTGCCTGGTTACCTTTCATTTTAGTGATCAGCTATTTATACCTTTCGCACCAACTGATCCAGCGTTTCTACAACGGCCTGCTACCGGTGCTGATGGACAAGCCGCGTTTTGCTTTCAGGCGGCTGGACAGGTCGTTGCATTTGCTCGGCCTGCTTTGCGTGTTGTCAATGCTGAATGATGCGTTCTGCTTTGCCATTGCGTTTGTACTGATCGTAATGGCTTCGGAAGTATTGCTAAGATCAGAAAGTAGTGCCCAAATGTCCATACCCGTAACAGACCGGTCGGATGCAAAGGAAAAAGGCCGGAGGCTAAAGGAGGCGGTGGCGGCAAATCGCCTTTACGAGGATGCAGAATTAACGCTGGCCACACTGGCAGTAAAACTGGCTATGCATCCGCATGATCTGTCCCGGATCATAAATATGGGAGTACAAAAAAATTTCAGCGATTTTATTAATGAGTTTCGTGTCCGCGAAATTGCCAGGAAAATCCAGGACCCGGCCTACGATAAGTTCACCTTACTGGGCATCGCGTACCAATCCGGGTTTAATTCTAAAACCACTTTCAATCGCGTTTTTAAAGAAATGACCGGCAAAACCCCTGCCGAATATAAAAAAGAGGTGCCATATGATAAGTTGGCACCCCGGCAACAAATGCGGTCGGTATTATTGCGTTCAGAAAGCCAGCCACACTGGTTTCATGGAAAAATAAATCGCAATTATATGCTTAGAAATTATTTAAAGATCGCCCGGAGGAACCTTATCAGCAATAAGACATCATCCCTAATTAATATTGGCGGTTTGGCAATGGGCATGGCCGTCGCCATCATGATTGGCCTATGGATATGGGACGAATTATCCGCGAATAAAAATTACCAGAATTACGACCGTATTGCGCAGGTACTGCAAAATAATACAACCAATGGCTTTACGGGCACCAGTTCGTCCTTGCCGTTCCCGGCGGGTTATGAGTTGCGCAAAAGTTACGCCGACTGTTTTAAATATGTAGTAATGGCCACAGGGCCATCTGCACATATATTATCTGCAGGCGATACTAAAATATCTTTCCCAGGCTATTTTATGAGTGACGAGGCACCGGATATACTTACCCTTACTATGCTGCAGGGCAACAGGCGCGTATTAAAAAGCCCTTCATCCATCCTCGTTTCGCTGTCGGCCGCAAAAGCTTTGTTTGGCAATACCGGTGCGATGGGTAAAATTATAAAACTGGATAATAAAGGTAGTTTTATAATTGGCGGGGTATATGCTGATCAACCCAATAACAGTTCTTTTCGCGACCTGGGCTTTATCGCCCCATGGAATTATTATATCAAAGCCGAAAGTTGGATAGCAAAGGTTGAAACGAACTGGGATAATAATTCCTTTCAGGTGTTTGTGCAATTGGCAGACAAGGCGGATATCACTTCCGTATCCGGCAAAATAAAAAACGTGGTACAAAAAAACGTGAGCCCGCAGATGGTAAAGCTGCATTCGGCGCTTTTTCTCTATCCCATGGGACGGTGGAACCTCTATTCCAAATTTGTGAACGGCGTTTCGGTGGGCGGCGGTATTGATTATGTGAAGCTGCTGGGTATAATAGGCTTGTTTGTTTTGCTGTTGGCCTGTATCAATTTTATGAATTTAAGTACAGCCCGCAGCGAAAAGCGCGCGAAAGAAGTTGGCATACGCAAATCCATAGGTTCGCTGCGCGGGCAACTCATCATACAGTTCTATTCCGAATCGCTGCTTATCGCTTTACTTTCGTTTGTTTTTTCAATAGTGCTGGTACTATTGCTGATGCCGCTATTTAATGATATAGCGGGTAAAAACTTATCCATTTTATGGGGTAGCCCGCTGTTTTGGCTAAGCAGCATAGGCTTTACGCTGTTCACCGGGATAATAGCCGGCAGCTACCCTGCCTTATACCTGTCTTCTTTTCAGCCGGTTAAAGTACTTAAAGGTACTTTTAAAGCAGGCGCGGCCGCGGCTATACCGCGCCAGGTTTTGGTGGTGATGCAATTCACTGTATCGGTTGTTTTAATTATTGGCACCATCGTTGTATTTAAGCAAATACAATTTGCCAAAAACCGGCCTGTTGGCTACAGCCGCGATGGCTTGATTAACCTGGCCGAAAATACCAACGATGTCCATAACAACTTATACCCCTTGAGGGCTGAACTGCTTAACACGGGCGCAGTTTCAGAAATTGCCGAATCGTCAAGCCCAGTTACCGGGCTTAATAATGGCCGGGCCGATATTTCCTGGCCGGGAAAAGATCCGTCGGCAGCTGCGGCGATGGGTAATGTGCGCGTGACAACCGAATACGGCAAAACCGTAGGCTGGAAATTTATTGAAGGCCGCGATTTTTCTAACCAATATCTTACAGACTCATTAGCAGTGGTATTAAATGAGGCTGCGATAAAGTATACAGGGCTTAAAAACGCGGTGGGACAGGTCATAAATGTCGGTCCAAGAAACCTGAGGGTTATTGGCGTGATAAAAGATATGGTGATGCAGTCGCCTTACGAACCTGTTCAGCCAACCATGTTTTATATAACCCGTGATGGTTTCGGCATCTTAAATATCAAAATAAACCCAAATATGAGCGCTCATGAAGCCCTAAGCAAGATAGATGCTGTTTATAAAAAATATGTTCCATCCATCCCATTCTCCTATAAATTTGCTGATGATGAATATGCCAGGAAATTTGTTACCGAAGAACGAGTAGGCAAACTGGCGGGCTTCTTTGCATTATTGGCAATATTTATCAGTTGCATTGGCCTATTCGGTATGGCATCATTCATGGCCGAGCAGCGCACTAAAGAGATAGGTGTACGCAAAGTATTGGGTGCTACCGTTTTGGGTTTATGGCAGTTAATATCAAAGGATTTTGTAAAGCTCACCCTAATCTCGTTGGTAATTTCGATTCCGGTTGCCTATTACTTTATGCATAACTGGCTAAAAGATTTTACTTATCACGCCGATCTTTCCTGGTGGGTATTTGCCGCGACCGCGTTTGGCACCATATTGATCACCTTGCTCACAGTAAGTTATCAAGGTATTAAAGCGGCCCTTGCTAACCCGGTGAAAAGTTTGCGTTCGGAATAGATAAAACCACATCGACTTAATTCGAACTTCAATAACCCGACCTTAATATCCGCAAAATAACGGTTCTTGAAACTAATTGAGATATTAAACTCCCGGGCAATAATTCCGTACCTGCTACCCGGAGTTAAAAAAATTCCAGTTTCTGCATAATTCTGGTTTACTGATGGCTGCCCTTGAAGAATTTCAAGGCAGCCTTTATTGCATTGCTTCGATGATATCCAATGGCCGGCGTTAATGAACCGGTTAACAACAAGACTATCTTGGCTTTAAAAATCAGGCGTAAAACATAATTTTACGCTGTCGGCAAAGAACGATTTGGTTCTAACTCAATCCCCTTGCCTCCACTCAAACGCAATGAGCCACCCCGATCAGGGTGGCTCATTGCGTTTGAGGCAGTTCCCTCCCATAGGGACGGGGCGAGTGGGTAAGCATCGGCAGGGAGGAGTTTTTGCGGCTTTGCCATGCCCGCTAAAGCCTCCCATAGGGTTAACATAGTGTAACATAATTTGATGGTATTTTAAGTATAAATGATTGATAATAAAATACTTAAGTGATTTCACACTTCACAGGGTGTTACACCGATATTTACTAATAAAATTAGTAAATATCAAAAATATTCACTATCTTTATATGTTTTAAAATAAAGATCCTGATGAATACCGAACCTACAGCTTTAACAGATCTTACCGTTTCAGATAACAAGATCAACAGCCTCCTTTCCCAAAAAAAGATTACCGTAAAAGATATCGAAAACCTTAGCCAAGCCCAACGGCGTTGCCTTGGAGCAGCCGCTACCAATACCCTGGAGCGCTTAAAGGGCGAAGAAAGAGCGGACTTTTTAGATAAAATAGAACTGATTATTAATGACGACACAAAAAACAGCATTTGGGAACATAACCACACGGTAATTACCGGGGCTGTTGCCAATTTAATGCGGCAGCATGGCCTTATGCCCACAAAAAACGCCATAGCCGAAGCCACGGGCTTTAGCCGGCAAACCGTGGCCAGGCATATTAAACAACACCGGGCGCACCCGGGCTTTGTGGAAGAGATGGAGCAGTTTAAATTGATGTCGCACAATATACTGGCCAAGGTATTTAAGTTTGCCAGCAACGGCGATATGAAGGCCGCAAGGCTTTATTTTGAAATGGTTGGCACCATAAACAAGCAGCATACCGGCGCCGTTGTGAACCAGCAAAGCAACTATATCCAAATAAACAATACCATACTAAGCCAGGAAAATTTAAAACAACTAAGCGCCGAGCAGTTGGCGCAGATAGAGCGTATTGTTACGAATAGGGAGTGTAAGATGCTTACATAAGCTGTACTGCGTCCAATGGAATAACTCGTGCTTAAGTAAAACGGTGTTTATTCAATTTTAATAGCTTGTATCGCTTTTATTAAATTTGCGCCTACTGCATCGCCATTGGTTACATTGTTGGTGAGCACAACGACAATTATTTTTTTATGTAAATTAATAGAAATATTGGAGCTATAACCTACCGTGCCGCCACTATGTTGTATAATATCAGGATATCCCTGCAAATAGTACCAGCCTAAGCCAAATGTATTAAACTTATCATTAAATGTAATTTGATGGGTTAATTGTACTGCTTTATTAAGCGTTGTATCGGCTGTAAATAATTGTGCCTTTGCATAATTAATAAGATCAGATGCCGAGCT
Source organism: Bacteroidota bacterium (assembly GCA_040389105.1). Taxonomy (GTDB): domain Bacteria; phylum Bacteroidota; class Bacteroidia; order Sphingobacteriales; family Sphingobacteriaceae; genus Mucilaginibacter. Next base: position 8,736 of record JAZKAO010000016.1, read on the forward strand.
TTTGATTGTGCCGGCAGACTGATATGAAACAAAATTCAGAAAAGGAACGGCATAAAGTAAACCATCGTATCCCTGGGCCGTATTGTGGAATTTTGACGTATCGACCGAACACATGGTTTCATTCATGCCCAATGGTTTGATTATATATTGACCAATAAGTTCCTGGTAAGATTGATGATAGATATTCTCAAGCAAAACACCAAGTAAAGCAGCTCCCAAATTACTATATTCAAATTTTGTTCCAGGCGTTCTGGTTTGTTTGAAGTGCCTTAGAAACGAAAACATATCTTTAGTTTGATAATCAGACACAGGCTGATTAAGATCGGTCATCTTGTATGTAAGATTGTCCGGGTCTCGTGGGAGACCGGATGTATGATTGGCCAATTCTTTAAATGTTATGTTTTTTAAATAGCCGTTTTCGGCAACAGAATCGGGTAAAAACCGGGTGACCGGAGTTTCAGGTGTAATTTTTTTCTGGTTAACCGCTATTGCGAGTAGCGTAGAGGTGAATGTTTTTGTTATGGAGCCTATCTCGTAAATTGTATGGGCATCAGGTAAATTTTTGTTTCCTTTTTTTCGTTCTCCGTAATTGTAAAAATAACTTTTGCCATTATAGTAAATGCCTGTGCTTATCCCAACGTTACCCTGGATTTGAATATAATCAGAAACAACCTTATTTATTACAGAATCCAGGCGGGTATGTAGTTTATTATCTGTTAAAGCTTGCGCTTTTACAATTCTCTCTTCCGAAGGCCTAAAAAAGAATTGATCAAACTTATGATTTTTATCCAGGCTGACGTACCACCGCAAAGGGATTTTTGCATACACTTTGTATATACTAACAGAATCGTTATGGCCGATAATGGTTAAGTTAGTGAACGGCCTTAATTTGGATAGTTTATGGTCGGAGTAGTCAATAAACAACGATCTTGATATGCGTTTCCTTGATTTTTCACCCATTAACTGATAAAGGCTGTCAGACTTCCCTGTATTTAAATAGTGAATAGCCAGCTTCATAACCGCATCCATTTTAGGATCTGAGCTTTTTGACTGACAACTAACTAAACCGGTTATTAAAACAATAATTGTTTGAATAATGAAACGGTAACGGGTTGAAGTTGATATGATCATATTAAAGTTTAAACTAAGCTATCAATTTTATCATTCTAAAAGTTGGATAAGCCTCAAAAATGGATGATTTGGTTCTAAATCATTCGCTCACGCCCATTCAAGCGTGCCGCTTGAATGCCGGCTAATATATGCGTCCCGCTTAAATTATAAAGTTTAGTTTATGCGTCCCGCTTAAATTGCTATATATTCAAGCGGGACGCTTGGACGGGCAGAGGTTTTTAAATCATGTTACTATTGAGCCCTTCTTTTCTCATCAAAAGATATGTTCTTGTTGTTTCCGGAAATTTTTGATCTTCCGAATAAATAGGTAAGACCAAAACCGAAGGTTTTATAATGATAGTCCGTTCTTTCTGTCTGCACAAAATCGCCAAAACGTGCATCATATTTGTTTACCGTGCCCAGAAAGTAAGATGGGTTGATGATCAAATTATTGTTAAGCAACTTTAACCTGGCCCCCACCCTGAAATCACGTTGACTGTATGTGTAAGTATTTCCACTGGTTGAGGGAAGGCTTTGGCTGTAGTTCAGATAGAAATTTAATAGTTTAGTTGCCTTGAAATTATTATTGACACTAAACGATGCAGAGGTTCCGTTTTGGATGGGAATGGCTTCTATTTTGGATTTTGAGGATGAATAAAAAAAAGAGACGGAGCTGCTATTTTCCCACCAATTAAAAAATGCCCGGTTAAAGGAAACATAGGCCCCCACGTTATCCCGTGTTAAAAAGTTTCCTCTACTTGAAACAACTAATGGCCCCTCAATCGTTGTAAGTAATGAATTTGCATCACTGGTATGTTGTGTAAATACAGTAAAAGAAAACATGCTTTTATATAGGTAATTAAGTTCGAAATTGTTACTGTATGAAGGTAAGAGCAGTGGATTTCCGGTAGAATAAGTATAAATGTTTGTATAATAGGCAAAGGGATTTAAGGAACTGAGGCCCGGGCGGTTAATCCGCCTCGAATAATTTAAAGAAAAAGCGTCGTTTTCGTCAGCTTTGTAAACGATATAGGCCGTAGGGAATAGGGCACCATAATTACGCTTATTACGCTGGTTTAAAGTAGGCGAATAACCATCCGTCATCGTGTACTCATAACGCAATCCTGCCTTGGCCGTCCATTTTTTTGATAGATTGGATTCCATGCTGTAATACGCGGCCAGGTTGCCTTCGGTATAATCGAAATCATTACTGCGCGTTTGGTCCAGCACGCGGTTATCGTGGATGTTATTATAATATGCTACGCTGGCCTTATTATCATAGGTAGCAAACTTAGCGCCTGTTTCTATTTTAGCCCATTTATAAGGTAATGTTAAATCTGATTGAATAGACCAGATATTGTATTTTGACGAGTTATTATTTTGCACTGAAGCATAGGAGCTTTCAGATTCAGAAACAAAATTATTTCTTACTTCAGGCCTGTTCCTGAAAAAATTAACAGAACTATTTAATTTTTTTCCGGCCGAATCAATCTTTAAATCGTGGTATATATTTAAGGTCTGTGCAAATAATGGCCTTGACATTTCGCCTTTAGTGTTCAAAACCGAGTCGACAGTATTGCTCGTACCATAGCTATAATTATTAACAAAGGCATCCTTCTCTTTGCTGTGTGAAATATTATAAATAAACCCGATGTTATTGTGCTTGTTTAACTCATAATCTATACTTAAACCGGCCTGCAAACCGGGTGTAGTTGATATACGTTGCTCGTTACTAAGGATTTGACTAGGGTTCCCAATTATATTGAGCCAATCGTTCAGCATATTGTGATAACGTGATTGGTTAAATGTAAAAGAGCTGCTAATTTTTTTTGAGCGGAAAAAAAGAGCGAGATTGTTGTTATATGAGGCGTAGACGGCCTTCTGATATGTCGAACTTAATGACCCGCGCCAGCCCAAAGATTCGTTTTTCTTTAAAACAATGTTAATCAGGCCGGCATTCCCCTGGGCCTCATATTTTGCCGGCGGGTTGGTAATGATCTCGATTTTTTCCACACTTTCAGATCTGAGTGTTTTGAGATAATTAGTCAGGTCGGTTCCGTTTAAATAAATTATTTTCTCATTTACCATAACCCCCATACCGCCTTTGCCCACCATAGAAACGCCATTGTCGGATACCTTTAAAAAAGGTGCCACCTGCAAAGCCTCAAAAAGGGAAGAACCATTTGCCATTATCGTGTTGTTCAAGTTAAATATCCATCGATCAACCTTTCGTTCAAGAACAGGACGTTTACTGGTTATGGCGACTTCCTTAAGCTCTTTTAATTGCTTGTTAAGTATGACATCATTTAATTTAACAGAAGAGCCGTTAAATTTAATATTGTTTAACAACTGGCTGTTGTAACCTATGCACGAAACCTTAACGGTAAATACGCCGTTATTTAAATTAGTGAACCCGAAATAGCCTTCTTTGTTACTTACCTCATATTTTACCACGGTTGAGTCTGCAGCATTTAAAATTGTTATAGTTGCACCTTCAATTCCCCCACCCCCGGTTTCTATTATCCTGCCAGAAACAGCCTGGGCAGAACTTTGATAAATTAAACTTAAAAGCAAAAGAAAACTTAATGTGCAGGCTTTGTGAAAAAATAAATTCATATAAATTTTTTATTAGTTTGCCTATAATACTCAACCAATAAAAAAAGGTTACAACAAATTAATTATTGCAATTGACCATGTGCCTTTGGACGTGATCGTTAAAAACTGGGCTTCATTGCTGGTTGCTTCTAACAAGTCCGGATTCCATAGAGAACTTTACGCCACCTGGTTTACAGCCGGCGCAATTAGAAGCAATTACATGGAATAGCATTGCAGGATGGTTGAAAGTGAGACTAAGAAAGATACCAGGTCTTTTATTGTTTATTAGACAATCGCTAACCTTTTTTTAATAATGAAGATATCATAAGTTCCAGTGTGCGGTGATTGGTATTATCGATACGAAAACCTTTAAAAATAACCTTTCCGTCTTTGTCTATCAGGAAATTTTGAGGCTCATCCCGTACATTATAAAATTCTGCAGCAAACTCTGGACTACCCCGTAATGGGATAAACGAATAATTAGTATTTTTCATCATAGGTATCACGTATGGATCTTGCTCGGGGGATACATTTATGCCCACATAAACCACATCTTTACCTTTAAACTTATCGATTACGACCTGGAAATCCGGAAACTCTGCCCGGCAAGGAGAGCAAGCTGGGAACCAGAACGTAAGCAAAACAACTTTGCCTTTCAGTTTTGCTAAACTTAATTTACCCTTGCTGGTATAAAGGCCCAATTCAAATGGATAAGCTGCAACTGCGGTGCTATTCCTCCATGTCTCTACATCTTTTTCAATTTGCTGGTTATCCTTGCCTATTTTCTTTCCATAAATTTCAAGCGTATTATAAAGCTGATCTGAAGGTAATTTTGCAAATTTTATAGCCAGGCTATCGTATGCCATTTTAACGTTGCCAATTTTAGCAAGTAGCGAAGCTTTCTTTAGTGTTATAAATTCGTTCATATAATTAAGCTTTGGAAGTACAATGAGGTCCATTTTATTCATAGCCTCTTTATAATTTTGACTGCGCTCCAATAAATTGGCCTCTATTAATAATTCAGCTACCTGTTTCCTGGTCCTCCAATCTTTCCCCTCGCCCATTTGGTTAATTAATGGTAAAGCTTTTTCGGGGTCTGTTTGTAAATAGGCATCTGCTAATGTTTTCATCCCGGCTGATGACCAGCTAAAATTCAGAGGGGGGTAAGCTTTACGCAATTCTTCAAAATAGTTGATCTTGTCGGCAATATTTGTGGTATGCTCGGCAAACCAATATAATACTGCAGCCCCGCTTTCACTTGTTGGAAAACGCTTTACAAAATCAAAAACTTTTCTTTTGTAATCCGGGTCCGTATGCTCAAAAGGCATCAAATATGCCGCCGCATATTGTGCATTTGATGTATCTGCAAAACTTGCTTTTTTTATATATTCAGTTGCTAAACCATCTAACCCCCTTGTCAGCGCGTCGCCATAAAGCATAAACCATATTTTAGCATTTTCCGGCTTCATGGCGGCGGCAGCAAGCAAAAATTCTTTTGCCTGCGGCATTTCAGCACCATAAAAAACGCTGCCAATGGCCAATGGGATATTCACATTTTCCGGGTACTGTTTCATCCATGTTCTATACTGTTCAATAACCAGTGGGTTATATATACCCATGGCATATATATAAGCTTTATGCGCCACCAGGCTGTTCATATTCTTATCCAAGGCCTCCCGGGATTGTTTTATTTCTTCAGCGGATGCAGGGCCTGTTCTTGCAGGCACCTGAGAAAAACTCTGCCTGGTGGAACAGATTATTAACAATAAAATTGCATATACCGTATATTTTAATTTGTTTTTCATTATCGAACTGATTTATACAAATAACGAATTATAGTTTTAAACATACAACCAACAAGGTAAGAAAAGTATGTTGTGCAACCCTACGCGGCACCGGTTATAAAGGGTACCTGAATAAAGCCATGCACCCTATTAGTTAGTCTTCAATCATCTGATATTTTTCATTTGGCTCCAAGTGGCTGTTAAATTTACAATCTGCGATATAAAATATGTTGTAGCACGTCGATGTTATTTAAACATAAAATATACCCTATCAGTGCCCACCATTTTTTATTTGTAAATTAAAAACAAGTACATTTACTGTTAAATTTACCTAACTAAATGCGCAAGTCGTTTTTGTTTAAGATCATATTATCCTTTCTTCTACTCCTTACTTGCGCAAAGTCAAAAGCACAGGACAGCCCAATAAAACAAGCGCTTGCATTCCCCACCAAAGAGATATACGACCTGCATGTGGATAAACATGGCTTTTTATGGATAGCCAGCGATTTGGGTGTAGCCCGGTTCGATGGTATCAATTACGTCCATTTTAGCAATCCGCGGCAAATCTCGTTAGGCTGTACCAATTTACTGGAAGACGAAACCGGCCGTATCTGGTTCAATAACTTCAACGGGCAGATCTTTTACATCGATCATGAGACTGTAACGCTGGTAGAAAGTTATAATTCTGCTAACGAGCGCAATTTCCCCCGGATGGCCCTGTTTCACAACCAGCTTTTGGCAACGTCGGACAAAGGCCTTTTTGTACTGAATACCAAAAATTTAACAGCCAAATACGTCGGCAATGTTTACACATCAACCCTGGCGGTATTAAAAGACCGCGTATTGGTGCGTGGCGACAGTACCTGGTATGCATATAGCGAGCCAGCCGGCCTGAAAAAAATTGTTTATACCGGCGACGAAGAGTTGAGGGGCAATATTTATGCGCTGGCCAGCAATACCTATCGCGATACCGCGTACATGATGGTGAACCCTTTGGGCATAGTTAAAAAGCTGTTGCTGCAAAACGACACGGTAAAACAATGCCAGCAAATAAAAGTCAATAATTTCATAAATACCATTTCTATCACACCCAGCAATCAATGGGTAAACACTAACGATCGTAGCTACTCGCTAAAAAATGGTGAAGAAATAAAGGGGTATAATTTATCAGCCATCGTAAACGATTTGGAAGGCAATAAATGGTTCAGCAGTTTGTATTATGGGCTGTTGGTGCAATACAAAAAAGATATCGCCAATAAAACAACAGTACCGGGTTTAGATACCGGCGACCTGGTAGTAAGCCTAAAAAGATATAAAGACAAGTTATTATTGGGCACCCAAAAGGGCTTCCTGATCCTTTATGACCCGGCTACAAAAACAACAAGTTTTAATATTAAACTATCCCCTGCCGCAGGATCTATCAATTACCTGGCCGCTATTAATCAGGATGATTATATCGCCGCGTCATCTTTGGCTACCTATCAAATTAATATACCCACCAAAAAGGTTACAGAGTTAGTTAATATCAAAACAACAAAGCAGCTGTGTTATGATGATAAAGCTACGTATATAGCATCAACAAGCGGCTTGTTTGTGATACCACGGGAAAAATCTGACCGGCTGAACCGGCAGATTATGGATGAGTTTGGCCACGTTTTTAAATACAACCCGGCCGATAACTTTTTTTATCTGAGGTTACGAAGCCGCGCGATAGCCTATTTCCCCGAGCAGGCTGCCTTGTTTGTTGCCATTAAAAACATCCTGTTTAAAATTGACAAGAACGGTATGAAACCGTTTTTGTTTAACAACAGCCAGGTTTACGCCGCCTCGTTATCTTACATTGATCACCGGCTGTATATTGGTACCATTAGCAATGGCATGTTAGTGGTCGAAAAAAACGATATCAACCATATCTCTGTTCAAAATGGCCTTTTCTCAAAGTCCATATTTAAGATCAAACCTATCGATAAAAATTTATGGGTATTAGGATCGGGGCCGCTACAGATATTTAACACCCAAACAAAAGCGTTGGTTGATAATTACGAGTTTCCAGACCGCAGCGCGTCGGAGGTGTTAGATTTGGATGGTATGGGCCAAATGGTGTATTTGGCTACATCATCGGGCTTGGATAATTTCCCCCTTGTAAAAACAACAATTGATAAAAAACTGAAGAACTATTTGTTGTATGTTAAGGTGAACAATCAAATATCAGCGGATAGCAACAGCCACAAATTATCCTACTCAGAAAACAATGTACTGTTTAATATTGGCATACCGGCTTATTTAAAAGCTAAAGACATTTATATAAAATATTGCCTGCTAACAAAAACGGATAGTACATGGTTAACTACCGAACCCGGTGAACGCACCATCCACTTTTCGTCGTTAATGCCCGGAACGTATACTTTGAAGGCCATTGCTGTTGACCCCCGGTTAGGAATAGCAGACAGTATGATAAAGTATACTTTCACCATACAGGAACCCTGGTGGCTTGGAACAGGCTTTAAAATAGCTTTGTTCTTTGTGTTCCTGCTCCTGGTTTTTTACGGCTATGTAACCATGCTGCGTAAAAGGCTATCGTTAAAAAAAGCATTTGACACACAACAGCAGTTGATTTTGGCCGAAAGACAAAGAATAAGCTCTGAAATGCACGACGATATCGGGTCGGGGGTATTTACTATTCAATCGTTAGCTAATAAGGCCGGCAAGCGCGAAAATGCAGGCCCGGAGATAGATCAGATAAAAAGCATGGTTAATGATCTGTCGGCAAAAATACGCGAAGTTATCTGGAGTACACATGTGGGTAACGATAACCTGGAGATGCTGATCTATTACACTTTTGCCCAGATAGATCATTTACTGGAACACTCCGAGATAAGCCTGGTTTCTGAATTGCCCGATCGGATCCCTGACCTGAAAATTACTGTACAAAGCCGCCGGACTATCTATCTTTTAATTAAGGAAATAGTACATAACGCCATAAAACATTCAAAAGCAACTACCATAACGTTAAAAATGTTTACAGACGATGAAACACTTTATATCTCCGTAAACGATAACGGCATAGGTATAAACACCAATAATTCGCCATCAAAAGGAACCGGGAACGGGATGGGACTGGGAAACATCCGGTCGAGAGTTGAAAAATTAAACGGTAGCCTTTTAATAAAAAATAAAGGGGGTGCCCATATCAGCATTAAGATACCGCTTAGCGGGTTACAGGTTATTGAATTTGATAAGAAGCTAAACAAATGGCAGCTGTTTATTACAAAGCTTTTAAAAATCCCATCAGATCAACAGTAGCATAAACTAAGCCCGGGTACATGCAGCCTATGGCCGGTCTCCTTTAGTTTTTGTCGCCGCCGGGCCTCTCGAAGATTAAAGTTAACCCATAAAAACATAGGGGTACGCGATTAGAGGGGCATCGCCCCGGCTTATATTTTAGCAACGGATTTTAATCCGTTGATGGATGGAAATGGCTTATGGGAAAGAACCTTAGGTTCGGGCCATATTATTATCCGTTAACTATCGGGCAGATATTTGTCGTTCCAATGGAACTCCGATTTGTTTTATGCCTTCATTAACGGGTTGAAACCCGTTGCTACAAGATGTTTCGTCCGCTATGCGGACTTGTTAATGGTGTATTCATGCAAAGTTCAGGGCAAAGATTTATGGGTTAACTTAAACTCGAAGAGGACCCTGCGTACGTATGCAAGGTCGCCACCCTACCCACAGCCACTCAGGGGCCCTCCGGAGCCCCTGCGAAAACGAAAAGTCTCCTCCTCCTATCTTAATTCATTACAGTTATATTAATAAAATTTATAAATTTACAGGTAAAGGGAGCTGGCTGAGAGTAGCAGCTTCTGTAAAAACGACCAATAATAATAATGACCTCCCGGTTTGTTTGTCTTTTTGGGCTGATACTATGCATAACATCTTTTAGCCAGGTTAGCGCGCAACAGCCTGCTATAGGGTTTCGGCATATTACTTATAAGGATGGGCTTAGGCAAAGCCCTATCGCTACCATTTTGCAAGATAAAAGCGGCTATATATGGATAGGCAGCTGGAACGGCTTATCACGTTATGATGGCACCAACTTTAAAAACTACAGGCCCAGCGATTCCAGCGCGAACGAAATTAGCCACAATCGCATTAACCGCATCTACGAAGACCGCCAGGCGCGATTATGGATAGGCACAGGTGGCGGGTTGAACCTCTACGATAAAAACACCGATAAATTTCAACACATAGGCCTTTCCGCTGCCAAGGGGGGCGGCAACTTTATCACCGCTATACAGCAAGATCATGCCGGCAGGGTTTGGGTAGCCACATTTAAAGGTATAAAATTTGTAAGCCCCGATGCTAAAACTCTATCGGCCATAAATGCCTGGAAAGGCGCGCAGGATGATCTTTACCAGGGCATTGTATTTTCACTGGCCGAAGATAATTTAGGTACTATTTGGACAGGCATAAAACAGGGTTTAAAAAGGTTTGACCCGGCAACAGGCAAAATCATCGCCCTGCCCGGCGTAATCCGCGAAAATAAGGACTTAGCCATAGCCAAAATTATTGTTATTAAACAAACTAAGGATGGCGATATTTGGTTCGGCACCGAAAACAGCGGCGTTTTCTGCTACAGCGTAAGGTTAAACGCTTGTAGCCATTATACTAATCAAATTAATAATCCGCAAAGCCTCCCCTCTAACTGGATCAACGACCTGCTTATTAAGGATGGATTAGTAATGGCCGCTACGCGCAATGGTTTAGCTATCTTCGATCCCTTAAAAAACAGTTTTACCACCTATACGCATAATCCCGCCGATTTCAGGACACTTAGCGATGGCTCGGCCTGGAGTTTAATGGAAGACCATACAGGCAATGTATGGATCGGCACATATTCAGGCGGATTAAATATATACTATCCCGGCAACTCCAATTTCGCCAACATAGGCGAACGCGTTGGTACTAACATTGGCCTTAACAAACCACTGGCCGAAGCTATTGTGGGCGATAAGGATGGTGGCTTATGGGTTGGATCCTTCGGGGGCGGGTTAAACTATATCAATCGCCAAAAAGGCGTGGCCAGCTATTTCCCGGTATCCGATGAGATTAAGGCGTTGGTTAAAGATTCGGTAGGAGATTTATGGGCGGGTACCTTAGATGGGCTGTTTAAGTTTAACCGCCGCGACAATACCTTCAGCCATATTAAGCTGGAAACCTTTAACAATAAAACCGCTGCCAAATTAATTAATGCGCTTTTGCCTACCAAAGCCGGCATTTGGGTAGGCACCAATGGTGCCGGGCTTAAGCTTATTGATTATACGGGCAGGGAATTATTAAAGCTAACCAGCAATCCCGGGCAAGAGGCCGGGTTGTGCGATAATTATATCAACAGCTTATACAGCCAGGGCGATGTGCTATGGATCGGTACCCAAAACGGGTTGAACCGTTACGATCAGCGCAGCCATACCTTTAAATCCTATCGCCGAAAAACAACCGGCTTAGGTAATAATAATGTACTGTCGTTATATATCGATAACCATCAACATTTATGGATAGGCACCGATGGTGGCGGCTTAAACTACCTGGATGAACGCACCAACCGCATCTACCCTATCCGGCAATCGGATGGTTTAACCGATGATGTGGTTGCAGCCATAATCGCCGACAATTCGGGCGCTTTATGGATAAGCACCAATAACGGTTTATCACAGCTAACCTTTGGCCCGGCTGCCTTTCCATTAACACGGGGTAATTATAAAATAGCCAATTACAACGCCGCTAACGGCCTGCAAAGCAATCAATTTTTGGTCAACTCATCTTACCGCACTCCTAACGGAGAGATCCTTTTTGGGGGAATGAATGGTATTACCGCGTTTTTTCCTGATAAGATCACTAAGAACAAGTTCAGACCCGAAATTTTGCTGACAGGCTTTTACATTAATAATAAGGATGTCCGTTTTGGCAGCAATTCCCCCTTGCACTCCCCTATCAACGAAACTGCCGAACTAACACTTCCTTACGATCAGAATAATTTGACCATCAAATTTTCCGCGTTAAATTTCATCAATCCCGAAAAGAATACTTATGCCTATAAAATGGCCGGGCTGCGCAATAATGAAGAATGGCTATCAACCGGTAACCAAAAGGAAGTAAGTTTCACCAACCTGTCACCGGGGCATTATGCTTTTACGGTGAAGGCTGCTAATAATGATGGTTATTGGAATAACCAGGGGCGCACCCTGCAAATCAATATCCGGCCACCCTTATGGGAAACCTGGTGGGCTTATGTTGCTTATGTACTGGCGGCGGCATTTTTATTTTATAAAATTATCCGGTTTTTCCAGATCCGTGCCAGGCTGGAGCAGGATTTGTATAACGAGCATTTGCAAAACGAGCGGCAGGAAGAGTTTTATAAAATGAAGCTGGATTTCTTTACCAATATCTCCCACGAGATCCGCACGCCGCTTACGCTTATACTTGGGCCGGTTGAAAACTTATATAACACAACGCTGGAAAACACGGTGATCAGCCGGCAGGTATTGCAGGTAAAAAACAATGCCGAACGCTTACTGCGGCTTGTAAGCGAATTAATGGATTTCCGCAAAACCGAAACCGGCAATATGGTTTTATATGTGCAGCAGCATAATATTGTTGCCTTTATTAAGGAAATCTACCTTTCGTTTGCCGCGCTTGCCGAAAACCGGCATATCAGTTACGATTTCATTACCGATAAGGCCGAGGTTTATCTTTATATCGATCACGATCAATTAGAAAAAGTATTTTTCAACCTCTTGTCCAACGCCTTCAAATTCACGCCCGAACATGGCCGGATTACCATACAGATTAGTAGCAGCGGCCCTTCCGGTTTTACGGTTAGCATTGCCGATAATGGCAAAGGCATAGCGGCTGAATATCAATCTAAATTGTTTACTAATTTTTACCAGGTACCCGACGAAAAATCAAATATGGGTACGGGTATTGGTTTAGCACTCTCAAAAAGTATTGTGGAACTGCACCAGGGCGCTATTACTTTTAAAAGTTCAGCACAAACTGCTGGCCATTATGGTTCTACCGTTTTCACGGTCCGGCTGCCTCTTGAATTGAAAGCGGCAAACAACGTTCATTTGATTGGGGAAACATCCGGATCTGAAAGTATTGCTTCGTTTAAACGGCAGGCAGAAATTGATGTATTCCATTCAACCGAACACGCCACGTCGGCATCCCCAAAGGGTTCTATTGTACTGGCCGAAGATAATGCGGAACTAAGGCGATTTTTGATAGATTCCTTACCGGGCTACCAGGTATCGGCCTTTGAGAATGGTGCCGCGGCGTTTAAATATGCGACCAGCCAGATCCCCGACCTGGTTATTAGCGATGTGATGATGCCGGTAATGGATGGCTTAACGCTTTGCCGTAAAATCAAGTCGGACGAAAGGACAAGCCATATCCCGGTGATCTTATTAACCGCGCTGGCTACACATATTCACCAGGTAAACGGTTTACAAACGGGTGCCGATGCCTATCTTACTAAACCTTTCAGCACTAAATTGCTGGAGCTAAATGTTCACAACCTGCTAAATTCGCGCGAGTTGATGCGCAAAAAATTCAGCCAGCAGCTTATTTTACAACCCAAACAAGTACTGTTAAATAATCCCGATGAGCAGTTTATCCAAAAGCTGATGAATATCATCGAAGATCAGATGGAAAACCCGGAGTTTGGCGTAGTTGCCTTAGGGAGCGAAATTGGCATGAGCAAATCCGTCCTGTATAAAAAGATCTGCGCGTTAACCAACCTCTCCCCGGCCGATTTTATCAAATCTATGCGGTTAAAAAAAGCCGCGGACCTGCTGCAGCAACGCATACTATCGGTTACCGAGGTAGCATCGCTGGTTGGCTTTAACGACCGTAAGTATTTTAGCCGCGAGTTTAAAAAGATGTATGGCAAATCACCTGCTGAAATGATCAGTACATCTGCTTCCTAAAAAACCATTTTAACAGGTAATCTGTTCAAAAACATACTTAAAGCTTAAAAAAGTCATTTTTTACCCCTAAAAAAATCTTTTTTTAACCCGCTTTGGTTTATCCTATCCCCAATTTTGGCTATCCAATTATTAAGGGGCTGCCCCATTTTTATTAACCTATTAAATCTATTTGATCTTTATGAGCGCATAAAAAAACTTCGTACATGTGGCTTTCTTTTCCACGCTTTATTAACCAATAAATTATTATTAAACCAAACAAATTATGAAGGTATTATACTTACAATTTTTCAGGCAGTTGAAACAATCCCGGGCAGGTATCATCTGCTTAGTATTACTCGCTGCGTTTTTTCATACTTCCACAGTTTACGCGCAAGCCATTACCTTAAAAGGTAAGGTTACCGATAGTAAAGGCATTCCCCTTCCGGGCGCATCTGTTAAAATTAAAGGCACAGCGGCGGGCGTGCTTACCAACATTAACGGCGATTATACCATTAGTGTCCCTAATCGCAACACGGTAGTTGTTTTTAGCTATGTCAGCTTTCAAACAGAAGAACACGTAGTAGGCGCCAATACGCTGATGAATATCAGCTTGCAGGACAACGCGATATCATTAAATGATGTGGTTGTTGTAGGCTATGGCGAAACCAAGCGTAAACTCCTCTCAACCGCGGTAAGCAGCGTAAATGCCCGCCAACTGGAAGACCGGTTGGTAGCAACCCCCGGCGAGGCATTGGTTGGCCAGGTTTCGGGCGTGCAAATTTCCCAGTCCCTGGGCGATCCGGGTGCCGCGCCTGTTATCACTATCAGGGGGCTTGGCTCTATTGGGGCGGGTAATAGTCCGCTGTTTGTAGTAGATGGTTATCCGCTTAACAGCGCCGACGATTTCAACAATATTAACCCGGCCGACATTGAAACCATACAGGTACTTAAAGATGCGGCCGCCGCCGCTATTTATGGATCGCGGGGCGGTAACGGTATCATCATTGTAACCACCAAACGCGGCAAATCAGGCGCTACCAAATTTAACTTTACCGCCAACACCGGGATTGCCAACGCATCCAAAAAAGTGGCGGTATTGGATAAGGATCAATATATAGATTATGTAAAAGATGCATTTGCCAACTCGGCAAAAACATTGCCTGCTATTTATAATGATCCATCGGTATTACCTAATACCAACTGGCAGGATCAGATCTTCCGTACCGGCGTTACCAGTTCTTACGCCTTATCAGCCTCGGGTGGTAGCGACAAAGTGACCTTTAACGTAACAGGCTCTTATTACCGCCAAACAGGCATTATTAAGGCTACCGATTTTAACCGTTATAATTTAAGGGCCAGTATGGATGCCCAGTTAAGCAAAAAGCTGAAATTTAGCTTTAACATAGCACCATCGTACGCCATTAACAATCAAACCGCCACCGGCGGCGGTTTAAATAACGCCTTAATTAACGGTATCGGTACCAATCCATCAGGCGTGGGTGGTACGGTGATCAGCGCGTTGCTGCAGCCCCCTATCCTGCCCGTAAGGCTGCCAAATGGCGATTACGCGAATGCTACATCGGTACTATCGGGCGCAGGCCAAACCTTTAATGGTAACCCTTATAACCCCGTTGCCGTGCTGGACCTTTATAAAGATAAAACAAGTACCGGGCGTTTGCTTTCCAATACCTCTGTCGAGTTCGAGATCATTAAGGGTCTAAAGTTCAGGAGCAACTTTGGTTTCGAGGCTATCCTGAACAACCGTAACTGGTATGTGCCGGCAACGTTACAATCAGACAACGCCCCGACAGCCAATCTTTCCAATCCGTTATTAAGCAACGTGCGGGCCAGGGTAACCCAGGGGACGAATTATAATTATGTTTCTGAAAACACCCTGAACTATCATACCGTTATAGCTAAAAACCACGACCTGACCTTACTGGCCGGTTATTCATTCCAAAAAAATACCTATACCGAAAGCAGCCAGGCCGGGCAAAACGGTACTGTTACCAACTCCATTGTTGAGTATCCTAACAATGCCGGTATTATTTTAGGTACTTATGCGCAAAGCGCCAACGCTTTGATCTCCACTTTCGGGCGTGCTAATTACAGCTATAAAGATAAATACCTGCTATCCGCGTCTGTACGTTCAGATGGCTCATCACGCTTTGGTTTAAACCGGCAGTACGCCACCTTCCCGGCATTTTCGGCTGCATGGCGCATAGGCGAAGAGGATTTCATGAAAAAGTTCCCCACCATCAGCGAATTGAAGTTAAGGGGCAGCTACGGTGTTAGCGGCAATAACAACATTGGCGATTTTAGCTCGCAAAGTTACGCTACACAAATCAGTTATGTTTTTGGGGCCAATAACGCCACGCCGGTATTTGGGTTCTCGCCCACCTCGCTGGCTAATGCCGACCTGACCTGGGAAACCAACAAACAAACAGATTTAGCGCTGGAAATAGGCTTATTAAGCGACCGGATCTATTTTACAGTGGATGCCTATCACCGGTTAACCAGCAACCTGCTGCTAAGCAGGGGCGTACCGGGCATATATGGTTATGCAACTACCATATTTACCAATGTGGGCTCGGTTGAAAACAATGGCCTGGAGTTTTCGATAAAAACAGTAAACCTAAAAAGTAAATTAAAATGGACCACCGACGCTAATATCTCCTTCAACCAAAATAAAGTACTGGCCCTTACCGACGATGGCAACTTTGTTGGTTATGATGCCGCTTTTGGCTATACCAACTCTATCCGTGTAGTACCGGGCGAGGCCATGAGCAGCTTTTATGGCTACAGGCAAATTGGAGTTTACAAAGACGCGGCCGATGTAGCAGCCAGCGCCAAATGGGCATCAGGCGGTTCGGTACCCGGTGATGTTAAATACGCGGATATTAATGGCGATGGGAAAATTGACGCGAGTGATATTGTTAATATCGGTAGCCCGCTACCTAAATTCAATTACGGTATGACTAACCGTTTCGATTATAAAAACTTCACTTTCAGCTTTCTATTCCAGGGAACTTATGGCAATAAGGTTTTAAACTCGTCCGATAGGTATACCGATTATTACAACGGGTCATTCAACGTGCGTACCAACGCGCTTAACCGCTGGCGCTCGGCTACCGATCCCGGCGATGGCATGACACCCCGGGCGGCGGTAACCAATCCATCTTCAACCACCGTGGTATCAACCCGTAATATTTTTGATGGCTCGTATCTGCGCCTGCGCAATGTAACGTTTGGCTATTCGCTTACCGGCCATACGTTAAAAACCTTAGGGCTAAGCAGCGCCCGGATATTTGTTACGGCAGAGAACCTGGCCACATTTACCAAATACTTTGGCTACAACCCCGAGGTTAACGTTTGGGCCGGTTCACCGGCACCGCGCTATGGTGTGGACCAGGGCACCTACCCTATCGCCCGGACATTTTCACTTGGCTTAAATGTTGGTTTTTAACCCTATAAAAAGATTATAATGATGAAAAAATATATCACACTGCTAGCGCTCCTTACAATTGCGGGGACATCATGCAAAAAAAGCTTTATCGAGTTACAAAATCCTACCCAGATAGCCACGGGCGATCTGTTTAATGATGCCAACGGATTAACCCTGGCAGTAAATGCTGCCTATGGCACCCTGCAAGATATGTATGGCAAAGGCACCAGCGGCACAGGCATGTATTTGTTTACCGATGTACCTTCGGATAACAGCAACTCGCTGGTATCGGGTGCAGGCCTGGGCGATTTTGACCTGTTTACCGTTGCGCCCGAGAACATTAACCTATCAACCCAATGGCAAAACGTTTACAAATGCATTGCCCGTTGCAATGCCATTATTGGCCGGGCCCCTGCAATTAACATGACCGCGACCTTGAGGGACCGCTTTATTGCCGAAGCCAAATTTTTACGTGCGCTGAGCTATTTTAACGCGGTAAGGATCTGGGGAGACGTGCCGTTGGTGATCAAGGAGATCCAATCCATCGACGAATCTTTAAGCTACGGACGGGAAACTACAGCCAACGTTTACGCCCAAATTGAACAAGACTTAACAGAAGCTGAAGCGGTTTTACCAACTACTTATGCCACTGCCGACCTTGGGCGGGCCACCAGCGGCGCAGCCAAAGCCATTTTAGGTAAAGTATATTTAACCGAGGGTAAATTTGACAAATGCAAAACAGAGCTAACCCCCTTACTGCCCAGGGCAACAAACGCCTGGGGCTATGACCTGCTGCCTAATTATGGTGATGTATTCCTTTCAACTAATGAATTAAATAAAGAGATCATCTTCGCGGTGCGCTATACCAAAGGCGGTTTTGGTACCGGCAGCCCTTTCTTTAACTGGTTTGTGCCTAACCAAAGCGGTTCGACCATTGCTACTGTTGGCGGCGGTTCTGGCTTTAATACCATTATGCAGGACCTGTACGATGCCTTCCCGGCTACCGACCCGCGCCGGGGCCTTTCTATCGCTACTTATGTGGGCGCTGGTATTAACTACTATTATACCAAAAAATACACCGATGTACCGGCCAATGCCATGGATAGCAATAACGATTGGATAGTGATCCGTTATGCCGATGTAATGCTGATGTATGCTGAAGCAGAAAACGAATTGAACGGCCCGGCCGGAGCCATCAGCTATGTGAACGATATACGCCGCCGCGCTTATGGTAATACCACTAACGACCTGACCGCCGCGCAAACCGCTTCGCAGGCAACCATGCGCCTGGCTATTGAAACAGAGCGCAGACTGGAGTTAAACATGGAAGGCCACCGCTGGTTCGACTTGTTAAGGACAGGCCGCGCCGTTGCAGTAATGAACGCGTCTTTCACCAAGTATCAAACCAAAAATGGCGCAACGGTTATACAAATATCCGCGCCGCATAACCTGCTGTTCCCTATCCCGCTAAGGGAAATCCAGATCAATCCTAAGCTTACACAAAATCCATAAAATTAAATGGCGTTTAAAAATTATATCACCTTACTTTTTTTAATGTTTTTCACTGAAGTCTTCGCACAGTCGGCCAGTGAATATAAACTAACTGTTAGTGCAAAAATTTCCAACCAGGGGACCGGGCAAAAGCCCGGTTTCCGGGAATGGAAAGACTATCCGACCCGTACCGTGACTACCCTGAATGGTTACCACCCCACCAACGATGAAAAGCAGGACGCTTATGGATCGCTGATTGGGCAACGGGAAAAGGCAACGGGTTTCTTTTATGTGACCAAAGTAAACGACAGGTGGTGGTGTGTTGACCCGGAGGGTTACCTGTATATTAACAAAGGGATGAATGACGTGAATATCGGGGCATCGGACAATAATAAAGCGGCGTTTAACGAATTATTTAAAAACAACCAGGATTGGGCATTAAAAACAACCCAAATGCTAACTGAGATGGGGTACAATGGAGCCGGGGCATGGTCAAACTACAAGGTTTTAACAGACTTAAAAGGCAAAGCGCAGCCATTACCATATACCGTAATGCTTGATTTTATGGGAAGCTATGGCCGCAATAAAGGCGCTTATCAGCAATCAGGTCACTTGGGATATCCCGATAACGCCATTTTTGTATTTGACCCCGAATTTGAAAAACATTGCGACCAATATGCCCGGCAGATCAGTATAAATAAGAATGACAGGAACCTGTTTGGTTATTTTTCGGACAATGAATTACCTTTTTACCGCAAATCGCTGGATAATTACCTGTCTAAAAAAGACCATGCCGATGCCGGCTACCAGGCCACCCAAAAATGGTTAAACGATCACCATTATGATCAAAACGCCCTGACAGACCAAATGCGTAACGAATTTTTGGGCTTTTTGGTTGATCGCTACCTGAGCATTGTTTCCAAAGCCATCAAAAAGTACGATCCTAATCACATGTACATCGGCTGCCGTTTCAACGGCTTTGAAAAAACAGTTAAAGAAGTGATAACAGCCGCCGGCAAATACCTGGACCTGCTATCGATCAATTACTACGACCATTGGACACCCGATACCGGCGATATGCGCAACTGGACAGCCTGGTCGGGCAAGCCTTTTATTATTACCGAATGGTATGTGAAAGGCGAAGATTCGGGTATGGGTAATTATTCCGGCGCGGGCTGGGTGGTAAAAACACAGCAGGAACGCGGTTTATTTTATCAGAATTTCACATTAGGCTTACTGGAATCGGGTAATTGCGTGGGCTGGCATTGGTTTAAATACCAGGATAACGACCCTGCAAACAAAAACGTAGATCCATCTAACACCGATGCTAACAAAGGGATCCTGAATAATAAATACCAGTTATATAATGGGTTGACGGATAAGATGAAGGAACTTAACCTACAGATATATCACCTGATCGACTTTTTTGACAAGCGGAAAAAGCCATAACAAACACCCTTTTCCATCTGCTATTATACAAATCATATTTAAAATAACATGTTCTCACGTTGTATCCCCATTGTGTTTTTAACCCTGTTAATTGGCTTTCGTCTTCAGGCGCAACAGCAGGATCCTGCCATACTGCGTAAAGTAAACGCCCTGCTCCAGCGTATGACACTGGAAGAGAAAGTCGGGCAGTTGAACCAATACTCAGGCAAAGCCATGACAGGCCCGGCCAATGCCAAGAAAAACGACCTGCAAACCGAAATAAAAAACGGATGGGTTGGCTCCATGCTTAACGTAAAGGGCGCTAAAAACACCCGCGAGGTACAGGCGCTGGCGATGCAAAGCCGTTTAAAGATCCCACTCCTTTTTTCGCTGGATGTGATCCATGGTTATCAAACTACTTTCCCTATCCCCTTAGCCGAGGCGGCATCATGGGATATGGATGCCATTAAATTATCGGCACACCTGGCTGCACGTGAAGCCGCGGCATCAGGCATCCACTGGACATTTGCGCCCATGGTTGATATTGCCCGCGACCCACGCTGGGGCCGTGTAATGGAAGGCGCGGGGGAAGACCCCTACCTGGGCAGCCGGATTGCCGAAGCCCGTGTGTTAGGCTTCCAGGGTAAGCATTTGGGTGGTACCGATGCCGTAATGGCCACAGCTAAGCATTTTGCTGCTTATGGTGCCGCCACAGCAGGCCGCGATTACAGCGCCGTAGAGATGAGCGAACACGAACTTTGGCAAACCTATCTCCCACCGTTTAAAGCTGCATCTGGGGCCGGCGTAGCCACCTTTATGAATTCGTTCAACACACTCAACGGTATCCCGGCCACCGGTAATAGCTATTTGCAGCGCGATATTTTAAAGGGCAAATGGGGTTTTAACGGATTTGTGGTGAGCGACTGGAACTCGATAGGAGAAATGGTGATATGGGGCTATGCCCGCGATGCTAAAGATGCCGGGCTAAAGGCTATTACGGCCGGCAGCGATATGGATATGGAGGGCAGTATCTATCGCAAAAACCTGGGCGGTTTGGTTAAAACGGGAAAAGTACCGGTAGCATTAGTTAACGATGCGGTGAAACGGATTCTCTATAAAAAATACGAGTTGGGTTTATTTGACGACCCTTATAAATTTTGTGATGAAAACCGGGAACAGAGTGTACTGAATGACCCGAAAAACCAAGTAGCCGCAAGATCGGTAGCCGAAAAATCTATTGTTTTGTTAAAGAACGATGCAGCTACCCTCCCACTAATCAATCATGCGCAAACCATCGCGTTGATTGGCCCGCTGGGTAAAGCCAAAAGAGATATGGCCGCAGCCTGGAATGTAAACCAGGATACATCGGCTATTGTAAACTTATATGATGGTATTAGTTCGGCGATGAGTAAAGATCAGCGTTTATTATACGCCCAAGGTGGCAACGTACTGCACAGCAGCGAACAGGATATTGCCGAAGCTGTTGCTATAGCCGCCAAAGCCGATGTAGTGATAATGGCTTTAGGAGAAAGTTTTGATATGAGCGGCGAATCTAAATCGCGCGCTAATATTGAGTTGCCCGGCGATCAGGAAAAACTGTTTGAGGCGGTGCAGCGTACAGGCAAACCAGTCATTGTAACCCTAATGGGTGGAAGACCGATGATTTTCAACCAAATTGCCGATAAAGCCCGGGCAATCCTGTATACCTGGTGGCTGGGCAGCGAAGCCGGCAATGCCATGGCCGATGTGATCTTCGGCAAGTACAACCCATCGGGGAAATTACCTATAAGCTTCCCACGATCGATGGGGCAGATCCCTATTTTCTACAGCCAAACCAATACAGGGCGGCCTTATAATAATGAGCCCAACAAGCTATACCTATCGTCCTATATCGACGAGTCGAACTCGCCGCGTTACGCTTTTGGTTACGGCCTTAGCTATACGGCGTTTAGCTATAGCAACCTGCAACTGGATAAAACGGCCATACATTCAAAAGATTCCATCACAGTAAGCTTTAAACTGACTAATACCGGCAACTATGCGGGCGAAGAAGTTGCGCAATTATACTTACGCGATGAGGTAGCATCGATAGTGCGCCCGGTTAAAGAACTGAAAGACTTTGCTAAAATAATGCTGCAACCGGGCGAAAGCCGCATCATCCGTTTCACGATAAATAAAGATAAACTTTCGTTTTATGATGCGCGCCTGAACCAGGTAACCGAGCCGGGCAACTTCCAGGTAATGATCGGGTCGGCATCTGACGATATCAGGCTGCATAGCAGTTTTACGTTGACGGATTAATTGAGTTGAGGGGCTGGTTGATGTGAGGGATAGAAAATTGTTTTTTAATAATTAACAAATCATAAACCAAAAAACCATGAGAACAACATTAAAAAAGGCAAGCCTGGGCTTTGCCGTTATCAGCCTGGTATTGGGCTGTGCCAAGCCTAACATGACAGACGCGGTAAAAGATGCTGCGGCATCAACCAACCCCGTACTAAAAGTTAATACTTACAGCCAGCAATGTACCAACGGGCAAACCTTAACCGTAGGGGCATCCTATAAACTAAACGATAATATATGGGGTGCAGGCACCAACGGTGCGGGGAGCCAATGTGTTTGGTACGATAGTGTGACCGGCCAATGGGGCTGCAATGCCAGCCACACATCGGGTACCGCGCAAAATATTAAGGGCTATCCGGCGCTGGTGCGTGGCTGGCTATGGTACAACAGCAGCGGTAGTATTTGGGCATCGTCGACAGATACCTCCTTCCCGGTACAAATGAGCCACCTGCAAAGCTGCACCAGCAACTGGAGCATGACGGTGCCAACCAATGGCGAAAAATACGATTCAGCCTACGATATTTGGTTGGATACCCAAAGCAACCCCAATTATAAAGCGCAATATGAAGTGATGATATGGCTTAACTATAAAGGCCCGGCTTATAACGGCACCGATTTTGCCCCTATCGGTACCAAGGTCGGCTCCAACATACACGTAGCGGCAAATGATTGGGATATATGGAAAGGGAATAACGGAACTAACAATGTATATACCTTCAGGCGGACTACCAATACCAGTTCGGTAAGTAATTTGGATATCAAGGCTTTATTGGTTTACGCGCAAAACCAGGGCTTCCTGCAATCATCCTATTATTTATTGGGCATACAAGCCGGCTGGGAGATTGTTGCGGGTGGCGCGTTCACTACCAACAGCTATACCACCACTATTGTAAAAAGCTAATTACCTTTTATCTAAAACAGAACAATCCCTCAACCAAATGGTGGGGATTGTTCTGTTTATGCCAATTATTGCCATACTACCACATCCGCTGGTTTTAACAGTTGCGTACCTATTAGTATTTTAGATCCGGCTGCAACAGGTACCTGGTATGGCTTGCCCGAGTAATTTACACCCACCCAAAAGCCATCGCGCCATTCCAATATAACGCCTTCGGGTAAATTACGCACGGCTATACCGGCACGCTGATATACTTTTTGTAATACCGCTTTCTCTAAACTACCGTCATCTGTATCAGGGCCTACGTAAGTTACAGTCCCCTTACCCAGCTTGCGCGATATTACAGCCGCCCTGCCTGCATAATATTGGTTGGTATACATTGCCCAGGTTTCTGTACCCGCATCAGGGCTTACAATATCGGCCCAGTTATTCCATTTAAAGTTTTGTGCACCCATTTTTATAGTACCCATCACGGTATCGGGCAACAAATCGTAAAAGGAAACCTTGGCGCCTATCAGCTTATAAATTGGTTCGGCAAACTTCATTTCCCATAATTTGGCATTCCTGTTTTTTTGCCCGGTGCGCGTGGTAAGGATCAGGTGGCCGCCATTTTCAACATATTTAGTCCACCTGGCTACCAGGTTGGCATCCAGCAATTGGTACGATGGCGCTACCATTACCGGGTATTTCGAAAAATCCTTATCCTCGGTAATAACATCAACCGGTGCGCCCAATTGTTTAAGCGCGCCATAATAACGCATCAGGTGCTTTTCAAAACTCCATTGGTTGCTTTGCGGCTGGTTATCCTCTTCCCAACGGTTATCGGGGTTATAAAGTACCGCGGTTAAGCGGGCAGCTTGCTCCTTAGGTATTTGCGCGTTGGGGTTATATGATTTTTTCAGACCTTTCAGTTCTTTAATCACTTTAATGTACTCCAATCCGCTAGTGCTTGGGGTAACCCCATCAGGGCCAATAATACCGTAATGGTATTGCTCGCCGCCAATTAATGGTTGTTTAAAGCGATAGTTACACACAAACTTATTACCGCCGGCAAACGCGTGCCATATCCACATGCGCACGGTGCCGGGTAAGGGTTGCGGGTTAAACTTGCCCCAGTTAACTTGTCCAGGTTGCAATTCCATAACGCCGGTAATGCCGTTTATTGGCCTGAACAGATCGTTAGCGAAAGCGATACTGGTTGATGACCCCATCCTGAACCCCTGTGGGCCTATACCCTTATCATAACCGGCAACCAGGTATTTGGTATAAGTTAAAAAATCAAGACTGGTAATTTTTGTAGGATCAACCGGTGGCTCGCCGGGCATCAGGTTGGTAGTGATCCATTGCTCGGGCGCGATGGATTTACGCAGTATTTTGTACTGCATGGCCAAAAAGTCGTTCACTTCGTCGTTACTGAAGCGTTTAAAATCAAGCACCGCGCTTGGGTTAGGCTGCGCAATTAATTCTTTCCCGTTAGGGATTCGTACCTGGTCGAAACTGTGATAGGTAATGCTCCAAAAAGCGGTGCCCCAGGTTTTGTTCAAGGTATCAATGCTGCCGTATTTAGCTTTTAACCATTTGCGGAAACTTACTTGTGCTGCCGGGCTAAAATCGTACTGGCCGTAGTGCGATGGCTCGTTATCCAATTGCCAGCCCCAAATACGCTTATCGTTGGCAAAGTGCTTAGCAACAGCTTCAACCATTTTGGTTACATATTGCCTGTAAACCGGGCTTGACCATGAGGCCTGTTGCCTTGAGCCATGCTGCATTGTAATGCCATTCTCGTTCACCATCAGTATTTCGGGGTGCTTTTCGGCCAACCAGGCGGGCGGCGTGGGGCTCGATGTACACATAATTACCTTAATACCGTTTTGGCGGGCAAGGTCTATGGCTTCATCAATCCATTTAAAATCAAACTTACCTTCTTCGGGTTCAATAAACGTCCACGCAAATTCGCCAAAATGGGTAAAATCAAAACCAACTTCGGCCATCTTTTTTAAATCGCGCGCCCAATATTCGTGCGGCCATTGCTCGGGATAATAATAGGACCCGATGGGCATCAAATCGCTCTTATTAAAAAACTCTTTTGTTTGCGCTTTGGTGAAGCAAACTGAAAAAAGAAGAAGGATGGCTAAAAGGTTAATTTTCTTCACGCTCATTTTTTATGGTTTAGCATTGGTTTTATTTGTATCGCTTAAAATTACTTTTTGGAACGTAACTTCACTAATAATTGGGCACATTATTTTAGGTTATATTTTAATTAAGGAAGGTGATTACGGCCTGTTTAATTGTTAAATTTAGTTAAGTATCAGCTATTTTACCGTATTTACAGCTGTTTGCCGTGGTATTTGCTTAATTTACACGGAGATAAATGCCCCCTAATGAATCACAAACTCACACTTGCGCTGTTTTTCATCGTATTTACCCTGGCGGTTTACCAGGCCCGCGCGCAGCAAACCTATATCAATATTAGCGGTAAAATAACAACGGCCGATGACCGCCAGCCTGTACATGGGGTCAGCATTAGCATTGATAGAAAAGGGGTTGGTACTGCCACCAATATTGATGGCTTGTTTGCTTTAATGATACCCGCCGCCAACTTTAAGGATACTTTAAAGCTATCGTGCATTGGTTTAAAAACTAAATATTTACCTATAGCCAACCTCAAAAACGGGCAGGAGCTTAACCTCACGTTAGAAAAAAATACTACCCAGCTAAAGGAGGTAACTGTTGGTTATCACGATCCGGATAAGCTTATTCAAAAGGCTATAGCCCGCATCCCCGACAATTATATTAATCACCCGCATATTACCCGCGGCTTTTACCGCATGTATACCGCTAATGCTACTACACCCCTGCAATTATCCGAAGCCGTTTTTGATGTTTACAATTTTGGGTACGGTGATAAAAGAGCCGACCTGTTCAGGCTGATCAAAGCGCGTGATGAAAAGAACGAGCGCGATTTTAATTCAATTGAACTTGGCCAAAAGCCCAACTCGGTTTTTGAGGACGATATTGTAAACCACCTTTATACCAGCGGCTTTTTAAGTGTGGAAGGCATTAAGAAGCATAAATACGAAACCATGGGTATTGTTGATATACAGGGTTACGAAGCTTATGAGATTGACTTTAAAGAAAAGCCCGGTATGGAAGGCGTTACCTACCGTGGCCGCATGTATATTGATACCCAAACTTATGCCTTTATCGATTTTGATTTTGGCTTAAGTCCGGGCGGGATAAAGAATTTTGAATTCGGTAATTTTGCTAAGCGCGCCTTAATAGGGATAGCTGGCGTTAAAATTGATATGAAAAAAGATCACTCCAATGTAAGCTACCAAAAGGTGGGCGATAAATGGGTGCTTGCCGGCGTAACCAGCGATAATGCGCTGTATATTAAAAGCCCGGGCCAAAAGTATGATTATACCGCCAACGTAAAGTTCAATTACCAGGTAACAGCGGTTGATACCACACAAACGGCCTCGTTTAATACCAAAATTGGCCGCGGCGAGAATATTAACGACCATGACAGCAATGCCGGCGAAGAATTTTGGAAGGATTATAATATCCTTTTAGCCGATTATAAAACCGAGGATATTTTCAGGCAGATTAAGGCTATTAACGGTGTAGGTAAGCTAAAGGGTAAGTTTGAAGACAAGGCGCGGAAATTGCCTAAAGATCCCGCAATCAGGATAGATTCATTATTGAGTTTTTACCATGTTAACGGCCAGTTTAATGGTACGGCCTTAATTAAAACCAACGGCACCGTGTTGTTGAGCAAAAGCTACGGCTATGCCGATAAGGAAAAGCAAACAGAGGCCAATAGCCACACCACTTACCAGATAGGTTCGGTATCAAAAACATTTACATCGTTAATTATTAACCAATTAATGAATGAAAAGAAGTTGATTGCCGATAGTTCGATCAAAAACTATATCCCCTATTATAAGCATGGCAACGTTACCATTGCCCAATTGCTTACCCATCAATCGGGCATACCCGAATATGATATTAATGATGATTACCGGGATCAGATCATTACCAAATCGTTCAGTCTGAAAGATATGGTGACCAAGTTTTGCAGCGACCCGCTGGATTTTGAAAGCGGGACAGAGTTTGAGTACAGCAATGCCAACTATGCCTTATTGGCCTTAATAGCGCAGGAAGTTACCGGTAAACCATTTGAAACGCTATTACAGGAGCGTATTTTCACGCCATTACAAATGACGGATACTTACCTGGGGATTTATAAAGGCACCGACAGCCACCAGGCCAAAAGCTATTTGGATAGTGTACCCGAATTAAAATACGATTTTGCAAATGAAGCCGGTGCAAGTGGCATCTCCACATCGGCCGGCGATCTGTTGAAATTTCATGATGGCTTGTATACCGATAGGTTATTACCTAAAGATGCTAAAGCCCAAATGCTAAAAACCCGTGTGGACTTTAAGGATTATTACGCCTGGTACGATTACGGCTGGCTGACTGATAAAAATGTGTTTACGGCATCGCGCAATAAGCATGTTATTACTTATTACCCGGGTACCGACCAGGGATTTGCCACCCTGTTTGCACGGCAGGAGGATAACGATACCTGTATTATAGTGTTAAACAACACCGGCGATTTCCCACGCTACGATATCGCCGATTTGATATTGAATATACTAAATCCAGCAAAATAAACTAAAAACACATTGCCGGGATTTGATATCCCGGCGATGTGTTTTTATAGGGTTATTCGTTCAATACATCATTAAACAAAATATCGTTCTTGCGCTTTTTACGTACTACCAGTATAACAAAAACAATAATTAATACAGCCGAAAGTATCAATACAATTACCGTCCCGCTTAAGCCCTGCCATTTACCAAAGGTGAGGTACTGGTCGTGCCCATCCAAATCGGGGTCGGTTTTAATGCTGCTAAAAAAGGCCAGCATTTCCTTATTACTTACATCCTGGCGGCTTTCATCGTACAGGTATTCGAAAGTATAAGTCACCGGTTTGGTGTATAACACCCTAAACTTGCGCAATTGCACCCCGCTGCCCGTATCGGTACGGATGGTAAAATCGCGCACTTCCAGCTTATTGATAATGGTATCATGGTCGTTAATAATAGTACCCTCGGATAGGCTGGCCTGGGTTTTACGGATGTATTCCTTAAAAATACTGTTTAGCTCCTTTTCTTTTTTAAGAGGCTGATTGGTAGTTGGATTTGGCGAGCGGTTTACAATGATAAATCCATACTGGCTAACGGCAGTATAATACTGCTGCCCTAAAGTATCACGCTTTGTAAAATCAGCCGGCATCTTAACGCTTACCAGGCTATCCAATTTTATCAGGCTATCCACCTTCACCGCATTTTGCGACTGGCAAAATGCAGGCAAACCTAAAAGTATCAGGCTTATATTAATAAGTATCTTTTTCATAGTTAAACTACAACTAAAAAAACACTTATAAGTTTTAATATATTACATATCTTTCAGGCTATCAGCAACATATTATCTAAAAATCAATAATTATTGGCTTATGAAAGTTCATTAAAAAACACAACTAAGTGTATATTTTACACAATATAAACAAACCCATTATCAGCTAATCAGTATCTTTGCAATAAATATGGAATTACAGGCTGCTCCTACAAATATTCACCGTAAAATGCTGCGTATAGCTGTTGGCTGTATGTTTTTTATGGCGGGCATTTGTTTTGCCAGTTGGGCATCGCGTATTGCCAGCATACAGCAAACATTGGGTTTAACAGATGCGGTTTTAGGCGCGGTGCTGTTTACCCTGCCTGTAGGTTTAATGCTCTCCCTCCCCTTTGCCGGTTGGGTTATCAGCAAAACAGGCAGCCGCAACCTCCTCATTATTGCCATTATAACTTACGGCGTGGCACTGGTATGTTTAGGTTCGGCACAACATGTATGGCAGCTGATAGCTTGTTTATTATGTTTTGGTTTTGCCAGTAACACCGTCAATATATCGGTAAACACCCAGGCCGTAGCTGCCGAACATTTGTACAATAAGCCTATTATGGCATCATTCCATGGTTTGTGGAGTTTGGCGGGTTTTGCAGGCGCTGGCATCGGTACTTTTATGATCGGTAAAAACATCATCCCGCAGCATCATTTTATATTGATTTTGGCACTGATGATTGCTGGGGTGATCTATGCTTCAAAACACCTTAATAACGATAAGGGCGGAGCTGGTGACGGCCCCGTATTTGTAATGCCCGATAAATCACTGATTAAACTGGGCGTTATTGCCTTTTGTTCGATGATGTGCGAGGGTGCCATGTTTGACTGGAGCGTAATCTACTTTAAAAAGGTTGTTTTAGCCGAAGGTGCCTGGATTGGCGCGGGTTATACCGCCTTTATGCTTACCATGGCCACCGGCCGTTTTATAGCCGATTGGTTTGCCCACACCTTCGGGTTGAAGCGTACACTGCAAATCAGCGGATCGCTAACCGCCATCGGCTTAATTATCGCTGTAGTTTTCCCTTATTTAACTACTGCCATCATCGGGTTTTTACTTGTGGGCTTTGGTGTATCATCGGTAGTACCGATGGTTTACAGCGCGGCGGGGCGGTCAAAAACCATGTCGCCGGGGGTAGCATTGGCAGCGGTATCTACCATTGGTTTTATTGGCTTTTTGATAGGGCCGCCTGTGATTGGCTTTATTGCCGGTGCAGCCAGTTTAAGGTTATCGTTTACATTGATAGCTGCCATGGGCATCAGCGTAGTGGTGGTATCTACAAAGGCGAAGCTGTAAGATAGTCCGGAAGACGGGAAGACGGAAAGTCCGGAAGAAAGAATTCGTTACTGATGTCAAAAATACTTTCCGACTTTCGGTCTTATGCGGACTTTCGGTCTTTCCCAATCAATGAACCACATAATCAAATTCCTCGTAACCATTTTTGATAATAAGGCGCAACCGTTGTTTGGGTTCTTCAATATCCAGCGAAAGCTGTGCAATAATAACCGGCAGGTTATCACGGATCACTTTCAGATCGGTAACGTGTGGCATTACCACCAGGATATCATCGCCTACAGGCGTAATTTCCCAATCCTTTAAATTGGCATTATTTAATAGTTCTATCCATTTGTGTTGATACGCATTCATAACATGGCTTTTATTATGAAATGGTGAATGGATAAAAAAGGTTTTAAGTGAGATAAATAAAAATGCCATTCCGACGTTCAATCGAAATGGCATAGTGGGATATACTGTTGTAAGTATAATTTCAGGATATGTTAAAGATGATAATCCTAACAATCCTTAAATCCTATTAATCATGGTCTGGTCTACTTATTAGTAAACTTATAAATGGTTGTTGTTTTATACGTTTGGCCTGGTTTTAACTCGGTTGTAGGGAAAGCCGGTTTATTAGGCGAATCGGGAAAATGTTGTGTTTCCAAGCAAAGGCCGGTACGGAAATCGTTTTTAGCACCGCCTTTAAGGGCATACTTGCCGGCCATAAAGTTACCGCTGTAAAATTGTATACCCGGTTCTTCGGTAAATACTTCCATTACAATGCCTGTTTTGTCGCCGGTTAAAGTGGTGATAGCCTTAGTGATATCGTGCTTGTTCAATACATAGTTATGATCGTAACCTTTACCGTTTTTCAGTTGTTCGTCCTTTTGTTCAATACGCGCGCCAATGGCTGTAGGCGAACGGAAATCGAACGGGGTACCGGCAATAGGTACTATTTTACCTGTCGGGATCAGCGTAGTATCAACCGGGGTATAAGCATCACCATCAATTTGCAGTGTATGGCCTAATATTGTACCGCTGCCGCAACCATTCAGGTTCCAGTAGGCATGGTTGGTCAGGTTCACTACGGTTGGTTTATCGGTAGTGGCCTCGTAACTTATCTTTAGGCTGTTATCATCCTGAAGGCTGTAAATTACCTTAACAGTCAGGTTACCCGGGAAGCCCTCTTCTCCATCTTTCGACAGGTAATCAATCTCCAATGAACTATCGTTAAGTTGTTTAGCATCCCAAACTTTGGTATCAAAACCAAATTTACCGCCGTGTAATGTATTAGGGCCATTGTTGGCAGGTAAGGTATAAGCTTTACCATTCAGCGTAAAGGTAGCCTTGCCAATACGGTTACCATAGCGGCCAATGGTGGCGCCGTAAAAATCGCCGGCTACCTGGTAAGTGCCCAGGCTATCAAAACCAACAACCACATCAACCATTTTACCTTGCTTATCGGGTACTAACAGGCTTACCAGTCTGCCGCCCCAACTGGTGATGGCGGCCTGTACGCCATTTTTATTTTTTAAATAATATAGATCGGTCTTTTTACCGTCCACTGTTTTTTGAAAATTGGCTGCTACAGGCAATGTAATGGTTGTTTTAGTAGTGCTACTGCTTGATGCACTGTCGGTTGTGGTAGTTGTGCTCGAACCGCTACCCTGGTTACAGGCAGTAAGCCCGGCAATACCGGCTATTAGTAACCCGGCTGTAATGTTTTTTACGGTGATGTTCATATTATAAATAGAGTTTATTGGGTTGGTTTATTAAATGTAAATCTAACAGTAAATATTTCGATTTACTAATATGAAGAAAGATTTTGAAAAATAGTTTGATTATATATCTGTAACATTTACTCCCGAAAAAATATTTATCAAATACAATTAAGTTAAACAATTGATTTTTACAGTTAAAAAGTCAGTTGATTTTCATTTTTAGTAATCTTTACGCTATCATAACACTAAATCATTAAAGCTATTCGGCTAAACATATTACATTTGCATCGCAAACAATACACTGCGGGCATTTGTAGCTAACAAAGCAATTGCCGTTTAAATAGTTTTAATGATTTAATGGATACCCAGGATAAGCTTTCTACCGTACAACCGCGAAGATTTAACTCCTTTAGGCGCGGCCTGGAGGATTTTTTCCTGAGCTTGTACAAAATATATCTCTTTGTTGGCCGCTTTTTTAAGGAAGTACTCTTCCCCCCATACGAGTGGAACGAGGTAATAAAGCAATGCTACCAGGTGGGGGTACGTTCGTTTACGCTTATTACTGTCACCGGCTTTATTGTGGGGGTTATTTTCACCAAGCAATCGCGCCCGTCATTAGCCGAATTTGGCGCTACATCGTGGCTGCCTGGCTTGGTATCCATAGCTATAATGCGTGCTTTAGCGCCTTTAGTTACCGCGCTGATTGCAGCCGGTAAGGTTGGCTCCAGTATTGGCGCCGAGTTAGGGTCTATGCGTGTAACCGAGCAGATTGACGCTATGGAGGTATCGGGCACAAAGCCTTTTAAATTTTTGGTTTGCACACGCGTTATTGCCACTACCATTACTATCCCCCTACTGGCCACTTATGTGGGCTTTATAGCCATTTTAGGCGGTTTTTTGAATGTGAATGCTGGCGAAGGCACCAGCTTTAGCACTTATATGCAGCAGGTATTTGAGCCGCTGACCTTTATCGATTTTGAAGCATCGCTTGCTAAATCTATCGTGTTTGGTTTTACTATAGGTATTGTAAGCTGCTACCAGGGCTTTTATGCAGATAAGGGTACCGAGGGTGTAGGCAAAGCCGCCAACGGATCGGTTGTTACGGCTATGTTTTTGGTGTTTATTGAAGAAGTTATTATTGTACAAATAGCAGGCTGGTTCCGCTAACAGGGCATTATGGAGAAACCAACCGGACATATAGACTATAACAACACCGTTATTAACATACTGGGGCTAAGGAAGTCATTCGGCGACCTGCACATCCTGCGCGGCGTAGATCTTGACCTTTACCAGGGCGAAAACCTGGTGGTACTGGGCCGTTCGGGTATGGGTAAGTCGGTGTTGATCAAAATTATATCAGGCTTACTTAACGCCGATAGTGGCAGCGTTAAGGTTTTAGGCGAAGAGGTAACCAACATAACCAACGAACGCTTGCAGGATTTACGGATGCACATCGGTTTCTCTTTCCAAAACAGTGCCCTGTACGATAGTATGACGGTGCGTAAAAACCTGGAGTTTCCACTGGTGCGTAACCAGCGTAACCTTAGCCGCGCCGAAGTAAACACCGCGGTTGAAACCGTATTGGATGCTGTTGGCCTGTCGCAAACTATTAACCAAATGCCATCCGAGTTATCGGGCGGCCAGCGTAAGCGGATAGGCATTGCACGTACACTAATATTGCAGCCGCAAATTATGCTGTACGATGAACCCACTGCCGGGCTTGACCCCATTACCTGCATCGAGATAAATGAGTTGATAAACGAGGTACAGGAGCGCTACAAAACATCATCAATTATTATTACACATGATATGACCTGCGCCAAAAGCACAGGCGACCGCATAGCCATACTGCTGGATGGGCAATTTCAAAGGCAGGGCACTTTTGATAAGGTTTTTGATACGGACGATGCCCGTGTAAAACCATTTTACGACTATAACTTTATACAATAATCACAACCATGGATACAGGAGAAAATAAACGGGCCATTATTGTGGGCATATTCATAGCCCTCGGCATTGTTATATTTGTATTAGGCATATTTACATTGGGCAGCAACCAAAAAACATTTGGTGGCGGTATCCAAATCAGTGCTGTATTTGATGATGTGGCCGGTTTAAAAAAGGGCGGTGCTGTTTGGTTTTCGGGTGTTAAGGTGGGAACCATCAACAGCATTAAATTTAAGGGGACATCGCAGGTAGATGTACGGATGACTGTTGACCGCAGCCTGCAATCGTACATTCACCGTAATGCCGGTGTAAAGATCAGTTCGGATGGGTTGATCGGTAACAAGATCATTGTGATAGATGGTGGCAGCCCGCAAGCTCCGCCGGTTCAGGATGGTGATGTGCTACAGGCCGAGAAGCTTTTATCTACAGATGATATTACCAAAACCCTGCAACAAAACAACCTGAATATTTTAGCCATCACCACCGATTTTAAAAAGGTAAGCCATCAACTGGCCGAGGGTAAAGGCATGATAGGCGCGTTAATGGGCGACACGGTGCTGGCCATGAAATTTCGCAGCATTGTACAAAACCTGAATAATACTACAGCCGCCACCACAAAAATGGCGATGGAACTAGATAAATTTGGCGCTAAGCTAAACAGCAAAGGCACCCTGGCCGATAACCTGCTGACCGATACCAGCACTTACCGTAAATTAAGGGCATCGGTTGATAACCTGCAAAAAACTACCGCCAGCGCAGCCGAAATGGTGGATAACCTGAACAAGGCTACCGGTAAGCTGAATGGTAAGGATAATGTAGTAAGTGTTTTATTAGATGACCCTAAAAGCGCCGCTAAACTGCGCAGTACCATTGATTACCTGCAACAAAGTTCGGTTAAGTTAAATGATGATTTGCAGGCTATCCAGGGTAACTTCTTTTTCAAGGGATTTTTTAAGGATAAAGCAAAAGCTAAGGCAGATAGCCTGAAAAAGGCGGGAAAACAGTAATTATATACTTTTTAGCTGTGGCTTAACCTTTTCAAAGAATGCTTGATAATCGTTTTTATATTGAGGATCTGTTATTCTTGAAAAGCCACAGTTTTCCATACAAATCCTTAAATAGTCGATAAATGTTGTGTTGTGGGCCTCATTTAAAAAAAGACTATCAATACTTTTATTCTTGGTAATTTGGATGGAATACGGCGGTCCTCCGCTTACATTATCTTTATGGAAATAGTCTGCAGCTAACTCCAAACAAGGATCTTGAGAAATATCATCTTCAAGAACTTCAATTAAATATTCCTTCCAATCGGTATCGGAAACTTCGGAAACAACATCATTTAGACTACTAATTTGAATGGGGTCTGCACAACGCCAAAAAAGATTTGGGTTTTTGTCATAATTCCATCCCAAATTACATGATCCTACAATACTATAAAATAACTTTAGAGAAACCGGCACATAGCCAAAATCACTGACAGCATTATCAAGTTTTATAAGAAGATGATCGGTATTGGGTAATGGTGCTAATAATGGTTTTTGAAAATTTAATCCAGACTCATCGTTTAAAACATAACCTATACTTTTTAATTCCGATAAAATAATTTTAAGATTAAATGCTACTCGATTAAA
Source organism: Bacteroidota bacterium (assembly GCA_040389105.1). GTDB lineage: Bacteria > Bacteroidota > Bacteroidia > Sphingobacteriales > Sphingobacteriaceae > Mucilaginibacter. The sequence continues at coordinate 43,841 of JAZKAO010000016.1, forward strand.
CGTTTCTACCAAAACACTGTATACATCAGCATAATGCTTTTCATCAAAAGCTTCCTGACCTAAACGATAGATGTCATTATAAACTAATCTACCATCTTCACCGTTGATATATCTATTATGAAATTTCATAATGTAATATTACGACAATCGGGGTAATTCATTAAAATCACTTCTTAATTAAACGTTCAACTTCAGGCTCCACTCCTACCAGTTCCTCTGCATGTTCTTCTGCTGCTTCGGTAGTGGCGTAGTTGAGTTTACGGAAACGCCAATGGGCAAAGGCCGGTTCCTGGAATTTGTTGATCAGCTTAAAGTATTTGGGAAAGTTGTGGATCTCGTCTAACAGCACACCGGGTACAATGCCGTTATTATCCAGTATTTCGCGGATGGTATACTCCTTATCCTTGCTTACCCAAATCTCAAAATCACGCCTGATCTCTTCCGATTTCTCGGCATCTATCGCCGCGTTTATACAAATTACCTTATCTCCCGGTTTCATAGCTTGCTCCTTTGTAGATACTGCAAAGATACGATACAATAAGCCTTTTCATTCAGGAAAATGCAATTTCAAATTATTTAAGACTTACGAAGTTTTAAAAACTTCGTAAGTCTTATTTGTATTTTAGGTTATATTAAGCTTTCTCCACAAAATCCCTTAAAGTACTTCCCAATATGGCATTCCAACCCATATTGAAGTTTTTTGGTGCGAAAGCTTCAATAGCAGGGAAAGTTTCCAATCCGGTATGGGTTACCCTAACGCGTGTACCCGTGCCCTCTTCAAATAGTTCAAACGTAACCAGCGAATCGCCCTCGTAACCATCATAACGCCAGCTATAGGCCAGTTTTTTATCAGGCACAACCTCTTTTACCACGCACTTATGCAGGTACATTTTACCGTTGGGATCTCCGCCGGTAAATTCAAACTCAAAGCCCACTTCGGCTTTAAACTCCGGCAGGACAAAATACCATTGCTTCATTTTTTCGTTATCGGTTAGCGCCTCCCAAACTTTTGCTACCGGCGCGTTATAGCTTTTCTCAACTACTACCGGTGTTGCATTTTCTTCTGTCGTTTCCATATAGATTTATTTTAATTGATTAATTATTGCTGCTCATTATTATCGCCCATGGCCAGGAACTTATCCAGATCATCCAATTTGTTAGTCCAAAATTTACGGTACTGATCAACCCAGGTGGCTACCTCACCCAGCTTTTTATAATCGGCACCACAATACCTATCCCGGCCTTGCTGCTTAATAGTAATCAGGCCGCATTGCGAAAGTATTTTAATATGTTTTGAAATTGCCGGGCGGCTAATCTCAAATTTATCGGCAATAGCATTCAGGTTTAACTGCTCATTAGCCAACATCGCTATTATTGCCCTGCGGGTTGGGTCGGCAATAGCCTGGAATACGTCTCTTCTCATCGTGAATAAATATTAGTAACCGTTCGGTTACTAATATAAGCGTAACTACTCGGTTACGCAAATTTATTATACTTATTTTCAGGTCTAAGATTGGGCTAAATGCAAAACGGCTCCCTGTGAAAACAGGGAGCCGTTTCTATAAATATTATCGAGAGTAGTTATTTCACTACCAATACACCATCGGCAACTATCTCTACATCCTTTTTAGGGGTTTTAATAGCGGCAATTTCTTTTTCGGTTTTACCGGCATCCTCGGCGTAATGCTGCAATTGCTCAACCGATGTTTTACTTATTTTGGCAGTACCAGCAATTACTACTGTTTTACCCACTATGTTTTGCGGCATAAAAAATCCGTAATCCTTAAAGGTAACCATAACAGGTTCGCCACCGCCGGCCTGGGCCAACTTCATAAAGCAACCCTTTTTGGTACAAACTTCAACCACCTCGCCGGTAATTTTGCCCTTATAAACCGAGTCGCCTTTAAACGATGCGGCCAATACTTGTACCTTTACCGCGTTATCGGCAGTCAGGCTTTTTCCGTAAGTAACTCCTGGTGCAGCAGGTGTTATTTTATCCTGCGCGCGTACGCCTATTGTCAGCAATAACGCGGCGGCAAATAATAAAATGGATCTCATATATTTTTTTGATTAGGTTTTATCTGCATCAAAATTAAGCATTTAACCGGTGACTGCCAAACAGTCCCGCCTATTCCGTTACGGGCGGCGCCGGGGCATTACCTGCTGATTCGTTAGGTTTCCTATCTCCCGATGGCTTTTTACGGGGCCACTTTTTCTTGTTACGGTTATTGCTATTACTGTTGCTGCTATTACCGCTTCCCCCGCCGTGCGGGCGGCTGTGCGATGATGAATGGCTATGCTCAGCTTTTGGTGCAGGCGATTCGCCAATTTCGGCAGGCAGCGGTGTTTGTGGTACCGGCTTGCCAATCATACTTTCTATACGCTTCAACTTTTGCTCATCGCGATGGTTGATCAGCGTAATAGCCGTGCCGGTTGTAGCGGCACGCGCGGTACGGCCAATACGGTGGATATAATCTTCCGGATCGGGCGGTGCATCATAGTTAATCACCAGGTCAATCCCCTCCACATCAATGCCGCGCGATAAGGCATCGGTACCAATGATGATAGGCAGCGTTTTGTTCTTAAAATCAAGCAGGATCTGCTCCCGTTCCGATTGTTTAAAATCCGAACTAAAGGCGCTTACCTTTAACTTGGCCGATCTTAGTTCTTTATGAACTTCCTTCACCTTATCCTTGGTTGAGCAGAAGATAATAGTACTTAAATAAGCGCCATCCTTTAACAGCATTTTTATCAGCGGGATCTTTTGATAATCGTGTACACGATATACCTGCTGATTAATACCAACGGCCGGCTGCGATAACGCGATGTTGATCTGCTCGGGATTACGCATAATGGTATTAGCCAACTGGCGGATCCGCGGCGGCATAGTGGCCGAAAACAGCAAGGTTTGCCGCTCGGCAGGCAGGTACCTGATAATACGGGTGATATCATCATAAAAGCCCATATCCAGCATACGGTCGGCTTCGTCCAGTATCAGGTGTTGCAGCTTATCCAGTTTAACAATGCCCGATGTTAGATGGGCTATTAAACGGCCCGGTGTGGCTATTACAATGTTTACATGGTTTTGGATAGCACGGCGTTGCTGTTCGTATACAATACCATCACCACCGCCAAATACCGCTACCGAGCTGATGCCGGTGAAATAAGCCAGGCCTTCCACCTGCTGGTCAATTTGCTGGGCCAGTTCGCGGGTGGGCGCTAATATTAGGGTATCGATATAAAGTTTATCGCCCGCGCCAATTTTATTAAGCACTGGTAATAAGTATGATGCTGTTTTGCCGGTGCCTGTTTGCGCGCAGGCTATCAGGTCTTTACCTGTCATGATAACAGGGATGGCCATAGCCTGTATGGGAGTTGGGGTGGTATATCCCATAGCGTCCAATCCCTCGGCTAAATGTTCGTTAAAGTTAAAATCTTCGAAAGTCACTATATATTATTGATGAGTTGTGCAAGATAGCAAATTTTAACGGGCTTATCATCAATGGCATTTCATCGGGCACTACCCTGATATGTATTTCCCAATAAAAGGGATCTTATTTATAAGGTAAACCATCAGCAGCGTTATCATAAAACATACCAAAGCGGTAACCGGGATACTTAAGAAAGGGTTGAATGTTTTAAAGCTAAGACTAACCCCCGTCAAATCAGGATCATCAAGCACTGTCAATATCAGCGCGTGGCCAAGATAAATGCCATAATTGTATTTGCCCACAAAATCGCGTACGGTAATCAAAACCGCGGGAACCTTTGGTTGAACAAACCGCATCAGTAAAAAAATACTTGCTGATAGTATTACAATCGGCCAGCTTAAAGGCTCGTACATTAGTGTACTGATGCCATTGTAATGATGATATAATAACGATGTACCAAGGGTAATCAACCCAACACTTAGTACAAATAGCAAAGCCATTATTACAATCATACGGCTGCTATTAAATGCCTTATTGGCCAAATAGTAACCCAGCACCAAATAACCAATATAACCGCCAAAATATCGTACATCAACCTGTGGGTTATAGCGCATTAAATAAGGCTGACTAAACAGCATTACCACCAACCAAACCAACAGGAAATAGATAGTCTCCTTTTCGGACGCGTTGCGGATGAACTTGCCCAACACCGGGATAATTAAATATAAACCTATCAGCATATACACGTACCATAAGTGGTACGAACTGCCGTATTTCAGCTGATGTAAAACCTGCTTTACGGTTGTCCAGGCATTGCCAGTGTACGGAATTTCATCGATATGATAAGCATAAGCCACGTAAATCAAACTCCAAAAAAGGAAAGGGACTACTACCTTGCTCAATCGCTTTTTCAGAAAAACGTATACATCCTCCTCTTTACCCAATAATAACACGCCGGTTATCATTACAAAAACAGGTACAGCAAAGCGGGTTAGCGCATTGTAAAAATCGGCGGCAAGCCATTGTATATAAGGCAATTTACCATAATCGGCCAGTAGCGGCGAACTGCAATGCAGCATAATTACCGCCAGCAGGGCAATCAGGCGCAGGTTGTTTACCCAGCCCAGCGGTTGCGTGTTACTCGTCCGAAATTCCGGGTTTTTCATAACTGAAGTTGTAAGGCGGGTAAGGCACAATAAAAGTTTCCTGCACCCTGGTTGATTTAATGAAGTACGGGATCCATATAGCACTCACTACAGCACTGCGCATTAAACTTAGCAAGGCTGGGTCTGATATGGTAGCCTTGTTTAAATTTAAAGCTAAGCAGTAATCTACCAAGCTTAATACAACGCGAAACGATAGGTAAATGATCATGAACCGGGGCAGTATGTCTCTTTTATTTAAAAGCAAAACCAGGCAAAAAACAGCAAGGCTAAATACAACAATATTACCAAATGTTTCCCAAACCAATATAGTACGGAACGCCAAATTACCGCTATGGTTCAGGTATAAGTTCCATGCCGATAAGCTAAAATAATCGCCCTCGAAAAATGTTCTGACAATACTCAACGGGGTAAGAAACAGGCCTATCACTATTAATATCAACCACCCGCCTATAGGTACAAATGAAGCACCATGTGCAAATACTATTCCGGGTGTTTCCCGGTGATAGAGCCATAAAGCCAAGCCAAGGCAGCTTAATAAAGTAACTACAGCCAACACGATCATCCACATATTAGGATATAAAGCAAGGCTTGTTGCACTTGCAATCCCCGGCGTATATGTAAAGTTATAGGATAGCTTTTTATCTTTTAACAAACTGATATCCTTTCGGGCCTCCTCTAACTGATTAAGCGGGATAAAATCCTTTAGTAAAGAAAATTGATAATGCAACAGCAGCGAATTGCCCGAAGTACTATAATTTGATGCAAAGCTATAAGCATCGCGTTTAACGGAATAATTTCTTTCGGTAATATTCCAGCCTAATGGTAACATTACTTCTATTGTATAATCAACGTCGTAAGGGTAACTTAGCGATACCGGGTTTTTTGTTTGATTGGTGATAGTTGGCAATTGCTCGCTGATACAATTGGCGTAAAAGCCAGCTTCGTATCTGCCCGCCATTGTCGAATCGGGTGTAAAGAAATCCGGAATCAAATATGTTTCAATGGTAGTCAACTCGTTTTTATCCTCGTTATCCTTAACAACTAACGAGTCTTTTTTTTCTATTTTCGGGTATATCTTAGCATAATATTTCAGGTAATTCTTCTCGGTTGTGTAAAGGCCTGATGATGCCAGCCGGCTGCGCACATCATCGGCCTGATTTAAGGTGTAGGTGGTTTTAACATCCAGCCTCACCTTATTTTTGATATTGGTAACCGTATATTTATCGTACGCAGTGATCTTCCCATTTAAAGTCAGCGGAATATCAACCAAGGCATCATTACCCGCCTTAAGCTCCAGTCCCTTACCATAATTGGGGAAATAAATATCGGTACCCTTCCCCCGCTGGTACGACATGGTAGCATCTACCCAAACTTGTTTGCCGTTTACGGTAGCCACTACCACGGCATGGTTAAAAGCATCAGTAGTAGGAATCAGTTGGTTTATTTTATCCTGCATGCCCGTATTTACCAACACCATATAGGCCTCCATACCATTAGCACGCAGTATAGATGCCAGCAACATGGCTTTATCCTTGCAATCGCCATAGCGCTGGTTAAACACATTTTCGGGGTGGTTGGCGCGGTGCGAGTACTCTCCTATTTCAATACCCATATACCGCACTTCATCCTGTACAGTTTTTACAGCTTCCCTAAAGTATTTTTCTTTATCGTTACCCGATAGGGCTTTTAGTTTGGCAACCCTTTGGGCCAAATCGCCTTTCAGGCTTGATGATATAGGGTTTACGCCAAGCGCCCAATTAATTACCTCGCCCCACGAATTGTATTCGCTTACCTCCACATTAGCGTAAGTATCGTACCAACCCGGGCTGTTATTGCCATCATCGCCCGGCGGCACCTGGAAAGCTTCCCAAACATAACGCTTAGTGCCGTTTGCTTCAGTAATAACGGGGGCAGGCACTTTGTTAAACGATTTCATGTTCAGCTTACGTACCGACGAAACTTGCAGGCACAAGTACTGGTGCGCAAAAGCCTGGCTGCCCTGCATATAAATATTTTGACAATACTTATTACCAAAAACCGGGTTGCGGCCGGTAATAGTGTACGAGTATTCAATACGGTCACCTTTACGGATATCAGGAATAATATAATTAGCCGAGTAACTGCCCTGGTAAATAAACTTCGAGAAATCTTCCTCGTCGGCCATTAGTTTAAAATCGGCCGGATTTAACCGGTTTTGCGGTTTATTATCTCGCCAAATAGTTATCTGGTGAAAATCCAGACGCTCGAAAACCGGGTCGAAACTAACGGATATTTGCGAAGCGTTTTGAATCCCTGTCTCGGATACAATTACACGGATATAATGGCGGTAATCGGCTCTGCGGTCAACATCTATCTGCCGTTCAACCAAAGCTAAAAAGTAACCGTTCTCGATACTACGTTCGGATGGACGCTTATCGTATGGTTTATAGGTGCTTAGCCAGGTTGGTTTAGGCGATATATGCACCACGGGATTAGTGGCCAACGCTGTTTGCGTTAACCCCGATCCCAATAGCACAAACAGCAAAATAGCTGTAGCCTTAATTTTGTGATATTTCATACAGGCTTTGAAAATATAAAAAAGATGATGATTATACTATAGCTTTAGTTTAATTTTTAACCGCAGGATAATTTAACCACAAAGGTCGCAAAGCTTCGCACTAAGGCTACAAAGTTATATTTTGGCTAACAATAGCTTTGTGAACTTTGTAATTTTTCTCTTTGTAAACTTTGTGGTTAAACCTCAAACTCAACATCCGTAAAATTTATTCCTGCCTTTAGTTTATTTAATTTATTTTGGCGGTTAGATAATCAATTATAAGGAATGACCTACTGTTTAGGAATAAAAGTTAAAGAAGGATTAATAGCCATAGCCGATACACGCATTACATCGGGCACGGATACGACTATAAAAAAGAAAGTTTCGGTAAAACAAAAAGATCAGTTCTCGCTCTTCATCATGACCAGCGGCCTGCGCTCGGTACGCGATAAGGCCATGGTTTATTTTGATGAGATGCTGGAGCATAAGGAGTATAACAAGTTATATAAAGCCGTTAACGCCTTTGGCGAACAGGTAAAACGCGTTGCTAACGAAGATAGGCCCACATTAGAAAAAGCAGGTTTTAAGTTTGATTTAAACACAATAATTGGCGGGCAGTTAAAGGACGACGATGAGCATAAGCTGTTCCTGCTGTATCCCGAAGGTAACTGGGTGGAGTTGGGTAACGGCGCGCCTTTTGTTATTATCGGTAATTCGGGCCATGGTAAACCCATATTAAACCGGGTTTTAAAGGAAGATTCATCTATGCGGCTGGCCCTTAAAGTTGGCTTTTTATCGTTCGATAGTACCAGGGTAAGTTCAAATAACGTGGATTTCCCGATAGATGTATTGCTTTATAAAAAAGACTCGTTTGAAATGATCGAGCAGCGCTACGAGAAGAAAGACCTGGAATACATATCAGACCAATGGGCCCAGGAATTGGGTACCGCCCTGCAAAACGTAGGCGAAGACTGGATGGAAAAAGCGTTTCATAATTTACCGGAAACAAAGTATGAAATTTAACGTATCGGCACAGCTTGAATACCATATAAAATCGGCAAGTACGCTGGTATTAAACATACAGGCATTACGTACGCAGGATCAAACAGTTTTGCAGGAAACCTTTACGGTTAGCCCCGAAGTAAAAATAGAGGAATTGCTTTCAGTCGGCGGCGAGAACCGCATGATTCGCCTGGATGTGCCTAACGCTTGCCGACTGAAAGTATCTTACAATGCCGTAGTGAATAATTCATTTAAAATTACCGATCACCGTAAAGTGCAGGAAGAGCCGATATCAAAGCTTTCGCCCGAAATATTGCCTTACCTCTCTCCCAGCCGCTATTGCCAATCGGATAAGCTATACCGTTTGGCTAACCACATGTTTGGTGATATCGACAGCCCTTACGCGCAGGTAATAGCCTTAACCAACTGGATCCGTACTAATGTACTGTACCTCAGCGGATCGACCAATTCGCAAACATCCGCCTATGATACCGTGACCGAACAAGCCGGCGTTTGCCGCGATTTCGCGCATTTGGGCATTGCCCTTTGCCGCGCCTTAACTATCCCTGCCCGCTATTTTACCGGCTATGCCTATAAACTAAAACCTGCCGATTTCCATGCTTGCTTTGAAGCTTACCTGGGCAATCAATGGGTTTTATTTGATGCAACCGGGTTGGCCCCATTAAACGGCATGGTAAAAATAGCCACAGGCCGCGATGCCGCCGATGCCGCCATTGCCAGTATTTTTGGCGATGCCTACGGTACCCGCATGACTATAAGCTGCGAACTGGCCGAAGATGATTTTAAACCTTATTTTTACTCAGGCAGTAAATTTGAGGGGTTAACTTATTTGTAGCCCTTTACCATACTGTTTATATGGGCGCTGTAAAAATACACCTTGCTGGTAATCAATATCAGCGCATAATAAATAATGATGCTGATATCATCGCGCAATTCAAAACACTTTTAAGTGCCGGGCCAAATCACGCCAATATTTTAGCACAATTACAAAACTATCATAGCGATGAAGACGGTTCGCCAAATGTGGAGGGATTTACTGTAGGTGATGCTTGGTACGATCCAAAAAACAATACCGGTAAAATAAAATTCAACTATCATGTTAACTTCCATTTTGGATGTTCGGATGTTAATGCTTCAACAAGACATACCGAGACAAGCGATTTTACAATCAATCCGTCAGAACAGGAAATTGTTATAGCTATACATGACAAAATAAGCCGTGATACTTTCGATGAATTTTGATCAGGATTTCGCTAAATAGAGTTTTCCGGCACCCAAACCGGGCAAAATAATTCTTAAAACAATCTAATAATCAGATACTTATAAACTATTTTCAAATAAATATTGTAGGTATCTTCAATATATTTACATTTGTACTACTAAATCGGTAGACTTTATATACAATGTACAATTTCAATGTCCTTCTCGCCCCCTGCTGTTGTTGATCCACACTCCACGATCAATTAACGTATTCACTCATTTTTAATTATTATCACCCACTCTTCATGAAACTTTTTACAAACAATTTAAAAATTGTTGTGCTTCTTTTTGCCCTTTTTCCGCTCACGGGCCTGGCACAACTAAACGGATCATATATCCTAAGCGGTAAGGTAAACGACGATAGAGGCCTGCCGCTAATTGGCGCTACCGTCAGTATTAAAGGCACCACTAACGGGACTGCAACCGATACAACAGGTAAATTCACTTTAACTACCAACGCCAAACTACCTTATACACTGGTATTTAAGGCAGTTGGTTTCCAGGCACAGGAATTCCTGATCAAAAACACAGGCAACGCATTAAATATCCAGCTTACATCGCAATCGTTACTGATTAACGAGGTGGTAGTTACCGCGTCGCGCAAGGAAGAAAAACTATTAAAGTCGCCCGTAGCGATTGAGAAATTGGATATCCGCGCGCTGAAACAATCGCCAGGCCCCAGCTTTTACGACGCGCTGGAAAACGTGAAAGGCGTACAAATGACTACCACCAGTTTAACCTTAAAAGTACCTAATACCCGTGGCTTTAACAGCCCCAACAACTTCCGCTTTATGCAGCTGACTGATGGTGTTGATATGCAATCAGCCACATTGGGTGTACCGCTGGGCAATGCCATTGGGCCAACCGAACTGGATATTGCCAGTATAGAGATCACTCCCGGTGCTGCAGCGGCCTTATATGGTACAAACGCGCTGAATGGTTTATCCAACCTGATCACTAAAGATGCATTTAAATACCAGGGACTAAGTTTTTATCACCGCACAGGTGTTAACCATGTAGATGGCATTGGCATTAAACCAAGTGTGCTGACCGAAGATGCTTTTCGCTATGCAAAAGCTTATAACGATAAATTTGCCTTTAAAGTGAATGTAAGCTATTTACAGGGGCAGGATTGGCAATCGAACACGCAAGCCGATCAAAACCCCGGTACGTTAAAAACAGCTAATCCCGGCTATCCCGAACTAACAGGTACCAGCAATGCTGCTTATGATGGCTGGAATAAATACGGTGATGATGCCCTTGCAGGCAGTAATACCGTGGTTATAAAAGGAATCACCGTTAACGGCGTTGCCCGCCCTAACCTTACTGTGGCCCGCACCGGTTATAACGAGGTAGATTTGGTTGACCCCAAAGTATCTAACCTGAAATTTGACGCGACGCTGGCTTACAAACTAAACCCTACGACTACCCTATCCTATACCTACCGCATTGGCCGTATGGATGGCGTTTTTCAACGAGGTAACAAAATTGCCTTGAATGGCGCTACTGTACAAAACCATAAGGTAGAATTAAAAGGCAAAGACTTTTTGGTACGTGCTTACGAATCGATAGAAAACACAGGCGACAGCTATAATGTAAAGCCATTGGCTGATAACCTTGATTTGAACCATGCCAGCAATTCGGCCTGGGGAACCTTATATAAAAACGCGCTGACCAGCTATGCTACAGCACATGGCGGCTTAACATCGGCCAACTTAGCCGATGCTACCAACGCTGCCCGCGCCGCTGCCGATGCTGGTCGCGTTGAACCAGGTACCGCCGCTTTTAACGAATTAAAAAAGACCATTATTGGTATCAACAACTGGGATATTAAATCCAGCCTTATCCCCAATGCGCCGGTTACCGGGGGTGCAGCGTTGGTACAAAAAAGCCATCTTTATAATGCCGAGGCACAATGGGATTTGACCGACCGGATCAAGATCTTCGACCTGTTGGTTGGCGGCGATGCCCGTATTTACCAGATCATCCCCGATGGGAATAACTTTGTGGATTTTAGTCGCTCTATTGCCGACCGTAACACCCCGCTTGCCGATGGAAGCTTTGGCCAGGATGTTTATTACAAAAAGTTTGGCGGCTTTGCACAGCTAACCAAAACCCTGTTCGATAATAAACTAAAACTGTTTGGATCTATCCGTGGTGATTATAACCCCTATTACGATCCTAAATTTACCCCACGCCTGGCGGCGGTTTACTCGCCTACCGAAAATCATAACTTTAGGTTTACATTCCAAAACGGATATCGCTTCCCGGCATTGTTCGAGGCTTTATCTTACGTAAATAACGGCCGCGTTAAACGTGTGGGTAGCCTGCCATTTATTAACGATGGTTTGGGCTATTTGGGTAACAGCTATACACAGGCATCGGTAGCTACTTTTAATGCCGCTGTAAATGCAGCGGCAGGTAGCGCCAGCGGTACAGATGCTACCGCTTTAGCCAACCGCGGTTTATTACAGGTTGCCGATTTGCCAAAGGCACGCCCGGAGCAGATCACATCGTATGAAATAGGTTACAAAGGCATTATCCTGGATAATAAGGTATTTATTGATATTGATGCCTATACTAACCGCTACAATGGCTTTTTAGGCCAGGTGCAAGTGTTTGTACCCAATAGTGCAACCGTAGGCAGCGATGCCGCCGTACTGGCCATGCTGGATATTAACCGCGACCCTACAACTGCCACAGCCAATAATGCCGCCAGCTTAGGGCAAAGCCGTTACAGGGTATATACCAATGCCAAAAATATCTATAATAACTACGGTTCATCGGCGGGTATTACATATAACTTCTACAAGCGTTATACCATATCGGGCAATGCCAGCTTTAATAAGATCCAGTCGCAAGCAACATCAGATATTTTTGTGACCGGCTTTAATACACCTGAATGGTCGGGCAACTTATCATTCGGTAACCGCGAGATTGTTAAAAATGTGGGCTTTAATGTGGTTTATAAATGGCAGCAAGGTTTCCTGTGGGAAAGCCCGCTGGTAACCGGCAGGGTCCCGGCTATCCATACGGTTGATGCCCAGGTTACCTTTAAAGTGCCCGAATACAATGCCACCTTTAAAGTTGGCGGTACCGATCTGCTAAATAAACGCTATATCCAATACGCGGGCGGCCCAACAATCGGGGCGTTATACTATGCTTCGGTAACGCTGGATGGGTTGCTCTCAAAATAAAACATAAAGCACGTCATTGCTGTAAAGGTACGAAGCAATCCCCGGCAAGCAGAGCAGCTCTGCTAATCGGGGATCGCCACGCCGCTGATAGAAGCGGCTCGCGATGACGTGCTTTTTTATTAGTCCTCTACTTTTGGAGGGTTTGGGAGGGGTTTATAGGTTTTTCAACACACCCACTGTATACTCTACCTGTGCCGGGTGTACATCTAAATGTAACACAAAGCGGATACGGTTTGGCCCGGTGCTTAACGCGATAATGTGATGCGCGGCCAGTTTTTTCAAAACGGTTTCCGCAGGTTCAAGAGTATCAAACAATACAATATTGGTATCGGCAGGTAATACATTGCTCACCCAGGCGCATTTGCCTAATTCTTCGGCTAATATTTGGGCGTGGGAATGGTCTGTTTTTAAACGCTCTACATGGTTATCCAACGCGTAAATACCGGCCGCGGCTAAAAAGCCGGCCTGGCGCATACCACCGCCAAATACCTTACGGATGCGGCGGGCGTACTTAATGGTAGCTGCATCAGCCAATAAAACCGAACCCACAGGGGCGCCTAAACCTTTTGATAAGCAAACCGAGATGCCATCAAAGTATTTGCCGTAATCAACTGCCTTATCGCCCGTATTGGCTAAGGCATTAAATATCCGGGCACCATCCAGGTGCAACTTAAGCCCGCGCTGTTTACACAGATCGGCAATCGGGGCAATATCATTTAAAGTATAGCAGCTGCCTCCACCTTTGTTCACGGTGTTTTCCAGCACCACCAAACTGGTGTGCGGGAAGTGGATATTCTCGGCATTGATCTCCGGCGCTATCATTTCGGCAGTAATGCGGCCACGGTCGCCATCTAATAAGCGTGTAGATACGCCTGAATTAAAGGCAATGCCCCCACCCTCGTAACGGTAAACATGCGCGGTTTGGTCGGCAATTAGTTCATCCAACGGTTGGGTAAAACATTTAATGGCTATCTGGTTGGTCATCGTACCCGATGGACAAAAAATGCCGGCTTCCATGCCAAACATGGCGGCAGCTTTAGCTTCTAAAGCGTTTACAGTTTCATCTTCGCCAAAAACATCGTCGCCTACTTTGGCGCTCATCATGGCCTCGAACATGCCCGGTGTGGGTTTAGTAACGGTATCGCTACGTAAATCAACAGTTGTCATAAATATTAAAAATGTACGTTATTTGTGTTAACTATGGTACGTCCAATTTTAATCATTTTATTTTTAATGCTGACTTTCGTATCAGCAAAATCACAAAAATTTCAACCGGGCTTTTTTATCGACAGGCGCGATCAAAAGGTAGATGGGTTGATCCGAACTAACCCATCGGGCAAAGCCCCTATTAAGGACGAGGGCTTTATTGTATTTAAGGATAACCCCAAGGCTACCGAAACCCGCCTAAGCGCCAGCGATATTAAATGCTTTGTAATTGGGCAGGACAGCTTTGTGGTAGCCCACGCCCCGCATAACACCACCTGGAGCGCCCAGGAACTGGATTTTGTAAAAGTGGTTTTAAACGAAGAAGTTAAACTTTACGTAATAAACGGCGGCAGTACCGGCGGCGGTGGCAGCGGCTTTAGTTTCCATCCGGGCCTATCAATTGGTACAGGCGGCTACAGTGGCGTTGGCGGCGCTGTTGGTACATCGTTTGGCGGCAATGGCAATAACGGTCGGGGTAATGCTAAGATCACTTATTATTATGGCGCTAATACAGCCGTTATGAGCCAGTTAACCCCCGATAATTTTAACGATGCTATGAGTGATATTATGGGCGACGAGGAAAAGGCCCTTGAAGCCATCCGCAGCGGAAAATTCACTGTGGGTAATATCAACGGACTGATCACTTATTTTAAGCAATTAAAATCCACCCATCAGCATTAAATATTTGTTTAAACTGTAGCTATGTTTTTATCAGGCTGATCGATCAAGTTGTAATACTTGGCCTGCTTGTGTTTGCAGGTTTCATCCACTGTAAAATCCTTAAAAATCAACTCGTAAGCCAGGATAAACCAAATAATAACACATGGCCAGGCTTTCAATACATAATTAGTAACTATCTCTTCGCGCACATATTTAGGGAAAGCATCCGTTAAACCCAAACCGGTTACTACCAGCAATAGCGCTAACAATATGATATTACGCCTGGTAAATGGTTTATCCTGCAAAAACACCCATAGTACCGCGCCGGCAACCGCTATAATATAAGTAGGATGCTCGGATCCGGTGCTGAATAGCACCACGGTAAGCAATGCCGAAGCTAATACCCGCAAGCGGAATTTAATAGATTCAAACTGGCTGAACCTTAGCAAAGGCATCCCGAATACGATAGCGCCAAACATTAAAAACGGCAGGTTGGGTAAATATGGGTTACCGGCAATACGGCGGCAAACCCCCATAAACGAAATATCCTGCGCGGCGCCAAAACCAATATTCTGATGGTTCTTCTCAACCAGGGAATGGTACCAATCGTTATAGGATTGTATCACAAAATGACTATTAGAGATAGCCATTGGCAGCACCAGGAAGATAACCATCCACATTGCCGCCGAAGCAGCGAACTTGCCTTTGTTTTTTGAGAACATAAAAAAGGCCAGCCCAATAATGGGATACAATTTCACTAAGGCCCCTAAAACAATAAACAGTGTGGCCCAGCCATCTTTTCCCTTATCAACCAATATAAAGCTGAAGATAATAAAGGCCGTTATTATAGGGTTAAATTGGATATTATGTACCGAATTGGCGAACTCGATACTGCAAAACAGCAGGATGAGCATTTTTACCTTGTTAGATAAGGGCAGCAAATGCACCGCCCAAAGCAGCAATACGGTATTAGCCATGCTCCAAAACAGCAAGCCCCAACCATCAGACATTAAGGCGAACGGTGCTATTACCATACTAAATACGGGCCCGTAATGGTTCGAGTCGTAGTATTCGGCGGGATAAAGATTGTATAGATTTGTTTGAGCAACGGTATGATAATATACCTGCTTAAATATAACATAGTTGTTATACATGTTGGGTTTATACTTGTAATACGCGCAGAAAGCAGCCACTGCAATCCATAGCACGCACACCAATCTATAGTTGGTTAAAAAGGGGAATTTCTTTGTCATGCAACAAAAGCGCAACAAATTTATAACACAAATAATATTGTACAATAAGCGGTATTCACTTTTTTGTTATATGACAATTTGTTTACAAATTTTGTGCGATCACAAAACCACTGGCCCAGGCCCATTGAAAATTATAACCGCCCAGCCAGCCGGTAACATCCACACACTCGCCACCGAAGAATAAACCAGGTACTTTTTTGGCTTCCAGTGTACGCGATGATAATTCGGCCGTAGCTACTCCCCCGCGCATCACTTCGGCCTTATCATAGCCTTTATCGCCGGCAGGCTTTACTTTAAATTGATGGATGAGGTTGCTGATGCTTTCCAGTTCGGCTTTATTAAGCGATGCCAGGTTTTTATCGGCAGGCAGGTGATCGCTAATGGCATCGGCAAATTTGCGGGTGAACAAGTTAGCTATCAACGACAGTAAAGGCTTTTTACCATTCAGCTTGCGTTCTTGCTCTATCAGGTCAACGATATTTTGATTGGGCAACAGATCCATCATAATGCTTTCGCCCGCGCGCCAGTACGATGATATTTGCAGGATAGCCGGGCCGCTTAAACCCCAATGGGTAAACAGGATATTTTCCTCGAAACTGGCCCTATCGTTCCAAACCCGGCAAAAAATGCTGTTACCAGATAGTTGCTCGTACCAGGGCTGGTCTTTGCCGGTGATAGTCAGCGGCACCAATGCGGGAGCTGTAGGGATAATCTCCATATCAAATTTACGGGCGGTGCGCAGGCCAAAATCGGTTGCGCCCATTTTAGCAATGGGCAAGCCGCCGCTGGCAATAACTACTTTAGGTGTTTTTATTTCGGATAGCTTGCCATTACGTTCATAACTGATGGTAAAACCATCTTTGTTACTTTCAATGTTTCTCACTTCGGTATCGCACCAAATCTCCTGGCCCATATCGGTACACAAGCCGGTAAACAAGTTCACAATATCTTTTGCCTTATCACTTTCGGGAAATAGCTGGCCTAAAGTTTTTTCCTTACCGCTGATGCCATAAGTTTCAAAAAAACTAATGGTATCGTCAACCGTCCATTGGGCGAAGGCTGATTTACAGAAATGCTCATTTTCAGATATAAATTGCTGTGGCGAACTATACAAGTTGGTATAATTGCAGCGCCCGCCCCCGCTGATGAGAATTTTGGCACCTACCTTATCGTTTTTCTCCAGCACCAGTACGCGCTTACCTAAAAAACCGGCTTGTACGGCACACATCAGGCCGCAGGCACCGCCGCCAATTATTATGGCATCAAAGTGGGATGGATTTATTAAATTTGTTGCCATGGGCGAAGTTTCGCAAATATCAGAATTTGGAAAGATATTAGTCTTTATTATTACCGGATTTGTTTTGGTAGGTGTTACGCTGTTTGCAGGTAAGCTGGTAGCGCCGGATAAACCGAATGCCGAAAAACTAACATCGTACGAGTGCGGTGAGGAACCTACGGGTAACGCATGGGTGCCTTTTAATCCGCGTTTTTATGTTATCGCATTGATATTCTTGCTATTTGATGTGGAGATGGTATTTATTATTCCATGGGCTACCATATTTGGCAGCCACGAACTAATTGCCGCCGATGCCCGCTGGGGTAAGTTAACACTGATAGAGATGTTTATTTTTATGGGCATCCTGATATTGGGCCTGGTATACGTTTGGCGCAAGGGCGATCTGAATTGGATTAAGCCTAACGCCGATGTCCCCCATACCGATGTTATTATCCCATCATCATTGTACGATAAATTGAATACCGAACAAGGGAATTATAAACTAAAGGAGTTTTCGGCGTTAACACAAAAGGAAATGGCGGCCAATGCCGTTACTACTACCACTGCTGCCCAGCCTGCCGCTACCACAAGTGCCCCTCCTATCAGAAAGCCCATGTTTAAACCCACTTTTAAAAAGCCGGAAAATGAATCCTGAAAGCATGAACGAGAGTGGCGGCGTAATGGTCACCAAATTAAACGACCTGATGAACTGGTCGCGCCTATCATCACTATGGCCGCTTAGTTTTGGGATTGCCTGCTGCGCGATAGAAATGATGGGATCCATGGCATCAACTTACGATCTGGATCGTTTTGGTGTATTCCCCCGCCCCTCTGCGCGCCAGGCCGATGTGATTATCATTGCCGGCACCGTAACCTTTAAAATGGCCGAGCGCATTAAACGCCTGTACGAGCAAATGCCCGAACCTAAATACGTCATCAGCATGGGTTCATGCTCTAACTGTGGCGGGCCTTACTGGCAGCATGGTTACCATGTGGTAAAGGGTGTCGACAGGGTAATCCCCGTTGATGTTTATGTACAGGGTTGCCCGCCACGCCCCGAAGCTTTAATAGGTGCTATTTTGGAATTGCAGAAGAAGATTGAGGGTGAAAGATTAATCAGTTTAGGTTAATTTCATATTTCTGATCAGCATATTTGGCTCTTTGCTGAATAATGTGTTTTAATACCTGTTGCAGCAGGAAAGAATCCCAATCGGTTAAAAAGTAAAAACTTTTGTTCAGTTTGGCATTATCAATATGCCGTATCACAAAATAAGTGATGTACTCTTTTAGTTGTATTTTATCCCAGAAAAGTAATTCTTTTTCGCCCCACCTTAAGCCATCCTTATTAAATTCAACACCATTAATGTAAAGCGTTTCCCCGTCTCTAAAACGAACGGCTATATCATTTAAGTCAGCTTGAAACAGGTTTTCCCAAACAGTATTGATCAGATGCTGGTATTTAGCAGTGTATAATTTCTTCTTTATACCGTAATAACTCGCAAAACTTAGGGATAAAACAGAACCATCATCCAATTTCAGTTCTATTTTAAAATTGCGACCGATGGGAAAATAAAATCCTTTTACCCATTCAATGCCAAACCTTAGCGATGCGATCTTTTCTTTAGGTATCTCCGTCCTTATATTTTTAAAAACCTCGCTGGTTATAATCAAAGCATCATTGGTAAAATGATACACTTTTCCTTTTTCAGAAAACAGTCGGGGTATCCGTATAATATTTTCGGCTGCCATAATTATATAAAGGTAGTTTATAAATATTATAACCATATAAAAACCATATATAGGGTCTTCAATTTTACACTTTTATCTCCCCAACCTCACCCTTATAGGGGGATTTTCGCATATTTTACTATAGTTCGGGGATTGTGTGATGATAACCTTACGGGTTTTTATTTATCTTTAATAACCTTTAACCCAAACTATTATGACCGTTAAAATTAAAAAACAAAGCATTGTTAAGTACATTATATTAACCTGGCTGCTTTGCGGCACTATTGATGCCTTATCGGCTATTATTATTAACCCGCAGGTTCCTGTAGCGGCCATATTCCGGTATATTGCCAGTGGCTTTTTCGGAAAATCGGCAGCGGCAGGCGGAACAGAAATGGTGGTATACGGAGTGCTATTTCATTACTTTATAGCTTTGGTGTTTACCACTTTGTTATTTTTATTGTACCCAACCTTTATTAAAATATTCCGTAATAAGGTAGTACTGGCTCTTGTTTGGGGACTGATGATCTTTGTGATTATGAACTTTTTGGTGGTGCCCTATTTAAGCCATATTGTACAGCACCCCATGAAAACAGCCGGCGTACTTAAAAATATGGCCGCGCTGATTGTGGCTTTCGGTTTCCCGATAGCTTATATAGCTGGGAAGTTTTATGAAGGTTAGTTAATAGTTCATAGTTGATGGTTCATAGTTGAGCTACTATGAACTATGAACCATCAACTATGAACCAAAATCTATTGCCCCTGCGCCAGCGTATACCCTATTTTACCCCCAAAGTTCATCAGGAATTCAACCGAGCAAACTTTTACTTCTTCAGATAAGTCGGCGGCTATGTGCAGCAGTTCTTTTTGTTTGATCTGGCGACCGCTTTTTTTCTCAAATCGAATGCGGTATTCGTTCACCAGTTCGGTATAGATAGAACCCGTTGGCCAAACTTGTGTACCACGGTTAGATATCATCACCAAATCAAAGTTATCGTTAAACCTCAGGCTTTTTTTGGCCACTTCAGCCAGTTCATCAGGTTGCACGTTCGATTCTACAAACACGTCCACACCAATCATTTCTTCCTCCACGCCTTTGGTAGCGGTCAGTTTATTTTTGATCAAGTGTTCATGAATGTCTTCGCTTACTTCAAAGCTGCTATCTTCAAATACACCGCCATCGGCAGGTACTTTGCCCAGGTTAGCAATAATGGCATCGGCAAATTGATTGGTGTTTGATGCCGGGGTTGATTTATCACCAAAATCGCCGGTGTGTACGCCTTGTTCTAAGGTATAAAGCAATGCGTTTTCAATAGCCGCAGCGTTTGACGCGTAACCCAGGTAACGCAGCATAGAAATACCCGACAACAACAACGCTGTTGGGTTGGCAATGCCTTTACCGGCAATATCAGGCGCGGTACCGTGTACAGCTTCAAAAATGGAAATATTGTCGCCAATATTGGCCGATGGAGCAAAGCCCAAACCGCCAACTAAACCGGCACACAGGTCGGATACGATATCACCCTGCAAATTGGTTAAAACAATAGCCTGGAACATTTCGGGCCGCGATACCAGCTTCATGCACAGGTCATCCACAATGATATCGGTAGCTTCAATTTCGGGGTATTCTTTGGCAATATCCTGGAAAACCTCTAAAAACATACCGTCGGTAAGCTTCATGATATTAGCCTTGTGCGCGCAAGCCAGTTTGGTATAACCTTTACGTTTGGCCATTTCGAACGCGTAACGGATCACTTGCGCCGAACCCGGCCGGGTGATGATACGGCGGCCAACAGCTACGTCATAAGTCAGCAAGTGTTCAATACCACCGTAAGTATCTTCAATATTTTCGCGGATGATGGTTAAGTTGATAGGGATACCTGCTCTTGAAAACACCGTATTTACACCATTTAGGGTACGGAAATCGCGCTGATTGGCGTAGGTATTCCATACTTTACGGGCGGTTACGTTAATGCTTTTTACGCCCTTGCCTTTGGGGGTTTCCATGGGGCCTTTAAACAGCAAGCCTAAAGTTTCGATAGTTTCCTTGGCGGCATCGGTCATCCCGGTAGAATGGCCCGCATCGAAATAGGACTTGCCCATTTCCACAAATTCGTACTCTAATTTAACGTTATTGGCCTTGAATATGCGAAGAACAGCATCCATTATTTCCGGCCCGATACCGTCACCGTTAGCTACCGCTATTTTAGTTTTCATTCAGTATGTTTTATTTCTGGTAAATACTATGCAAACATACGATTTTCAAGCTAATGTCATGAATTAAAGGCGATATTTAGACCAAATAATTAAAATAAAATAACACGATTACAATATCGTGTATATATTACACTAACAAAAGTGTTTTATCAGATAAGATCATAATACTTTTAGGCTTTTTGAAAGATTTGGGCTAAACTTGCATCATCAACAATGAAAGCATTTTACGGAGACCTTAAATTAGGTATTTTAGGCGGCGGCCAGCTTGGCCGTATGCTGATACAACAGGCTATTAATTACAACGTAACCGTTAAGGTTTTGGATCCCGATCCCGAAGCGCCTTGCCGCAAACTGTGCGATGAATTTACTACAGGTTCATTAGGCGATTACGAGACCGTTTACAACTTCGGCAAAACTGTCGACCTGCTGACTATCGAAATTGAGAAAGTTAACGTAGACGCGCTGGAGCAATTGGAAAAGGAAGGCGTTGTAGTATACCCGCAGCCCCGCATTATCCGCCTGATACAGGATAAGGGCCTGCAAAAGCAGTTTTTTAAGGAGAACGATATACCGACTGCCGATTTCCAGATCGTGAACTCGCTGGAACAGTTGAAGCAAAGCCATATCCCTTTCCCATATATCCAAAAACTGCGCCGCGATGGTTACGATGGCAAGGGCGTATATAAGGTGGTTGACGAAACTTACCTGGCCAAAGCCTTTACCGCCCCCAGCCTGGTTGAAAAGCTAATAGATTTTGAAAAAGAGATAGCTGTAATAGTTGCGCGTAACGAAAGTGGCGAAGTAAAATGCTTCCCAATGGTGGAGATGGAGTTTAACCCGGAAGCTAATTTGGTGGAGTTCCTGATTGCCCCTTCTACCCTGCCATTTGAGATACACCAGGAAGCTGAGCATATTGCCAAACGCATTGCCGAAAGTTTAAAAATAGTAGGCTTACTGGCCGTAGAAATGTTTTTAGATAAACACGGCCGTATATTGGTGAACGAACTGGCGCCACGCCCCCATAATAGCGGGCACCAAACTATCGAGGGCAATACCGTATCGCAATTTGAGCAGCACCTGCGTGCCATATTTAACCAGCCCTTAGGTAATACCGATTGCCTGAACAATGCCATTATGGTAAACGTTTTAGGCGAAGCCGGCTACGAAGGCCCCGCAATTTACCAGGGAATTGAAAAAGTATTGAACCAGCCCGGTGTTTATATTCACCTATATGGTAAAGCGATCACCAAGCCGTTCCGCAAAATGGGGCATGTAACTATTGTAGATACGGATAGAGAAAAAGCGATAGAGAAAGCCCGTTTTGTACAGGAAACTTTGAAAGTTATAGTCTGACGTTAATAGTATGCATTGTTTCCATGTGTTAAAGAAACGATATCAATAGATGAACCGTAAACTCACAATTGCTGCTTTAACGCTATTGCTTTTTTCAATTAAAGCTTTCAGCCAGTATAAGGTTGTACAAAAGCTTGGAAACCTGGCCACAATTGCCCTGCCTGATACGCCAAACGTGATAAACAAAAGCGGCAATACAATATATCGGGTACAATATCATGGTGTGCTATTTATGGCCCATGCCGGAGATGTATCTGGGGGGCTGCGCGACATGTTTAGCAAAGACAACCCTGATTCACTTTATAACATTTATATTAAGGGAATGCTCGGGCCAACTAAAGGCGAGGTTTTTTATAAAAACAAGATAGCTATTAACGGGCACCAGGGGATAGAATTTGGGTACAAGGCGGTAATTAACGGTCAATTGACTTTTAGTTATAACCATGCGGTAACAGTAAGGGATACCATGCTGATGTGCGGAATATGGTCTTCAGATTCGTTATCAAAAGATGATAAGAATCTCACCAAATTCTTTAACGGTTTTAAAGTAAAAAGCGATGAAGAGTTAAAAAACGACCGCGCTTCCGAATTGGGGCATAAAACAGGTAAGATCATAGCCTTTATAATTTTTATATCTATTCCTATTCTGTTAGGTTTGGGTATTGTATTTATGATACGAAAGGTAGTTTACAGGAAAAAGAATAAAACGGATCTAAAATAAAAACGCATGAACCAACCAAAAGTAGGCATTATTATGGGCAGCAAATCAGACTTGCCGGTGATGCAGGATGCCGCCGATGTTTTAAAAGAACTGGGTGTCGAATTTGAGATCACCGTGGTATCGGCACACCGCACGCCCGATCTGATGTTTAGTTATGCCCGTGCCGCGGCCGACCGTGGCCTGAAAGTTATTATAGCTGGTGCCGGTGGTGCCGCGCATTTGCCGGGTATGGTGGCATCGTTAACACATTTACCGGTAATTGGGGTACCTGTTAAGTCCAGCAATTCTATTGATGGCTGGGATTCGGTATTATCCATCCTGCAAATGCCTAATGGCATCCCGGTAGCAACCGTAGCCTTAAACGCCGCTAAAAATGCCGGTATACTGGCTGCACAGATCCTGGCTACGTCGGACATAACCATCACCTCGGCCCTGATCAAATTTAAAGATCAGCTAAAGCAAAAAGTAGAAGCATCGGCAAGGGAAATGCGGGATGAGGGGTTAGCGGGGTAAGTCTTTAGTCTGAAGTCCTAAGGCTGAAACTTTAATTTTGACTTAAGACCAATGACTTAAGACTTAGGACTCCCGACTTAAGACTCAATTCAAAGTTGGGTTCTCGGGGAAATTAACGATATGCGCGTAACGTTGCCCCAGGCTAATCACCACCTGCTTCCATAAATTATGCTCGGCATCGGCAAAAACCGTATCCGGGTCAAATTTGCTGGCTACAATCCAGGTATCTTCCTGCAATTCATTATCCAACTGGCCGGCAGTCCAACCCGAGTAGCCCGTAAAAAATTTAATTTCATCGGTATTTAACTGGTAATTGTTGATTAGTGTTTTTACCGTATCAAAATCACCACCCCAATATATACCGTTCCATATTTCCAGCCCGCCGCCAATTTTTTCGGGACAGCGATGGATAAAGTGCAGGGTATCCTCGGCAACAGGGCCGCCATTATAAACCGGTATCTCGGAATAGGAAACATCGGGCAGCAGATCGCCAAGCAGGTTATCACTTTGATGATTCAATACAAAACCAACCGCCCCCTCTTCGTGGTATTCGGTTACTAAAATAACGGAGCGCTTAAAGTTAGGGTCCATCATAAATGGTTCCGATATCAATAAGCGTCCAACAGCTGCCGGGATAGAACTTAGCATAATTAACAATTAAACACCCAAAATAGTTAAACGTTTGCAAAAACTAAAATGTGTGTAATAGATATACGGTATAATTAATTTGTAAGTTTGCAGCAATGAACAACGAGGAACTACAAAACTTAAGACAAGACTACAGCGCTGCCACACTTACCGAAAAGGAAGTAAAGCAGGATCCCATCAATCAATTTGATAAATGGTTTAACGATGCCGTAGCCGCCAACGTGAACGAGCCCAACGCCATGACCCTGGCTACAGCCACTACCAACGGCCACCCATCGGCACGTATTGTATTGCTGAAAGGCTTTAATAAGGAAGGCTTTATGTTTTACACCAACTACCTAAGCCGCAAAGGTAAGGAGATGGCTAAAAACCCTTTGGTATCCGCCGTATTCTTTTGGCCCGAATTGGAGCGCCAGGTGCGCATTGAAGGCACAATTGAAAAGCTAACCCGCGAGCAAAGCGAAGCTTACTTCCATAGTCGCCCAAAGGCCAGTCAGTTGGGCGCTGTAGCATCTGCACAAAGCCAGGAGATCGTTGGTCGTAAAGACCTGGAAGCTAAAATGGCCGAACTGGAAACTGAATTTGCCGATAAGGAAGTGCCCAAACCATCGTACTGGGGTGGTTACATCATTAAACCACGCCTGGTTGAATTTTGGCAAGGCCGCACCAGCCGCCTGCACGACCGTATTGTTTATAAAAAAATTGATAACAAAAACTGGAAAATTGTACGTTTAGCGCCATGATGCTTGCTGAAATTAAACAATTACTGATAGACAAATTTGGCGAACAGGTGATTACCGGCGAAGAGCCTGGTGGTATGCAGCCTGCCTTGCTCATTAATCCCGATGATATTACCCGCGTATGTTTGGAACTGCGCGACAACCCGGCGACTTACTTCGATTTCCTATCCTGCCTGTCAGGTGTGGATTATGGTGTGGAAGTCGGCCGTTTTGGGGTGGTTTACCACCTCACATCCATCCCATACCAAAGCCAGTTGGTATTGAAGATTAGTAAGGAACATGATCGCAGCATTGATATCCTGCCCCATTTCCCAAGCATCGTCCCGGTTTACAAATCGGCGGATTGGCATGAGCGGGAGGCTTACGATATGTGCGGCATTTACTTTGAAGGCCACCCCGATATGCGCCGCCTGCTGATGCCTGATGATTGGGAAGGCTTCCCCCTGCGTAAGGATTATAAAAATGCCGAATACTATAAGGGTATAAAAATAGATTAACTGTTTATTTAACGCCATTATTAGGGTTGAGTTAAATTGTATTAAACTATTAATACAATCCTTTTAATCAGTAAAATCATTCCTTATCCGGGGTGATTTTTTCATTTATTTTCATTATGATTGTGTGTAGTAAAAACTAAATCACACACCCCTATTTTTTTAAATCATGGAGATCATCAGGCGCGAAAACATTACCCACAAGGAGTTTATGGAAGAGCATTATAAACCGGGCATCCCGCTGGTTTTTAAAAATGCCGTAAAGGACTGGGAGGCAAATGGCCTGTTTACCCCCGATTGGTTTAGAGAAAATTATGCCGACCGCACTACCGTGGTGCAGGGCAAAACCTATAACATGCGCGAAATTATGAACATGGTGGAGGCCAGCACCGAAGACAAGCCGGCCCCCTATCCATGCATCTATAATATTACCGATCAGTTACCCGAATTATTGCCTCTGCTTAAACCCGACCTGGTTTACGCCAAACCTAACTGGCTGGATAACAAAATGTTTAAGCTGGGTAAATGGGGAGCCGCGCTCGAATTATTTATCGGCGGCCCTGGTGGTAAATTCCCTTACCTGCATTTAGATTACTATCACTTGAACGCCTGGATCACCCAGCTTTATGGCGAGAAACGCTTTACCGTTTTCCCGCGCGGGCAGGAACACATGCTTTACCCCCGCCCTAACGACCCATGGCGCTCTGAACTGAATATTTTTGAACCCGATTACGAAAAATTCCCGCTATATAAGGATGCTACCCCAATTAACTTTGTAGTTGGCCCCGGCGAAACCTTGTTTATCCCCTTTGGTACCTGGCATACGGCTTATTCGTTAACCCCAACCATTTCGGTAGCTTTTGATACACTGAACGCCAAAAACCACAGCGAGTTTATGAAAGATGTATGGACGTTTAAAAGTCGCGATAGCAAAGTTAAGGCCTTAGCCATGTATCCTTACGCCTGGTTAGCTACCAACCTAAGCAAACTGACGGATACATCTGGCGTAAAATAATTTTTAGCTGACCGTTTATAGGATTATAATTTTTAATTTCGGCGGTGAGATTTAACCACAAAGTACACAAAGGAAGAATCCACAAAGGTCACAAAGATTGTTTTAGATATTAATGCTTCATTTTTCTTTGTGCTTTTTGTGAAAAACTCTTTGTGAACTTTGTGGTTAAATTCTAAATAAGTCGGCATTGAATAACGATACATCTATATACAACGAAGCTTTAAGCCGCTATAACCAAAAGATAGCCCACGCTGCTACCGAGGATATGGTGCTGAATATGGGCCCGCAGCACCCATCTACCCACGGGGTTTTACGGCTGGAGTTGATTACCGATGGCGAGATAGTAAAGGAGGTGATCCCCCATATTGGTTACCTGCACCGCTGCTTCGAGAAACACGCCGAATCGCTTACGTATCAGCAAACTATCCCTTTTACCGACCGTATGGATTACCTGGCCAGCATGAACAACAGCCATGCATGGGTAATGGGTGTAGAGCGGATGCTGGGTATAGATCAGGACATCCCCAAACGGGTGGAATATATCCGTGTACTGGTTTGCGAAATGAACCGTATCGCATCGCACCTGATAGCCATTGGTACTTATGGTATTGATATTGGCGCTTTCACCCCTTTCCTGTGGTGTTTCCGCGATAGGGAGCATATTATGGGGATGCTGGAATGGGCATCAGGATCGCGCATGTTGTATAACTATATTTGGGTGGGCGGTTTGTTTTACGATTTGCCGGTAGGCTTTGAGGAACGCTGCCGCGAGTTTGTAGATTACTTTAAACCCAAAATGGTAGAGCTGAACGGCCTGCTGACCGACAACCAGGTATTTATTAACCGTACTGCCAATGTGGGCATATTGCCGCTTGATGTGGCCATTAACTACGGCTGTAGCGGCCCTATGCTGCGTGGCTCGGGTTTAAAATACGATTTACGCCGCATTGACGGTTACTCGGTTTACCCCGAAATTGATTTTGAGATCCCCGTTGGTACCGGCCTGGTGGGCAGTGTTGGCGATTGCTGGGACAGGTATAAGGTGCGTGTGGATGAGATTGAGCAATCGCTTAAAATTATAGAGCAATGCCTTGATCGCCTGCAAAAGGAACTGAAGCGCACCACCGATTTTGATCCCCGGGCTAAGATGCCTAAAAAACTAACCCCCAAACCGCAGGACTATTACGTAAGGGCCGAAAGCGCCAAAGGCGAACTGGGCTTTTACTTTATCCACCAACAAAACCGCGAATTTGATAAAAATACCGGCAAAGAGCGTTTTATGGATACAGAGATCCCTTTCCGGGTAAAATCGCGCGGGCCAAGCTTCAGCAACCTTTCTGTACTGCCCGCCATGGCCAAAAACGTAATGATAGCCGATCTGATAGCTATTGTGGGGTCGATAGATTTTGTTTTGGGTGAGGTGGATAGGTAAGCATAACGTAGATCTAACCACAAAGGTCACAAAGTTTTTTTTACTAAGAACACAAAAAAAGAATTGAAGATTATTTATCTTAAATAAAACTTTGTGACCTTTGTGTCTTCTCCCTTTGCGACCTTTGTGGTTAAACTCCCACCTAATTCAAATGAAAATACACCGGTATCGTCATAATCATACCAACATCCTTACCATCTTGCTTAGCCGGCACCCAGGCGGGCATGGCTTTGATGAGGCGCAAGGTTTCGGCTTCGAATAACTTATTGCTGCTTTGTACAATCTTCACATCCTTAGGCAGGCCTGTTTTCCAATCGATCAAAAAGCTGACAAATACCTGGGCCGACAGATCTTCCTTTTTGGCTTCGGGCGGGTAGATGATATGGCTTTGCAGATAATCGTACAGGGCACCGGCACCGCCTTTAAACTCGGGGACTACCTGCACATATTTTTGCGTTTTGGCAAAGCTGGCCATGCTTTCAATAAACTCATCGCGGGCTGGGTCGGTACTGGTTGATTGCGCCTTTACTTCACGCGCGCAGGCAATCACACAAAATACAATTACAAGGTATTTAAACATGGCACCAATTAAATTATAACATAAAAAAAGAGACGCAATGTACGTCTCTTTCTGAATCCGGGGTATGTTGTTACAGGTATAAAATCAAATTAATATACTTTCACCATAAACACATAGTTCTGCATTTTTTTGATCTGCTGAACACGGCTCAGGCCTGCTAACGTATTTTTGTTGCCCAGGCTTAACTTACCACTTAACGAATCTTGCGGTACATTTTGTATAGCCTTGTAAAAATATCCTGTTTTAATAGCATACGATGCGCCTTCGGTTTGGGTTTGCATACCCGAAACAATACCAATAATACTGCCCTTGCTGTTTACAAGCGGGCCACCGCTATTGCCGGGATTAACCGGGATAGAAACACGCATCCGTACCGAATCGCCCTTAAAGCCATCGGTAGAGCTTACATAGCCCTTATCCATTACCGGGGCATCCCCCTCTGAATAGCCTAAGGTAAATACATCCTCGCCTAAATCACTTTTCATCCTTTTAAAGTTATAAGGCAATGCAGGTAAGCCGTTAAACGATTCATCATCAATTTTAAGGATAGCCACATCGTAAGTTGGGTCGGCATAAACTTTAATAGCATGGAATGATTCGCCGGCAGCGTTTTGTACATAAAGCGAATCGTATTTATTACCAATTACGTGGTAGTTGGTAACAATATATCCACTTGACGATACCGCGAAGCCGGTGCCCTTATAATTGCTTGGACTAAGCATTCTTTTCCTTGAACCAATTTCACGTGCCAAATCGTTGGTTTTGCTATCAAGGCGTTTGGCCGCTTGTTTAACGCCCTCAATCTGATCGCGTAGTTCCTTATAGTGCGGCTGGTTCCTGTTAGAAAAGTAACCTGTAGAAAACATAGTAGTCAGTACGGCAAAGATAGCCACCGATGCTGCCACCGATATTTTAGAGTGATGGTTGCGCCACATTTGTACAATCCATGATGGATGCACGGTCATTTCCTCAACCAAAGCATGTACATCTATCTCATGGTGAATAGCGTTTAGCTTATCCTCTAGTTCCAAACGCTCGCGGTATTGGTTTAACAAGCCTGTAAAGTGCAGGTGTTCGGCTATTTTGCTGTCAATATCAGCATTATCCTTGCGCAGTTGTTCAAAATGGGCACGCTCCTCGCTGCTCATTTCGCCTTTTAAATAGCGCTCAATTGCTTCTGTTAACTGATAATTACTCATTTCCTTTTTCCTTATTTCTGCTGAAAAAACAATTTCTTCAGCCTTTGCAGGCATTTGTATTTTTGAGTTTTGGCATTATCCGCATTGGTATAGCCAAACTTCTCGCAGATTTCCTGCATCGATCTGTTATTAATATAAAAATCCTCGATAATGGTTTTACACGGTTCGCCCAATAATTGCAGCGCGCCCTCCATCTTCTCAAACTGTATGTCGCGGTCGCTATGCAGGTCCACATCTTCCTCAACAGGTAAATGCTGCTCAAAATCCCTGATATCGCCCCCGTAGCGGTTCATCTGGCTTAAGCGTTTAAGCCATAAGCGCCTGCATACCGAGTAAATAAAGGTTTTCAGCTTGCTGCTCAGCTCAAATTCGCCGCCTTTAACCTTATTATAAAGAACAATGATAGCCTCCTGGTAAATATCCTTGGCATCATCCTGGGTACCGCTGTTATTAATAATTAGTTGCAGCACCATCGGAAAGTAAGCGAGATACAACCTTTTTAATACCGATTCCTGGTTATTCAATATGCCTAATATCACTTCGCTATCGGTAGGCGGCACACTGTTGTTCATCTCTTTACTCACTCCTTAATACTATTTGTGCGAAATTGTAACCCATAATTGATAAAAAAAAATAAATCGGCTATAATATTATCGTTACCCGCCTTTAGCATTGGCCTACAGGGCGATAAACATTTTAAAAATAGCTTAACATATCCTTAAAACATAATGCCAATTTGTTTGGTTATACCACCTGTTACATCAAAAAAATCATCACCATGAAAAAAGGATTTAAAGCATTTTGCCTTGCGGCAAGTATAACCATATCTATAGCGGCCTGTAGTGCCAATGGCACAGGCGGATCAGCCGATTCCAGCAGGGTTGATTCATCAACCATGACCAGCACCAGCACCGATACCCTGGTTAAAACAGATAGCGCCAAAAGGGACAGCACCCTGTTAACCGACACCCCCGCGGTGAAGACGGATACCATGACAAAAACCATCACCAAAAAAACCGTGGTTAAAAAAACGGTAGTTAAAAAACCTTAATTGTAATATTTTTAAGGTTTTTGATATAATTTGTTATTTTTTTTAAAATATGTGGGTTACCTTTTTATATTTGTAGGTATTAACACTAAATTTATAATCACTTTAAAAAACTTAACAATGAAAAACGCATTCAAATTTGGCTTTTTAGCTTTAGCTATCACTTTAACTGTTGCTGCTTGTAAAGGTTCTGGCGCTGGTTCAGCTGCTGATTCAGCTGCAAAGGCAGATTCTGCTGCTAAAGCAGATTCAGCTAAAATGGACTCAGCTAAGAAAGATACTGTTGCTAAGGTTGACTCAGCAGCTAAGAAAGATTCTGCTAAGAAAATGTAATCTTTGCTTCGCAAAAAATAAAAACGCCCTCGGTATTTATCGGGGGCGTTTTTATTTTAATATTTTTTTTAAAAACATGGGTTACCTTTTTAACATTGCGGTATTAACAGGCAAAACTATAAAACATTAAAAAAACTTAACGATGAAAAACGCATTCAAATTTGGCTTTTTAGCTTTAGCTATCACTTTAACTGTTGCTGCTTGTAAAGGTTCTGGCGCTGGTTCAGCTGCTGATTCAGCTGCAAAGGCAGATTCTGCTGCTAAAGCAGATTCAGCTAAAATGGACTCAGCTAAGAAAGATACTGTTGCTAAGGTTGACTCAGCAGCTAAGAAAGATTCTGCTAAGAAAATGTAATCTTTGCTTCGCAAAAACAAAAATAGCCCGATCAAATGATCGGGCTATTTTTGTTTACAAGCTTTTTTGTATTACTCTGCCGAATAAACGCTCTGTACCCTATCGCGCAGGTTATAGTTTGATACCATTACCTCGCCATAAGCGCCGGCGCTGCGGATAGCCACCAAATCGCCACGGAATGATTGCGGCAGCAGCACATCCTTACGGAAACAATCGGTGCTTTCGCAGATGGGGCCTACTACGTCATACTTAGTGATCAGTGATTGGTGATCAGTGATTAGTTCCCCTTCGGTCTTTCCGACTTCCGGACTTCCCGACTTCCCAACTCCCTTACTCAAATTATCAATCTGGTGATAAGCCTGGTAAAGCATCGGGCGGATCAGTTCGGTCATGCCGGCATCCAGTATCAGGAAATTCTTTTTAAGTCCATTTTTTACATACAGCACGCGCGATATCAGCGCCGCGCATTGCGCTACCAGCGCCCGGCCCAGTTCAAAGTGTACTTCCTGCCCGGGTTTTACCACCAGCATATCGGCAAATACTTTAAAATACGCTTCAAAATCGGGGATGCTGTTGGTATCGGGCTGGTAATAATCAATACCTAAGCCGCCGCCTACATTTAATATTTTAATGGCAAAGCCGCGTTCCTCAAACCAGGTATCAAGCACGTTTACTTTTTCGCAAAGGTTTTTAAACACCTGCATATCTGTAATTTGCGACCCGATGTGGAAGTGGATCCCCATAAATTCCAGGTTGGTGCAGGTATGCAGGGCATCAACCACATTGGGCAGTTGCCAGGTATCTACACCAAATTTATTTTCTTCGAGCCCTGTAGTGATAAAGTGATGCGTTTTTGCATCTACATTAGGGTTAATGCGGATAGCCACACGGGCGGTTTTTCCCTTGGCCTTAGCCAGGTCGTTAATAATGGTCAGTTCCTGTACCGATTCTACATTAAAGCAAAAGATGTCGGCATCAAGCGCGTAGTTAATTTCTTTGTCAGATTTTCCTACACCGGCAAAAACAATCTTATCCTTACCAAAACCGTTTTCGATAGCGGCCTTTACCTCGTTACCGCTTACGCTGTCGGCACCAAAACCGTAGGACTGTACGGCTTCCAGCACTTTGGAGTTAAAGTTGGCCTTCATGGCATAATGCACATGGAAGTTATACTTTGATGATGCCGCGCGGCAGGCTTGCAGCGTTTGCTTTAGTAAATTAAGGTCGTAGTAGTAAAAGGGTGTTTCTAATTGCTGAAAGCGGCTGATGGTATCTGAATTGAACATGGTATGTGTGATGCAAGCCCCACCCAAACCCTCCCCGCAAGGGAGGCTTTAAGAATACTAAAAAGTCGCCCCTTACCGGGGAGATTTAGAAAGGGCTTATTAATTTTAAAACTTTGATTTTTTACTTATGTTATTGAAAATATTTTTATCCTTGTAGTAAGCTTTTTCAAGGGGCTAAAAATAGGATTTTAAACACATATCGCTCTATAAATGATCAAAATTAAATTTGGCACAGATGGCTGGAGAGCCATTATTGCAGACGACTTTACAGTAGAAAATCTTAAGCGTGTAGCTTATGCCACCGCTTTATGGTTAAAAAAAGAATTTAAGGAACCATCGGCCGTTGTAGGTTGCGACCCGCGTTTTGCCGGTCCGCTGTTTGCCGATGTTACTACTGCCGTACTAGCATCGCAAGGTGTAAAGGTTTTCCGTGCCGAAAATACATTTGTATCTACACCTATGATATCGTTAGGTACCGTACGCCACAAGGCATCGGCCGGTATTATTATTACGGCCAGCCATAACCCCGCATCGTACAATGGCTATAAAATAAAAGCATCCTATGGCGGCCCTGCTACACCGGATGATATTGAAAAAGTAGAATCGACCATACCTGATACCATCGACCTGCAATTAAAATCGGTTGCCGATTACCAAAAGGAAGGCTTGGTTGAGTTTACCAACCTGGAGGATATGTATGTAGCCCACGTGGAGAATAACTTCGACCTTGATGCCATACGTACCTGCGGATTGGGCTGGGCTTACGATGCCATGTACGGCGCCGGCCAAAACGTAATGCGCCGCCTGTTCCCCGATATTACTTTTTTACATTGCGAACATAACCCGGGCTTTGACGGCCAGGCCCCCGAGCCTATCCAGCGTAACCTGACCGAGTTTGAGGATATTATTAAGCTATCGGACGGCGAGATTGCCTGCGGCCTGGTTACCGATGGCGATGCCGACCGCATTGGCCTGTACGATCAGGATGGCAAGTTTGTAGACTCGCACCACATCCTGTTGTTGCTGATCCATTACATGTACAAGGTTAAAAAGCAAAACGGCGAGGTATACTCTACCTTTAGCTGTACCAGCAAAATTCAAAAGCTGTGCGATGCTTACGGGTTGAACAATACCGTTACCAAAATTGGCTTTAAATATATATGCGACCTGATTGTTAACTCGGGCAAACCATTTTTGGTGGGCGGCGAGGAATCGGGCGGTATTGCTGCCGCGGGACATATCCCCGAACGCGATGGCGTTTGGATAGGCTTAATCATTTGGGAATTTATGGCAAAAACCGGTCGCTCATTAAGCGATTTGGTGCAGGAAATTTACGATGTGGTTGGTTCGTTCTCGGTTGAGCGTTACGATCTGCATGTAACCGAAGAATTGAAGCAAACCATTATAGCCAACAGTAAAGGTGATAAATACCCGGCCTTTGGCGATTACAAAGTGGTACGCAAGGAAGACCTGGACGGCTTTAAATTCTTTTTTGAGGATGGTACCTGGGTAATGATCCGCCCATCGGGTACCGAGCCGGTATTACGCGTTTACGCCGAAGCACCGGATGCTGCCGCATCATTCAAAATACTGGATGCAACCAAGGCTACTTTGTTAGGATAGTTTTGATTTAGGATTTAGGATAATGGAAGGCCCGCGTTTAGCGGGCCTTTTCTGTTTTAAACACTGCACGGCTCTATCCTATTCCGTAAATTTTCTTAAAACGAAAGTTAACCAAAGTTAACATAATTCAATTTGTGAAATTTTAAATATTTGGTTATCAATTAATTACAAATATATAATTTAAAAAAAAAAACACAAATTTACATCATGTTTCTTGATAAGCAAATCCGGCTACCGCAAGCGTCCACTCATTAGAATTTACTTACACCCCGCCCGTCCCAGCGTATCGCTTGTACAGATAACAATTTAAGCGCCCGGCCCGGCCAAGCGTACCGCTTGAATGGGCGCGGAATGCTTTTAATAAAGAAACTTCCTTAAAAATACAATGCCAATACCTAATGAAAAAAGTGGAACAAATAAAAACAAAGCAAATAATATACAGATTTTAAGTTGGCTGTAGGTATACTTTTTCTCCAGTCTCAATATTACTAATATATATTTTTCCTCTCGGTATCTTACACTCAATAGAACGTTAACTGAAAGAAAACAAAGAGAAATAACTATAACATTAAAAAGCTTGCTGAAATAAACAATATGCTTACTTATAAGCAACATGTATATAGCGAAAAATAAAAATAAAAAAACGTTACAAACTATCCATGAAACGGTATTTATGCTTCTTTTGGCAAAGTTTTCTGAGTCATTTTTTTTAAATGTATATAAAAACTTGTGTGTAATAAATAACACGAAATCTAATAGCATAATTTTTTATTCCATGTCTCCGAGAGCCCCTGCGGGGGCAGTTGAAAATATTCAACAACCGAATTACTCACTATGATGTTTCTTCTTCTTTTTCTTAGGGGTTTCCCCCCAGCCCGTCCAAGCGTGCCGCTTGGACATAAACCCATACGTCCCGCTTAAATGAAGCGATTTTAATTTAAGCGAAACGCTTAAACTATTTTGCATTCAAGCGGCACGCTTGAATGGGCACAGGCAGCTGAAAATATTTAACAACCGAATTACTCCCTGTGGTGATGCTTCTTCTTTTTCTTAGGGGCTTCCTTTTTGTGTTTGGTCGATTTCTTTTCGGCTTTAGGCTCAGGTTTCTTTTCAACCGGCTTATCGGCAACTGCATCGGGTTTAACCCCATTTACTTTTAGGGTATCGGCGCTCAGGTCTTTAACAGTTAGGGTATTGCTGCGCAGGCTGTATTGCAATATCCGTTTTTGCCCGGTTGGTTTAGCGGCCGACGTATTCCCATCGTATATCGGGAACTCGCGAATCAGTTTGCCATCTTTCATGTAAAAATTATCTACGCCACGGTAACCCTTTTTTTGGCTGCTGCTCAACTTCGGGAAATCAAGCTTATTAGCTTTATCGGTAAACTCGTAGGCGTAAATGGTGGTATAATCAATAGTATCCTTGGCTTTTGCTTCAATCAGCAGTTCGGGGTTGCCGTCAATATCCATGTCCGAGTTAAATACATCGGTAATAGCGCCTTCCAAATCGCCGGTGGTAGTGGTAAACCGCTTAGCAATCGTATCCGACCGTAATATCAGTAACGATCCCTGGCTGGTGCTGCCCCGCCCCCAACTCATGATATCAAAATCCTGCCCGGGCGATACCTCTATCACCTTATGATACCTGAATGGTGGCATTACCGGGGGGGCGGTTGATTTAGTATCAGCAAAATTCTTTTTAGGTTGTTCCTGTGTGCAGGCAAAAAAAGTTAAACTAATCGCTGTCAGTAAAAAATAATAATTACGTGCTATTCCCATCTTCATTTAGTTATAGATCGATTCGGCCGATAGCTCGCCCTTGGGCTTGCCCGGCATTACCATATAAACGTGCAGTACATTACTGTTGCTTGTGCCTGCATCAAAGTATTTCAGTGTAAATTTATGGTAGCCTTTTTGCAGTAAAACCTCGCCCCCATCATGGTAAAGGCCGTTTTTGGCATCGTTCAGCACAACGGTCTGATCATCAATCTGAATGTTGGCGCCGTCTTCCTGACGTGTAGCAAACACATACTTCCCATCTGTATCAATACGGATATAACCTGTAAATATTACCCCGAAAGCCTTATTCTTTTTAAATGACGTTAAGTTAAACGTCTTTGTTACACCCGAATCTATCACCGGGGCCAAATCCAGCTGACTGGCATCGGTAAACACACCGCCAACTACTTTATACTTTGCACCCGGGGTAGTCCCCTCAAAGGTAAGGGGGGCCAAAGCCGGCTTATTGATCATCATAGCGTGCGATACCAAACTGCGGTGCCCTGCCGGGGTAATCACGATGGTTTTCAGTTCGCGGTACTGCCCTTCGGGTACATCAATGGTAAAAGGATGCTCGTAAAGCAAGGTGGTTTCGCCGGGTTTAAAGCCATCAATGGTATAATATATTTTAGCGCCCTCAACCGGTGGTTTCAGGTTTACGTTCAGCTGAGCGCCTACGCTAATGGTATCCACAGCGCCAATAGCTTTGGTTAAGCGGTAATTAAACCCGTTTTTATCCAGCCAGGCCAAATGGCGCGGCAGGCGGGTTTCAAAATTACTGATATCCTTACCGGCCAAAGGTGTCCAGGCAGTTTCAGACAGGGCCATCAACCGGGGCAACAGCATGTATTCTACCTTTTCTTCGGTGGCAATGTATTCCGTCCATAAATTGGCCTGTACGCCTAAAATATACTTCTGCTGATCGGGGTTTAAAACCGCGGGTACGGGGTTATAGCTGTATACTTTGGTGTATGGGGCGTTACCGCCAATGCTTAGCGGTTCGCGGCTTACCTTATCCTGCGCGTGGTCAAAATACAGGCCGCCGCTGCCGGGGGTCATAATTACGTTGTGGTTTTGTTTGGCCGCGGCAATACCACCGGCCTCGCCACGCCAGCTCATTACGGTAGCGTTTGGTGCTAAGCCGCCTTCCAGTATCTCGTCCCAGCCTATAATGCTGCGGCCCTTACTGTTTACAAACTTTTCCATACGCTGTATAATATAACTTTGCAGGCCATGCTCGTCTTTCAGTTTCAGGCGTTTGATGAGTTTTTGGCAAAACTCCGATTTTTTCCATTGCTCTTTAGGTACTTCATCGCCGCCAATATGGATGTATTTACTAGGGAACA
Source organism: Bacteroidota bacterium (assembly GCA_040389105.1). GTDB lineage: Bacteria > Bacteroidota > Bacteroidia > Sphingobacteriales > Sphingobacteriaceae > Mucilaginibacter. The sequence continues at coordinate 81,258 of JAZKAO010000016.1, forward strand.
GATCCATCACTTCAGTCAATACATCCTGTAAAAAGCTAAAGGTGTATTCGGTCGGGCAAAACACGTCGTATATCACGCCCCACTTTTCGCCCACCTTATAGGTTTTTGATGGGTCGCAGCTTAACTCGGGGTAAGCCGCTATAGCCGCCAGCGCATGGCCGGGCATTTCAATTTCGGGGATGACGTTGATGTACCGATCGGTCGCATATTTTACCACATCGCGGATCTCGTCCTGGGTATAATATCCGCCGTAAGGCATCCCATCAAATTGCTGGTTCTTATCTACATAGCGGCCAAGCAAGGTTTGCGCGCGCTGACTGCCAACCTGGGTTAGCTTTGGATATTTTTTGATCTCGATGCGCCAGCCCTGGTCATCAGTTAAATGCCAGTGAAAATTATTCAGCTTGTAGGCCGCCATCAGGTCGATATACTTCTTCACAAACGCTACCCCAAAAAAGTGGCGGCAAACATCCAAATGCAAACCACGATAGCCAAAGCGGGGATAATCTTCTATTTGTACGCCGGGCAGTTTTACGGTAGCGCCATGATCCAGCGGGAACAATTGCAATAGCGTTTGTATGCCGTAAAACAAGCCCGCGCCTTTACCGGCAATGGTAATTTGCCTGGCTGTAATATTTAAGCGGTAACCATCGGCCGGTAAATTATCGGTACCGGTGGCGGTTAATATAATGGCGTTAGTTGCTGCCTCGCCTGTATTTTGTTTTAATGGGTTGCGTAAAGCATATTTACCCTGCAGGTAAGCCGCCAAAAACTTAACAGCCTTGTTATCGGTACTATCGGCCAGGATAACGGTTTCCTGGCTTAATACAAATTGCACATTGGTGGGCTTTACAGATACAGGCGCCGGGATGATGCCCAAATTAGGATCGGGCGTTTGGGCCTTAACAATATTTAAACTAAACAGACATACCAGCGTAAACAACGCGTACTTTTTATACATAGACAATATCAATAGTTGTAAAACTGAAATGGTGAAGTTAACAGATTTTTAAAATTTATACGATTTATGCCGTGTAAAAAATCAATAACATAAAAAAAGCCGCCTGTTACCGGGCGACTTAATATATAATGGAGCTGTTTGTAATTTATTTGCCCGCGGTAAATTTGCCACCGCTAATGCCACAATAAACGGTACCGGCAAAAGATTCGACCAGGAAAGTACCCTCTACCTTATCGGCCGATAGCGTGGTGATGATGACATTGCCGCCGCCGCTGCCAACCGTAGTATAAGTAACACCGCCGTTTATAAATACGCCCGTATTGCCCGATGTTAAATTAAACGTGCCTGCCGCGGTAACACCTGTTAAATGCAAAGTTAGTTTTGAACCTGCAGAACCGGTTGCTACAATATCAACCACACCCGATGCATTAATGAACGTAGCTGTACTTGCCGTAAACGGTACCGCAGCCGCGCTGCCGATAACCACATTAGCGCTGGCCGAACCGGCCACCGTTGTTGTCCCGGTGCTGGAATCTTTTTTGCAGGATGTGAAAGTGATAGATAACAGCACAATTGCTGTAATTGCCTTTAAAATGTTTTTGATAGTATACATGATTGATTTTGTTTTCCCAAAAATGGAAACATCCCGCGTGTGGTTCAATAATGCATTTGTAGTATAATGGGAGTCCGAAAGACGGAAAGACGGGAAGTCCGGAAGTTTAGGAACTATGTAAAACGATAAAGGTTCGCCACAAAGCGAACCTTTATACTATATCTTCCGGACTTCCGGACTAATGCAGCCTTCCTATCTTTCGGACTTCCCGTCTTTCGGACTTTCCAACTTCCTTACGCCGTCACCGCATGTTCCTTAGCGGCCAGGTAGCGCTCGGCATCAATGGCGGCCATACAGCCTGTACCGGCGGCAGTTACGGCTTGGCGGTAAATATGGTCTTGCGCGTCGCCGCAGCAAAATACGCCTTCGATATTGGTATAGGTGGTGCCGGGCTTGGTTTTAATATAGCCGGTTTCGTCCATATCCAGCCAGCCCTTAAAAATATCGGTATTGGGGTGGTGACCAATAGCTACAAAAAAACCGGTAATATCCAGCGTTTTTTCTTCGTTAGTTTTATTGTTCTGCACCTTTACGCCGGTCACATTCAGGCCGTCGCCTACAATTTCTTTGGTATCGGTGTTATATAATATCTCGATGTTGTGGGTGTTCAGCACGCGGTGCATCATGGCTTTCGAAGCACGGAACTCATCGCGCCTAACCAGCATGTATACTTTGCGGGTTAATTTAGCCAGATAAGTAGCTTCCTCGGCAGCGGTATCGCCCGCGCCTACAATGGCTACGTCCTGACCGCGGAAAAAGAAACCATCGCATACGGCACAAGCCGAAACGCCAAAGCCATTATATTTTTGTTCAGATTCCAACCCCAGCCATTTGGCTGATGCACCTGTAGAGATAATTACGGTATCGGCCAGTATGGTTTTAGCTTCATCAACCACTACCTTGTGCGGCATACTGCTAAAATCGACCGAGGTAATATATCCAAAACGAATATCGGTACCCAGGCGCTCGGCCTGTTTACGGAAGTTCTCCATCATTTCAGGCCCTTGTATACCATCCGGGTAACCGGGATAGTTTTCTACTTCGGTAGTTTGGGTTAATTGCCCGCCCGCTAAAATACCGGTATAAAGCACCGGCTTTAAATCAGCGCGCGCAGCATATATAGCAGCCGTATAACCAGCCGGGCCCGAACCAATGATCAGGCATTTTACGTGTTCAGTTTCTTGAGACATTTGTAATTAAATAGTGGGCGAATTTAATATTTATTGTGGTGCGGGGCAATAGGGAATGGTCAGGAGATTGCAATTAGAAAATGGGGATTAGCGGCCATTAACCCAAAAATCAAATGGCTGCTCTGTAACTAAGTTTATTTTGATATGCCAGTATGCGGCTCCACCGTCGTATGCAAAAACAAGTTTTTTATACCAGTATTTCTTATTCCGATAATTATTAACGTTAAGTTTATAAAAACAGATAATCATTACTATTTTCTCACCCCTATTATTTAAAAAGCCATAATACTGATGAACATACTTATCGAGATTTTGACGTAAAGTAACCTTTGCATTAGAATTATCGTATGTTGTATCGAGATCAGCACGATAAAGGCTCTTTTTTAAAAGTGTCTCTGTTAAGATTATTTCATCAAATGACAGCGTAAAGCGCCCGCCCTTAATATATGCCGTATCCTTTCCGTAAAAAAAATTCTTCTTAAACATCAAGCCCTCAAAATTATCTCCAATAACATGAACCGAATACCGGGACGCACGTTCTGTTTTGATAATCTTTTGCGCGACAACTTTACAATTGACCACTAACAAAAAGAGCAATATCGCCTTCATATCATCATAAAAAATAGCATCAACGCTACCGACAGCACTATGGCAATAGTACCAACCACAATAAGTACCAAGCCGGTTAGCTGCAAACGCAGATCGTCGATCACAAAATTATCGGGCTGGGCTTTATTGTAAATAACAACCAGGTGTTTACCTACGGCATAAACATCATACTCGTACCCGGTATTGTTTTGTTATGATTACTTTTTCGGCAGTTATAAATTGCAATACCGGGTAGTATACCGAGCTTTTTATAGGTTGATCATCCTGCACCAATTCAATAACCGTAGCTTTTGCGCGCCGGCCATTTTTAAGTAGCCTTTGCCTTTTTTGACTGAATCTGATCCCCATCACAAAAATGGCCATACCTATCAGCAGCCCTATAACTTCCTTAATAAGTTCTTCGGTATGGTTCATGGTTATTTAGTACAAACTACCATCTAATTATTATCAATCATCGCTAAACAGATCGACCTCAGTATGGAAAGCTATTAACGCGAGTAAAATTATAATGGCTCCAATAGCCATGTATATTAGAAAATTATACGGCATCTTTTCTTCCTGATATATGATGCAATTTTCTGGATCGGATGGGTCATACACTACATTCACAGTATCCGCTTTAGTGTATTTAGCGCCATTTGGTGCAATAATATCCGTATCTTTAATTACCTTTTGATCGTCCAGCGTCGTAAATTTTACCGTAAGAAATGTTCGCTCTACATCATCTTCGCCTACGGTTCGTGTTACCAGGTCATAAATAGTTCCTTCTATTTTAATGCCCCGTTTACTTAAATTAATAGACCGTATCCATTGATATAAGCCTACACCCAAAAAGACCACACCAACCAATAAAAGTATATAATTGGGATCTATATTCATACCGATGATCTGTATCTGTTAATAATTGTACTACGTCTGTATAACCCCCACATTAAAAGCCTTTTCAATTGGCGCGTGATTAGCTGCTTCTATCCCCATAGATATCACCTTCCGTGTTTCCAGCGGATCGATAATGCCATCAACCCAAAGCCTGGCGGCGGCGTAATATGGCGTAGTTTGGCTGTTGTATCGATCGGTGGTTTGCTTTAGCAGTTCGTCCTCCTTTTGCTGGTCTACCTCCTCGCCTTTGGCTTTTAGCCCGGCCGATTGCATTTGCACCAAAACTTTGGCTGCCTGCGCGCCACCCATTACCGCTATTTTAGCGGATGGCCAGGCGTAAATTAACCGTGGATCGTAAGCTTTGCCGCACATGGCATAATTGCCGGCACCGTACGAGTTACCCACCACAATAGTAAACTTAGGCACTACCGAATTGGCTACCGCGTTCACCATTTTGGCGCCGTCTTTAATAATACCGCCCTGCTCGCTACGGCTGCCTACCATAAAACCGGTTACATCCTGCAAAAATACCAGCGGGATTTTCTTTTGGTTACAGTTCATAATAAAGCGGGTAGCTTTATCAGCCGAATCGGAATAGATGACCCCACCAAATTGCATCTCTCCTTTTTTTGATTTTAACACCTTACGCTGGTTAGCCACAATGCCCACAGCCCAGCCATCAACCCGGCCTAAGCCGCAGATGATGGATTGCCCGTAGCCGGCTTTGTATTCTTCAAATTCGGAGTTATCTATTAAGCGATGGATGATCTCCATCATATCGTACTGTTTCTCGCGGTTATCGGGCAAGATACCGTAGATATCCTTTTCGTCTTTTTTAGGCGCGGCAGGCTTAATCCGGTCGAAGCCAGCTTTGGGGTAATCGCCAACCATGCTCATAATATTACGGATGGAATCCAAGCAGGTAGCATCGTCCTTATGCTTATAATCGGTCACGCCCGATATTTCGCAATGGGTGGTAGCGCCGCCAAGGGTTTCGTTGTCCACATCCTCGCCAATGGCCGATTTTACCAGGTACGATCCCGCCAAAAACACCGATCCGGTTTTATCTACGATCATGGCTTCATCACTCATAATAGGCAGGTATGCCCCGCCCGCCACGCATGATCCCATAATGGCCGATATTTGGATAATACCCATACTGCTCATCTGCGCGTTATTGCGGAAGATACGGCCAAAGTGTTCCTTATCAGGGAAGATCTCGTCCTGCAAAGGCAAATACACCCCCGCCGAATCGACCAGGTAAATGATAGGCAAGCGATTTTCCATGGCAATTTCCTGCGCGCGCAGGTTCTTTTTAGCCGTAATAGGGAACCAGGCACCGGCCTTAACAGTAGCATCGTTAGCCACCACCACACATTGCCTGCCCGATACATAGCCGATACCACACACCACCCCGCCCGATGGGCAACCGCCATGTTCGGCATACATGCCGTCGGCTACAAAGGCGCCAACTTCCAGCCAGGGTTTGTCTTTATCCAGCAGGTAGGCTACGCGTTCGCGGGCCAGCATTTTGCCTTTTTCCTTTTGCTTGGCCGCAGCTTTTTCGCCACCGCCCTTGTAAATCTGCTTCAGGCGGGTGGTTACATCAAACATCAGGTGTTTGTTTATATCCTCGTTCTTGTTGAATTCGATATCCATAATTGGTTGTTAGGAATTGCCCAATGTTAAGCAAAATACACTAAAAAACGCACTGGTACGCATAAGATGACAGTTGGTGGAAAGCCTGATTTAAAATAAATTTGTTTACTGTATAAAACTTGTTACATTTGTGTTTCCTATTCATCCTACCGAAAAGCATTACAAAATTTTAATGGCGAATGAAAAAATGGCTATATAAGCTATTTAGCATAACTATTTAAAACTGATTGCGTACAAGAACTAATTGATTAAACTTAAATAAAGATTACGATGATTATTCTGACGGTGATGTATTTATGTAAGCGGTTTAACCTGATCAGGTTTTTTAGGAAGACCCCGGTTTTAGGTGTATAAAGATTTTTATTTTATATCCCATCACACCTGTACAGGTGTGCCGCTTTAATGTGCGGCTACCCTTATTAAAATTACAAAAATAGTGTAAACCCATTGTTTTTTCAATTATCTGATTATCAATTACTTGATATAAAAAAGCACTAAAAAGTGTAAACTTTGTGTAAACCCTATTCTCACTGCTTTTTGGGTGTGCCGTTGTTTGACTTATAGCTTGCCTTAAGTCAAATTCCTGTCCCTAAACCAAACTTCATCGGGCTTGGCCGTGAATGTACTCATCAGGCTTACCAATTCAATTGGGTCGGCCGATGTGATCACCAAATCGCGGTTGGCTTGCTTCAGGAAGCGTTGCGCTACCATTACATCCATTTGCTGCAGCAGGTAATCGTAAAAACCATTTACATTCAGTACCCCTACCGGGTTATTGTGCAGGCCTAATTGCAGCCAGGTTAATACCTCAAAAAATTCTTCGAGTGTACCAAAGCCGCCGGGCAGCATAATAATACCATCGCACAGGTCGTTCATCATTTGCTTGCGCTGGTGCATGTTTTCTACAATATGCAGTTCGGTAAGCCCGGTATGGCCAACCTCTTTATCCATTAAAAACTGGGGGATAATACCAATGGTTTTACCGCCGCTGGCTATCATGGCATCGGCCAGTAAACCCATTACGCCTACTTTGCCGCCGCCAAATACCAGGGCAATATCGTGCGCGGCCATTACCTGCGCCAATTGTTCAACAGCTTGTTTCAGGATAGGGTCGCCATTAAAATTGGCCCCGCAAAATACGCAGATGGATTTCATAAGTCCGAAAGTCGGGAAAGTACGGGAACTTGGGAAGAAAAAGTTATCAAGATTTGTGTTGTTGATTGAAACACCCGCTTTATAAACATGTTATTAGCCAATAATATTTATATATCTTTTTGTAACTATCATGCAATATCCTCTATCTAAATAATAAACTTAACATCTAAAAACATGAAAAAAACAATATTATTAAGCCTGTTATTTTTAGGAATTGGTGCCGTATCGTTTGCACAAAGCAAGCCAAAAATCAAGTCGAAAACGGTTGTCGATTCTGTTACAGTCGCAGATCCATTTGCCGGTAAAAATGGCATGATGGGCATTATGAACTCGATGGGGCCAATGATGAGCAACATGGCCAAATCATTAATGGATGCCCAGCTTGATTATTATAAACAACCGGGAAAACTGGAGGAGATAGCCAAACTGAATAAGCAATACTTTGATGCTTTAGTGAAAGAAGGCTTTACCAATGACCAGGCCCTGAAGATCATTACATCTGACAGCTTTTTGCCTAAAGGTAACGGCGTGAAATAGGTCTGAACTAAGTAATAAAACCCCATGTTATTGCCAGGTACGAAGCAATGACAAACAAAAATAGCGATGGGTTTTAAACCCATCGCTATCTGTATAAACCTAATCTCTGATTACCTGATCACTATCTCGAATAGTTCGGCGCTTCCTTAGTAATGGTAATATCATGCGGGTGGCTTTCGCGGATGCCCGATGAGGTGATGCGTACAAACTGGGCCTGCTGCAAGGTATCAATATCCTTAGCGCCGCAATAGCCCATGCTGGCGCGCAAACCGCCAACGTATTGGTACATTACCTCGGCCAGGGTGCCTTTGTACGGTACACGGCCTACAATGCCTTCAGGAACTAGTTTTTTAATATCATCCTCTACATCCTGAAAGTAGCGGTCTTTTGATCCCTGCTCCATGGCCTCGATAGAGCCCATACCACGGTACGATTTAAAGCGGCGGCCTTCATATATAATGCTTTCGCCCGGTGCTTCCTCCACACCTGCAAATAACGATCCGGCCATTATGGTGCTGGCACCAGCGGCAATGGCTTTAGCAATATCGCCTGTGTGCTTAATACCACCATCGGCAATTACAGGGATGCCGGTGCCTTTAAGAGCCTTAGCGCATTCATAAACCGCGTATAGCTGCGGTACACCCACACCTGCAATAATACGGGTGGTACAAATAGAACCCGGGCCTATACCCACTTTAACAGCATCGGCACCGGCCTGGGCCAGCGCGCGGGCAGCATCGCCGGTGGCAATGTTGCCTGCTATTACCTGTAAATCGGGGTACTTGGCTTTAACTTCTTTTAATTTATCTATAACACCCTTCGAGTGGCCGTGGGCGGTATCAATAGCTATCACATCCACACCGGCTTTTACCAGTGCATCTACCCTATCCATAGTATCGGCGGTAACACCAACTGCCGCGCCTACACGCAGGCGGCCATGGTCATCTTTACAGGCAAATGGGTAATTTTTTAGTTTTAGTATATCGCGGTAAGTAATCAAGCCAATCAGTTTACCGGCATCATCTACTACCGGTAGTTTCTCAATCCTGTGGCTTTGCAGTATTTCCTGTGCCTGGCCTAAGGTAGTGCCCTTTGGCGCGGTAATAAGGTTGGTCTTGGTCATTACATCGCTCACCGGGATGGTCATATCCTTTTGAAAACGCAGATCGCGGTTGGTAATAATGCCTTTCAATATACCGCTCGCATCCACCACCGGGATACCGCCTATGCTATGCTCTTTCATTATCTTGGCCGCCTCGCCTACCAATGCAGCTTCGTGCAGGGTAACGGGGTCCTGGATCATGCCACTTTCCGAACGCTTCACTTTCCTTACTTCATCGGCCTGGGCTGCAATGCTCATGTTTTTGTGCAGCATACCTAAACCGCCTACCTGTGCAATAGCTATAGCCATTTGCGCTTCGGTAACGGTATCCATTGCGGCGGATACGATGGGGATGTTGAGTTTGATTTTTTGGGTGATATAAGATTGCGTATTTACCTCGCGCGGTAAAACTTCAGAATAGGCCGGAACGAGCAATACGTCGTCGTACGTTAAACCTTCGGCAATAAATTTTGAGGAATCTGGTGGGTGCATAGCAAATAATTTGAGATTGATTACTTGCCGGGCAAAGGTAGTGTTTTATTTCGGATTTCGGAATTTCAATTTCGGAATTATGGGATATGACAATGGGTTGATGATCTACCAGACAATTTTTAATCCGAGAGAATTGTACTGGGTTATGTTTCTGTCTTTACTTATCAATACGAGGTCTTTTTGTATCGCTTGCCACATTAACATCCTATCAAACGGATCCCGGTGCCCGGTTGGTGTAAATTGATGATAGGTAGCGCTTTCTGCAGGAGACAGTGGTATAAGCCGAAAACCCATTCTAACCACTAAGTCGGGTAATTGATTGGGCAAGAATCCATCAATATTTAACTTCCCGATAGAAAACTTTAATGATATTTCCCAAAAACTTATGGCACTTACAAAAATATCATTTCGCCCGTCTTCCAATATCCCCCTTACCTTATCCGATAATTTGGCTTTTTCTGTTATGGCCCAAAGTAGCACATGGGTATCTATCAAATAGTTCATGACCCTAAAAATTCGTCTTCACTCATTTTAAAATCACCATTAAAGGTTACACTTGCTTTACCTTCTAAAATCCCCAATTCACGCTTAGCCAAAGCAGGCTGACAATCAGCTGTAAAATAGCCAACCACCTCTTTGCTTTTACCAAAGGTTACCTCTATTTTTTCACCTGCCTTTACCTGATCTATCACTTCAGAAAAATGAGTTTTAAACTCAGCAACAGTCATCGTTTTCATAGCTTCCTAAATATATTATAAAGGTAAAAAATACTTGTCAAGTTGTCAAGTACTTAATAAACTATAGTACAATCAATACTTCCCTGCCACTACCTTATAAAAATTATCATAATCCAAATACTGGTTGGCCAATTTCAGCAATTGCTGGCTGGTGATGGATTTAATGGTTTCGGTATAGTAATCGTAATAATCGTAACCTAAACCGGCAAAATAAATGTTTTTGAACTTATCGGCATGCGACATTACATTTTCTAAACTACCCAACAGCGAACCCAACATATAGTTGCGTACCAGGGATAATTCTTCTTCGGGGATCAGATCTGTTTTCAGGATGTTTACTTCCTTTTCAATTTCGGTAATGGCGGCCTTGCAAACATCGGCCCCTACTTCGGTTGCGATGAACCACGAACCTGATTGTTTGAGCGAGGTCATGCCCGAACCAATGCCATAAGTATAACCTTTGTCCTCGCGGATATTAGTCATTAAGCGCGAGCCGAAATAGCCACCTAAAACGGTGTTCAGCACCTGTACCGCCGGGAAATCGGGGTGGGTACGGTTAATGGTTGGTATGCCCATACGGATGGCCGATTGCAGGGCATCCGGCTTCTCGATAAAATAGAATTTTTCTGTAGCTGGTTCTAATGTCGGTTGCGATGTATCTGCCGGGCCCTGGTTATCCTGCCAGTTGGTTTCAAAGGTATCGCTCATTAAGCCCAGCAAGGTATCATCTACCCGGCCTGCAACCACTATGGTACAGTTTGACGGCTGGTACATTTGCTTAAAGTGCGCCTGCATATTATCCTGCGTAAGCGCCTTATAATCACCAAGCTCAGACACATATCCATAAATGGTATCGCCATACAAAGCCTTGTTAAATTTGCGGCGGGCCAGCACATCGTTTTTTTGCAGGCCTATCTGCAGTTTTTGCTGCTGGGTTATTTTAAAGGTCTCGATTTCCTTTTCGGGAAACACCGAGTTATTTAAAATATCGTGCAGCACAGGCAGGGTTTCGGCCAGGTGCTTATTAAGGGTGTATAGCGTTACGGTGCAATTATCATAACCATAATCGGTTTGCAGGAACGCGCCGTAATAATCTATCCTATCCGCAATTTGCGATGCGGACAAGGTGGCCGTTCCTTCCGTAAGCATAGCGTTAACGGCTATGTTTAATAAAGGGTTTTTAGGATTAAAGCGCAGGTTGCCAAAAACCCATTCTATCCGTACCAGTTCCTGGTCGCCGGAGTTAAAATGGAATAAGTTGCAGCCATTATTAAATTTAATATGGCCCGGTTTAATTAAGGTAATATGGTCAACCTGGTTTGATGCAGGCGCTATAGTTCTGTCTAACATAGTGTTCTTTTAGTCGGAAAGTCCGGAAGTCCGGAAAGTCCGAAAGATTAATATTTTGTCATTTCGAACGAGGTACGAGGAGAAATCTTCTACACCTGCACTACTTCGTTAACTTGTTCCTCCGCCAAATAAACCATCGTGGTTGAATTTTCCCTGCGGAACATTTTATTGGCCTGCGCTTGTATCTGCTCGGCTGTAACGTGCAAATATCTGCCCGATTCCTGGTTCATCAGGTCGGCATCGCCCAGGAGTTCAAAAAATGCCAGATTCATTGCCTTATCCAGCAAGCTCATTTCGCTAAATACCAGGGTTGATTCGGTTTTATTTTTCACCTTGGTCAACTCGTCAACAGGTACAGGTACGGTTTTTATTTGCTCCAATTGCTGCCATATAGCAGCTTCGGCTTGCTCCATACTAACGCCCTCCAGCGGCTTGCCCTCCACCACAAACATCGCCTTATCAATACTGCCCGATGAGTAGGCGTTAATATCGCTAAACAATTGCTGGTCTTTAATTAAATTACGGTGCAGCCGCGATGAATTACCGCGCGACAGGATATCCGAGATTAAATCGGTAGCATAATAGCTGTCCGAAGTCCGCTCATCTGCCTGGAAAGCCACATAAACCGAATTAAGCGGCACTTTGCCCGTAAAGGTTTCGCGGCGCTCGTCGGTTTGTTCCGGTTCCTGCGGCAAATCGCGATGGTATTTCTCGCCTGCCGGTATCGGGCCAAACCATTTTTCGGCCATGGCTTTAATATCGGCAGTTTTAATATTGCCCCCTACTACCATAATGGCGTTTTGCGGGTTGTAATGCTTTTTAAAAAATGCTTTAACGGCATCTATCTGTGCATGTTCAATATGTTCCAGCTTTTCGCCAATGGTGGCCCAGCGATACGGGTGCTTTTTGTATACCAACGGGCGCAGTTTCAGCCAAACATCGCCGTAAGGCTGGTTTAGGTAGCGTTGTTTAAACTCTTCCATCACTACGTTACGCTGTACTTCCAGGCTTTTCTCACTAAAGGCCAGGCTTAGCATACGGTCGCTTTCCAGCCAAAACGCGGTTTCCAGGTTTTTAGCGGGCAGGGTAATGTAATAGTTGGTAATATCGTTGCTGGTAAAAGCATTATTTTCGCCGCCTACACGCTGCAGGGGCTCATCATAGTTGGGGATGTTTACCGACCCGCCGAACATCAAATGCTCAAACAAATGCGCGAAGCCGGTTTGTTGGGGATCTTCATCGCGGGCACCAACATCGTAAAGTATATTTAGTACGGCCATAGGTGTGGTATCATCTTCATGCACCAGTACACGCAGGCCATTTGTCAAAGTAAAACGGTTGAACTTAACCATGTATCATTATAAAATTTGGTGAGCAAAGGTATAGAAAGTACGGAAGTCCGCAAGACCGTAAGCAGGAAAGATTGCTTTTAGTTAACAGAGTAGGAAAGTCCGGAAGACCGAAAGTCGGGAAGTCCGCAAGATCGCTTTTAAACCACAGAGGAGAAATAGTTATTCTGCTTTCGGACTTCCCGACTTTCGGACTTCCCGACTTTCGGTCTTTTGGACTTCCCAAACCTTTTTTATTTTTACCCGTATAAAATTAATACCAATTATACCTCAATTTCATGCAAGCTGATCTGATAAAGGAAATTTCGGGCACTATAAGTAAAAGAAAGGTTGTTAAGCTGAGTCATATTTTACTTGAAAAAAACACAGACCTGACCGAGCTTATCGACCTAACCTTTTATGCCGATAAGGGCATTGCCTTTAGGGCAGCCTGGTTATTGGAGAGTATGTTTTTAGAAGACCCGGATAGTTTTTTACTATCTGTCCCCTATATTATCCGCGTTATCCCAAAGGTGGAGAATGCCAGTTGCAAAAGGCATTATGCTAAAATACTGATGCATTTAACAGCCCCCAACGCATCGGCAGAGGTACGGCAAATGATGAAGGAAATTGACCTGGCACCCGCCATGGAGCAATGTTTTGACTGGATGATTGACCCCGATGTAATGGTGGCCGTAAAATCCTTCGCCAGCGAGGCTTTGTTTAATATGCGCCACCGCTACCCCTGGATAGCCGACGAATTGCCCAACCAATTACTATACCTGATGCGCGATGGCACCGCGGCCATACAATCAAAAGGCAGGCGCTTATTAAGCTACCTGAACCCCGAAAAATGGCCCGGATAATTTAATAAGCGCCCGCCCCTATTATAACTTTTAATTTTTTAAGCCGTTGGCCTGTCTGACCCGTGCAGGTTTTTGCTTACCTGGTAATGGTGCAGTTTGGCCTGTACAGCCGAATCGCTATCGTCGGCATAGGTACCGTAGGCGTTTACCAGCGCGCCTTTGAGGTTATATTTTTGCGATGATATGGCGTACAGGATAGACATATCCGACGGGTTACTGGCACCCTCGAAGCGGTAAAACTCGTCTATCTCAAAATCCTCAGGGCCCATTTGTACATCGGCCGATTTATCGTTTATGGTATTGCCGTCCAGACTTAAATTAGCTGAATATCCTCTTTTATTAAGGTCGTTCAACGCGTCGACCATTGTTTCGTAGTTTTTCATGGTTATTGGTTTTTAGGTTTGATGTGTTTCTACCTGTTTAACCATGAAAGCATTGTAGTTGTTTTAATTAATAGTCCGAAAGACAGAAAGTCGGGAAGTCCGAAAGCCTTCTACTTTCGGACTTCCCGACTTATGCGGACTTCCGGACTTTTCTTATTCGCTCCTCAAGCTCTTCACAGGGTTAGCTATGGCCGCTTTAATGGTTTGGAAACCCGATGTAAATAATGCTGCCGATAACATAGCCACTCCGCTTACCACAAATATCCACCAGCTAATGGCGGTACGGTCGGCAAAATTTTGCATCCATTTGTTCATAGCCCACCAGGCTACCGGCGCTGCTAACGCAAAAGCCAGTAATATTAGCCCCATTAATTCGGTTGATAGCAGCGTTACAATTTGCGTTACCGATGCGCCCAGTACCTTGCGCACCCCTATCTCCTTAGTACGCTGGGTAGTGGTATAAATAGCCAGGCCCAATAAGCCCAGGCAACTGATCAGGATAGATAAGCCCGTGGCCCAACTTAGCAAAGTAGCGGTATGCTGCTCCTTCTCGTAAAAACGGGCAATGGATTGGTCAACAAATTCGTATTCCATATCATCCTTAGGATAAACTTGCTTCCAAACCTTGTGTATAGCGGTAAAAGCGGTTGCCCAACCATTGCCCTCACCTGTTTGGGGTTTAAAAGCTATGTGAAATGTACTCTGGTAATCTATATCGGTGCTGGTCATCATCACTAACGGCTCAATCGGCATGTGCAACGATTCCTGCGGGAAATCAGATATCACACCGATGATCTGCATTCGTTTATCACCGTTAAAGCTGTCAATCGTTTGGCCAATTGCATCTTGCGGGTTTTTAAAACCCAGCATTTTAGTTAAGGTTAAATTAACCATAAAAGCCTTATTAATATCGGCAGGTAATAAATTGCGGCCGGCTAACAGTTTAATGTGATAAAGCTTAATATAATTAGCGTCGCCACATTTCATAATCAGGTTATTTAGCTTAATCTCTTTCTTGCCATCTTGATAAGTACCCTCGGTCGAACTGCTATTTTCCGACGATGGCGCGTCGTTCCCGACGCTTACCATTGCAATTTGTGGTATTTGGCGCAATTTATCCAGGAAGAATTGGTCGCGACTTAATACCCGGTTCTTCCATGGCGAGCTGATCATCACAATACCATCTTTTTTAAAACCTAACTCTTTATGGGTAGCGTAATAAATTTGCTTGCTTACCAATACAGTGGCCATAATAAACACCTGCGCTATAACAAATTGTGTAACCGTTAACGTTTTACGCATCAACCCATTACGGGTTTTATTTATACTGCTTTGCGCCTGATTTTTTAGTACCGAAACAGGCTTATAAGCCGATAGCATAATAGCAGGATAAAAGCCTGATAAAAGACTAACCACCATTGACAGACATAATAGAAACACAATGATGCCCGGCTGCTGCATCATATCGAACCTGATGCCTGCCGGGATAAAACCTGAAAACAATTGCAGTATAAATGGTGTAAGCAGAGCCGAAACGATGACCGCCATAAGTGTAACCATATAGTTTTCACTTAAAAACTGGAATATCAGTTGCGCCCGGCTGCTCCCCATAGTTTTACGGATGCCAATCTCCTTGGCCCTTTGTGTGGCCTGCGCGGTAGTTAGGTTAATAAAGTTAATACAACCCAGCAATAACAAAAACATGGCGATACCCAACAAACTGTATAAGGTAGTTTTACTGGCTACTTCATCGTACCCTGCAATGCCGCCGTATTGGGTATTAAAATGGATATCGCTAAGGGGCTGCAAAGCAAACTTTTGTGACCTGCCCTGTTTTGGCGGGTTGTATTTCACTATGATACTGTTAAGTTGCCTTTCAATTTGCGCTACGGTAGTTTTTGGCGATAGTTTAACAAACAATTGATGTTTTACA
This sequence comes from Bacteroidota bacterium, assembly GCA_040389105.1. GTDB lineage: Bacteria > Bacteroidota > Bacteroidia > Sphingobacteriales > Sphingobacteriaceae > Mucilaginibacter. Next base: position 97,052 of record JAZKAO010000016.1, read on the forward strand.
CTGGTGCCGCCCCAATTTTGCAAATTCAGGTCTTCTTTTAAAACCGGGTTGGCAAAACCTGTACTAAACGATATCATATCGTGAAAGGTAAAGCCCGAGTTTTGCGATAAGGTTTGCACAATGCCGGTTACGGTGGTTTTAATGGTATCGTACATTACGGTTTTACCCAGCATATCCTGGTAAGCCGTATGCGGGAAATACAGTTTGGCCTGGCTGGATGTAAGCACTACCTGGTAGGGATCGTTCAAAGCATTACGGGCCGATCCGGCCAGCCATTTATAGGGAATCAAATCAAAATAACCTTTATCGGCCAGCGCTACATTTTTTTGCGCCTTAAACTTAACCGGCACAGCGCCATTTTGCGGGATGAAAACATCGGGCAACAGGATCCTGCACACCGGGGCTAAAATTTGTAAACCCGCCACCTGGTTTTTAACCGCGCCCGGTAAAGGCCCGCACACGCCCGGATTTGGTGCAATTTGCCCCGAAAAGTTAAAATTGGTTACCACCCGGTAAATACGGTTATTATCGGGCTGAAATTTATCGAATGTAAAATCGTAATGAACGATGAGGTAAATTACAATAGAGGCGCTGATACCAATAGACAGCCCTATCACATTAATAAATGTAAACAGTTTGTGCCTGCTGATGCTGCGAAAGGCAACCTTAAAATAATTTCTGATCATGACCTATTAATTATTGAATTAATGAATTATCGAATTATTGATTTTCCAATGACCAGTGACTAATGACTATTCTGATCTTAAACTCTTCACCGGATTTGCCAATGCCGCCTTTACCGATTGCAAACTAATGGTTGCAAAGGCAATAACCAATGCCGATATACCTGCCAATGCAAAAACCCACCAGCTTAGGCTAATGCGGAAAGCAAAATCAAGCAACCATTTATCCATGGAATACCAGGCTATTGGCAGCGCTATAATGGCGGCTACCAGCACCAGCTTTAAAAAGTCCTTTGATAGTTCGGTTACAATTTGCGGTACGCTGGCACCTAATACTTTGCGCACCCCAATTTCCTTAAAACGCTGCGATATAGTAAACGCCGACAGGCCAAACAAGCCCAAACAAGCTATAAAAATAGCAATGCAGGCAAATATGGTAAACAGATTGCCCTGCATTTGTTCGGTGTTATATAAGCGCTGAAAGCGCTCATCAAGGAAAGTATAATCAAAGGGGGTATCGGGCATATAATGGTGCCAGGTAGTTTCGACGGTATTGATGGCTGACGATAAATGTCGTCCGTCTACCTTTATCGAAATATTATTGAAGCGCCCGCGCTGAGGTGGTGGCATCAAAAACAACAAAGGGATTATTTTTTGATGGAGCGATTCGAAATGAAAATCACTCACCACCCCTATTACCTTACCTTTTATGCCGCCATAAGCCATATCCTTACCAATGGCATTATCCGCGTTTTTCCAACCCAGCATTTGTACAGCCGATTCGTTAATTACATAGTTAGCGGTATCGTTCACATAAGCGCGCGAAAAGTTTCGGCCTGCGGCCAGGTGGATCCCGTAGGTTGGTATAAAGCCATAATCGGCAGTGATATATTTAAGGTCGGCTTTAATGGGTTGTAACGAATCGCCCTGCATTACCGATGCATTTTGGTCATCCAGCAAACGGCCGGACGGTACCCGCGATGATCGCCCAATCTCTTTAATGGCCGGGTTGCGCAACAACTGCTGCCTAAAGGCTTCGAAATTTGTGTTTAAGGCCGTCCCGCCACCCATATTAAGGATATAATCTTTATTAAAGCCCAGCGATTTATTTTGGATAAACCGCAATTGCTGAAACACAACGGTAGTGGCTACGATAAGGATAATGGAGATAGAAAATTGCAGTACTACTAATACCTTCCGGAAAGAAATACCGCCCGACCCTGTATTAATAAGGCCCTTTAATACCCTCACCGGTTTAAACGACGACATAAACAGGGCCGGATAGATCCCGCTGATCAGCCCGATTACAAAGGGCAGCAATACAATCAGCAATATGGTTTGCCAGCTTAACAGACTGCTGAACGACAGGTGCAGATCGGAAAAACGGTTAACATAGGGCAGCGATATGGCGCAGAGGGCAATGGCCAGTATAAGGGCTATCCAGGTGATCAACACCGATTCGCTTAAAAACTGCCTGATAATTTCGGGGCGCTGGGCACCTATTACCTTGCGGATCCCAATCTCCTTAGCCCTTAGGGCAGAGCGCGCGGTAGACAGGTTCATGTAATTAATACAGGCGATGAGCAATATAAACAAGGCGATAACCGAAAAGATATACACCCGGTTAATATCCCCGTTGTTTTCAACCTCATCGTCCAGGTGCGAGCGCAGGTGGATATCGGTCAGTTTTTGCAGCGTAAGCTTAGTAACCTGCGATGTTTTGATATTTGGCGGCATGCCTTTAAAGTTGACATACTTATCTAAAAACGCGGGTAACTGGCTCTCCACTTTTGCTACATTGTAGTTTTTGGGGAATAACAAATAGGTATAAAAGGAATTGTTACCGAAATTGGTGCGTAATTGTTTTTCGCCGTAAACAGTGGTATCCTTTAGGGTACTAAATGATAGTAATAGTTCCGGGTGCATATGCGCGTTGGCCGGGAATGGCTTAAAAATCCCGGTAACTTTGCATTCGCGCTTATTATCATCCAGTAATATGGTTTTATTGATGGGGTCCTGATTGCCAAAGTACTTGCGGGCCATGGCCTCCGTCATCATTACATTATACGGTTCCTTTAAGGCGCTGTAGCGGTCGCCTTTGGTCACATCCACCGTGAATACGCTGGTAAAGTTTTCGTCAGCGCAAAAAAAGTTATTTTCGTTAAATATCTTATCCTTATAATGCACCACTACACTACCGTTGGGGTAAACCCTGGTCATTTTCTCCATATCGGGGAAAGCGGTTTGCAGCAAGGGGCCAAATGGCGGGGCCACCGCGCTTAAATGCAGGGTTTCTATACCGGCCTGCGTGAAAAACACACGGGTAACCCGGTACGTACGATCGGCATTTTTATTGAACTTATCATAACTCAGCTCGTTATAAATATAGGTTAAAATGAGCAGGCAGCACGTTAGGCCAATGGTTAAACCAAATATGTTAACAAACGATATAAACTTTTGCCGCGTAATATTACGCCAGGCACTCCGCAGATAATTTTTGATCATTTACCCCTCCTAACCTCCCCAATGGGGAGGGATCTTTTAAACTGTTAATTATATATCGCACCACCTGTTCCTGTTTCCTCCCCTTCGGGGAGGCCAGGAGGGGTGATTACTCACTTCTTAAACTATCCACCGGGTTGGCAATTGCCGCTTTGATGGATTGAAAACTAATGGTAACAAAGGCTATTAAAACGGCTATGCCACCGGCCACGGCCAGTATCCACCATTGTATGTTTACCCGGTAGGCAAAATCCTGCAGCCATTTACTCATAACCAACCACGCTATAGGCGATGCGATGAGTATGGAGATGAATACCAACTTGATAAAATCCATGGATAACATGCTGACTATAGTAGATACGCTTGCGCCTAATACCTTACGAATCCCGATCTCCTTGTTGCGCTGCTCGGCAGCGTAGGCAGCCAGGCCAAACAAACCCAAACAGGCAATTAAAATAGCCAGCGTACTGAACGATATAAATAGCTGCCCCACACGCTGCTCAGAGCGATAGGTGGCATCAAAATCCTGATCCATAAACGAGTAGCTGAACTGCTGGCTGGGCGACAAATCCTTCCATTTATCCTTGATTTGCGACATTAAGGCGGTTAAGCTTGCTGTGTTAACCTTAGCTGTTATTGCACCCCGATCTTCATTATAAACCAAAGCTACAGGCTTAACAACATCCCTTAACGAGCTGAAATTAAAATCCTTAACTACTCCCACAATATGATAAGCCTGCAAACCAAAGCTAAAGCGGTAAACCGTTTTATTAAGCGGATCCTTAAAACCGAACCTCTTTACAAAAGCTTCGTTAACAATTATACCCGATGAATCGGATGCCAATTGGTTTGAAAAATTACGCCCGGCAATTAGTTTGATGCCTAAGGTGTTAATATAATCCTCGTCAACAGGCCAAAAATCCGAAAGTACATCCTGCTTAATATCAATAGGCAGTTGGGGGAATAAGCCGGTTACATTCCTTTCATCGCCGGTTGGCAAATAGGTAGACATGGTGGCATTAATAACCCCGGGTAATTGCTTTACTTCATGCTTTAATAATTTTGCCTGCTTGCCCAGCATGTTGGTGTTTTTAATCACCAGCATCTGGTCGCGGTTAAACCCGAGGCTTTTATTGTGGATATAATTCAGTTGGTTGTAGATAACCAATGTGCCTACAATCAGGAAAATAGATATCGAAAACTGGAATACTACTAAAAAGCTACGCAATAACCCGCCTTTAAAACCGGCGGCTAATTTGCCTTTCAATACTTGTATAGGTTGAAAAGCCGATAGAAAAAAAGCCGGGTATGAACCCGCCAACAGGCCAATTACCAATACAACAACTATTAATGATGGGATTAACCACACCATGGCATTTGGTGTAAACGCTAATTGCTTAAAAGCCATTTGGTTAAATATTGGCATTAATAACCAGGCCAACACCACGGCAATAATAGTTGATACTAATGTGATGAGGATAGACTCGGTTAAAAATTGGGCTACAAGGTATTTACGTGCCGAACCCAGCACCTTACGTACCCCCACTTCCTTAGCCCGGCTTGACGAACGCGCGGTGGATAAGTTCATGAAATTTACGCAAGCTATCAGTAATATAAATGCTGCTATCAGCGAAAAGATATATACGTATTGGATATTGCCTTTCTCCATCAATTCGTACAGACTATTTGAGCGCAAGTGCAGATCGAGCAATGGGGTTAGCGTGTAAAACAGGTAATTGCCATTACTGTGCATAGATGCCGGGTAGTTTTTATAAGCAATGGCCTGCATTTGGTCCTGTATCCTTTTAAGGTTTGCCCCTGGCTTTAATAATACATAGGTATGCACACCGCCATAGCCCCAGCCACCGGCCTTATATTCGGGGATGGATGAATACGATAAAAAGAAATCGAAATTAAAGTGCGATTGCGCGGGAATATCCTTTATTACAGCGGTAACTTTATACTGGCTGGTATCGTTAATGGTTAAAACCTGGCCAACAGCGTCGGCCTTATTAAAATATTTTTTGGCTGTACTTTCGGTAATTACAGCAGTATGCGGTTCGTTTAAATCTGGCTTACCACTTATGGCAGGCAAGGTAAAAACATCAAATATGCCCGACTGTGTGTACACTATGTTTTTCTCCTGCAGATTGTTCAAACCTTTCCGTACAAAAAACTTCTGCGGAGATAAAAACAGGGTGCTTACAGGTATAAAACTGGCTGTCTTCTCTACTTCGGGGAAGCTTTTTATAAACTCCATCCATGGCTTTTCGGCCCCGGCGTATGATTGCGTATTAGCATTCAAATTGGCGGTTTCGGTTATGCGATATATCCTGTCGGCTTTGGTGTTATACTTATCGTAACTTAATTCATCAACCACATAAAAAACGATCAGTAAACAAGTAGCCAGGCCAACCGAAAGGCCAAGCACATTAATAGCCGTAAAACCCTTATTTTTTTTAAGGCTGCGGTAAGCTGTTTTGATATAGTTTTTTATCATTGACCCCTCCTAACCTCCCCAAAGGGGAAGAACTTTTAAATTGTTAATGTAATATACAATACACTCTCATTCCTTTCCCTCCCCTTCGGGGAGGCCAGGAGGGGTGTTTACTCACTCCTTAAACTCTTCACCGGGTTAGCCAACGCCGCCTTTATAGACTGGAAGCTGATAGTAGCAAACGCGATGACGGCCGTTATCCCTGCCGCCAATACAAAGATCCACCAGCTGACATCAACCTTGTAGGCAAAGTTTTGCAGCCACTTATTCATACAGTAGTAACCTATGGGCATGGCTATCAGTGTGGCAATCAGTACCGGCATCAGCAAATCTTTAGATAACAAAAGGAGGATATTGCCGACCGACGAACCCAGCACCTTGCGCACGCCAATTTCCTTAGTGCGCTTGGTAGCCGTGAACGATGCCAGGCCAAACAAACCCAAACAGGCAATAAAAATGGCCAGTCCCGAAAATATGCTCAGGATGGTTTGCTGGCGGATATCGTTTTTATACATCTGATCGAATTTCGCGTTCAGAAAAGTGTATTCGCAAGGATAAACAGGCGCAACATCGCGATAAGCTGCCTTAACAGCCGCTACTCCTTCTTTAACATGCCCAGCCTTTAGCTTGATCACTACTACCCTGTTATCTTCGGCAGGAGAAATGACAAGGGCATCCATGTTCTCTTTTAACGATAAAAAGTTAAAGTCTTCCAGTACGCCTACAATGCGGCGTTTTGTGCTATCCTTAAATTTATTTTGCATCCATTTACCTATAGCCTGCCCTGGTGTAAAGCCCAGTTTAGTAGCTGCCGTGCGGTTGATCAATACCGATTGGGCGGTATCGGTTTTAAATTCGGGCGAGAAATTGCGACCGGCAATTACCTTTAGGCCAAGGGTTTTAACGTAATCAAAATCGGCAAATTCTGTGCGGGGTTTAAATGGTTCGCGCTGGCCCTCGGCATCAAAAATAAAAATATCAAAGAAACCGCCCGGCTCGCCAGACATGAGGGATACCGAGGCAATATTGCTGTTAGTTTGCAACTGGCTTTTGAAAGTATTACGATGGTTGTAGATATCGTTATTATCGATAGGGATCACTACCACCTGCTCTTTATCATAGCCCATCTGCTTGTTCTTCACATAGTCCATTTGCTTCATGATCACAATGGTACCGATAATCAGCAATACCGAAATGCTAAACTGCACCACCACAAGCGATTGCCTGAACATGGTGCCGCCCTTACCCAGTTTCAGTTTGCCTTTCAAGGCCTGTATGGGCGAAAAAGCAGACAGGAAGAACGCGGGGTAGCTGCCGGCTAAAAACCCTACCACCAATATTACCCCACTTAAAAACAAGTAGATGGGCAAGGCATTCCACGACACGGTTAAGCTGTAGCCCAGTAATTGGTTATAAAATGGCATCAGGCACAATAACAAACCGATAGACAGGATGCAGGATATTACGGTGAGCAAAATGGACTCGCCGATGAATTGCATCACCAAATGGTCGCGCAGAGCGCCCATTACTTTGCGCAAACCTACCTCCTTCGATCGCTCTACAGCGCGGATGGTGGACAGATTGGTGAAGTTGATACAGGCAATCAGCATAATTAATACGGCAATGGACAGGAAGATATAAACCACCGTTTTATCGCCATGCTTCACATTATCAAACGCGCTTGCCGATTCAAAATAAATATCAGCTAAGGGAGTAAGCGTCAGGCCAAAATGAAACCCATACTTTTTCATATCCTCGCCCATATACTTTTGCATAAACGCGTCAAACTTACCTTCAAGGCGCTTAGCATCGGCATGCTCGTTCAGCAAGGCGTAAACAAACATGCTATTGTTTATCCACCTTTTAAAATTATCGCTATTAGCATTATGCGTTATAGGGATCACCATATCAAAGTCGAGGTGTGTGTTAGATGGAAGGTTTTTAGCTACACCTGTCACCTTTACCCGCATACCTTTATCAAGCTGCACTATTTTACCCATGGCATTTTCTGTACTGCCAAAGTATTTTTTCGCTGTTTTCTCAGTCAGGACAATACTGTTGGGGTTTGTCAACACATCTGCAGGATTCCCCTTTAACAGCGGGTACGAAAAAAGGGTAAAAAAGCCGGGATCCACATCATATACTTTTCGCTCAGAGAAAGCCTTATCATCAAACGATACCAGGTAATTGTTTACCTGTACGCGTACGGCCATTTTTATATCATTAGGAAAATCGTTCAGTAATGCCGGCGCATACGGGCCTGAAAGGTAGGGCACACTCATTTTCTGCGCATCAAAATAGCGCATTACCCTGTAAATATGTTTTTGTTTTTTGTGGAACCTATCCACGCTAAACTCGTTCATAATATACAGGAAGATCATCAGGCACACGGTAATGCCAATGGTCAACCCCAAAATGTGGATCAGCGAAAAAGCTTTGCGCTTGTACAAATTGCGCCAGGCTATTTTGATATAGTTTTTGATCATTTTTTCAATTATTGAATGATTGATTTATTGAATGATTGATTTTTTCCAATGACTAATGACCAGTGACTAATGATTATTCTGATCTTAAACTCTTCACCGGGTTAGCTACTGCCGCTTTCATCGATTGGAAGCTGACTGTAACCAGCGCTATTATCACTGTTAATCCACCCGCCAGTGCAAATACCCACCAGCTGATTGCTGTGCGGAAAGCAAAATCCTGCAGCCATTTATCCATGGCAAACCAGGCTAGCGGGAACGCGATAACCGAGGCGATGATCACCAGTTTTAAAAACTCTTTTGATAGCATTTGCACCACGTTTTGTACCGACGCGCCTAATACCTTGCGGATCCCGATCTCCTTGGTACGGCGTTCGGCGGTATAAATAGCCAAGCCCAACAGGCCTAAACAAGCCACTGTAAGCGATAAAAAGGTGAACACGCTAAATACCTTGCCTATGGTTTGATCGGCGCGGTACAGGGCATCAAATTCGGCATCCATAAAGCTGTACTCGAACGGTGCATCGGGCGAAAACTGTTTCCATTTACTTTGCAAGCGGCTGATGGTTTTACTGTAATCGCCGGGTTTTATCCTTACGGTGATATAGGACACACGGATATAATAGGTTTTTGATGTGGTATAAAACAAAGCAAACGGCGCTACCTCGTTATGTAACGATTCAGTATTGAAATCTTTAACCACGCCTATCACCGTAAACTTTTGGTCGCCGTGGCCGGGATAGGTAAGGGTTTTGCCGATAGGTTCCTTCCACCCTATTTGCTTTACGGCAGTTTGGTTCAGGATGACCGAAGCCGAATCGGAAAAGGTTTTTGAAAAGGTGCGGCCCTTAGCCATTTTAATGTTCATAGTAGGCACAAAGGCATCATCAACCAAAAATGATGATAGCATTATGTTATCCTCGCCAGGCTTAACATTGCCCGGGTCGGTTTCGGGCACATAAGAGTCACCAAATGATCGGCCCGTAGGGATGCCTGTTGTAATACTGGCATTTACCACCTCGGGCATTTTTAAGATCTCCTGCCTTAAACTTTCTTCGCTTTGGCCAAGGCGGGCCGTGTTGGATATGACTAGCAGGTTTTCTTTATCCAGGCCTAAATCCTTAGTATGGTTATATACCAATTGTTTATAAACTACTATGGTACAAATAATTAAGGTGGTTGATACCGTAAACTGGAATACCACCAGCGCGTTACGGGTAAAGAATGTACTTACCGGCGATTTGAATAAGCCACTGCCCTTTAATACGCTCACCGGTTTTAACGATGTAAGGTAAAATGCCGGGTAACTGCCCGCCAATAAACCGGTAACGCCTATCAGCAATAACATATAGGCCCACGTTGATATATTATTAAACACGCTTAAGCTAAGCGACTTGCCCGATACCTGGTTAAATAAGGGTAAAGTTAAGATTACAATACCTATAGCAATAACAGCAGCCAACAGCGTGTACAGCATAGCTTCGGTAATAAACTGCCTGATGAGTTGCCCACGCTCGGAACCTAATACTTTACGGATGCCTACTTCCTTGCCTCTTTTGGCCGATTGCGCGGTTGACAGGTTCATGAAGTTTACACAGGCCAGCAGCATAATAAACACCGCCACTGCCGAGAAGATACAGATGTTCTTAATATCGCCATGCTCAATAAAGCGGCTGACAATACCTGCCGAATACAGGTGTACATCGGTTAAGGGTTGCAGGTGCAAATCCCAGCAGCCGCCTTTCTTTTTAAATTCATCATAGGGCTGGCCCACCCGTTTGAATGCTGCCGCCCCCTGTTCTTTTACCATAGCAGGGAATTTGGCTTCCAGTTGCTTAATGCCTATGGCATCGGCAGGTTTGTGCAACTTTACATAAGTGCCCATTTGCAGCCAAACCCAGCTCCAGTAAAACCGTTTAACCGGGGGCATGCCCGTATTAGATTGCAAAACCTCGAATTGCAGCGACGATTGCGCGGGCAGATCCTGCAAAATGCCGGTTACTGTAAAGGGCTTGGAGTATTCGTCAAAAACCAGGGTTTTGCCCATAGCATTGGCATTGCCAAAATAACGCTTAGCGGCTTTTTGTGTAAGCACTACCGAGTTAGGCCCCTGCAAACAACTGGCCGCGTTACCGGCAATCATTTTATAATTAAAAAACTGTAGAAAGTTACTATCAACCGATAACAGGTTCTTTTCGGTGAGCGAGTTTTTTTGACCATTCACTTCGTAATGGATGATCTCGTCGCCGGGTAAAAAAATGCGGGTAAAACTTTCTATTTCGGGGAAACTATTGATCAGCGCTGCACCTACAGGCGGCGGGGTATGCCCGGCGGTAATATCGGCATCGCCCATTTTCACATTCAGGTTAACCCGGTAAATGCGGTTAGCATCCTTAAAAAACTGATCGTAAGCTATTTCATCCTTAACATACAGGCCTATCAGCAATACACAGGCTAAACCAATAGCCAGCCCGCTGATATTGATCATACTGCTTACCTTGTTACGGGTTAAGTTGCGCCATGCAATTTTTATATAGTTCCTGATCATAGGGTCAATTTTGAATGATTGAGTTATTGAATTACTGAATGCAATAACAGCTATGGATACAATAACATACCAAAAACACAAGTAATTAATTATCAACTATTTACACAACAAATAAAACTACAAAACCGTACGTTTATGTAACATAAAGCGTACGGTTTTGATACAGCGTGTTTTAAGTCCGAAAGTCAGGAAGACCGAAAGTCTGCAAGATGTCCCTTACTATTCCTGCTTCCGGTCTTTCCAACTTATGCGGACTTTCGGACTTCCCCCCTACTCGCTTCTCAAACTCTTCACCGGGTTAGCTAGCGCGGCTATGATAGATCTGTAGCCGACAGTTAGCGCCGCTATCACAAACGTTGACAGGATAGCCGCCAGGAATATGCCCGGGCCAATGCTAATCTGGTATTTAAAATCTTTCAGGTAATTATGCATTGCCCACCAGGCCAGCGGCGCGGCTATGGCAAAGGCTATTAATAACAGGTAGGTAAATTCCTTACCAAACAACCATAGCACACTCATAATATTAGCGCCCAATACCTTGCGTACCCCAATTTCCTTGGTTTTGCGCACCGCCATAAACGATACTAATCCGTATAAGCCTAAGCAGCCTATCAGTATAGCTATGCAGGCAAATGATTCTATCAGCTTTAGCTGGATATTATCCATTTCGTAAAATTTGGCAATACTGTCATCAAGGAACTTGTACGAGTACAGTTCATCAGGAAAATTCTTATTCCAAACTTTTTCTATAGATGCCAGTGTTGCTTTGGCATTATGCATATTGATTTTTATGGCGCAATTAGAGTAACGGTTGGCATTAGGCATAATGCAAATTGCCGCGATCTCGTTATGGAACGAGTAATTATAAAAATCCTTTACCACACCCACTATAGGCCCGGTTGATGTTTTCCCGTTAATACTAAGGGTTTTATTGATCACATCCTGCGGCTTTAAGCCCAATTTACGTACAAAGGTTTCGTTCACCACAAACTCGCGTGTGGTATCTGCCGGGAAGAAGTTACGGCCGGCAACCAGTTTAATATTAAAGGCCGACAGGTAATTCTCATCCGCCGTTTTCATATTAATGCCCCAATGCTCCTCTTCGGCGCGATGATCATAATTAAGGCCGGTGGTACTATTTGACCCTGATGCCGGTGCCGCATAGCAGAACGAAATTTTCTCTACCCCGCTTATTTGGCTAAACTGGCTGCGCATACTGCTCACAATAGCCTTATCGTGCTTGGGCATAGATAACATCACAACAGCATCCTTATTAAAGCCCAGATCGGTACTTTGCGAATAATGCAACTGCGCGACTACAATGATAGTACCGATGATCAATACCTGCGAAATAGCAAACTGTGTAACTACCAATATCCTGCGCAACGAAAACCCGCCGATATCTTTTTGCGATAGCTTGCTTTTTAAAGCCAGTATAGGCTGAAAACGTGCCAGCACCAAACCGGGGTACGATCCTGACAGGAATACCACCACAACCGTAGTAATGGTAATAAACGCCCCCAGCTTTATCCAATCGAAACTCATTTCGGATGTAAACAGGTTATTAATAACCGGCAAAGCCAGTTCGGAAAGGCCACAGGCTACTATAACTGCCACAATGGTAATAATAGCCGTTTCGGCAATAAACTGCCAGAATAACTGGTGTGGTAAACTACCTAATACCTTACGGATACCAACCTCTTTCGACCGGTTGAGGGCCTGCGCTGTAGCCAGGTTAACAAAATTTACGCAAGCGGTAATAATCAAAAACAAACCGATGAAGAATAACGCCCACAGGTATTTTTTATCGGCATAGCCATCCAACTCGGCGTTAAAGTGGATATCGTTAAGCGGCTGCAACACAAAGTGCCATACTTTTTGATCGCGGGCTTCTTTAAAATTCTTCTTCACTAATTGCGACAGTGCTTTATTGGCCTGCGCCACGGTTACGCCAGGTTTTAACAGGGTAAAAGCCTCGCTGCCACTGTAAACACCACCCCAGGCATTTGCAAGTCCACCGGCATATTCCTTAAAATTGCCGTACGATACATAAATCTCCTGCTTGCGATCGGTATTGGCAGGCAGGTTTTTTAAAACCCCGGTAATGGTAAAGCTAATCTGGTTATCCAGGCGGATCACCTTGCCTATAGCTTCACCATTGCCAAAGTACTTTTTGGCTATTTTTTCGGTAATGATGGCTTGTCCCGGTTTTGTAAGTGCGCCCTTTTTATCGCCTTTTATCAGGGGAAAATTCAGGATATCAAAATATTCGGGTTCGGTAAAAGCAACACCTGCTTCTTCGCGAAACTTTTTTACCTCGCTGCCGGTGTTAAAGGTAATCAGCGTGTTATTATAGCTAACACTACGTCCGGCTTTTTCGGCTAAGGTAAAATCTGTGCGGAAAGCCCCACCTACCGGCACAGGCACCGCGTTTGATTTATCTACCTGTTCATCATGCCATTCGGTAGTGAACCTATAGATGCGATCGGGGTTATGGTGAAAATTATCAAAGCTAAGGTGATAGCTGATCAATGTAAATATCAGGATGCCGCAGGCCATGCCCAAAGCCAAACCAATAACGCTGATACCTGCATAAGCCTTGTTGCGTTTTAGGTTACGCCAGGCAATTTTAATATAGTTTTTTATCATGTACCCCTCCTAACCTCCCCGAAGGGGAGGAATGTTGTTTTAATATTAGTTAATTATTTAAAATTCCCCATTCTTCAAGTCCTCCCCCTCGGGGAAGATTTAGGAGGGGTGTTTATTCACTTCTCAAACTCTTCACCGGGTTAGCCATAGCTGCCTTAACAGTTTGGAAACCAATAGTTATAAATGCGATACCTATAGCCATAATCCCCGCCACCACGAAAATCCAGGCGTTGACATCAATTTTATAAACAAAGTTTTGCAGCCACTTATTAATAGCCCACCAGGCTATTGGCGACGCGATGACAATGGCAAACAGCACCAGCTTTAAAAAATCTTTTGATACCAGGGCAATGATACCAGCCACACTGGCGCCTAATACTTTACGGATGCCGATCTCTTTAGTCATTATCTGCGCGGTATAAGTAGCCAGCCCGAACAAGCCCAGGCAGGATATGACGATGGCAATAGCCGAAAATACATTGAACAATACCCCACTGCGCTGATCGGATTTATACAGATTATCGTACTCATCATCCATAAAATTATACTCGAACGGGAAACCCGGGTTGTACTTATCCCATAAGCGAGCGGTAGCTGCTATAGCCTGTGCCGCGTTTTTGCCGGTTGTTTTTACGTACAGGCGGTTACCTTGCGGTTCGTAATAAATAACAGCCGGTTCAATCCGATCCTTAAACGATGCGGCATTGAAATCCTTTACCACGCCTATTATCGTGCCCTCGGTTTCCTGGAATTTAAAGCGTTTACCAATGGGGTTTTTAATCCCGGTCATTTTAACCGCGGTTTCGTTCAGTATAAAATGGGACGAATCGGATTTTGACGCGGTGAAATTGTTGCCGGCAAGCATTTTTAGTTTCATTACAGGTATAAACTTTTCATCGATACCGAAATGATGGATAATAAACTGAATAGTTGCATCCTTACCGTCCCAATTTACCCCGGCAGTAGTATGGCCGTTATCCACCAGTTTGTTATCGGCTGTTGTTACCGCTACAATGCCAGGTTGGCTCTTTAATTCGGTCTTTACGGCATCTATATGCTTGCCCATTTGCCCTACGCGGAACGAGAAAACCTGCGAACGGTCGTAACCCGGATCTCGCTCGCGGATATATTTTAACTGCTTGCCAATCACCAGTGTTACAATGATCAGCGTAACCGAAAACACAAATTGGGTAGTTACCAATATCTTGCGAAAAGTGGCATTGCCTATACCTAATGATAATTTGCCTTTTAAAGCTTTCAACGGCTCGAACGATGAGAGTAATAGTGACGGGTAAACCGATGATACGATCAATGTACCTGCAAAAGTAATGAGGACGATCTTCCAGATATGCAGATCGAGCAGATCTAAATGCAGGTGCTTGCCCGATATATCATTGTAATACGGTAACAGCGCGGCCATTAGCATAAAAGCAAGCCCCAGCGATATGCAGAAGAACAGCACCGATTCTACAATAAACTGGATGAACAGCTGCTGCTTTTGCGCCCCCACTATTTTACGGATGCTTACCTCCTTAGCCCGCAACATGGATCGCGCGGTAGACAGGTTAACATAGTTGATACAAGCAATCAACAGGGTGATTATACCAACTATTAAAAAAATCCGCACGGTTTGCATCCCCGAAGCGGTGCCATCGGCAGCGTATAAATGGATCTGCGAAATTGGTTGTAAACGATAAGCGTTTTCCTCAACACTTGCTTTAATGTGCGGGGCGCTCTTCATTTGTATGCGGATCAGTTTCTCACCCACTTGTTTCAAATCGGTACCCGGCTGCACTTCTAAAAAAGTGGTGTACCCAAAGTTGCCCCAATCGCTATCTAATGATTTCCAAAAATTCTTTCCGGTATATTGCTTAGCTATGATATCCATAGGGAACAGCATATTATAATTGATGCTGGAGTTATCTGCAAAATCGGTAATAACGCCGCTTACGGTATAATTATCCTTATGATCTTGCTGTAATACCTTGCCTATGGCATCCTCGTTACCGAAATATTTGCGGGCGGTTGATTGCGTAATAATAACTGATTGATTTGTTGGGAATGGGTTTTTCCTGTCGCCTGCTATCAGCTTAAAATTAAACATGGTAAAAAAAGATGGATCGGTATAGCCCTGGTTATCCTCTTTTAACTGCTTATCCTTATAATTATAAATACTGCTGCCGCCCGATGTTAAACGCACAGCATGTTCAACACCCGGTATTTCTTTTAAAGCCGCAGTGGCTACCGGCCCCTGTGTGGTATTCCAAATCCGCTTAGTATCGCCCGTACCCAAGTAAGAGTTTACCCGGTAGATGGTTTTTGTTTTGGTATGGAAGCTATCGAAACTTAATTCGTCCTGCACCCAAAATAAGATTAGCATACCAATGGCTAAGCCAAGCGTAAGCCCTGCAATATTGATGAACGAGTAAACCTTGCTTTTAAGCAGGTTACGCCAGGCTATTTTAAAATAGTTTTTGATCATGTATCCCTCCTAACCTCCCCGAAGGGAGGAACTTGTAACTGTTAAACTATATATTGCACACCCTATTCTATCCCTCTCCTTCGGGGAGGTTCGGAGGGGTGACTATTCACTCCTTAAACTCTTCACCGGGTTTGCCATAGCCGCTTTTATGGCCTGGAAACTAATTGTCACCAGCGCGATAAGTACTGCTGCCGCGCCCGCTAAAGCGAATACCCACCAATGCACTGTTGTACGATAGGCAAAACCTTGCAGCCAATTATTAATGCCATACCACACCACTGGGGTAGCTATGATAACTGATACCAACACCAGTATTAAAAAATCTAACGATAGCATGCGGGTAATATTAGCAACGCTTGCCCCTAAAACCTTACGCACGCCTATCTCGCGGGTACGTACCTGCGCGGTATATGCTGCTAATCCTAATAAGCCCAGGCATGAAATAAATATGGCTATCCCGGCAAAATAAATAAACAATATACCCTCCTGCTGTTCGCCTTTGTAAAGCCGGTTAAAGTCATCATCCAAAAAACTATAGTTAAATGTGGAACTGTTGTAGGCTTTAAACTGTTTACTTGTAGCAGCAATGGCCTTTTGTGCGTCTTGTCCGGTTGTTTTAACGTATATTGAACCTAAATGGTCGGGGTTGTAATAAAATACCGCGGGACTTATCTTCTCTTTCATGGATGAAAAGTGGAAATCCTTAATCACCCCCATAATCGTACCATCGGTTCTCCCCATTTTAAAGCGTTTGCCTACCGGGTTCTTTAAACCCAGTTCTTTTATAGCAGCTTCGTTTAGTATAAAGCGATTGGTATCGGCAACCGAGCCTGTAAAAGCTGCCCCTGTAACCATTTTCATCTTAAAGAAGGATATAAAGTCCTTGTCAACCGCCATGGGGCGCACAATAAAGGTTTGGCCTGGTAATTTGCCTTCCCAATCTGTATTGCCGGTGATATTGCCAAGCTTCACAATATTATCGGACGCGCGGGTGACGGCAAGTACGCCAGGTTGCTTCAACAATTCGGCTTTTACGGCTTCGTAATGATAAAACATGCCCGCCATATTACAAGTAAGCACATGAGCCCTGTCGTAACCCAATTGCTTGGTGCGTATGTAATTCAGTTGCGTAGTAATTACAATGGTGCCCGCTATTAGCATAATGGAAAACGCAAATTGCGTAACCACCAAAATTTTGCGAAATAGCACATCGCCAATACTGTTGGAGATTTTACCTTTTAACGCTTTTAAAGGTTGGAATGATGAAAGCAGTAAAGCCGGATATATGCTGGATGTTATTAAAGTGCCTGTAATGGTTAACAGGATAACCAGCCAGATATGATAATCAGCCAGATCAAATATTAATTGCTTGCCCGATACCTGGTTAAACACCGGCATCAGTATATAAATAAGCCCGATAGCCAATGTTGCTGCCAATACAAAAAGCAAGGCTGTTTCTATCATAAACTGCATAAACAAATGCGATTTTGCTGCGCCGATTATTTTGCGCATACTAATCTCCTTGGCCCGCAGCATGGAACGCGCGGTAGAAAGGTTAACATAATTGATGGCGGCAATGATCAATATCAATATCGAGATAACAATAAATACCCGTACGGTTTCAATACCGCGGTTGGTGCCATCGGCATTGTACAGGTGCATTTTTGCAAGCGGCAATAGCAGGTAATCGGCATCGGTATCCTCGGCGCGGTGTTTAAGGTGCAGCTTATTTAATTTAGCCGATAAAGCTTTTACAGATGTACCTGGTTTTAAAACCAGGTAGGTGTTATACATGTACTGGTTAAAGTCATTGTCTACATTGTTCTTCATATTAATCAGCCGCTGGCGCATAAAACTCATGGGCATGATCATATCGGCTTTGATATCTGAATTTTCGGGAAAGTCGTTTATCACACCGCTAACCTTAAAGTTCACCTTATCATTTTTAGTTTCAATGATTTTGCCCAGGGCATCCTCATTTCCAAAATATTTACGGGCCGTGGTTTGTGTAATAATGATGGAGTTATTATCCGGAAAAGGGTGTTGCGCATCCCCTTTTGCAAGTTTAAAATCAAATACCGAAAAGAAAGATGGATCGACAAATACCCCTACATCATCGCTGAATGATTTATCTTTGTATTTGTAAACCGAAAAGAAAAAGTTATTAGCTATACGTACCTGTTCGGTAACTTCGGGGAATTCTTGTTTAGCTAATGGCCCCATTGGCGCTACGGTACTTTGCCATATCTGTTTGCTGGCGCCGGTGCCTCCAAAAAGCTCCATGCGGTAAATATCCGGCGTCTGCTTATGGAAAGTATTAAAACTCAATTCATCCTGTACCCATAATAAAATCAGTATACCTATGGTTAGGCCCAATGTTAAACCAGAAATATTGATAAACGAGTAGAACTTGTTTTTTAACAAGTTTCTCCATGCTGTTTTGATGTAGTTGCGTAACATATTTTCGTCATTTGGTCATTGAGTCATTTGGTCATTTATCGCCACATTAAACAATGACTCAATGACCAAATGACCCGATGACTATATTTATTCACTCCTTAAACTCTTCACCGGGTTAGCTATAGCCGCTTTAATGGCCTGGAAACTGATAGTAACCAGTGCAATTACAATAGCTGCCGCACCGGCTGCTCCAAATACCCAAAAGGCTATATCTATGCGGTATGGGTACTGCCTAAGCCAATCGTGCATAAAATAATAAGCCAGCGGAAATGCCAGCACGCACGAAACAATAACCAATTGCAAAAAATCCATAGATAACAGGCGGGTTACGCTGGATACACTGGCGCCTAATACTTTGCGGATGCCGATCTCCTTGGTACGGCGCTCGGCTGTATAGGCAGCCAGGCCAAACAAGCCCAGGCACGAGATCATGATGGCCAGCGCGGCAAATACCCGCGATAGTTTACTGATCAGCATTTCGCCGGTAAATAAATGGTCGAACATGCTATCCACAAAACGAAAATCTAATGGGTATGTAGGATTATTTTTTTTCATAACGGCTTGCATGGCATCAATTACCTTTTCCACATCGCTACCGGGTTTATAACGGATGTATAAATAGTTGGCACGCTCTGGCGGCAGGCCCAAAAACACTACCGGGTCTGATTTACCGTACATAAAGCCATACACATAATCTTTTACCACACCAACCACCGTATTGGCGCTTTTATTCCCATCGTTCCTGATCACTTTGCCTATAGCACTGCCCTTACCCATCAGCTTTTCCAACGATTCGGTAATTACCACGCCTGATTGTGCAGTGGTATCTAAAGTAGTCAGATTGCGGCCTGCTGCCATTTTCATACCCAGGGTTGCCATAAATTCGGGCGTAACATAGCGGCGGGAGATCAGTATCATCGAATTTTCGGGTTTACCCTCCCAGCCATAGCCTGATGTATTGTTACCATTGTAAAGCGTGGGGTGATCAGTCAGCGCCGCATTGCTTATGTAGCCGGTATTCAGCAAATCCTGCTTAATACGGCTAAAGCTTTTTACAATAGAACCCTGCGCGTCCATCTCTATCAGGTTATCCCTGTTAAAGCCTAATTGCCTGCTTTTTATATGCTGTATTTGCTGATAAACAATAATGGTGCAAATAATAAGTACAATGGATATGGTAAATTGTGTAACTACCAAACCTTTGCGGATAAATGCCGCGCCGCCATCCTTTAGTTTAATACCCTTTAGTACCGATACCGGGTTAAATGATGACAGGTATAAGGATGGATAGCTGCCGGCCACCAAGCCGCAAACTATGGCAATAAGTACCACGCCTAAAATATGCGAAGGGTTATTAAAGCCAACGATCAACTGCTTTTCTACCAATGCATTAAAGGATGGTAATAATAATACTACGATTATTACAGCAATAAAGGCCGATAGCAGTGCCATAAACAAAGCTTCGCCAATAAACTGGGCGATGAGCATTTTTTTACCGGCGCCAAGCACCTTGCGCACGCCTACTTCGCGGGCGCGCTTTTCGCTGCGGGCGGTGGCCAGGTTCATAAAGTTAATACAGGCAATAAACAGGATGATCCAGGCGATGATGGAGAACATACGGACGCTTTGGATGCGGCCTCCGCCGGTTTGCTTGCCATCCTTAAAAACATCGTACAGGTGCCAATCGGTCATCCCAAATAAAAACAGGTGACTAATAGTTCCCTGCATTTTCTTTTGGATAAAACCATACAATTGCTTGTTTACGGTTGAGGCACTCACACCCGGTTTTAATTCCACATAAGTGTGTAAGGAGTTATTACCCCAGTTTTGCAACCATGGACTGGCATCAAAATGTAATTTAAACGGCATCAGCCACTCAAATTGAATGGTGGAATTGGCCGGGTTATCCTTAACCACTCCCCCTATCACGTAATCCTGCTTGTTATCTACCCTGATTGTTTTACCTACAATGTTTGGATCGTTACCAAAAAACTTTTTAGCTGTGGTTTCGGTAATCACCAGCGAGTGTACCTGCGCGAAAGCCGACGTGGCATTGCCCTGTACAAAAGGCATGGTAAACATGCTGAAGATGGATGCCTCGGCATACATGCCGGCAGCGTAAAAAGCCTTATCGCCCTGGGTAAATAGAAAATTTTGCTCTTCGGTAGTACGGCAGGCATTGGCTATGCCAGGTATCTCCGTCAGTAAAGCCGGCCCCATTAAACCCGGGGTTGATGAGTGGGTGAAAACGTGATCGGTATATTGCTGGTTTTCGCGGACGATATACAACCTATCCTTTTTTACATGGACGGCATCAAAGTTCACTTCATCCTCAACCCATAAAAATATAAATGCCGCGCAGGCAATGCCTATGGCCAGGCCAAAGATGTTCAAAAAGCTATATGTCCTGTTTTTTAACAGGCTGCGAAATGCGGTTTTGATGTAGTTGCGTAACATATTCAACTATTTAGTCCGGAAGTCGGAAAGACCGAAAATCCGAAAGATGTTATTTCTTATTCTTGCTTCCGGACTTTCGGTCTTTCCGACTTCCGGACTTTTCTTACTCGCTCCTCAAGCTCTTCACCGGGTTAGCAATAGCTGCTTTAATCGATTGGAAACTGATGGTAACCAGCGCGATAAACACAGATAGCAGCGCTACAAACACGAAGGTAAACCAGCTAATTTCAATTTTATAGGCATAGCTCTGTAGCCACTTATTCATAGCATACCAAGCTAATGGCCAGGCAATTACATTAGCTATTAAAACCAATTTTACAAAATGGCCCGATAATAACAACACAATGTTTTGTACCGATGCGCCCAGTACCTTGCGTACCCCTATCTCCTTAATGCGCTTTTCGGCCGAATAGGATGCCAGTCCGAATAAACCTAAACAGGATATCAGGATAGCCAAGCCGGCCAGTATGCCTACAATTTTGCTGACCTGGTTATCGGCACGGTATACCTCGGCAAAATGATCGTCCAGAAACTTGTATTCAAAAGGTTGATCGGGGTTAACGCTCTTCCAGGTAGATTGGATAAAGGCAACCGCTTCGGCTTGCTTGCCGGCCTTTATTTTAACCGACATTTGACTAAGTCCCCAATCGCTGTGATTGGAGATAAACATAGTTTCGATTTTATAGTGCAGGGAATTAAAGTTGAAGTTTTTGGCGATGCCCACAATTGTCCCTAACGAATCGTAACCAAACTGCTTGCCAATTAACGATTCTGGCTTTACATGCGGCAAATCCTTTAATAGTTCCTTAGCCAATGCTTCGTTAACAATATATTGCTTGCCTATGGCCGATTTATCGGTAGAGAAATCGTTACCGGCAGCCAGTTTAATATTGTATAGCTTCAGGTAATTATTATCAACAATAAGCTGCGTAACGGCTAACTGGCGCTGTGGCTCGTTACCGTACCTGAAATTAACTCCCGATTGATCGAGGTGGCTGCCTAATTGGTCTTGCGCGCCAGTAACCCCGGCAATTACCGAATTACCCAATAACTCCTGTTTCAGCAAATCGTAATGCTTACGTGCCGAATTATCCAGCGGGATGGTTACAATTTGATCGCGGGTAAAGCCGGGATCTTTTTGCTGCATAAAGCGTAGTTGCTTTACCACAAAAATGGTAGCTATCATTAGGAATACCGCGCTGGCAAACTGGCCAACAACTAATATATTACGGAAGTTGCCTTTATTCTTCCCGGTTTCAACCGAGCCCTTTAATACCTTTACAGGTTGATATGATGACAGGAAGATAGCGGGATATATCCCCGATAAAATACCAACCAAAACAGTCCCGCCAATAATAGCCAGCATAAAGCCGGCATTATGAAATAATGGCTGGCTGATATCACGCTGACTTAATTCGTTTACATAAGGCAGCGTACACATTACAATAATCAACGCGAATACCAGCGCAATGAGCGATAGCAAAACTGTTTCGCCCAAAAATTGCAGCGAAAGCTGGAACCTTTGCGCACCTATTGATTTGCGGATGCCTACTTCCTTAGCCCGCTCGGCCGAACGCGCGGTAGACAGGTTCATGAAGTTGATACAGGCAATAATTAAAACAATAATGGCAATAATGGCAAACAGGTTAGTGGCGTTTTTATCAAACTTTTGGAAGTTGAGATAATCCAAACCAATATCTTCTGCATTGGCATGAATATCTTTCAGGGGCAATATAAACAGTTCGTAATATTTCCAGCCGTCGCCTCCTTGCATGTGCTTTTTAAGAAAATCCGGGAATTTTTTTTCCAGCGCGGCGGTATTGGCTTTGGGGTCTATTTCAAAATAAGTATCCAGCCAATTGCCTCCCCAACTATTCATCCAGGGTTTGTAAATGGTGCGGAACGAAAACAAGCCATCAAACTGCATTTGCGAGTTTTTGGGTACATTCTGCAAAATCCCGGTAACCGCGTAACTGGTGGTATCGCCGCCATAATGGGTAATGGTTTTGCCGATGGGGTTTTCATCGCCAAATAACTTTTTAGCAGTTTCTTCGGTCAATACAACCGTATTGGGTTTTTCTAAAGCCGAAAACCGGTCGCCACTGATCAGCTTAAAATCAAACATTTTTAAAAATGTCGAATCAACAAAAAACACCTGCGGCAAAAACAGTTTCTTATCGCCATAAGTGGCCTGGAACTTATTGGCCCATTTTACGCGGGTAAAGTTTTTGATCTCGGGAAATTCGGTTTTGATAGCAGGCCCCATGGGATACATGGACAAGCCTACTTTTTGCGATGCCACCATCCCGGGGAATTTTTGCACCTCGTTTAGGCGGTAAATGTTTTTAGTATGAAAATTATCGAAGCTTTTCTCATAAAAAACAAACAGCATGATCATAATGCAGGCAGCCATCCCTACCGATAAGCCGGATATGTTAATACCCGAAAAAACTTTGTTTTTCCAAAGGCTTCTCCAGGCAATTTTGATGTAGTTTTTAAGCATAGGTAGGGCGTTTAATCCTTCATTTGGCCCGTTTCCGCTATGGAAACGGGCCTCAGAAAGCACATTAATTAACTGATATAAATTTTAGGTTGGCTGCGTGTTATATCATGATGTTTTCCATTACAGTCTGCCCATCCAGCAAGCGGATAATGCGGTGACTGTAGCGGGCATCATGCTCAGAGTGGGTTACCATAATAATGGTTGTCCCTTGTTCGTTCAGGTCGGTCAGCAATTCCATTACATCGTTACCGTTGCTGCTATCCAAGTTACCTGTAGGCTCATCCGCCAGTATTAGTTTAGGGTTATTTACCACCGCGCGGGCAATGGCCACACG
Organism: Bacteroidota bacterium; assembly: GCA_040389105.1. Classification (GTDB taxonomy): domain Bacteria; phylum Bacteroidota; class Bacteroidia; order Sphingobacteriales; family Sphingobacteriaceae; genus Mucilaginibacter. Next base: position 120,650 of record JAZKAO010000016.1, read on the forward strand.
CTGCTGCTGGCCGCCTGATAGCTGCTGCGGGTAGTGGTTGCGGCGGTGCATAATTTGCATTTTGTCCAGCACAGCTTCAACCCTTTTCACACGTTCGGCAGCAGGTACGCCGGTGTAAATTAATGGCAGTTCTACGTTTTCAAATACGGTCAGCTCGTCAATCAGGTTAAAGCTTTGAAATACAAACCCAATGTTATGCTTGCGCAGATCGGCACGCTTGCGTTCGTTAAAATCGGCTACCTCAATATCGTTGAACAGGTAGCTGCCACCATCCGGATCGTCCAGCAAACCTAAAATGTTCAGCAAAGTTGATTTACCGCAACCCGATGGGCCCATTATGGCCACAAACTCTCCCTTTTTTACTTCCATGGACAGCTTGTTCAAAGCAATTGTTTCTACCTCTTCGGTACGATAGAATTTCTCAAGATTTGTAATTTTTATCATTTGGCCTCCCAAAACCCATCAGGGCTTATTTTATTTTTTTATTGTGATTGTTTCACCTCCCCAACCCCTCTGAAGGAGGGGCTTTTAGAAGCTTGTTAATTTAGTTTATCGTGTAATTATTTCCACATCTCCTCCCCTTTAGGAAGGCCGGGAGGGGTATTATTTCAACACCAGTTCCTGTATATCCCCGTAACTATCGTAGCTGCTGGTAATTACCTTGTCGCCAGGCTTTAAGCCCTTTATTACCTCGTAATAATCGGGGTTTTGGCGGTTCAATTGTATATCAACCTTGTAAGCTGATTTACCATCGGCGCTTAATTTAAATATAGAGTTACCGCCTGTTTGCTGATAGAAACCACCACGTGGCACCAGTATGGCTTGTGTTTCATCGCTCAAGGCCAGGCTTATCTGTAAGGTTTGGCCGCGGCGGATCCCATCGGGCACTTTACCCACAAACTGCATATCTACCTGAAATTTACCATTAGCTATCTGTATGTATACCTTTTTTACCACTAGTTTATAAGTTATATTGCCAAGTGCAAGCGTGCCCGGTATGCCAACATATATTTGTTGCAGGTAATGCTCATCAATATCTACACGTACCTTATAGCCGGTAATCACGTCTATTTGGCCCAGGTTAGCGCCCTTCGCTTTATTCTGACCAATCTCGGCATCTAACGAAGTCAGCTGACCATCAACATGCGCACGGATGGTTAGATCTTCTACCTTTTTACGCATCAGCTCCAGCGTGGTTTTCATGTGAGCGTATTGCTCCTTAGATTGCTGCTCCTGCTGCTTGCTCATCGCGGTATCCTGCTTTAGGATCTGCTTGGTTAGTATTTCGCGGCGCAACTGGTAGTTATAATCATTTTCCGATTTTTTAAACTCCTGCAAGCCTATCGCCTTTTGATCGTATAAATGCTTGTTCAATTTATATAAACGCTCGGCTTCCTTAAAGGCATTATCTACATCGGCCATTTGGTTTAGCTTGCCTATGGTGCCCTGCATTTGCGCCGTGTGCGAAATTTGCATTTGGGTTAGTTCGGCAAATACGGCTGTTTCCTGGTTGGCCAGGTTTAGTTCCAAATCGGTATTAGTTAGTTTTAATATCGGGTCGCCCTTTTTTACCATCACGCCGTCTTCAACAAATTTCTTTTCAACACGTCCGCCCTCGGCGGCATCAATATAAATGGTAGCTACCGGCATTACAATACCATTTTCGGGGACGGTTACCTGGAAAGGGCCTTTATGCACCTCGCTAACGGTAATACGCTCCAGTTCAACATTCAATTTACTTTTACCCATACTGGCACGCACTACAAATACAAGTACCGCAGCAAAGGCTACAATCCCGCAAACAAGCATTATCCGTTTGCTATTCCATGTTTTTTTCTCAATTTTTCTGTCCACGTAATTTTTAGCTATTTTGGTATAGGCTAATACAATCCCATGCCACAAATTAATTAATTGTTTATCAGTACATTATGCAACAAGTACCAGTGTACGGCGTTCGCTTCTGTTACATCAGGTGTACGGTTATGATACAGTGTAATTTATGGCTGATATATAAAAATACTGTTTATCAGTTAGTTGGCAATATGGGTATTAAATTGGTGTGTAATGGCATAGTGTATTGTAGTACTTGATGGTAATTTAACCACAAAGTACACAAAGAAGAGAATCACAAAGCTCACTAAGCCTTAGTTACGGTAAGTGTTTTTTCTTTGTGAAAAAAATCTTTGTGCCCTTTGTGGTTAAATTCTTCAATACATAAAAAACTTTTTTAACATCTTTAACAACTTTAACTAACTATGATACTAAAAAAAGCTTCCGTTTTAATTGTTGATGATGATACCGATGTACTTACCGCGGTAAAGCTGCTGCTGAAAACAGAAGCGCAGGAAGTGATCACAGAAAAGAACCCCGAAAACCTGAACTGGCTGTTGCAACGCAACCAAATTGATTTGGTACTGCTGGATATGAACTTTAACAGCGCCATTAATACCGGCAACGAGGGTATTTACTGGTTACGGAAAATAAAGGAATGGAAGCCTAACGTATGCGTTATTATGATTACCGCTTATGGCGATATTGATTTGGCCGTACGATCGTTAAAAGAGGGCGCCAATGATTTTATTGTGAAGCCATGGCATAACGAGAAACTGATAGAAACCATTAAGGACTTGCTGGATAAGCAGGAAGGTATTAAAACTGTTAAAACCCCAGCCAAAAGCACAGCAGGGTCGACATCTATTTTAGGCGAATCGGATTCGATGCAGGATATTTTCCATAAGGTAAATAAAATTGCCCCTACCGATGCCAATATTTTGATACTGGGCGAAAACGGTACTGGTAAGGATTTGATGGCCAAGGCCATACACGAACGATCTATGCGGGCCAATAAGCCTTTTATTAAGGTAGATGTGGGCGCGCTGACCGATAGCCTGTTCGAAAGCGAACTCTTCGGTCATAAAAAAGGGGCCTATACCGATGCTCGCGAAGATCGCCCCGGCCGATTTGAGGATGCGGAGGGCGGCACCTTGTTTTTAGATGAAATTGGCAATATCAGCCTGCAACAGCAAGCTAAGTTGCTTACCGTACTGCAAAACCGGCAGGTTACCCGCTTAGGCACCAACAAGCCTATTGATATCGATATCCGCCTGATTTGTGCCACCAATATGCCACTTCAGGAACTGGCTAACGAGAATAGGTTCAGGAAGGATTTGATCTACCGGATCAACACGGTAGAGATCACCATGCCGCCATTACGTAAGCGTAATAATGATATTGTGCTGCTGGCGCGCCATTTTGCTAAGCTATATGCATCCAAATACGCCAAGCCGACTATGGATTTTGAACCGGCCGCGCTAACTAAGCTGAAACAATACAACTTCCCTGGCAATGTGCGCGAACTGCAGTATTCTATTGAGCGTGCCGTTATTATGGCCGACGATCATATCCTTAAAACCGAGGACCTGATATTTTCATCGCTGGAAACAGCTATTGAAACCGTGGAAGCAGATAACAATATCCCGCTAAGCGCCATGGAAAAAAGCGCCATTTTAAGGGTGATCGAAAAGCATAACGGCAACATTACCCGCGCAGCCAAGGAACTTGGCCTTACCCGCACCGCCCTTTACCGCAGATTGAGCAAATATGATATATAAAAGATATGAATGGCGCTTTGTGTTGCGTGTGATGGCCTTATTTATCACCCTAACAGCAGCAGCTTTTATAATAGTAAAAGGCCTGTTCATTTACCTGGTTTTCGCGATGCCGGTTATTGTTTACCAAATGGTAGAACTGATCCGCTTTCAGAAAAAGGCGCAGGATGAGGTGAACCAGTTTGTTGAATCGATCCATTACCGTGATTTTTCGCGACACTTTGATGAACGCCGGGCACCTACCGAACTGAAACCCCTGCGTAAGGGCTTTAACGAGATCAACAGCACTTTTAAACTCATTAGTCGCGAACGCGAAACACAATACCATTACCTGCAAAAGGTTTTGGAGTTGGTGGATACCGGCATCGTGTCGTACGATTCAGAAACCGGCGAAACCGGCTGGATTAACGAGGCTTTTAAAAACCTGTTGAGTATCCCCTATCTGAAAACCATCCACTCGCTTGAGAAACGGGAGCCGGCACTTTATAAGGATGTGATTACCATTAAACCCGGCGATAGCAAGGTGGTATCACTAACCCGCAACCAGCAATTGATAAAGGTTTTGGTAACGGCCAGCGTACTGCGCAGCGATGACCGCGTTTATAAACTACTGGCCTTTCAAAACGTAAGCGAAGCATTGGACGAAACAGAATCCAAAGCATGGCAAAAGTTACTGAACGTAATGACGCACGAGATCATGAACTCGGTAGCGCCTATATCGTCGCTGGCTGATACTTTGAAAAACCGGCTGCAAAGTCCCGAGATTGCCAACAGCCCGGTAAGCAGTCAACTGGAGGATTTGGAATTAGGCATTGATACCATTAAACGCCGCAGCGAGGGTTTATTAAAGTTTACCGAAAGCTACCGCAACCTGAACAAGATCACCAAACTGGATTTAAAAAAGGTAATGGTACGCGACCTGTTCGAGAACCTGAGCAACCTGATGCAGCCTACGCTGGAGAAAAAACATATTGAACTGGAGATTATTTTGCGCGACCCTACCCTGGCTATCGAGGCTGATATTAATTTGGTTGAGCAGGTCTTAATAAATCTGCTGGTAAATGGTATTGAAGCGGTGAAAGACCGTGAATCGCCGCGTATTATTTTATCAGCCGAGATACAGGCCAATCAAAAAACCATTGTTAAAATATCCGATAACGGCGTAGGTATGCCGACTGAATTACTGGATAAGATATTTATTCCGTTTTTTAGTACCCGCAAAACAGGCAGCGGTATTGGTTTAAGCCTGTGTAAGCAAATTATGCTACTGCATAAAGGCAATATCCAGGTACAATCATCGGAGGGTAAAGGATCGGCGTTTTTGTTGCAGTTTGTACCCTGATATTCAGAACACTTTATTGCGAGGAGGTAGAACGAAGCAACCCTCGATATACAGAGCAACTTAATCAAGCCGATGATTGCTTCGTGCCTTGCAATTGACAATATTTTTCACTCTTAATGCCTCAACGGGATCCTAACCGATGCGACCCTCACCAACCCTCACAACCCATTAAAAACCAAACAAATAAGCACCATGTATGTTAAGTACATAGTTAACACTTAACATAAACATAATATTAACATAACAGCCATATACCTTATTTTTGCGCAAATACAATCAACCTATGGAAAAAAATAAATCAGCAATAGTTAAATCGGCAAAAAAGATAGCCCGCAAAAATATCGAGTTAAGTTTAATAGCTCACTTAAAGGAAATAACCGTTAAAACCGGCCCCATATCAAAAAAACTGGTTAAGGAAATTGAAAAGGGCGCTAAAAAACTGGCCAAAAGCATAGCAAAGGAATTAACATTGGCTAAACCGGTAACACCCGAAACGGTAATTAAAACCGCCGCGATAGCTGCCCCGGCCCCTGCTGAGAAAAAACCTGAAGTGAAAAAAGCACCCGTTGCTAAACCTGCTGCAAGCAAAAGCAAAGCGGTTAAATAATATAAAATTGTGATTATTTTATAGGATCAGCCCGGCATGCCGGGCTTTTTCTGTTTATAACCTTTCTTGTTCGATATGTTTTTTGAGGTATACCAGCCTTTGCATTACATTATTTTGCAGGTTGGTTTTAATAAAGGGGATAGCCAAATTAAAGGGAAACCGTAGCTGAAACGAATACAGGAACACTACCTCTGTTTGCTGTAGGCTGATCTCCCTAAACGTCCACGAACCTAAAAAGGATTGAAACATCCACGGGCCTTTAGTCATTTTTATGGCGGTAACCTTTGGGCGGTTATAAGTTACATATTCGGTAACCATACCTAATCCGTTTTTAGCAACGCAGTAAGCTTTTATCCCTTTGCCGGCTTCGGTTGCGCCATCTATCAGCTCAGCACGTTTTAAAAACACATCCCATTTTAAGCGGTTGGCGTAATCCTGGGTATAATCAAATACCGTTTCACTATGGCGGTTGATGGTAATTTGCTCGGTGAATTTGATGGGCTTCATTCAGGGATGGCGCATTTATTAATTAATATACAAGTATACAGTGTTTAAGTATTTTCCGGCTTTGGGCTCGCAAAGTATTGTGCCACTACGCTTTTCCGCTTAACCAAACCTTAATACCTGCCTATTGCGAATTAAAACAATATGTAATACCTTAACCCGAAATAAACTCAACCAATAATTAAATACCCCAAACTGTAATATTTGAAGGGTTACGTACTCTAAGAATATGATAAACATGCTACAACAATGGCTATTAATCTTCAAAAAGGACAAAGAATTGATATAGGGTTATCAAAAATAAGCTTAGGCTTAGGTTGGAACCCGCACGAAGGCACCGGTTATGATTTTGACCTGGACGCTTCAGCTATTATGATCAACCAGGATCGTGTGATCCCCGAAGAAGAGTTTTTTATCTTCTACGGCAATACCGATTCGCCCGACAGGGCAGTACACCACTCGGGCGATGACCCGACGGGCGGTAACAGCGATGGCGGCGATGATGAAACGATTTCGATTGACTTATCTAAAGTAGACGGCCGCATTAACGAGATACTGTTTGTGGTAACCATTCACGAGGCCGTGGCCCGCAGGCAAAACTACGGCCAGGTGCGCGATTCATACATCCGTATTGTGGATGATACCAGCGGCCAGGAAATTGCCAAGTACGAACTGGGCGAAGATTTCTCGATCGAAACCGGTGTGGAATTTGGCCGTTTATACAAAAAGGATGGTCATTGGAAGTTTGAGGCTTCGGGCTTGGGATACCGGGAAGACTTGGCTTTCTTTTTGGCTAAATATTACAAAGGTCAGATTATTAAATAATTTAAACCCCTTAAAATTATGGCAATTAACCTGGTAAAAGGTCAAACGATTGACCTTCGAAAAAATGATAAAGGCGAAAGTTTCGATTTATCGTCGGTAACAATAGGCTTGGGCTGGGATGTAAAACAGAAAGGCGGTGGCGGCTTTTTAGGCAAGCTGTTTGGCGGCGGTCAGGAAGAAGAATATGATTTGGATGCCATTGCTTTCTTGCTGAACGATCAGGGTAAGGTGGCTAATTTAGGCCGTTCTTACACTAATAATGGCCGTACCGTTAATATGTACGAGGGCGATGTGATCTATTTTAACTCCATGCGCCACCCATCGGGTAATATATGGCTAACCGGCGATAACCGAACCGGCGCGGGCGATGGTGACGATGAGCAAATTATAGTAAAACTGGATAGCCTTGATGCTAAATACGACCGCATATTATTTGTGGTAGCTATTTACGCCGGCAAAAAGAACCATCAGCATTTTGGCATGGTAGATAATGCATTTATCCGCGCGGTTGACTGCAGCGGAAAGGAGATAGCCCGGTTTAGCCTAAGTGGCGACGCTACCTTTAACGGCATGTGCAGCATGACCTTTGCCGAGGTATACCGCAAGGATGGATCGTGGAAGTTCCGCGCCATTGGCGATCCGCACCCCACAGATAACTTTGTGGAGCTGCTGCAAAACTATAAATAAGCTGATGACTGCTTACAAACACTATTCGTTCGATTTGTGGTTAACGCTGATCAAATCCAACCCCCTGTTTAAACAGCAGCGGAGCAGGATCTTTCATCAGCAATTTAACACCCTGGGCAAACCTTTGGAGGAAGTGGAACGCATTTTCCGCCAGGTGGATGTGATGTGTAACAGCATTAACGAAACCACGGGCAAAAACATCGATGCCGAGGAAATGTACCTGATGGTGATCAGCCAGATAAATGATAACAAAATCTGCTTGCAGGATATCGATGTGCAAACGCTTTACCTGCAAATGGAGGCCTTGATATTTGAATACCTGCCGGTAATTTATTGCGACCGTACGCCCGAAGTGCTGGCCTATATTAAGCAGAATCCGGCTAATACCATTAGTATTTTAAGTAATACCGGTTTTATTAAAGGTATTATCTTGCGCAAGGTTTTAAAGCAATTGGGTATCGATCAGTATTTTGATTTCCAGTTATATTCGGACGAGGCCGGCTTATCCAAACCCAATAAAGCATTTTTTCAGCTGATGTTGAATGAAGTATCAGCCATAAAACAAATTGAACTGAATGAAATTATCCATATAGGCGATAACCCCAAAGCAGATATTTGGGGCGCGGATATGGCGGGTATCAGCAGTTTGCTGGTCAACTCCAACAATACATCTATTGTAAAACTAATTCCCGATGCTACACAACATTTATTCTCTGCATAAAATTCACAGCAGCACCGTTTTTGGTTTTGATGCGGGCGATTATAGTCGCTTTAAATTTGGCGATGGATTGGTGTCCGAAACATTCGGTATCGATTTGGCCGAGGGTTTTATCCGCGATGTATTGGCTAAGGATAAAATCCATCAGCAAATAGTGGTCATATCCAGCCCCTACTCGTTTATCCCGACGGCTACTTTTGCCATGAAGGATCACTTTGTGTTCAGGCTTAACCGCTGGCTGGCCGAACATAACCTGCCCGTTGTGCAGGAAACGAAGGTTCATCGCACCATTACCTATAAAGAAGACTATGGCGAACTGAATGCCGAACAGCGCATGAGCCTGATCGGGAACGACAGCTTTCATATCGACGCGGAATTTTTAAAGGGTAAAACCCTGATTTTTTTAGATGATATCAAAATAACCGGCAGTCACGAACGGATGATATCCAAGATGATTGGGCAGTATAACCTGCATAACGATATCCACATGCTATACTTTGCCGAGCTGGCTAACCTGGCTATCCACCCAAATATTGAGAATTATCTGAATTATCATGATGTAAAATCTATATTTGATTTGGATAGTATTATTAACGGCGGGCATTTTTGCATTAACACCCGTATAGTGAAATACATTTTAAATTACGATCACGATAGCTTTTGCTTGTTTTTACAAAACAAACCGAAGGCTTTTATAAACGAATTATACAATATGGCATTAGGCAACAGTTACCACACCATGGATAGCTATGCGCTGAACCTTAATTATATTAAAAATTACTTATTTACCAACAATCAAGTATTAGTACAATATGGCAATTAACCTTCAAAAAGGCCAAAGAGAGGCTATTGACGCACCAAAGTTTGTAATTGGTTTGGGTTGGGACACCAACACCTCATCAACCGGATCGGCTTTTGATTTGGACGCGTCTGTCTTTGTTTTAGGCGACAATAAAAAGATATTATCCGACGCTCACTTTATTTTTTATAACAATCTGAAATCGCCGGATGGCGGTGTAGAGCATACCGGTGATAACCTGACCGGTGCCGGCGATGGCGACGACGAGCAGATCAAGATCGATCTGTCAAAAGTTGACCCGCGCACTACCGAGATCTGTGTTGTAGTAACCATTCACGAGGCCGAAAACCGCCGCCAGAATTTTGGGCAGGTGCGTAACTCGTTTATGCGCATATTTGATGCAGCTACTAACGAAACCTTGCTAAAATACGAACTGGAAGAAGATTTTTCGATAGAGACAGCAGTAGAGTTTGGCCGCATTTACAAACGCGACGACAAATGGAAATTTGAAGCCATTGGCGCTGGCATGAAAGGCGGACTGGCAGATTATTTAAACAAATACAACTAAACCATGGCTATCAATTTAGAAAAAGGGCAGCGCATTAACCTACAAAAAAGTAATGGCAGCACCCTACAAAACGTATGCGTAGGCATTAACTGGGGCGCTATTGTAAAAAAGGGCTTGTTTGGCTTTGGCAGTACTACCGAAGCGGTTGACCTGGATGCCAGCTGCGCCCTGTTTAACGAGGGTAAGCAACTGGAAGAAGTGGTTTACTTTGGTAACCTGAAAGCAAAAAACGGCGCGGTACGCCACAGCGGCGATGATTTGACCGGCGATATTGGCGGCGATGACGGCCTGGATAACGAAGTAATTACGCTTGACTTTAGCGGCTTAAGCAGCACAACTACCTACGTGGCCTTTGTGCTGAACAGCTTCCGCGGGCAGGATTTTGGTTCGATACCGTTCGCGTCTATCCGTATTTACGAGGGTACGCCAACCCGGGTGAACGAGATTTTTGCTAAATATGATATTGCCCACGGCGCAGGTTTTGCCGGGCATGTATCCATGGTGATGGGCGTATTTTACAAACGCAACGGCGAGTGGAAATTTAACGCCATTGGAGAACCAACTAAAGACCGCAAACTGGAAGAAACCGTTAGAACAGTAGCGGCACAGTATTTATAGTTTAATATTTTATTACACATATCAGCAATAAGGTGGCAGGCAGGTTTAGCGCTGTTGTTTTATTGATGAACACATACCTAACATACTTGTATCATGGAAGAGACAACACCAAGCGGGGCTAATGAAACCCCCGATTTTTTAAGCGATATACCACCACTGCAAGCCATTACCCCTGCCCCGGTTGAAACCCCGGCCGTAGTAGTGAGCGCGGCCCCAACAGCCGAGCCATCAAAACTAAAGCTTGACAAAGAGGGTAATGTGAACCTTACCTTAATTAAGGCCGACGACGAAAAGAAATACCTTGAAAAAGGCAAGGACCTGAATCCGGCCGATTCCAATTCCATCCTTAACTATGGTGCCGAAGTGCAGGGATCGATGGAGAAATATAGTAACCAGTTCCTTACCTCGGTACGTACCTATAATTCGGGCGAGGTTGGTACGCTGATCGCCGATTTGTTGAGCGAACTGAACTATATTGATGTAGACGAACTGGAGCAGGGCGCCTTTAAAAGCTTCCTGATGAAGATCCCTTTTTTAAAGGGTTTGGTAATGGATGCCAAAAAACTGTTTTCCAAGTACGATACCGTTATTGATAATGTAGACAAGATCACCAACAAGATCAAAGCTGGTCGCTTGAACTCTATTAAAGATAATAGTTCGCTGCAAACCATGTTCGATAGCAATGTGGAATATATTAAGCAGATGGAAGACCTGATCATAGCTGGTCAGTTGAAATTTAATGAGTTGAACATCCAGCTAACCGCGATGGAACAACGCCCGCAGGATTATAACGATTATGAAATTGCCGACCTGCGTGATTTTGTGAACCGCCTGGATAAACGCCTGGCCGATTTAAAAGTAGTACGTTTTATTATGATGCAATCGCTGGCGCAGATCAGGATCGTCCAGAATAATAATACGTCTATTGCCGAAAAAGCGCAGTCGATTATATCAACCACCATCCCGGTTTGGAAAAACCAGCTCACTATTGCTGTAGCCCTGCAAAGGCAAAAGGCCAATGTAGAGATGCAGCAAAAGATCTCGGAGACAACCAATACCATCCTGCTGAAAAACGCCGAACTACTGAAAACCAACAGTATAAACGTAGCCCGCGAGAACGAGAAGACCGTGGTATCGATAGAAACGCTGAAGAAAACAACTTCAGATTTGATAGAAACCCTGAACGAAGTGAAACGCATACACGAAGAAGGCGCGCAAAACAGGAAGGCATTAAACACCGAGTTACAAAGTTTAGAAACTGAACTTAAGAAAAATGTGACTAATGTTGGCTAAATTTGAATAATGGATGATGCCCGCAAAGCGATAATAAATGATTCGAACAGGATAATCAGCAAACTGCAATTGCTCTCTGTTTTTTTTGGGGACGATATCATTTATAAAATTTATTTGCGCAGCCAGGTTATCCACCAGCTATTTGAAGATAACCCCGAACTGGATATCAATAAACTGGAGTTGTTTCACCTCCAGTTTACTCAAACCCTGTTAGATCTGCTGCGCAAGATCAAGAAGAATAACGAGAAAAGTGTTTTGATCCTGCTGGATGAGGTGCAGTTAAACGAGGATTTGATAGATAAGATAAAGGAATCATCGTTTTCGCTGCAGCAATTTAAAATCGATCAGCAAAGGCAGGCTTTAAAGATCAATACATCATTGCGCAAGCTATACCAGGTATTGTCGGATGGTACGTCCGAGTATCCGTTCTCTAAAAACATCAACTCGTTCAGCGCGCGTTACGCGGGTGATTTTTATTACGAGGTACCTCCCGCGCTGATTACCGAACTGATCCAATATCAGCCTGCCGATGTGTATAGTAATGCCTATGCCATTATCCAGCGCAAGCTGATGGGGCAATTGTGCAAATACGATTTCCGCAGCAGTTTTTATTGCGGTTTACGTGCCGGCGATATGATAGCCGAGGTTTACCAGATTAACGAAACCGAACGCTATTTCCTATATTTCCCCGCAAGGGAATTGTTTTTATTTTGCGATGTCAGCAAGATCAATACCGGCGGCGCGGCGACAGACCTATCTAAAAAGGAAGCCTTTATACACGAATTGGAAGCTAAAAACGACCAGCTGAACAGTAGCGCCAATAATATCAAATCGCAAATCCCAGCCGAGATCCACAGTTTATTAATTGATAACTACAAAAAACTAAACGACATTAACTTCCTGCAAAACATTAGCGATGTGGATGTGCAAGCCAATATGTTAAAAAGCATGCTCAACACAGATATGATGTAAAATAATATCTTTACAAAAAATCCAATCTAATCACATGGACATATTACATACCCTTTTAGGCCCGGATATTAAGGCCGGTTTACTAATCGTTTTAAACCTGATCGTTATTGAGAGTTTACTCTCGGTAGATAACGCTGCCGTACTGGCGACCATGGTGTTGGACCTACCTCCGCATCAGCGTAAAAAAGCATTGCGTTATGGCATTATCGGCGCTTATGTTTTGCGCGGCGTGTGCTTGTTTTTAGCAGCCTGGCTGGTTAAAATATGGTGGCTGAAACCATTAGGCGGCCTTTACCTGCTGTACCTGGCTTTTGATTATTTTAAAGGTAAATTAAGCGAAGGCGATAAAGGTGGCGACGATGAAGAAGTGGATAAAAGCAAAAATTGGGCATACCGGTCAACCGTTGGCTTAATTGGGCCGCTTTGGGCTACCATTGTATTGGTGGAAATTATGGATTTGGCTTTTTCAATAGATAACGTATTTGCCGCCGTGGCCTTTACCAACCACGTGGCATTAATTTACATCGGCGTGTTTATCGGTATTTTGGCTATGCGTTTTGTGGCGCAGGCTTTTGTAAAACTGATGGAAAAATTTACCTTTTTGGAAACTGTGGCCTTTATTGTAATTGGCGTATTAGGTATTAAACTAACCGCATCATTATACGTCCACTTTTACCCAAATACAGGCTTATCCAACGCTATCAGTGGTGAACATGCGGATATATTTACCTCGGTATTTACGGTAGCTATTTTTATTATACCGGTATTAACTTCCATCTTCTTCAACTTCCCAAAAAGGCACACTATTGAGCCGCATGTAGCCGAAGATGCGGAAGATGTACTGGATAAAAGCTAAAAGATTAAAGGCGAAAGCTGAAAGGCCGAAGGTTAAATAAGACCCACATATCTAAATGAATAAATTAATAGCTACCTGGTTTGGCATTGGTTATATTAAAGGCGGCGGCACTATAGCCGCCGCTGTTACCTGCGGCTTGCTTTGGCTGTACTGGCCAACCGCTATTGCTGCAAACAATTGGTTCTTACTACTGTGGACAGTGCTGATCACTCTACTGGGCATATATGTTGGCGATAAGGTAGAACCTTTTTGGGGTAAAGACAGCTACCGGGTGGTAATAGACGAAGTGGCCGGTATGATGGTGACCATGCTGTTTATTCCGCATAATGCCTGGTTATTATTAGCAGGTTTTATCCTGTTCCGTTTTTTTGATATGGTGAAGCCACTGTTTATCCGCCGACTGGAAGCTTTGCCGGGAGGTACAGGCGTAATGATGGATGATATTTTGGCCGGGGTGTATGGCAACATTATCCTGCAAATAGCAGTTGTGTTACTGCATTATTAATCCATGGCAGCACCAATAATGATTTAATAGTATATTGCGCTATGGATTGCCGCCCCTACATGAAAAGCCTTTTTTTGCCGCTGTGCGTTATATTTTGCCTCACCCACGCCGCGAGTGCGCAAGTAAAACCAGACACACCGGTAACACAGGTAAAACATCCTAATTTCCCGCAAAGGTTACAGGCCTGGGATGAAGGTGTATTGATTGATTTTGCCCTGCACCGCACAACCGAAAGAACCGGTTTCCTTAGGTTTATGTCCAATTCATACATTTATGGCAATGTTGGTGTACCTGCGGGCTTGCTGGTTGGCGGTATAGTTAGCAATGATAAACAAATGCGGCAAAACGCTTTATACATAGCCAGCAGTACATTAATTAGCACCGGTTTAACTGTACTTATTAAAAGTTTGGTTAAACGGCCCCGCCCTTATGTACATAATGTTAAAATTATAGCGGTGTACCAGGCCGGGTATTATTCTTTTCCGTCGGGGCATACCTCATCTACCATGGCTACGGCAACAGCCTTATCCATAGCTTATCCTAAATGGTATGTTATCGCGCCATCGCTTTTGTGGGCCGGCACTATCGGTTACTCGCGCATGTATTTGGGCGTACACTACCCTACCGATGTAACCGCTGGCGCGCTCCTGGGGGCAGGCTCTGCTATAGGTATGTCGTTTATAAAAAATAGGTAAAGACCTAAATATCAGCTAAAAGCCGATATCAAAACGTAATTTACATTCAGATTACCGTAACGCTTCATCCCTGCGTCAGGAAACAGTGACAGGGTATATGTACCTTGATATTTTTAATAACTTTGCAACGCATAACCTTAAAAAGCAATGACGCTTCCGCAACTTTTAGATAATCCTTTTCAAATACGGCTATCGTTTCATAAAATGATAGAACGGTTTGAAGCGGTTGCCGATAGCGATACTGGTTATGCGGGCCAGCACGCTAAAGCTGTCCTGCAGGAAATAGCCCCCTACCCCGAGTTAAGGGACGGTATTACCGATGTAGCACAAATTGAAAACAACACCCAGGTTATAGCCCATTTATTAGCCGAATTATTTCCGCCGGCCTTAACGCTTAACGAAATTAAAGCGGTTGGGATCCCCTACGTTAGCTTAATATTTAATTATTCCGAGCGTTTCCGCAATATCCTTAGGGATGCTGGGCCCGGGTTCGATATTAATATCCGGGACTTTGACGAGCATCAATTTTATGTGGCCAGCTGCTGCATGATATTAAATCGGTTTTACGGCACTAACCTCGATTTTAGCAAACCTTTGTTTTACGATATACCGTCGGCCGATGGTATCCTTATACATTACCGCATTTTGTATAATGGCGATTTTATAGAAGTTATCCCTACTGTAAATGCCCCCATATTAACGCAAGGCGATATTGATAACCTGCTAAATAATTATGATGATCTGGCCTTATGGAAAAAAACATTCCCATCAGGCGCCTGGATATTAAAGGGTTTTGCCTTGATGACTTTGGTTGATGTAACAGTTGAGAATGCTGTTTCGATATTAAAAAGTAATTTGTTAGGCACTACCATAACTCCCGATCTGCAACAGGGATTGGTATCTATCTTCAGGTCTATCTTCCGCATCAATGATATGAAGATAGGTTTTACCTCCTTCGATCAGGAAGAAGGGCGCTTTAGCAATAAACAGTTTGGCCAGCGCGTTAACAGTTACCTTTTATCAAACAATGCCGACGATGATTGTAAAAAGTTGTTATGCGCAGGGACATACGATAAGATTCTTAAGGAACACGCATACCTGGCTGTTGCCGATGTGGACGATTTTATTGCTAAAAACCCCGGAAGCGAATTAGGCCTGCGATTTAAGGCGCAAAACGCGCGAAGCTTTGTAATTGCCCCGGTGGTTAAAAACGATGTATTACTGGGCGTACTGGAATTAGTATCGCCACGGGTAAAAGAACTAAACAGTATTACCGCCCATAAGCTGGAAGTAGTAATGCCTTATATTACCGATGCTATTGACCGTAAGATTACCGACCAGCAAAACAAGGTGAGAGCCATTATACAAAACAATTATACCACCTTACACCCCAGCGTTGATTGGAAATTTAAACGTGAGGCGCAAAATTATATCAACAATAGTTATTCGGGGCTTGCTTATAGTTTAAAGGAAATTGTTTTTAAAGACGTATACCCACTATACGGGCAGGTTGATATTAAGGACTCGTCCATAACCCGTAATAATAGTGTTAAAAACGATTTATTAAACCAGTTGAACCACTTGATATTGATACTGGACCAACTGCATCAATATATCCCTACCGAGCCCATCAAACAACATTTAATTGATTTGGAAGGCTTTATTGATGAAGTGAGCATTAATATTAAGGCTGATACCGAACAATCCATACAGCACTACTTGGAGCTAAATGTTTATCCTTTACTAAAAGGGGCCGGCAATTACAGCAAAAAATTGGTGGCTGATATTGATCACTATTTTGAGCATGTGGATGCCTTAACCGGCGAATTCCACAGTAACCGCCGCGATTACGAAAAAACGCTCTCGCTAATTAACGAGAAACTGGTAGGGATACTGGATGAAAGGCAGGAGGAAATACAGAAATATTTCCCGCATTATTTTGAACGCTTTAAAACCGACGGTGTAGAACATAACCTTTACATAGGCGCCACAATTGCCCCAAAAGAACTTTTTACTGATATTGATTTGCACCGTTTACGCTTATGGCAGTTAATGGTTACCGCCGAAATGGAAATAGAGCAATTTCACCTGAAGGATGCTTTGCCCTACCCTTTAAGCGTTACGTCATTAATATTGGTTTTTAGTACGCCTATCGCTATTCGTTTCCGTATGGATGAGAAACATTTTGATATTGACGGCGCTTATAACGTACGGTACGAGGTAATCAAGAAACGGATAGACAAGGCCCGGATATTTGGTACAAAAGAGCGTATTACCCAGCAGGGAAAAATTACCATTATTTATTCAAAAACCGAAGAGGAAGCGGAATACATCCAATACATCAGCATATTACAGCAGCGCGGTATACTGGACAGCAGCGTTGAACACTTTGATGTGGAGGACCTGCAAGGTGTATCGGGCTTAAAGGCCTTAAGAGTAGGCGTATTGCATCAGCAAAACCTGCATAAATTGCACGCCCTTTCTTACGATAAGTTGTACAAACAGCTTTTACCAATAGCTGTTCAAGCACAATTTTAAAACCTAAACCCTGCCGAAATATAAGGGTAAGCCCCCTCCTTTGAAAAGCCCACCACGCCCTGTATTAAAAACAAATCTCCGGGTAAAAAGAACAAGCCACCACCATAGCCAACATGTAATTGAGATGATGTTTCGCCCGGCGACCATACCCGGCCAACATCGTTAAACGCCAGCATACCCAATGTGCCGGGCAACAGGTACGATGTTACATCGGCCAGTTTTACACGCACTTCAAAATTATTAAAGGCCATGCTTTTACCGGTAAAGCGCCAGCTATAAAAGCCCCGCAGGTTTTGGTTGCCGCCCAGCTTTAATTGCTGGTAATAGCCCGCGTTACCCAATGTAGTGCCCACACCAATACGGTCGGCTACTATAAATGTCGAATCGTTAGCCGCGTTCAGATAAAAACCAAATTCCGATTCAATTTGTCCGTACGAATGGGCATTATCGCCCATGCCCTTCATTCCCCTCAAATTAGTTTCCCAATAAACCCCGGTATGCGGTACAATACTTTTATTGCGGGTATCTAAACTAAAGCCGCCTATTAAACCGGCAAAACCTTGCTCGCTAAATACTTTTTCATTGGGGTGCTGCGTATCGTATAACTTTAAATACTTATTCAGATTATCGTCGTCATCGCCATGATAATACTGCCCGGCAATACCACCGTTAATGGTCCAGTTGCCATAATTGTGCCTTATCCTTACATCACCATCCAAATAATTATAAATATTACGGTAATAACGAATGCGCTGGCTACCCGAATTAACAAAAACACTGTTATTACCCGTACCAAAAAAGTAACTGGTATAATTAGGGCCTTTACTCAACACGTTAACCAGCAAATCGCTTTTGCCTATGGCTTGCTTAAACTCACCTGTATAATTTAATAATAAAGAGCTGGTACCAAAGCCATAATTAACCATCAGGCTTTGCCTAAAGGCATAAGGATCTTTCCGGAAACCTTGCTTTTGGTAAATAAAATTACCTATAAACTGTACGCCATAATCTTTATTATAACTGCCTAAAATTAGCGGCTGCAGAAAATCATACTTAAAATTCCGCTTAACAAAACTGTTAACCGATGTATCGGTTGATGTGCGCAAGTGTACCTGCCCATAACCGGGTAGTTTATTTTTCTCGTCCGACCGATCGTAAATATACAGGTTGCCCTTGCTATGGATATTGCTATCAATGGCAAAGGTATCCTCATCACTCCCGCCAACCATCCTTATTATAATGGGCGATGATGCTTCACCATGCACGGCAAACACATCCTCGCCACCCATGCCATACAGCCTGATCTCGTTAGTAACCTTCGGGTCGAAAGTACGCTGATAAATTATCCGGTCCTGATTACCATCCTTTTTAAGTTTATTAATCCTTACGCTCACCTGCCCCGATGCCTCGTTGGTAATATCAATATGCTCGCGCTTATCCGTACCCGGTATCTCTACCGTTTGCGATAGGAAGCGGTAATACTTCAAAGCCTGTCGTTTCAGGATATTGCGACGGGCTATTAGCTTTTGGATCAGTTCTGCACCGCATAGCTTGTAAATGGTATCGGGCATTAACTTAATCGACCGTGTGATGATTTGATCTGTCAGTTTTCCCTGTACTTCGGTTATAGCAGTTTCCCAGTCCTGCTGGCTTAATCCGTTTAAAAAATAGCGGTCAATATTACGCCCGTTCAGGTTCCAGCGGTTAACCGACCGGATATGATCTTCGTAGCTTTGAAACTTTGCCATCAGCAAATGCCGCGAAGCC
The DNA here is from genome assembly GCA_040389105.1 of Bacteroidota bacterium. Taxonomy (GTDB): domain Bacteria; phylum Bacteroidota; class Bacteroidia; order Sphingobacteriales; family Sphingobacteriaceae; genus Mucilaginibacter. The sequence continues at coordinate 139,552 of JAZKAO010000016.1, forward strand.
AACCATGGGAAGGCGCCCGATGTACTGCTAAATACCTGGTCACGGTCGCGCGGAACGGGTTCGTAAACTATCCCATCCTTACCTTTGGTACGCTCCCAGCGCCATTGGTCCTCGTGGCGGTCCCAATCACCCAGCAGCATATCCAGCAGGCGCGCCTTTAAAAATAGCTTCTGGTCAACGCTGTTATCGTTATCGTCCTGTAGTTTATCCTGGGCCTTATCGGTGTTGTCGGTTTTACTGGCATCCAGCGGCTCCCGTTCTTCAAACAAAAAAACCTGGTTGGCGAAATCCTTTTGATACTCGCCAAAAGCAGGGTCATCGGGTACAAAAACAATTTCGGGGTTGGCGTGCGGTACACCAAGCGCCTTTGCCAGTGGCGGTACAACAAGGGCAGCAAACGGATGCTCGGTAGAGATCTGATCGGCAATAATGCTGGCCGCAACAGATTTGCGCAGCGTTGGCGGCAATACCCTTTCGGGGTACTTTTGTATAGTACGTAATACCCACTCCTGCCCGCCGGCATCCTGTAACCGCAAGGATTTGGTTTGCATGCCGCCGCCGCGCTGTAATATTTTTAAGCCACCCTTTTCGCGCGATAGGTGAAACACCCGCATTTTTACCGGAGCTGCCCATAGTTTACGGTAGCTTTCGCCAAAAATAAAACGGTGGGTTTTATTTACATGGTCAAAAAGTGGTTCTATCGCTAATTTAACGCTATCATTCTTCACCGGGGATTGCGAAAAGCCCGGGGTACCCACCAGTAATAAACAGGCAGATAACAGGATTTTTGAGGATGTGGTTATTTTGTATAAAGAACCCATAAGCCTTTATTTTTTGTAGTTAAACTTCAATACGTTCCCCGGTGTCACCTTATCCCCTTCGTTTGATATGTATAAATTATTTTGATTATCAAAAGCTATCCCCTCCGGCTGCCTGAATAAGGCAGGGTTTATGGGATATACTACTTTTACTTTCCAGTTAGCATCGGTCACAACCAGCATTTTATTTACCGACGACAGGATATACCACTCGTTAGTATTTTGATTTTTTGCAAAAGCCGATGGATGGAACGCTATCTTTTTAGTCCCGGTCATGGCTTCAATATCCTTTACATTGATACTATACTGCCCGCTTTGTTTTATTTTACCATCGGCAGATACTTTAAAGCTGTAAACACTACTGCTTTTAGCTGTATTATCATCGCTGCAATGCTTGCACAAGGCATAAAGCGTGCTGCTTTTTTCATCGGCATATAAACCCTCGTACTCGCCAGATGGCAATACATTATCCCATTTTTGCACGTTGCTGATATTACCGCTCTGTACTTGCCCTAACGGAAAAACAAAGAATACGCCATCGCTGCGCAACATAATTACCTGGTCGCCCATAATAGCTATATCTTCGTAATCGTCGGCTTTGCCAAATTCGGTATGCTTCACATCAGCACTACCCGGCTTAAAATAGTAAACCCGGCCTTTTTCGTCCTCCTCGGCATACAGCCAATCGGCATTACCATGATGGAACGCGATACCCGAGATCTCGGTCAGCTTTTCGGGCATATTATATTTAACAGGATGGTTCAAGTCGTATCCCGGCGGGCTGCTAAACGTTCTTTTATCGATACACGAAATCACCAGTAATATAACCGGCAATGCAAACAGTAATACGACTAAGATGCTTAATTTTTTCATGCGGTTTTTTGCTTTAATAATTCGTAAATGGCCTTTTGCGAGTGAACAGCTGGCTGTTTCTCCTCTATCGGCACATTCTCAATGTGTTGATCCAGTATAACCCCTTGTACGTTATCTTGCAGTTGCAGGTTAATAATATCCATTATTTCGGCCTTTATTTGTTCATCATAAACCGGGAAACATACCTCTATACGACGATAAATATTACGGTTCATCCAATCGGCCGATCCCATGTATACCTCCGGTTGCCCGTTATTATGAAATATAAAGGCACGGCCATGCTCCAGGTAACGGTCAACAATCCGTTTAATAGTAATGTTTTCGCTCATCCCTTTCACTCCCGGTATCAGGCAGCAAATACTGCGGACGATCATAGATACCTTCACCCCGGCCTGTGATGCATCATAAAGTTTAGCGATCAATACTTTTTCCTCCAGGTTATTCAGCTTAATAATGATGGATGCTGGCAAACCTTTTTTGGCGTTCGTTATCTCGCGGTCAATCATTTGCAAAAACTTATCCTGCAAATTAAACTGGGCCACCAGCAAATGCTTAAACTTAATTAAACCCGGCGATTTTGGCTTTTCCCTTTTTGCTAAAAAAATGAACAGCAGTTCTATCTCGCGCAAAATGGCCCCTTTAGCTGTCATTAAAATATGATCGGTATAAAAGGCCGCGGTACTCTCGTTAAAATTACCGGTAGCCAGCAGGCCGTAATATTTAATACGGCCTTTCATATTACGCTTTATTAAAGCCACTTTGGCATGTACTTTTAAAGCGGTAACACTGTAAATAATATCCACACCTGCGGCTTTCATGCGTTTGGCCCATTTCAGGTTGTTAGCTTCATCAAAGCGGGCTTTTAATTCAACCAGTACCGTTACCTTTTTACCTGCGGATGCCGCGTTAATAAGCGCGTTTACAATGCGCGAATCGCTGGCTACACGGTATAAGGTAACATAGATCTCCTCTACCGTTTCGTCAAGCGCAGCCTCGTTAAAAAACCGCAGAATAGTACCATACGATTGATATGGGGTATTGATTAGCTGGTCCTTTTTCTCAATCCGGTCAAATATACATTCCTGCTCATCGGCCGGGTTATAGATAATGGCAGGCCATTTAGCATAGCGCAAAGCCGGGATATTTACCGGGAAGCTAAACAAATCTTTCAGGTTATGATAGGTACCGCCTTCCACATGGCTGGATACGGGTATGCCCCAGCTATCATCTACCAAATGCATCATACGCAAAGGTATGCCTGGCTGATGCAAAAAGCGGGTGGCAATGCCCATATCGCGTTTTAGTAATTGTTTTTCAATTTGTTCGGATAGGTCGCCGGCGTATTCATCCTTCAGGTCGAGTTCAGCATCGCGGGTAATTTTAAAGGAATAGCAGCCCTTTATTATTTCATTTTTAAAAATCTTATCCAGGTTATACCTGATCACGTCATCAAGGAAAAGAATGTAGGTAGTTTCGCCCGCATCTACCTTAAAAAACCGCGGCAGGTTGTTAGAGGGGATATCCAGCACCATGGTTTTCTCGCGCCCGTTAGTATATTCCAGGTTGATGAGGAAATAAAGCTGGTTGTTTTGCGGGAAAAATTTCTTTTTATCCGATAGTTCAACCGGCTGTAAAAAAGCCATCACCTGGCTAAAAAAATAGTCGCCAACGGCGTCCTTAATTATATCGGGCAGGGCTTCCTTAAACAGTAAATGGATCTTATTTTGCTTTAAGGCGGGGATAATATCATTGGTGACAATCTGCCCGTATTTTTCCTGGTTGTTTTGAATTTTAAGCTGTGCCAATACCAGCGGACTATCCCCTGCCGACGTATCCTTTAGCTTGCCTAATTTATCCAGGGCGTATAATACGGGCATACGCACACGGTAAAACTCATCAAGGTTTGATGAAAATATGGCCAGGAAGTTAACCCGCTCCATTAAAGGCACATCAGTTTTAGCTGCCTCCTGCAATATGCGTTCGTTAAAGGACAGCCAGCTTAAGTCACGGTCAAAAAAAGAATATTCGGCCATAGTTATTAACGTACAGGTGGCGGTGTAGCAGCGGTATGAATTATAGAAGCCACTATAAAGGCCAGTACAGCTACCACCAGGCCAAACATAAAAATATTATAAGCGGCCCGCAGCAAGCGGTATTTACGCCCCAACACTACGCCCTGCGAGTACACATCTTTGATCAGCGTACCATACAGGAAATCGGTATCGTTCATCACCTGGATCATACCGTGGGTATAAGTTTCCAGGTCCATTTTATAAAAGTTGCCAAAAAACAACAGGTTAACCGTTTTATTATCCATATCCTTTTGACTATAAGTACCATTTGGGATATTAGGCCGGGTAGCCAGGATAGAAAATATCATAGATATTAAGCTGATGGTGAGCAGTATAAAGGTAGGGATAGCCAAAAAAGCGTTCTCATCCAGCTTCTTCAGCACCAAACTAATAATGGCCGACAGGATAATGGAGTTAACCGTAATCAGGATATGCGCCTTCTGATCGGCCATATCGCTTAACCGCTGGTTATTCCCCGATGTGATCCTGAACATTGTTTCGATCCCCTTTTCGGGGCGTTCGCCCTTTTTACTCTTCTTTACTTTTTCCAAAATTGCTTTATCTTCCTGCTTTTCTTTACGCTCTTCCTGCTTTATAACCACGGGGATAGGTGAGCTGTTTGATTCCTTAGTTTCCTTATGCTCCTTTCCCTCCTCTTCTGCTTGCTTTTCCTTTAATTTACGTAGATTTTTCTCCAGCTCATCACCTAACAACAGGCGCACATAATCGGTAAAAAAGCGATGGGTTTCCAACAGTTCTATACTTTTTTGTCGCCATTGCTGTTTATCAATATCGGCATGGTTGCATAGTTCAAATTCTTTCCGTAATAGCTTACTGCGGTCTAAAAACTTATCGGTCCCCAGGTGAAACAGGTCGGCATCGCATATAATTTCCTGTAGTAAACCATTCGGTTTTTGCGGCATTTTAGTAGCCAGGATACAACCCTTCACTTTTTCAATTACGGCGGCTTCTACCTTAAGCTGTTTTAAATGACCGGCAGCAAGATTGGCCCCCTCGCTCTCATGGTCGGCTTTGTTGGTAAAGTAGCCCACATCATGAAACCAGGCGGCACATACTACCGCAAAAAAGTCTTCGTCGCTTAACTGGTAATGGTTAGCTATGCGGGTGGTATTGGCCACCACCTCTTTAGTATGCTTAAGGTCGTGATAAATTAGTCCTGCATCATGGTGCATCTCGTAATAAGATAACACATGCTGTTTAACCTCTTCTAATAGTTGTTGAAATTTCATTAGTATAATGCTGTCAGGTTATCCAAATTTACCCTAAAAATCGGCAATAATTATTATTGGTGTTAAAACATTTGATTTTTACTTGCAAATGAGTTTTTAGGGGGATTTTAGCCGTTGGGGAATTGTAACCACAGAGGGCACGGAGAGAGGAGCCACAGAGTTCACAGCGTACAATGTTGAATTGTATTGATAAAATAATCCCCAAACCGCTGCTTTATCTTATTTAAACACCGAGGCCAGCATTTTATCCATGTCCTCATCGGTACCGCCAATACTATCACCAAAGCGACCAATGATCTTCCCTTTCGGGTCTATCAGTATTTTGGTGGGGATGGTATGTATACCGTATAAGCTATTAATATCATTAGGGTTGGGCAGGCGCTTACGGGCCAGGTCCATATTTAAGCCGCGCAGTACGTGGTTCCAAATGCCCACGCCATCATTTGCTACCGCGCCCTTCCATAGTTCGGGCTTGCTATCATCGTCGGATATACCGATAATTTCCAGCCCCTTACTTTTGTATTTATTGTACAGCGCTATCATGTGCGGGTTACCGGCGCGGCAGGGGACGCACCAACTGGCCCAAAAATCAAGCATGACGTATTTGCCCTTAAAGTCGCTTAGTGATAACAGTTTGCCGCTAATATCCATCTTGCTGAAAACAGCAGCCGTAGCACCGGGCGATCCCGATTCGATATCTTTTATCTCCTTAGCCAGTTCCTTGCCGTTATCGCTTTCCTTTAATTGCGCGTTAAAGCCATTATAAACCCGCTGAATGGAGTCTAACCGCATGGATGAAACATAATATTTGATCTGATCGGCAGTGATATATGACGTAGGGTGCGTTAAAAAGAACTGGTAAGTAGCCTTTTTTATGCGATTTTGATAGGGTTCGAACTTATCGCGGATGGCGGCCTGCTTTTCGTGGTCCTTTTCGGCATAGTATTCGTCCAGCACAGGTTTCATTTCATCGCGGATGGGTAATATTTTTGCTTCCAGTTCTTCGTATTCGGCCTGGGTTTTCGATCCGCTTATTTTTATACCGGCTATGGTTGCGGCATCACCAGTTAAGGTTTGTGTACCCGGATCAAGATAAAATGATTTGGTACGCCCCTCTACTTTGGTGCGCGGTATCACCTCCCCGGCGGTTTTGAACATGATGCGTGCATTTACCGGGTGGTTGATATTACCACTGACGGTAAACGCCCCGTTCTTAACCGCCTCGGCAACATGGGTATACTTACCGTCGGCATTTACATAATCCACAAATACCGAATCGGCATGCGTACCCGTTAGCTGGCCTTTAAGCGTAAATACACCGGGAAAGTTTTGAGCTTTAAGCGTTGCGCTAAACGCGAACACGCCGGCAATGATGGTATATGTAGCCTTTTTCATAAAGACTAATATACAATGATTTTAATCACAAATAACTACCGTAACTTAAAGACCGGGTTTATTTTGAATCAAAATATTTAGCTAATAGCTCTGCACCGGCAGTAGCCGCTTCCTTATCCTGCGCCGGGCTCCCGCCCGAAAAAACCGCCATAATATATCCCGAACTAACTTTCCTGATCACCCCACCCTGGTAGCCATACTCCCCTTTCATTGGTGGCCTGATCCCGTTACCGCTATCCTGGTAAGTATCCGCCATTTCCGAAGCCTTAGAACTGGCTACGCCCAGCAAATTGGATATCCCCTTTTTCATTTGGCCAACAACCTTCATTTTTGATGTCCATGATTTAATCGAGTCTCCCGGGGCAAACATTACCATTGCTACGCCCTTAATGGATAACTTCCCGGCCCCCTGCTCAATGGCATTCAAGGCTTCATCGGCATGTTTTAAAAATACTTTTTCCCTATCCTGCAAAGGTAGTGCTGCATAACGAACTGCTATTTTTACCCGATGGTTATTTGATTTTGATGTAAATGAAAAAAATAGGCTGCATAATGCAACACATATTAAAATTAGCTGGTGTTTTTTCATGTTTATCATTTTATCAGGGTACCAAATAAGTGATATTTCAAATTATTTTATACTCTGATATTAACCTAACAGTAAATGATATTGTTAAAAACGGGCAGCATTAAGGCCAACTAAACTTAATATACCGTTAATCCCGATTATTAATAGCCGGCTAATTATTTACTATATTGTAATGCAACCAGCTATTATTCAACCCATTATTTGCCTGCTTTATCTTATTAAAAATGAAAAAGAAAAATTTGATCCTATTATCATCATTATACTTTGTGTTTGCGATCCAACCATCAAAAACATGGGCGCAAACCACTACCGATTCGTTACCGCCTTTACCTGGCAAAGGGCTTTCCCAGCATCCTTTTTTATATGCAGGTGAGTGGCAGGAGCATAAAATGACCGAGCAAAATATGTATATTGTTAAGGATGGCAAAATAAGCTGGACATTTGTAATGGGCACATACGGCGAATATGGCGATGCCACCATGCTATCAAACGGTAACATCCTATTCTCCAGGTTAAGCGGAGCTACCGAAATTACCCAAAGTAAAAAAGTAGTATGGAATTACGAAGCGCCGCCGGGCGCGCAGATCCATACTGCACAGCCAATTGGCTTAGATAAAGTTTTTATTTGCCAAAACGGCTTACCCGCCAAAGCTATGATCATCAATAAAAAAACCGGTAAAATAGAAATGGAGCATATCCTGCCCACAAAATCATTAACCGATTCTAATACTATTCATGGCCAGTTCAGGCATATCAGGTACACTAAAGCCGGTACTTACTTAATTGCCAATTTAGGTTTGGGCAAGGTGGTAGAGTACGATAAGGCCTGGAAGGAAATATGGTCGGTAGATGCACCTTCGGCATGGGCGGCTGTGCGGTTAAATAATGGCAACACACTTATTAGCGGCAACCAGCACGGCTATGTACGCGAGGTAAACCCCAAAGGCGAAATTGTTTGGGAGGTTAACAAAAATGATCTGCCGGGCATCACTTTATACACTGTACAGGAAGTTAGCCGGCTGGCCAACGGAAACACCATTATTTGCAACTGGTACGGCGGTGTAAAAAAAGCCGATTGGAAAACCGTGGTACAGGTAATTGAAGTTACGCCCGATAAAAAAGTGGTTTGGGCGCTGCGCCAATGGGGCAATCCCAATCTTGGCCCCGCATCGTCTATTCAATTACTTGATGAACCGGGCAAAGCAGAAAACGGGGATATACAGCGATAAATTTACAACCGGCAGTACTATAACGATCCCCGTTTCAACACCCGAAACGGCATTTTTACCTTTTGGCATTGGTCCTTCAGTAGCAGGTTGCCAACAGTACGCCCCATCTCGGTAAAATCGGTAGTGAATACGGTGATGTCCATCAGTTCCTTCAGCACCGTTTCGTTAAAGGAAATAATGCCAATATCCGCGCCCAATTTAAAACTGGTTTGGCGTGTTTTTTTGATCAATTCGGCCAGTTCGGTTTCCTCAATCACAATATAGGCGGTACCGGCTTGCAGGTGTTCATCCTCGGCGTTTTCGCTTACCTCAAACTTTTTATTAATCAAGCCGGCGAATTTCCTTGCCCCATCAATAATTTCCAAAGGGTGGTTACTATAGGCGGGGATAATGATCACCAGGCGGTTATATTTCACAAACATATCCGCTACAGACATCAGGGCATTATAAGTATCGTTTTCAAAATCCTGGTAAACGGCCATATAGCTGCCTTTCAGCCCATTGGTATCCTTATCCAGCATCAATAGTTTTTGCTGCGGGATGCGCTGGATAGCGCTGAGGTAGTTTTTATCCGGTGTTTCGTAAAAAAAATGCGGCATCACCACGTAATAATCGTACTTACCGGCACTTTCGGTAATAATATCGTTCAATATCTTCACGTCGTAATGGTGGATCTGCAAATCAACACGGGCGTTTTCGGCCAGTATTTCCAGGATACCGTAATAGATCAATTTTTTATAATAACTGATCTTGTTAAATATCAGCAGGACTTTTAACCGCTGCTTATCCTTATCTACCACACAAAAGCCTTTACCGGCAACCTTGGAGATATAGCCTTTCTTTTTAAGGTGCATATAGGCCCGTTGCACGGTGACTTTTGACAGGCCCTCCTGCTCGCATATCGTATTCATGGATGGCAGGCGGTCGTTATTCTTTAACTTACCGGTTTGGATATCATTAACTACCGAGTCGATGATCTGTTGAAATTTAAAGCGCGAGTTGTCGGGGGTATTTTTAATTTCCATTAGTGCCTGAATATTAGATTTATAGGTACACAGTCATTGCATTCTTCTTAATTACAATGATTCAGGCATTGATAATAAAAAAGGAATTAATTGGATATTAAAGATAAAGAATACTATTGGCAAAAAACAACAGCCAAAAAATAATTAACCTTATTTAACTTTTGCCTTAGCCCAAAACTTTTGCTGCGCCCCCTTTGCCTGCATAATAGATTTAATGGCCTCGGCCACCTCAATAGGTAAATCCGATTCTAAGATATCCGCACCCATGGTAAAGGTTTCGCGGTAATGCACGGCACGCTCGGCCGGGGTTTTCAGCTTATCATAACTCGGCGCCGCCGATATCATGCACATTACACCCTTGGCATGCAGCAGGTCCATAATTTCCTTGTTCTCGGGCTTATTGGTTGGGCCAATATAGGCAATCATGTTTTTCCAGGGCACGCCGGCTTTTTCATATTCATCAAAAGCTTTTTTAGTTAATACAAAGGCCGATAGCATGTGGTTAGGATTATCCTGGATATAAAATTTGGCATCCTTAGCATTATGCACTGTTAGCATCACCATTTCATTTTTGCACTCCTTCAATATTTTAGCTGTCATTTCCAGCGGCACATCCTTATGATCGAGGTTTAAGATGGTTTTGCCCTTGCTCCATAATATCATCTCTTTCAGCGTCGGGATCTTTTGGTCGGTCACGTTACCCTGTGGGTCTTTCAGCCTAAACTGCTGCAATTCTGCATAAGTATAACTATTTAATTTCCCCTTGCCGGTGATGGTGCGACCGAGGCTATCGTCGTGCAAAACTACTACAACGCTGTCTTTGGTCAAACGGGGGTCCATTTCAAAAATGGCGGGGGTGTGTTTTAATGTATTGGCAAAGGTAGCAATGCAGTTTTCGGGATAACCGGCCGTTGTACCGCCGCGGTGACCACTAATCAGTGGCATATCCTTGCCGGTATAATGGAAATACGATTGAAATTCGGCTACGTTATTGAATTTAAGGATATTCATTTCTGTTTGCGCGCTGGCCATTTTAATGGTACCGGTTAGCAGGAAACAGCCTAATAATTTGATAGATGCCTTGTTCATTTGGTGATATTTTTATGCATTTAATTTTTTTAGTGTCATTTCGCCTTTATCGTCCAGTTCAAAAAAGGTGATAGCCGAGTTTTCCTGGAAGATACGGCGATAATTTTTTAAGCCCATACCCAATTTATGGGCCATATACAGGCGGTTGATACCATTATGGCAAACCACTACAATGGTTTGGTTAGCGTGTTTTTGCAGCATTTCGGTAAAAAAGGCATCTACCCTATCCACAACCTGCTGCCCGCTTTCGCCCGTGTTACCCGCTTTGGCCACAGCCGGATCGGCCATCCAAGCCTCCCACGATTGCGGATCCTCCACCATAAACTCTTCCTTGGTTTTACCTTCCCAATCGCCAAAGTCAACTTCAATAATGCGCGCATCGGTTTGCACCGGCCACCTGGTAGCAATTTCGGCAGTTATACGTGCCCTGGTAAGCGGCGATGCATACACCGCGTCAATCTCCACATCTTTCAAATGCTGATGAACTGTTTCCGCCTGTTTGATACCTTTTGCTGTTAAACCAATATCCGTGCGCCCGCAATAGCGGTTGCCATCGGCATTATAGGCGGTTTCGCCATGCCTTAACAGGTAAACGCTAAGCATCAAAACCTCCTTTTATATATCCTTTATCCTGCATTGCCTTTAAAAATCGTTGATAATTCGCTTCGTATGTTTCGCTTAGTTCTTTATCGGGATGGATCTCTTTATCAATCACCACCATTTGCTTCACCGCATCAATAACAGAATTAAAATATGTTTTAGATGCCGCCAGCACAGCCGCGCCAACCGCACCCGATACGTGTTTCATTTTATACACAGGCTTATTCATCACACTACTGCGGATAATTAACCAGGTATCGCTGTTACTGGCACCGCCAGCCGTATAAACCGCGCTCACTTTCTCGCCCGAAAGATATTCAATTAACTCGTACGAATAACGCTCCATATAAGCCACACCCTCCATATTGGCGGTAAAGCGCTCGGCTTTGCTTAAGCCCGCCGGTTCAAAACCACGCGCCTGTGCTGCAATGAACGGGAAGCGTTCCCCATCCTGCCTAAGCGGATACGAGATATAGGGGGTTGGGATGAGTTGTTGCGCTTGCTGATTTAAGTTGGGCAGGTCGTCACCAAAATCATTAGTTACCCAGTCGGCGCCTGTATTGCTGGCCCCGCCTGGCATCCAGTAACCTGCCGGGTGGCGGTGACTGTATAAACGCCCTAAGGGATCAAGTACCTCGTTTTTAGTCACGCCCTTTATCACCATGGTGGTACCAATAGTAGTGTTCCACTCGCCCGGATTTATGGCTCCTGATGCTATCTGCGATGCACAGCCATCCGTAATCCCAGCCGTAACCTCAACTGTTTCCGGTAAGCTCAATTGTTGACTGATCGCTTTCGTGATACTCCCGATCACTGCCCCGGATGGTACCACACCGGGCAACCATTCCTTTTTCAGGGGTAAATGGGTATATAAATATTCGGGCCAGGTATAATTGCTCACATCATAGCCCGATTTAAATGCGTTGGTATAATCGGTTACACCCCACACATTGCATAACATACCCGTCACAAAATCGGCAGCATGGATCCAGCGGGCTATTTGTTTGGCCTTATCGGGATAGCTTTCCACAAACCAAACCATTTTAGCCAATCCGCTGGAAATACTGAAAGCCGTATAGCCAGTGTTATGGTATTTCAGCGCTGCGGCAGTGCATTTTTCGGCTTGTGTAACCGATCGTTTATCGCTATACATAATAGCATTATGTAGCGGCTGGTTATTAATATCCATCGGGATAACCGTACCAGATGTGGAGGTTACCGCAATGGCCTTAATATCGGCAATTACACTTTTTGCTTCGTTGCTTTGCAGTAAACGGTTTAATGACTGATAACAGGCCTCCCACCATCCCAAGGGGGATTGCTCCTCGCGCGATTGATCGTTCAGCGGGAAAACCTGTTCTTCGGATGCGATAATGGCGCCCTTAACATCTACCAAAACTACCCGTGCGCCTTGTGTACCAATATCTATCCCAATAAAATAAGGTGCCATTAACTCAATATTTCTTTAAAAGATGAACGGGCTTTTTTCCATTCGTTATATAACTCCTTGTAATGCGCCCTTTCCGCAGGTTCCACCACTTCCAGCGTTACAGCCGGTGGTTGTTCCTTACCCAGGGCAGTATTACAAATCAACACCCCACCCACTACCGATGATTGCCTGTAACTATCCCTCATCATTACTTTTTTGTTGATCAGGGCCGCTATCATTTGTCTTAAAGTATGGCTTTGCACACCACCGCCGCAAGCCCATATATAGTCCTGCTGGTGCGTACTTACTTCGTTCAGGGTTTTATAATTCTCGCTTATGCTGCAGGCAATATCCCACAGGGTAGCCCAAACAAAACTGGCCCTGGTTAACTGGTGCGATACCGGCGCGTCGAAAATAAAGCCGCCCTTGGTCAGCGCCGATTTTTCATCGGCCAGCATAGAGCCCAGTGAGGCTACGCATTGATAACCGGTAATTTCCGATAGTTCTTTTTCTATCACATCATAACCCTCGTTCGGGTAAAATATTTCCTTTAAACGCTGGTAGTTTAATCCCGTTACGCCGGCGTTAGCTTCAAACATAAAGCTGCTTTCGTCTGTATGGCGACCTGTCCAGGTGCGCTCTTTTTCATCGGTTATATAAGTGCCGGTAAGTTTGATAATAGGGGTTGTTGTGCCTGAAACGATCACAACATCGTTTGTTTCGGGCCGGGTACTCATGATAGCCAGCTGTGTATCGCCACCGCCAACTATCACCTTTGCATCAGCGGCAATATTCAGGTTTGCAGCTTGATCTTGTTTTATCGTACCCAAAATAGTCCCCGAATGCGTCAGCTTGGACAGCAATGCCGGATTTAGATCAAAAATAGCGCATAAATCGGCCGACCAGTTCTTTTTAGCCACGTCATACAGCAAAGTTTCGGATGCCTGCGAATGTTCGTAATGTACCACACCGCTCAGCATGTACTCAATCCAATCGCTGATGCTTAAAAAGGTGGTCAGATCCTTCCAAATCTCTTTTCGCTTTTCGCGGATCCCCACAATTTTCATGGCCGAAAACAATGAGGTTGGATAACGCCCGGTTAGGCCGTATACATAACTTTTATCTTTAATGATATGTTCCCACTCACGCCCGCGATGATCTATATTTGGCAGTCCGATCAATGATTTGCCATCTTTATCCAGCAATACGATCCCTTCACGCTGACTGGTAGCAGTCAAGGCCAAAACCTGCACCTCACCAGCCTGGGCCAGCGCATTTTTGGTTAATCCGCTCACCTGCCCCCACAACTGCTGCGGATCGAAGTAAAGTGCTTCGGGATAATGGGTATCCTTATGATAGATGATATCACAACGATCAATACCCAATATCTCGCCGGTGATAGCGGCCACGGCCACGCGCACGTTGCCTGTGCCAATATCTATTACAATATATGCTTGTTTAGCTGCCATAACCTTTAGGTGGTTTGCGTTTTTAAGTTTTTCGCTGCCGCCCAATCCATAATTTTCTTATTCAGGATCACTACGTGATGGTCTTCTACCTCGTGCGTAGCGCCTGCCGTATGTGGCGTGGCCAACACGTGCGGATGATTGATGAGTTTATAGTCTATTTCATCAGGTGGTTCAAAATCAAACACATCCAGCACTGCACCGCGTATCAGGTTGTTTTCTATCGCGTAAAGCAAATCGTCGCGTTTTACCACGCTGGCCCTTGCGGTGTTTACAAACAGAGCATCAGGTTTCATTTTACCAATCAGGCTTTTATCAATCATCCCAATGGTATGCGCATTAACAGGCAGGTGGATAGATACGATATCACTTGTAGCGAAAACATCTTCTAAAGTAGTTTTTTGATAGTTATCATTAGCCGATTCGATAAAAGGATCGTAAAATTTAATGTTACAGGGAAAGCCTTTCACCATTTCGGCAATCCGCTGGCCAACGGCCCCAAAGCCAATCATACCAATGGTGCGGCCGGCCAACTCGTTGCCTTTAAATTGCAGGTAGGATGTATGCGCGCCCTCGCCCCAGTTTTTACCAGTAAGCCATTGCCAGCTTGGGATAGTATTGCGCAACACATTAATTACATTGGCAATAAACATTTCGGCCACAGCCTGCGCGTTACGGGCGGGCGTATGGAACACCGGAATGCCATTTTGAGCAGCCGCGTCCAGATCGACATTAGATGGCGTACCCCGGCAAACCCCAATAAATTGCAGGTGCGGATGCGCATTAATTACGTTGGCAGTCACCAAATCATGTTCAGTAATTAGCGCGTCGGCCTGGGTATCGTCCAATAGTTTATTCAGTTCGGCCTCGTTAAACGCGCGGCCGTTCTCTTTCCATTCCTTATAAATAACCTCGCCAAATTTAGCGGAGAGCAGGTCCTGCCCTTTTTGATTATACGGAGCTGTTATTAGTATTTTCATGTATATAGTTTAAGCCCCCCGACCCCTAAAGGAGGAGCATTTAGCTTGTGCAAAGCTCCTTTAGGGAGGAGGTATTTCAATTAAATTTATTACTCCCCGTTAGGGGTTGGGACTAAGCCACCCCGGCAACCGCCTGGCCCGAGTGCGCTGTTTTTGCATTATTGGGCAAGCCAATAAATTTTGTCAGGATGGCGCTTACTACGTATAAGCCTGCCAGGATCCAAACCACACCCGTATTGCCCACACTACCAATAAAAATGCCCACAATGGCTGGGCCAACAAATACAGCCAGGCCCGCGCCCAGGTTTAGCACAGCCATGGCCGCGCCCTTATCCTTTTTAACCAGCGATGGCACCAGGGCCGAAAGCGGCACATAACCGGCCAGCAACGCCCCCCACAGGATGCCGCAAAACATCACCATCCAAAAACTGCCGCCAAATAATACGGGGGAATAATAAAACAATAAGGTAGTAAGCGCGCAACCAACACCGCCAAACCACATTACCGTATTCTTCCACCCGAAACCGTCGCCAACAAAGCCAAAAATGAGGTTAAAGGCTATGTTCGCGGTAAATATGGTGCCCCATATTTGTAGCCACTCGGTTGTAGAGAAACCATGTGCAGCCATATAAGTTGGCAAAAACACTGGGAAAGCGAATTGCGCCGTAGTGTTAATAATACGCACAATGCCGCCTATTAAAACTTTGGGCTCTTCTTTCATAATGGTAAGCCCTTTCATCATTTCTTCCGATTTGCTTACCTTATTTTTAATGGCACTGGTTTGAAATTTATCACGGTTTAATACTAGCGCGAAGAACGCGCCCAGCGCTACCCAAAATATCGAACTCCATAAGGTATTGATATACCTGTCGTTTGCATTATTGCCTAAATGCTGGATAGCCCAGCTGGAATAATAAGCGCCGAAAACGTTCAACCCACCGGTAAATACAAACCAAAACCAACCTACTGCTGTGCCCAGCTTTTGCTGCGGACTACGATAGGTGATCCATACCAAAAACGAATAAGCAAACAGCGGGTAACCAAACCCACGGATGGCATAGGTTAACAGCATAACCGGGTAATGCAAATCGGGCAAACCGTAACCTACAAAACCCACCGTACCTAATATATATAGGATGATACCCATCAGCATGGTTTTTTTAGGGCCAAAACCCTCAGCCAATACGCCCGAAAACCACGACGATACCGCTATGGTAATACCATAAACAGTAAATAACGAGGCCGATTCCTGGATGGTTAATCCACGGCCTAATAAATACGGGCTTAACCAGCCGCCTTCAAGGCCGTCGCCCATCATAAATATCATAATGCCTAAATAGCCCCAGGCCAAATGTTTTGGGATGCCGGCCTTATCCAGCATGGAGTTTCCTGAATCAGTCATTTTATTTCTTCTTTTTATATTAAGTTACTTGGTTTAGTATTAAAACAAAATTATCAACAAGCGCTGCAAATCTGTTAAGGTTTATTAAATTTAATGGTTTAAAATACTTTCATAAACTTAAACAAATAAAGTATTTAAAACATAATAAAACAAAATTTAATTAAAATAAATGTTTTGAAATTAATAATATGTTAATTTGTATTGCCAATTATTTTTTTAATTTTAGCACCATATTCCCTTTAACGAGATGAAGAACATTACCGACAGGCACCAGTTTATACTTGAAAAACTAAAAAAGGACGGCAAAGTCAATATTATTGACCTTGTAGAAGAGATTGCCGTATCAGGTGTAACCATTAGAAAGGATTTGAAACTTTTAGAAGATAAAAATCTTTTATTTCGTACACGCGGCGGCGGTTCTATTAATAACCCCTACGCGGTTGACCGGCCGATATATGAAAAAGAATTTATCAATTCGGAAGAAAAAAAGAAGATAGCGCGCGCAGCGATAGAACTGATAGGCCAAACAGATTCGATTATGATCGGATCGGGTACTACGGTTTTTGAATTGGCAAGGGCCTTGCAACCTACCCGCAACCTTACGGTTATAACCCCTGCACTAAAGGTCGGCCTGGAACTAAGCAGCCGCCCCAATGTAGAAGTTTTGCAATTAGGTGGTTTGATCCGTAAAAACTCGTCGTCCGTTGCAGGCTCTCATGCTATCCGGGTTTTAGATGAGATCTCGTGCAGTATTTTGTTTATTGGCGTTGATGGTATCGACCTTGATTTTGGCATTTCCATATCTAACCTGGCCGAAGCCGCGCTTAACCAAAAAATGATAGATACCGCCCAAACCATTATTATTTTAGCCGATAGCACCAAATTTGACCGCCGAGGCCTGGGCCGTATATGCGGGCTGGAACAAGTACATTATATTGTAACCGACAGCAAAGTTTCCAAAAGCACCATACGGGCGATCGAAGAAAAGGATATAAAGGTGATAGTAGTG
This sequence comes from Bacteroidota bacterium, assembly GCA_040389105.1. GTDB lineage: Bacteria > Bacteroidota > Bacteroidia > Sphingobacteriales > Sphingobacteriaceae > Mucilaginibacter. Next base: position 156,778 of record JAZKAO010000016.1, read on the forward strand.
TAATTATCAATATGATTAAAATACCAATGGCTGCTTAATAAGCAGCCATTGGTATTTTAATACGAACAGGTTAATAAACATCCTCACAAAGCCGCTACTCTCCGCAAATCATCCCATCCATAACCGCCATGAAACTCGCCATTGGAGGCATAAAGGCGCTTACCACCTATCGCTTCATGAAAACGTATGGATGGGTTATGCGGTTCGCCAAATAGCACCATGGTAGTAATGCCTATATTTATAAAGTGTTCGGCTACTTTAATAACCAGCCTGCGCCCAAAACCCAATCGCTGATAAGGCAGCAACAAATAAATCTTGTTCAATTCGCCTGAATAGGCGGGCAAATCATCCGATGCATATTTTTTTCCCTTAGCAAAACCAATCAGTTCACCATCCGGGTTTACAATTACGTAGCAAAACCAGTCATCCGCCGGTTCCTTAAATTGTTCGGCCCATTGCCATTGGCGGGTTTTAAGTGTGGGGGTACGCTTAACATTCCAATAGGTTTCATTCCAGACTTGTACATGCAGCGCTGATAATGCCGGGATATCATTAACCGTAGCCAACCTAACCACAAAATCATCGGGCATAAAGCCGCGCACATTCAGCTGGCGCATGTTTTCCTTTTTAGACGGCCTCCGTAGCGACCACAAAAAACGGATAACGCCCTTGGTGGCATTTTTTATATAGGCTTTCATTGGTTTATTATTTACCGAAAGATTCGGGAATTATAGCCTGCAAATATAAAGGTTAGCAATACAATTACACAGCATTTATATGGTAGCTATAATGCTTTAACTATATTTACCTGTCAAAATAACAGTGTTTAATTCATGAAAAACCGTTTGTACATCCTACTTTTTACAGCAAGCTTATTATCTGTTAGCAATTTATGGGCGCAATCCCCCACCAATTTGGCTAATAATGGCCCTGCCCAACGTACTTATTTAATAAGCGCGTTAACCCGCATAGCCGACCCCGTTTTAGATGCGCTGAGCAAAAACCAGTTGCGCAAATTAATGCCCGTTGAAGCTAAGACCCCCAGAAACAACGCCTACAGCACCCATTTGGAAGCATTTGGCCGCCTGCTGGCCGGTATAGCCCCCTGGCTGGAGCTTGGCCCCGATAATACACCCGAAGGCCAGCTGCGCAAAAAATATATCGATCTGACATTAGCTTGCATCCATAACGGAACCGACCCATCATCGCCCGATTTTTTGAACTTTAATAAGGGTGGCGGGCAGCCCGTGGTTGATGCCGCATTTTTTGCCCAAGGCTTACTGCGCGCACCGCATCAGTTATGGGACAGGCTGGATGCCACCACAAAGGCTAATGTGATAGCCGCACTAAAATCATCGCGCGTGATAACGCCTAACTACTCTAACTGGCTTTTATTTAGCGCCACTATTGAGGCCGCGATATTAAAATTTGATAACAGCGGCGACCGTATGCGGATGGATTATGCCATTAAAGAACATTTAAACAACTGGTACAAAGGCGATGGCGCTTACGGCGACGGCCCAACTTTTCATTGGGATTACTACAATAGCTTTGTGATACAGCCTATGCTGGTGCAAACGCTAAAAACCATTAACGATAAGGATAGCTCGCAAAAAAGGCCCTATGCTGCAGCTTTAGAACATATTAAGCGTTATGCTGCCGTGCAGGAAAGGATGATATCGCCCGAGGGCACCTACCCTGTTATGGGCCGTTCGCTGGCTTATCGTTTCGGCGCTTTCCAGGCTTTGGCCATGGTGAGCCTGATGAAAGAATTACCTGCCAATATTAAACCGCAACAGGTACGCGCGGCATTATACACTATGATTAAGCGCCAGATAGAAGCCCCCCAAACTTTTGCCAGCAAGGGCTGGCTGCAAATAGGCATTTACGGCCATCAACCCAATATTGGCGAACCATATATCTCTACCGGTAGCTTGTATCTCTGTTCAGAAGGTTTTTTAATGCTGGGATTACCCGCATCCGATCCATTTTGGCAAGGGCCCGATGAGGATTGGACAGCAAAAAAGGTTTGGAAAGGTATCGATGTGCCTATTGACCATGCTTTAGATGAGATCAAATAATGAAAAACTGCTTTAATTTGAAAAACACATTACTGATAATGCTCCTCCTATCAATGGCATTTATCGCGCAAGCGCAAAATCAAACCCAGCAAAACCTTGATCTGTATATTTTAATAGGGCAAAGCAATATGGCCGGCCGCGGGCCAATTACTGCCGATATTGCAACGGAACACAATGACAGGGTTTATATGTTTACAAAAGATAAGCAATGGGTAATAGCTAAACACCCGCTCCATTTTGATAAACCATCAGTAGTAGGTGTTGGCCCCGGGTTAACTTTTGGTATAGCTATAGCGCAAGCTTATCCTACAGCTAAGATTGGGCTGATTCCGTGCGCGGTAGGTGGCACACCTATTGAAAACTGGCTGCCCGGCGCTTTTGATAAAGCAACTAACACCCATCCTTATGATGATGCTGTTGAGCGGATTACCGCTGCTATGAAATACGGTACCATAAAAGGCGTAATATGGCATCAGGGCGAATCGAATAGCAGCCCAGCTAAAGCGCAGCTCTATTTAGCACAGTTATCCGAATTAATTAAACGGGTACGCGCTTTGGTAGGTGACACTACTCTGCCTTTTATCGTTGGCGAGTTGGGCCGTTACCGCCCTGCTTACGCCACTATTAATACTGAACTGGCCAAATTGCCCGCGCTGGTGCCCTATACAGCCGTAGCCACATCGCAGGATTTGGTGCATAAAGGCGATACCACCCACTTTGACGGTCATTCGGCACAGGAATTAGGGCGTAGATTTGCAATCCAGATGTTGAAAGTGCAACAAAGCCAAAAGAAATAGTTGCCGGATTTTAAAGCTCCCTTCTCAAGGAAGGAACCGGGTATAAAGGATTGACGTTTTTCATCTGCACATCCCTGCAATTGTACATTCGTTTCCCCTTCAGAGGGTTAGGGGATCAGCCGGTTAGAATTTGATGTCTTTCAAAACCCGCTTAGCCGCGTGATACCCACACATACCATGCACCCCACCGCCGGGAGGCGTAGATGACGAGCAGATATAAATACCTTTTGCCGATGTGGTATAAGGCGACCGCCGTAAAACCGGTCGGGTAAATAACTGGGTAAGATCCATAGCGCCGCCGTTAATATCGCCGCCGATGTAGTTAGGGTTATATTCTTCCAGTTGATGGGTGTTGAAGGTATGCCGCGCCAATATCCGCTCGCGGAAGCCGGGTGCAAAACGCTCTACCTGCTGCTCAATAGCGCTGGTCATATCTTTTACCGATCCGGCCGGGACATGGCAATAAGCCCAGGCGGTATGCTTACCCTCGGGGGCACGCGTATTATCGAACAAACTTTGTTGGGCCAGTAACACAAAAGGTTTTTCGGGGTAGCCGCCGTCCCAGCTTAATTGTTCGCCCTGTACTATCTCTTGCATAGTATTACCTAAATGTAAGGTACCGGCTTGCCTTGCCACTTCAGCGGTGAATTGTATGGGGGCATCAAGCGCCCAATCTATCTTAAAAACCCCCATGCCGTAGCGGTAGCGTTCTAATTGCCATTTATAAATGGACGAGAATTTATGACCCGCAACTTTTAACAATTGTTTTGGGGTAATATCGAACAACACGGCTTTTGCGGGAGGTAACTGATTGAGCGAGGTAATATAGGTCCCGGTTTCTATTTTGCCACCCAGGGCCACAAATTTGCCACCCAGGGCATTGGCAATATTTACCGAACCACCCTTAGGAATGGGCCAGCCCTTTAAATGCGCGTTAGCCATCAGCACCAGCGCCACCGCCGATGTGGTTACATTGGTTAACGGTTGTATACCATGCGCCGCCATCCCCGCAAAAAGGCCTTTGGCAGCCTGGGTTTTAAAACGTTTTGCTAAATAAGTGGCCGGTGTTAAGGCATCCAGCCCAAAACGGGCCATGCTGATGGGATGTTTTGGAAAATGCAGTGGGCCTAATACATCAGGTGCAATATCGGCCCAGGTATCAACCAGCGGTTGGATAAGATTGATGTAAGCGTCCCTATCCTGCCCTAACAAGTTAGCTGTTTCCTCTACCGATTGCTTTAGGATAGCCGCCGTACCATCATCAAAGGGGTGCGCGGCGGCTATAGCCGGATAAATATATTGCAGCCCGTACTGGTTAAGCGGTAAAGTTTCAAAAAAAGGTGAAGCCGCGGCAAGCGGATGAATAGCCGAACAAACATCGTGCAGGTATCCGGGGAGGGTGAGTTCTTCGGTGCGGAGGCCGCCACCTATTTTGTCCTTCCCCTCTATCAGTAAAACCGAAAGCCCGTTTTGCTGCAGCAAAATTGCCGCCGCAAGGCCGTTTGGCCCCGATCCTACCACTATTGCATCGTAATTCAATTTACCTTTTATTTAAAGGCAAATTACGCAAACAATGGTTAATAGACTAATAAAAATCGGCCCCGTTAACTTCAAGACCCGGCGAAGTGTAATTCCACATCTGGTAAACTCCCGAAGCATCGTCCGCAACATCCTGATTTGCGATAACGTTTTCGGTGTTTGCGTTTACGTCAGTAGACGACAGCAAGACAGGTAAAAAAGTCATCAGTTCCACAGCCTGGTAATAAGTGAGTATCATATAGTAAAGCGATGTAGTAAATTGGTTTACTAATATACTTAACTTATACAACAATTGTTTACAAATTTCATCTTTTTTTCATCTTCACTTATTTGTTACAATAGTTTAGGCCAGTTTTATCTGCCCGGCATGGTAAGCTACGTGCCCGGCACGGTTTATCACCATGTTTAAGCGGTTGCGGGTTGGGTCTTTAGCAAAATCATCTTCGCTTACCGCATTATGTTTTACAAACCAGTCGGCAGGGCTTAAATCGTTAAATAAACCGGCCAACTTTTGATGTACATCACCCCAGGCATTTCTTAAATAAGCGGCATCGGGCATATCGAAACCAGCTTTATCAGCATTTTTCAGGAAAGCCTCATCCAAATGCGCATAGGTACGGGTGCCAATGCCCATGGTTTCGGCCAGCATATCGTGGTAAGCCACTAAATGGCCCAGCAGGTAAATCACCCGGTTTTTGCCGGGAGCAATTTCATGCAGCAATTGCTCATCCGTAAAGGCACTAAGCATTTTTTCGATACGGCCAATCTGCAAGTCCCATACACCCAAGCCCATCTTTACAAATAGTTGTTGTTGATCCATTTTTAAGGTTTTTTGTTTGATGGCTTAAATGTAAACAGGCTTTCGGTGGCGATAAACACACATTTGTCACAAGTAATAAATTTGATACTGGCATGATGAACCAAAAATTAGTACACATCAATACAATTTTATAAATTAGGTGTATGAAAACCAATCACTATCCCCGCTTTAATGCCTGGCACAAGGCTAAGCCCTTTGTTTTAGGTATGATATTTTGCAGCAGCATCAGTATGGCGCAAAGCAGCAAGCCTGTTATTGATGCCATAATGAAGGAAGAAACCAGCAATTCGCAACTGGAAAAACTGGCGCACGAGTTATTTGACGGCATTGGCCCCCGCCTGATTGGCACGCCACAAATGAAAAAGGCCAACGATTGGGCCGTTGAAAAATATAAAAGCTGGGGTATTGATGCCCACAACGAAAAATGGGGCGAGTGGCGCGGCTGGGAACGCGGCATATCGCATATTGATATGGTATCGCCACGGGTACACTCGCTGGAAGGCACCCAACTGGCATGGAGCCCGGGCATGGGCAAAAAGACGGTCACTGCCGAGGTGATCCTGCTGCCCGACCTGGCCGATTCGGTAGCTTTCCAAGCCTGGTTGCCTACAGTAAAGGGCAAGTTTGTAATGGTATCATCAAACCAGGTAACTGGCCGCCCGGTTGATAACCTGCAGCAGTTTGGCATGAAGGAAACTATTGCCAAATTAGCCGATGAACAACGGGCCGTAACCGCTGCCTGGAACAAACGCATCCGAAATACGGGTTTAACTGCTAAAACACTGCCCGTTGCGCTGGAAAATGCCGGCGCGGTTGGTATTATTACCAATACCTGGTCGGCCGGGTTTGGGGTGGATAAAATATTTGGCGCAAATACCAAGAAGGTACCAAGTGTTGATATAGCATTGGAAGATTATACCCTGATGTACCGCCTGATTGAGGGTGGCGAAAAACCGGTGATCAGCATGCATTGCGAATCGAAAGAACTGGGCGCCGTACCTACCTTTAATACGATTGCCGAAATAAAAGGCAGCGAAAAACCTGATGAATATGTAATGCTTTCGGCCCACTTCGACTCGTGGGATGGCGGCACCGGCGCTACCGATAATGGTACGGGTACCCTGACCATGATGGAGGCTATGCGCATACTGAAACTGGTTTATCCGCACCCTAAGCGCACCATATTAGTTGGCCACTGGAGCAGCGAGGAACAAGGCTTGAACGGATCGAAAGCGTTTGTGGAAGACCATCCTGAAATTGTAAAAAACCTGCAAGCGCTGTTTAACCAGGATAACGGTACCGGCCGTGTAATAAACATTGGCGGGCAAGGCTTTGCCGATTCGAAAAACTTTATGCCACGCTGGTTAGCAGCTGTGCCTGATACTTTGAAAAACCGTATCCGTACCAGCTTCCCGGGCCAGCCAAGCGGTGGTGGGTCTGATAATGCTTCGTTTGTAATTGCCGGCGCGCCGGGCTTTTCGCTAAGCTCGTTAAACTGGTCGTACTTTAACTACACCTGGCATACCAACCGCGATACTTACGATAAGATCATTTTTGATGATGTGAAGATCAACGCCATGCTGGCTGCTATGATGGTGTATATGGCCAGCGAGGATCCTGAAAAAACATCAACCGTAAAAGCCGAGGGCGTTAGGTGGCCGGTAGGCACTAAGGCTACCCGCAAGGGAATGCTGGATAAGTAAGCCTTGAGGTGAAAGCTTAAAGGTAAAAGGCGAAAGCTTTTAAAATGTCGTTTCGACCATGGGTTGCAATGACATTTTTTTTAGTTTATTTGTTGTAAATGAGGAAGCTGGATTACATTACCGTTTTAAGAGGGGTAGCCATTTTAGCGGTATTAGGTGTACATGCCAGCCAGCTGGGTACGGGGATGCAATATGTACATCCTTTTATTATTGGGATATTTAATAATGGCGCGCGTGGGGTGCAGCTGTTTTACCTGCTCAGCGCCTTTACCCTATTCCTGTCCTTTAGCTGTCGCGGGCCCGATGAAAAACTACCGGTTAGCAATTATTTTATCCGTCGCTTTTTCAGGATAGCACCATTATATTATTTGGCCATTATTTATTACTCGTGGCAAAATGGCGGCAGTACTGCAGGCGGTATTGTAAGCAACCTGTTGTTTGTACACGGCTTTAACCCTTACTGGATAAACGGCGTAGTGCCCGGCGGCTGGTCGGTGGCCGATGAGTTTATATTTTACGCCATGCTGCCTTTGCTGTTTTATTGTATTAAAAATATACAGCAAGCCTGCACTTTTACATTGGCAACCCTGGTGATACGGTTAGTAATGTTAGTTTTATTGTCCCGCTTCCCACTTATTAGCGATAAGGATTTGTGGTACAATTACCTGATTGGTTACCTGCCTAACCAACTCCCGATTTTTGGTTTAGGCATTGTATTATACTTTATTATTAACGGCGAGCAAAAAAAATTATCCCATAAATTCCTCGCCATAGCTGCAGCCATTATTGTTGGCGGCCTGGCACTTGAACCAGGCTTATTTATCCCCGATATGCTATACTTCACCCTTGCGTTTATGGGTTTAGCTTACGCATTGCAACACTACCATCCTACCTTGCTGTTTAATGCTGGTGTAAAATATATTGGTAAAATTAGTTATACGTTATACCTATCGCATTGGGCAGTACTATACATATTGCATAAATATCCACTTATCAACGTCATTAACAGCCGCAATGAGTTTACGGCGCTCGGTAACTTTGCACTTAACTTCGGGGTGCTGCTTGGCCTTAGTGTGGCCTTATCAAGCCTTTTATATTATACCATTGAAAGCCCCATGCAGGCTGTAGGTAAAAGGCTAATAGCTTACCGGGAGAAACAGTTGGGATAATGCGAAGAGATACGCTTAAGCTATTTTAATAAATAGTTAAAAACCAATCCCCAATAAAATACTACCTTTACCATTATTGATGAATAAGGTGCTTAACTATCGAAAAAAAATGCTCAAAAAGTGGCTATTAATGGCCACAATACTTTTGAACATCATCGCATTTTCAGCGTATAGCGTTAATGCTTCATCTGTACAACTACAGGCCACCCGTACCGAACTTGTTATTTTCAACAATTACAGCGCTGCCCGGCATACAATAGTTTATAAACAATCATTTAAGCCTGTCCATAATTATTACAGGTTCCCTAACCGGGGGAACAGCCTGGCAAACAAATGCTTTAATTACACTAAATTAATTAAGGTTAAATTGGCCATAATTTCCGCACAAGACAGCCTCCCTAATTTGTCCAAGTCATACTTCCATATAAAAACAATCCCCAATAATCCCGACGAGGATACGATGGTAACAACTGCAGTATAATTCCTTTCTGCAAAACCGCTTAATACTTCATTTATCATTGACCATCGGAATGTTATCCACAGGATAGCCTTTTACTTATTTAACAAAAATGAAAAGTTTCAAAAAAATACTGAGACTGTCGGGACTGGTTATTTTAATAGTTTTGGCAAGTTTTGGGATTGGCATTGGAGGTGGTGCCCCCATCCCACCGCCCCGTAAAAAAGAAAATCTTATCGAAATAAAACTTGAATTACCAATAGCGGAAACCGACCATACAGAACTGGTTCAATTCGATAATCAGCAATAACAAAAAATGATAAAGGTCGAAGTTTAAAAGCTTCGACCTAATATGCAGAATGAATTTTATTTGCTATTATAATGCCCCATCGCAGAAATCACAAAAACAGTTACAATATCTTCTTCAACCTTGTATATCAACCTGTCTTTCTGATTTATTTTTCTTGACCAAAACCCTGAAAGTTCATATTTCAAAGCCTCGGGATTTCCAATACCGGTATACGGGGTTTCGGTAAGTTCTATCAGTATTTTTTCGATTTTCTTAATGCTTGCTTTATCACCAGATTTAAAGTGTTTCCTAATGTGCAGTTCGGCTAATTCTTCTATTTTAAGTTTAAACTGCCCCATACATCATTTGGATCAACGGTTTTATAATTACCTCTTTTTTCCGCACTTTTTACCATCGCTACAAAATCGGGGTCATAGGGACTTTTTTGGCTCTCTACACTTATTTTTAATGCCTTAGCAATTGCCTTTAAAGCCAATAGCTGTTCTTTATTTTGGGGATGCATTATTAATGTTTCCATACACAAATCTAATCATTTATATACAATCGAAGAAACCCCCTTATTATCGAAATTACGTTAAACTAAATTTGAATCAACATAGGTCGAACCGTCACAAAACAAAAAATGCCACCCCAAACGGGATGGCATTTTTATATTAAAACTTTAATCTAAACTTACTGCTTCTTGATCCATATTAACGAAACAGGTTCCCTGTCCACATATTTTGGCGGTTCGTTGGGGCGGGTTGGTACTAATATTTTTTCGGCTTGCGGTTCATCGGTAACAGGTACGCGGTTAAGGCGGGCATAGTTGGGTATAGCCACCAATGGCGATCCATCGGCCCAGGTACCATTTATGGTCATTACACCCCGCAGCAGGTCGCCTTTCCATTGCAGGGTTAAGGGTTGGTTGCCTATGGCCTGGTTAATATTCTTATTATCGGCTGTCTCCACATTATACAACAGGGGACCATAACGCAGGGCCACCTTGCCATTATCAGCATTAATTTTATTATCGGCAGTAACCCTTTGGATATCCATTGGCAGCTCCATGTCTATACGATCGCCCTTTTTCCAGGTGCGGGTAATGCGGGCATAGCCGTTTTCAATTACCGGTGCAACCGCCTTGCCGTTAACCGATAGCGATTTTAATCCTTTTACTTGCGGTGTTGGCGTATATAACTCGCTGGTGGTGCGATTAGGCACGCGCACATAAATGGTAAATGTTTTAGATACGGTTGGGTTCACCGTCATGGCTATTTTACCGCTCCATGGGTAATCCGTTTTTTGGATCATCTCTACATCGGTACCGGCAATTTTATCCACCTTAATTGTACTGCCGGCATAGAGGTTTACATACAGGCCATTATCGCCGCGTACATAAGTCCAGGTAGGCATCATTAACAGCGTGCGCGGGATATTGCCCACACAGCAGGGACAAACATGCCATTTGTAGCGTCCTTGTGCTGCATCAAGCGGGTTAGTGTACAGAAAGTTCTTGCCTTCTAGGTCCAGCGACCCCAGCAGGGCGTTGTACATGGTTTCTTCGTACAGATCGGCATACTTGGCATCGTGATAAGCCAGGTTCATTTTATACTCAAAAAACACCAATCCGCAGCTGGAGCACGATTCGCAATAGGCATCGTTACCCAGCGAGTAATTACCGCCAAAGCCTTCGGATGTTTCGCCGCTGCCAATGCCGCCGGTAATATAATACTTGCGGTTAACCATATTATCCCAGATAGACATTACCGCGCTTTGATAATCCACATCGCCGGTTTCGGCAGCCACATCGGCCATGCCCGAATAGGTGTAGGTAGCACGCACCGCGTGGCCCACAGCCTCGTACTGTTGCTGTACTGGTACGTGGCTCTGATCGTACGAACTGCCGCCCTTGCGGCTATCCAGTAAAAACTTAGCCAGGCTAATATAGCTGTCGCCATGGCTTTTAGGCCCTTCCATATCATTTACAAAGCGGCCGAACCTCACCAATGCTTGTTCCATCTCCTGGTGGCCGTCAAACCATTCCTTTTTACCGGGACCTATATTGGCTACCCAGCAATCGGCCAGGCGCTTGGCGGCGTTATACAGGCGCTTGTCCTTACCCTCGGTAAGAGTATAATGGTTAATAGCCGATTCGATAAAATAGCCCGATACATACCCCTCGTGGTTGCCACGGCCCTCGGGTGTCCAGCGGGCATGCCAGCGGGCGGTATCGCGCAGGGTAAAGGCGGTTTGCAGGTAGCCATCAGGTTCCTGCGCGGCCAGGATGATGGGGATCCACTTGTCCAGCGTTTTCTTCATTTTATCCTGTGCGGCAATCATTTCGGCATCGCCTTGCGGGTCAACCATCAGGGCTTCGCACATGGCTTCCACCGTTTGGTGTACCCAGGCGTTAGAGAATACATAGCCCTTGTGTTTGGCATGCGGCTCGCCGCGCAGAGCTTTGGCAGCTTCTATAAAGTTATCCAGCCCACCCTCGCCGGTTTTTAGATCGGTTCGCTCGTTTTGATCTATACAGAACGGGATCCAGTTAACGATCATGGCCTTGGCCCTATCGTTCCAAAGTTTGCTGTCAATTTTATAGCGGCGGGTATATACTACATCTAATCGTTTAGCCTTTGGCGGGGCAACTACCTTTACCTTTAAGGATGATGTGCTGCCAGCGTTACCATTTTTAGCGCTAAGTGTTAAGATATAATTGCCCGGTGCCGAAAAAGTGGCCGTGCCATCCTTAATAGCGGCATTGCTGAAAGTAACCGTGCCTGGTCCTTCAGATTTTGTCCATGTTAGTATAGTTTCCGGTTCAACCGATTTTATGGTGGCCGATAGATAGGTCTTCCCTCCTGTCATCACATCGCGGTCTATGCCGGCATTTACTATCGGCGAGTAAGCAGGCGCATTGGGGGCTTTTTTAACCACAAATTCCTGCAAGGCGGCAATATTTCTATCGGCCGAATCTATTTCCAATCGCAACTTTGTGGTTTTTACTTCATCAAAAGTGGTAGTGTTATACTGTTTGCTTTGCAGCCCTAAGCCGTTGGCATTTTTAACGCTTACAAAGGCCGTACCATCCCAATATTTTATATGGTAGGCTTGCGGCAGATGCAGCGCCCCGTTATAGTTCCACCAAAAAAGGGCTATCTCCTTAGTGCTTACAGGCTGGTTCCACTCGTACTGGATCCATTGTACGCCCAAAGCCTGGGGCGCGCGGTTATTATTGAGGCGATTGGGCGTAGGCGTTAAACCATCGCTCCACCAGTTAGCAATGGTACCCGGCCTGCCCGAATAAGTAGCCGTGGCTATTACAGCCAGGTTACCTTTTAACACAGCCGGATCGGCCTGTTGTGCTATCGTAATTAGGGGCAGGCCACTAAATAAGCCCGCGATAATTAAAAGATACTTTTTCATAATTGTATAAATGACACTTATGGGTTTATATATAAATATAGTATTTGTACGTAATGACTTGAAGCTTGCTGTTTGATTCCGCCGCGTATATCGGTAATGCAATATAAATAATTAAATTACAAAAATAACGGAGTTGGATGATGCTTACCAGGTTTAATTAAAGCATAGCGGTAAAGGTTTAATACGAAGCAAACAGGCCGCAATATTGCCGAGCGGATGTTAGCGGTTGATTGTTTTTAAAATGTTGCGCTTATTTTTCGAGGATGGCTTTCAAAGTTGATAAACTGCCATCCATATCTTTCGCTACATGTTTTTCCATCATTGGTATCATCATGTTTATCGGGTATTTTAATGTACCGGCGTTACTCCAACTTACCTTGGTTTGCTCATCAGATAAAAATTCCGTTTCCATGATAATACGGGCGCTGGTTACCATTGGCTTTACAAAACGGATTTCCATTTCAACCATTTGCCCTTCAACAATGTTCGTTATTTCCTTTTCGCCTTCACCGGCATTTTTATTCCCGCTCCATGCATAAATATAGCCAACAGTTCCGTCGGTTCCTTTAAATTCTCTTTTACGGTCGGGGTCTTCCATGGCACCTTTGTTAAACTCGTCCTGGTTTTTAAGCAGTTTTACATAGTCAAATACTTTTTGCCGGGGCGCATTGATGATAATTTCACGCTTAACATGATGTTCTTTCCTCATAAAAAACGCGATGATCAATAGCAAGGCAATAATGCCCGCTATTACCAGCAAGATGGTGATTAAAATATGCATGTTTATTCCCTTTAATGGTTCGCCTTAATATTGTCTAAATTAGGCTTTATTACCTACTATCCAATGTTTTGTTTTACAGCAATAATTAATCCTCAATCGCTTCAACACCAAGTTCTTTTAGCTTCTCAATATGATCCTTCATTTCTTTGAGCCGTTCCGGAGAGTGCCCCTGCCAATCTGTAACTTCATCAATAATCAGCAGCGGATCACGGGTGCGATAGGACTTGGTTGGATTTCCGGGGAATTTCTTGTCTGTCAAATTAGGATCATCCTCAATAGGCCCTGCAGGCTCTACTATATAAATTCTACCAGGCCCGTCACCCAAAGCAAGTTCAGCTCCCCAAATAGCAGCATCCATTGTAGCTGTCAGGTAAACATATAGGGCCTTTTTCTGCCTCCCGTAGTTTGAATTAAAGCCAGGAGCAATCAAATCCCCTTGTTTTAGCTGCGCCTTAGTGCCGTGAAAAAATTGTTGTGCATTTTGATCGGTTTTGGTTTCGGTTGGTTTGTTCATATTTTCTTTTCTTATTGACTTTACAATCAAAAATATGAAGTGCAAAACACTAAAATTAAGCTTTTTAACTATATTTTTTAAAACGCAATAGGATACTTAAAACGGCGTTATCTTTACAACACACAAAGAGATGTGAAGTGATTTTGGTACCGGTTGTAATTGGTGAAATTAAAACAACAAAGCCAGATACGAGTATCTGGCTTTGTACACAATCCCGTACTAATGCCGAACCAATTTATGGACGATTTAAGCGAATAGCTGTTTTAAGTGATTCTGAGTCACCTGAAGGACAATCAAAGTCGGATGCGGTCGAACCGCAACACATTATTTCTGACCCTCTTTACCGTTAAAGCTGGTAATGGTATTTCCATCATAACGATACGCTCCATCAACACTGCCAAACCAAATATTTCCCTTATCATCTTCTAAAATTCCGAAGATCATTGGTTTATTTGTTATTTCAGTTACAGTTGGTTTTTTATCAGACAAGGACTTTTCATCATAGCGGGAAAGTGCCCAGGCGGCGTTTTTAGCACCACCTAAAAATGCCTTACCCGGGTCATTAGCACTTTCTGAACTGGTCCAGATATTGCCCTTTTTGTCTTCGTAGATATAACCAACAAACTTTGGGGTAAAATTGGTAAATGTAAGGCCGTCATAGCGCCAAAGGCCATCATTGCCGCCCAGCCAAATATTGCCTTTTTTATCTTTAATTATCGAACGGACATTTGTAAAAGGTTTTCCGTCTGGACTGGTTATCGTGGTAAATGTCTTTCCATCATAAACGCGGGCATCGCCCCTTGTGGCAAACCAAAACTTTCCGGTTTTGTCTTCAATAATAGCATTAACATCATTATGCTTCCAATCAACTTCTGATACGTGGGTAGAATCACTATTACTTGGGGGCGGCCCTTCTTTCATTACTAAATTTTTAAAAGATCTCCCATCGTAACGGCTTGCTCCGCCTTCAGTGCCGAACCAGATATTGCCGGTTTTATCTTCATAAATAACAGTAACCCGGTTATTGGCAAGCCCCTCCTTAGTTGTAAAATGTTGAAAGGATTTCCCATTGTAATAATAAACACCCGAGCCAACAGAAGCGAACCAAAAATTTCCTTTGCGATCTTCTAAAACAGAAAAAAAGCGGGCCGAACTCACTTTACCGGTAATATTGGCAAAAGATTTTCCGTCATATTTAAAAATACCCTGCCATGAAGCCATCCAAATATTGCCCTCTTTATCTTGCTTGACGGTACGGACGATACTATTGGGTCCGGTTACCTCTTTAGTTTCAACTGCATCCTGACCGCCATTTTTTTGCTGGGCGTGTGTGGGGAAATAAATTAAGCCCGCCACTATCATCAGCAGGCTTTGTAAAACGTTTCTTTTAGTTTTCATATCCTTTTAAAATTGATTCAGCGAAAGTAGTTTGATAGTTTTCCGCTTGAAGAACCAGGATTGTAAATTAAAATGTAAACTTTGTAAAATAATAAATTGACATAATGCATGATAGGCGAAACCACACGCCCATTCAAGCTTACTATTTGGACATATGAGTAATATTAAAATGGAAGATCGTCATCGTCCGGCAATGAAGGAATTTCGGGTGGAATAAATGCGGTCAAAACTTCATCTATTGTTGGCGGTGTTACACTTGCGAACACGCTCTCTGATTCATTATTGTCATGATCATCATCTTCTGGTTCGAAATAACCTTCAGGCATCGAAGTAACTCTTACCTTTGAAATGTCTAATGTCCGGTCAGGTTTATAAAAAGCCACATTATTATCCTTTAGTAATTTAAAAAACGGATCGGTACTGACATGATCAATCGCATTGTTTAGCCAACCAAGACGATATCCTTCATAAGCGATTAACCAATGCTCTGTATACAATTCGTTAGCAGTCAACAGCCGCTCCCAACCCGTCTTATCTACCCCAGGTAATAACGCTTCTTGATGTAAATCTAAAGATATCAATACAACAATAGGATTATAATTATTTGACAATGTTCTACCGAGTGCGGCAGGTAATGTAAGTTTCAGCGCCTTTGCTATCCATAATGCCCAAGCAACTTCGAAGTCATTTAAGAGGCTGAGGTGATATTCGATAAATTGCACCAAAGCTTCAGTGATAACAGGTATATTAATTGGATAAGCTTTTTGATGATAACTAACGAGATTTTGCGCAACATATGGTAATATTTTAGGCTCAATTAGCAATGCGTTCATCATCAATGACTGTAAAATCTTCCAATTCTTTAAGTTGAAAACTGTAAAACGCAACTTTGACATTGCATAAGTCATTACAATATCTTCCGGGAATTTCCGAGTATAAGAAATTACTGTATCAAAGTAAGTAATCAAATCAATTCGCTGATAATTCCATTTATTGCGGAAATTAAATTCCCGAATTTCACTAAACCATTCGCTTTCAATAATCTCTGGTAACTCTAAGAGATGTTCTTTACTTTGATTAAGTTCTAATTCATAACCTTTCAAAACACGGTGAACAATTGCCCTGCCTTTTTCTAATTCTCCTGTGGAACGAAAGTACAAGTGATAATCATCTACCACACGCACCCCATTTAGATAACCTAAGTCAGCTTCAATTTCTTTATCAATTGCTGTTAATATAATTTCAGATATAATCCGACTTGTATCGGGGCCAATAGGTAATCCAATTGTTTGGCCATCCTGCATCCGGCGAGCATCCTCATCTAACCCATTTCCAAAAAGAATGCTTCGTCTGCGCTCAACTTTTGATGCTGCTTTAGTGTGTAGTGCCCACGGAATACTGTGGGTGTAAATAGAATTATAAAATTTAGCTATATCAATTTTTAATAAAAATCGATTCCCCGTTGATCTGATTACTTTTTCACGAGTTATATCATTAAAGCTGGGTTTGAGAACAGCCCGCTGCGCTCCTGGCCGAGTTTTGATTTTCGATAGTGATATTGGAGATCTATTACAGTAAGATTCAATAGCCACCCAATTCGTCGTAATAGTATGGGCTAATCTTGCAAAGAGCAATGGATGAGGAATTCCTAACGTCCGCCGATATCCTTTTATTTTGGGAATTGAGAAACTCATCATTTTTGTTGTGACTTTATCTCTTCTATTAATTGGATCAAAAATTGCAAGTGAGGTAACAATTTCATCTTTAACTATAGCAAGATCTTCTGTAGTAAAAGGTGGTAATAGTTCTTCTGGGAAATATCCTTTAGTTAAAAGGAGGTTTAGGTCCATAAATGTGAATGTTTAATTTAATGACAAGGTAATAAGATAATATGTAGGAACAATTAATGCCAGCAGAATTCAAAAAATGCCACCTAAAACAAAAATGCCATCCCTCCCAGGATGGCATTTTTATAAACCTTTTAGCTTTCGCCTTTCAGCTTTAACCTTAATTACGGCCAAATACCTAAGTTTTGGTACGACACCGCTATCTTATTAATAGCGCCCACAAAGGCAGCGGTACGCAGGGTATCAATACCCGGGGTATTTTTAAAAGTTTCGCGGATCTCGTGGTACGAGCGGATCATGGTGTCTTCTAAGCCCGAGTTAACCAATTCCAGTTCGGATGCACCCTTAACAATAGATGCGCGTTGCAGGGGATTTAACGAAACGCCTGTAATGCCTTCTACCATGTTGACCAGGTTAAGGTTCGAGTTTTCCTCGAACCTGCGGTTCATACGGCCAAAAGCCACGTGCGACAGGTTTTTTAACCACTCGAAATACGATACGGTTACACCGCCGGCGTTAGCATACATATCCGGAACAATCATACCACCGTTCGCATAAAATACTTCTTCAGCTTCGGGAGTTGTTGGTCCGTTAGCGCCTTCTACTATAATTTTAGCTTTAATGTTGCGGATATTATCGATAGTGATCACATTTTCCAGCGCGGCCGGTACCAGGATATCGCATGGCTGCTCTAAACCCTCGCCCGAGTTGGTGAATGATTTAGCGCCCGGATAATTCAATATAGAACCGGTTGCCTTGCGATGTTGAAATACCGCGTCGAAATCTAGACCATCGGCATTGTAAACCGCGCCTTCAAATTCGCACAGGCCAACAATGGTAGCGCCAAACTCGGCCAGGTACTTAGCCGAATAGTAACCTACGTTACCCAAACCTTGTACAATTACCTTTTTACCGGCTAAACCAGCGGTCAGGCCAATTTTTTGCATGTCCTCGCCAAAGCTTACACACTCGCGGGCGGCAATAGCCACACCACGACCGGTAGCCTCGCGGCGGCCTGCAATACCATGTAAAGCCAATGGCTTACCGGTTACTACGCCCATGGCATCCAGTTGGCCAGGGTTCATGGTAGCGTAAGTATCGGCAATCCAACTCATTTCGCGTTCGCCGCTTCCGTAATCGGGCGCGGGTACGTCAATGCTGGGGCCTATAAAATTCTTTTTGGTTAACTCTACAGTATAGCGGCGGGTAATATTTTCCAGCTCCTGTACGGTGTAGTTTTTAGGGTTAATTTTAATACCGCCCTTGGCACCGCCAAACGGAACGTTAACAATAGCGCATTTGTAGGTCATTAGCGCGGCAAGGGCCATCACCTCGTCTTCGTTCACCATTTCGCTGTAGCGGATACCGCCTTTTGTTGGCGATTGATGGTGCGAGTGTTCTATACGCCATGCATCAATTACCTCGAAACCATTACCCCTGCGGATAGGGAAACGGAAACGATAAACACTGTTACATGATTTGATTTGATCCAGCAAGCCGGCATCGTGGTTGGTAAATTTAGCCGCATAATCAAAGTTTTTACACACATCACCAAAGAAGTGCATATCCTGGTCTGCTGCCATATTATTAGTAGCCATAATTAAATAATTGGTTTAAAAAATTGTGCAAATGTGCGGTATTTTGTTCCATAGTTGCAAATGCCTTTGGGCTTGGTGTTTTAACTACACTTTTTAACAAACAGACCATAATCTATGTTTAAACGCAATAGGGCTATTTTTTCTGGTCGCTATTTTTTTTCAATTTTCTCAATTTTTCTTAGTCTTTTGTCCATTGAAAATAAATAAACAGACAATCCAACAAAGATTATTACGATAATGGCAATAACCACATATATCTTACCCGACGAGCGAAAGGTATCGTCCATGATAGGATGATCGGTTTGCGCAAACAGAGTAATGCAGTTGAAAAGCAGTATAAACAGTAACGCTATTTTTTTCATGTGGTTTAAATAGTTTCGTTTTTATATTCGATTAAACGGATGCGGTAACGCAGGGATGCTATCCATACGCCCAGTAAGCTCCAGCCTATAAAGGCTGGGTATAAAACAAAGCGCATGTTCTTATCCAAATCGTAGCTGTTAAAGCCGGGGTTACCGCCACTACCCGGGTGCAGGGAATCCGTCATCCGTGGCAGCACAAACAGCAGCACGATCATAATAGGGAACGCGAAGATGTTATATATAGCCGATATTTTAGCCCTCTTCTGCTCCTCATCTATCGAATTGCGCAGCACCATATAAGCGCAATATAGCAAAAACGCAATGGCGGCGCTGTTTTGTTTAGGGTCGCCGCTCCAGTATTCGCCCCAAGTGTATTTGGCCCAAAGCATACCGGTTAACAATCCTAATACGTAAAACATCATCCCGGTATTCACACATTCAACTACTACCAAATCATCCTCTTGCTTGCCTGTGTTTAAATACCTGATGCTGTAAAAAACCGAGATAACAAATACCGATAACATGGCCATCCACATAGGCACATGGAAATACAGGTTGCGGATGGTTTCGTTTAAAATGTACTTAGCGGGTACCGGTATCAATATGCCGGCTACGAGGGTGTATAATACCAGCACAACAGCCAATACCTTCCACCACGATTTATAAATTATCTTCATACTTTATGCGGCAAAGTTAGGTATTTTTTGGATGCTTCAAGAGAGCCATGAAAAAAGAGTCAGGAGTCAGGATTTTGTGACACGGTAATGCTAATTCTTTACTCTTGTGTCTCAATTCCTTAATCTATTTCTATAAATGATCGTCCTTTATCACCAGTTCGCCGGGCACGTAATCAACCGGCAATAGTTCGGGGGTTTTGTTTTTAGACCATGTACCCTCAAACAATGTACTTTGCGATGAAATGACCGAGCCATTCATATCAAACAAAGCATAAGGCTTATACAGGGTAATAATGCTCACCTGATAGTTGGGCATATCCAGCGGGCGGTAAATATCCTTCATGTATTCCTCCTCACGCTTTTTGGTATATATCACATACAAATTCCCCGGAAACATAATGGCAAACACCCCCTCCTGGCTGCCAGCACGTGCAATATCAGTTTCCTTTAATGGTTGGCGGATGAGGGTTTCATCGTACTTAGGCAAATTGTACAGCCGTTTCCAGCGATTGGCCGAGTCGGCATTGATCCGCTCCCACTGGTTAATACGCTTTACGATGATTTCCTGCGGAGGCCGCGCCGGGTTCGGTTTGCGATTTAGGATCATCGGTACAAAGCCGTCCTCGGCCAGCTTACCATTTTGCAGCGAGCGGAAGAAGTGCATGCTCGATCCGTAATAAATATCATTACGCTTAGCCTCCCATAGCTTTTTTTGTGACGCGCTGCCCGGCATTTCCTTATACAGCACTTTGCCTTCCCATGATATGATATTATTGATACCATCGTAAGTAAAGGACTTTAGCATAAACTTAACTTTATAGCCCAGCGCTTTGTTATCGATCTCGATAAAATCATCCGACCATGCCTCTAGCTGATCTTTAGCTTTATGATATACAAAATTGATCTCGTGGGGGTTAAGGATCTTGCACTTCTTGGCATTTTCCGATTCGCCCATAAACTGCTTCAAAAACATTTCGTAATTTTTCTTCCAGCTTTCGGGCGTGGTGATCACTACTTCGTGCAGTTGGGTTATCTTAACCAGCATCTCGGCATTTACCTTTATGGCTTCGGCACCGGTTTTAGGGATCATAACGGTTTGGTTATAATCCTCAAAACCTACACTGCTTACTACCAGTTCGTACTGGCCGGGTTTTATACCGCTTATGGTAAAGGTACCATCATCATTAGTAATAGTTCCGTACGATGAATTACTTAAAAATACGCTGGCCTTGCCCAACGCGCTTTTATTATCCATGCGTATTACCTTACCGGTTATGGTACCGGTTTGGGCAAGCAGGATAAACGGGCATAGCAATAGCAGCAGTGATAAACAAAAACGCATGGCTAAAAATAACGGTATTTTTTACTTCCTGATATTTGTAACAAGTATTTTGGGTAAATCTTAATTATTTCTTCATTAAAACGATGGATTAATCGCGCCATAGGTATGGGAATAACAACAATGATGTAGCCACAACAATTACATTAATAGCAATTAGCAAAATAATATGCTCGGCGTTATGGCTGCTATCAATACCGTCCATAGCGTTTTTACTAAACTTAATCAGCACCAATATTACCGGGATAATAACCGGGAAACTTAAAATAGCCATCAATCCGCTGCCGTTACCCGCCTTTGATGCGATGGCCGATACCATAGTAAACACCGTTGAAAAACTAATGCTGCCCAACAATACGGCAATAAAGTAATAAAACGGCTGGCCAATGGTATTATTAAAAAACAACAGGTAAATAATTAAGGTAAGGATGCTTAATATCAGCATCAATAAGCCGTTATAAATGGTTTTAGACAGGATAATAGCCCTGGCGCTGGTTATAGAATAATAATACAGCATACGGCCTTTATTCTCGGTTAAAAAGCTTTTGGCAATGGCATTAACTGCCGCAAACAGCATAATTATCCAAAACAGCACATTCCATACAATGGGGTACCCCTGGCTCTCTTTAAAACCCGGGCTTAGCTGGAACGAGATATAGCAAACAAATACGGTAGATGCCACATAAAGCAAAACGCTGTTAAAGGCATATTTCGACCGCCATTCTATCAGGATCTCTTTTTGCAGTAGGTAGCGTGTTTGTTTAAACATTTTGCAAATGTAGTTAATTGGAGATTAGTTAGGAACCAACTTGATTCCTGCATCTGTTTTCTTGTTTCCATTCACATCACTATATTTGACAATGCCTGTTATATACCACCCTACCCCTATTGGCTTTGCCCGTATTGAAGATGAGGATGACCATATCCTATCGCTTACCGTACATGAAGCTATTGGAGACGACGCGAATGGCTTCTCGGCCATAATTAACCAGGCGGCCAAGCAATTGGACGAATACTTTGCAGGCGAACGTAAGGTGTTTGATTTTCCCTTTCAGCAAAAAGGAACGGATTTTCAGCGGGAGGTTTGGAAAAATCTATCCGAGATAGGGTATGCCGAAATCATTAGCTACGCTACACTATCTAAACGGATGAAAAACCCTTTAGCTATCAGGGCCATTGCATCTGCCAATGGTAAAAACAATATGTGGGTAGTTGTGCCTTGTCACCGCGTTATTGGCTCGGACGGTAGCCTGACGGGTTATGCCGGCGGCCTGTGGCGCAAGCAATATCTGCTTGAACTGGAAGCCCGTGTGCAAGGTATTGGACAAACCAGTTTGTTTTAAGATTATACGCGTTGCAACTCCCCTTGTTTGCGTCCTTACCAAACAACCATTTAAGAGGCAATGCGTGTTTGTGAGGACACAAACACGGGGCAAATTAACTAATCTCTAACCACCGGCTTCAGTTCCAGCAACTTCACCATCTTTTCGTGCAGTTCGTACGGTAAAAATGGTTTGGCCAATACATCATTCATACCGGCCGACAGGGCCTGTTGCTGCTCATAATCGTACGATGCTGCCGATAGCGAAATGATAGGCACGCTGCGCTTGGGTTCATCAAAATCAACGCGGATGGTTTTAGCCGTTTGGTAACCGCTCATCTCGGGCATGTGGGTATCCATTAAAATAATATCGTAATGGTTTTGCTGCAATTTCTCTAAAGCCTTGCGTCCGTTATCCACCATATCAACCGCAACATCCCATTCCTTTAATATTTTTGACAGCATAAACTGGTTCACCAGGTTGTCTTCGGCCACTAAAACCGAAATATTATTAAACGAAGCCAGTTGCCTGCTGCTATCGCGTGGTACAGGTTTCTCTTTTGGTTTATCTGTTACTGCATACCAGTTAGTAAAATTAAAAACACTGCCCTTACCTACCTGGCTGCTTACCGTTAAATCGCCTCCCTTAAGCTCAATCAGTTTTTTTACAATGGTTAATCCCAAGCCGGTACCACCGTATTTAGCAGTAGTATCATCTTCAGCCTGTTCAAAGGAATCAAAAATACTGGTTAACCTGTCTGACCGGATACCAATGCCACTATCTTCAATACTGAATTTGACCTTCACCTTATCGTTATGCTTTTGCATAACGCTTATCTTTAGCTTCACATGCCCCCTGTCGGTAAACTTAATGGCGTTGCTTAACAGGTTCATCAATATCTGGTTTAACCTTAACGAATCTACCATCACGTATTCAGGGATATCGTCGGCTATCTCTAATAAAAATTCGATGTTTTTCTCATCGGCATTAAACTTCAGCAAATCATAAACTGATTTTACAATACTGCGCAGGTTGTTTACCGAACGCACAATACTGAATTTACCTGCTTCGATTTTTGAAATATCCAACACATCATTAATAACTGCCAGCAACGATTGCGATGATGTTTCCAGCAGGTCCAACATCCCTTTTTGCTGATCGTTAACGGGGGTTTTACGCATCAGGTTGGTTAAGCCTATGATGCCGTTTACGGGCGTGCGCAACTCGTGGCTCATGTTGGCCAAAAACGTTTCTTTCACCTTTTTGCCGTATTCGGCCGCTTCCTTAGATTTGATCAGTTGCTCCTGGAAACTTTTTTGCGGCGAAACATCGCTGATGTTCATGAATATGATCTTATTACGGTAGGATACACGGCATTCGGCCCATATCGTACGTTTATCAAATGTTTCAAAACGATATTCAAAAACAGCAAAGGGTAAGTTATCCTTAATAATCTCGCCCAATTTTTTCCTCAACTGGCTCTTATCCTCTTCAATAGCCAGGTCTACAATGCTACGGCCAACCACTTCAGATGATTTAAAACCCATTATTTTCTCAACAGCCGGATTTATGGTAGCAATGCGAAGAGTTTGCGCGTCGACCGCGCATATAATATCGGCCGAGTTTTTTACAACTATAGCGTAGTTTTGTAATTCAATATTTTTCTCCTTTATTTCGGACTGATTACGGGCCAGTTGTATAAAGGCATCAACCTTGGCTGATGTGATGTATGGATCGAGCGGTTTGTACAGGTAATCAACAGCGCCTGCGCCAAAACCCCTGACAGCGTACTTTGATTCCTTTGATATGGCGGTAACAAATATTACCATGATATCCTTTGTTTTGGGATTGGCCTTTAGCATTTCCACCAGTTCAAAGCCATCCATCTCGGGCATCTGGACATCAACAAGCGCTATCGCAATCTGGTTATCCCATGCAATTTTTAAGGCTTCGTTTGGCGAGGTCGTCGAGAATATGCGGATATCGTCGCGATTCAGTAAAGCCTCCAGGGCAATAATGTTTTCCTCCCGATCATCCACAATTAAAATATTAACAGGGGTCATTTGCAATACTATTGTTGTGATGTTTAATTAAATGTTATGTTTTTTGTTTAGGTTGTTAAAAGTTCAAATATGTCGTTATTAGATAAAACGTACTTTGCTGCCCCTAAGTGTATGGCCGAGAGCGGCATTTCTGCCATATCGGCTTCTTCCGGGTCTTGCACAATGGTTAAGGCTCCTGCTTCCTTCAGTTTTAACAGTCCGGCGGCGCCGTCCTGGTTAGCACCTGAAAGCAGTATGGCGGTACAATGTTGCCCATAAACATCGGCAGCGCTTTCAAATGTTACATCGATAGATGGTTTTGAATACCAAACCGGTTCCGATACATCCAAACTAAAAGTTTTTTCCTTTTCAATTAAAGTGTGATAGTTTGCCGGTGCAATGTAAATGGTATTATTAGCTATTACATCCTTGTCCGCTATTTCCCGCAGGTACATACGGCTATTTTCGGCGAACAGTTTTTCTATTTCACTAAAAAAATTCTTTTTACGATGAATGACAATAATCACCGCCTTATTAAGATCGAGGGTAAAGTTTTTTACGGCGCGAAAGATGGGCTTGAACGATCCTGCCGACCCTCCAATCAACACTACCTCCGAGTTGTGCCAGCGTTGTAGTATATCCTTATTAAGCGCCAATTTTTTGGTATATGTTCTCTTTTTGATTTATTACCTTAAAACGCTTCCTGAAAAAATCAGACCGGATAGCTTCCTTACTACCCAAACACAAAAAGCCGAGCGGGCAAAGGCTTTTGTAAAACAGGTCTAATATTTTCTCCTGCAATTCCGATTCAAAGTAAATAAAAACATTTCGGCAGCTAATCATCTGAAACTCATTAAATACTGTATCCGAAATTAAGTTGTGAACAGAAAATAACGTGTTTTGTTTATACTCGCTATGTATGCTGGCGGCATCATACATAATGGTAAAATGATCGGTTATGGTACCCGGCAAACCTACAAACTGGTAATTTTCGGCATAGGTTTTTATTTTGCGCAGGCTATAAATACCCATGCGGGCCTCCTTTAATACCTCGGTATTAATATCGGTGCCGTATATAAACGATTTGTGGCGTAGGTTAGCTTCCTTCAGTAATATGGCTAAGGAGTAAACCTCCTCGCCCGATGAGCAGCCCGCGCTCCATATTTTTATATGCTGGTACGATGACAGGTAGGGCAATACCTGGTTATTCAGGGCTTTGTAAAAGGATGGGTCGCGGAACATCTCGGTAACGTTCACCGTAATCTCCTCCAAAAACTCCTGAAAAATTTGCTGATCGTTTACCAGCACATGCTTTAAATCGTAAAACGTTAGTTTTTTAAACTGCATAATACGTGCCAGCCTGCGCTTTAACGAAGCCTTTGTATATTCAGAAAAATCAAACCCATGAACTTTTTTGACCAGGTCAATCAGTTCAAGCAGTTGCGGGTTAGTTAAATTGCCGTAAGCAGTAGCATCATCCATATTTATTTCTCCAGCCAAAGCTGCATTAATGAGATCAGCCTGTCTATATCCACTGGTTTGGTAATATAATCGCTGGCGCCGGCAGCAATACATTTCTCCCGATCATCTCTCATGGCTTTAGCCGTTAATGCTATTACAGGCAACTTAGCCCATTTGTTTTGTTTACGGATATAACGGGTGGCTTCGTACCCATCCATCTTAGGCATCATAATATCCATCAGCACAATATCTATATCACTGTTTTGCTCTAATTTGGCTATAGCCTCTTCCCCATCGTTGGCAATCTCTACTACAAAATCATAGGTTTGCAGGGCACTGGTAAGCGCGAAGATGTTACGCATATCATCATCAACCACCAATACCTTTTTGCCCTTCAGCTTTTCCTTGCCTTGCGAAACAGGGCTTAATTTCCCCCCCGGCGTTGCCGATGCCTGCGGCGTATTACTTATTTTATGCAGAAACAGGTTTACCTCATCAATCAACCGGTCCGACGATTTACTGGTTTTCACTACCATTGCATTGGCATATTGCATCAAGCGGTTTACCGATGTTTTATCCAGTTCCATAGCCGTGTTTACAATTACCGGCAAGCTGGTAAAGCGCTCAATACCCTTAATTTTATCCAGCAGGTCAAGGCCTGATATATCAGGCAGGTTAAGGTCCAATATCACACACTGATACTCGTTAACCTGCAACTTCTCAAATGCCGAAGCACCATCAAAAGCCTGGTCAACAGTAATGCCTTGTTTCTCCATCATTTGTTTCAAGGCTTCGCTTTGGGCCTGGTGGTCTTCTACTAATAGTATTTGTTTAAAAATCACCCCACTTTGCTGTGTCATTTCACCAAATAATTTATCTAACGTACCTGTATCAATCGGCTTTTTCATAAAGCTGATAGCCCCTTCGCGGCGCACACGGTTAGCCGCCGCCTCACCAGCCGACATCAGGTGTACTGGTATATTAATCGTTTCCTGCGATTTTTTTAGTTCTTTCAGTATCTCCCAGCCATCCTTGCCGGGCAGCATAATATCCAGTATCACCGCATCGGGCTGGTTTTCTTTGATGGTCTCAAACGCGTGGGTCCCTTCGTGTATTACAATGGCCCGGTAACCGTGGTCTTTAGCATAATCCTTTAGTATATCTGCAAAGTTTTTATCATCCTCTACAATTACCACTAATGGTTCCACATTAGGGTCCTTGCGCTCTAACTGTGTCATCGGTTTTAAAAACTCCTTAACAGGGATAAATGTTTCGGCAGTTGGTACAGTTTCTTCCTGGTTCAGGTTTACTTCGGCTTCATAAGGGATGGTGAGTGTAAACTCGCTTCCCTTGCCCTGCTCGCTTTGTACCGATATCCTTCCACCCAATAAATTGGCCAGTTCGCGGCTGATGGATAAACCTAAGCCTGTACCACCATATTTGCGGCTGGTTGAACCATCAGCCTGTTGAAATGCCTCGAATATGAGCTTTTGCTTTTCGGGCGCAATGCCTATGCCAGTATCCTTAATGGTAAAATTGATCGTTTTAGGTTTAGCGCCCGGGCTTACATTTATCGTTATCGAGCCGTTTTCGGCCGTAAACTTAAACGCGTTCGATAGCATGTTTTTGATCACCTGTTCCACCCGCACCTTATCGGTATATATCACTTCGGGAACATCCTTAACTGTGGTGGTAAACTTGATCTTTTTATTTGTGGCCATCTCGGCAAAAAGCATTTCTATATCGCCCAAAATGCTTTGTACCTTAATATGCTCATTCATCATTTCCAGCTTGCCCGATTCAATCTTCGACAAGTCCAGGATATCATTGATCAGCGTCAGCAAATCGTTACCGGCATTAAATATCACACTGGCGTATTTGATCTGATCGTCCGACAGGTTATCGGCTTTATTATCTTTCAGTATCCGTGCAAGCACTAAAATACTGTTCAGCGGGGTGCGCAACTCGTGGCTCATATTAGCCAAAAACTCCGATTTATATTTACCTGTAGTTTCCAGTTCCTGCACCTTAATGTTAATGTTGGCGCGGGCCTCTTCAATAGCCTGGTTCTTTTCTTCCAACAAGCTGGCTTTTTCTTCCAGTTCGGCGTTGATGGTGCGCAGTTCCTCCTGCTGTACCCGCAACTCCTCTTCCGATGCCTGCAGCATTTCGGTTTTGTTCATCAACTCCTCGTTGGTTACACGCATTTCTTCCTGTTGTGCTTCCAGTTCTTCTGCTTGCTGTTGGGTTTCCTCAAACAGGTCGTGCATAATGGTACGGGCCTGCGCGGTGTTAATGGCTATGCCTATATCGTTAGCGGTGGCTAATATATAATCGTTAATATTAGCCGATAGCTGGTTTTGATAAGCGATCTCGATAACGCCCTTCAGTTTTTTATCAAAAAAGAAAGGAACGATCAGGATCTCTACTAACTCCTGGCTGATGATGGATGTTTCCAGTTCCAGCTTATCATTCAATGTGCCTTTTATAATAGCGGCTTTTTTATCTTTAGCCACCTGGCCCAGCCATCCTTCGGATAGTTTTACGGTCTTTTTAATTACGCCCAGATCGTGAAATGCGTAATAGGCATATAGTTCCAGCGTTTCTTCCTGCTCGTTAAACAGGTATAGGGTACCGGTAACAGCATTGGTATATTTACAAACCTCGGCCAATACACTTTGCGAAAGCTCTTTCTCGCTTTGTTGCCCCTGCATCCGCTCGTTTAACAAACCTGTACCGGTAAGCAGCCAGTTTTTGTCTTCGTTTTCGCCCAATACCTTCTCCAGTTCAATATTGGTTACCCTTATCTCTTCCTCTGTTTTCTTTTGCTTATCAAATGTTTTTTGGATGTATTGGAATAATATCAGGATAATAACAAGGAATATAAATGAACCGGCTCCTATAATTTTAATAGCGTCGGTTGATGCCTCGTGCGAACTGGCCCTTCTGTCCAGCAGTAGTTTGGTTTCTGTTTCATTCAGGCGTGTCCGTAAGGCGCGGATGCCGTCCATACTTTGTTTACCGTTAAGAAACATGTTATTGGCCACCATAAAGTCAAGGCCCTTTACATCGCGCGTATCAATATTTTCTTTCAGGATAGTCAATTGCTGATTAACCAATAAAGAAATAGTATCTAATCGTTTAACCTGGATAGGATTATCTGCTATAAGTTCTTTTAAGCTTCGCAGGTCATCATTTATTTGGGGTAGCGCAGCATTATAGGGTTCTAAAAATGCTTTTTTGTCTGTTGCGCAAAAACCACGCATGCCTGTTTCCGCATCAATCAACAATTGCAGTAATTCATCCGACGTATTGATAACGGTTTGGGTATGATCAACCATTTTAGTATCATCCTCCAGCTTATTGATGCTTTGGTAGGACAGTACCCCAACAATAATTACCAGTATAATAGATACAGCAAAGCCCGCAAGTACCTGCAGGCGGAAAGAGAGTTTAAGCATTTAGCAGCGCTTTATATAGTTTTATGAACAAATTATCACGATAATAATATACGCAATTACGCAAATTAAGGATTTATAGTTAACGCTATCAAATGTGCTTTGTTTTTATTTATCATTTAACACTATCGCACTTCTTTTAGTTGTGTATACGCCTACTATAGCCAATAGCGGCCCCGCAAACAACAAATACCAACCCCACTTAAATTTTATTTTACCGGTTAAAAACCCGGCAAGCGATTTAAATGGAATAAAACTAAAGGCATGGTGAACTTTCAGAAACGAGGCTACATACACCAGCACTACCAATAATAAGGCCATCCAGGCACAAAGTTTGGTAATTGGCTGCTGCCGCAATACAATACCTAATATGCCTACAATACCTACCAATAATACGGTAATACCAAATGGTTGATTAAGATCGTACAGGTCCATATTGGGAAATATCCCAAATAGGCGTATCAACGGGCAATAAGTTGCTGCAATAAGCAACAAAAAACCCACAAACGACAGGAATGATTTTTTTGGCATAGCTATGTTGATACGCCAAAGATATAAACAAAAACTTTATTGTGGTAAGCCGTTATAAGGGGCCTGCGGCGATATGGTGCCCCTATCTTTACGCAAAATGCGGTTAAATAAAGAGATCTCCCTATCAAACAAAAAGCGAAGCCAAAGCTTAGTCCACGATTTGTGCGATAACAACGTATCGTAATAATTTGGCGCTGTTGATTTTATCTCAGGCAGCTTATTCCATGGGATAGATGGAAAATCGTGATGCTCGTTATGGTAGCCTACGTTAAATGATACATTATTTAATACGCCATAATAGCTATATGTTTCCTGCTCTTCGTTATGGGTTAAATAGTGTTCCTGTACCCAGCGTGCGCCCAGCGGATGCAAGCCTACCGAAAAAGAGAAGCTTAATAATAAATAAGCCACACCATGCCAGCCGAAAAAGTAGTACATAGCAGCTGTAAAGGCAACCTGTATAAAAAAATTGGTAATTACCCAGCCATCTACACTCTTAATCTCTTTAAGGCGCGATAACCTGAAAAACTGGAATAAAGGGAAAAACAGCAGCCATAATGCCTTACCAAAAAAGCTGTTGCTAATCAACTTTGCTTCCCACTTGCTTGGCAAATCGGCATCCAACTCGTGAATACCCTGGAACGAGTGGTGCTTGAGGTGAAAATGCTCGAACGATATGGCGCTTGGGAAGATTTGCGGCATATTGGCTATCATACTGGCCCAGCGGTTAGCCGACCTGTTTTTAAATAATAACTGATGCGTACACTCATGTATCATTACAAACAGCGAATGATCGGCAAAGGCGCCTAAAAAATAGGCAATACCAAATACTACCCACCACGATTGATCCTTTACAAACCAAGCCGCTACTATTTGAAAAGCTACTAAACCCAATATAGCAAAAATAGTGTATGGATTTTTCCCTATCAGCTTACGCACTTCCGGGTATTCCTTTAAAATTTGCTTAGTACGTATTTTGTGTGGTTCGGAGTATTGCGAGTAGGTGAAATCTGTTCTTTTTGCCATAATCAGGGACTGGTGCAAGCAGTGCGATGCTTAAATTCTATTTTAATTTATTAATACGATAACGTTGTGATATGATTAATAATTGCCGGTTTTGAATTGAAAGGTAAGAAAAATAATTACAACACAGTTAAACTTTCTATCAAAGCATTAATTATCAATTGGTTATTTTTTGCAACAGGCGGGGTATTTAGTAAAGCGATAAAGATATAAAAAAATCCCCTGCCTGGCGGCAGGGGATTCGGTTACAACTTCCTCAAGTTGTAACCAACCTAAACCTTATCACACTTATATAACGATGTATTATGCACTTTGGTTTCCTATAGTGTAAAATAATTTTACTCCACATATTAATTCTGCAAAATATTCATTACAATAGTCCTTATTTTCTTTTATTAAGTAGTTTTAAATCAGCAAAATAGTTTCAATCCTAATTAACTGTAAACATGATTAAATCTTTACTTTCCTTTATCGCAATTTTGTTTTTTTGTACAGCCTTAAAGGCGCAGGAGAACTACGAAATACAAGTTTACGGATCGGGCACTACCGATAAGGGCCATACCATGGTAGAACTGCACAGTAATTTTACTACTAATGGCAGTAAGGTAATCAGCGATGGTCAATTACCCACCAACCATGTTTTTCATGAAACTATTGAAATAACCCACGGGTGGACAACTTGGTTTGAAACTGGTTTTTATATTTTCAACACCGTTGGCAGTGATGGCCGAAGCGCCTATGTTGGTTCGCACATCAGGCCGCGTGTAGCCGCGCCCGATGAATGGCATTGGCCCGTTGGTGTAAGCATTTCAACCGAATTTGGGTTTCAAAAGTCAGCTTACTCTGGCAGTACTTGTAGTTTAGAGATCAGGCCTATTATTGATAAAAAATGGGGCGGCCTTTATGTATCTTTTAATCCAACGGTTGAAAAAAGCTATGCGGGTGAGGATTCAGATATTGGTTTAACTTTTTCGCCTAACCTTAAAGCTGCTTATGATGTGAGCAAAATAGTAGCCCTGGGGATTGAGTATTACGGCAATACCGGTCGCTTTTTTCATTACGCCCCCATACAGCAGGAAGAACATCAACTATTTATAGCAACCGATTTAAGTTTTAGCGCCAATTGGGAGTTTAATGCCGGTTATGGCTGGGGCCTAACCCATACAGGCGACAGCGGCATATTTAAAGTTATTTTAGGAAAGCGCTTTTAAGCGGATATCACCGCCGATTCGCAAATATAGGTAGGTACAATGCCGGTAGAGTTGATGCGGGTAGCAGCGTCGACACTTTGGGTATTACCCGATAGTACCAATACAGTATCCAGCCCAAATTTGTTGCCGCCCATAATATCTGTTTGCAGGGTATCCCCTACCATTACAATATCTTTTTTATCAACCGGTCGCCTATCGCGGATCAAATCGTAAGCAAACATGAACATTTGCGAATCGGGCTTACCAAAACGGATGAATTTTTTACCCACAATGCTCTCTATCATATTGGCCAAACCACCAATGGCTATAGATACATCGTGCAGGTTTAAGGGATATGCCCTATCGGTATTAGCCACAATGGCCGGGATATTGCGCTTGCGCAGCAGGTTCACACACTTATTTAAATCGCTAAACCAATCAAAACCCTCATCATCTAAAAAAACCAGCGCGCTTACTTCGTTCACATTACTATCATCCACCTCGCTGATGGGAAGGGTGTGCAGACCCGAACTTTCTATATAATGCGCCGAGTCGGGCGTGCCCAAATAGGCAACAATTCCTTTGGGCACTTTCAAATCCAAGTATTCCTTAGCCAGCATGCCCGACGAAATAATTCTATCGTGCGTAATAGCGGTAAGGCCCTTATTATGGTACGATTCGGCCAGTTGGAACGGGCTGCGCGATGCATCATTAGTTACAATGTAATATTCCTTTTTTTTCGCTTCCAGGTAGGCAAATGTATTTTCGATGCCGGGCACCAAACCCTTGTAGTTTTTTATTACGCCAAAGGCATCAAAAAAAATGATCTCGTATTGATCAACTATCGATTTAAAATCCCGGGTCTGCATCGTTTATTTAATTTTTAAGGCATCAATCAATATCTCGGCATCAAAGCCCCGCTCAACCGATGGCAGGTAAATATCAAAAGCTTCGGCCTGTAGTTTTTTAGCGTACTGACTGTGAAAAAAGTACTTGCCATCCTTTATTACGTAATTCAGTATAAAAAAGCGGTATACTTCCTTTAAAAAACGCAACTCGTCGGCCTTAATAGGGTTTACTTTATGATACGCCTGTAAAAACAGGATAAAGCGCGGCTCGTTCATGGTATTAATACCATAACTAAAAACCGTGCGGTCGCCAACATCCGATACTACCCTGCTGAAAAAGTAAAAATCAAGCATGCGGTAACTCATCCTAAACCAATCGTAATCCCAGCGCGAATACAGTTCCAGCTTGTTGGTTACCGAGAAGTTGCCAATGTTCCAGTCGATAAATACCGGGATGATCTCGAACGTGTTTACATTATGCTTCGATCGGTTTTTAATAAACTGGTCGCAATGATATTTCAGAAAATCGGCCTGCATGGGGGTGCCAACGCTTTTCTCGTCGCGCTCAATTTGCTGCAACAAGGTATTAATGTCGGTACGCAGGGTTTTGCTCGATTTTGGCAAAACATGCCTCAGCTTTGAACAAGCTTTATGAAACTTACCAATCTGCTGCCCGAAACGCATAATATGATCTTCGTCCAACCGGCGTGGCAAACGCTCCAATATACGGGTAGGGTTATAAAAAACCACCCATGCATCCCTGCCCGCCTGCCGGTGCTTATAAATGTAAACCCGGTTATTTTTAAGTAACGACCGCGCCAGCAAATTCTCGAACGGGTAAAGCAAATTATTTGATAAGCTATGGATAATACGGTGATCTTCCTTAAAATACTCGTACTTACCAAAGTTGCTTAGCTTGGCAATAATAATATCATCATCATCAAACGTAACCCTAAATACGTGATTGGTAGATACCTGCGCACTGATATCTTCAATAGTGCTGATCGTCTTTGAAGCATCGTAGCCTTCCCAGGCTTTTTTTATAATTAAATTGTAGTCCATTATTGTCTTTAATTATGTGGCTATTTAACCACAAAGGGCACAAAGATTTTTGCACAAAGGACACTAAGCCTTTGAGGCAACGTTTATTATTTATTTAAGGGCACAAAGCTAAGTTTATAAAGAGCCGTTAATTACTCTTTTTATTCCGTCTTTTAGTTTTAACACATTGAAATTCATTAGTAAGCCCAGTTTATAATTACCCAGTTTCATATAAGTAAGCGTTTGCGCCATGTGTACATCGGTTAATTCTTCAACGCTTTTAGTTTCGATTACTAATTTGTTTTCAACCAGCAAATCAATCCTATAGCCTACCTCTAATTTTATTTCCTCAAACACCAAAGGCATAGCCTTTTCTTTTTCAACATACAAACCAGACTTTATTATCTTATAACACAGGCACTCCTTATAAGCACTCTCCAGCAATCCCGGCCCCAACGCTTTGTGAACTTCAATAGCAAGGCCAATAACAATATTAGATAGTTCCTGCTCATTCATAAACTTAAATCCAATTAGCTTTGTGTCCTTTGTGGTTAAATATTAAACTACGCTATGCAATCCAACTATATAATTTCGAAATACCTCTTCAATTCCCAGTCGGTTACTTGTTTAATAAACTGCCTCCACTCCCACAGGCGGGTATTGGTAAAATGCTGCACAAAGTCGTGGCCGAAAAGTTCTTTGGCTATGGCCGAGTTTTGCATGGTTGTAGCGGCATCTTCCAGGTTGGTAGCTAATTTTCCGTTGCTGATATCCTGATAGCCGTTACCTACGGTTGGCGGTATAGTCAATTCCAGTTTGTGTTTAATACCGTACAAACCCGATGCCAGCGCAGCCGACATAGCCAAATACGGGTTAGTATCCGATCCCGGGATGCGGGTTTCCAGGCGGGTGTGTTTAATGGTATCGTTTATAATGCGAATGGCGGTGGTACGGTTATCCAGCCCCCAGGTTATGGTTGTTGGCGCCCAGGCACCTTCTACCAGGCGTTTATAGCTGTTAATAGTTGGCGCGTACATGGGCAAAATATGCGGCAGGCAATGTAGCTGACCGGCCAGGTAATGCTTATGCAGGTCGCTCATTTTGTTTACATCATTGGCACTATAAAACAGGTTTTCGGTTTTATCCTTGTTCCAAAGGCTTTGGTGGATGTGGCCGCTGCAACCGGGTAAATTGGCGTTCCACTTGGCCATAAAGGTGGCGGTTATGCCATGTTTAGATGCTATTTCCTTTACGGCGGTTTTAAACAGCGTGGCTTTATCGGCAGCAGCCAAAACATGGTCGTGAATAATAGCCGCTTCGTATACCCCCGGACCGGTCTCGGTATGCAAGCCTTCTATCGGTACACCAAATTCTGTCAACAAATTAAATAGGTCGTAGTAAAAATCGCTATGTTGCGATGGGCGTAAGATGGAATACCCAAACATACCCGGGCTTATTGGTTTTAGTTGGGTAAACTCCTTGTCCTGCAAGCTTTGGGGTGTTTCGTTAAAGTTGAACCACTCAAACTCCTGCGCAAACTCGGGGTGATAGCCCATGCTTTCGCAATCGGCGGCTATGTGTTTTAATAAACTGCGCGAACAGGCGGCAACGCTACTGCCATCGGGCTGGGTAAAATCGGCCAGAAAAAAAGTTTGCCCGTCCTGCCATGGGATATGGCGTATGGTGCTTAGATCGATACGGGCATATTTATCCGGGTAACCCGAGTGCCAGCCGGTAATCGCCACGTTATCGTAACCGGCATCGCTGCTATCCCAGCCAAAAACCACATCACAAAAACCGTAGCCATCTTTCAGGCCGTCTAAAAACTTATCACGGTGTATCAGTTTGCCGCGCAATATCCCATCGATATCGGCAAAAGCAAACTTTATTTTTTTAATATCCTTATCTTGTATGTAAGCGGCAATTTGGTGCGTATCCATATCGGTATTAATATCAGCGTAACAATATTGGCAAGATAAAAATAAAGGCGCAATGTTGCTGTACCGGGCCTTATTACTTATTTTGCTTGTGGTTATAATTTGGCGCAAAGGTAAGTAATGGAAAGCGATTGTAAATATTTGTTTGTATACGGTTCGCTACTGGATGGCCATAACGAGTTTGGCGTTTATTTAAAAAACAATAGCCGGGCCATTGCCCAGAGCAGCTTCCCCGGGCTTTTATACGATATGGGCGAATATCCCGGCGCTATCCATAAACCCCAAATTACCGGCCGGGTTTATGGCCAAATTGTACAGCTAAATGATGCTACCATACTAAAGGCGCTTGACGAATACGAAGGATTTGGCGACAATGAAGAACAGCCTAACCTATTTATAAGGGTAATGATACCTATTGCCACTAAATCGGGTACGATTGGTTGCTGGGTATACCTGTATAATTTGCCGATAGCTGGTTATCCGCAAATTCTGTCAGGCAGGTATAAATAAAAAATGCCCCTCCGATTACTCGGAGAGGCATAAGGAAACAGTTATAGCAGTTAATCTTAAAAATTACAATTTTGCCGATTTAACGGTTTTGATGATCACAGCAGCAACCTTGTACGGATCGGCAGCCGAGTTAGGGCGACGATCTTCCAGGTAACCACTCCAGTTATGATCTACTGTGTAAAGCGGGATACGGATAGAAGCACCACGATCTGATACACCGTAGCTAAAATCGGTAATAGAAGCAGTTTCGTGCTTGCCTGTTAAACGCAGTTCGTTATGAGCGCCGTATACAGCCACACACTCAGCAACAGCAGGGCGGAAAGCTTCGCAAATTTTGGTGAATGTTTCCTTGCTGTTGGCAGTACGTAAAATAGTGTTTGAGAAGTTAGCGTGCATGCCCGAACCATTCCAGTCTAATGTACCTAATGGTTTGCAATGCCAGTTAATGGCAACGCCATAGCTTTCGCCAATACGCTCTAATAAATAACGGGCTACCCAAATTTGATCACCTGCATCTTTAGCGCCTTTAGAGAAGATTTGGAATTCCCACTGTCCCGCAGCAACTTCGGCGTTGATACCTTCAACATTTAAACCAGCTTCTAAACATACGTCTAAGTGTTCTTCAACAATTTCGCGGCCGTAAGCGTTGTTAGCGCCAACCGAACAGTAGTAAGGGCCTTGCGGGCCTGGGTAACCACCTTGAGGGAAACCTAAAGGCTTATCGGTTTTAGGATCCCACAGGAAATACTCCTGCTCAAAACCAAACCAAAAATCATTATCATCATCTTCAATATGGGCACGGCCGTTCGACTCATGTGCCTGGCCTTTTGAATCTAAAACTTCGCACATTACCAGGTAACCTTCTTTACGCTGCGGATCAGGACAAATAAAAACCGGTTTCAGTACGCAATCTGACGAACCACCTGGTGCCTGCTCGGTTGATGAACCGTCAAAGCTCCAATACGGGCAATCTTCTAATTTGCCGCTGAAATCTTTCTCAATTTTTGTTTTGCTGCGCAGGCTTTGGGTTGGTTTGTAGCCATCCAGCCAGATGTACTCTAATTTTGCCATTGTTTTAACGTATTTCTAATGTTATTTAAGTTTATGTAGTTTTTTTGATTACGAAAACTAATATTTTCGACTAAATTATAAATTTTTTATTATTTATCTTATTTTTTTTAAAAAAAATCAGGATATGTGAAGTAATTATTCAAAATGTGGAAAATAAACTACAATAACTGCCAAAATCAGCAAAAAGCCGAATTTTATTTCCCCAAAAAAGACTGTTTAAAATCCCCGAAAAACGACAAAAAAAATCCCCCACCGGGCGGCGGGGGATTTATAGTATGTTTTTTTGCACAAAACATACTAACCAAAACCTAATCGATGTAAAACTGCGCATCTTTTATGAAGAAAGCATGAAGTGCGGGGTTTGATTTGGGAATGTGTCCCATATAATTGCTCCATACTTACCAAAAGGCTTAAAAAAAACGACGGTTATACCTTTATATATAATAGCATACTTATCGCGACGCGATTTTTCACTTTTTTAGTGCATTAAATATGGCGTTATAAGCCTCGTACAATTTCTCGCCCGCGTTATCATCGGTTTGATTGCTCAACAGGAGAATCCCCACCTGGTAATCGGGAAACATAGCCATAAAACAGCGTTGCCCCCGGGTGCCGCCATCCTCCCTAATAAAATAATCCCAGTTACTGTTACGGTTAATTACCCATGGCATCGCATTTTCGCCGGTTTCGGGGGTGCCATATAATGGCCTGTGCGTGGTTTTCACTACGGCATCTGGCTCCTTTAACTGGTAATCCATGTATTTTAACATATCCTGCATGTTAGACTTAATGCTGCCCGCGCCCGGCAATGCATTGGCCATAGCCGGCATTATTTGTTTTTTAGCATTATAACCATTTAGCAACCATGGTGCATCGGTTGCAGGGATATTCACTTTGGTGGATACCATTTGCAGCGGACCAGTAATATATCGTTTCAACAATTCATCATAAGTTTGGCCGTAAACATTTTCTAATATCTGCCCTAATAATTGATACCCGGCATTTGAGTATTGATATCTGTAAGGTTTTAAGGTATCCAGTTTAATTTGATGCAGTTCATTATCCAGATCGGCCGTTGTGAAACCGGCATCAACCGGCTTTGTAAAAAATCGTGGAAAGCGCCCGATATGCGCCAACAGGTAAACCAGTTTTACGGGTTCGCCATTGCCATATTGCAGGTTTGGATAATTACCTTTTAAATATTTCCGGATATCTTCGTTCAAATCCATCTTTTTCTCGGCTATGCCATGGGCAACCATTAGCGCGGTAAAGGTTTTGGTGATAGAGCCGATCTCGTAAAGCGAATGTGCGCTTGGTAAGCTTGCAGATTGCGGGCTAACCCGGCCATAATTATAGATGTATGATTTCCCGTTAGCAATAACCCCTATCGACAGCCCCACCCTTGCCGTATCGCTCATATAAACCAATGCTGCCCGGTGTACAATAGAATCGGTTTTTGATTTTAACGGGTTATCGGTTTTCACTTGTGCCAGGCTGTTAAATACAACAAGCAGGCAAATAAGGGTTAGCTGTATCTTCATGCCCTATAAACTCCATCGCGTTTTTTTGGTTACCGAGTTTTGTGGGGACCCGCAAGCAGGTGGACTCACCCGCCCACCGCTTCGCTGGGGCACCCTCTCTTCGCTGCGCGGAAAGAGGGATTAAGAATAGTAAAGAAATGTACTTCCTGCCCTCTTTTCCGCGCAGCGAAGAGAGGGCCGACGAGCGAAGCAACGTCGGGGTGAGTCAAGCTCACCACCATCCTGTTCCATCCCGTTTTAAGTAAATAATCCGCTACAGCAGTACAATTCATAAATGTGTTTCTTACATTTAAAACAGTTTTTTTAACCAAATTATTTACCCGTTTTATCGCATCTATCCATGAAGTATCTTTATCGTGCTTGCCGGCTATTGCTATTTGTTGCCGTATTATTTAATAGCGCCAGGGCGCAACAAACACCCGCAACAACCAATATCAGTGTAGATTTCAGCAAGCCCGTTGGCGATATGAAACCCATTTGGGCCTGGTTTGGCCACGATGAGCCCAACTATACCTATATGAAAGATGGCCGCAAGCTGCTTACCGAACTATCGGCACTTAGCCCGGTACCAGTTTATATGCGGGTACATAATTTAATGACATCGGGCGATGGAACGCCTGCCTTGAAATGGGGATCGACCAATATTTATACCGAGGACGCTAAGGGTAACCCGGTTTATAACTTTCATATTGTAGACAGTATTTTTGATACCTATATTAAACGCGGCATGAAACCCCTGGCGCAACTGGGTTTTATGCCCGAAGCCTTATCCACCCACTCCGAACCCTACCAGCACCACTGGAAACCCGGCGTAGAATACAAAGCCATAGAAACCGGTTGGGCTTATCCCCCAAAAGATTATAAAAAATGGGGCGAACTGGTTTATCAATGGGTAAAGCATTGTGTAGCACGCTACGGCGCCAAAGAAGTATCAACCTGGTATTGGGAAGTGTGGAACGAACCCGATGGTGCTTATTGGAAAGGCACCGTCCCCGAGTTTTATAAATTATATGATTATGCTGCCGACGGTGTAAAACGCGCATTGCCTGCTGCCAAAATAGGCGGTTGCAACGTAACCGGCGGCGGGATGAAATTCCTGACCGGCTTTTTAAACCATTGCCTTAAAGACACTAATTATGTAACCGGCAAAGTTGGCTCTCCACTGGACGCAGTGTTGTTTCATGCTAAGGGATCACCAAAAATCACTAATGGACAAGTGCGCATGGGGATTCTGAATCAATTGCGCAATATGAATAATATGTTTAAGCTAATAGCCGCTTACCCGCAGTTAAAAAGCATCCCGGTCATTATCGGTGAATCGGACCCGGAAGGCTGCGCTGCCTGTGGCATGAGTACCAATCCCGAGAATGCTTATCGTAACGGCACACTTTACTCCAGCTATACAGCTGCATCATTTGCACGGGCTTATGAATTAGCAGATCAATACAACGTAAACCTTATTGGCGCGGTAAGCTGGTCGTTTGAGTTTGAAGACCAGCCCTGGTTTGCCGGTTTCCGCGATTTGGCAACAAATGGCGTGGATAAGCCTGTACTAAATGTGTTCCGCATGTTTGGCATGATGAAGGGCAAGCGTGTGCAAGTGCAGGATGCCGATATGTACCTGTTAAAACCCATCCTCGATTCGGGTATCCGCAAGCAGCCCGATGTAGGCGCGCTGGCATCCACAGCCGATAAAACCGCCGCCGTAATGCTGTGGAATTATCACGATGATGATAACTCCCGTGCGCCACGTATGGTAAATATTCAACTGAATAGCATCCCGGCTAAAAGCGTAACGTTAACCCGTTATGTGATCGACTGGACACACAGTAACTCGTACGAGGTTTGGAAAAAGATGGGATCGCCGCAAAGCCCTACCGCCGCGCAAATTGCTCAATTGGAAAAAGCGGGCATGCTGCAAAGCATAGGCAAGGCGCAAAAGGTGACTGTAAATAATGGTACTTATAATTTAAAAACTACCATTCAAGGGCAAGGTGTGGAATTGGTGAAGATGGATTGGTAAGTATACTCACCCGGTCGTTGCTGCGCTCGACCACCCTCTCTTCGGCTTCGCCGGAAAGAGGGGTTTGGAAAACCGAAACACTTTCTGCCTTCTTTCCGCCGAAGGCGAAGAGAGGGTCGACCTGCGAAGCGTAGTCGGGGTGAGTTTACTCCCGCGGCAATACTTTTAAAGAATATGATATATGAAATTACGAAACATACTCCTACTCAGCGCCCTTACATTATCGGGCATAAAAACATCAGCACAAACAGGCGATACGGTGATCCATTCCAACGGTAACCCAATCATCCGTCACCAGTTTACAGCCGATCCGGCAGCGCTGGTTTATAAGGATAAAGTATACCTGTATACCGGCCACGATGAAGCACCTACTAAAGTAAGCAGTTACCGTATGCATAACTGGCTGTGCTTTTCATCAACCGATATGGTAACTTGGACTGAACATCCATTGCCCCTGAATGTAAAGGATTTTGCCTGGGCAAAGGATGATGCCTGGGCCGGGCAGGTGATAGAGCGCGATGGCAAGTTTTACTGGTATGTAGCAATTGAGCATGGTGCTATCCATGGCAAAGCTATTGGTGTGGCTGTGGCCGATAAACCAGAGGGCCCTTATAAGGATGCCCGCGGATCGGCATTGGTGACCAGCGATATGACCACACAAACCAAAATTAGCTGGGACGATA
Source organism: Bacteroidota bacterium (assembly GCA_040389105.1). GTDB lineage: Bacteria > Bacteroidota > Bacteroidia > Sphingobacteriales > Sphingobacteriaceae > Mucilaginibacter. The sequence goes on from JAZKAO010000016.1 coordinate 198,259, forward strand.
TTGACCCTACCGTTTTTATTGATACCGATGGCCAGGCCTACCTGATATGGGGCAACACAGTTTGCTACTATGCTAAGTTAAAAAAGAACATGACCGAACTGGACGGCGATATTAAAACTTTCAGCCTGCCGCATTATACCGAAGCGCCCTGGATCCACAAACATAATGGCTGGTATTACCTATCGTATGCTTACGAGTTCCCCGAGAAAACCGCCTATGCCATGAGCCGCAGCATTACCGGCCCCTGGGAATATAAAGGCATCCTGAACGAGATTGCCGGCAACAGTAATACCAATCACCAGGCCATTATTGATTTTAAGGGCAAATCATACTTCGTATATCATAACGGCGCGTTGGCTGCCGATGCGGGCAGTTTCCACCGTTCGGTTTGTATCGATTACCTGTATTATAATCCCGATGGCACCATGAAACGTGTGGTGATGACATCCGAAGGGGTTAAACCTGTAAAATAGCATATCTACATAAAAGCTATAAATAAAACATTTATAAATTATGTCAACATCATTACTACCATCATCCGGCAAAAAACTAATAGCAGTATTGTTATTAGCTACGCCATTCATAGCCAAAGTATCCGCGCAAAACGCGCCATGGCAAAAGCTGACATTCCCCACCCATAGCGAGATGGCGGCTAATCTGAAAGCCTATCCCCTCCCTTATGCAGAGACCGTTACCTGGGGCATGCAAGGCCCGGTGAGCCGCGAAAATATCATTAAGGATTTGGATGATATGAAGAGCAGGGGCCTGCGATCGGTTACTATAGAAGCGGGTTATAAAATGAACGATCCTTACTTGTCCGACGGTTGGTTTAAAACCGTGCAGGTAATTGTAGAGGAGCTGAAGAAGCGCGATATGCACCTGTGGATAATTGACGAAGGCAAATACCCCAGCGGTTTTGCCGGTGGCAAATTCAGCCAGGAAAAGCCGGAGTTGCGCATGCAGGGTTTGGTGGTGGCCAAACGGATTCCCTTAAAGCAAGGTGAAACAGCCAATCAGGCATTAGATGCATCCATCATCAGTGCTGTAGCCGTGAATAACGAAACCAAGGCTAACGAAGTAATTGATGTGAGCAAGCATACCTTAAACTGGACCGCCAAACAAGGCGACTGGCAAGTGATGCTTATTCAGCACCGCTTTAAAACATCGGTAACCCGGGCGGCCAATAACCCTACTGGTGGCAAGGATACGGTAAATTCTTTATGCGATTATTTAAACCCCTTAGCTACCAGGCAGTTTTTGGAGTTTACACATGTGCAGTACAAAAAATATATCGGCAACGAGTTTGGTAAAACCGTATTAGGCTTCCGTGGCGATGAACCCGAATACAATTTTACGCCATGGACACCCGGGTTAGATGCCATCTTCCAAACCAAAAAGGGTTACGATATTAAACCTTATATCGGCACGTTCTTTACCCAAAACGCCACTAAAGAACAAAAACTGGCTAAAGCCGATTTTTGGGAAGTATGGTCGGACTTGTACCGCGATAACTTTTTTAAGATCCAGGGCGATTGGTGCGCGCAAAACGGGCTGGAGTACATGGTACATATCGACCACGAAGATATGCTGATGGACCTGGCCAAAACCGAGGGCGATTACTTTAAGGATATGCGCTACGTGCAGGTCCCCGGCGTGGATGCCATTTGGCACCAGATATGGTATGATAACGTAACCGATTTTCCCAAACTGGCTTCATCGGCAGCACATTTGTTTGGCCGCCCACGTGCCTTGAGCGAAAGCTTCGCGGCTTATACACCCAAACCGACTGTTGATGATGCCCGTTGGGTGGTGAACGAGCAATTGGTGCGCGGCATTAACTTGTTCGAGTTTATGTTTTGGTCGTCATCGGCAGGTGGGCGTGGCGGGGCATCTGGCTATATGGCCGATCCAAAATTCCCGGCGCTGACCGAATATGCTAACCGGGCCTCCTACCTATTATCTAACGGCCGCCCGGCTGCACAAGTGGGTATATACTGCCCTACCGAAAGCATGTGGCTGGGTAATAAAGATGCTAATACCAGTCTGCTGGCCATTAGCAAGCAACTACTGGAACATCAGGTTGATTTTGATTATGTAGATAACCAATCGCTGGAAAGCGTATTTAAACTGGGTAAGGGTACATTTACCAACATGAGCGGGCAAGCTTACAAGGCCATCATTATCCCAACGGTAAGCATCCTTACCGCGCCTGCTGTGGCACGCTTGCAGGCATTCGCGCAATCGGGCGGTAAGGTGATATTTGCGGGGCAATTGCCTGAGATGGTAACGGGTAAAAACTATTTGGATGCTAAAACTCCGGCTGCTATGAGTTGGGCTACAACAACTCAACTAACCGACGATGTAATTAAGAAGCTCCCCATGGATGTACAACTGGACAAAGCCATCCCATCCATCAAATACTTGCACCGTAGCTGGAAGGATGCCGAGTTTTACTTCTTTTTTAACGAAGGCGACCAGGCACAAAGCGTAAAGGCAACTTTAGCGGGCACAGGTAAAACCGAACTTTGGGACGCGGGTACAGGTAGTATCTCCCCTGTTAGCAATACCACAGCTAAAGCCGGACAAACCAGTATGACACTGGACCTGGATGCGCACCAAACCAAATTTATTATCATCCACACTTCAAAATAATAGCCATGAAAAAGATCTATCCGCTGATAGCCTTGTTTATCCTCTGCTCCTCTTTTGTGTTGATCCGTAAAGCGGCTGATAAAACGTGTAGCATAACCGATTACGGCGCTAAAGGTGATAGCCTGACTATGAATACTACCTTTATCCAAAAAGCAATTGACGACTGCTCGGCCAAGGGTGGCGGTACGGTGGTGGTGCCTAAGGGCATCTTTATTAGCGGGGCTATCTTCCTGAAGAAAGGGGTTAGCTTTCGGGTAGATAAAGGCGGCAATTTAAAAGGCTCGCTTAACCGCGAAGATTATCCGCAGGTGCAAACCCGCTGGGAGGGTGAGGAACGCCTGTTTACATCGGCCTTTATTAATGCCGACCATACCGATGGTATCACTATCAGCGGTGAGGGTACAATAGACGGCTCTGGCGATTTGTGGCTGAAACGTGATAAAGCCAATGGCGGCGCGCGCGGTACACCCGGCGGCGGCCCCCGTACTGGTCACCCGCGGATGATTTGCCTGTCAAACTCCGAGCATATTACCATTAAGGACCTGCGCCTGCATAACCAGGCGGTTTGGTGCCTGCATGTACTTTATTGCAAAAATGTGCTGGTAAAAAACCTCAATATCAGCGCCGATCATGATATCCTAAGTTCGGACGGGATGGATATTGATAGCAGCGATGGCGTACATATTACCGAAAGCACTATTGATGTAAACGATGATTGCATCTCTATTAAATCGGGCAAGGACGAGGACGGTCTGCGGGTAAACCGCCCCAGCACCAATATTTTGATAGATAAATGCCATTTTGCATACGGCCACGGCGGCGTGGCCATGGGCAGCGAAACATCGGGCGGGATTAATAAGGTTTTGGTAAAGGATTGTATAGTTGATGCCAGTAACTGGGCCCCCATTCGCTTTAAAACGCAACCCAGTCGCGGCGGCGTGGTAGAAGATATTACCTATCAAAACATTAAACTGCAAGGTACCCGCAAGGCCTTTGAATTTAACATGGCCTGGCGTATGGTTGGCCCGGCCAAAGCGCCATCGCAGGTACCACCTGTGGTGAGGAATATCAAAATCATTAACGTTACCGGCAACGTAGATAACGTTGGCGATATGCACGGCTTGGCCACCAGCCCAATCCGCGGCGTGATATTTAAGAATTGCGATATCACTGCCAAAACAGGCTTTTTATTGGAGCATGTAGAGGATGTTGATCTGTCGGGATTGAAATTAACGGTACAGAATGGGGAAAGCGTGATCAGGAAGTAATTTAATTTTACAAGTGTTCACGTTCACGCGCGCTTGATCCGTGAACACCATGAACGTCGTGAACGCACCGTGAACACCTAAAATGCGTCAAATGAACACCCGTGAACAGATTCATAAACGTCGTGAACGCACCGTGAACGCCTAAATGCGACACTACGATAAATCGATCACTGCCAAACCATCCTGCCCTATCCTGACAAAGTTAAACATAGCCAAATGTTTACCAGATTTGTATAGATAGATACCCCTTAACCATTATAACCCTTTACCATGAAAAACCTTAAAAGCCTGCTGCTTACCTGCACAGCCATGATACTTGGTACGCATGTATTTTCGCAATCCGCGCCGCCGCCTGCAACAAATACGGTAAAACTCTTTTTCGAGAAGGCATTTATACATACCGACCGCAGCATATATGCCCCCGGCGAGGATATATGGATGAAAGGCTATGTAGTAAACGCGCAGGATAACCACCTGATAGGCACCAGTAAAAACCTGTATGTAGAACTGATTGCTCCCGCCGATACCATTGCCGCCCATGAAATTATCCGTTTAGATAACGGAACAGGCACGGGCGATTTTTTATTACCAACAAAGATACCTGCCGGCAATTACCGCTTAAGGGCATACACCAACTGGATGCGTAATTTTGGTGATAATTTTATATTCGAAAAAATCATCACTATTACAGGGAACACTTCGCCGGGTAAAACTTCGGGCACATCAAGTGCAGCCGGTAAATCAACTGCTAAAACTACGGCGGTAAGTGCATCATCCACCACACCTGTTATCCGTTTCTTCCCCGAGGGTGGCTCGCTGGTGAACGAGATCAGCGCTATTGTTGCGGTAAAGGCCGAGGACGCGCTGGGGCATGGCATCGCCGTAAGCGGCCCTATCCTATCGGCTACAGGCGATACCGTGGCACGCTTCACATGCGATTCGTTAGGTATGGGCTTGTTTGCCATGGTGCCATTAGCCGGGCAAAAGTATCATAGCACCTTAAAATATAATGGGCAAACCATTAACGCCACCGTACCTGATGCCCTTAACAGCGGTTTATCATTAAAAGCAACTAAACGCGATACGCTTATTTATATCACCATTAGCGCCAATACAACCGCGGCAGCAGCATTGGCGGGTAAACCTCTCACTTTGTCGGTTAAACATGCCGGCGCGGTGTATATCGATCAGCAGATCCACTTAAACGATAACCAGGCTGCCATTAAAATCCCCGAAAGTATTTTACCCGAAGGTATTGCTGCCATTACCTTATACGATGATCAGCACAAACCCAATTGCGAGCGGCTGATCTATGTGAACCATCCATCGCGCAACGCCAAACTAAGTGTCACAACAGAAAAAAACACTTTTAAACCAAGGGAAAGGGTGACTGTAAACATTAAAGCTACGGATGCCAATCACCACCCGGTTGCAGGCAACTTCTCACTGGCTGCTGTTGATGCCGGGGTAGACCCGTATGATGCCGGCAGCATTTCGGCCTATATCCTGTTACAGTCCGAGATCAGGGGGCAAATTACCCATCCCGAACGTTATTTTGATACCACCAATGTGAACCGCACCCGGCAACTGGATATGCTAATGCTAACCCAGGGCTGGCGCGATTTTGTATGGAAGCGCCTGGCCGATACGGCGATTAAAATATCGTATCTGCCCGAGCAGGGCTTTACTATTGCCGGCAGTGTAAAAACCTCATCGGGCAAAACCGCTATCCCGGGTGCTAACGTTACTTTATACAACTCTAAAACAACCGGGCAAAAGCTTTTCTTTACCAAAACAGACGCGGCCGGGAATTATTATTTTGATAATTTACAGCTATCGGGCGAGCAAAGCATCATGTTAACCACCCGCGATGATAAAGGCAAAGCCAATGGTTATATACAAATGGATTCGCTATTAAAAAACAGCTTGCCGGTGAATAAAGCCAATAAATTTGGCACCATAAACCTAAGTGATGAATTAGCCGCCGAATTACAAAGGCGCTTGCCCGTTAATAAAAACCTGGATAGCATTACCCACTTACAGGAAGTAAAAATTAAGGCCAGTAAAAACGTTGTGCTACGCGATCAAACCGCCGTTAGCAGCGGTTATGCCGATGAATCATTTACGGTAACGCAAAAGGATTTTAGCTTTAACACACTAAGGGACTATATCCTGTACGAATCTAAACAAGCCAAACCCGACCCTAATAACCTTGACCAGGTAGTATTTTTTGCCGATGGTAAAACTTACCACCCACGCATTATTATCAATAACAAAGAGGAGATATTTACCGAAGAGGATGATGCCGATGTACAAGGCCATTACTATTCCATTTATTATAGCCTGCCTATGAATGTGGTAGAAAAAGTACTGATAAAACGCATGCTTGCCGGTTTAAAACCACCCAAGATAAGTACCAATCAAACAGCTAACGCCATGGGTAATTCGATTGCGAATACCAGGATCCCGCCGCCCGAAAACTTGTTTATCATATACCTTACCCTAAAACCCGGGGCCATGTTTGCTAATGGCGGCGGGGTAACCAATGCCAATATACAGGGTTATTACGAAGCCCGCAGTTTTTATGCCCCACTGCACAACGGTGAATCCTTTGATTCGTCAAAACCGGATATGCGCAATACCATCCATTGGGCCCCGGCTATAAAAACCGACGCTAATGGCCAGGCATCCGTCACCTTTTACAATGCCGACCCTAAAACCAATGTGCGCATTGTAGTGCAAGGTGTTACCAATAGTGGCGAACCGCTAAACGCGGTTAAGGGATATGTGGTGAAGTGATGAATTTATAAAATTGTTATTTGGTGTTTTAGAATCCCGGTAAGGCTGTAAAGTTTAAATGACAGATGGGTAAGTGCGCGGCAATTGTACACCCCAAAATAGCGGGAATAGGGTTTACACAAAGTTTACACTTTTTTATATCCTATCGAGTTAAATAGCTAATAATCAGTAAATTAAAAAATTAACAGGTTTACACTATTTCGCCCCTGCAAGGGCCTCTTCGAGAGACCATGCAGGGGCAAAAAGATCCAGAAGAGGACCCTGTTTACATTTACAGTATAAATCTTAATATCCCACCCTAAACACATTTACCGACATTGGCGCTAAACTGGTGGTAATTTTGCCGCCGGCTATACCCCCGCCGCCTTGTTTGGGCGCTACGTTAGTCGGCTCGGCCAAGGTATTGTAGGCATATTTCTCTGTTGATGACAATACGGTTAGGTTATAGGTTTTTTGCGGTTTGGCCTTACCTTGCAGGTTAATTTCAACAGGCTGGGCTGTGGCCGATGTATTTACCACTTTAATAATTAATTGGTGGGTAGCCGCATCTGTTGATGCGCTGGAATAGATGCTATCCTTACCTGCCACAACCGCGCCGTTCATTTTTACGGGGACAACATTGGTACCTTTGTTGGTAGAGAATATTTGCTGCACATAATAATTAGGCGTACCAACCGAGCGCAGGTTATCAAACCATATTAGGTCGGGGCGCCATTGCCAGGCATCTACATGGGCCAGTAATGGCGCGTACGATGCCATTTGCACCACATCGGCATTACGCTCCAACCCGGTCATAAAGGCGGCCTCGGCCAGGGCACTTATCCAGGTATTCTTATACTCGGCATCGGTATTTTTAGTATCCTTAATATGGGCGGCATATTCGCCGGCAAATATTTTAGGGCCGCTACGATCGTAATTATCATAGCGCGATGCGTTGTTAAAAAACCACTCGGGTGCCTGGTAATAGTGTTCATCTAAAAAATCGGCTTTCTCTTTTGTCAGTTCGGCATGCAGGTAATCAAACTTATCCCCATCAGGCGACGGGCCCGAACTGGTGACCAGTTTAATATCAGGATATTTATCCTTTAAGGCTTTGGCAAATAACTTATAACGCTCTACATACTGCACATCCCATTGCTCGTTACCTACACCCATCATTTTCAGGTTAAAGGGCTTAGGGTGCCCCATAGCAGCACGCAGGCCGCCCCATTTGGTACTGGTTGCGCCATTGGCAAACTCCACCAAATCAAGCGCGTCCTGTATATAGGTATCTTCTTTATCCAGTGGTACTACCTCGCCGGTATTGTATTGGCAGGCCATACCGCAGTTAAGTATAGGCAATGGTTCGGCGCCAATATCATCAGCTAACTGAAAATATTCAAAAAAGCCCAAACCGTACGATTGAAAATAATCGGGGGCCGAACGGTTGGCAAACTCGGTATTCCAGCGGTTAATAATCAGTTCGCGATCGGCAACATCGCCTACAGTTTTTTTCCATTGATAACGGTTAGCCAAGTCGCGGCCCTCCACAATACAACCACCGGGAAAGCGCATAAAACCTGGTTTTAAAGCGGCCAGTTTCTCGGCCAGGTCGGCACGCAGGCCGTTGGCGCGGCCCTTATAAGTATCCTCAGGGAATAAGGAAACCATATCGATATCCACTGTACCCGGGTTTTCAAAATAAACGTTCAGGTGTGCTTTGGCATCGGTAGCCTTACAAGTGAAAGATGTGGTGTATTTAGTCCACTCACCCTTTATAAGCGGGAGGTCGGCCTCTCCTATTTTTTCGTTATTGGCACCAATGGCTTCGATACGGATCTTTACATTGCCCCCTAAATTGCGGGCCAGGATAGAGAAGTTATACTTTTTATCCTTAAATAAACCCATGCCACGGAAACCCTCGTTGGCTAAGCCAAAACTGCCTTTATCTTTTTTGATATTAATGCGGGCAAAGCGGGGGTTATTAGCATTTGCCTCGCCACGGTTAATGATCAGGGCGGTGCCTGCACCGTCTTTATTTAACGTTTTCCAGCCCATCAGGGGTTGGGCAAACTCAAACGAACGGTTTTTGATCAATTCGGCATACAGGCCGCCATCGGCCGAGAAGTTGATATCCTCGAAGAAGATACCCCACATAGCCGGCGGGATGGCCGGGCCGCGGGTATCGGTGTATACAGTTAGTTTTTTAACCTGTTGGGCAAAGCCAATAAAATTAAACGAACACAATAATCCCGTAAGGGCATAAGTAAAAAGTTTTTTCATTACGATACGATAATCGGTTATAATTGCGCCGACATTAAATGTCAATAAGACAAATATATAAAAGCGTATGATATAATTGTACAAATAATTGCTAAAATGCTATAGTGTAATCCGTCCCCTATAACCAGGAAATGCCTATTGAAATACGCGGATAATAATTCGTTATTCTTGTTTCTCATTAATATGGTTGCGGGTATTTAATATTCGCTTCATAATAAATAGCATCCCCCCCTTACGTATCACACTTATCATATTTAAATATTAAAAAATCAAAACATCCTTAACTTCAATTTGTTAAAGCGATAGTATTTTTTATTTATAAATAATATTATATTTACCATTGTAAACCACTAAGCTAAATTTCCAGGATATGAAAAAAGTATTACTTGTATTACTTGTATTACCTGTAGTTCTTTTTGGTTGTGTTGCAACTAAAACAGTTACAGATAATTCGGCGCAATTAAAGGAGCACACTCGGCCTTATAAAGTTTTTAGTATTGGTATATGGCAGCCCGGTTATTCTATAATTACGCTCACCGATGCTAATCACGAATATTTTATCATTAAAACCGTGAGTAATGAGTCGTTAAAAATTGGTGACACATATCAACCCCAAGCGCCATCGACAGATTAGTACGCTATTCAATTATTGTGAACAACCGGGTTTTGGAATAAGTAGCCCATCGGCATTTTTACATTTACTATAAATGCAACTGCTTTTATTTCAGCTGTATCCGCCCACAACCTGCAGTGTTTTTCCAACCTTTTATTTGTTCATAATTAACCTCTCTTCGTATTTGTTATCTAAAAAGTGATTTACCTATATTTACTTGCTGATTAACCACACCCTTGGTTGGCAAGGTTCATCAATGTTTAGCCGTATTCCTTATATAAAACACAAAATAATGCCTGGTATATCTTTGCGCATAAAATGGTTTAAAAACTATTGTTTACTGCTTTTGCTCTTTGCTACCCCATGCCTTGCCCAAAACACTAAGTTAGATTCGGCCCAGGCCAGGCTTAATCAAACCCTCCCCGATAGTGTACGGCTTAAATTACTGAAACAATTATCATCGGTAGCTTTCCCAACCAGTCCGCAGCAAAAGTTTATGTATGCCAATGTTTTGAAGGATTTTGCCGAAAAAACGCATAACGAAACCGCCCTTGCCGATGCCTATATTAACATGGGTTCATCGTACGCTATACGCAGCAAGTACGATAGCGCGCTTTATTACCTTTCTATTGGTTATAACAAAGCCGAAAAGGCAAAATTTGCCATGGGCATGGGCCGTAGTATGGTGAATATGGGCCTGGTTTATGATAGGATGGACGATACCCGCGAATCGATCAGGTATTATTCGCAAGCGCTGGCTGTTTTTAAAAAAAATAAGATACAACGGGGCATAGATCAGTGCAATACCAATATCAGCGGGCTTTATTACGACCTTGACCAGTATAAAATTGCCGAAAGCTATGCCAACGAATGCCTTAAAAGCTATACCAAAAGTAAGGATAGCGCCGGTATAGCCAGCGCCTTATATACCCTGGGTAGTTGCGCGCAGGCGCTCGACCGTGATAACCAGGCGCTTGATTATTATAATGGTAGTATGGCTATACGCCAAAAAATGAATAACTTAAATGGTATTGCATTAGCCCACCGTGGCTTGGCCATTGTTTATATGCATTTAAACCAGTATAATAAATCGATAGAACATATTGTGCCGGCTTTAAAAATAGTGCAAGGCCTTGGTGATAAATATGAAGAAGGGTCAATTTTAAAAATAGCAGTTGAGATATACGTAGCGCTAAAGGATTATAATACAGCCGACAAATATGCCCAACATGCTTTAGCAGTTGGCTATAGTATAAAATCTAAATCAATGGCTGCTATAGCTTTGCGTAATTTGGTATTGGTGTATAAGGGCAAGCATAATATAGAGAAAGCGTTTGAATACCAAAGCCGTTATATATTAACCGAAGACAGTATATCAAAGGAAAAGGCACTAAAGGATGTTACCCTGGCCGAATTTAGCCGGATACGAAATGAAAACGCAACCTTATCAAAGGATAACCAGGATATCAGCAATAAAAATACCGATTACGTGCAACGCATTAACCACTACAGCGATGTGATTGTGATTACATCGGTAGTATTGGTATCGGTAATTCTTTTAGTACTGATGCTTTATCACCGCAATCTTGAAAAACAGGCTACTAATAAACTGCTGACGGAACAAAAGGAGGAGATAGCCAACATTAACCACGAGTTGGAAACCTTGAACGAAGAGGTAACCACCCAAATGGAATTGACCAATACGCAAAATGTTGAACTGGAAAGACTAAACGATATTAAAAATAAATTTTTCTCTATTATATCGCACGATATCAGGGGGCCTTTGGTTACACTTCGGTCGTTGTTTAGTGTGTACAGGCAAGGAAATATTACGGAAGAGGAATTGCGTATGCTACTGGCCCGGCTGGAGGAAACTATTTTGACCACCAGCGCGTTTTTAGATAACTTGCTGGAATGGTCAAAAAGCCAGTTAGAGGGTATTGTGATCAACCCGGTTGATTTTGATATCAGCGATTGTATTACCGAAAACATCCATCTGCTAGAAACCAAAATAGAACTAAAGGGTTTAAAGGCAAAAAGCCTGGCTACCGATGCCATTACCGTACATGCCGATCAAAACATGATTAGGCTGGTGATACGTAACCTTTTATCAAACAGCGTAAAGTTTTGCAACCCTGGCGATGAAATTACCATT
>JAZKAO010000017.1:0-70032 GCA_040389105.1 Bacteroidota bacterium
AATGACTAATGACTAATGACTAATGACTAATGACTAATGACTAATGACTAATGACCTTTCTTACGGATAAATAAAAACGCCATCAGCGCGCCTAAAAATCCCAGCCCGGCCGATATTTTCATGATCTTGCCGTAGGCATTGATAAAACCATTATGGAATGCCTTTTCAATTTCGGCTTTGTGTTGGGCGCTGGTAGCTTTGGGTACATCGGCATTGCCCAGGTTGCTGGCTTGCTTTAGGATGGTTTGGGTTTCTTTGGCATCCAGCTTTAGCGGTTTAATTTCCTGCTGCAAGGCACCGGCAAAAAACAATACCGCCAAAGCCCCGAATATGGCGTTGGCAAAAACACCGGAAATGCGGGTCATGGCATTGTTAATGCCTGATGCCGTGCCCGAAAAATGATCGCTAACGGATGTCATTACCGCTGTAGTTAATGGCGCTACCGTGAACGACATGCCCAAACCCAGCACCAGTACGCCGGGGAAAAAGGTTGTCCAATAATCGGCCGGGCCATGGGTTTGTTTTATAAACGATAGGATCAATAAGCCCGCGCCTGCCGTAGCCGGGCCAATAATTAACAGTAACCGCGGGCCATGCTTATCGGCCAATCCACCCGCGAAGCGCGCCAGCGTAATCATCAGTACCGTAAAGGGTAAAAAAGTTAAGCCCGATTGCAACTGGCTATAACCTTGCACCTGTACCATATTTAACGATTGAAACAGCATCCCCGCGCCAAGCCCGGCATATAAAAAAAAGGTGAGCAGGTTGGCACCGCTAAAGGTAGCGTTGGCAAAAAGCTGCAGGGGCATCATGGGGTGCTTGCTTTTGCGCTCGATAACAATAAAGACTATCAACAACAAAATACCAAGCACCAGCGATCCGTAAACCTGCCAGTGATACAGGCCAACAGCCGGGATGCGCAAAAAGCCAAAGGTTACAAAAGCCAGCCCGAAGGCTATAGCAATGGCTCCGGGATAATCCAGGGAGCGGTCGGCATCATCGTCGCGGTTTTCTTTTACTTTCAGCCATAACATTGCCAATGCCGCGATGCCAAAGGGGATATTGATAAAAAAGATGTATCGCCATAAACCGGCATCGGCCAATGCGCCGCCCAATATAGGCCCGCCCATGGTAACCACCGTTGTAAACGCCGACCAGGTGCCGATGGCCTTGCCCCGCTGGGCCGGGTTAATGGAGGACGAGATGAGCGACAAACTGCCCGGGATCATCAGCGCCCCGCCAATACCCTGCATGATCCTGAATGCGACCAGCAGTAAAACACTATTGGCAAACCCGCAAGCCGCCGACCCGATTATAAAGATGAAGATGCCGGCCATAAAAATCTTCCGGCGGCCCAGCTTATCGCCCATGGCACCACCTATCAGTATCAGCGAAGCCAGCATCAGCAGGTAAGCGTTTAATATCCAAAACAAATCGGCACCACTGGCGTTTAAACTTTTTTGCAGCGATGGCAATACTACATTAAGCGCCGTGGCATCAATAAAAGCCATAGCCGAGGCCAGGATGGTAGATACCATCACCCATTTACCGGCGGCGCTTTTTAATGGGACTGTCATTAGTCATTGGTCATTAGTTTGGATGGGGCTTGTATAGTAAACTTACGCATTTTAAAATGGTTTGCGGTCGGTTTTGGACTTACAAAGTTTTAAAAATTTCATAAGTCTGGCTCTCGATTTATGCATAATGACCTGGCGACTCAATGGCCCAATGATTATCTTTACATTATTAAAATACAAATACCATGAAACAACAATTCCACTATGCCACCGTAAGCGATGCCATTGAGCAATTGCGCAAGCAAGGCTATACCCTCGACTTTAATTTAAAGGAAAACCAGCTAATGGCCGGCGACCATACCTATACTGCCGATGAGTTTGAAATAGTAGACCTGTACCGCTACGAAGGCCCATCCGACCCGGCCGATGAAGCCATTGTTTACGCCCTGGCATCGCCATCGGGCATTAAGGGCATATTGGTGAGCGGCTACGGCAGCACAGTTGATGATACCGCCGAAGAAACCTTAAAGCATTTGCATTATAAGTACCAGCATAGGGCGCATTAACATTACAGTAGCCGTAATAATAATTCATCGGGTGGGAGTACGGGCACCCCGGCATCTTTAAAATCTTTTAGGTTTCGGGTTACTATATAATCTAAGTCGGGGATGGTATTGGCTGCAAATATTTGTATGGCATCCTCAAAATCCTTATGTTTAGATAAAAGGCTTTTTTTGATAATGGCATAATCAATAGATATGATCTCTATGAAATCTAATAAGGAATATAATATCACTCTTAACTCAGCCTCTCCGATATACTTTTTCAGCAAATAATGAGTAGTCGCGTAGGAATGTGACGATGTAAAAAGTTTCACCTTTCCTTTTTCGGCCATATCAAAAAGTTCGATAGCTAATTTACTGAATGGGGGCCTATCGGCAAGCAGGTCTATCAGGATGTTAGTATCGGCAAATATTTTTCTCATATATGCTTACTTTCAAAATATGCCCTTAACTCGGCTTCTTCATCAAAGTCAGCCGGTAATTTTACCGCTCCTGCTATGCTCCTTAATTTTGGCGATAGTTGTTTCTTATCATTATGTTCATTTGTAAGCGTTTCCAAATAATTTTGAATAAGTTCGGATAAACTCCTGCCTGTATGTTTAGCATACGATTTGGCCTTTTTAATAGTGCTTTCCTCTACCGTTAAAGTTAGCTTAGTTGTCATTGCACGTGTATTTTTAATAAAGATACGTATATGAAATTAAAAAAACAACCGCCATCATTAATTATGATTTATATACACTAAGCAAAATGATATGTAAGTTTGTGGTATGACAAAAAAATGGTTTAAACTATCGAACCTGTTGAACGGGCTGTTTTTTGCAGGGGTGCTTGTCCTGATATTTAATCCATCGGCCAAGGCATTAATGATACAGGGGATGATGAAAGTGGGGCTCTTTCAGCCGGATATTATTAAGCCCGTGAGCAAGGCTGCAGCCAAACCGGGCCTGCCCGATGTGTTATTCCAAAGCACGGATGGCCGCACCATTCACCTGGCCGAGCAAAAGGGCAAAGTAGTATTTATTAACTTTTGGGCCACCTGGTGCCCGCCCTGCATAGCCGAAATGCCATCCATCAACGGCCTTTACGAAAAGCTGAAGAATAACAAAAACGTGGTGTTTATTATTGTAGATGCAGACCATAATTTCCAAAAATCGATGCCATTTATGACCAAGCGCAAATTCACCATGCCGCTTTACCAACTGGCCAGCGGCGTACCCGAAAGCTTAGTGAGCAATTCCATACCAACCACTACCATTATTGATAAAAATGGCCAGATTGTTTTCCACCAGGCCGGCAGCGCCGATTACAGCAACCCTAAAATATTGGAGTATTTGAATAGAATATCAAAATAGTCCGGAAGTCGGAAAGGCGGGAAGTCCGAAAGTAAAAATCCCCTGGTTGCTTGCAACCAAGGGATTTTTTTAGTTTAAGAAACAATCTTTCCGACTTTCGGACTTCCCGTCTTTCTGTCTTCCCAACTATTTCCCAACTTGCATTGGGTTAACAGCACCGGTAGCGCCGCCACGGGCACCGCCGCCTGCTGCCGCGCGTTGCTTAAACAACTGGAACTTGGATGGTTCCGGCAGTTTGCCCCAATAGTTATTGGTTTCGTCAATATCGGCGGTTTCGCGCATCGGGTCTAATTTTATCGACGCTACTTCCTTATCCTGTACATAGAATTTAGAAACATGCTTCTCGTTCAAACGCCAAATTTGTACAGGGATGCGGTCTATTTGGGTAGTGCCATCTTTAAAGGTAAACTCAACAATAATTGGCATTACCAGGCCGCCCTTGTTGCTAAAGTTTAACTCGTAAAAATATTTACCACCATATTTGGCTTTGTCCTCGTCGGTCATTGGGTCGGCGGTAAGGCCGCCTGCTGCCGGGCGGTTAGCCTGGTTTGCCGCGGTTAAGGCTTTTGCTTTTTCCTCGTCAACGCCTACCAAACCGCGGTCGTATTTCCAGTAAAAATCCTGGGTAACTACGTCCTTATCGGTATAAAAGCTGATTTTTTTATCCTCGCGGTTACGCACTTTAGATAAGTCATCGAAAGTGTTCACCAACGGAGCAGCTACTACAGGGGGGCGGCCACCACCAAAGTTACCGCCACCACCGCCACCCGGGCGACCGCCAAAACCACCAAACATAGCAGCCATATCAGGCTTGTCGGTCAGGCTTGCTTTGCCCACCTTAACCGAATCTAAAGAGATATCAACCGGGTCGGTCCCGTAAAACCAGCCACGCCAAAACCAATCCAGGTCTTCGCCGCTGGCATCTTCCATTGTGCGGAACAGATCGGCTGGGGTTGGGTGTTTAAATGCCCAACGGCGCGCGTATTCTTTAAAGGCATAATCAAACAGCTTGCGGCCCATAATGGTTTCGCGCAGGATATTTAAGGCAGTTGCCGGTTTTGAGTAAGCGTTAGGGCCAAACTGCACAATATTTTCGGAGTTGGTCATAATGGGCTCTAACTGATCTTTTGGCAACTTCATGTAGTTGGCAATGGTATAAGCCGCGCCCTTTTTGCTGGGGAATTTGTTATCCCAAAGTTCTTCGGTCAGGTATTCCACAAACGAGTTCAGGCCTTCATCCATCCAGGTCCACTGACGCTCGTCGCTGTTTACAATCATCGGGAAAAAGTTGTGGCCCACTTCGTGGATAATCACGCCTATCATGCCATTCTTGGTGCTTTCGGTATACGTACCATCCTTTTCGGTACGGCCGTTGTTAAAGCAAATCATCGGGTATTCCATCCCGTTTGATGCCTCTACGCTTTGCGCGGTTGGGTACGGGTAAGGGAAGGTAAAATCCGAATAGGTTTTAACGGTATGCGCTACCAAGCGGGTTGAATATTTACCCCATAGCGCGTACGATTCTTTACTGAAATAGCTCATACACATGGTAGTATGGCCGCCAACAGGTACACCCATGGCATCCCAAACAAACTTGCGTGACGATGTCCAGGCAAAATCACGCACGTTATTGGCCTGGAAAACGTAGGTTTTTTTAGCCGCGCTTGGGTGCGTTTCCGCATTTTTAGCTTCGGCCAGGGTAACAATCTCCACAGGCACTTTTGATGTTTTGGCCTGGTTGTATTTAGCCAAATGTGCCGGGCTTAATACCGCGGCATAGTTAACGCACTCGCCGGTACCGCCCACCACGTGATCGGCCGGAACGGTCATAGCCACATGGAAGTTACCAAAGGTAAGCGCAAACTCGCCCCTGCCGGTAAACTGGTGGTTTTGCCAGCCCTGAAAATCGCTGTAAACGCACAGGCGCGGGTACCATTGCGCCATGGTGAACAGGTAGTTTTTATCCTCGGGGAAATACTCGTAACCACCACGGCCACCTAATGCTAAACGGTCGGAGATATTGTATACCCAGTCCAGGTTAAATACAAACTGTTTGCTTGGCATTAATGGTGTTGGCAAATCAATCCGCATCATGGTTTTGTTAATGGTATAGCTTAGTTTCTTACCTAAAGCGTCGGTTAACTTGGTGATCATATCGCCATAACCGTTATCTGCGCTACCGCTGCGGCTGGTAGTACGATCTATATTAGCGGTAGATGAACCACCCCTTGGCATAGCCGAACTGTTTTGGTAATTGGCACTGTTTACGCTGCTATGTTCGTTCTCATCCAACTGCAGCCATATATAGGTCAGCGGATCGGGCGAGTTGTTAAAGTAAGTGATGGTTTCGCTGCCTTTTAGCTTCAGGGCTTTCTCGTCCAGTTCGCACTTAATGTTGTAATCGGCACGTTGCTGCCAGTACTTGGTACCGGGTGCGCCGCTGGCCGTCCGTTGCTCGTTAGGGGTGCTTAAAATAGTCCCCAATTGTTCAAACTTATTACCGTGGTTACTGCCGGGGTTGTTCTGGATGTCCTGCGCGTGCACCAGCCCTGTAACGGTAATAGAGGTGAGTAAAAAAGTAAAAAAACGCTTCATGTATTTGATCAGTTAATAATTAGTATACAATTTTAAAAAGGCAGCCGCTCCACGGCCATTTTTATGGCCAGTGCAAATACGCCTGATGATAAAAAGAAGATCCAGTCCCGGTGCTTAATTTTGAGGTAAGTTAAACACAATTGGGCAAATAATAAAATTATGGCCACCACAAATATCTGCCCCGCCTCTAAACCAATATTAAAGCCAAACAAGCCCATCCCTACCGATTGATCTTTTGCCAGCATAATACGCACGGCATTGGCAAATCCCATCCCGTGGATCAGGCCGAAGCCTAAGGCCAAATAGTAATTGATCCGTGCGCCGCGTTCGGCTTTGTCTATCTGGATCAAATTATTGATCGCTGTAATAAATATGGTGCAGGGGATTAAAAACTCCACCCACTTACTGCTAAAACGGATCACATCCAGCACACTCAGGGCCAGTGTTAAGGAGTGCCCAATGGTGAAAGCGGTAACCAGGATCAGTACCTGCTTAATGTTTTTAAACGTGAATACCGATGCCAGCGCCAGGATGAATAGTTGATGATCGAGCGCGTCGGCGCTGATGATGTGGTGCCAGCCCAGGCTGAAATAAAAAACAAAGTCGGACATGCGATACTGGCGTTGAAAGCGTTAAATTTAGCACGATTTTAGGATTTACGAAAACGTGCCCCCTTACATGACCGCTGTATTTTACAAACCCCTGCTATATTGTTACATTTTTATAGGTTCGCTGCTGCCTAAACCGGCCGAAAACAACGCGCTGCACCCACTGCATGTAAGCACCAGTGATATTAGCTACAACGCGCAGGATAGCAAATTGGAAGTGATCTGCACTATTTTTACCGACGATTTTGAAAGCGCCATTACCAAGCTATACCATACCAAAACCGATTTGGTTAAACCCGATATGCATACCGCTATGGATGCCCTGGTAAAAAAATACATAGCCGCCAACCTGCACCTTAAAAGCGGTAATGTGGATGCCCCGCTAAACTATGTGGGCTTCGAGATTAACCGCGAGGCGGTAAATGTGTATTTAGAATCGGACAAGATAGCCCTCCCTAAAAAAATTGATGCCGAGGTAACCCTGCTGCATAATTTGTATGACGACCAGATAAACATTGTGCATATAACTGTAAAAGGCGTGCGCAAAAGCGGCAAGCTGGAGTTCCCGGCTAAGGGGATTAGTCAGAGTTTTTAACTTGCGCTATACCCATCCGCTCTTCGCTGCGCTGGGCACCCCCCCCCTCTCTTCGCCTCCGGCGGAAAGAGGGGGGGTACACGATATTACTCCTGTCCTCTTTCTGCGAAGTGAAGAGAGGATCTGTGAGGACATTGGACAATAAATAAATCACCGCTTCGTATTCCAAATAGCTTGCCCTTCGGGGGTATCTAAAAAGTTAACCGCGTTATCATGGTCGGTTGATAGGGTTACAGGCATCCATTTTTCAAATTCGGCATCCCTAAGGGTATTGGCCTGTTTTAACATGCCGGCTGCTTCGCTGCCTAAAACCAGGTGTGTGGGTGGTTCGGGGTGCATGGCTAAGGCTATCATGGCTTTGGCGGCTTTGTCCGGATCGCCCATGGGGATAAACTTGCCGCTGGCAAACAGGTCGGCACGCTGGTTAACGGTGGCATCGTATTCGGGCATACGGGTGGCGTAGGTCATGGAGTCGCCCGCCCAATCGGTACGGAAGCCGCCGGGCTCCACACAAGTCACCTTAATGCCCAGCGGTGCCAGTTCCTTAGCCAGGCCCTCGCTAAAACCGCTCAAGCCAAATTTGGCCGCCTGGTAAATAGTAATGCCGGCATTGCCAACGCGGCCACCAACCGAACTGATCTGTAAAATGCGGCCCGAACCCTGCTTGCGCATATAAGGCAATACGGCGCGGGTAATTTCTATAGGGGCATATAAATTGGTTTCCAGCTGACTGCGCACCTGCTCATCTGTAAAGGCCTCGGCCGCGCCGACGATACCAAAACCGGCGTTGTTCACCAATACGTCAATCTGCCCAAAATGCTCGATGGCATTGGCTACAGCCTTGTATACCTGCGGGTAATCAGTCACGTCCAGTTGTATGGGGTATATTTGGTCGGGATATTTTTCAACCAGGTTGTGCAATGTTTCGATATTGCGTGCGGTGGCGGCTACCTTATCGCCGCTGGCTAATACTGCTTCTGCCAGGCTGCGCCCTAATCCGCGCGAACTGCCTGTTATAAACCATGTCTTTGTCATTCTTTCTATTTTTTTGTTAAATCAAAGGTAGGTTGCATACGAGCTGTTCGCTTTGTTATAAGGCTCAAATTGCTTTGTTAAAAAGCTCAGAATTTGGCCATAGCAAAAAAGAATACTATTTAATTACTACAAACGGTTAAATGATTTGTTATTAGGATATTAGTAAGCAATTACCATAGGCCAATTAATCATACCAGTTATGGAAAACTTTCAAACTATCAATAAGCTATGTGCAAAACTGGTTTGTTTTGCGTTAATAGCCAGCATATTTGCAGCCTGTTCAAACAATAGTATGGACAATGGCACTACCCCCGGGCCGCCGGTAACAGGCGGTGGCGGCACGCCAGGTACTTTGCCCCCTGTGGAAACAGCAGCTAAGGTAGCACCCAATGAAACACCTGCCTTTGAGGGGCAAACCCGTGTGGCGGGCACCAAAACAGTTACCGCTATTAAGGTGAGCATAATAACCAGCAGCTTAGCATACCCATGGGGATTGGCCTTTTTACCCGATGGACGCATGATAGTGACTGAAAAGCCCGGCCGCATCCGTATTGTAACCGCTAACGGTACAATTGGTAACGCGATAACAGGTGTGCCTGCTGTAAGTTACGCGGGCGAGAGCGGTTTGCTTAGCATTGCCATCGATCCTGATTTTGCAAGCAGCAGATTGGTGTTTTGGACATTTACCGAACCCGTTACCGGCGGCGTAACCATGAGTGTGGCCCGGGGTAAATTATCGGCCGATGAAACCGCCTTCGAAAATGTGCAGATAATTTATCGCGCCACGCCTGCTTATAACGGCACTACTAATCATAAAGGGTCAAATTTATTGTTTGATAGCCTGGGGCGTTTGTATGTAAGCTTCGGCGAACATTCTGCCGATGATATCCGTGTGCAGGCGCAATCCCTGGGGGCTACCATCGGGAAGATCATCCGTATTAATAAAGATGGTACAGCCGCCGCTGGTAACCCCTTTGCAAGTACTGCCGGGGCCAGGCCCGAGATCTGGTCGCTGGGGCACCGCAACCCGCAGGGTCTTGCCATTAATCCCCTTACGGGCGATCTGTGGGAAAGCGAACACGGCCCGCAGGCGGGCGACGAGATTAATATTATTAAAGCCGGCAGCAACTATGGCTGGCCAACGATTGCCTACGGCTTAGAATATAGCGGCGCCAAAGTAGGCAACGGTACCCAGCAAGCCGGTATGGAACAGCCCGTTTACTATTGGGATCCCGCCATCGCGCCAAGCGGCATTACCTTTTATAGCGGAAATTTGATACCCGAATGGAAGAATAACCTGTTTGTAGCATCGTTACGCGGGATGCATATCGTGCGGTTGGTGATCAGTAACAACAAAGTAGTGGGCGAGGAACGCCTGTTAAGCGATCAAAACCAACGCTTCCGCAAAGTAGTGCAAGGCCCGGATGGCGCTTTGTATGCGATAACCGATATGGCAGAGGGACGGATCTATCGGATTGGGATATAGGGTACTTACCCGGTCTACGCTTCGCGGAAAAGGGTGGGCCGTGTGCGCTTCCCTCCCATAGGGAGTGTGTAGGGAGTGGTTTCATCAAGCGTAATAAACCCCTCCCTGCCACCGCACAATCAGCCGCACCCCTCCCCATGGGAGGGAGAGTAAATCTTCCGAACACTTGTTGATGACAACATCAACAATGGCGTTAGTAGTCCTTGCCCCGGAGGGGCTACCTGTTTGTAGCATATCAAATAAAAAAGGAAAATGCGCCGTAGGTGCTACCCTAAATCGCACACATACCTCAAAATCAGGGTAGCCTCTACGAGGCATTATAAATCTTGTTAATCATTTCTACAAACAGGTAGCTCCTCCGGGGCAAAGAGGTTTGTGGCTATTCCTATATTTATATAATTATCCCCACATTTGCCTATGCCTTTACCCGATGTGCTGATCTATATCTTCCTGCTAAGCGGGGCCATACTTAGTTTTACCACCCGTAAGCTTACCCTTGCCGGCGCCATTACCGGCGCGCTGGTTGGCTTGCTGATTTATAAAGGCGCGGGCTATGGGGGTATCATTATGCTGGCGCTGTTTTTTGTGGCGGGGTCATGGTCTACAGCCTGGCAGTTGCAGCAAAAAATAGCCCTTGGCACAGCCGAACAAAATAAGGGCAGGCGCACGGCCGGGCAGGTTTTGGCTAATGGAGGGATAGCAGCGCTGTTGGGGGCTATAGCGTGGTATATGCCATCGCAAGCCCCATTAATGCAGATTATGATAGCCGGGAGTTTGGCCTCGGCTACTGCCGATACCTTATCATCCGAACTGGGGACGGTTTACGGCCGGGCCTTTTATCATATCCTTACGTTTAAAAAAGACCAACGCGGGTTGGATGGCGTGGTAAGCCTGGAAGGTACGCTGATAGGTGCGGCGGGTGCGGCTTTAATAGCGCTTATTTATGCCTTTAGTTTTGGCTTGGGCGTGGCCGTAAGCTTTATTATTATCGCTGGCATCGTCGGTAACCTGGCCGATTCGGTTTTAGGTGCCGCGCTGGAACGCAAACGCCTGTTAGGGAACAACATGGTGAACATGCTGAATACCCTAACAGGCGCGCTGATTTGTTTATTACTGATGAAGCTGTTTAGAGCTTCCTGATCTCGACACGACGGTTTAAGGCGCGGCCGGCTTCGTCGGTGTTTTTTGATACCGGGTTGGCTTCGCCATAGCCTTTAGCATTGAGCATATCACTGCTTACACCGCTGTTTATTAAATAGGTTTTTACCGCATTGGCACGCTCTTGCGATAGGGCCATATTATGTTCGTCGGTACCCTCGGCCGATGCATAGCCGTTGAGGGTGAATTTTACCGATGGGTCTTTCTTCAATTCGCGCGATGCCTTATCTAAAATAGTATAAGCCCCTGTTTTTAACACAGCCGAATTAAACTCGAATTGGATATTACTGAAGTTATAATCGGGTGCGGGCGGTGGTGTTGGGGCCGGGGCAGGTTGTTCTTTTACCGGTTCGGGTTTTTTCTCTTCAACAGGTGGGGCAACAGGTTTGGCCGGTTCTTCAACGGTAGCGGGTTTTTGCACTAAGGGCTTTTTTGATTTACAGGCCGGGGCTATTAATACGGCTATTACAAATACGGAAAGGATACTAATGCTTTTTAAGGAAGTCATAAATAATAAATGTTTTGGTTATGGCTTTTAAACGGTTTAAGGGCGGGGGATATTGTAATTATACCATGTATTAACAGCATTAATGCATCACCATGCAAAAAGATATTTTATGAAAATTAGAATTAACGTAGTTTTGCGCCATACATCGCATGAAACAAAAACTCGACATAGAAACCTGGGAGCGCCGGGAACATTTTAAATTGTTCAACCAGTTTGAGGAACCTTTTTACGGGGTTTGTGTAAATGTAGATTGTACCGAGGCCTATCGCCGGGCTAAGGAAAAAAAGGTGTCGTTCTTTTTGTATTACCTGTATAAAGCTTTAGGCGCCGCGCAATTGGTTGCCCCATTCAGGTACGGGATTGAAGGCGACGAGGTGTTTATTTACGATCAAATAGATGCCGGCCTTACCATTGCCCGCCCTAACGGTACCTTTGGTTACGGGCTTATTTTGTACCACCCTAATTTTGACCAATATATGCTTGGCGCGATGAAAGAAGTGGAGCAGGTACAAAGCACCACCGATCTTGCCCGCACCGCCGCCACTAATATTATCCGCTTTTCGGCATTGCCATGGATCAATTTTACTTCGGTTTCGCATGCGCGGATGTTCTCGGTTAAGGATAGTATCCCTCGCATATCATTCGGTAAAATGACCGTTATGGACGGGAAGCGGAACATGCCCCTATCTATCCATGTACATCATGCCCTGGTTGATGGCCTGCATGTGGGGCAGTATATCGACTGCTTTCAGCAGTTGATGAACGAGGGGGTATAGCCTGTTAATCTATTCGCACGCCACGCTATAAATTGTCAGCAATAAACCGTACCTTTGCGCGAAATATTTTCTTGAAAAAGCTTGCCTTAATTTTGTGCTTTCTGCTTCAACGACAATAAATTAAGAATTTGTGATATGAAGAAAATTGTTGATTACAGGAAACTTTTAGGCGTAACCAGGGAAGCGGAACTACAGGAATTGAAAACCGTGTACCGCAGTATGATGAAAACCTGGCACCCGGACAAGTTTAACGATAATGCGGAATTGAAGACCGAAGCCGAGGAAAAAAGCAAGACCATTATTGAGGCTTACCACTTTTTAGTAAGCATAGCCCCCGAAACCGTAAACCAAACACTGGCAGATTATACCGAAACCACGCAATCGGGCATTGCCGATTTTGAATACAAGTCTCAGGTGTTAAGGTTTGATTTTGCCGATGGCAACGCTTACGAATACTTTGATGTACCTAAGGCGGTTTACACCAAACTGATCAATGCCGATTCGCCGGGCAGGTTTGCGCGCCGCCATATTTTTAACGAATATGTGTATCGCAGCGTAAGCAGGTTGGTAGCTACGGCTTAATTATTTGGTCACCAGCACCCAATCTACAACGAAGTCGGCTTTGCCGGCTTTTATTTTTTCAAACGTATTTTGCGGGATACCGAAATAAGGTGCCTCGGCCTTGTTCACCCCGTGGGGATAACCGCCACCCAGGGCAAAATTAAGGATGATAAACTTGGGGTTATCGTAAGCCCAGCGGCCGTATTTCTCCACCATGGCGCGGGTTACGGTATAGGTAACGGTATCGTCCACACTAAATATTAAACTATCGGCTGTCCATTTTACCGAGTATACGTGCCATTGGGTAATATCCATCCCCTTAGGGAAATAGGAGTGATGCGATATTGGGGTATTGCCCGAGTAATTGGGCCCATGCATGGCATGGCTTACCCAGGTTGGGTCGCCTATGTTTTCCATCATATCAATCTCGCCGCAATCGGGCCATTTGCCCTGGCCTAATGCCCAAAAGGCAGGCCATAAACCGGCACCGGCCGTCATTTTTATCCGCGCCGAAGCCGTGCCGTAAGTAAACTCCACCTTACCGCGGGTATTAATGCGCCCCGAAAGGAAATCGTATTTCTTCTGCTGATCGCTTACATAACCCGGGTGATAAACCGGGCGGATATGCAAGGCGCCATCCATCTGCGTAAGTACATTGCTGGAATCTACATAGGCCTGCTGCTCGTTATTTACCGTGCGACCGGTAACCTCTACGTTCCATTTGCTACGGTTGATGGTTTTGCTGTTGAAGCTTTCGTAAAATATAGTATCGGGCCTGGATTGGGCAAAGGCAGTGGCTGAAAGGAAAAGCAGGGCGAGGAGTAGTTTCATGGGGGTGAAGATAAGTAGTATTTAGAATTTAACCACAAAGCGCACAAAGGTTTTGTACAAAGAACACTAAGCCCAAGTGGACAAATAAATGTTTTGGGTGGTAAGCAAATAATTCCAGACTTACGAAGTTTTTAAAACTTCGTAAGTCTGGATGAAGATGAAAAAATCTTTGTGTCCTTTGTGCTTCCTTTACTCCGCGCCCTTTGTGGTTAAATTTCTCTCCCCTACTTAAATCCCAAACTCACCGAAAACACATCCGATACCAGGTTAACGCTTTGCGCGTAATGCCCGTAACGGATCTCTATATCGTGCAATTGCTGCCAGCCGACAACGCCTTTTGGCGGGGCAATGCGGATCCCCATTCCATAAAAATCACTACGGAATTTGGCGTATTCGTAATTGCTGGTATAGTAGGCATCGGCAGCGGTATGTGCCTTGTATGGTGCAAAGTATTTAGATGCCGATTGATCATAATACCTGTAAAACGGCGATAACGACAAGAATGGTGAAATTTTATAAGCCACCTCAAAGTTAATGGTGTTTGATTTGGTATCCCAGCTATCCATATAATAGCGGTAGTACGACCGCAGGATGATGTTATCGCCCAGGAAATAGTTGGCCCTGAAACCCAGGGGCAGCTTAAAGCGCGATGACGGTAGTTTTTCCAGCGTATCCTTGCCGCTGTTCATATATACCCGGTGATAGGGCAAACCCAGGTAGCCATTTTGCTGTACCACATCGGCCAAAACCATTAGTTGCAGTTTTGAATTAATAATTTGCGAATAAGATAACGAGCCGGTATAAGTATTACGCGGGGTAGTAGGCAGGCTCACTTCGGATGTTCTTGTACTTCCAGATGACCCTGATGAAACCAATACCCTATTGCCGCTGGCTGTAGTAATATAGGTGGACCCGGCAGGTGCGGGCGCGCTAAGCGCCACTACAAATTCGGAGGGGTAAATTAACGTCACATGATCCAGGTAAGCCTGCGCCTTAATGCTGAACTCGCCGTTTTTATCGCGGGTTTTTTGTGAAAAGTGGAGGTCGGCCCCTAACGATTTATAATTGTACTCGCTCGAATAATAAGTCCCCAGGCCAAAGCTGCTGCCGGTTTTGCTGTTTTCTAAAGTCCAGTCCAGCGATGGGTAGATCCTTGAACCATCCTCTTTACCCTTGCCGGTGGTAGTTACATAAGCCGATGAGGCCGAGGTATGATGATCCAACCCTACACCGATAGACAGGTTGTTTTTATTATAACCGTTGCCCAGCCAGCTTAATTTTACATCAATACCGTTTGATAGGTCGGTTACGTTTTGCGTGCCGATACCGCCTGTAATGGCCGAGTGTTCGCCCGTTTGCGAGTAATAACTGGATACCAGGTTTACTTCTTCCAGCTTTAGCGCGCGGCTTTTATACTCGGTGGTATCATCCTTAATAGG
This sequence comes from Bacteroidota bacterium, assembly GCA_040389105.1. Taxonomy (GTDB): domain Bacteria; phylum Bacteroidota; class Bacteroidia; order Sphingobacteriales; family Sphingobacteriaceae; genus Mucilaginibacter. The sequence goes on from JAZKAO010000017.1 coordinate 15,028, forward strand.
GGCGTTTACGGTAAAGGCAGGTTTGTTAACCACCACACTGCTTTTAAGCTGCGCGTAAGCATTAACCCTGCATAAAAACGCAAAGCCGAGTACCGATAAATAAACTTTTTTCATGTGATCTGTTCGATTATTTATCGTGATTAATTACAGCCGCAGCCACCACCTGTTTTACCCGCGTTAGCGCCCGATGAACCCTCCAGGTACGATTGGAAATTCAATTCGTTGCGCTCTACCTTGCGGTTGGCCAGGGTCATTTCCGCATCATTGATCTTGTTTTTTTGATATTCCTTTAAATGCACGCATGAGGTTAGCGTCGCCACGAACAACAGGCAGGTGAATAGTTTAAAAATAGGCTTAATCATCATTAGGGGTTATTTAAGATTAATATTTTTTGAGGTATACAGGTTATTATCATCATCAATAATAACGGCTTCTATATCGTTCATTTGGTTAATCATGTCCAGCCCGGCGCGTACGCCCATAATGGTTACGGGGGTAGCCATGGCATCGGCCAGTTCGGCATTGGTGGTTATAATGGTTACGCTTTTAATGCCGCTAACAGGCAACCCGGTACGCGGATCAATAGTGTGCGAATATCTCTTACCATCAATCATCACAAACTTTTCGTAATTGCCCGATGTAGCTACCGATAGGTTGGTAATAACCATGCGGCCCAATGCCTGGCCCTCCATATCGGGGTTGGCAATGCCTATGGTCCATTTTTGGCTGTTAGGCTGCAATCCCCAGGCCGTTAAATCGCCAGATGCATTCACTACGCCGCTTTGCACACCCTGTTGTTTTAATATTTGTTTGGCACGTTCGGCGGCATAGCCTTTGCCAATACCGCCAAAACCTATGCGTATGCCTTTTTCGCGTAAGTAAACGGTGCAGTTTTCGGCATCCAGTTCCACGTTGCGATAGTTGATCAACCGCACGGCCTTGCGGGCCGTTTCTGCATCGGGCAGGGCAGTCATATTCACATCAAAGTTCCACAGGCTTTTATCAATCGATCCGTAAGTGATATCAAAAGCGCCCTGCGTTAGTTTGGATATCCTGATGGAGCGGGCAATCAAGTCAAATACCTCCCTGTCAACCTTTACAGGTTGGATGCCTGCGTTATGATTGATCTGGTTAGTCTGGCTGTCATCGCTAAAAGTAGTCAGCAGTTTTTCAATCCGCTGAATCTCGGCCACGGCGGCATCTATGCGGTCATCAGCCCAGCCGGCATTACTGCCAACCACGCTTATCTCGAACCGGTTTCCCATCAAACGCATAGCGCGGCGGTGAACGGTGAGGGGCTGTTCCAATGTTTCAGCGGCGGGCATAATCGGTAACTTCTTCCACAAATTTATCAGGCGACTCGTTAGGGAAACCATCCCAGGTTTTAATCACTTTACCGTTTTTATCAACCAATAAGGTTAAAGGGAATTTACCTTCGGGGTTATATTTATCGGCCAAAGCCTCGTTACGCTTTACCTGCGCGGCATCCAACCGGTTCTTTTTTTGACGGGGGAAATCGGCGCGTACCAGCACCAAATGATCTTTGGCGTAAGCTTCAAATGTGGCTGTTTCCAGGATCTCTTTCCGTAAACGGATGCAGGGGCCGCACCAATCCGAGCCCGAGAAGTTGATGAGGATGAGTTTATTGTCCTTTGCGGCCTCGGCAGTTGCTTCTTTAAAGTCACCTATCCAGGTAACGGTCGAGACCAGGAGCATGGAAAGTAAAACAGTCAATAGTTTCATAACAGTTAATTTGGGGTATTGTATTAATCTACGTAGCTTTTGTTGTAACAGTTGTTTAATCCTTACAATATAGCTTAACGTGGTATGAAACTATAAATTATACCTGTTTAAACAGGGTATGTATGGATGAACAAGCGTTTTGTATCGGCGAATAAGCTGTAAGTTAAAATGCTATTCTGTTGAAAATCTGTATGGCTTATAATATTAAAGGCAAATTATGAATGGATTTTAGACTTGGTTATGATTGGGCGACAGGATGTTTTATATTGCAGATAGAATTAATGACATGAATGGATTTTTAAAACAGTTTGAGGCACCCATAGAAACCTTTTTTGATAAAGGGCCTGAAGAACCCAAGAAGCAGGTTTTGGCTGATATATTACAATACGCAAATACTAACCCTGCTACATTTAAGCGCCAACTAAAAGATATACCATTTGATACAGTTAACATGCCATGGGCAGTAATATTAGAAGCGCTTGCCGCTGACACAGATAACTGGGGCGATTTTTTTGTAGAAACGCTGGACGAAATATTCAATAAGGCTAAACAGGCAGCAAAACCCAATGCTGTATTAGACAGCCTGCTGGATTTTAATTATACGGAGAAAGATGAAAAGCCCTTCAATCAAAAAATAGTTGATAGGCTGATGAGGTATATGGGCGATGAAAACGTAACTATTAAAATAGCGGCCATAAAAATGCTGCCTAATTATTTGGCTAACCCATCTATCAAAAATAAACAACAGATTATAGATGCCTTGTGCAGCCAACTAAACAACCCAAACTGGAAAGTGCGCTATGTGGCCTATGCCAGTTTGGGATACGAAAATTTACTGCCGCCGGGTAAAAAACTATCTCTGAAAGACAGGGTGTTGAAACTTATTTTAGGCGACCCGATGTTTGAAAAGTAAGTATGCGCGATAGCTGATAGATGTTAATAAATGGGATATACCGCATACCAATATGCATAAAAATAAACTTCATTTTATATATATTTTCATCGATATTTGGGTGTGGCGGTTACACTAACCCGCTTTATAAACCATTTACCTATTTTCAAGAATAAAAAACAGCTATCAGCATGGAAAAATCACGCCGTACTTTTATCAGGCAGGCCGCAGTGGCCGGTGCCGGTGTATTGTTAACCAAAACCGGGTTTAGCGCAAAAAGCTATAACCGCATTATTGGCGCTAACGACCGCGTGCGGGTTGGCGTTGTTGGCTTTTCCGACAGGCACCGCAGTTCGCATATTCCAAGCTTTATGAACCACTATAAGGAGTTAAACTTTGAAGTAGTGGGCGTATCCGACATTTGGAACCGCCGCCGCGAGGAGGGCGCTGCCATATGGAAAGAAAAAATGCAGAACCCGGTAAAGGCCTTCCGCAACAACGAGGAACTGTACGATAGCAAAATGTGCGATGCCGTGTTTATCAGCACCGCCGATTTTCAGCATGCACGCCATTGCATTGAAGCCGTAAAAGCCGGTTGCGATGCTTATGTGGAGAAGCCCTTTGCCGAAACCATGGAAGATAACCGCGCCGCCCTTAAAGCCGTAAAGGAGTCGGGTAAGATAGTGCAGATAGGTTCGCAGCGCCGCAGCGGATCAAACTACCATGCCGCTAATGATTTTATACAGTCGGGCAAGTTTGGCCCCATTACCATGGTTGAACTAACCTGGAACGTGAACCAGCCGGGCCGCTGGCGCCGCCCCGAATTATTAGGTGTGTTAAAGGAACAGGATACCGACTGGAAACGCTTTATTATGAACCGCCCCTACGAGGCCTTTAACCCACGCTACTATTTGGAGTATCGCCTGTTTTGGCCATACTCATCGGGCCTGGCCGGGCAATGGATGAGTCACCAGATTGATACCGTACACTGGTTTAGCGGTTTAAAACACCCGCGCAGTGTAGTGGCTAACGGCGGTATTTACCAATGGAAAGATGGCCGCCGCAATTGGGATACCATTTTAGCTGCCTTTGATTACGGCCCGCTGAATGATCTGTCAACCGGTTTCCAGGTAACCTTTGGCTCGCGCATGCACAATGGCGACGAACACCCGGCCGAAATTTATTATAGCAATGGTGGTGAGCTGAACCTGATCACCAATAAAATTTCGCCTAAAGGCGGCCTGACCGAAAAAATGGCTGCCGCTATGGGTATGAAAGCCAACCTGCTGCCCGAGATCAGTCTGAAGAATACCGAAGCGGTAGTGGCATCGGCCAATACCGGCGGCGATATCCTGACATCAAACCACGTACGTAACTGGATGGAATGTGTGCGCAGCCGCAAAACACCAAACGCCCCGGTTGATGCAGGTTACAGCCACTCGATAGCTAACATTATGACCAACGCCGCCGTACATACCGGCTACAAGGCTACGTTTGACGAAGCTACGCAGGAGGTAATGGCTAATGGTAAGGTGTTTAAATATTAATACTAAAATTTGTCATTTCGAACGTAGTGAGAAATCTTATACGATAAACAGGTGTTGGCGTATAAGATTTCTCCTCGTACCTCGTTCGAAATGACAAAGTGATTTTTTGAAAAGCAGGGACAGAGGTACTCTCAGCGTTTGTTCCTGCTTTCCGCTGCAAGTCCTCCTTCGTCCGGGCTTTCCGCTGCAATCAGGTTTATTCTGAACGTAGCTATTAATACCTTAGCGCCGTAGGTGCGATATGTTGGTAGTAAGATAGGAAGGAAAAAGTAAAAGCTCCATAGGAGCGGCATGTAAAAACGATAAACAGGTCACTCCTGCGGAGTTCTGAAAAAACAGCGATAATTAATACTATTATATAACGCTCCTAACAGAGCTGTTTATAAAACAATCATCTATAAAAATGAACAAGGTAAAAACAATAGGATTAGCTATAGCTGCAACAGCTATATCATCCATAGCATTAGCCCAACAACCGGTAACGGTGGTAAAATCGGACAAGGATAAAAAGGTAGATATTTTAATTGGCGGTAAGCCATTCACCACCTTTATGTACCCCGATACATTGGAGAAACCGGTATTGTATCCGCTGCATACCGCCAATGGCACTATAGTAACACGCGGCTTCCCGCTTAACCCAAAGGCCGGCGACCCAACCGATCACCCGCACCATATTGGGATATGGTTTAACTTCGAAAACCTGAACGGGCTGGATTTTTGGAATAACAGCTATGCTATAGCCAAGGAAAAAAAGAGCCAGTACGGCTGGATCCGTACCGATAAAATTGTTGAGGCTAAAGGCGGCCCGGTAGGTAAATTATCCTACCATGCCAACTGGACTAACCAGGCCAAAGATGTGATATTGGAAGAAACAACCAGCTTTGAATTTAGCGGCGATGCCCATCAGCGGATCATTGATAGGGTAACTACCTTAAAGGCCGATATGGATGCCGTTTTTAACGATGCCAAAGATGGTATGCTGGGACTGCGCCTGGCGCACGAATTGCAGATCCCTACCAAAGCCGATCAAAAATTTACCGATGATAAGGGCATAGTAACCGTAGTAAAAGGCGGTACCGATAACATAGCCAACGGCAATTATTTAACCAGCGCCGGCAAAACCGGCGATGATGCCTGGAGTACCCGCGGTGTATGGTGCAAGGTATACGCCAAAATGGGTGCCGATTCGGTAAGCATCGCTATTATCGATCATCCTAAAAACCCTAACTACCCTACTTTTTGGCATGCGCGCGGCTATGGCCTGTTTGCCGCCAATCCCCTGGGCGAAAAGATCTTTACCAACGGTAAATCAGCCAAAAACCTAACCTTGAAAAAAGGCGAATCGGTAACATTCAGGTACCGGGTAGTAATATCTAACGGTACAGAAACCCTAAGCGCGCCTAAGCTGAATGAAATGGCTGCGGTGTATGGGAAGAAGTAGAGCGGAATTGAATTAATAAGAAAGCCATTCGTGAAAACGGATGGCTTTCTTATTAATTTCAATCTTAACGGGAGATTTTCAGCCCATCAATTCGTTTGAAATGTTTTTTATTCAAAGTGACAATTGGTAGTTCGAAAACAATGCAGGTAGCTGCAATAAAAATGTCCCTGAACTCAATGAGTTGATTTTTAGCTTTTAACTGATGATAAAGTTGAGCCGCTTTTAAAGCTACAGTATCGTTAAATGGTAATATTTCAAGCGAATCGGTTAGCAACTGAATATCTCTTTCCTTCTCCTTCGTAATTGCACCCATATAAAGCTCATACAAAGAAACAGCCGAAATATATAGATCAGGCTGATCGGAAAGTTGGTATAATGTAGTGTTTAGTTTATCCTTGGCCCGAAGATGTTCAATAATGATACCAGTATCAATTACCATTGTTCAGGTTTTAGGTTTTCAAAAGCTTTGTTTTCTTCAAAAACTTTTAAATCATCTTCTGTCCAGGTAGAAACACTTGTCAGTTTTTGTTTATAATCCGATGGCTGAATATGGCTTTCTGCTTGTATGGTCACACCTAAACCCTTAAGTATTTGCTTTACCAAAGTGCTTTTATTAGTGGGGATATTTATCGTCAACCTTTCCATACATTCAAATTTACATATTTTTAAACAAAAAGCCACTTGTCTAATACAAATGGCTTTTATGGGTATTTATGGATAATTATATGGATATTCCTTAATTCTCCTCGGTGTATTTTTTAAAGCTATCTAATATCGCCTGCCAGCCGCCGCGCTGCATTTCAATGGGGTTTTGGGTTTCGGGGTCAAAAGTTTCGGTTACAGTGGTGCTGTCGCCCAGGTCATCAAAGGTTATTTTTACCTGACGGCCGTCGCCCAGTCCGTAGGCAATTAGTTTGTGGTCCTGCACTTCGCTGTAAACACCTTCAAAATCAAAACTAAAGCTGCCATCTTTTGCGGCCATGGTGGTTTTAAACTTGCCGCCGGTGCGCGGGTCGTTATCGGCATAAGGCGCATGCCAATCGGGCGATGCCTGGCACCATTTGGTAATATGTTCGGGTTGGTTCCAGTAGGCCCAAACTTTGTTTATCGGCGCGTTTACGGTAGCTGTTACGGTAATGGCGCTGGTGTTTGCGGTTTCCATTTTACTTGTTGTTTTAATAATTGATTGTTTTGATGCTGTAAAGGTAGGGCACAATACCCAAATCTATAATGGGCAAATGCGACAATTTCAGGGCGTAATTTACCGCGATTAATTTATGCAATCAATTTAGCCCAATGCTTGTTAACCTGTCAGTAAATTAATAAGATATGGCCATCAGCATGCAAGTTACCTGGTTGTTTTTATTGGCAATACCCATTGCCTGCGTAGCCTGGACGGTTACCCACGAGGAGGTTTTTCGCGAACCGCGCGAGTACTGCATTAAACGTTGCCATCAGGGTAAAACCATTATCGAACGGAAATTCTTTTACCTGTTCACTTGCGAGTATTGCTTTAGCCATTATGTTACCGTGGCGTTTTTATTCCTCACTAATTTCCATTTATTAGTAGATGATTGGCGCGGCTACATTATTGCCGGTTTTGCGCTGGTATGGATAGCTAACGTATACATGAGTTTGTTTGGGCTGATCCGACAGTTTATTGTTGTAGAAAAAGCTGAGGCGGAGATATTAAAGGAAAAAACTGAAAACGATGACTGATATAAACTAATAGTTAAACCTAAAAAAATTGGTATCAGATTGATTTTAAAGATTTGTAATTATTTGACAATCAATTTTTTAATTTTTGTAAAATGCAATTATGTTAACTCTGGTTAACTTTCTTTCAGGTTAAATCAGCGTATTTATGAAGCTAATATAATCCGGATAAAAATTAAAAAAGCCATCCTAAATGGATGGCTTTTGATAAAAAAGGTATAGCGTGGTGCGTTTTTATGGTTTGGCCGCCGGGTCAACTTCCAGGCGGATCACATCGTAACACATGCCATTGGCTACGCCGCCAGCGGGTATGGTTAATACAATACTGTTTTGGCCCGATTTCAGTAGTGACGCGTCGAAGGTAAAGTCGCGTTCTACCCAGGTGCCCTCAATCCCATCGCGGATCATGCTGGCACCGCCGCCGCCAATATCGGTAAACGGACCAACATCCTTACCATTAACCGAAATACCTAAAGATCGTGCGCCCGAGCCGGAAATACCAAAGCGCAGCGTAGCCTTACCCGTAGTTGGCCCATTGGCTGGTACGGTGAAGTTGATAGTCCACGGGGTGGCGCGGCCCTGGTCGCGGCCATCGGGTTTAAAATCGGTATCGTGCGGAACGTGGTAAATATACCAGTCCTTAGCCGGGTCGGATTTGCCTACCGTAAAATTCACATCGTTAGGGAAATACTTAGCATATTCAATATACATGCCCCAATGCCAGTGATCATCGCCCTTGTAAAACTCCTTAGCCGACCGGTTGGGCGTACCCACCTGGAAAATCTGCTGGCCATAATGTACCGGTTTCCATTCAATGGAACCCAAATCCAGTTTTTGGCCGGGGGTAATGGTAACCATGGCGGTAGCATCATACGCACCCAGCACACCATCGGCAACGGCGTGTAACTGGTAAGTGCCGGGGCGCACGTTAGGGATAGTGAAGGTGCCATCGGCAGCGCCTTCGGTCCAAAACTCGTAATGCTTGGCATCGTTTTGCCAGGTAACAGCCTGCGGTTGAAACACAAAACCACCGGGGCGAGCACCACCCTGCGGGCGGGGCGCTACATAAGTACCGCGGTTGGCACGCTTGCCGTTGGGCAATAGTTTAGGCGTATCGGTTGGTGGCGCGGGTGGCGGTGTCGGTGGAGTTATCGGGGCAACTGCTTCGGCACGTACCGGGCGGGGTACACGGGGTACAGGCGCCTGATCTGGGAAAGAGAGGCCTACCAGCAGGTTCTGGAATTTGTTCATCTGCAATTGCGGGTCAACCAGCTTTAGTTTGCCTTCAACGGTTGCGCGTTCGGCAGCCATTGGATAATCCACCCCTTTAACCCAATTATATGGCCAGCGGGCCTGTTCGGCTTTGGCTTGTTTTTTGGCATCGGTAAACAGTGCTTTAGGGTCGTTACCGGTGGGTACGTAAATAAATATGGGGCCAACTACCTTGGTCCAGGCTTCCTTATCGGCAAAATTCAATTCGCTGCCGCCGTAGTGGGTACCGCGCCAGTAATCCAGCAGGGTTGGGTCGCCGCCATCGCCGTCGTCAATATGGCCGGTTAGTTCAAAGTGCAGTGGTCCGCTCGATAAGTATTCGAATGATGGGTTGATCAGATATAAACCCACTTTTTCCTTGGTAGACGACCAACCGAAGGCCGGAATTTTAGATTGATCGGCCGAGTAATCGTACTTATGCTCGGCACGGCCTTTATAAGGGCCTGTGGTTAACCTGCGCGATTCTTTCATGTTCAGGTCTGTACCCTCGTCCCAATCCTTACCGGTGGGCATAATAGCGTTGCGCTGCTCGTCGATAGAAAGCCAATCGAACACATTACCGGCCAGTTTAAAGCCAAAGCGCGATTCGCCAACCGAACCGGCAGGGTAAGTATCCTGGTGCGTGAAAATAGCATAAGTATAAAGGCCATGCGCCCCGCGTTCCAGCGTGTAACGGATCTCCAGGTCGGCAATCAGGCCGCCGCCTTGCCCGGCCGCGGTAGGGTTTGCCCCCAAAATGGTTTTCCCATCCGAATAACCTTTAACCGATACCTCGCCACGGTCGCCATTTACAGTTTTCGGGTCGATAGTGATCCTGGTTTCCTCGCGGGCGGCCAATGCCGGGCTTTGTTCCCAATAGCCTGCATGGTGCCCGGACAGGTAGCCCATCAGTTCAACATCCGGCGTAACCGTTTTGGGTGTTTTTATGGATGTCAGATCGCCGGTGCGCTTGTTTACCTTAACGGTAAGGTAGCCGTTAGATAGGGTGTAGGTAGGCCCGTCGTCGGTTACGGTAACCGGTGGCCCCACAGGCGCTGCCGACCGCGGCACGGGCTTTAAAATGATGAATGAAGACAAGGCGACAAACGCCACCGCTAACAGTAATTTGTATTGGTGTTGCATAACAGGTTTTATTTAGGCCCGGGTGTAGCGGGGTATTATTGGTTTACAGAAATAAATGTAAACAGCCGGTTTTAAATCGGCATCCTGTAGTGTGCGGGTGAGATAAGATTGTTACAATGAGGGGGTATGTTACTTTTGATAGCGATTTAAAAAACCAGTTAAAGTAGCGATGCTACAAGGCGAGAAATATTTTTTTTGCGTATCCGGGTCTACTGTACTGTTTGATACCAGGCCAACTACCAAGCCTTGTTCATCAACCACGGGCGCGCCGCTTAAGCCGCCCAGCAATTCGGGTACAACAACATCCTTTAATAACAGGCGGTTGCCTATGGTTTTGTAGTATTCAAACTCGTAAACCCGTTGCGGTCCGGTTTCCATTTTGCGGGTCCAGCCAATTACATACAGTTTTTCGCCGGGTGTAAGCGGGGTTGCCCTTACCTGCAATGGTTTTACTTTGGCCCCATTGTTCTTAATCGAAAATACCAGCCAATCGTTTTCAAATGGAGCTTTATCGGCTAATAATTCGGCAGGGGCTTCATTTAATAGTTTATCGGTAGCGAGTATTTCGGTTGGCTTATCTAAGGAGAACATTTGCCAGCTTTTAACCTCGTTTTGCAGGTAAACGCTGGTCATGGTTTTAGTTTTAATGATCTTTAACAGGTGCTTAGCCGTTACGGCGTAGGTGGCGTTATGATAATTTAACAAAAACGCGCAACAAAACTTAGGCTGATTAAAAGCGGCATCGGTAAAAGTTATTTTATTTTGCAGGGTGATGGGTTCAAACGTTTTGGATGATACTTTTTCCTGGGCCAGGCCGGTGCCGGCGAACAGGATCAGCAATATCCATAAATAAGGAGTTTTCATCAGGTTTATATTGGTTGATAATATTAAGGATTATTATCTAAACCGCTATACCTTTGGGGCGCAAAAATTAATAATTATACTTAATTTTGCACAAAGTACAGATAATTTAAGCGGCGCTATCCAAGGGTAAGCTAAAACAAAATGTACTACCCGTACCGGGTTCGCTTTCAATAGTGAATGTGCCGTTGTGCTTCTTGATAATTTCGGATGCGATATAAAGCCCCAGCCCTACGCCCTGGTAGTGCATAGCGGTTTTGCTTACACGATAGAAACGCTGGAATAACTGGTCGCTATCCTCCTTGGCAATGCCTATACCAAAATCCTGTACGGTTACCACAATATGGCCTGCTGCCAGTTTAGCGTTTACCAATACCCTGTTGGCATTAGGCGAATACTTGATGGCATTATTAAGCAGGTTAATCATTACCTGTTCTATCCTAAACTGGTCGCCGTTATAAGGTATGTCAACCGTGCTTTCCAGTATAATGTGGTGGTTGACAGATATTTGCTGTACATTAAATATACTATTGATCAGCGCGCCCGAAAAATCAAATTCGGTCGTATTCAAGTCTATCTGCCCCGAATTGATTTTGGTAACATCTAACAAATCCTCAATTAACCTTTCCAGGCGTTTAATGCTATGGTTAGCGTTTAAAATAAAGGCGTAGGTTTTATCGGTTTTGCTGGCTGTGCGTTCCAGCAGTTGGTTAATGGCTTTAATATTGGTTAATGGTGTTTTAAATTCGTGGCTTACCATATTAAAAAACTCATCCTTTTTAGCCTCGGCCGCGGCCCTGCGCTCTTTTTCCTGCTGTTGTATCAGTACTTCGCGGTTGGCAATAATTAATTCGGCGGCACGCTTCCCGCGCTCCTCGTCCTGAAAATCGAGCTCCTGAAGTGCCGCGAGCAATTCAGCTGCGCGTTTTTCTTTCTCCCCATCCTGAAAATTGAGTTCGATATTGGCAATAATTAATTCGGCGGCGCGCTTTCCCTTTTCTTTGTTTTGAAAAATAAGTTCCTTATTGGCAATAATCAATTCCTCGGCCCGCTTCTCTTTCTCCTGGTTTTGAAATATCAGTTCGGTATTGGCAACAATCAGTTCGGCCGCCCGTTTTTCTTTCTCCTGGTTTTGGAATATCAGTTCGGTATTGGCTAATAGCAATTCGGCCGCCCGCTTTTCCTTTTCCTGGTTTTGGAAAATCAGTTCTATATTAGCTGTAATTAATTCAGCTGCCCGTTTAGCCTTTTCCTCGTTTTGGAAATCGAGTTCTTTATTGGCCACAATTAACTCGCGGGCGCGCTTTAGCTTTTCTTCGTTTTGGAAATCAAGTTCGATGTTGGCAATAATCAGTTCGGCTGCACGTTTGCCCTTCTCCTTATTCTGGAAATCGAGTTCGATATTAGCCAGGTCTAATTCGGCTGCACGCTTTATCTTTTCGGCATTTTGGAAAAGTAGCTGAATATTGGCGCTGCTTAATTCGGCAGCCAATTTTTCTTTTTCCCGGTTTTGGATAACCAGTTCCTGATTAGCAATCAATAATTGCTCCGATAGATTTCTTATATCCATTATGGCTTAACAATATCATTTTAAAATGAGTTATCATCGCCGTCCGAACGGTAGATATGCCCAATTAGAAGAGGATGATTTTGAGTTGCTAAGCTTAAAAAAACCGGAAGTGTTGCAATAGTACACATTAAACGCTGTAATGTTCAATAAGTTTCATTTGGATAGTGATTGAATGATACATATTGATTTATATAGGGACGGGCATAACCAAAAAGAGGAGGGCATTGCGCCCTCCTCTTTTTGGTTGATAAACATTACCCGGTTATTTCCCCACCGGTATCATATCAATAATAACTGTCCGGTTATAAAAACGTTCTTCGGGAAGCCCGTTTTCAAAAGGGGAGTGGCTATCGTCTTCGCCAAAGCCCAATGTTTCAAATTTAACATTGTTTTTGCCCGAAGCCTTTAAGGCCTGTTCAATAACAGCCTGGGTTTGTTTCGCCCTGCTGTCGGATAGTTTTTGGTTATACTCATCGGTGCCAATAATATCTGTATGGCCGTGGATGATCACTGTTGAACCATCGGTAATTAAGGGCGCTACCATATTTGTCAGGAATTTATTGTACGATTCGATAGTTTGCGCCTTATCAAAATCAAATACAATGCTGTAACGCAGGCCCGGCGTAATGTTGTTATCCTGTTTAACCAAATGTATGGTGCTTTCCTTTTGTATTGAAGCGCCTTTTTTGGTGGTTTCCAGCAACGTGACTTTATAATTGCCGGTTGGGCTGTTGCCTAAAATAGCCGCGCCGGGTACACTTTCCATATCGCTGGTATAAGGGCCGTAATGCTGTACTATACCCTGGCTATCGGTAACGTTAATAGACCAGCTTTGCAGCATTTCTTTAGCGCCATCTACCGTAAATATTACATGGCTATCCAATGGGTCGTTTTGTGTAGCCATAATTTGTACCGGCTTCATCATACCGCCACCAACTTCAACCAATAAGGCCGGCGATGTACTGCCAATATCAACACGTGAGTCTTCGGTACGCAGTAAAACAAGCTCCTTGGTTCCGCCGGGTTGTTCTGATGGGTGTAAAGGTTTGTTGCGGCTAACGGTGCTTATACGCGATGCATTAATACCAAATACAGTAACCAGGTATTGCTTTACCGATTCGGCATAGGCTTTACCCTCTGCATTGCCGGCAGTAGAAGAACCGGTTAAGGTGATGCTTGCCGCGGGATTGGCCCGCAAACGATCGCCTAAAATATTCAGGATGTTATGATATACATTTAACTGCCGTGCCGACCGGCCGGGCATATTTTTGTTCGATTCTTTTTGTAATTCGGTTTCGGTGAAACCGGCTGCTTGCCCACTATTTAATAATACATAGCGGTTAGGGATACTTACCGATCCTTCATCAAAAAACACCGAATTAAGCAATGGTAAAGTTTCGCTTACCTGGCGGCTTAACGGCACTGTTTTAGGTTCGCGTACCGAGAACATTACTTCCCTATCGGCCATTACTACTACCGGCGCAGCAGCAACCTGGGCTGCGGCTGCCTTATGCGCTTTGCCAAATTTAAGCGCTATGCCAGCCCTTACGGTGGTGATAGACCAGCTTTCGATTGTGCGTGGCGAACGGCCAAAGTATGGATGAAAAGAAACAAATGGCGACAGGTTAACCTGGGTTGTGCTTTTTGGCGATGAGATATTGATATCATAACCGGCACCAACCTGGCCCGAAACCAGTACGCTGCGCATATCGCTTAATTGCGATTGGGTATCAGGTTGTTTTAGTTGCTGATATTTAAAATCTTTGGTCAGGTTAAAATCAATACCTGGCCCGGCAAAAAAGAACAAGCCCGATTTAGGCACACCTAAGCGCAACGCGGGTTCAACCGAAATGTAACTGGTGTTGGTGCTGAGCATTGCGGGGCAGTTGCAGGGTGCAACCTCATCGTTAAATTTAGCGCCGCTACCACTGTAGCCTATATTTAACATGCCACCTAAAATACCCGCAGGGCGGTACTCCACCAGTATCGACCCGTAAGGGCGCACACCGCGCCCCTTATGAAAGGCTGTAGGTACGATCAGTGAATTATTTAAACGCTGAGTGGTACCATCGTAAAAGTTAACGTTGGCAGCGCCCGATACACCAAACCACCAGGTGGGCGGCGTGTTTTGCGCTTTAAGGGTTGTATTTATCAAAACCAATATCACCGAACAGATGATAAGCTTTTGTATTGTTTTATGGTTGTGTAACATGTTGATCTCTATTTTTATAAATTAAAAACTGTTGTTTGGTTGATTTGAACCCCCGAAGGGGATCAAATTCAATAATGGGGTTATGGTTATCGGTTATGGCAAAACAATGGTATCGGCGTTTAGCGTAACTGCTGTTTGCGCCAGTAACCTGCCGGTAACCTTGCTGTTGGTATTTACCGAAATCAATGTTTTACTCAGGATAATACCGCTGAAATCAACATTTGAACCAAGCGTTGCCTGCCCGGCTACAACCCAAACAATGTTTTTGGCTTGCGCGCCACCTGTTAGGGTAATGATGGCCGCGTTATTAACCGTCAGGTCCTGCGATATCTGGAATACCCAGGTATCATTTGGCCCGCCGGCAAGAGTAACGCCTGCATTAGATATTAATACACCCGTACTCCATTTATAAAGGCCCGGTGCTAATATCCTGCCGCTAATGTTGCCGGCAAACAGATCAACAATTGGCGCTGGCGTTATCAGTCCGTTTGCTGTGGTATAGGCATCTTGCATATTATTAACAGCAATGGTCAGGTTGTTTGGCGTTGGTGCCGCATAATCAGACGCGTAAACTTTCCCGGTTACAATTGGTGTGCGCGAGAACTGGCCCGATGCATCCATAATTAAACCAAAGCCGGTAATGGCGGTAGCAGCAGCCGGGCTAACACCTAAATCGCCCTGTATGGATGTTACACCCGTAGTTGATATGCCCGATTTGGTTAACATATTGTAGTTACCTGCCAACCCAAGGTTTACCTGTCCTGGGCCAATAGCCGGGTTAAGCGTAAAGTTTGCCGTAATGTTTTTATTGGCATTCATGGTAACCGTTAGTGGGTTTGTGGAGCCACTGGCATCAACACTCCATGATGAGAAGGTGTATCCTAAATTGGGTGTAGCGGTAAGCTGCACTGTGCTGCCGCTATTATAAGTAGCCTGGTTAGGATTTTTAATTACGGTACCATTTACCGCGGTTACGGTTAGTGTGAATGTTATGGCTGTAAAGTTGGCAACTAAGGTGCGGTTGGCACCTAACGCGAAGGTATAAGCCGCACTGTTAGATACAACATTGCCATTTTCGGTCCAGCTGGTAAAGTTATAGCCGGCATTTGGTATAGCCGTTGCCGTTACCGATGTGCCTGCCGCGTATGAGCCTGCCCCGCTTGTTGAGCCGCCCGCTGCCGGGTTTGATGATAATACCAAAGCCAATTGCGATGCCGGTATCACCTTAAAGTTAGCTACCAATGTACGGTTGCCGGTTAAGGTGAACTGGTAACTGGAGCTGGTGGAAACAGCCGTGCCGTTTTCGGTCCAGTTAACAAAGGTATACCCTGCGGCTGGGGTAGCCGTTGTGGTTACGGTTGATCCTGAACTGAATGATCCGGCCCCGCCTGTTGTACCGCCCGCAGCCGGTGCAGCCGATAATACAACCGCGAAGTTGCCGGCTACTACAGCGGTAAAGTTGGCTACAAGCGTACGGTTACCCGCAATGGTGAATTGATAGCTTGAACTGGTAGATACTACAGTAGTGTTTTCGGTCCAGTTGGTAAACACAAAGCCTGCATTAGGCGTTGCCGTTACCGCCGTTACCGAACCTTGTGCAAATGTGCCGGCGCCTGTGGTGTTACCGCCGGTTGCCGGGCCTGATGTAAGTGTTACCTGTGGGATAGATGTAAATGTCCAGCTGTAATTACTAACTAAGGCCGTATGGAATTTATCGGCCGCGCCGGTTGTAATGGTACCCGTATAAAGTATAAAAGGCGAAAGAGGGACATCGGGCGTAAAGGTATAAACAGCCGCGTTGGCAGTAGGGGCAACAGTGCCCGAAATAGCCGTAGCGCCCTGGCTAATTGTAAATGTTGTTTTGGTTATGGTTGCAGCATCCATTGGGGTATTAAAAGTGGCTGTAATAACTTTAGGGAGTATCACATCAACCGCTTTATCCATTGGGTCGGTAAGTACTAAAGGGCAAACGCCCGGAGTGGCTACGAATGTATCTTTTTTACATCCTATAGCTAATGCCATAAGCACTAATACCATTGACCATGTGGTATTGAATATTTTAGAATAGCCCCTGCTTTTACGCACCCGGGTAGTATTCAATGTCGGGGTAGATTTTTTTAACATAAGTAGATATTTAAATATTAGTGAAATTCATTTCCATCACTCCTAAAGGGTCGGAACTCCGGATGATACAAACCTACCCGATGATATAGGGGCCGGCGTTACACTATTATTTAAATAAGTTCTATAATTCACACATTTCGGCAGGCGATGCGGTATGGCAGCTAATGTGCTTATAGTAGGATGGGGTTACCCCGGTTATCTTTTTAAACTGGGTTGATAAATGGGCTACGCTACTGTAATGCAGTTTCCAGGAGATTTCGGTCAGGTTAAGGTCGTTATAACAGATCAATTCCTTTACCCGGCGTATTTTATTCATAATGATAAAATGCTCGATGGTAATGCCTTGTATATCCGAAAAAATATTAGCCAGGTAAGTATAGTCAAGCTTTAATTTGGTACTTAAGTAAACCGAGAAGTTGGTTTTTAAAGGATGATCGGAAAAGTTGACCATATCCAGTATAATGGCTTTGATCTTTTCTACCAGGATGTTCTTTTTATTATCTGTAACCTCTAATCCGGCCTTATATAAGGCTGCTTTAAAAAGCTTCATTTGTTCGGCTGAGATTGGCCCCAAAGTTTCAACGCGACCGGCCTCTACAGCCAGGCAATATAAGCCAAGCTTTTCCAGTTCAGATTGTACAACTATGCGGCAGCGCAGGCAAACCATGTTTTTTATAAATAATACCATTGTTAATAGCCATACAAAAGCAATGCCCCGTATATAATGGTCGACGATTTGCTGAGGTATTGTACCCGATAAAATTTAGTTGCTTTTATATAGGTAATAGAGCCTGTAGCTATGCTAAGCTTTGTTTTTAAGTGATTTGGAGATTTAAAATGATAAGGAATGCTAAACGGACAAAATGCAGGGCAAAATCTTATTTCTGTTGGTAATCTTCTCCATAAAATGGAATATAAGCGGTTGCGCGATACTTAAATGCCTTTAAGGCAATAAAGCTGTAGACATTCTGGATTTATTCGGCCTCTTTATCCTAAAAAGCACTTTTATATATTAATGGATAATACAATGAAAGGCGATTGATATCCAAACCGACTTTTTGCTTACTATAACAGAATTATGTAGTTATTTAACTAATATATTATCGGGGACAATAACCACCCAGCACCCAATTGTGATGAGGTTAAAGATTTGGTTAAATAAAAAAGGCCCCGTAACGAGGCCTGATATCAGTAAAAGAGAATGATGGTTTTATGCACCCAGCACGCTGATCAGGTAATCAACCTGATTATCCCATATTAGTTTGCGCTCGGCAATGGTATCTTCGGTGGCAAAGTCGGTAACGCCCAGGGCCACATCGTTGGTTAGCTCGTCCTGCATTATTTCCATTTCAAAATAACAGTTAGGCTCATCGTCCATCCACTTAAAGCGCACTACCTTATTTTCCTTCATCAGCAGCAGTTTGGCTTTCTGCTGTTCGCCGTCCCATGTAAAAGTATATATCTGATCTCTAACAGCTACATCGTCTGCAAACCACTGTGTCAGGCCGTTCGGTTCGCTTAAAAACGAGTACAGGATGCGGGGAGATGATTTTATTTCATACTCAATATTAAATTTTTTCTTGTCAGACATATCGGTTCAAATCAATTGGTTAGCCATTGATGGCTATAAATGTTAACATTTTTTCTAAAGAAAACTAATTTATCCTATATTTGCAAACCTTTTGAAAAAAGGATGATTTACGGCGATGTGCAATATACAGATACATCCGGTAAACGAAATAAGAATAAAAAAAACCGGCAGAGACCATACTGCAATAACGGGCTTATTCTTAACATATACCCGGCGGGGTAGCTCAGATGGTTAGAGCGTAGGATTCATAACCCTAAGGTCGGCAGTTCGATCCTGCTCCCCGCTACCAAACAGGCGAAAGCGGCAAAATCCAGATTTAATTCTGGTATGCCGCTTTTTTTATTGCCTATAATCTGCTGTAAATAAGCAATATACAAAAATACAAAATTTATTCGAGAAGTTCGACCTACTGTACAGGTTTAAAATTACTGAAAAACTTCTTGGCTATTAACACTAAGAAAGGCTGTGGTTGTCACACTTTTTAATAAAGGTGTCTAACCATAAAACGAAAACATGGAAAACGAATTTAAAGGTAAAACCGCCTTGGTACTTGGAGGATCAAGCGGAATTGGTAAAGCTACAACGGCATTGTTACTACAAAATGGAGCTGCAGTAGTTATTGTTGGTAAGAATCAGGTTAATATAGATCAAACCATTAACGAATTGTCTGTATACGGAAATGTTAAAGGTTACAAAGTTGACTTGACAGATCGTCTGCAAACTGCTGATTTTATAAATCAGCTCGGCAATGATATAAGCCGGCTTGCTTATCTGGTTAATGCTTCCGGTATTTTTAGCCCAAAGCCGTTCTTGGATCATACTTCTACTGACTATGATTCCTATCTTGATTTAAATAGGGGGCTGTTTTTTATAACACAGGCCGTAGCCAAACTAATGGCTAATAATAAAAACGGCTCCATAGTTAATATCGGTTCAATGTGGGCAAAGCAATCTGTCAGAGCCACACCTTCATCTGCTTATTCAATGCAGAAAGCGGGGTTGCACTCTTTAACCCAGCATTTGGCAATGGAACTTGCACAATATCATATCAGGGTTAACGCAGTGTCTCCGGCAGTCGTTGAAACACCGGTATATGATAAGGTTTTTGGAGGGCAGGAAGCTGCTGTTGAAGCATTAAAAGGTTTTAATGGATTTCAGCCGATCGGCCGGAATGGAAAACCAGAAGATGTAGCCAATACAATTGTATACCTGCTTTCGGAAAAAGCATCATGGGTGACCGGTGCCATTTGGGATGTTGACGGGGGCGTTATGGCAGGACGAAATTAATTTTTAAATTTAGATGTTCTGAACATGTCTTCTGCCAATAGAAATATGATGAATCCATTTTTAGTAGCTTATGATACCGATGAGGAGATTCGTTTTATAAAAGAGGCGCAGGAAGGATCAAAATCCGCTTTGGAAAGGTTGATTAAGCTGCATCAGCGATTTGTTTATAATGTCGCACTGCGATTAGCACGAAATGCTGAAGACGCGGCCGATTTAACCCAGGAAGGTTTGATAAAAATGGTGACCAGATTGAGCCAGTTCCAGGGCAAAAGCAGTTTCAGAACATGGTTGTACCGTATTGTTTTCAACCATTTCATCCAAAGCCAAGGCAATAAGAGGAGGCTGGAAACGGCCTCCTTTGAAGAGCTTGGTGATTTTCTCGAAAATGCGCATGCATCTGAAGAAATGAGTGTTGAAGAGCAGGTTATTTATAGCGATTTGATCGATGATACCAGGAATAAATGCATGAGTGGCATGTTGCTTTGTATGGACAAACAGCAAAGAATTATTTTTATACTGGGAGCTATCTTTAACATGAAATCTACTGTAGCCGCGCCACTGTTGGAAATTTCTCCGGAAAATTTCCGGAAACAATTGTCGAGGGCCCGGGCTGACCTTTTTCAATTCATGGAAAATAAGTGTGGATTAGTCAATCCCACCAATCCTTGCCGTTGTCATAAAAAAACAATGGGGTTTATTAAAGAAGGTAAAGTAGAACCGACTCAAAGAAAATTTATGCCTGAAGCTTTAGAAACAATCCGGTCGGTCTCACCTCAAATAAATGATGAACTTGACCAACTGATGGAGGATAACTATATAGGCTTTTTTAAAGCACAAAATTATGAAAAACATGAAGTTGCAAATGAGATTGTCCGGTCTTTATTATTTAATAATGAGATTAAAACTATGTTCCACCTTAACTAAGAAAGCCTTAAAGTCCTGATACCCCCCTTTAATATGTTAAATTTTTATCCGGTGTTAGGCTCGAACCAGCGACCCTTTGATTAACAGTCGGGGCATGTGCCATGCATCTATTTAAGCGATAGTTATAGCGAGAATCAACGATGTCTCCATGTATTTATACATCATCATCATCTAATGTATGTGCATCTACAACAGTCTGTATATCAGTATCAAAGTTAGACCCTTTGCGTGTCCCTTTCTACCACACTGGGCAAATCAATTTTTTTAGTTGATTTGCCCTTCTTTTTTGCCCCAAAAACGGCCTTTACGCTATCAATAACTCCGAAATCGACTTCGTATGCGGCGCCAGCTGCTATAAGGCACCAAGAAATGGAATTTACTTACATTTTATTAAAATAAAACCTGTGATTTTTCATCTTGTAATGGGGATTAATTTCGCGGAAGAGAATCGGTGATTTATATTTCACAGCGTACTATGGTCAAATCTGTCGGAATATCCGCTGCTCTGTTAAATCTTAATTTATTTCTCTTATTGCTTGGAAATTAAGATTTCAATCTATAGGTTTATAGAAAGTTATTTCAACCTTCTGCGTTATTAACTAATGGTAAACCTACACGCCTTCATCAATGATTAACGATATATTAGTTTTGCTTAGAGATAAGCTTAACGACTATTGCCGCCTAAAAACCGGTAGCCTCGAAGACAAAGTTTTTTTTCCAGACGGCGCAAATCTTGATCCGGCGCAATTCCCTGTTAATTCTGTTGTCCCGATTTTAGTTAATTACGAAGAAGAAAAGCAGATAAGGAATGCAAACAGGTTTGAAGGCGTAATCAGGGATAATGTCAAAACAGGAGGCAGCCCGACAATCTATTTGAATTTAATGGTGCTTTTTGTTATTCGTTTCTCCAATTACGAGCAAACCATGAAATTCCTGTCGCTGATCATTAGTTTTTTTCAAACCAATAATTTATTCGATCAGTACTCTGCCCCGGATCTGCCACCCAATATTGATAAGATAAGATTAGAACTGCAAACCATGTCGTTCGGCGAGCGGAGCGAATTATGGAACTCCCTCAAAGCGCCTTATCAACCCTCTGTACTATATAAAGTAAGCACACTTGCTTTTGAAGACGAGGTGTCAATAACGTTAACCAGCGGTGTTTCTGACCTTAAAAACACTTTACAAAGCATCCAATGATTCTTCGCAAAGTAATCAGCATTGATTTCAGGCATGATTATTTCGATCTTGTTACCCCCGAACTATTTGAAATTTTTCCGACAGAAACATGTAAGGCCCTGATGAAACTATACGGATTGCGCCAGGATAAAGGATTTCCGCTAGTGATTTACTCAAACGCATCCATAAACGGAACTTTGCCCAAAAAAATATCTTTTGATTTTCTGCTTCAATGTAAAGACCCGTATTTTTTAACCTATACCGATTTCCCGCCGATAACGCAAAACCAGCTTTACCTGTTCACCAGCAAAAAAGTGCCCGAACTGCAGCTTTCAATTGCAGCAAGAAAGGATTTTGATTTGCCCGGCGATGCCAGTGTGTTTGGCGCCATTAGTATAAACGCCAATGTTACGGCCTCTGCTGTGTTTACTATTAATTTTCATCCTGTAAAATTAAAATGGAAGTATTATATCGTCTCAGCACAGCCGGATATGCAGGCCGTTGTCGACGGCAGTTTTCAGTCCATTGCCTTTGAACAAAATGATAAGCCCCAATCAGATCCGGTTTATACATCCCTGACCACGCGTTTCCCGAATGCCGCGGTTGCTGTTTTTGAATCGGAAAAAGAAATTCCGCTAAGCAGCCGCGGATTGAGAAACATCAAGCTAAAAAATCCTGAAAATAACACAACCATGATCAGCCATTTACCAAACCCCCGCCCCGGAAATGGCGGCATAACCATTATTAACCTTTAATCATACCTTGTAATCCCTCTAAAAACAACAATATGGTATACTCAACTCCAGGTGTTTACGTTGATGAGATTTCAACGCTCCCGCCGTCAATTGTACAGGCTTCAACAGCAGTCCCGGCTTTTTTAGGTTATACCGAAAAGGCTTCAAACAATGGTGTCGCCAATAGCCTTACCTTAGTGCCCACCCGTATCAGCAACATGCTGGAATTTAAGCAGTACTTTGGCGGGCCGCAGCAGGCAAAATTTGAAATTACTTTGGCCGACAACGCGCTGCGCACCATAACCGCAACCACACCGGTGCACAAGTTGTATTACGCGCTCGACCTTTATTTTAGAAATGGCGGCGGCAGTTGCTATATCGTCTCGGTAGGTGACATTGGTGACCCAGGTACCGCAAAAGCAAAGAGTAATTTTTCAAAGGGGTTGCTTGCACTGGCTGCCGAAGAAGAACCCACATTGCTGGTCATGTCTGAAGCTGCCGACCTGGGCACTGCCGACGAATATTACGGCCTATGCCAGGAAGCTTTAGATCATTGCAGCGGTTTTAAAAACAGATTCTGCATACTGGATGTGCCGCAACCGGCAGCAGGCGTTACCCCGGAGGCTGAATTTACCACATTTAGGGGGAAAGTAGTTAAAGCTCTTAAATACGGCGCCGCTTATTTCCCACATCTGCTCACCTCTTTATCCTATGAATTTACTGATAAAAATGTAACGTTTAAGGATACCCGTAAAAACAAGAATGGTAACGATCTGAATGGAAAAAACCTTTCTATACTTTTAGCTGAGGGTACCGCGGATACCGGGCTTTACAATGCCATTAAACTCGAGCTTGCATCGCCGCAGTACAGTGTAGTGCTGCCCCCTTCGCCTGCAATTGCAGGCGTATATGCCGCTGTTGACGCGGAAAGGGGTGTTTGGAAAGCGCCCGCAAACGTGGCGTTGAATGGGGTTATAGCCCCAACGGTTAAGATTACGACCGAAGCGCAGGGCAAGATGAACATCGACGCAACAAGTGGCAAATCTATCAATGCGATACGAGCCTTTAGTGGTAAGGGTATTGTGGTGTGGGGAGCACGCACCCTGGCCGGTAATGATAATGAATGGCGTTATATTTCGGTACGCAGGCTGTTTTCAATGATCGAAGACTCTGCTATGAAAGCCACTTTCTTTGCCGTTTTTGAGCCCAACGATGCCACTACCTGGCTTAAAGTAAAAAGCATGATTGAAAGCTTCCTTTATAGCTTATGGCAGCAGGGCGCGCTGGCCGGTCCAACCCAACAGGCAGCCTATTTTGTAAAAGTGGGCCTGGGTTCTACCATGACTAGCCAGGACATTCTGGAAGGCCGCATGATTGTAGAAATAGGTGTGGCAGCAAGCCGGCCGGCCGAGTTTATTATTCTGCGTTTCTCGCATAAACTGCAGGAAGCATAAATATTTACCAATCAACCATCTCAATTTAAAACAAAATAACCATGGCAGTATCTCAAGACCAAATAAAAAGGGAATACCCTTTACCGGTATATAATTACAAAGTTGATATCGGTACCGAAACCATTGCATTTTCAGAAATTTCGGGTTTGGAGCGCTCGTTCGAAACCATTACGTATAAAGAAAGCCCGGTTGGCTCGGGCACCGTAGGCCCAAATGTTATGCTGATGCCAGGCGCCCCAAAACCGCTTAATATCACGCTTAAAAAAGGTTATGTAAAGGGCAAAAGTATGGCAGTATTTTATAACTGGATTAACGCCACCCAGCTTAACCGTACCGAGAAACGCGACTTAACCGTGCACCTGTGCGACGAGAAAGGCGAATCGGTAGTGCGCTGGAAAGTAATCGACGCGTTTCCGGTTAAGCTTTCGGCACCGTCTTTCAACGCAAGCTCTAATGAAGTTGCAATTGAATCGATGGAGCTGATGGCCAGCCGACTGGAAATGAGTGAGAAATGATTCTGAGAATTGCCCTGCGGCGCTTTAATCAATATTTGTGAAAACTAATTATCCTTTACTTACCTATAACTACAAAGTATCTATCGGGAAAGACACGATGTCTTTTTCAGAGGTATCGGGGCTGAGTATCAGTTATGACAAAATTGTTTATAAACATGGCCTGAGTTTCCTTACCGGACCGGTAATTGCCCGCGGGCAAAAGCATCAGGGTACTGTAAGCCTTAGGCGCGGGCTGGCGGCCAATCGCAACGAGTTGTATGCCTGGCTGGAAGATAAGTCGTTCAAAGATATTTATATAGATCTGTGCGACGAAACCGGCAACGCTGTTGTGCGCTGGGAACTGATGCGCGCATTGCCGTTAAAGCTCGATGCTCCGCAGCTCAGCGCCAGGGGCACCGAAGTGGTTATAGAAAGCCTTGAGCTTATAGTTACCGACCTGAAAATAAAATATCTGCAATGACACTACTGACCACGCTTTTAGAACCCGTATTAAAACACCGTTTCGGCGTTTTTTTCTATACGCAAAATCGCGTGCCTAATATGCTGGATATCCGTTTTCAGAAAGTATCGGGCATTGGCCTGGAACTTGAACTGTACAAATTTACCGAAGGCGGCCAAAACCAGTATGTACACCGTACACCCAGCAGAACAACACACGGCAACCTGGTGCTGGAACGCGGTATTATTACCAAATCTACATTGAAGAAATCGTTTAACGAGGCTTTCTACGAGTTTAAGTTTGCACCGCTAACTGCGCTGATAATGGTATTTAACGACGTAGGCGTGCCGGTTGCGGGTTGGGAGTTTCACAAAGTAATCCCGGCAAAATGGTCGGTTGGCGCGCTTAATGCCGAAACCAGTGAAATGATGATTGAAAGCATGGAGCTGTCTTATTCATGGTTCAGGACACTTGATATACCGGGCGCGCAGCAATACATATAAAAATGGCAGTTGAAATTAAAGAGATGGTGATCAGGGCAACTATTGTTGCCGATAAGCAGGGAGAGGGTGGCCAACCCTCTGCGCCTCTCGCTGTAGATCAAAATGAGATTATCAAAGAGTGTGTAAAAGAGGTATTACGCATCATCAAGAAAAATAACCGGCGATAATTATGTTCAGCTTTCAGAAACTCGAAAAGTTAAAAATAAAAGTATATAAAGCCATTGAAAGGAGCGGCCCCGCAGCTGTTGTATTTGAGGTAATGTTTAACCCGGAAACATATTCTATTACCTACAACAACAAATATGGGGGGCAGCAGGGTGTTAATACCAGCGGGACAAGCCGCAAGTATGAGCTAACCCATCCCGAAACTATGAGTTTTAAACTAATATTCGATGCCACAGCGGCGTCTGATTTCGGGTTATCAAAAAAGGTAGATGTTGCTAAAGAGGTTAGTCGCTTTCTAAAGGAAACCTTTTATATGGATGGCGACAGTCATGAGCCAAAATATTTAAAAGTAGAGTGGGGAACCCTGGTTTTTAACTGTAGGCTTCAGTCTGTAACAGCCAATTATACCTTGTTCGACAAATCGGGCAAACCACTCAGGGCAGAGCTGAACGCCTCTTTTTTCAGCGACATAAAAGATAGCGAACGGCTAAGAAGGGAACACAAGTCGTCGCCCGACCTAACCCACAAACGCGTTGTGAAAGCGCATGATACCCTGCCCTTGCTTTGTAAAGAAATATATGGTTCAGAAAGCTATTACATCCAGGTAGCCGGGGCTAATAAACTGCTGAGTTTTCGCGATTTGAAGCCTGGTCAGGAATTGTTTTTTCCACCCATAGAGAAATAAAATGAGTGTAGCAACCATCACGATAAAAAGCAACGGAAAAGTTATGCCGGCCGACTACCAGTTACTGGCGGTTGATATTGCCAGTGAAGTAAACCGGGTGCCTTATACAGAACTGTTGCTGATTGACGGAGACTATGCCAAACAAAAATTCAAAATAAGCGACGGCGATTTTTTCAACCCCGGTAAAGAAGTAGAGGTTTCATTGGGGCATAGCGCCGGTAGTGGAAAAGAAAAAACAGCGTTTAAAGGTGTCGTAATAAAACAGGCGCTCAGGAAAACTGCCGAAGGCAGTGTATTAAGTGTGGAATTGAGCGATAAAGCGATAAGGATGACCAGTACGCGCAACAGTAACGTATTCAGGGATTTAACCGACGGCGAATTGATCAGGAAGTTAATCGAGTCGGATGGGTTGAAGGCCCAGGTTGATGCAACAAAAACCCGGCATACACAAATAGTGCAGTACCAGGCCACCAATTGGGACATGATGCTTACACGTGCCGAGGCTAACGGCTTATTGGTGATTACCGATAATGGCGCTATATCTGTAACCAAACCTGATTTAGCCGGAGTTGCGGCTAGGGAATATGAAATAGGCAGGGATGAACTGTTTGAGTTTGAAATAGAGCTTGATGCCGGCAGCCAGTACACCGGTTTTAAAAGTAGCACATGGAACCCCGAAGAACTGAAACTGACAACCGCGTCGTCTTCCGTCAATTTTAGTATTGAGCAGGGTAAGTTAAAACCCGGCGCTGCAGCCGCGGCTATAGGGTTTAAAGAGAACACCCTTCTTTCGGCGGTACCAATGCCCGAGACGGAGGCCAGCGCATGGGCGGATGCGCAAACGATAAAAAGCGGTATGGCAATGCTTAAGGGCAGTTTCACTATATCTGGTACGTTGGATATACGTGTGGGCAGTCTGTTCGGCCTGAAGGGGGCAGGCGAGAAATTTACAGGAAAGAACATGGTGAGCGGTATGCGGCACCAGGTAACTACCGCGGGATGGTTCACTACCATTCAGTTTGGTACTTCGTCCGAAAATTTCTCTTCGGCCGTGCAAACAGCCGATGCAAAGGCAGCCGGACTGTTACCGGGTGTAAGCGGCCTGCAAACAGGTATTGTAGAGGCGCTGGAAACGGATGCCAAATATGGTTTTATGGTAAGGGTTACTGTTGCTGGCATAGATGGTAAAGACAAGAGTGTTCATGCACGCATGGCCACTTTGGATGGGGGCGAGCGACACGGGATGGTTTTCTGGCCCGAAACCGGCGATGAAGTGGTATTAGGTTTTCTAAATGAAGACCCGCGTTTCCCCATCATTCTGGGTTCGTTATTTGGCAAAAAGAAACACCCCCCATTGGTACCTGCCGAAAAAAATCCGGAAAAAGGGGTGGTAACCCGGGAGGGTTTGAAAATGATTTTTAACGACGAAAAGAAAACCGTCAGTATCAGCACCTCAGATCAACGCAGTATATTGATTGATGAGAAAAATCATTTAATTGAAATACGCGATACAAAAGATAACAAAATAAGCCTTAGCGATGAAGGAATTTTGTTAAAAAGCAATAAAGGGATTGTGCTTAAAGCAGACGGCGATGTGCGCATCGAGGGAAAGAATATCAATATAAAAGGATCAAAAATAGATTTAATCTGATAACTACGAACAATGAAAGAAATCACCTTAACATTTAGCTTAGATGAAATAAATATCGTGCTTGAAGCCCTGGGGGCTAAAAGTTATGTATCGGTATTTGCGCTGGTAGAGAAAATTCAGGCACAGGCACAGGCGCAGCTTGCCAATAACGAAGCCCCAGACGGGCAGAAAGCATAATTACAACAGTTAACCTAACCGATACCAATGGAGAATCAGGAAGCATTTCTGGGCAAAGGGTGGAGTTTTCCGCCGCAGTTTTTTGCTAACGGCAACCAGGTGGCCATGGTATCAGCCGAGCAAGATATTAACCAGAGCCTTTTTATACTTTTTTCTACCGCGCTCAAAGAAAGGGTGATGTTCCCGGAATACGGTTCAGACATGTCTGGCTATGTTTTTGAAGAAATGAGCCAAAGCTTGATTAATTCATTGCAAGACAGTGTTACAACCGCCATATTGAAAAACGAGCCGCGTATAATAACTGAAAGTGTGC
Organism: Bacteroidota bacterium; assembly: GCA_040389105.1. Classification (GTDB taxonomy): domain Bacteria; phylum Bacteroidota; class Bacteroidia; order Sphingobacteriales; family Sphingobacteriaceae; genus Mucilaginibacter. Next base: position 43,145 of record JAZKAO010000017.1, read on the forward strand.
AGGTTACCGCGGGCGATTTGCAGGGGCGGCTGGATATTGCTATTGTTTACACGATACTCGCCACTAATAACAGGTATAATATGATTTATCCCTTTTATTTAAATGAAGCTAATACATAATTAAACCCATGACTGATATTGTGATAACCGATGGCGATCAAGCCGTATTTACACCAGCTTTTGGGGCTGCCATTGTAGTGGTCAGGCCTGGCCGTCTTACAGCATCGGGCAAGAGTACTTTAAGTGGAAAAAAAATATGTGTTGAGGGAGATGAAAAAAAACTTGAGGTGCCCGGATGCGCTTATGTTACTCCTCAGTTTATTATACCGGGAACGGGCACCCTGAAAATTGCGGCATTAGGCGCAGATCAGCTTACAAAAAAATCAAAAGACGGGGGTAAAGCCATATTGCTGAAAGGCTCGGTATTTACGGCTGTTTTCGAAGTTCAAAACCCGGCTAAAGATCCAAGCAGTCCGCCGCCCAAACCCGATCCGGTGCCGAAATATAGCGGAACCGGTCAGTTAGTGAGTTTTAACCTGAAATTTAAGGCTGATTAAAATAACCGGACATGATCAGCAAATTAAATCCCCAGCATCTTAAATTCCGCGACGGCTTAAGCCAGTCGGCCCGGATATCGCCTGAATTAAATCCGGGCAATATTAAGGTTGACGAACGCCGTCTGGAAGATTTTATGCATTTTGCGCAGAAACTGGCCGAACACCTCAACTTCTATAACGAACAAAATCAACCGGCAGGCACGTGGACAAGTTTTTTAACGCACCCCTTATACCGGGGCCGGGAAAAAGAATGGTTTGAAGACTTAGCCGCTTTTATAGAGAATACAGAAACATTCAGCGCAAATTACCCGGCGGCAGCTCAGGTTTTTTCATCGCCGCAACTGGCGCTTTTTATAACATTTTTAAAACTGCTGGAAAACGTTCAGAAACAGCTGAATACATTTTCAAAGCAGCATCTCGATTTTTATTATCACCAGTTACTGGGCCTTAGCAAACGGAAACCGGTGCCAGACGTAGCCAATGTTATTGTGCAGCTATCGCCGGGTGTTAATCAGTTATTATTACCTAAAGGCACGGTATTAAATGCAGGGAAGGACAAGAATGGCCTTGATTTATTGTACTGCACAAAAAAAGAAACCCTGATTACACGGGCGGCTGTTGCCAGCATCAAAACCCTGTTTGTCGATACGGAAAAAATAAAACCGGTCAGCAGGGGCCAGGCCGATCCGAAAGAGACGATTAAAGATCTGTTCAGCATTGGGTTAGATTACGATACCTTCGATCCGCTCTTATTTTTTGACGGTAAGGATATTAACAAAACATTGCTCAGCACTACCGCGGCAAAATACCAGCTTAAAACCAATGAACTCGAAGACGCTGTAAACTATGCTTTGTCAAAACCGGGTACGGTAAGTTTTTACCAGGTTATACAAAACCTCAGGCAGGCTTACCAGCGGCATAAAATACATTTGCAGCGCCTCGCTATCCGCGATACATTGCCTTTGTTTGCCCTGATAGGGCAGATTATAGGTGATGAAAACGGGGCGATGCCTTTGTTTATGGAAAAACGGGTAACCAAAGATGATTTTCTGTACCTGAACGGTCTTTTTCCAGGCGATGACCTGCAGCAGCAAAATCAATCTGAAAAGCAATCGCGTGCGGCGCTGTACATTAAGCGCGATCTGTTGCTCTCGTTAGCCGATTTCAAGCAACTGGCCGTGTTGATTGAGAAGCAGAAAAACATTACTGATGCCGATTGGGTAACAGCGTACGATATACTTGCCGGTGTTCTGGAAAAAAAAGGTAAAGTTTATGAGTTGCCAGCCTTTCAATATTGGTATGATATCCAGGCAGCAGATGTGCTGAACAAGTATACCGGTACTGCTGATAAAACCAGCACTATTGCCTTGGGCAAAAATGATGCTGCTATACAAATAAGCGCAGTTGCGCTGGGTTTCGCAATCGCCTCGCCGCATTTTGCATTGTCGGAGGGGGAGCGTATAATCAACCTTCAACTAAAAATTCAGGCAGGCAGCCCGCTTAAATTGGCAAGGTTAAAAAAAGAACTTAGTGAAACCAAGCGATCGCCATTCAGGTACCTGCTGGGCAAGGGGAATGATTGGAAAGAAATAACCGATAGCAAGATAGAAGTGCTGTCTGATAATTTTGATGTGCTGTACATCAGGTTGAACGTTGGCGCTCAAAAAACGGTTGATGCGGATCAGCAACTATTGCCGCCGGCCATGCGCTGCATAGAGACTGACGGGCCGATATTGGCTTTGTTGTTAAACTACCAAAGTAGCAAAACCGGCAGCGAAGTGGTGAATGGTGTTGAGCGTTGGTATGATTATTTCCAGGACATGGAAATAAAAGAAATAAAGGCCGAGGTAAGCGTAAAAGGCCTGCAATCGTTGCGTATACAGAATGATTTTGCCGAACTGAGCCCACAAAAACCGTTTGAGCCCTTCGGGACACATCCGCAACCGGGCAATAATTTTTATTTTACCCATCCCGAACTGGCGGCCAAAAGGCTCAGTACCTTATCACTTAACTTTACATGGGTTAATAAACCTGCCAGTTTCGAAAATTATTATAAAGATTATCAGGCTGTAGCTAATCAAACGGCCAAGGAAAAAGGCCTCACGGTCAACTTTGGGTTCAAAGCCAGGGTTCGTGTACATACTAATCAAACGCCGGTGGTTCTTACAGATAAAGACATTAACCTTTTTGCAGATAATATCATTACGCTGGCAAAAACCGGTGAAGAATTACCACTGAACGTTTTAGACAACCGTGATGAGGTAGTGAGCCAGAAACGCTATTTCAGCCTGGAACTGCTACAGGATTTTAACCACGGCGTTTACCCTCTTTTGCAAACGCTCCAGATGGTAAACTATAATGATAAAGAGCTGAAAAATTACATTCTGAACCCGCCTTATACGCCCAAACTGCAGCGATTTACTGTCGACTATACCACCACTTTTACTCTTGGTGCAGAAACATGGGGCGCCCCGGCCGCAATTTTTCGTATTGGGCCTTTCGGTTATGCCAAACTCAGTGAAGGGCTGCTTCAACCATTTAGTATGCTGCCGGTATTTAAACAACAGGGGCATTTGTACGTAGGCATCAGCTATGCTCAAAAAAATCAAAACCTGACCCTATTGTTCCAGCTTGCCGAAGCAACAGCCAATCCTGAACTGGTGCCGCCAGCGCTTACCTGGAGCTTTTTGCGCAATAATATATGGGAGCGGCTTCCGGCAGCGTCTATTGTTACCGATACCACAAATAACTTAACAGGCAGCGGAATAATTGAGTTTAGCATCCCCGATGAAATAACGGATAATAATACCCTTTTTCAGGAGGGTTTATATTGGTTTAGCGCTATTGCGGAGGAGAATGTGGCCGCCCTTCCAGCCATTGTCGATATTGTCGCCCAGGCCGTCGCAACAGTGTTTACAGACGCCGGAGATGCCGGTGAACACTATGATGCCGCGCTTCCGGCAGGGAGTATTAACAAAGCGCAGCAAGATTTTGCAGGCATAGCTAAATTGAATCAACCTTACCCGTCTGAACACGGCCTGCCGGCCGAGCAGGATAATTTGTTTTATACCCGGGTGAGCGAACGCATCAGACACAAGAACCGGGCACTTACGCTATGGGATTACGAACGCCTGGTGCTGGAAAACTTCCCCGAAATTTATAAGGTAAAATGTATACCGGTTAATACTCCGGCGCAAAACGAGTTTAGCGGTGCAGTAGATATTGTTGTTGTGCCCGACATTAAACGGAATGCAACGTTTAATTCTTTTGAACCAAGGGCATCGGTAAATCTGCTTCAGCGCATTACCGCTTGGTTAGAACGCCACACACCGCCATTTGCCGAAATTAAAGTTAGAAATGCGGTTTATGTAAAAATAAGAGTTAAAACACTGGTTAGCATTAAAAAAGGTTTAAGCAAGGAATATTACCGGCAGCAATTAGATACCGACCTTAAAAAAATGTTTTCGCCCTGGGCATTTGATCGTGATGCCGACCTGATTATCGGCGGCGCTGTCTATCAGAATGTAGTGGTGTATTTTATTGCCAAGCTGCCTTACATTGAACACGTTGCGGCGCTTTCGCTTACGCAGGGAAAGGCCGATGGGACATACGAGGATATCAAACCAATGAGTATGCAAAATGCCGATGTTATCCTGGTATCGGCACCAGCCCATACAATTCACCTGATGGAAGACGACGATGTGCCGCTTGACCCGAGGGTGGGTATAGGTTATATGGAAATTGGGCTGGATTTCAGAGTTTATTAAATAAGATATTTAAAATAAAAACAAGCCATGGCTACAAAAGCAGAAATTAAAGGTTGGTTTAAAACCAATAGTATACCTACAGAGAAAAATTTTGCCGATCTGATCGAGTCTGGTATTAATAAGGACGATGATGGTATTGAACGGGGAAGCGGCGGCGGCATACACATCACCGGCAACGGAGATACACAAGAGGTGCTATCCTTTTCGCGGTCAGACAATCCTAAACAATCGACTTGGAAGATCAATCTTAACCCGCTTAGTGGTAGCCCTGGCTTTAACATTACCGACGATAAAATGGCAAGCCGCCTGGTGATAAACGAGCAGACCGGCAATGTTGGCGTAGGCACCGGCACAGGTAACCCGCATACACGGCTTACTGTGTGTGGGGCAATTTATTTTAATTCCGAAAATCTTTCTCCCGATAAACAGGGCGGATATTTAACGTGGAACCGTAGTGGCGGTACCGGTGAAACCAATTTTATTAATAACAGAGGCGAAGGAAAAGGAGGGTTTGAGTTTATTAATTGCGATGCTGATGGATCGAACATGCAATCTATTGGTAAAGTTGATGGAAATGGCGAGTGGAAACTTCCGAAATTGCTTGTTGATGGCAACATTGGCGTGGGCGTAGCAACGCCTGAAGCCAAACTTGATGTGGATGGCAACATTGCCGCCACAGGTATTCGCATTAAAAATAGTGGCGGCATTAGGTTAACCGGAGATAAGGACGTAGATGTAATAACCGACGACCTTGGTTTGTATTCAACACTTCCAAACCGGTGGATGAGATTTGTTACCAACGAACAACCTATGTATTTCTTTACAGACTACAAGGATACCAAAGACGGGCGTTTAGGTACAATGCCTACGCTTATTATAGGCAGTAATAAATCTGTTGGTATAAGTACAGCTATAAATAAGCAGCCTTGTGCACGGCTTGCTGTAAACGGAGCAATTCACTTCAATTCAGAGCCGGTTACGACGAATAACCAGGGCGGATATTTGATATGGAACCGTATTGGACGAGGTGAAAGCTGTTTTGTTAATAACAAAGGCACCGGCACCGGGGGCTTTGAATTTGTTAATGCCGATGCCAATGGTACGAATGAAAGAACTATTGGTAAAACAAGCGGAGACGGCGAATGGAAACTTCCGAAATTGCTTGTTGACGGAAACACCGGCGTAGGCGCTAAACTTGATGTAACTGGTAACATAACTGTCCGGGACGGGATTCGCCTTAAACAAAATGGCTGTATCAGGCTAACCGGCGACGAGGATGTAGACATACAAACCGGCGACCTGGGCCTGTATTCAACCAAAGCCGAACACTGGATGAGATTTGTTACCAATAAGGCGCCTATCCATTTTTTTACTGATTACAATGATGCAAGTGGAAAACGTACCGGTACTGAACCTACACTGGTCATTGATTCTAATAAATCTGTAGGTATAGGCGTGGGTAAAGACAGCCCGCATGCCCGGCTTACAGTAGTTGGCGCAATCCATTTCAATTCAGAAACATTTTCTGCGAATAAACAGGGGGGATACTTAACCTGGAACCGCAGTGGCGGTATCGGTGAAACCAATTTTGTTAATAACAGAGGCCTGGGACCGGGAGGATTTGAGTTTCTTAACTGTAACGCTGATGGTTCGGATATGACTACCATTGGCAAAGTTGAAAGTAACGGCCTGTGGAAATTCAATAACCTGGAGGTTAGCGGGACCGTTAGTGGCGCTGCGTTTGCCAGATTTTCTGACAGGCGGATAAAAAAAGATATTGCCCATGCCGACCCGACTGCTGCCCTAAACCTGCTTAACCGGCTAATGGTGGCAGATTATCAATATATCGACGCGCGTAATGCGCAACCATACTTTGCAAAAGGTTTTATCGCCCAGGAACTGGAATCGTTAGTGCCCCAGGCTGTTATGAGCCGTCAGGGCTTTATACCCGATATTTATGAAAAACCGGACAGCGTTACAAGCCTGAACGAACAGGTGATTTTTACGATGGCAACTCCGCATGGCCTCAGCGAGGGCGACATAGTGAAGTTGGTTAAGCCATCGGGTGATACAGAGAAAGCTGTAGCGGTTATTGATCAAAATTGCTTCAGCATTGCCGGTAAGGCCGATGAGTATAACGATGTGATAATATACGGCAAACAGGTAAATGATTTAAAAGCAGTCGACTACAATCACCTGTTTATGCTTAACATCAGCGCCACGCAACAGCTTACTAAAGAACTGGCCTCGCTTAAAACAGCCCATGAGCACCTTAAAGCACGTACCCACGTACTGGAAGCCGCATTAAACGTAACTGAACAATTGCCCAATTAAGCCGCACAATGAATAACTCGCTGCAACCGGTAACGCTAAACAGTGATCCTTATGATCACCCTGCCCTCGATTTTGACCAATTGAGAAACGAAGGCATCCTGCTGCTTCAGCGGCTGGCTGGTAACACCTGGACAGACCATAACACGCATGATCCGGGTATCACCATTCTCGATCAGCTTTGTTACGCGCTTAGCGAATTAAGCTACCGCGTCGGTTTTGATATTACCCAGATCCTTGCGCAGCCCGACGGGCACACCTACAATAGCCTGTACAGCCCGGCAACCATTTTAACTACCAACCCCGTTACGTTAAACGATTTCAGAAAAGTGCTGCTGGATATAGAAGGTGTTAAAAATGCCTGGATAGAAAAAGCAGATAACTCGCGGCCCACAATTTATTATGATGCCGGGAAAAATGAACTAACACTTGATCGTGAAAGAAAAACGTTGCCAGATCTGAAGGCCGTGCCGCTGGAACCAATAAAAGTAAAGGGCCTGTACAATGTATACGTGTTTGCACCTGAGGTAGCCGAAAAAACGATCAGGAAACGATTGTACGCCTGCCGTAATCTTTGCGAGGACTATGAACAGATACATCTGGTTAGCGGTGAAAAAATAACCGTTGCCGGTAAAATAGAGATAGGGACCGCTGATGATATTAACAAAGTAGCCGCCCGTATTTTAAGCAGGCTGGCCAACTGGATCTCGCCGGGCATTCGTTTTTATACGCTGGCAGAAATGATGGCAAAAGGAAAAACGGTTGACGAAGTAATGGACGGGCCAGCGCTGGAGCGGGGATTTATTGATGATGACGAGTTGGAACAACTATGCCACAAGCCGAAATTATATGCGTCTGACCTGATTAAAGAAATAATGGCTGGGCAGGAGGTGCGCGTAGCCGATGATCTGTGCATGTATTCCAACTCAACGCAGGGCAATTGGGTGTTGGCGCTTAACCCCGAAAGTGTACCAGTGCTGGATGTAGACGCTACCCTGGGTAAACTCAAGTTTGAAAAAGACGGAAGAACACTGAATTTGAACAATGAGTTGGTAAAGCGGTATTTTGAGGAATATAAACAGGTTGGCGCAAATAAAGTGCTGCCACCGGCGCAGCGCGATATACTGCCGCCTGAGGCTGTCTATACCGATCTTTCTGCATACTATTCCATTCAGCATCATTTTCCGCATGTTTATGGCATCGGGGAAGGTGGCTTACCCGAAACGGCAGACACGCTGAGACAAGCACAGGCTAAACAACTAAAAGCATACCTGTTGTTTTTTGAGCAAATACTGGCCAATTATTTTCAGCAGGTAGCCGGTGTAAAAAACCTCTTTTCCTTCTCGGCCACAGGGGTTGAAACCGGCGGGGCCGGCAACAGCAAAACTACCTATTTCTGTCAATCATTAACGGATAAAGTTCCTGGTATCGGGCCCTTGTTATCCACAGCATATCAGGCTGGTATCGACAGTATAACCGAGAGCACGGATACGGCCATATCTCGTAAAAACCGCTTTCTTGATCATCTGCTGGCCAGGTTTGCCGAAAATATGGATGACTATGCTTTGTGGCTTCAGGATGTAAGGTTGTCGCAGGCAGCTTTAGCCGGTGATGCGGGCGGGGCAAGCACTTCTGAAGCGCTTATTCACGATAAATCAGATTTTCTGGCCGGTTATCCGGTTCACAGCAGCCAGCGCGGAAAAGGATTTGACTATTTCCAGCCCTCAAACCCCAAAGAAGAATTTGGTTATTACGATAATGTTTCGGGACTGGAAAAACGAATTGCGGCCAAACTTGGAATAAAAAAGCCCGGAACGTTTTACCTGATCGAACATATCCTGCTGCGCCCGTTCCCGGCAGACGAACAGCGCCTGCAGAAATTGCGTAAAGATAGGCATTGCTCTTCGGTCAACAGGGTTTCCACTGGTTGTTATCTGTGTGTCTTGCCCGCTCATGATCTTCAAAACGGCGACCAGATTATAGTGATTTATAAAGGTAGGGAAATTGCCGCCAGCGTATCAGACGTATTTGCCGATAAATTCAATATCAGGCTGAGCCAGCCCGATCAGTTGCCCGAAAAAATCGAAACATCAGAGATGACATGGCGTCGTGCAGATATTCGGGCAACCATTTTTGCGTTTACCGAAAATGCTACCGAAAACAGACAGAACGACCCTTATTCATTTCAGCTCACATTTGTTTTCGGGGTAGAAAAAGACGAGCGGTTTGTCAACAAGAATTTCCTGGAATTTGTAAAGACCACGGTGAGGCAAGAAACACCTGCCCATATTACGGTATATATTAAATGGCTTGAGCATGAAACCTTTGAGCGCTTTGAGCAGGCTTATGGTTCATTTATTGAAGAATTGCGTAAACTTAAAAATGAATGAGGCATGGATGAAGAAAGATTTTTGCTGAGATCATCGCGCAACATCCTGCTGGATGTGGTATTAAGCGAAGTGGGCGGCACTTACCCCTTAACCGATTTACCGCTTAAGGCCGAAAGTGATATTGTATTTTATGATGAACCTGCAGGGCTGGTGCTTGGCTACAGCCAGCCTGATGTAAAATACCTGGTTTATGAAGATGTTGAACACGGTACTCCGCAAAACGGAACAGGTGCAGAACTGATATTATTAACCTTACCTCTGAAGGTGCAGGCGCATGCCTTTCGGGTAAAAGCCATAAAAAGATATGGCAAAGCACTTGATAGTGCTTTACTGCAAACAGTATTAATAACCGTAGGCGTTAACCGCGGCCTGGAGATTGTAGCAGAAAAGCCGATAATTACATATGGCGAAAAAACAGCATTAACTATAAAACGCACACAGAAGAACGCCCGTTATGCTATTTTCTTTGAGCACAATGTTGCCGATACAGCAGATATGGCACAGCAGATCGTCCTGGAGGATGGCGCCTTTCCGGATGAACTGCCCACCGCCGGGCTGAAAGAACAGCTGCCGGATAATTGTAAACGGTACCTGGTTGGTAAAAGCAAATTGAGCGAAAATGGAGGTGACCTAAGGATTGAGACACAATACGGCCTGCGCGAAAACATGGATCTGAAGATTTGGGTTTTTGATGAAGACACCAGGCAGGCGGGAATATTATTGAAAACTACCCATATCGCGGTAACACCAAACGTTAATTTGCCGGCAACCTGGTATAACCTTGCCACCAGCGAAGATATTAATAGCAGCGGTGCCATCAATTACAGCGGTAAAGTGGGCATAAGGTTGCAGCAAACGCAGAAATCGGCAAATTACTTTATCTGTTTAAGCGGTATCGATACGGATGCTCCAGATAGGTCGGCCGGTGAGTTATTAACAGCAATGATGGCAGGCACAGGCGCACAACTGGATATGCCGCTGCCCATAGCTGTTAAAGAAGATACCCTGGTTACCATAAGGGTAAGTAAACCAACTTTGGATTTAGGGTCAGAACCAATTGCAACCGTAATGATAGCCGCATATCCTGATACTAATAGAAAATTCAGCCTTATCGCCGGGCCATCTGATGATGGCGCCGTCATTATCCGCATAAATAATCCACAGCGGGGCGTCATCTATCAGTTGAGAGATGCGGAAAGCAAAAAGGCAATAAGCGAACCATTCTTTTATCATCGTAACCAGGGTATTTGCCGCATGCGTGTAAGCAAAAATCGTGAGGGGCTGAAATCAAAAAACGGTGCGGCGCCTGAAGATGAATGGCTGAACGGGCAATTTGTTATTGGCAGTTGTAACCAGGGTAACGAGCCGGGGAATGCCCAGGTTTTACTGACTTTAAACAAAAAAAATAAACCGGAAGCGGTGGAGATAACCGCCACAAAATCAACCACCGGTTTTGCTGTTGTAATTGGAGTTATCGATTTGAGAAACCAATGAACGGACAAGGGCATATCATTAAGCGGGTATTGATAGACCTGGATATCCATGACCGCCTTCCGGTCAATGAAATACAGGACGAGAGCGCAGCCATTCTAAAAAAACTAATAGGACCGATGGTAGGCGACTATATGGATTTGTTGACAGCAGACGGCACCGATATCAGGATAGATTGTTGGGAAATAGACCTGGGTGTGATCAGTGCACAGTCGTTAGAAACCGACCTGATGGAGCGGTTGGCACAGTGCCTTGCTGCAGACGAACAGTTGATTTTGGCAAAGCAGCAGTCTGCAGATACAAACCAGGAGTTTCAAATGCCCGAAAATACGTATGCCGAATTGGTGGTGTATTTTTTGCAAACAGGAATGATGCCATGGTGGGCAAAAAATCCATCATCTCAAACATTTGCGCAAGCCTTAAATGCGTTACTGGCAACCCAGCCAGAGATGCTGCACAATATTATACGGCAGGCCCGGGATACAGTAATGCTGGAACGGTTTATCAATACACTAAGTAACGAGCAGTTGCACCATATTGCAGCATTGCTTAATCACGCATACCTGCCCATGCCCGAATTGTATTTACAGATAGCCCGCAGCATCGGTATTGCTGTTGATGATACCAGCTTCAGGCAGGCCTGGTGGGCAAATGTGCTGCATTACAATCAACAATATGGAAGCCAGGCCTCCCATAACCAACAAGCGGGCGGGCCTGGCCATGGTTATGCCAAATACCGGGCCGCTACAAGTGTATCACGCCTTGCCCAATTTTTTTTTAGTGCCCTTGCCCGGCAGGAAATAGATATCAACGATAGTACTGCTGCCGATCGTTATCTTCAATTATTGAGGATGTACACCGCTTTTGCAGAAGCATTGGTCTTATTGGTCGAAAATGGTATCTGCCCTGATATTAACAGGCATCAGGAACAGATCAAAGAAATACGGGTGTCAATTATTGGTTTAGTAACCCAGGAGACTTATTTGCAGCAGCGCGTTTTGCATGCCAGGCATTTATGGGATAATCTTGCCGGGGCCATGGGGTTAAGCCGCCCGACTGCTCAACACTACCAACAGAAGGCAAATACAGGTACCGGTACCCACGATACAACCGGGAAGCTTATAGTAAGCTCTGAACAGGGATTCCCGAACATAGACCCGGGTCGAAACGCATCAAATGTTCAGGTTACAGGCTCGGGCCAGGAGAATTCTACTATTCAACCAACAGAAGGTATGGCCGCTTTACCAGACCCTCTTGCTGCCCGGCATCACCATAAAAATACAGATAACGCCGCCGATGAAAACATGATTGAATTTTCTGCGAAACTCATTAGTCAATTTACGGCAACAGAGCGCTTTTCTGTTAACCATGCCGGCCTGATTTTGCTCTGGCCTTTTCTTTCGCATTTTTTTTCTGCGCTAAATCTAATTGATAAAGATGCTTTCCATGATAAGCAGAACCAGTACAAGGCCTGTATATCGTTATTATACGTTGCTTTGGGGGATGATTTGGAAGTATTTGAGGGACAGCTACCGGTGATAAAACTGTTGTGCGGCTTAGAATTAACCGAATGGGTTGATATGCAAACCAATATTACACCGAACGATATGAATGAGGCAGACCATATGTTGGAAGCGGTTATTGGCCATGCCCCGATGTGGAGCGGTTTATCATTGGCCGGTTTGCGCCAGGCGTATTTGCAGCGCCAGGGCGTTCTGAGTACCCGTGATGGAAACTGGCTGCTACAGGTTGAGCGCCAGAACTACGATATCCTGGTAGACCGCTTGCCCTGGTCTAATAAATTGATTAAACTTCCATGGTTGGAACACCTAATTTTTGTAGAATGGCAGCAAGATTAAAAAACAAGACCATAAGCAATGCCGCTTTTTTAGTAAAAGAACTAAACTGGCTGCAACAGGTAATTGATTTGCGCCTGGGCCTGTACTTTGGCAATAACCCATCGCTGCAATCCATTACCGATCTGGTGCTGCCCGAGGTAAATGCAGCCGGTAGCGCCTACGAGAAATTTATTTCCGAAAATAAGCTGGGCATGCCCGACCGGCTTTTGCTTATACTGGCCTTTGCCCCGTGCCTGAAACCCGAGTTGCTTGATGGTTTTTACGCGCGTAATACCACTTACGATAAAAGATTTACCGAATTCGGCGGCTCATTTGCAGGCAACAATTTTGTGCCAACCGGGCAAACAGTGTTCTTTCTGCTGGCCGGTACAAAGCTGGAAGACCGCTTACCTTGCTTCAGTCTGTTTAATGCCGATAGTAGCTTAATAAGATCGGGGGCCGTAATTCGCTCGGCCGGGCCGGAACATGATACCTGGATGGATATGCCTTTGCGGATAACCGATGACTTTGTTTCCTATTTCGTATCAGGCACGTGGCAGCAACCTGTTTTTGGCGATCAGTTTCCTGCCAAACTGCTTACTACAGGAATGGAATGGGCCGATCTCATTCTGTCGGCAGTAACGGCAGAAGTAATTGAGGAGATCAGGGACTGGACAGAGCATTCGGGAAAGCTCTCTGAATTGCAGGGATTTCAAAAACGGGTTAAACCCGGATATAAGGCCTTGTTTTATGGCCCGCCGGGGACAGGTAAAACCCTTACTGCCACCCTGCTGGGTAAAGTGACCGGGCACGATGTTTATCGTATCGATTTGTCTATGATAGTTTCCCGTTACATCGGGGAAACCGAAAAAAACCTGGCCCGGGTATTTGAACGGGCCCAGGATAAAAACTGGATCTTGTTTTTTGACGAAGCCGACGCGCTTTTTGCCAAACGTACAGAGGTAGACAGTTCTAACGACAGATATGCCAACCAGGAGGTAGCCTACCTGTTGCAGCGTATAGAAGATCATCCCGGCATTGTTATACTGGCATCAAATTTAAAGGACAATATTGACCAGGCCTTTTTACGCCGTTTTCAAAGCCTGGCTTACTTTCCCATTCCGGGGCCGGAGGAGCGCTATAGAATCTGGAAAAATGCATTTCCCGAACAATTACAGCCCGAAAAAGGGATTGATCTTTACGCAATAGCCGAAAAGCATCAGCTAACGGGCGGTGCAATAGTTAATGTAGTGAGATATTGCTGCCTCAAAGCGGTAAAGAACCAAATGGCGCAGGTGCCCGAAAAATTTATAGAAGCAGGCATCAGGAAAGAACAGCAAAAGGAGGGTATCCTATTTTAATCACTCCGGGTTAAAATGAAATAAGCGATATGGGCAACGAAAAGATATCGGTCGGCAGGCAATCGGCATTGGTCCCCACAGCGGAAAACCATAGCCGGGCAAGCAAAGGCTATCCCGCCGTGGCCCGGTTTGCGCAGGCGCCTTCGCCAGCTACTGATAACAGTAATGATTTGCCGCATCAATTGCGGCAAGGGGTAGAGGCACTCTCGGGTATATCCATGGCCGATACATCGGTACATTACAATTCTTCGGCCCCGGCGCAGATAGGGGCATTGGCGTATGCCGCAGGCAACCAGATCCATCTTGGTTCGGGGCAAGAGCAGCACCTGCCGCACGAGGCATGGCACGTTGTACAACAAAAGCAAGGTCGTGTTAAACCAACCCTGCAAGCTAAAGGGCTTGCCATAAACGATAACCCCGCACTGGAAACCGAGGCTGACATAATGGGGCAGAGGGCCATGCAGTTAAAAATGGAGGGGGAGTTACCTTTAACGCAACCTAATAAGCCGGCTTTTCAATCAACGGAAGTAGTACAACGGAAAATTGGCTTTGAGTTTCAGGCGTACGGCTGCAGTGAAATAATAAATGCGCAAGGAAAGATCGGGACGTATAAAGGCGGTTTGTTTGAAGCTGAAACTGACAGTGGTTTACGCGACACCGAGCTGGAGATTTTGACCAAAGCTGTTGATGAAACAGATGAAGGTTTTGGAGAACTAATCGAAATCATGACTGCGATGACAAACTGGGTAGGGCAGATAGAATCAAAATCGAAACCGGTAGACGGACAAGCTCCAATTAGAGTAACAAACCTGGAAGATATAAAAATGGAAGGCTTTAAGTGGGCAACAGGGAGGCCGGCGGACGCGAGTATATATTTTGACGATCATCTTCATTTCCACCCGCAGGCAACCGTAGGTGTACGATTTGAGAAAATAATAGATTTAATTGACCGCGTAACGCGTGCACCCTTTAAAACAGGCGGCGAGGTTGCTGAAGCGGGCGCAACAGCAGATATTGAGGAAATGTCCGGGCCCGAAGCAAAAGAAGAAGCCACAGGTGCAACAGCAACAGGAGCAAGCAGAAGTGCCAAGGAAGAAATAAAACGGGATAACATAGATGAACAGGCGGCGGTATTTGGATGGAGCGGTATGGCTAAGCAACGGGAATTCAGAGAAGCGTGGCGGGTTGGTTATAAACTGGCAGAAGAAATAATTGATGCTAAATACCCCAGGGCCAGGGGCATGGCTGCAATTCTTTATAGTTTTACAATGGCTGGTGGGGCAGGTTATGATATTAAGTTAGGCCCGGGAGAACATTATGTAAAATACTATATGCCTTTTATGTTTAGGAATGGTTTCAGGCCGTTTTTTGATTCTCTTGGCGAAGAAGAGTTAGTGGAATTAGAAAATAAAATAGAAGGCGACTTAGCGCCTCTGCGTCACCCTATTTTACCTCCTGAAGAAATTCATGAAATGATGAGAGAAGAAACGACAGTGTGGGATTTATTCCGTGATATGCGTACCGGAGGGGCAAGCAACGAGGGGCTAAGAAAAGACCGGAAAGGAGATGAAAAATTGGACTTGATACAACTTAACGGGGTAAATGGTCACGGCCAGATTGGGAGAACAATGTATGGGGAATATAAGGAAACATCAAGGTATCACCCAAAGCACTGGAAGATGGACAGGGTGGATGATATAGGTGCGCTGCCAGGCATACCGGAAAGGCGGGGAGCGATCATCGAACTAAGGAAATTGGGCAATGATGTACGTACGGACCAGCTTACCGAATTTGCTTTAGCCGTTTTTAGGTTTATCAGGCTCATTAATGGTGACCTGGGCGCTGTAGCACCCGCATCGGGCAGTAGTACGCAGGCATCGCCATCTACAGGCAGTTCTGTAACGCCTGCTACACAGTAGCTATTCCTAATTAAATACTAAAGGATTATACAGCACCCTTCTGTTGCAGGAATAGGGGCTTCAGTATTTATGAGTCTAATCAGATTAAATACAGCCATAGCGAAGCCCCTAAGCTGGCCTGCCGGCACATCGTTGCCCAATTTCCTTAGTTCGATGATTGCACCCCGTCTTTTCGGCTCTTCTGTTGAGCTGCCAATGTCGTCAACAGTCTTCATGCCATTCCACGAAGTTAAATTACCTGTTGAGATTTGCCCATGGCCTTCTACTCCCTTTTCTACAAAATAGTCTTTTTTTTCTGCAAGTGCTGACATGACAGATTTGACCGGGGTTTTAGACTCTCCATCAGACTTAAACTCCATTTTTAGTATTAACTCCCGTTCGGCCTTGGTCATTGATTCAAAAAATGGCATGAGCCCGTTTCTTAACATAAAAGGCATAAAGTATTTAGGGTGGGTATTGTCTACAGGCGTTATATGATCAATTTCATTCTGTAAAAAACCATATAGTATCGCGGCAAAGCCAAGGGCTCTTGGGAATTCTTCAGGAATAGCCTTCTTTGCAGATTCAAGCCCCTTTGCCCAAGCTTTTTTAAATGGTTGTTGATCCCCTTTTCCGCTCCAGCCAAAAATATTTGCAAATTCAAGTGCCTTTCGTTCCTTATCATCAACCGCCACGGTTTCTACCTTTGCTTCTTGTGGGGGTGTCAATATTACTGGCGGCGCAGTATCAGGCATTACTTCTTCTTTGGCTTCTATACCGCCAGTTTTAAACGATGAACGGGTTACATAATCTATTAAATCGGCAACCGACTCAAATTTTACCCCTACAGTTGCCTGAGGATGAAAATGAAGTTCGGAGCCAAGAATTTTAATTTCTGCCGTTTCTAAATTCATAACTTTGTTGTTCCAGTCAATGCCTTTTACTTCACTAAGTTTTGTGCCTGGTTTTATTTGGACTAAAAACAACTCAATAGCATCCATTATCCTGTTTAATTCGTCAACTCCACCACTCGTTTCGTCAACCGGTTTCGTCACAATTTCCAATTCCGGGTTACTGCCCAATCCAATATCTACCTCCATATCAAACAAACCTTCGGGATGTGTTCCAAATGTACTCATTGCCCCTATCACGTTGCTACACCCGTAAGCCTGGAACTCAAATCCAATCTTCCGCTGCATCACATCGGTTGCTGGTGACATAGATTGGCCTTGTAGTGCTAATGGCAAATCATCAATAATTTTCAGCTGCGCTGCGCGCTGCCCCATCACATCGGCCTCCGTTTCCAGGGTCTGGTCGTTGTTTACGGCAAGGCCTTTGGCTTGCAGGGTTGGCTTAACACGTCCTTGTTTTTGTTGCACCAAGTGCCAGGCCTCGTGCGGCAGGTGCTGCTCCTGACCGGGGCCAAGGTGGATCTGGTTACCGGCGGCGTAGGCCAGGGCGCCCACTTGTGCCGGGGCCGAAGAATTGTAATGTACCGACGCATCGCCCATGGACACACCTGATAATGCTTCTACGCCCTGCCGCAACTGATGTGGCAAACCCTTGCCGCCACCGGCTAATGGTGTGGGCTGTGCAAACCGCGCTACGGCGGGGTGGCCTATGGCGGTTTTATGGCCATTATCGGCTAACCACCCGGACGATGTTTGTTGCTGCCTTCTGGTGATTTTTGCTTTGTCCATAGCTGATATGGGGCGGTGTTTTAACACCCCAATTTAAGAAATAATGTGCGATTTAATGCCCGCCGGATTTACTGTTTTATTTTATATTATACTGGTGGGGGAGATGAGGATAGCGACCAAGAAGAAGATGATGATTGAGATGATGAAGATGACGATGATGGCGGCGGTGGAGGAGACGACGACGAGGAAGATGATGACAAGGAAGAAGACGATGAACTTTCCAGGCCATTTATAAGTACGATCAGGTCAAAAACGGCCAAAGCGAATTCTGTAAGTTTCTCAGCAGGTACCTCACTGCCCAATTTTCTTAATTCAATAAGTGCTCCATGCCGTCTTGTGTTCTCTGAATCTGAGATGCCGATATCGTCAATAGCCTCCATCCTAAACGTCTTTTTATGATCTTTAATATCTGCTGCCACCTGGCCTTTTTTTATCAATGCGCCCTTTGTTATTTCGCCATAGCCAGCCACGTCTGCCTTCTGGAGAAGGTCTTCTTGATCCTCACGATCCGCAGGACCCGCCGCTTTTTTTTCCAGTAAATGCTTAAATACAGCTAATACAGTTGGGATACTGTTTTTGGTCTCTTTGAAATCTTTGCGAGCAAAAGTTGGCCGCATAATTTTTTTGTTCCAGTCCACTTTGTTAATTTCAGCTATGTTTTCCAATTGTAATAGTTCTTCTCGGCTGAGACTATCAATAAATGGCCAAAAACCGTTTCTTAGCATAAAGGGCATCATGTCTTTTAAATATTTGGGTTTGCCAATGGCTTCTTTATATTCGACAAGCCGGTTTCTCGCTAAGGCATTAAACATGGCGGCAAGTGCTTTAACTTTGGGTGTTATCTCTTTGTCGTCTATTCCATCAAATCCTTCCCTTGATGTTTTCCGGTATGTTGTATGGTATTTTTTAGCGCCCCATCCAAAAATACTTGCAGCCTCTTGCGGGTCTGTAACCGGAGTGTTAATTATGTTTGGGATATCCTGCGGTGTGGCCTCTACCTTAGCTTCCGTTTTAGGCGCTTCACCTCCACTTGTTGGTCCGGGATCTGCTTTGATTTCTTTTGTTTCTGACGTGGCTGATTCCGGCACAACGCGGCCGCCTCTTTTAATCGGTGCGTTGGTTACATAGTTTATCAAATCAGCTACTTTCTCAAACTTTACACCCACAGTAGCCTGTGGATGGAAATGTTTTTCACGCGTAGGTATATCGTATTTTGAAAAGCCTGCTGTCTGCTTAATAAATTCTTCCTCAGTTAACTGACCCAGAAATTTTTTTTTGACCAATAAGTTAAAAGTGTCTTTTTTTTCAACGAGGTCATTTGTCCAAACGATACCGGGCGGGCGTGCTATAGGCTGACCATGGATTACAAATTCTAAAAAGGAAACTATATCAGTCATGATTTTTACTAACTCCTTCCTTCCTTTTTCGGTTTCCTCGACAGCTGTGGTTACGAGTTCTAATTCAGGTTTGTTTTTTTCTGTGCCGCCGTCACCTTCTACGTCAAAGCTCCCCATTTTTTTACCCAGTTTCTCCCTGGACTTTGGAGTATTGCTCAAAAAAATACTTTTAACCGCCTGAAACTCAAATCCTATCTTCCGCTGCGCCACATCTGTAGGTTGAGAGGCAGACAGGTTTGGGAGAGCTGTTGGCAAATAGCCGGCTGTTTTCAGATGTGCGGCACGCTGCCCCATTACATCGGCCTCTGTTTCCAGTGCATGGTCATCGTTTATAGCCAATCCTTTGGCCTGCAGGGTGGGTTTAACCCGGCCTTGCTTTTGCTGTACGATGTGCCAGGCCTCGTGCGGCAGGTGCTGCTCCTGCCCGGGGCCAAGGTGTATCTGGTTACCGGCGGCATAGGCCAGTGCGCCTATCTGCGCCGGGGCCGAAGAGTTGTAATGCACCGATGTGCCGGCCATAGACATACCCGACAATGCCTCTACACCCTGTTGCAGCTGATGCGGTAACCCGTTGCCGCCATCGGCTAATGGCGTGGGTGCCTGTGCAAACCGGGCTACAGCGGGATAGCCTTTGGCGGCTTTGTTGCTGGTCTCAACTGATGGCTCAGATGATGTTTGCTGCTGGCTCCTGGTAGTTTTTGCTTTGTCCATTGTTGGTATACATGCGCGTTTTGCGATTCAGCAATTTAAGGAAAATAACGCGTTCTGCATCTAATTTAGCGCCGACGGGTTTTCGCTTTTACTTATACACCTGTAATGTCATTGTTTTATGAAATAAGCTGAACGCTACGCCATGGAGGCTTCGGAAGGAGGCTGAGCAGGTGCGGCGCCTGTTCGCGTATCGGTAGCGGTAAAGGCATCAGCTGGGGTAGCGTTTATTAGTCTGGTCAAATCAAAAACTGCTAATGCAAATTCTTTAAGATTTCCTATAGCAACTTCACTACCCAGTTTTCTCAATTCAATAATAGCTCCCTGCCGTCTTGATTTTTCAATGTCTGAAATGCCTATGTCATCTACGCGCGTCATACCAAATTTATCCAGAGATGATGGACTATTTTTTATCTCACCGTGGCCTGCTATTTTTTCTTTTTGAAGAAAATCATTTCTATTGATTAGCAACTCGTCAAATATTTTCCTGACAGTCGGGATCTCTCCATGGTCAAAATCATCGATACTATGAGGACTTCCCGGAACTATTTTCTTATTCCAGGTATCATCTCCAACAATCTGCTTTAATTGTCGCACTTCACCTTCGGTAAGGGTATCAAACAAAGGCAACAAACCGTTCCTTAACATAAATGGCATCGCTTGTTTGGTTAATCCGGGGTCGCCGATTTTAAACTCTTCGGACCGGTTTTTTGCCAACCCATAAAAAAAAACAGCAAGCCCTTTTACCCTCGGCGACAAATGAGGGATTCGGTTTACTTCGCTCAACGCTGCTGTCCAGGCCGCCTTATATGGTACATGATATTTTTTACCGCCCCACCCAAAAACACTTGCCAATTTGGTTAAACGCTGATCCAGATCAGTTGTTCCGGTATCTACGTGTTTCAATTCTTTCGATTCCTTTTGAGAGAACGCAGCGTGGGGACTTAGCCTATCTTCTTCTCTAACTGTTTCTTTTGTTTCTCCCAGAGGGGGCATCATCTGGTTCTCTGCTATTTCAACGCCGCGCCGTTTTATCGGCGCTTTTGTCAAATAGTTAATTAGATTAGCTATGTTTTCAAACTTTACACCCACAGTGGCTTGAGGGTGAAAATGTTTTCCTGTTTTGGATACAACGAATTTGGGTACATCTTCGCCCTCTTCCGGAAGCAATTTCCCCATTATTCGCTTTATTGTTCTGTAATTCTTCGTCTCCTCTTCTTGAAAACTCTTTTTATAATCTTCTTCTTTTTCGTCTTTACGTTTCTTTCTGTAGCGGAATTTCCACATCGAAAGATCATAAGACGCCCTAACAATACTATTCCAATCAACCCCTGGCGTATCCTTTATAGGCCGGTTGTGTTTTATGTTGTTCAAAAAATCTATTATCACATCCATGGTATACACCAGTTTCTCACGCCCATCTGCCGTTTCGTCAAATGCTTTTGTCACCACTTCCAGTTCACTTCCTATTTGAGTTAAGCCTCCGTCACATTCTACTGTGAATCTTCCCCCTTTTCCTTCCCCCAGCACTTCTTTATCAGGGAAGAAACCTCTTAAAAAGATGCTTTTAACCGCTTGAAACTCAAATCCAATCTTCCGCTGCACCACAGCCGTAGATTGACAGGCAGACAGGTTTGAGAGGGCTGTTGGCAAATATCCGGTTGTTTTTAACTGCGCGGCACGCTGCCCCATTACATCGGCCTCTGTTTCCAGTGCATGGTCATCGTTTATAGCCAATCCTTTGGCCTGCAGGGTGGGTTTAACCCGGCCTTGCTTTTGCTGTACGATGTGCCAGGCCTCGTGCGGCAGGTGCTGCTCCTGCCCGGGGCCAAGATGGATCTGGTTGCCGGCGGCATAAGCCAAAGCGCCTATCTGCGCCGGAGCAGATGAATTGTAATGCACCGATGTGCCGGCCATGGACATACCCGACAATGCCTCTACGCCCTGTTGCAGCTGATGCGGTAACTCGTTACCTCCATCGGCCGATGGAGCGGGTGCCTGTGCAAACCGGGCTACAGCGGGATAGCCTTTGGCGGCTTTGTTGCTGTTCTCAACTGATGGCTCAGATGATGTTTGCTGCTGGCTCCTGGTAGTTTTTACTTTGTCCATTGTTGGTATGCCGATGTGTTTTGGGATTCAGCAATTTAGAGATTAATATCTGTTTAATGTTACCGCGGTATACCGATCAGTTTTTTTTATTGTGCTCGATGAACCTGCGGGCGTGGCCCGCGTGGCAGAGGCGGGGCTGGTCGTGGCGGATCTGGGACATTTATCAGCCTGATCAGATCAAAAACAGCCAAAGCATAGTTTTTAAGTTCTTCGGGCGGAAGGTCATTGCCTAATTTTCTTAATTCGATGATAGCGCCGCGTCTTTTTTTGTGTTTATCCCGTTCAGTGTCAGCCGTGCCAATGTCTTCAATGAAGTCCATGTTCCAATCGTCGAGATTTTCAGTCTGTTTATCTTTCTCCTCCGGGCTTTCTTTTGGCCCTTTTATTTGACCATGACCCTGCACATTCCATTCCTGAAAAGGGTCCTTCCCGCTTTTTAATTCGGTTAATAATCCTCTTGCTGTAATTGTCATTTTTGTTTTTTCGCCACCTTCAGCCTGGATAGTTGTATCCCCAACGTCTTTGTGGACAATATCGATATCCAGATCATCCATTTTTTCTAACTCTTCCGGCTTTTCTACGGTTTTGTAAAAAGACAGGAAACCTGTTCTGAGCATAAAAGGCATCCAATATTTTAGCAGGCTGCCGTTATTTGGCAGTGCTTTTTTATCTATTTTAATATTTTGTATCAAGCCCTGTATAATTGCTGCAAAACCTATGGTTTTAGGGTATTGTGCCGGAATCTTACTATTTGCGATCCTGAAACCCTCTGCCCATGCTTTCTTAAACGCTTGTTGATCGTCCTGACCGCTCCATCCGAATTTGGCCGGCTCGGCCGCTTTTCTTTCGTCCCGTTTTTTTTCTTCTACAACATGTGGTGCAGTTTCTGCTTTCAGTTCAACCTTAGATGCCCCCGGAGTGGACAGTGGCGGTTCTGCCTTTATTTCTGTTAGCGCGGGTGTATCCGCTAAATCCCACTTTTTTTCTTCTACGGTTGCGCCGCCGCTTTTATATGGCGCTTGTGTTATATAGTCAATTAATTCACCTATTTTCTCAAACTTCACGCCTACTGTTGCCTGCGGATGGAAATGCTTTGTTTCCGGTATTTCAAATTCCGTATCGGCACTGTATGATGGCCATTCAATAGATTTTATTTCCTTGATTTTTCTCCCATGCACTACTTCCTTCAGAAACAGTTCCATTGCCTGCATAATGTCCTCCAATTCGTTGCGGCCAGCTTCCGTTTCATCCAGTGCCATGGTTTTAATTTCTAATTCGGGCTTAAATAGAATGGCTCCCGTATCATTTGTTATCTCAAAACCAGCCCCTTTTCCGTAAACCAATTCACCGTCGAGACCCTTAAAAAAAATACTATTATACGCCTGAAACTCAAATCCTATTTTTCTTTGTACTACATCGCCTGTAAATAAACCGGGGGTGTTAAGTTGTGTTGGCGGCAAATTTCCGGTTGTTTTTAACTGCGCGGCACGCTGCCCCATCACATCGGCCTCTGTTTCCAGTGCATGGTCATCGTTTATAGCCAATCCTTTGGCTTGCAGGGTGGGTTTAACCCGGCCTTGCTTTTGCTGTACGATGTGCCAGGCCTCGTGCGGCAGGTGCTGCTCCTGCCCGGGGCCAAGATGGATCTGGGTGCCGGCTGCGTAGGCCAGTGCGCCTATCTGCGCCGGGGCCGGAGAGTTGTAATGTACCGATGTGCCGGCCATAGACATACCCGACAATGCCTCTACGCCCTGTTGCAACTGATGTGGTAACCTGTTGTTACTACCGCCCGTTGGCGCCTGTGCAAACCGGATTATAGCAGGGTAACCCTTGGCGGCTTTATCGCCGCTGTTAAGTAATGCCCCGGCAGATGGCTGTTGCCGGCTCCTGCTAATTTTTGAGCTGTCCATAAGTAATATCTATTGATGTACTTTCAATTTTTTACTTCACTCAGTTCTTTAAGAAGGCGGTGTGCCCCCTCATGTTCGGGATTTAATTTAAAGGTTTGATCAATCCATTTCAGCGCCTGTTCATCATCGCGCATCATGTAATAGCATCCGGCCATGTTATATAGTATGGCCGTGTCTGGCGGATGCACTTCTAATGATCGTTCGAAAAAGAATATGGCATCTTTATAGCGCGATAACTGGTAAAAGATGGAACCGATATCAAAAGCCAAATCGCCATCTTCGCCAATGCCATAGTAATTATTCCATACTTCGTATAAGAGCAGGCTGATGTTGGTCATTTCTTTCGGCGTTGCATGTTCGGCTAACATTAGCAGGCCGGGTATCAGCTCTTTAAACATGTTTGTATCAAACCATAACAGCCTCAGGCACGATTCCATTTGTACCAGGCTCAATTCGTATGCGTTTTGGGTAAAGTGCTTTTTCAGGCGATAAGCGTCGTCGGGACCGAAGCGTTCTGCATGATTGCGAAATGCCATTGCGGTTTCGGCATAATTTGCGGGCTGCTCCAGCATCAATAAGGCGGATACGCTTATAGACTCATAGTATTGCCTGGTGTTAAATGATAGCGCCCCGTATGATGCGAAATAGGAGACAAGCGCATGAAAGTTAACATTTAAAGAGAACCCGCCGCCATGTTTAATAATTTGCGGGGGCTCGTTATAATCCAGGTCGGGTAGCTGATGGCGGCCTTTATCTGCCGAGATCAGTAAAAACCCTCCGGCAGAGATACCGCGCAAGCGTTCAAGGCACCTGATGGCTATATGCGGGAACAAAAGCCATGACCGATCGATATTCAGGCGATAATATTCAAGCAGCAGGTTCAGCGCGTTTTCAGCATACCGGGTTGTCGGGTCTGTTATGCACGTGTGATAATTTACCTCAAGCTGCGGCATAATATCGGCTGGTGTCATGGTCTCATTATAATCCCCGGTTAAGGTTAATATCGTTTCGCCATCATATACTTTTTTTTGGGTAATGTAAAAAAGGTCCTGCGGCACACTGTCTAAAAGATAATTGGCTACAATAAGCAGGGGCGTTTTAAGCGTACCTTTTGTTAACCTGGCACCGCTTACCTGGAGGTTGATCTCGTCGGACGTATTTACATCGAAACAGGCAAAATCGAGCCGGTTTTTATCAAGAAATGGCTTAAATTTTTGGTGGCTTTTCCAAAAGGTAATGTTATGAGGCGACAGGTCGCTCATTACATAGGTAAAAGGCGGCACCTCAAATGCGGCATTTTTACAAAGGTTATCGAGATGGGTAAGCAGGTGGTAGGCCAACCGGCCTGATCCGGTACCCAGTTCAAGGAAGTAAATGTTTTCTTTTTGATGCGGGGCAATCCTTGCACGGTCGCGTAAAAACCCGAATATGATTTCGGCATAGCTGGCCGCCATTGCAGGATTATTGGTAATATAATGCGGAACGTTGTTATTGCGCCAGGCTTTTATACCGGCATTAGTGTAATAGTCGCGCTGGAGTTCCCAAAGCCCTGAATTTGAAAAAGGTTTATTGGTTTCAAAAATGTGCATCAAGCTAACTTGTTTTGATGTTCTCAAAGATAAGATTTCGGCGCATCTGACAAAGTTATTGGGAGGCGTATTTCGCGTTAAAGAAGAATAAGCCAGATTGTCCCAAAATAGCTCTCCTTGACCGGTAAAACAGCCATGCTAAAAAGCCACTCTATACGGCGACCTTTTGTTTGACGCCGAAATAATAGTTGCCACATATCTGCGTTAGCTTTGTACATTTAACAAAATCAATCGTAACAGGCTTCATCTTCCTGATCGTTTGCCTAAATTTGCACCGTGAAAAAGATACACCTATTAATTCTCCGATCTTTTATAAGGCCTTTTATAGTTACCTTTTTCATTGTGATGTTTGTGTTGCTGATGTTATTTTTATTTAAATACATAGACGACCTGATAGGCAAGGGCTTTGAATGGTATATTATTATGGAGCTGATGGTATACTCGTCGGCTACTAATGTGGCTATGGCGCTGCCGCTCTCGGTGCTGCTTTCGTCTATCATGACCTATGGCAGCCTGGGCGAAAATTACGAACTGGTGGCCATCAAATCGGCCGGGATCTCCTTAGGCCGTGCCCTGTACCCTATGATTATTGCGGTATGCGTGCTTAGCGTATCGGCCTTTTTCTTTTCGGATTATATGCTACCTGTGGCCAACGTTAAATACTACTCGCTGCTGTATGATGCCCGCAAGCAAAAGTCCGCTTTCCTGATCAAAGAAAACGTATTTAATAATAGCTTCCCGGGTTATTCTATCCGCGTAAAGCATAAGGACCCCGATGGGCAAACCCTGCGCGAGATTATGCTGTACCATAAGCCCGATGTGCAAAACAGCAATATAGATGTGATATTTGCGCAGGAGGGCGTAATGTTCCGGTCGCCCGATAATAAATCGCTGATATTGAGATTAAAGGATGGCATCCAATATTCTGAGCAAGCAGGCGAAAGCGGTTATGGCCCGCGGCAACAAATGGTGCGTTTCCGTTTTCATGAAAGGGTGCAAAAATTTGACCTGACCGGCTTTGGATTGACGCGTACCGATGAAAATGAGTTTAAGGGCGCTTTCCAAATGATGGACCTTAAGCTGCTGAATAAGTGGCAGGACTCTGTAAATAAACTGGTGGTTGTAGCTGTCGACCGTAATTACTCGCTGGTTACGCCATACTTTAAATATTTCGGCCTTTCGCATAAAACATTAAAGGGTAAAGTATTTGTTAAGGGTAAACCCGATTATTTGAAAGGTTTGCCGCACGATAAGCAATCGTCGGTAATTGTCCAGGCTTTAAGCGAGGCTAAGGGGGTAAAAGACCAGGTTAAACTACGTGCCACCCGTTACGAGGAACTTAGCCTGGAAGGGCGCCGTAACCGGGTGGAGTATCAAAAGAAATTCACACTTTCGGCCGCTTGTTTGGCACTGTTCCTAATAGGCGCGCCGCTGGGGGCTATTATCCGCAAGGGAGGGTTGGGCCTGCCGGTGGTAGTAGCGGTGGCTTTCTTTTTGATCTATTACATCATATCCACCATTGGCGAAAAGTTTGTGAAAGATGGCGACGTATCGCCCATTATTGGTATGTGGGTAGCTATTTTGATATTAACGCCCATTGGTGTTATACTATCGTATAAAGCTGCCAACGATTCGGAATTGTTTAATGTGGAAGCGTATAACCGGTTTATTAAAAAAGTAACCGCGTTTTTTAATAAAAAAGCGGCGTAGATTCACCCGCCCTACGCTGTGCTGGGGCACCCTCTCTTCGGCTTCGCCGGAAAGAGGGGTTAGTATAGTTATTGAATGCACTTCCTGCCCTCTCCTATGTTTGTATCGATACAAGTGATAAATTAGTATTGAA
>JAZKAO010000018.1:0-257560 GCA_040389105.1 Bacteroidota bacterium
TCCCATTCTTTATGGGATTATATACTCTTAAAAGCATGGCCGGTATCTACATCCATATCCCTTTTTGCAAGCAAGCTTGCCATTATTGCGATTTCCATTTCAGCACCTCGTTAAAGTACCGCGAGGAGATGGTGCATGCGCTGATAAAGGAGATTACCCTGCAAAAACATTACCTGGATGGACAAACTATCGAAACCATTTACTTTGGCGGCGGCACACCATCACTACTAAGCGCGGGCGAGATAGGCCAAATTATAGATACCATCACCGGCCTGCATACCGTTACTTCTGATGCCGAGATTACACTGGAAGCCAACCCCGACGACCTGCACCAGCAAGCTGTACAAGCCTTGCGGCAAACGCCGGTGAACCGCTTTAGCATTGGCATCCAATCGTTTTTTGACGAGGACCTGCTTTGGATGAACCGGGCCCACCGCAGCGATGAGGCTGCATCATCCGTAATGCGCGCGCAGGATGCCGGGTTTGAGAATATTACGGTCGACTTGATCTACGGCTATCCCTTGCTAACCGATACCAAGTGGCAGCAAAATATGGATAAAGTGTTTGGGCTGGAGGTGCCGCATGTATCAGCGTATTCGCTTACAGTTGAGCCGCGTACGGCCCTGGCATCGTTCATCAAAAATAAAAAGCAGCCCCCGGTTAACGATCAGCAAAGCGCCGAGCAGTTCCTGTCGCTAATGGATGCCATGGCTTTGAAAGGTTTTGAACATTACGAGATCTCTAATTTCAGTCGCCCCGGGCATTACTCGCGGCATAATACCAATTACTGGCGCGGTGTAAAATATCTGGGCATAGGCCCGTCGGCACATAGCTTTAACGGCGATACCCGGCAGTGGAACATAGCAAATAATGCCAAATACTTAGCCGAACTGGCTGAGGGAACTATCCCCGCCGAAACCGAAATACTAACTGAAGAAAACCGCCTGAACGAATATGTGATGACCTCGTTGCGTACGATATGGGGCCTCGATCTGCAAAAGCTGGAAAGCATAGCAGCCGGCACAAAACCCATATTGTTAAAAGAAGCCAATCCGTTTTTTGATAAAGGCTGGCTACACCGTGATGGTGATATTTTAACGCTTACTCAAAGTGGTAAGCTATACGCCGATCATGTGGCGGGGGAATTGTTCTTTTGACCATGATCTACACCATGTAATTGCGAGGTACGAAGCAATCGCGAACTATCCAAGACCGCTCTTTGGGTGTGCGATTGCTTCGTACCTCGCAATGACAAGCTTTTTTGTATGACATTGGGAGTTGATCCCAGCTAAGGTTAAAATAGTTTTTCCTGTGGTGGCTTAACACCTGCCAGCCTAAGATATACGGTGGTTTGTCCCCTGTGATGTGCCTGGTGTTCTAATGCTTTACTCAAAGCTGTTTCTTTAGACATATCGAGGCTTCCAAACAATTTGATGGCTTCATTCAGCTGCGCGTCCGTCATTTTTTTGATCAAATCTATCACAAAATCATAGCTGGTTAGCACCAGTTTACTCACATTAGCTTTAGATTTATCGCCGGTTTTTTCCAGCTCGCCCTGGCCTAAAGGGCTTTTAGTGCCTGTAGCTGCCGAAGCAAGGCCATAGTTGGCATCTGCCAGGTGTAGATTTTGCTCGGCAAACGATCGCATTTCAGGGGTAGGCTTTAAAGTATAGTCTTTTTCTGGCATGGCATCCAGATATTCCTTAGTGTAAGCCTTAGACCGCTCCCATTCCTTTACCAGGGCAGCCGTTTTTACCTGCGCCTTTGCCAATTGGCAGACTATGATCAAACATAGTGCGATTGCTAAATTTTTAAGTTTCATAATTTTAAGTTTTAGTTGAGTATTTAGATTATCCCTTTTACTTAATAGTAAATTTACTGCTTTTCCCAGCATATTATTTTAAATCAGTGAGCGGAAGAAAACTGAAGTTCAATAATTTTACACATTAAGTAACTTCCGGGTTACGTAAACATAAAGGTAACTCATGGCTTACGCAAATATTTTTTAAAATAGCAGGAAGAGCTGCCTTTTAATCCTTACCGTAATATTCATCAATCATAATCCAATAATCCCCGCTTGTGGCTACGCCGTAATCTATTTGGGGCCTTTTTACATCATCACATAAAATAGTGCCTACCAGCGTAATTCCTTTTGTACGGTTAACAGACATGGTATGGCCATTGTTAAAAGTTATAGTAATGATATGCTTATCAGTAATAGTAGTTTTTAGCCAGGGCGATTTCTTTAGCGAATCAACTACCTGGTTCATATATACACCAAAATCCCCTACTATTTCATTTGTACCCGAATCCTCTCCCTCTTTTTCAACTATTGTATCAAACTCTTTTTGGGTGGGCATAAAAAAGACCATTTGTTTACCACTCAATTTAAGTGTATCGGTATATAGACTATCAGGATAAGTTGATAAAACTCGCGGCTTATTTTTACGCTTAACAGGCATTGCCGCCTTTTGCGGTGTATGGTTACAGGACGTAAATAGTACAGCCAACCCAATAACCATATACTTTATCATATCGTTTAATTACTTCTGGTAAAACACATACATCTGCGTACTATTCATTTTCAACACGCCATCCGGGGCATCTACAGCAACTTTTGCATTTTCATTTATTTTATCACCGCCTACCGCCATAGCCCAATTGCCCTTAGGTAACCTGAACCGTTTTGCGGTTGGGTTGCCGTTTATCAGCACCAAAATATTTTTCCATTTATCGCCATTGGCGTGGTTTTTTAATTGATAGGCTATCACCATTGGGTCGCCGGTTTCTATAAACTCCAAATGCTGCCGGATCATATCGGCCGATGGCATACGGAACGCCGGATGATTTTTGCGCAGGGCAATCACCCCCCGGTAAAACTCAAACACTTCTTTATACTTCGTTTTGCGGCTCCAGTTCAGTTCGTTAATACTATCGGGCGAATTATAGGAATTGGCCACCAGTTTTTTGGTACGCAGCATTTCCTCGCCGGCATGCAGGAAGGCTATGCCTTGCGATGTCAACACGATACCATTAGCCAGCTTATCCATCTTAATCAGGTCTGCTTCCGGGGCATTGGGATTGGATAATTTCAACCTATCGAACAGCGTAGGGTCATCATGGCAGGATACATAAGCAATGGATTGGTAAGGCTGCTTAGCCCAGGGTGCTTTGGAGTAGTTAACCAGTTTATAATCTATCTGCGGGTGCTGTACCGCGCCAACAATGCCAAACTTTACGCTCTCGGCTGTACCGGGGGCGCCGCTTGCAAAACCTTTTTGCTTGATATCGTTAAAGGGGCCGCGCAAGCCGTCGCGCATATCATCGCCAAAAGTGGCTATTTTATTTAATTGCAGGGTGTTCTTTTTCACGGCGCGCAAGTCCTCGGGCAGCGGACTGCTACCTACCGTCCAGCCTTCGCCATAGAGCAGCATTTTGGGGTCAATTTTATGCAGCGTATCACTAATCATATTCATGGTGGCAATATCATGTACGCCCATCAAATCAAAACGGAAGCCATCTAAATGATATTCCTTAGCCCAGTATACTACGGATTCGATCATAAATTTACGCATCATGGCCTTTTCGCTGGCGGTTTCGTTACCGCAGGCCGTAGCGTTCGAATAGCTGCCATCGGCATTATGGCGGTAAAAATAGCCGGGGACAGACTGCGTAAAATTGGAATGTTCCATATCACTGGTATGGTTGTAAACCACATCCAGTATCACCCGCAGGCCGTTGCGGTGCAGGGTTTGCACCATCTGCTTAAACTCACGGATGCGCACCCGGCCATCGTAGGCATTGGTGGCATAGCTGCCCTCGGGTACGTTATAATTTACAGGGTCGTAGCCCCAATTATATTGCGGCGCGGCTTTGGTTTCATCAACCGAATTAAAATCGAACGAGGGCAGTAAATGGATATGCGTTACACCTAATTGTTTGATATGATCCAAACCGGTAGCCTCGCCCTGCGGGCTTTTAGTCCCGGTTTCTGTCAGCCCTAAAAATTGGCCTTTATGCTTAATACCCGAATTTGCTGCCACCGACAGATCGCGTACGTGCAACTCGTAAATAATGGCATCGGTTAAGTTTTTAAGCGCAGGTTTTTTATCGGCAACCCACCCTTCGGGATTAATTGCCGCCATATTAACTACCATGCCACGTTTACCATTTACGCCGGTTGCCTTAGCATAAAGATCCGGGAATTCGGCCAGCCATTTGCCGTTTTGAAGGGTTTGGAAAGTATAATATTGATTTTTGATATCGCCTTTAACCAACGCTTGCCAGGTACCGTTAGCGCCTTTTGCAAGATCGATAGTGCGTGTAGCCGTACCACCATCACCTTTGGCATATAAGCGCAATTTAACCTCAGTTGCTGTTGGCGCCCATATTTTAAATTTGGTTTGGGCCGCGCTGTAGGTTATCCCCAAATCGCGCCCGGTATAAGTGGGCAAATCAGTCATATCATTAGCAGGGCGAAAAGACAGCAGCAACACAGCCATGAACAGCAACAATATTTTATCCGGCAATACACGCATATCTTTCAGTTTATTTTTGGTTAGGTTAAACATAATTACTTTTTTTGATTTCACCGATTAGATTTTGATTTCACCGATTGTTGAGCATAGCCTATATAAGTATACCCTAAACGGCAAATCGGTGAAATCAAAAAAATCACAGTATAAAATAAAGTTATAAGCTATTAAAAAATATCGTGCTACCAAATTGTAAAATTGGTGTTATTTATACCTTATACAGCTGTTTTAATACCTAAAATTGTACAAATAATGAATAGCCGTTATTAATATAACTAATACCCCCGATGATAGCTGCACATACCATATTACCACATATTGGTTTCGAAACCGGATCCTTACTAACCCACTTGCGCTGTCCCGAATGTGGCAAAATATATAATGCATCGGTAGTGCAAACGGTATGCAATAATGGCACTTGTAATTCGTCCCTTTTTGCAGAGTATCAACTGGATGATCGCATTTCTAAAGATATGCTGATCGGTCGCCCGGCCAATATGTGGCGTTACCGCGAGTTTATGCCGGTTATCGACCCGGAAAATATAGTTACCCTGGGCGAGGGCTTCACCCCTATCCTGCCGCTACAAAACTTACAACAAATAGCCGGCGAGATCCAGGTTTACTGGAAGGATGAATCGGGCAACCCAACGGGATCTTTCAAGGCCCGTGGCATCAGCGCGGCGGTATCAAAGGCAAAGGAACTGGGTATTGATACCATAGTTACCCCTACCGCAGGCAATGCCGGCGGCGCGCTGGCGGCTTATGCAGCACGGGCGGGCATAAAAGCCGCGGTATACATGCCCAAATTAACCCCGAAACTGTTTAAAGATGAATGCCGCTTATACGGCGCTACATTGGTTGAGGTAGACGGCAGCATTAGCGATTGCGGCAAACTGGCTAACGAAGAAGCTTTGAAAAATGGCTGGTTCCAGGTATCAACCTTAAAGGAGCCTTACCGTTTAGAAGGCAAAAAAACCATGGGCTACGAAATTGCCGAACAATTTAACTGGCAACTGCCCGATGTAATTTTATACCCCACTGGCGGCGGTACCGGGCTGCTGGGCATTTGGAAAGCCTTTGACGAAATGGAACGTATGGGTTGGATAAGCAGCCACCGCCCTAAAATGGTAGCTGTACAATCTGAAAGTTGCAATGGCATTGTGAACGCCTTTCACCGCGAGCATAGCGTATCTGAGTTTACCGATGGGGGTTTTACCATAGCTAACGGACTGCGTGTACCCAAGCCTTATGCCGATAAACTGATACTGAAAGTATTGCGCCAAAGCCATGGCAACGCCATTAGCGTAAGCGATGCTGATATGGAAACCGCCCTGAAAGAAATTGCCCGTAACGAGGGTATGCTGATTGCCCCCGAAGGGGCCGCTATATGGCATGCCTTTAAACAATTAAAGGCCAATAACTGGCTGCACAATGGGCAAACCGTATTACTGCTAAATACCGGCAGCGGGTACAAGTACCTGGAAAACATTAGTTGAAATACCCCGGTTAGTTAATTTTAGATATGTTATGGGAGCATCCGTCGGCACGACGGGTGCTTTTTTGTTGAATGGCTATTTAACCACCAAAGTTTTTACTATCTAATAATTAATGCTTTGTGCCCTTTGTGCCAATGCACTTGCTATTTCTTTGTGCCCTTTGTGGTTAAACCAAACTGTCATATCCAAATCAAAAACAAAAATCATCTTTTGATGATTTTACATTACAGCTATTTTTGTGTGTTAACTTATTAAAAACATGGGGTTAAATCTGGCACCTATTGATAGGATCGATCTTATCAGCAAGGACGATTTTATTAATAATTACTTAATACCGCGCAAGCCACTGGTGATACACAAGGCTACCGAAACCTGGCCGGCACTGCAAAAGTGGACCTTTGAATATTTGAAACAAGCCGTAGGCGACCAAATAGTCCCGCTATACGATAGTTCCAAGGCCGATCCATCCAAACCCATTAACGCGGCCGCATCCGAAATGAAGTTTGGGGACTATATCGATCTGATCCAAACCCAGCCGACCGATTTGCGCATCTTCCTGTTCGACCCGATAAAGCACGCGCCGGACCTGCTGGATGATTACCGCGCGCCAAAAGATTTGATGGGTGGCTTTTTAGATCAATACCCCAATATGTTTTTCGGCGGGGCGGGTTCGGTTACGTTTTTGCATTACGATATCGATTTAGCACACATTTTCCATACCCATTTTAATGGCCACAAACATGTGATCTTATTTGATCAAAAATGGAGCGAACGCCTGTACCGCATCCCTTATGCCACTTACGCGCTGGAGGATTATGATATTGAACACCCTGACTTTAAAAAGTTCCCCGCGCTGGATGGCGTTGAGGGGCACGAGGCTATTTTAGAACACGGCGACACCTTGTTTATGCCCACCGGCTACTGGCACTGGATGAAGTATTTGGATGGCTCGTTCTCTATCTCGCTACGTGCCTGGGATAAATCGTGGGGGATAAAGGCCAAAAGCCTGTATAACCTCACCATCCAACGCAAGTTTGATGATTTTATGAAGAAAAATTTCCGTGTAAAGTACATGACCTGGAAAGAGGAACTGGCGGTGAAACGGGCTAATAAGGCATTGGAAAGTTCTAAGTCCTGAGTCGGAAATCTTAAGTCTTATTATACATAAATCTTATGCCCCAGAGGGGCTACCTGTTTGTAGCAAAAGTGATAAGGACCTATAATGCCACATAGTGGCTACCCTCTTTTTGCAACTCTGATTTAGGGTAGCGCCTACGGCGCAAAAAACATTTCTATAACATTAGCTACAAACAGGTAGCCCGCCGGGGCAAGAAAATAACACGTATAAAATCTATCTACGACAATTTAGGCAAACCCACCTTAGTTTTTAAACGCTCGATATACAACCCTACTTCCAAATCGCCCAGGCCGTATATTTTATCGGTATCCCAAAAGGCCATGCATATTTCTTGTTGGTTTGTTATACCGCTTTTATAAATATCCAGTAGTTTTTGTTCGATGTAGTTTAAGCCGTCCTTATTCAGCAGCAAGCGTTGCAGGTGGGCTTCCAGCGCGGTTTTTAACCAGTGCATGGCTCCCCAAAACTTAGTTTCGGCCAGGTATTGCTGCAGGTGTTCGGCATCGTGCTTTACGTACATTTCCCAGGTTTCGGCGGCTATTACAAAATCAATTTCGCTTAGTTGCACACGGATGGTATCGTATAAATAGCGTTGCTCTTCGCCGTTCAATTCGCCCATGCCGCCAAAATTTGGCTTGCCAGGAAATTCGCCCGGACAGATCAAATAGATAGCCGGGCCCGATAGGTCGGCTTGTTGTTGCAGATAATTCATTACACCCAGCATATTGCTTTGGCAATGCAAGTCGTACTCAAACCAAAGGTTAATCTCATCGTGCGGATAGCTTAAAACAGCAAGCTGGTCAACCATATCCTGCTGGTAAGCTTCGGGCTGATCGTCGAACGTTTTGCAGATCCAGGCCGAGCGGGTTTTCCAAAAATGCGCCGCGCCGATATTCATCTCCAGCGGGCCTTCGGATAGTACTTCGCGCCAAACCATTACATCGCCATCAAGGCCGGTATGTTTAAAACCATTCAGGGTCGAATCACCGTTAAGCACATGCAATATTTTCATAGATCAGTTTTTTGTTGAGGTATTGATTTTTCTGTAATAAGAGTAAAAGCGGCGTTATTTGTTACGTCTGCCTCTCTTTTTTATTAGTAGAGGCGCATACTTGCGCCGCTCATTACACAGACCAGCCTTGTATACCGAGACACAAATATGCGTTTCTATAACGCAATCTATGCCTCCTCCTCCTTTATCATCGATACCATCCAAACAATCAGCCCGCCAAAGGCCGCCATCATGCCAAATGCTACCCGCAGGCCGGCCGCTTGCGCTACAAAGCCTACCAATGGAGGTACCAGTAAAAAGCCCAGGTAACCAATGGTTGATATAGCGGCAATGGCCGATGCCCCACTCATGGTTTTTGATTTGCCTGCCATGCTGAAAACCAGCGGCACAATGCACGATACGCCTGCGCCCGTCATCACAAAGCCAATGCAGGCCGCGGCGGTATAAGGGATCAACACGGCTATCAGCATCCCGCCGAAGATCAGCCAGCCGCTATAAGTTAAAATGGGTTTAATACCCAACCGGGTTACCAGTTTATCGCCGGCAAAACGGCTGATAGTCATGGCCACCATATAAAACACAAATCCCGCCGTGGCGGCTTGCTTGGATGTATGCATGCCTTTTTCGAAGTAAATACCGCTCCAATCGTACATGGTATTTTCGCAGGCCATACAAGCAAAACAAATCAGCGCGAATTTAAGCAGGAATTTATCGGGCAGGGAAAACACCGGCCGCTTTTGCAGCGCCGATGGTTTATGATAAATAGTTTCGGGATAAAAAAACAGGGCGACAATTACCATAGCAATTCCCACGCCGGGCAAATGCCAGGTTGGGGCAATACTAAAACTCACCATTAAATAACCTACCGCCGCCCCGGCAAAACCAGCCATACTCCACACCCCGTGAAAGAATGTCATTATCGATCGATCGTACAGTGATTGCACACTAAGCGATTGCGCATTAAGCGATAAATTAAACAAGTTACGCGACGAGCCGAAGAAAAACAAAATAGCCGCCAACTGCCAGGTATGCGTGGCAAAACCAAGCAGACTAAGCATTACATTAAATATCATAGCCCCGGTAAACATAATGCTGCGGCTGCTAAAGCGGCTTAATAGCTGCCCGGTTAGCGGCATAGTAAGCATTAACCCGGCGGGCATGGCAAACAGCACCGCGCCCAGTTGCGCCTCGTTTAAATGCAGGTTGGCTTGGATAGATGGGATACGCGATGCCCAGGCCGAATACCCAAAACCCGAGATAAAGTAAAATACAGTGCTGGATATACGGGCCCTGCGTGGGGATTTGTAAGTGATAATGGCATTGTGGGGCATTGCGCAAAAATAGTTTTAAATGTGCAAATATGCGGATGTGCAGGTATGTAAATAAAAAAGAATGATAGTACAGATGAATAAATAAACAAATTGGCTATACAAACATGTATAAATCCGCCATTAATAAAAGCGGAATAATTAATACCTTAGCACCGTTTTAAGTACCCCATTTAGCTTGAAACGTAATCTTTTTATGAGCAATTTTTTAGACGAGAATTTTTTACTGAGAACTGAAACCGCGCGCCGTTTATATCACGATTATGCGCAGCAAATGCCGATAATTGACTACCATTGCCACCTGCCGCCCGATCAGATTGCGGCTAACGGTAACTTTGCCAACCTTACCCAGGTTTGGCTGTACGGCGATCATTATAAATGGCGTGCCATGCGCGCCAATGGCATCAACGAAGAATACATCACCGGCAACGGTACCGATTTTGAAAAATTTGAGCAATGGGCGGCCACCGTGCCTTATACCCTGCGCAACCCGCTATACCACTGGACACACTTGGAACTGCAACGCTATTTTGGCATGAACGATATTGTATCGCCAACCACTGCCAAAAAAATCTATGATGAGTGTACCGCCAAACTGCAAACGCCTGAATACAAGGTGCGCAGCCTGATCCAGAATATGAACGTAAAGGTGGTTTGCACTACCGACGATCCGCTGGATAATTTGGAATACCACCAGCAAATTAAGGCCGATAACTACGCCGTAAAAATATTACCGGCCTACCGCCCCGATAAGGCTATGGCTGCCGATGATGTGGCCGGGTTGAACGCCTATATTACTAAACTGGAAGAGGTAACCAATACCAATATCGAAGATTTTGAGGCTTACCTGGCGGCCCTGAAAGCCCGTCACGATTACTTCGCGGCTAACGGCTGTTCGGTGTCCGACCATGGCCTGGAGCAGATTTACGCCGAGGATTATACCGATGCCGAGATCAGCGCCATTTTTAATACCATCCGCGCCAACGGGGTTTTACTACCAATGGAGATACTGAAATTTAAATCGGCTATGCTGGTTTATTTTGCCGAGTGGGATCACGAAAAAGGCTGGGTGCAGCAATATCACCTGGGTGCTTTGCGTAACAACAATACCCGTATGCTATCGCAATTAGGCCCCGATACCGGTTGGGATTCCATCGGCGATTTTAGCCAGGCGCGTATGCTGTCTAAATTCCTGAACCGTTTAGATACTGATAATAAACTGGCTAAAACCATTATCTACAACCTTAACCCTGCCGATAACGAACTGATTGCTACCATGATTGGTAACTTTAATGATGGTTCGGTAGCGGGTAAGATCCAGTTTGGGTCGGCCTGGTGGTTCCTTGATCAAAAGGATGGCATGATTAAACAGATGAATGCCTTATCAAACATGGGCTTGCTGAGCCGTTTGGTAGGTATGCTGACCGATTCGCGCAGCTTCCTGTCGTATCCGCGTCACGAATATTTCCGCCGCCTGTTGTGCAACCTGTTTGGCGATGATGTAGAGAATGGTGAACTGCCAAACGATATTGCCTGGATTGGTAAAATTGTGCAGGATATCTGCTACTACAACGCCAAAAATTATTTTGGCTGGTAATAAATAATAACATCAAAAAGGGGATATAAGCTATCCCCTTTTTTGATTATTGAATTATAGGGTAAACCAACAAACCATTTCGGCTGGTGATAAGTAAAGTATTATGTTTTGGGGAATTGCTGCTACGCATTTCACCTGCGCCCCATGAGGATGCGGAGAAGCACCCCTTTTACCTGTATATGGGCGGTGCCGAAGCTAATGCCGCCACCGCGCTGGCGGGTTGGAGTGTACCGGTAAAATACTGCACCGTACTGCCCGATAACTTTATGGCCCAGCACGTGGTTGATTACCTGGAATATAAGGGCATCTTCACCTCATCTATTGTATTTGCGGGCGAGCGCATTGGCGTTTACTATTTAGAGCGTGGCGCCGATTTAAAAGGCAGCGTGGTTTATGACCGCGCAGGTTCGTCGTTTTCGCAACTAAAACGCGGGATGATTGACTGGGACAAGGTACTGCGCGATGTATCGTGGTTTAACTTTACGGCTATTAGTCCGGCGCTGAGTGCCGACGTGGCCGATGTTTGCCTGGAAGCTTTGGAAGCCGCATCGCGCAAAAATATCACCATTTCTGTCGATTTGAACTACCGCTCGCGCCTGTGGAAGTATGGCAAACAGCCAACAGAGGTAATGCCCAAATTACTCGCCTACTGCGATGTGGTGATGGGCAATATCTGGAGCGCCAATACCCTGTTGGGTACCGCCATTGATGAACAGATCCACGATAAAAAAAACAAGCAGGCTTACCTTGACCACGCCCGCGATACCTCGGCCGAGATTATGCAAATGTTTCCCAAGGTAAAAACGGTAGCCAATACTTTCCGATTTGATGGCGAGGCTGATCATACCCATTACTATACCACTTTATATACCGATAACCAGCTATATCACTCGCCCGAATTTAATTGCGGCGCGGTAGTTGACCGTTCGGGCAGCGGCGATTGCTTTATGGCCGGGTTGATCTATGGTTTTTACAACCATAACGAACCTCAGGAAATATTGAACTATGCCACCGCGGCCGCCTTCGGTAAATTACAGGAACAAGGTGATGCCACCGGACAGGATGTGTTGACGGTGAAGAAAGTGCATTCCAGTTGATCAGTGGGCGGTTTTCGCGTTAAACAAATATCTCGTCATTGCGAGGAGCTTCTATCAGCGACGAAGCAATCCCCGGCATGCCGAGCGGCTCTGCTAATCGGGGATTGCTTCGTACCTCGCAATGACGCGGTGGATGCTGCTGTGCGACCTTATTTTGCCGCTTTTATCGTCTCTTTCACCTCGCCGCACTCATCCATATCCTTACCGTAATATGGGTTCGATATTTTATCGGATGCGCTTAACCAGTAGGCCTTTTTCATGGGGCAATATTGGCGGTACAGGGTAATATCGTTGGTCTTCATGTTTTTGATGAGGCCGTAAAAATCGTCAGATAGTTTTTGGAAATGTTCGCGCTGGTGGGCAATATCAGCTGATTCGCCAATATGGTCGCCGTTAAAGCGCAGTTTTTCGCTGTACTTTGTCCAGGTTGCCTTTTGGGCGGCATCCATGGTGCTGGCACTTACCTCTTTAACAGCTGCGGTAAATAATTTGGCTTGCGCGTTGGCAGCTTTGCTATTGTCGGTGGCAAGGGCATCTTTCATACCCAAATAAGCTTTAATCAGGTGACTAATGGCGGCGTTATCGGCAGCTTTTACTTGTGTGCCTACGGCGATCAGGAATGTAAGGGTTAATATTTTTAGTGTTTTCATTGTTGTAATTTTTTGGTGGTATAAAGGTAGTAATTAGGGTTAATTATTTACGGTTGCCCATTAAAACTCATGCCTGATCAAGCATATCTTTAATACCTGTATAAGGTCTTAAGTCGCCCGCATCTGCTTCAGCAATAGACCTGTTCACATCCCCAATTACATGGGCCGGAAGTTTAACAACTTCATTTTGTTCCACAAAATCTATTTTCATGGCTTTCATCACCGCTTTCAGGGCAGTTAGTTGTTTTTTGTTCTTGGGATAAACGACAAGTAACTCCATATACAAATATAACAAATGCCTTTTGCCTTTGAGCAATAGTATGGCAATCTCGTTACACGCAGAACAAACTACGCGATTGCCACGTCGCCCCCAAAACACATTCCCTGGCCCCTCCTCGCAATGACAAGCCGTATTAAAAACAAAAAGTCCGCATATCAAATACACGGACTTTTTATTTACGTCTTAATACTATCGACTTAAATAGCCACTTTCACTACTAATTTTTTGATCGGGCCTTCGCCTATCATAGGTGCGTGAACATCGTTTGGATAGAAGATCACAAACTGGCCGGGGTTTAAGCTAAAATACATATCGGCTTTATCGGCATAAAATATCACGTCCTTCTCGGTGTTAAATTCGCCCTTAGGTTCCTTGCAATCGTTACGGGGTTTCCAGCCCATGGTTTCGGTACCACGGATGCAAACCTGGATATCGATGTTCTTGTTGTGGCACTCAAATTTCTCCGAAGCAGCTTCTACCGTTACACCATCCTTTTCGGTTACACCAACTTTAAGCCCTTCGGCAATTTCATATTTGCCAACTTCAAGGGCATCCAGGTCCTGCGCCTGCAACCAATCAAAGGCTGCCTTAAAGTTGGGGTGCAATGCCGCGTACTGGTCGCTGTTTGCTAATTTATCTATAATCATGTTTTTATAATTAAATTTTAGTCTTTAGTCAAAAGTCTCAAGTCGATAGCCTGATTAATCAAGACTTCCGGCTTAAGACTTATTACTTATCTATTAGCGTTGTACCCTGCCGCTACCATCACCTTTAACCAACTCCTTCACTTCATTTAAAGTAGCATGGTTCAGGTCACCAGGGATAGTATGTTTCATTGCCGATGCAGCAACACCAAATTCGGCGGCATCGCCCTGGCTCATACCGGTAACTAAACCGAAGATGAAACCACTGGCAAACGAATCGCCGCTACCAACACGGTCAACTATACGTACCTCGTATTGTTTAGTATGGTAAAACTCGGTACCATCATATACTAAAGCACTCCAGCCGTTATCGCTGGCGCTGTGGCTTTCGCGTAAAGTAGATGCGATGTTTTTAAAGCCAAATTTTTCTTTCATTTGTTTAAAAACGCTTTTGTAACCGTCCAGGTTCAATTCGCCTTTGGTAACATCGGTACCTTCGCTGGTGAAACCTAATGTAGTATCGGCATCCTCTTCGTTACCAATACAAACATCAACATACTGGCAAAGCTCGGTCATTACCTTGCGGGCTTTTTCTTTGCTCCAAAGTTTTTTACGGAAGTTCAAATCGATACTGGTAGTAATGCCTTTTGCTTTAGCCGCTTTTAATGCATCTAAAGTAAGTGCTGCAGCTTTATCACTTAAAGCAGGGGTAATACCGGTAGTATGGAACCAATCGGCACCTTCAAAAATTGCATCCCAATCAAATTCGCTGGCATCAACATCGGCAATAGAAGCGCCGGCGCGATCATACACCACTTGCGATGCACGCATAGATGCACCTGTTTCTAAAAAGTAAATACCCAAACGGTCGCCGCCTCTTGCTACAAATTGTGTATCTACACCGTAACGGCGCAGGTGGTTAATAGCTGCCTGCCCAATTGGGTTAGCGGGTACTTTTGACACGAAGGTACCGTTAAGGCCATAATTACAAAGCGCTGCAGCTACGTTGGCCTCGCCACCACCGTAGGTGATATCAAAAGTATCAGACTGAACAAATCTTTTAAAATCAGGAGTGGATAATCTTAACATTATCTCTCCCAGTGTTACGACTTTTTTAGACATCGTTGGGTTATGTTTTAAAATTGAAAAAATAAATTACAAAAAAATAAATTACGGCTTATCCGTGGCGGTCAAAAATACATTTAAACCTAACTAATTACTAAGATATTATAAAAAAAATGCCCGGAAACGATTGCGTTAATTGTTTTGAACTAAATGCTAATTACGCATACATCTTTAGGTTATTTATTGATACTTTTAGCCCCAAATAAATCTGAATACATATTATAAGTCAAATGGATAAGAAAGCAGCAATTTTAGAATTGATACCCGCGCAAGGTATTTTACCACTGTATTTTAACAAAGATGCCGAGATTAGCGTAAACATTTTACACGCGTTATATAAGGCCGGTATTAAAACAATTGAATACACTAACCGTGGCGAGGCAGCCCTAAAAAACTTTGCCAAACTGCGCGAGGTTTGTGATAAAGAGTTAGGTGGCATGTATTTAGGCGTTGGTACCATTAAAAATGCTGCGCAGGCACAATCTTTTGTTGATGCCGGTGCCGATTATATTATCAGCCCCGGATTGGTTGAAGAAGTAATACCGGTAGCCGAAAAGGCAGGCTTACTTTGGATCCCGGGCTGTATGACCCCTACCGAAATTATCAGGGCCGAAAACCTGGGCGCTAAAGTAGTGAAGTTGTTCCCTGGTAATATGCTGGGCCCATCGTTCCTTTCGGGGATTAAGGAATTATTCCCCGGCATGTTGTTTATGCCTACCGGCGGTGTTGAACTGACTAAGGAAAACATTGGTGGCTGGTTTAAAGCAGGCGTATGCGCGGTTGGCATGGGCAGCAAGTTAATTAGCAAGGATGTGATGGAAAACCAAAAATATGACGAACTTACCGCCGCTACCATTGAGGCGATAGAAATAGTTAAAGCCAGCCGATAACAAGAGAAGAATAAACCAATTTTAACAAGATATACTAATGAGTGAGAAGAAGACAGGGAACTACCGGTGGACCATTTGCGCCTTGTTGTTTTTTGCAACAACCGTAAACTACCTGGATAGGCAGGTATTGAGCCTTTTAAAGCCATCGCTTGAAAAAGAGTTTAACTGGACCAATACCGACTATGCCGATATAGCGGCTATGTTCCAGTTTATTTATGCTATATCCCTGCTGTTTGCCGGCCGCATTATTGATAAGCTGGGCACCAAAAAAGGATATGCCTGGGCTATTATTATATGGTCGGTAGGTGCAATTATCCATGCTTTCGCTATCCCGATGGGCGAGAAGATCGCCTTTTTCTTAGGCTGGTTCGGTATTGTATCCGTTCCGGTTTCTATACTCGGGTTTATGTTTTCAAGAGCTATATTAGGTATTGGCGAATCGGGCAACTTCCCGGCAGCCATTAAAGCTACTGCCGAATATTTTCCTAAAAAAGAACGCTCATTCGCTACTGGCATCTTCAATTCAGGATCGAACGTGGGCGCTATCCTTGCGCCGCTAACCGTACCATGGATAGCCGCTAACTGGGGTTGGGAATCTGCGTTTTTAATTATTGGTGCGATAGGCTTTTTATGGCTGGCCTTTTGGCTAATCTGCTACGAACGCCCCGACCAGCAAAAACGCTTATCAAAAGCGGAGTTTGATTATATCAACAGTGACCAGGAAGACGGCTACGCAGATGTTGCG
The DNA here is from genome assembly GCA_040389105.1 of Bacteroidota bacterium. Lineage (GTDB taxonomy): Bacteria > Bacteroidota > Bacteroidia > Sphingobacteriales > Sphingobacteriaceae > Mucilaginibacter. The sequence goes on from JAZKAO010000018.1 coordinate 16,538, forward strand.
GCCGGTGGCGACCCTAAAAAAGTATCATGGTTTAAACTGCTTACCTACAGGCAAACCTGGGCTTTTACCTTTGGTAAATTTATGACTGATGGTGTATGGTGGTTCTTTTTGTTTTGGCTACCTGCTTATTTAAACGACCAGTACCATATTACCGGTTTACAAATGCAAATACCGCTGGCCGTGTTATACAGTATGACTATGTTTGGCAGTATTGGCGGCGGATACTTCCCTGCTTATTTTATTAATAAAGGCGATGCCCCTTACGATGGACGTATGAAAGCCATGCTTTTAATAGCATTTATACCATTGGTAGTACTGGCCGCGCAGCCATTAGGCTATATATCGTACTGGTTACCGGTATTGCTTATTGGTGTTGGCGCATCGGCACACCAGGCTTGGTCGGCTAATATATTTACAACCGTGTCAGACATGTTCCCTAAAAAGGCCGTAGGTTCTATTGTAGGTATAGGCGGCATGGCCGGTGGTATTGGCGGTGTTTTAATTACCAAACTGGGTGGTTACTTATTCGATCATTACAAAGCCTTGGGCCATATTGAAACCGGCTACACCATTATGTTTGCTATTTGTGCAACAGCTTATCTTATTGCCTGGTGCGTTATGAAAGCATTGGTGCCAAAGTATAAAATTATTGATCTTTAGTATTAAAGATACTTTAAACAAAAGAAAGGCCCGGTCAAATGACCGGGCCTTTCTTTTGTTATTGATGCAAGCTAAACGCGTTTCCGTCAGGGTCTTTAACGGTTGCAAACCTGCCCCAGGGCGTTTGCTCTATCGGGCCGGGTTCAATACCATTGGCCTGCATATTTTTAATTTCCTGTTCAATATCGGCGGTATCAACCACCAATCCCCTTACACTGCCAGCCGGCATCTGCGGAAACCAGTTTACCAGTGTAATGGATGTTTCGGCACCGGGCAGGCCCAATTGGATCCAGGTTTGCCCCGGGCCGGCTTGTGTTTCTACCATTAATTTAAAGCCGGCTTTCAGGTAAAATTCCTTAGCGCGCTGCTGATCGGTTACGGGGATGGATATGATGCTGATTTTTTTCATTTATAAGTATCCGATAAAGATGAGAGCCTATTTAGGCATCGTTTTTAACAACTCCTTAGCGGGGATGGATTTGGAAGTACCATCATAATTACCAATAACCAGGCTTTCATCATTGGCAGCAGCTGTTTCCACTAATTTACGAAGTGCCTTGTTTACACTTTCTGTAACCTTAATGGCAAGTTCATTAATGTTTGTTTCTTTATTATTGATAATCATCACTTTGGGTTTTGATCGTTTTCCAAATATCGATATTTGTTATTACTTCTCCCAAATCTTTTGAACCATGTGCAATAGTTCGCGAAACAGAATACACGTTGTCATTCACTATCCAGCTATCACAAATTGGAATATACAAATTCAATAAGTTTTTTATTCCTCTAAAATATCGGCGCTCAACCACATCACCAGGGATATGATGCCCTCCCCGGCTTACCCGTTTAGCCACCCTATCAATAGCTACCTGAGGCGAACTTAACCAAAAATAAAGTAAAGTGACCTGGTAGCCCTGCGCCTGGGCTTTTTTAATAAACGACACATAACTACGGGTAGATAGTGTGGTTTCAAAGGCAAAATCAACACCACTTTCTAAAAGATCGTTAATTCGCTGCAGCATGATCCGGCCTGCTTCCAGTGCAACACTGTCAGGATTAAAAGGCGATAACCCCGCTGCAATATTATCGGCATTAACAAACTCTCTGCAATTAAGCAATTCGGGTAAAATGGTATAACTGGCTGTTGTTTTACCTGCACCATTACAACCGGCAATAATATATAGGTTAGGCATGTTAAGCTTAGTTTGGATACTAAATTATAAATTTGGTTTGGCTATTTAACATTTTAAATAATGGCAATTAGGCTTTTGGCTCAATCCTTGCACCACATCAACTATAACCGTAGCAGTCGGATTTGTTAAAAGAGACACGGCAAATAATACACATTAATAAAACCCAACCAATGCAGCAACCAGCAAATACTTTAAATTTTATTGTTCAGGACGGTGGGATACCCGTTGACGTGCAGGTAGAGATGAATTACCCTTTTTACGATGTCAGCATAGCCGGTAAAGCCACCGCGCAGTTACAGCAGGACCATCACAGCAACTGGTTTGTAACCACCGGCAAGTTAAATGACAACCTGGTGCAGGCCATAGGCAAGCGCATAGTTCAGGAAGTTACCGGGGCATAAGCTACTGCTTACCGAAGTGGTAATTGATACCCATGCGTATGGTACTGATATCGCCGCTATAATTGATGCTATTAGTTATGCCCGAATCGAAGTAGTAGCACCCGTATAGCTCATATTTTTTAGCTATCAGGAAACCCGCCCGCAGGGGTACGGCCGTCCAGGTAGTGGTAAGGCTAATGATATCGGGGTTTGCAGTAATAGGTGCGGTGGTAACATTTAATACCAGCAGCTTCCGGTCGCTGTACGATGACAGGTTCATATTTACACCGGCGCCCAGGTAAAATTTCAGTGGATCGGTGTTGTAGATATTATAAATCACCTGTGGATATAGCATAAAAGTATTTTGCCTGAACGAGTGTGATGTTGATGGTGTACCGGTTTTCAGTTCGGTTGTGGAATAACCGGTCTCGAACCTTAATACCAGCCTGCCTACTTGCGAGTTAAGGAAAATATCGATCCCTAAATTAATTTGCGGACCAAATGTTGCCGGAGATGTGGCATTGTTAACCAGTTCAGGGATACCGCCGTGATATTGAAAATTATTTACATTAAGTGCAGGGCCGGCAAAAATCTTTACTTTCAAACCCCCGCTTGGGGTATTGTTTGCCGCGCTTTCGCCATTTAAAAGGTTAACAATGGTTTTGATATCGTAGTTATTATACTGCGCGCGGTTAATCAGGTTTAATAAGCGATCGTCTGTTTTTTGGTATTGATAGGCAAATGCCCGTAATTCATCGCGAAAGCGGTATTGTGTTGCTGTACTTTGCGCTTCCTGGCCCGATACGTAGTAAATATGGTAAGTCAGTTCGCGCAAAATGCCGGTTTTATTTTCCAACAGTAAAAGGCGCGGCTTCAGTTCATCGGTATAGTTATATAAATTAAAGCTTTTGCCCTTGGCCACTAAATGCAAAAAGGCCGAAACCGTTTTTTTAGTAGTATCTATATCTGTCGATAATTTTTCCAGGCTAACGGCATCGGTACTAATGGCTACAATAAAACGCTGATAATAATCCAGTCCATTAATACCGAAAGCAAGCGCGTTGGCGGCAGTATATTTTTGGACGGTATTATTTTGCTTAAATTCTATTTCGGTGGGGTTATGCCCCCATTCCCTGTAATTTACAGCACCTTGCAGGGTATCGCCTTTAAGGCTAACCACATAGCCGGGTTTAAAATTACTTTGTGCAAACGAGATAGCCGGCAGAACTATGGCCAGCAAAAAAAGACGGTTGAAATATCGCATAAATGATACGGTTGATATAAATTACCAGTGCTATTTTTTTCCAAATAAATAATTAAAGCCTATTTGGAATGAAGTAATCTTACCATTATAAGCAGCAAAACTATCTTCATCAAAGCCCGCCGCAAAATTATAATTGCCGTATATTTCTACTTTGTTATTTAAAGAAATCCCCGCTTTAACTGGGATTGTAAACCATGCGCTGGCCGGTTTTTTTTGGTTAACAGGCACAGTAAAATGAGGATTAATTACGTTGTAGGTAACATTACTGTTGGAAGACAGGTGGAGGAGAAATCCTGAACCAACAAAAATCTTAACAGGTTGCGTATTGTAAACATTATAAATAACCTGGGGGCTAACCGTTAATGTGAGCTGTTGCATTTCCTTAACAGCATTATTGGATACCGATTTAAGCTTTGCCGAATAAAAATTTAATTCGCCCCTTAATATTAAGCGGCCTACGTTAGCGTTTGGCAAATAATCTATACCCAGGTTAATTTGAGGGAAATAATTAATATAATTTTGAGAGTTAACAGAAAGATCTGTAATGCCTGAATACTTTAACTGGCTGCCATTTAGGGCAGCGCCAGCAAAATAACGAAAACTACTTTCTGACCCTATCACGCCTTTTTTCTGATCATCGCCATTTATTAAGTTTACTACCTTAGTAATATCACTGCTGTTATAGCTTATCGCGTCTATTTTTGAGTGCAATTTTTCACTGTTAGGCATATAGGTATCTGCATAGCTTTTGAGTTCTATTTTATACCGGTCTATTTCCATAACTTGGTTACTATTGTTTAAATAAAAATGATGATTTAGCTCCTGGGGTTGCTTATTCTCCTTGCTTAACACGATAAATCTTGTCTTGATATCATCTGTGTAGGTATAAAGTGTAAGGTATTTGCCATCTATAATCGTTTTTAAAAAAACTGTGCCTATTAGTTTTGTAGAATCGTACTGGTTCTTCAGCTTTCCCTGATCAACTTCATCCATGCTCAGGCTTATTTTATATGCCTTGAAATAATCAAGTCCGTTAATACCAAAAGCCTTTGCGTTTATTGCCGAGTAGGTTGTAATCTTATTTGCATTATCCTTAAAGCGGATATCTTCAGGGTTGTTATTCCATTCCTTATAATCAATACTCCCTTTTAAGGTATCGCCTGGCAGGGTAACTACATAACCGGGTTTAAAATTGCTTTGCGCGAAAGAAAGTGTGCTGAAAAATAATGCCGTGAAGAATAATTTGTAATATAGTTTCATGTAATTGTGCTGGTTTAGTACGTACCACAATTATAATAAAATTCTACAAATCCGGGTTAGAAATTCACAAACTTATCCATCTGTTCATCAGTAAACTTAATGGTATCGGGCAAGTACAGGTTCCCGTCGGCATCAATTTCGGTTTTAATGTTGGCAATGTGGATGCGCAGGGGCATTACGTGCAAATGCACATAGCCACATACACCGTTAAAGTGTTCGATACCGCGGATATTACCATACTTGCCCGATGATAGGCCTACCAGCGCGGCCTTCTTTTCATAAAACGTACCGGGGAAATCGCAGGCATCAATAAAAACTTTTAGTACCCCGGGGAAACTGCCATTATACTCGGGTATTACAAAAAGAAATTTATCGGTAGCCGTAACGATATCCTGTATCGCCTGAAATTCGGGGCTGCGCTTGCCGTACAGATCGGTACTGATCAAGTTGGCCGGCAGATCCATTAACGATAACAAGTTGGTATCCAAACCCTTTTCGGCCAGCTTGTGCTGATAGTATCGCGCCAGTTTAAGTGTTGAACTATTAGGCCTGTTGGTTGATGCGATGATGGTTACCATTTATATTATAGGTGCAAGGTAAAAGGCTAAAGGTAAAAGGTTTTTAAAATACGCGACAAGGCCTTTAACCTTTCGCCTGTTACCTCTCACCCTTCCCGGTATTTTGTTTGTAAGTAAGCCAAAGCTGTGGATTACACAATTGTTAAAATTCGTATCTTTAGCCACGATTTAAAAACTTTACGAAAATAGAAATTTTTGCGGTCGCTTTCCGTTGTAAAAAATCATCAATCAATTATAACATAAAAATATAATGGGTAAAATAATTGCTTTGGCTAATCAAAAAGGTGGTGTTGGTAAAACTACATCATCTATAAATCTTGCCGCAAGCCTGGCTGTACTGGAGTTTAAAACATTGCTGGTTGATGCCGATCCACAGGCAAATTCCACATCGGGCATTGGCTTTGATCCCCGTACGATAAAGGACAGCATTTACGAATGCATTATTAACCAAACCGATCCGCACGAGGCTATCCAGCATACCGATACACCAAACCTTGATCTGTTGCCCGCGCATATCGACCTGGTTGGTGCCGAGATTGAAATGATCAATATGCCCGACCGCGAGTACAAAATGAAAGCAGTACTGGCACAAGTGGTTGATGAGTACGACTTTATTATTATCGATTGCTCGCCATCGCTGGGTTTAATTACCATTAACGCCCTTACCGCCGCCCACTCGGTTATTGTACCGGTACAGTGCGAGTACTTTGCGTTAGAGGGTTTAGGCAAATTGCTGAATACCATTAAAATTGTACAAAACCGCTTAAATACCAACCTGGATATTGAGGGGATACTATTAACCATGTACGATGTACGCCTGCGCCTGAGCAACCAGGTGGTTGAAGAGGTACGCACCCATTTTGAAGACCTGGTGTTTGATACCATTATACAGCGCAATACCCGTTTAAGCGAAGCGCCAAGCTTTGGCGTATCGGTAATTATGCATGATGCTAATTGCAAGGGTGCCATTAACTACTTAAACCTGGCCCGCGAAATTATCCGTAAAAACGGCTTAATGAAAACAGAGGCAGTAACAAGCACCGCAACCGTTTAATAAATGAGTTTAGATAAAAAAAGGGGATTAGGAAGAGGCCTTAGCGCGTTGCTTGATGATTCTACCCAGGTAAATTCACATACAACCCAACCACGGTCTATATCTACCAGCCCCGAAATTAACGATGCGGGTTCGATAAACGAGATCAGGATAGACGAGATTGAGGTTAACCCTTTCCAACCCCGTACCGATTTTGAGGCGCAAGCCTTAAACGAACTGGCCGATTCCATTAAATTGCAAGGCCTTATTCAACCTATTACTGTTAGGCGCTTAAGCGCGCATAAATACCAGCTGATATCGGGCGAACGCCGATTACGTGCCTCAAAAATTGCAGGTTTAACGCAAATACCGGCCTATATCCGCACCGCTAACGATCAGCAGATGCTGGAAATGGCGCTGATAGAAAACATACAGCGCGAAAACCTGAACGCCATTGAAACCGCGCTCAGCTTTCAGCGGATGATTGACGAGTGTAATTTAAAACAGGACGAATTAGGCGAACGCGTGAGCAAAAACCGCTCGACCGTTACCAATTACCTGCGCTTGTTAAAATTACCGCCGGCTATCCAGGCGTCCATCCGCGATGGCGGCATTAGCATGGGCCATGCCCGCGCGCTGATATCGGTAGAAAGCCCGTCGGACCAGTTATATCTGCACCAATTGATCTTAAAACAGGCACTGTCTGTACGTAAGGTAGAGGAAATGGTGCGCAACATGCAAAAGGAACCCGGTAAACGCCCGGCTGCAAAAACCGAACCGGCATTAAGTTACCAGGTGCAAAAGATCCAGGATGATCTGGCATCAAAATTTAGCACCAACGTTAAACTAAAGGTAAGCAACCAGGGTACCGGCAGTATCGAGATCCCGTTTTTATCGGAAGATGACCTGAACCGGATCCTTGAAATGCTGGATTGGTGAAGCGCGGATATGATTACACTAAAATAAAAATCGTGACGTTAGGCTTTGGTAATATGCGCCAATATCTTCTATTATTTGTTTTAGCAAGCGGACTTGCGTTTTCGGCTACGGCACAAACCGCCGATTCGCTAAAGCGGAACAATAAGTCGGATAGCTTGTACCGCAAAGCCGATAGCGACCCATCCAAACGTTTTGTACCAAAAGGAAAAAAGGAAAAGGTTTATCATCCAGATAGTACCCACAGCCCACATAAGGCCTGGACACGATCGGCCTTTGTACCCGGTTGGGGGCAGGTATACAACCACCAATGGTGGAAAGTGCCTGCTATTTACGCTGGTCTTGGCTCGCTGGTGTATTATACTTTTACTAACCAAACCGATTATAAAAACTTTTTAGCCATTGCTAAATACCAGCAATTAGGCATCCCCGCTACCGACCCGATGTATGATAATGACCCACGCAGGCAGCTTTATATCGATTACGGCAAATACCCAAAGGAATCGATTATTAATGCCAAGGATGGCGCTTACCGTAACCGGGATGTAAGCATACTGGGTTTTATGGCCGTTTGGGTTGTTAATATTGTTGATGCTTATATCTACGGCAAGCTGCAACACTCCTACTCTATGGATAATAACTTCAGCTTTAAAGTTGAGCCTGTTATTAATCAGCCTGTTTATGCGTCAAATTTTAATACTACATTTACGCCTGCATTAAAAATCACCATTACACTGAGATGAAGATCGCAATATTAGGCTATGGTAAAATGGGTAAAATCATTGAAAAAATTGCCCAGGACCGTAAACACGAGATCGTACTGAAGATAGACGTTACCAACCAGGACGAACTAACCACCGAGAACCTGCAAAAGGCCGATGTAGTAATTGAATTTAGCACACCGGCTACCGTATTAAACCATATCGAAGCTTGCTTTAAAGCTAAGGTACCTGTTGTGGTAGGTACTACCGGTTGGTACGGGCATTTGCAGCGTATAAAGGACGAATGCGGGCAAACCGGCAACTCTTTTTTATATGCCACCAATTTTAGCGTTGGCGTTAATATCTTCTTCCACGTAAACCAGTTGTTAGCTAAACTGATGAACAACTACCCTTATTACGATGTACAGGTAGAAGAAATCCATCATACCCAAAAGCTCGATTCGCCCAGCGGAACAGCCATTACCATTGCCGAAGGTATTGTTGACGCGTTGGACAGCAAAAAAGAATGGGTAAATATCCTGAGTACCGATGGCAACGAGGGTTTGGAAGATACCATTAAACCCGATCAGCTATTGATAGAATCGTTCAGGATAGAGAACGTACCCGGCACCCACACCGTGGTTTACGATAGCGAGGTAGATAGCCTGGAGTTTAAGCACACCGCCCACAACCGCAATGGCTTTGCCCTTGGCGCCGTATTGGCTGCCGAATGGCTGCAAAACAAAAAAGGATTTTATTCGGTAAAAGATATGTTTAACTTTAGCCTTTAACCAATTACAATATATTAAACCCCCCTTACAGTGAACATTGTTGAATTTGTATTAGTTATTATACTGCTTGTTGTACTGCCTGCAATTGGCTTTTGGAAAATGTTTGAAAAGGCAGGTGTTGCGGGTTGGATGGGTTTTATACCTATCATCTGCTTTTTAAGCGTATTAAAAATAACCGGCCGCCCAATGTGGTGGTGGTTCCTTTTATTAATACCCGGTATTAATATATTGGTATTAATGGGTATTATGGTTGATTTTGCCAAATCGTACGGTAAGTTTAAATTGATACAACAAGCCGGATTGATCATTTTTCCTTACGTATTTTTGATTAAATGGGGCTTTGACCCGCAAACCAAATATTTAGGGCCTTCAGCATCTGATGACTTTAAGGATGCCCACAAAAAACACCTTAAAAAATCATCGGGCCGCGAGTGGACTGAGGCGATCATCTTCGCCGTGGTTGCCGCTACGCTAATCCGTACTTTCTTTATTGAGGCTTATACCATCCCTACCCCATCCATGGAACGTTCGCTTTTAGTTGGCGACTTTTTGTTTGTGAGCAAGGTAAATTATGGCCCGCGTACACCCATGACGCCGATAGCGTTCCCGTTTGCGCACCATACCATGCCATTAATTAATACCAAAGCTTATTGGGATGGCCTTGAACTGCCTTACTACCGTTTACCGGGATTAAGCGATGTTAAAAAGGGCGATGTGGTAGTATTTAACTGGCCTATGGAAGCCGACTCGCCATTGTTGCGCCCGGTTGATAAACGCGAGAACTATATTAAACGCTGCCAGGCTACCCCTGGCGATACCCTGACCATTGTTGATGCGCAGGTATATATTAACGGCAAAGCCGCGCCAAACCCGCCGGGTGAACAGATTGATTACGCCCTGCAAACCAATGGCAACGAACTTAACCCTAAGGTATTGGAGGATTTAAATGTAACCTATTACGAAGGTAACCCCAACCCTACCATGAATGCCGAGGCTGCCGCTACACTAAAAAGCTACTCGAACATTAAATCGGTTAAACCGATGATCCAGCCAAAGGGCATTGCCGATCCGCAAGCATTCCCGGGCGATGCTAACCATCGCTGGAATGCCGACAACTTTGGCCCTATCATTGTCCCTAAAAAGGGCTGGACTGTAAAACTGGATAGCCTGAGCATCCCGTTATACAAACGCGCTATTGAAGTTTACGAACATAACACCGTAAAGCTGGATGGCAAGAACGGCATTATTATTAACGGCGTTAAAACTGATAGCTATACCTTTAAAATGAACTACTACTGGATGATGGGCGATAACCGTCACGATTCGTTAGACTCCCGCTTCTGGGGTTTTGTTCCTGAAGACCATATTGTAGGGAAAGCCCTGTTTATTTGGATGAGCTGGGACGATAACGCCTCTTTCCTTAGCAAGATCCGCTGGAGCAGGATCTTCAGGGGCATCCATTAATAAAGGAGTTGAAATATTACTTAGAGGCACCGATTGGTGCCTTTTTTGTTTGTATGAGTGTCACCCTGAGCCCGTCGAAGGGTGGGTGCGTAGGCCTGCCCACCATGCTTCGACAGGCTCAGCATGACACCCGACTTTTAATCGGCGCACCCAACTCTTTACCACATCCTGACAATCCATTCCTTAGCTTTGTGCTATGAAAGTTGAAATATGGTCTGATGTGATGTGCCCGTTTTGCTATATCGGCAAGCGCCGGTTTGAGGAAGCGCTGGCACAATTCCCCAATGCTAGTGAGGTGCAAATTACCTGGAAAAGCTTCCAGCTAAACCCTGATATGGTAACCGACCCATCGGTAAACATCCACCAGTACCTGGCTAATGCCAAGGGCTGGCAATTGGATTACGCCAAACAAATGAACGACCAGGTAACCGAAATGGCCGCCGCCGTTGGCTTGCATTACGATTTTGACCGTGCCATTGTAGCCAACAGTTTCAACGCGCACCGCTTATCGCACCTGGCTACTGAAAAAGGCCTGGGCGATGCCATGGAAGAAGCTTTGTTTAGCGCCTATTTTACCCAAGGCAAAAACACTGCCGACCATGATACCCTTGTTGAGTTAGGCGTAAGCGTTGGCTTAGATGCCGATGAAATTAAACAGGTATTAAGCAGCAACACCTATGCCGGTGCTATTAAGCAGGATATTGACGAAGCCCAACAATTAGGCATCCGCGGTGTGCCGTTTTTTGTTTTGAATGATAAATACGCCGTATCCGGCGCGCAGCCCACAGAGGTATTTTTGGGCGCGCTGCAAAAGGCGGAGGCGGATATCTTATAAAAGGTGAAATGATAGATAAGAGGGTGTCACCCTGAGCTTGTCGAAGGGTGCGTGCGGAGGGCCCAGCCCACCATGCTTCGACAGGCTCAGCATGACATCCGGTGATAAATCTGTCGTAGACAGGTACGAAGCAATCATCGATAAGCAGAGCTGCTATTCAGGCCGATGATTGCTTCCTACCTCGCAATGACGTTATATCTTCTCTCGCCTGTCCAAGCGTGCCGATTGGGCCTCTAAAAGCTTAAGCGTCCCTCTTAAATTGGCGGTCATCATCATTAAAATTAGCTAAAATAATGTAAACCCATCAAATTTTTAATTAATTGATAATCAATTAATTAAAATAAAAAAACATTAAAAAGTGTAAACTTTTTGTAAACCCTATTTTCGTTGCTTTTTGGGTTAACCTTTACAGTCACGCCGGGATTTGATAACCCGTAATGATGGTTTTTTTAAAGCCCTCCCCTTTGGGGAGTAATAGCCTATGAAAAGCGTTAAAAAGCGGGGAATGTGCGATTCCCTCCCATGGGGGGGGGTGTAGGGAGGGGTTTGGTCACGATGCCATATCGTAGAAACCCCTCCCTGCCACCGCACATCCCATCACACCCCTCCCCATGGGAGGGAACTGTCTTTTGATAGGCTATTCCTCTTCGGGGAGGATTGAGAGGGGTACTATATCTTCTCCATCTCCCCCTTTACAAAAGCAGCCAGTTCGGCCACATAGCTTGCGCTGAAATCGAACTTAATGCCGGCAGTTTCGTAAATTTCTTTAATGGTTTTGGTATAGCCTAACTTCAGGGCATCCAGGTATTGTTGCAGGCCTTTTTCGGGGTTTTCCTTATAGTTTTTCCAAACGGCTATGGCACCTAATTGGGCCATGCCATATTCTATATAGTAAAAGGGCACTTCAAAAATGTGTAGCTGCTTTTGCCATAAGTTGGTTTCGGCTTCGGGATGGTCGCTCCAATCAACAAAGCCGGCGCCAAAGCGTTCGTATATCTGGATCCAGGCTTCGGTGCGCTCGGCATCGGTATGGTCGGGGTTGGTATAAATCCAATGCTGAAACTGATCAACCACGGCTACCCAAGGCAGGGTTTTCAACACGTCTATCAGCTGATCGCGCTTAGCACGCTTCAGGTCTTCTTCGTTATCAAAGTACACATCCCAGTTATCCATAGATATTAACTCCATCGACATGGAAGCCAGTTCGGCTACTTCGGCAGGGGTATGTTTAAAGTCGTTCAGTTCCAGGTCAGCCGTCAGGAATGTATGTACCGCGTGGCCGCCCTCATGTACCATGGTAGTCAGATCACGAAAAGTATTGGCCGAATTCATAAAGATAAAAGGCGCGCCGGTTTCGCTCAATGGGTAGTTATAACCGCCCGGTGCCTTGCCCTTGCGGCTTTCCACATCAAACAGGCTGTTATCTTTCATGATCTCCAAACGTTCGCCCAAATAGCGACTGATATTGCCAAAACACAGGATCGACTTCTCGATCAGGTCATCACCGTTTTTAAAGGGTTTTAAGGCCGGTTTGCCCGATACATCTACATCCATATCCCAGGCCTTTAAAGTATCAAGCCCAAGGGCTGCCTTACGCTTTCCGGCCTGCTCACGCAGGATGGGAACGATCTCCTTTTCTATAGCCTCGTGAAAGGCATAACAATCCAGCGGGGTATAATCAAAACGGCCCAGCGCCTGGAACATATAATCGCGAAAGTTCTCGAAATTGGCATTAAGCGCCAGTTTATGGCGCAGGGCCCGCAGGTGATCGAACAGGCTATTCAGCGTATCCTTATCCTGTAAGCGGCGGGTGCTAATGGTTTCCCAGGCTTGCTGGCGTTTGGCGCGGTCGGTATCTTTTAAAAATACCCCGGCTTGTTCCATGGTATATTCCTTATCGCCAATATGCACCGACATGGAGCCGGTTATACCCTGGTATTTTTGCTGCTCTATCTGGATCTCGGTTTGCACCGGTATATTTTCCTCGCGGAACAGTTCCAGCGCCTTGCGCACGCCGCGCAGGTAAATAAAATATTTTTCTTCGTGCAGTTCGTTAGCGTATTCGCTGGCTACCAGTTTTTTGTTCAGTTCGTTATTGCAGGGGGCAATTTTAGGCTCTACCTCGGTAGCAAAGTATTGAAATTTGGCCAGCAGGTCTTCGTTGGTCGTATCGCAGGTCATGCGGATATAGCGCCAGGCAAAATCCTCCTCAATAGCTGCTTCCACCTCGCTGCGGTCGCGCATCCATTGCTCCAGTTCATTAACCGAATTAATAGGCCGGGCAATCAACTCGTTAAAAAGTGGCTCCAGGCCCTCCCAGTTCATTTCAAAATTAGCAGGTACGTATGTTCTTGGTTTTTTATGGATCATGATGTTGAATGTGCAAATATGCTTATATGCAAATGTGCGGATTTTTTAGGAAGCCGGGAAGTATTAATGGGTACAAAAATAGCGATGGGTTTACACCCATCGCTATTCAAATATCTCTTTCGGACTTTCGGTCTTCCCGACTTTCGCGCTATACTCCTTACGTCATCCTGGTAATCACCACCTCTTCAGGGATGGATAACATCAGCGGTACCTTTTCAACCGTCACAAAACTCAAGTCGAGGCCAAAGCCGCGCTCTTCGGATAAACTCAGGTGCTTTAATTGCTTGTACACATCCATCACCAGGCTTTCGTAAAACGACAGGCCGTGCGAGCGTGACAATACCTTTTCTATCACTACAAAGCGGAAGTCGCCAACAATTTTATGCTTGTTAAGGGATTTGTACTTACTCATAATCTCTACCTCGCCCTTTTTCACTAAATCCTCCACCACCTTGCGGAACAGCAGGTTAATTTGCTGCTCAACCCTAAAGCCAAGCTTAAAATCAATACGAATCACTTTATTAGGCACTAAAAAGTCAACCCGGTATTCGCGGGTATAAGGTTCGTCCATTACATCAACGTGTACCAGCCAGTATACGTCGGCACGCTTGGGTTGCTTTTGCAGGATGGAGTAAATGATCTTCGATTCTACTTCCGAATCAAAATTGGCGCTGGTGAGATACACCAGCTGCGATGCATATTTGGGTACCGATTCATCATCACTTAGTTCCTGTAAAATGCTGTAATAATCCTCAATCTCTACAAACTTCACAAAGCGGTTGCGGATCTTACGGGCGGTGTGCCATGTCCACATTACAGCGAACAGGAACAAGCCGATAGTTAAGGTAAACCAGCCGCCATGGATAAACTTAACCAAGTTACCGGCCAGGAAAGTACCCTCAATTAACAGGTATACCAGTAAAAATAAGTTGATAATATAAGCCGGTACCTTACGCCTTTTCAGGAATTTAGATACCAGAATGGTAGTCATTAACATGGCTACCGTAATACTTAAACCATAAGCCGCCTCCATCCGTTCAGATCGTTGGAACAGGGCCACCACAATTAAACAGCCGGCACACAGTATCCAGTTAATACTGGGCACATATAATTGGCCCTTTTGCTCGCTCGGATAATTGATGCGCACCTTGGGCCAAAGGTTAAGCCTCACTGCTTCAGATATCAGCGTGAATGAACCCGAGATGAGCGCCTGGCTGGCAATAACGGCCGCCGCGGTGGCTATACCTATACCAAATATGGTAAACCATACCGGCATAATACTAAAGAAGGGGTTATTAAGGTTAAGATCGATCCTTTGGCCATTGTGCTGCAATAACCAAACGGCTTGCCCCAGGTAGTTTAATACCAGGCACGATTTAACATAGATCCAGCTGATGCGGATATTTTTGCGGCCGCAATGGCCCAGGTCGGAGTATAAGGCCTCGGCCCCGGTGGTACATAAAAACACGGCGCCCAGTATAATAAATGCCGCATGGCTACTGCTGCTGCGTAATAACTCGTATGCGTAGTAAGGGTTTAGCGCTTTAAATATCACCGGCATTTTGGCAATATAACTAATGCCCAATACGCCCATCATAGTAAACCATATAAACATAATCGGCCCGAAAGCCTTACCCACCAGCGATGTGCCAAATTGCTGTATAATAAACAAACAGGTAATAATGGCCGCTACTATCCAAACAGTTGGTAGTTGTGGGTAATAGCGCTCCAAACCTTCAATGGCCGATGAAATGGTGATAGGCGGGGTAATAATACCATCGGCTAATAAAGCGCAGCCACCTAATACCGCAGGTACAATTAACCATTTGGCCTTACGGCGAACCAGGGAGAACAGCGAGAAAATGCCACCCTCGCCCTTATTATCGGCTTTTAAGGTGATCACTACATACTTAAGGGTAGTTTGCATGGTAAGCGTCCAAAACACCAGGGACACGCCGCCCAGCACCAGGGTTTCGCTAATTCGGTGCCCCCCCACAATAGCTTTAAATACATATAGGGGTGATGTACCGATATCACCGTAAATGATACCTAAACTAATCAAAAGACCGGCTACGGTTAGCTTCTGTAAATCTTTATGTTGCGACACTTTATTAAATTATAGAGGATGCAAAAGTATTAAAAATGTTAATTGTATAACCTAAATAATTATATCACGTATAAATAATTGTGAAAATCACACTAAGCATATAGTATATATTGTTAAAAATTGTTAAATTGACACATTAAATAGTCCCGTTTTGCCAAAGATGCAAGGGTTTATTTATATTTTTGCAGGGAGAAACCAAAATATGAGGAGAAACCATACTAAAATTTATTCGCGTATATTATTGCTTGCAGTAACTATGCTGATGAGTTTTACTATGATAGCAACTCCCAAGCAAAAAACCGATACCACTTACCTGCACTTAAGCAAGTTGAATAAAAAGGATAAAAATATCCTTAAAAGCTTCCATATTACGCTGCCAGCTGTAAAAACATATTTAATTACTCCGCAAAAACCAACAACTGTTGCCCAACCCGATGATAAATTGTTAAGCAACGTACAGGTTTATCCTAACCCGGTTAGCGACCAGATCAATGTTAAATATGCCATATCGCGCGCGTCAAACGTAAACATCAAAATTATGGATGTTTTGGGTAATGAAGTGGTTACCCTGGTATCGCAGCATTTGGAACCCGGCGAATTAAAAACTACCTACAGCCTTAAAGGTAAACTAAACAGCGGCTTTTACTTTGTACGCGTAGTTGTCGGCACCGAATCGGTGATCAGGCGTATCTCTATTCTTTAAGCTAAAAGGTTTTTTTATCAGGTAGCTAATTCTCAATACTTTATCAAAAATTAAAATATTTGTTTTTTTAGCTACACTGGGCGTTGCCTGCGGCCCGGGCTATCCGTTACAAGTCCTCGCTTTGCCTCCACACAGCCCTTCCACACGCTGTGGGCTTTCCACTGCTATCCCTAACGCTCTTTTCAATAGCATCAAAAGTTAAATTTTCCATTTTTTTTCAAAAATAAATTTGCGTAAGCGAATACTTACATATATATTCGTAAGTAATTACTTACATATTGCAGCGCAAACGATGAGAAGAGATGTTTTCCAGGCCATAGCCGACCCAACCCGCAGAGAGATCATTAACCTGATTGCTTATAACCCCCTTAATTTAAACGCTATTGCCGATAATTTTGATGTAAGCCGCCCTGCCATATCGCAGCATATTAAAATATTGATGGAGTGCGGCCTGATCAATATTAAAAAGCAAGGGCGCGAACGTTATTGCGAAGTACAGGTGCAACCGTTAAACGAGGTAACCGACTGGATAGCAAACTTCCGTAAAATGTGGGACGACCGCTTTGACCGTATGGATGATATATTAAACGAAATGAAACTTAATCAACATAAACCATGACAATTTTAAAAAGTATCTGGGCCGTTTTTGCCGGTATGCTGGCGGTCACCATTTTATCCATCGGTACAGATTTTGTATTGGAGAAAACCGGCATTACCCCCGGGCAGGAAAAGGAAGTATATATCCCCTGGATGCTGGCAATGGCCTTAGGCTATCGTAGTTTGTATTCGGTAATCGGCGGGTATATCACCGCCAATTTTGCTCCTAACCGCCCGCTAAAGCACGCGGTTATATTAGGGTGCATTGGCACTGCCTTATGTTTAGTAGGGCTTATTGTTCAAAGGCATTTGCCTAACCAATGGTACGGTATTGCCCTGGCGGTTACTACCCTGCCCTTTACCTGGCTTGGCGGAAAAATAAAAGCGCAATAATTATAGCCATGCCAGCCCATTTAACCGCCGCCCAATTTATCCAAACGCTTAAAACCTTAAGCACGGCCGATGAATTACGGAAGATACAACGCTACTTTAAAATGGATGCGGGCGATTACGGCGCGGGCGATGAATTTATAGGCGTGCGTATGGGCCAGGTTTTTGATTTGGCTAAGCAATACGTGGATCTGCCGGTGACTGATTTGGAAATATTGCTGGAAAGCCCTATCCACGAGGCCAGGGCCGGGGCGGTAAGTATAATGGATAAAATATCCCGTAGCAAAGCCACTACCGAAGCCCGGCTGGAAGAAATATACCAATTATATATGCGCCGGCACGACAGGATAAACAACTGGGATCTCGTCGATCTGGGCTGTCTGTACATGACGGGCCGATATTTGTACGATAAACCCCGGGATGTATTGTATACCCTTGCCTTATCGCCCAATTTGTGGGAGCGGCGCACGGCCATATTAAGCACCTGTTATTTTATCCGAAAAGGCGAAACAACCGATGTATTTAAAATAGCCCAACTGCTGCTTAACGATAGCGAGGACTTAATACACAAGGCCTGCGGATGGATGCTGCGCTTTGCCGGTGATAAGGATATACCTGCACTATTGCAGTTTTTAGATGCGCATGCCGTCACTATGCCCCGCACTATGCTGCGTGGTACGATAGAAAAGCTGGGTAATGACAAAAGAACCTATTATTTGAAATTGAAATAAGGAGTAACCGAAAATCCATTAACAGAGTAGGATAATCAATTAAAGAAACAATTATGACAAAGGAATTTTGGCTGAACCTGCCGGTAAAGGACATTAAAAAATCGAGGGCTTTTTTTGAGGAGGCTGGCTTTAAGTTTAACCCGCAATATGCTGGCGAAAACTCGGATTGCCTGATGATAGGCAGCAAAGGCGTAATAGTGATGCTTTTTGAAGAGCCCCAATTTAAAGGCTTTACGGGCGCCGAGGTTACTGATACCGGGCGATCGACAGAAATGCTATTATCGTTTGATGCAGAAAGCCCCGGGGAAGTAGATGAATGGGCTAAAAAAGCCGAGGCTGCCGGCGGCACTGTATTTGGCAAACCATCGAGCATACAGGGCTGGATGTACGGCTGCGGCTTTGCCGATATTGACGGCCACCGCTGGAATGTATTATATATGGATATGGCCAAAATGCAAGGATAAAGCTGTCACCCATAAGTAGCAATTAAATCAATCATTCAAAACTCAATCATTCAATAATTAAAAATCCCGTGGCAACAAAAAACAAAACAACCATAACAGCCGAACCCGGCAAGCAGGAACTATTTATCACCCGCGAATTTGAGGCCCCACGCGAAATGGTATTTAAGGCTTTTACCGACCCCAATATTGTGATAAAATGGCTTGGCCCGCGCGAGATAACAACCGTAATAGAGCATTTTAACGCCGTCAGCGGTGGTTCGTACCGGTATATTGGTTCGGATTGCAACAATAATAGCTTTGGCTTCCATGGTGTTTATCACGAAGTAACGGTGCCGGAGCGCATCATCCAGACATTTGAATTTGAGGGCCTACCCGAGCGCGGGCATGTAGCGCTGGAAACTGCCAGGTTTGAAGCCTTGCCTAACCACCGTACGCGGTTAACCATTCAATCGGTATTCCAATCGGTAGCCGATCGTGATGGCATGGTACAATCGGGCATGGAGCATGGCGTAGTAGACTCGCACAATCGCTTGGATGAGTTGTTTGCGGCGGGTTTATAATGCACATCTTATCCAGCATGTCATTTCGAACGAAGCCGGGCGGGGCTGTGCAATAGTGTGAAGAGAAATCTTATACGGTATGCGTATCATGCGTATAAGATTTCTCTCTACGTTCGAAATGACATGCTTGACTAAGGATAATCCACTCTTCTTACGTCATATCTTAGCCGCCATGGGCCGAGATCGTTAATAGCCCAATTAATTAAAAGCTTTCTGTTTTAGTCTTTCTGCTTTCAGCTAATCTTCATTAGCTTTGGCAGCTTAAAACCGTTGCTATTATGAAGATCATTGCCATTGGCCGTAACTACGCCGAGCATGCTAAGGAACTAAACAACCCAGTACCCACCACTCCGGTAATATTTATGAAGCCCGATACCGCGCTTTTAAAGGATAATAAACCCTTTTATCACCCTGAATTTTCGGCAGATGTACATCACGAGATTGAACTGGTGCTAAAGGTTTGCAAGGAAGGCAAGCATATCGATGAGAAGTTTGCAGCCGGCTACTACGATGAAATAGGCCTTGGGATTGATTTTACCGCCCGTGATATCCAAAGCCGTCACAAGGAAAAGGGCTTGCCCTGGGAATTGGCCAAGGCCTTTGATGGTTCGGCCCCTGTGAGCAATTTTGTACCGAAGGCCGATTTTGCCAACCTGTACGATTTAAACTTACGCCTGGATATTAACGGCGAGACACGCCAAAACGGCACTACTAAAGATCTGCTTTTCTCGTTCGAGAGCCTGATCGCTTTCGTATCTAAATACATCACCCTAAAAAAAGGTGACCTGATTTTTACCGGTACGCCGCCGGGTGTTGGCAAAGTTACCATAGGCGACCATTTGGAGGGATACTTGCAGGGGAACAAAATGCTTGATTTTTACGTGAAGTAATACTACAATAGTATTTAACTAATAGTTATTTCAGATAAATATTCTATCGAATTTCCATAAAACCATCTCCATAGTCCAATATTATTATTACTTTCCGGGCATATAAATACTATTATTACCTAACCATCATGAAACGATTACCTATCTTATCAACATTCGCATTACTATTGTTATTCTTTGCAAGTGCTTCTGCGCAAAAACAAGTTTATGAGGCACCTAATTTTAAAACTATTTTAAAGGGACACAAAACTGTAGCTGTATTACCGTTAAGGGTTACTATTTCGTACAAAAAATTTCCAAAAAATTATAATGCTGCTGATAATGCAGTTCAGGAAAAAGAAGAAGGGATTAATATGCAACAAGGCATGTATACCTATCTTTTAAGAAAGTCGAAGGATTATTTTGTCTCTTTTCAGGAAACACAACGGACGAACATTTTACTAAAACAAGCCGGCGTTTATGATAAGATGGATGCAATTACAGCAGACTCACTTTGTAAAATATTAAAAGTTGATGCTGTAATACAATCTACTTATGCTTATCAAAGAACCGGAAGCGAAGCAGCAGCGATAGCTAAAACGCTTGTTTTTGGTTTTGGTGGTAGCACTGCATCGGGGTCACTCACCATGCAAATAAACAATGGCACAGACGGTGCCTTATTATGGCGGTTTTATAAAGAAATGGATGAAGGTATATTTTCAAGCGCTGACGAGTTGATGGCGCGGATGATGAAGAAAGTTGCAAGAAACTTCCCCTACGAAAAATAGATCAGTACCTTTCTGAATTTTAGATATAATAAGGACTTACAATATGTAAAATTGTAAGTCCTTATTTTTTTTAGAATATTTTATGTTTGCCAAATAAACATACTCATTCAATCTACGTTAAATAAGCATGATTAAAAAATTCGTTTCTGCTTTACTACTCATTTCCGTTTTCATTTTAAAAATCCAGGCCCAGGATTTTGTACAATCAAAAGAATATCCTAAAAATATTTTCCAATACCCGCTGGAGCTGGCGCCAAGCACCGCCGGTTCTTTTGGCGAGTTAAGGCCCAACCACTTCCACTCGGGTTTAGATTTTAAAACCCTGCAACGTACTGGATACCCGGTACACGCGGCTGCCCCGGGTTATATATCGCGGTTAAAAATTCAGTTTGGGGGTTTTGGGCAAGCAGTTTATATCGATCACCCCGGTGGGTACACCACCGTTTACGGTCACCTTGACCATTTTACGCCCGAAATATTAGCCGTTATCCGCAAAGCCCAGGCCGAGCAGCAAAAATACGAGGTGGATATCAACCTCACGCCTTTCCAGTTTCCGCTGTATAAAGGGCAGGTATTCGCGTGGTCGGGCAATACGGGCGCATCCGGTGGGCCGCATCTGCACTTCGAGATCCGTGATACCCAAACCCAGGAAACTATTAACGCGCAGTTATTCGGCCTAACCATCCCCGATAAGGTACCCCCTACTATATATGGTATAAGTGTTTATCACATGAACGGCCACCCGTTTGATGAGAATACCCTGCGCCAAAGCTATCCCGTAAGGGGCGCAGCGGGCAATTATCACCTGCTGAAACCCCAAACATTGGAACTGAGCGGCAACATTGGCTTCGGTATTACGGCTAATGATATGAACAGTACATCGGCCAACAAAAACGGGGTATATTCTATCGAGCTAAAGGTTGATGGTAAAACAGTATACACCTTTGCTGTCGAGCGCTTCGCGTTCGATCAAACCCATGCCATTAACGCTTATATCGATTATCCCTACAACTTAAAAACCGGCGGCTTTATTCAAAAATGCTTTATCCTGCCCGGCGCTAAAATCACCCTGTATCCGCGATCCATCAACCGGGGCATTGTTACGTTTAACGATAACGAACTGCACGATGTGGAATATGTAGTAAAGGATATAGCCGGCAATACATCAACCGTAAAACTAAAGGTAAAATCAAGCATCCCTAAGGAACGCAACCCCATCTTCCGCCCGCAGGGCACTTTGCTGCACTACGATACCCATAACGAGTTTGCCAACGATAAGGTAAAGCTGATTGTGGAACCCGGTAACTTGTACGATGATTTGGACCTGATCTATAGCGTATCGCCTAAGCTGCCCGGCAGTTTTTCCGATCTGCATCATATCCATAACCGCTATACACCTATACACGATAGCCTGATGCTTTGGATAAAACCCGATGCCGATTTGGGCAAATATGCCGATAAGGCAGTGCTGGTTGGCTCTATTAACGGTGCCGTAGAGAGCGAATACGCCGATGGTTATGTGAAAGGAAAGATAAAGGGCTTTGGCGATTATGATATCCGCCTGGATACCATACCGCCGGTAATTACACCGGCTAATATCCATAATGGCCTTAACATGGCCGCTTCAAAGGCTATTATTTTGAGGGTGAGCGATAGCCTGTCAGGGTTGAAAAGCTTTATGGGTAAGATAGATGGCAAATGGGTTTTGGTTGAACACGATTATAAAAGCAAAATCTTTATTTATACATTTGGCCCTGAGATCACACCCGGCAAACATACGTTTGAATTTACCGCGACTGATTACAAAAATAACGTTTCACAATTTACCGCAGATTTTTACAGATAATGGCAACATTAACAGCAGGCGACAAAGCCCCCGGCTTTACCGCTAAAGACCAAAACGGCAAGGAAGTTTCACTGGCCGATTTTAAAGGCAAAACCACCATCCTGTATTTTTATCCAAAGGACGATACCCCTGGCTGTACCGCCGAGGCTTGCGATTTTAGGGATAACTACCAATCGCTGCTCTCAAAAGGCTACGAGGTAATTGGTGTAAGCACCGATGACGAAAAATCGCACAAAAAGTTTGAAACCAAGTATAGCCTGCCCTTTACACTAATTGCCGACGACAGCAAGGAGATTAACGAAGCCTACGGCGTTTGGGTAGAGAAAAACATGTACGGCAAAAAGTACATGGGTACCGCCCGCACCACCTTTATTATTAATGGCGATGGCATTATTACCCATATCCTTGATAAAGTAGATACCAAAAATGCATCGCAGCAGGTATTAGACCTTGTATAGTTGTCATATTGACATTTATTTATAATTTAGCATCCTCAAAATACTTACAATCACCAATTAATAATGAATAAAAACGTTGACGAATTAAAACAAGTAGCATCGCAGGTACGACGCGATATTGTACGCATGGTACATGGTTGCCAATCGGGCCACCCGGGTGGTTCATTAGGCTGTACCGACTTTTTGGTTGCCTTGTACTTCAATATAATGAAGCACGATCCGGATTTTAAAATGGATGGCATTGGCGAAGATCTGTTCTTCCTGTCAAACGGCCACATTTCGCCGGTATTTTATAGCGTATTGGCGCATTCGGGCTATTTTGATAAAGCTGAGATGGCTACCTTCCGCAAGTTGAACTCGCGTTTGCAGGGCCACCCTACCACACACGAACATTTACCGGGCGTACGTATTGCCTCGGGCTCGTTAGGTCAGGGTTTATCAGTTGCCATTGGCGCTGCCCTTGCTAAAAAACTAAACGGCGACGAACGGCTGGTTTTCACCCTGCATGGTGATGGCGAATTACAGGAAGGCCAGATTTGGGAAGCAGCCATGTTTGCCCCACATAATAAGGTTGATAACCTGATCAGCACGGTTGACGTAAACGGCCAGCAAATTGACGGCCCTACCGCCAAGATATTAAGCTTGGGCGATTTACATGCCAAGTGGACCGCCTTTGGCTGGGACGTAATGACCATGAACGGTAACGATATGGCCGACGTAGTGAAAACCCTAACCGAAGCTAAAGGCCGCACCGGCCAGGGCAAACCAATTATGATTTTAATGCACACCGAAATGGGTGCCGGCGTTGATTTTATGATGGGTAGCCACAAATGGCACGGCGTTGCACCAAACGACGAGCAATTAGCAGCGGCGTTAGGGCAACTGGAAGAAACTTTAGGGGATTATTAATAGCCACACCCTAACTACACCCCCCTCCGGCTCCCCCGAAGGGGGAGAGAAAGGAATGATTATCACAATTAAAAAATACTCCCAATAAAAAAGCCCCTCTCCTTCGGAGAGGGGTTGGGGAGAGGTAGCTCATGAAAAAGTACACTTACACAGAAAAAAAAGATACACGCTCGGGCTTTGGCGCGGGTTTACTGGAAGCCGGCAAACGTAACGATAAGGTAGTGGCCCTTTGCGCCGACCTGATCGGGTCGTTAAAAATGGCCGACTTTATTAAAGAATTTCCTGAACGTTTTATCCAAACCGGTATTGCCGAAGCAAATATGATGGGCATGGCCGCCGGTTTAACCATTGGCGGTAAAATACCTTTTACAGGTACATTCGCTAATTTTTCTACCGGCCGTGTTTACGACCAGATCCGTCAGTCGATTGCCTACTCGGATAAAAATGTAAAAATTTGCGCATCGCACGCGGGCTTAACTCTGGGCGAAGATGGCGCTACCCACCAGATACTGGAAGATATTGGCCTGATGAAGATGCTGCCGGGTATGACGGTTATTAATCCTTGCGATTATAACCAAACCAAGGCTGCTACCATAGCTATTGCCGAATATGAAGGCCCGGTTTATTTAAGGTTTGGCCGCCCGGTGGTACCAATATTTACCGATGCCGATCAAAAATTTGAGATAGGCAAAGCCTGGATGGTGAACGAAGGTGCCGATGTGAGCATTTTCGCTACCGGCCACTTAGTATGGGAAGCTATTAAAGCCGGCGAAGCCTTGGCCGAAATGGGTATCGATGCCGAGATCATCAACATCCATACTATTAAACCGTTGGATGCAGCGGCTGTATTAAAATCGGTAGCTAAAACCGGTTGCGTAGTAACTGCCGAAGAACATAACCGCCTTGGCGGCTTGGGCGACAGCATTGCCCAGCTATTAGCTGTTAACAACCCAACCCCGCAGGAGTACGTGGCTGTGAACGATAGCTTTGGCGAAAGTGGTACACCCGAACAATTAATGGAAAAATACGGACTGGATGCCAAACATATTGTAGAAGCCGTTCAGCGCGTTATTAAGCGTAAGAAAACAATTTAAGGCGTTTACGCTTTATGTAAGGTGGGTTAAGCCACACTAATACCGCTTGTCATTTCGAACGATAGTGAGAAATCTTATACGGCATACTTTGCAAAACGTGCAAGATTTCTCCTCGTACCTCGTTCGAAATGACAAGTTGGTACAGGTGAAACTTCTCGCTTTAAAATATTAAATTTACAAGATGTTGCAACAGGTGGATGACGCGGAGATTTTAGACAAATTCAGGGAAGAGAAAACCCGGAACGAGGCCTTTAATCTGCTGCTTAAAAAATATCAGCAAAAAATATACTGGCATGTGCGCCGCATGGTTGTTAATCACGACGATGCCGACGATGTTACCCAGGATGTATTTATAAAGGTGTGGAAAAGCCTGATCAACTTCAGGAACGATGCCCAGCTATACACCTGGATGTACCGTATTGCCACTAACGAGTGTATTACCTTTCTGAATAAAAAGAAGGCGAAGAATAACATCCCGCTGGATGATGTATCATACGAGTTAGCCGAATCGCTGGCCGATTCAACCTATTTTAATGGCGACCGCGCCCAGCAAAAATTACAGGAGGCCCTGCTTACCCTGCCCGATAAACAACGCCTGGTATTTAACATGAAGTATTATGATGATATGAAGTATGAAGAAATATCCGATGTTTTGGGCACCAGCGTAGGCGCTTTAAAGGCTTCATTTCACCTGGCCGTAAAAAAAATTGAAGCGCATTTGCTTTCACATGATTGATTTTTGTTGCCGAATGATTAATTTTAAAATAGCATTTAAACCTTTTCATTTAAATTTCATCTATAAGTATAGATATGAAAAGTGATATGGACAACAGGGAATGGCTTGACGATTATATGTCACTTAAACAGGTTAATCCAAATAACCCGTTTACAGTGCCAGAAGGCTACTTTGAGGAATTTGCTCAAAGGGCCCAGTCGCGCGCATTTATCGATGGTGTAAATGCAGCTGCCGAAACGGGTTATACCGTTCCGGAAAATTATTTTAATGATTTGGAGAGCAACCTTAACAGCCGCGTGGCTATTGAGGTTGCCCTGAATAATGCGGCCCCGGGTTTTACCGTGCCGGCTAACTATTTTGACGAAATGCAGGCCAACCTGCAAAGCCGTATTAATATAGAGGAAGTTTTGCACCACACCACCGGCGATTTTACGGTGCCCGAAAACTATTTTGAAGACCAGCGCCAGCAAATAAATAGCATAATTGCGGTTGACGAGGTTTTGAACGGCCAAAGCGAGGGTTTTACCGTGCCGGCTAACTACTTTGATAACCTGCAAAGCGCTATCATTAATAAAACCACGGGCCAGGTACAGCAGCCCGCTGTTAAAAAAGCCGGCATTGTGCGCCGCATGTTTACTACCGGTGCCTTTAAATACGCTACCGCGGCCTGCTTAACGCTGGCTATTGGCGGCAGTATATTTTTAGCCCAATTTGAAAGCCCCCAGGCTATACATAACCGCTCGTATATACACAAGGCTTTGGCCCAGGTATCCGACGCGGACATTATTGAATACCTGCAAACCCACATGGATGCGGCCGATACCCGCAGTGTAATGGATGGGCTGGACAAGTTGAACACCAGCAGCGGAAGCGACGAGGATTTAAAGGAATATTTAAGTACCCATTAATATTAGGGAGACAAGCAAAATGTATAAGCAGATCAGGACCGTTTTTATCATACTTTTCATGTGCGCGGGCGTATTGGCCTTTGCACAGGGAGGGCGTCCGCCTGCAGCATTACGTAAGGCGCCAAACGCTAATAACCGTTTTCGCAAACCAACGGTAGCTAAACGGTTTGAGGCCATGAAGAAAGCCTATATTACCCAGCGCCTGGCCCTTACTCCCGAGCAATCGGCCAAGTTTTGGCCTACCTACGATGAGTACCAGGACGAATTGGATTATGTAGCCAACTTAAGAAAAGAAAACAACGCCACCGCCGATCCTAATGGCAGCGACCAGTTTGATAGGGAGTTAGGTTTCCAGGCCCGTATTACCAACCTGCAAAAGCATTATTACGGCGAATTTATTAAAATGATGCCGCCCGAAAAAGCCAACCTGGTTTTTAAAAGCGAACGCGATTTTAAGTTTGAACTACTCCGCAGGTTAAAAGAGGGTAAGGAACCTATTTAATTTAGATCATACACCTGTTAAAATAATAACAGAGCCTTTCACCTTGTGGAGGGCTTTTTTTGTTTGGGGGAATTTTGGGATGGTAGTGATTTAACCACAAAGGTCACAGAGGGAGAAGCACAAAGGGCACGGAGGTTGGTTTTTACCACCATGATTCAGCGAGTTTAGCACAGCGTAACTCGTGGGGCAAATACGGTAAGTTTTTAACTTACCGTATTTGCCGAAGCAAGTTAAAAACTTGCTATATAGTGTAACCATGAGTTACGTTGCGCTAAACTCGCGGGCGCATGGGCAACGTTCATGGGTGTTCACGGGCGTTCATTTGTCGCATTTTGGGTGTTCACGGTGCGTTCACGACGTTCATGGCGTTCACGGATCAGGCACGCGTGAACGTGAACACCTGCAGTAATTAGATTTAACAATCAATAAGTTATGTGTTCACGCCATCTATAAGTCCTGAAACAGGTTTGATCAACCAGGTGTATCCTGAAATTCTGCTCAGATGATCTGCCTGTACAAATCCCAATAATCATCCACCATTTTATTGCTGCTAAATTTACTCATCGCCCAATCGCGGCAATAGGCACGGTTAATGCGGCTTAGCTCAGCAACCATACTCACCGCTTCAGCTACGGTATTGACAAGGAAACCGGTCTTTTCATCTTCTATCAATTCGGGCATGGAGCCTTTGCTGAACGCGATAACCGGTGTACCGCATAACATGCTTTCGGCTACGCTCATACCAAAGGGTTCGTTAAAATTTATAGGGTGCAGCAGGGCTATGGCATTACCTAATAGTTGTTTCCGCTTGTCTGGACCGGCATGGCCTATGTATTGAATTTGCTCGTTCAACTCGGGTTCTATCTTGCTTTTGTAATAGCCTTCGTCCTGTATAATACCGGCAATCAACAGGCGGCATTTACTTTGTTTGGCTATTTGAATAGCCTCGTAAGTACCCTTATCATGGTGGATGCGGCCAAAGTACAGCAAGTAATTATCAGGCTGCGCCACAAAGTCAAAATCTTTCGGATCCATGCCGTTATACACCGTAGCCAGGTAGTTAAGATCAGTGCTGCGGTCGGCATTGCTGATAGATACATAATGCGCTGTATCATTATACTTTTTATAAACCGGGATAATCCGCGGCGATGAAAAACCATGTATGGTGGTAATTATCGGCGTTTTAATTAACCGTGAGTAAGTCAGTGGCAAAAAATCGAAGTTATTATGGATCAGGTCAAAGTCGCCGGCTTGCTCCATCAGGTTGCTGATGTGCAGGCATTCCAGCACCTTGGCATCCTGCGTACGATCTTCCTCGTACCCCGTAGCGCATACCGATTGCAGTTTGCCGGCGGTAATAGAATCGCCGGTGGCAAACAGGGTAACCTCGGCCCCTTTACGTACCATACCCTCGGCAATAGTACTGGCAATTTGCTCCCACGGGCCGTAGTGCCTTGGCGGTGTACGCCAGGCTACGGGTGATAATATGGCTATTCTCATTACCTCTCCCCAACCCCTCTCCGAGGGAGAGGGGTTTTCTTATTTTCGTTTAACATATTAGTATTTTTAGAACCCTCTCCTTCGGAGAGGGCAGGGTGAGGTTCTTAACAAATCTCCATACTGGCGCCGCTTTTATTATACTCGTACTCCCGCTCAAAGGCGCTTAATACCGTCAGGTGTGATATCAGGTAGGCCAATGTACTTTCGGCACCCTGGTTGCGGTTAATACCAGTTGGCAGCAAGCCATCGCAACAGCCTTTGGTTTCGTGGTCGTACAATGGGGCACGCAGCGTGTTCTCGCCCAAAAACCAGCGATAGCTTAAAAACATCTTTTCGATATATTCGGGCTCGCGGAAGTTTTGATAAGCTTCAAAATGCATCAACACCATAGCCATAGTTTCGATAGCCTGTTGATCGAACGTTGGGAAAGTACCACCGCGGTAATACCAGCCATCGTTACCTACCGGACTTAAATACCCGTTAGATAGTGTCAGCTTATCTAAAAACTTCATTGTAGCAAGGGCAATCTTCTTCACCTTTTCATCGCCGGTTATCTCGCAGCTATGCAGCAAGGCCAAGGGCAGGATGGCGTTATCGTAAGTCATGCCCTCCTCAAACCATTGCCAATCGGGCGAACTGGTTTGCTCGTAAGCCTCTACCAATGGTTTGGTCAGGTTGATCAGGATGCGCACCATCCCCTCATCAGTAGGGAAAACTTTCAGGTAATGGCAAATCCCGATAATAGTATTAGCCTTGCCGCGGATATATTGCAAATTTTCGAAATGCGGTATCGACCGCCGGAAAATTTCGACAGCAAACTCCTGATACGAGTTATTTGGCGCGCAACCTATCAAATACCCCAGCGACCATACCGTCCGCCCGAAAGAATCCTCGGAACCTACCTCATCCAAATACTGGCGGCTAAAGCTCAGAAAGTTGCGAAAGTTGCCATCATCTGTTTGCATATAGTGGATATAGCTAAGGTAAATAGGCAACAGGCGCAAAGCCTCGGTGCTTTTATTACGCTGGTAAGCCATCAGCGCCATAATCAGCGCGCGGGCATTATCATCCAGGCAATAACCCTCCTTTAAATTAGGGATACCAAATTTGGCGTGTTGCACAATACCTGTATCGTCGGTCAGCCGGGTTACGTGTGCCAGGCTAAATTTGGGCAATATCTCGGGGTCAACAATACTGTTTTTTAAAACAGTCGCACTAAAATCATGCGCGCGGCAGCACTCCTGGGCCACCTTAATAAATTCGGCACCTATTTGCGGGTAGCGCAGGTGCAGGCCGTATTCGTAGGCGTTTTCCTTTAGTTGGTTCAATTCAGCTTCGTTACCCAACAGATCGTTAATAATGGCACCCAGTTGCTCGTGATCTTTAAAATCGAACAAGCGGCCGCGGTTATGTGCCAGCAATTCGGTAGCATGCCAGTATGGGGTAGATACCACAGCCGAGCCGGCACCAACTGCGTACGACAGTGTTCCGCTGGTAATTTGCGCCTCGTTAAGGTAAGGGGTCACATATATTTCAGACGCGGTTAAATAGTTGATCAATTCCTCGTCGCTTACAAACTTATTAATGAACGACAGATGTTGTGATACCCCTAATTGCGCGGCCAGGCTTTTCAGGTGGTCGCGGTATTCCTCGCCCGAGTGTTTTAGTACACCGGGATGCGTATTACCCAATATCACATACATTACATCGGGGTGCTGCGCTACAATTTTGGGCAGGGCGCGCACCACGGTTTCCAAACCTTTGTTGCGGCTTAGTAAGCCAAAGGTTAACAATACGCGGTGGTTTTTAAAAGCCGCCAGGTTTTTCACCGGGTTTTCTTCGGGCTGTTCTAAATCGGGAACGCCATGTTCGATAATCTGGATCTTATCTAAAGGGATCTCGTAAACGGTAGTCAGGAACTCCACCGCGCGCTTACTCATCACCACAATTTTTGATGATTGTTCGGCAATTTCGCGGATGATGATCTTTTGCACATAACTGGGGTCGCGCAGTACGGTGTGCAGGATGGAGATCAATGGTTTTTCCAACCGCTTCAGCAAAGGCAGGATATAAATGCCGCTTTCGCCGCCATAAATACCAAACTCGTGTTCCAATATACAGGCATCAGCATCGCTGGTGTTAATATAATTAGCCGCGCGGATATAATCCTTTTGATCGTTTTGACGGATCACGTATTTTACCTCTTTAGGGTATTCGTACTCCTGCAAACTGTCCGAATCGTTAACCGCTACTACAAAACCGCCTTGCAGCACATCTGTCCGTTTAGGGAAGTTGCTGCCAATGGCCGTCATCAGGTTTTGGTTGAAGGTAGCAATACCGCATTCGCGCGGCGGATAAGTGGAGATATAGGCGATTTTCATAGATGGTTATATACAGGGTTTAGTTGACGATATATTATTGTTTTATTAATTTTATTACATGTATGCCTTAAAAAAAGGGCATTATTTGTACCAAAAAGGCGGTTTTTGAACATAACAGCCGATATTTAAGTACGATACCCATAGGGTGCATAAACCATACCAATTTTTATTTAAAAGGAAAGTGGGATAAACTATTAGTTATGGAAATGGTAATTTAACGGTAACTTAATACCAGGATGTTTTTTAATTCGTTTATTTGGTGTTTTTATAACGGCTTCGTCCGCTTTATCACAGATATACTCAATGAGTTTTAAATTAACACCGGTTGATGTAGTGGATTCGATCAGTCCGCAGGAGTTTATGGAGAGATACCTGAAACCCCGCCGGCCGGTGGTTATTAAAGGTTTAACTAACAACTGGCCCGCCCGCGAAAAGTGGACACCCGAATATCTGAAGCAAATGGTAGGCAGCAAAGTGGTGCCGTTGTACGATAATTCCAAAGCCGATCCGTCCAAACCTATCAATTCATCGGCAGCAGAAATGCCCTTTGATGAGTATATCGACCTGATCCGCTCGCAACCAACCGAGTTGCGCATCTTCTTCTTCAATATATTTAAGCAAGCTCCCGAATTATTGAATGATGTAATTATCCCCAAAGATTTGATGGGCGGCTTTATTGAAAGCATGCCGGCTATGTTCTTCGGCGGATCGAACTCGGTTACCTTTTTACATTACGATATCGATTTGCCGCACATCTTCCATACCCATTTTGGCGGGCGTAAGCATGTGATATTGTTCGAGAATAAATGGAAGCGCCGCCTGTATTGCCTGCCCAACGCTACCTATGCGTTGGAGGATTACGACGTGCTGAACCCCGATACCAAACGCTTCCCGGCGTTGGATGGCGTAGAGGGGCAGGAGGTTTTTTTGGAGCATGGTGATACCCTTTTTATGCCCACCGGCTACTGGCACTGGATGAAATATATTGATGGCTCCTATTCGCTTAGCTTACGGGCCTGGGATGCATCCATTACCCGCAAAGCCGCCAGCCTGTACAACCTGGCCACAAAGGGCGCCCTGGATAGCTTATTAAAAATGACTTTTAAAGGCCGGTATGCCGCTTACCGCGAAAGGGTAGCTATTAAACGCGCAGGGAAAGCTTTAAAAGCGGGGAAGCCGGTTTAGTCATTAGGTCATAAATCCTGCGGATTTGTTTATCTGTGTACAAAGTGTACAAGTTGTACGATTGAACACTTTGTACACCTTGTACACTATAACCCGCATGTTAATTATTACAAATGACAGCATAGCGTAATGACCCAATGACGCGAAACAAACTACTCCTCATCATAATAACCCTTTCGGTAGATAAATACTGATTCGGCCATATCGTTCGGGTCTTCCGTATCTGGGGCGTGTACGCCAATACCAAATTGGGCCGAATCGAAACCGGTATCTTCAATCACTAAATCAGGATCGAATACCGAAAACAGTTCGATCAGTTTACCGTAGGTTTCCGACAGGATATCAATATCCTTAAATTCAGGTTCGGGCGAGAAGAACTCAAAAGCGTTCACCCTGTCTGCTGCATCAAAGTAGATCAGCAAGTCACTGCCGGGGAAAAAGTCGTAATATTCCTTATAACCCTCAAAATCATTCACGCCCGATTGATATTCCTCGTTCATCTTATCGCGCAGCACCTGCCGGCTATCCGTAAAATTCAGTTCACCGACCGATTTAAAGGGTATAATATTCATGTTACGAAAATAGGTAAAAGCTGAAAGGATAAAGTTAAAAGCACAAATTAAGATGGCAGATCTCCATCAACTGGTATGGTCTACCACTATCATCCATACCCCGTTTATCTTTTTAAACCACAGGGTAAAGTAACCGCCGGGGGCGTCCTTTTCGCGTTTTAAATGCCAGGCACCTAAAACAAAAGCGTTGGTTTTATCTAACAGGTCTACTTTTACAATATCGAAAGTGAGTGTCCCCATAGCAGCCTTATCCGGGTACGATTTTTTGTAATTATCAAATGTTTTTTGCCAGCCATATTGCGGCCCATTTTTACCCACAAACATCAGCGAATCCGAATGCCAGTAAGTTTGCATAAAGGCGGTAATATCGCCCTGGTTCCAGGCCAGGCGCTGGGTATCCATTACCTTTAAAATGGCTTGCTTATCCTGCGCCTTTAGGCCAACATTAAATACCAGCAACAGGCATATATAAAATAGCTTTCTCATAACCATTTATATTTAAATATCCGTTATAAATTCACAACCGCCCAGCCATCGTACTGGCGCAGGATGATCTCGCCATTACCCGACGGCACGAACGAAACAAAGGGGAACAGATCGGTCCTGGCAATATTACGCTGTACAATGGTATTGTTGCACTGGGCTAAAATAACGCCCTTGTCCAGCAATTCCTTTAATTGCTTTTCGTACGGGCCATTCTTCATGTAAGCAGCAACACCATCCGAAAACACGATCAATTCTATCTGTAACTTCCCTTTCAGGCGCGGATCTTCCATGGCGTGGTTAATGGAGCGGAAGATGGTTTTGATCTTAGCATCATCGCCCGAGTTAAGCGTGTACAAGGCATCGTAATGGGCCAGTTTAGGTGTTGCGCCTGTAAATGCCGCTGGGGCCGTTTGGGCTTTCGCCGGTTTTACAAAGGCTATAAATGCAAATGCTATTAAAACAAGGGTATACTTTTTCATGGTTTGAATTTATGATTTTTTATTAGTCAATTCCTTTTGCGCGTTTTTTATGGGGTTAAAGGGGCCATATTTATGTTGATTTTCGGTAAACCTATCTATATAAGGGCCAAATGGGGCATCAATAGGCTTCAATTTTAAATCAGGCCAATCGGCGCGCTGATTGCGGTGCGGGCGGGGTTGCGAGTTAACAAAAGCCGCTACATCCCAGGCTTCTTCATCGGTTAATTTAGGGCTTTGGTAGGTAGTACCCAAAGGCATATTATTTTTCACAAACGCGGCCAGGTTACCAATGCGGTACATACCCGCGCCATCGTTATAGCTATGTTTGCCCCATAGCGGCGGGAAGGTGTAGGCTATCTCATCGGCAGCAAGTATGCCGGCCCCATCACTACCATGGCAGCTTTGGCATTTTGATGTATAAACTAATTGCCCCTTTGCCGGGTTGGCCGCATGATCTAAAAACGGGAGTTTCCCACTGGCGCTACCATATAGTTTTTGCCCGGCTTTTACACCCCGCCCAAGCCATTTCATATAAGCCAGCATGGCCTGCACTTCGCGGCCTGTGGTATCGGGCGATTGACCGGCCAAACTGCGTTCAAAACACTGTAATATGCGGTCAGCGGGGGCCTCTACCCTGCCGCTGCGGCTGCTTTTTTTAGGATAGCCGGCTATAAAACCGGCATAATTATTCCCGAAGAGTTTGCCGCCGGCTTCCAGGTGACAGTTTTGGCAGTTCATGCCGTTTGATATTGGGGCAACACTGCCATGCGGGCCAAAATACTGGCTTGTATGTATCAGCAGTTCCCTGCCGTAGCGGATCGTCTCGCCCTGTTTCCCTGCCGGGATGGTATTATCATTAGGGATCTTCCATTTGTCGTCGGTTGCGGAGGGGGCTTTAATAACCAACAGAGGATTTAGCTTTACAGGTGGCTTTGTAAATAAGTTAAGGCTTAATAACACCATGCCAATTACCGTTACGGCAATTAAAATAAGTTGGAGCGGTGCTATCCTGGTGATGGGTTTTAAACGGTTTTTGCCTTGTTTCGGGTCCACACAAACGGGGTTATACTTTAAAGGTAGCCAATATAAATTGCTATACAAATTAATTCACCATAACCATTTAGTATCTTTAAACGTTTAACACACTGGCAATCAAAACACAGCTGTGTATGTAACACAGGTAATACCATAACATTAATTTAACTAAAAACATTTAGCTTTGCCCCGCGTATGAAAAAACAGGTTTTATGCTTCGGCGAAGTATTGTGGGATGCCTTTGGTTACGAGAAAACGGCCGGCGGTGCCCCCATGAATGTGGCCAGTCACCTGGCACAACAAGGCGTTAAGGTGCAATTTGCCAGTCGCGTTGGTACCGACCTATCGGGCCGCGAGCTAATATTGGCCCTGAAGGATAAAGGCCTTTACTCTAACCTGATCCAGGAAGACCCGCAACTGCCCACCTGCGAGGTTACGGTTGAACTGGATGCCAACAAGCAAGCCACCTACATTATTCCGCGGCCTGTATCGTGGGATAATATCCAAATGGATGAGAAGCTATTGAAAGCCGCGATGGATGCTAAGGCAATTGTGTTTGGCAGCCTGGCCAGCCGAAGTAATGTTACCCGCAATACGCTGCGCACTTTGTTGGAAGAAAGCAAAGCCACTAAAATTTTCGACGTTAACCTGCGCGCTCCGCATTTTGAACTGGCTACTATCGAACTGTTAGCAGCCACTGCCGGCGTTATTAAAATGAATGAGGAGGAAGCTACCCTGCTTATTGGCAGCAGCAGCGGCAAAAAATTGCAGCAAAAAATTATCGAATTCCAAAAAACCTACCATAACCATACTATAATCATCACCCGTGGTGCCGAAGGCGCTATGATTTGGCACGACGAAAAGTTTTACGAGCATGTGGGCTGCAAGGTAGATGCGGTAGATACCGTTGGCGCGGGCGACTCGTTCCTGGCTACATTTATAGCCGGCATGTTAGGTGGCGAATCGGTACCACAAATACTGGAACGGGCTTGCAAAGTAAGCGCTTATGTAACCACACAGCGCGGGGCCAACCCGGTTTACCCTGAGGGATTGCTGGCGTCATAGTTATTTGGTCATTACGCTTTGCTGTCATTGGGATCATTGCGCATAACCCTTGCTAGCTTAAAGTAGAAAGACTAAAGCTAAAAGCTATTATGCCCCCGCTTTCGGTCTTTCCGACTTCCGGACTTTTCTAACTGTTTGTCATCCCTGCCTAACAATTCATCTTTTAACCATTTGGTAATAAACTTTTCAGCAAAAATATCCGTTCCTTTATAACAGAAAGGGCAAATATGCGCGGTTTTGGGTTTTCCAAGTTTACTCCCCGTCAGGTTCAAAAAGGCGGATTTGATGAGTTATTAAAATTATTTTTAGAGTTGCTGAACTATACGGCCGGCGACGCGGGCGAAGCTTTGGCCTGGATGAACGAGTTGGACAAGCAATACAACCTCACCAATAACGAATATGGCATGGGTGATTTTATTGATGAACTGAAGCAAAAGGGCTACCTAAGCGAAGATAACCAGAACGGCAATTTCAGCATTACGGCTAAAACAGAACAAAGCATCCGCCAATCGGCGCTGGAAGAGATCTTCGGCAAGCTGAAAAAATCGGGGCGCGGTAACCACCGTACGCCGCAATCGGGGCAGGGCGATGAGCGTAATTCTGAACGCCGGGAGTTTGAGTTTGGCGATAGTTTGGACCAGATAGATATGACGCAATCTATCCACAACGCGCAGGTTAACCACGGCATCGGCGATTTTATGATGACCGAACGCGACCTGGAAGTAGAGGAAATGGACTTTAAAACCCTTACCTCTACCGTGCTGATGATCGATATATCGCACTCCATGATCCTGTACGGCGAAGACCGTATTACCCCCGCCAAAAAGGTGGCGATGGCACTGGCCGAACTGATCCGTACCAAATACCCTAAGGATACTTTGGATATTGTAGTTTTTGGCAATGATGCCTGGCCTATAACCTTGCAGGACTTGCCTTATTTGCAAGTTGGCCCCTACCATACCAATACCTACGCGGGGCTTGAACTGGCTACCGACCTGCTGCGCCGCCGTAAAACGCATAACAAGCAGATCTTTATGATAACCGATGGTAAGCCTACCTGCTTAAAAGAAGGCACCAAGTATTATAAAAATAGTATTGGGCTTGACCGTAAGGTGGTAAACAAAACCCTGAATATGGCCGCCCAATGCAAGCGCTTGAAAATACCCATCACCACGTTTATGATAGCTAAAGACCCCTACCTGCAACAGTTTGTCCGCCAGTTTACCGAAACAAATGGTGGCAAGGCATTCTATAGCTCACTGAATAACTTAGGTGAATACATATTTGAGGATTACGCAAGGAACCGAAGAAAGACGGTGAGATAAAGCCCCCCAGCCCCCTGAAGGGGGAGTTAATGTGCAGATGAGCGAATATGCAGATGTGCAAATGAGGAAAGAAATCGGTGAAATCAACAACTCATCGGTGAAATCAAACGAAAGAAATGAGTAAACAAAACATAAAAACATTAGGCGAATTAAAGCAATCGGGCTACAAAAGCCGGTCGGTTAAGGATGAGTTACGCGAGAACCTGATTACCCAATTACAAAAGCACGAGGGTGGTTTTGAGGGCATTGTAGGTTACGAGGATACGGTGATCCCCGATTTGCAAACGGCTATCCTATCGCGCCATAATATCCTGCTGTTAGGCTTACGCGGGCAGGCAAAAACACGTATTGCCCGCCTGCTGGTAAACCTGCTTGATGAGTATGTGCCCTATATTGAAGGATCGGAATTGTACGATGATCCGCTGGCCCCAATATCATGGTACGGCCATCACCAGGTAGAGCTACATGGCGATGCTACCCCGGTTGCCTGGATCCATCGCAGCGAGCGTTATACCGAAAAGCTGGCTACGCCCGATGTTACCGTTGCCGACCTGATTGGCGATGTTGACCCCATAAAAGCGGCTACTTTAAAGCTAACCTATTCGGACGAGCGTGTACTGCACTTTGGGTTGATCCCACGCGCGCACCGCGGCATATTTGTAATTAACGAGTTACCCGACTTGCAGGCCCGTATCCAGGTATCGCTGTTTAATATTTTGCAGGAAAAGGATATCCAGATCCGCGGGTTTAAACTGCGCCTGCCGTTGGATATCCAGTTTGTGTTTACCGCCAACCCCGAAGATTATACCAACCGTGGTTCTATCGTTACGCCGTTGAAGGACCGTATAGAAAGTCAAATCCTAACGCACTATCCGCGTTCGGTAGAAATTTCCCGTAAAATTACCCAACAAGAAGCCTCGCTGTCGCCTGATCAACGGAAGAATATAGAGGCTGATGGCCTTGTGAAAGACCTGATAGAGCAAATTGCCTTTGAAGCCCGTAACTCTGAATACATCGACAAAAAATCGGGCGTATCGGCACGTTTAACTATATCGGCTTACGAAAACCTGATCAGCAATGCCGAACGCCGGATGATCATTAACGGCGAGAAGAATACCTTTGTGCGCATCTCCGACTTTTTGGGTGTTATCCCGGCCATTACCGGCAAAATTGAACTGGTTTACGAAGGCGAGCTGGAAGGCCCCGCCAAGGTGGCTAATATTTTAGTGGGCAAGGCTATCAAAACCCTGATGATGCAATACTTCCCCGACCCCGAAAAAGCTAAAAAATCAAAGAAAGCCAACCCGTATGCAGGCGTAATTGCCTGGTTTAGCGATGCCAATAACCTATCGCTAATTGATGGCTTGCCTTTGCAGGAATATAAAAATGCCGTAAACTCGGTTACCGGTTTAAAGGATTTGGTAAAAACATTCCACCCTAAACTAAGCGAGAACCAGCAACTGCTGCTGATGGAATTTATATTGCATGGCCTGGCCGAGTTTTCGCAACTGAACAAGGGTTTCCTGGATAATGGCTTCGCGTTTTCGGATATGTTTGACAGTTTGTTTAACTTGCAGCCCGATGATGATGACCTTGATTTGGATAACGACCGATACTAAACACTGCTTAGGATAAGATGCACAGCTTTGCCTTTACTATATTTATTGCCTGTGTATTATTATTAATAGATGCTTATTTGCTGCATGGTTTGCGCGCCGCGTTTGCCGTACGCCATATCGTCCATAAAAAAACCTTTACCTTTTTGTATTGGCTTTTTTGCGTTGGCATGGTAACCGGCTTGCTGCTTTGTGTTTACATTAACCTTGGGGTAGGCTTTAGGGCGGCATTTATGATGTTCTTTTTTGTTACCCAAATTGCCAAAATATGTTTCCTGCCATTTATGATAATTGATGACGCGCGCAGGTTTATCATCAAAACAAAAAACAAAAAGCAAACCGTACGGCAACTCAACAATGCCGAAGCCGGGCCTGTACAGATTAGCCGTTCATCCTTTTTAATGAAAGCGGGTATTATGGCTACCTCTATCCCCGTAGTTGGTTTGGGGGCCGGCGTAGTATCGCGCGTGGGCTTGTTTGATTATCGCGTTAAGCATGTAGATCTGTACCTCCCTAATTTGCCAAAAAAATTTGACGGACTGAAACTGGGGCAAATATCCGATATCCACTCGGGTAGTTACCATAAGCGCGACCGCGTACGGATACGTGGCGGTGTGGAAATGCTGATGAAGGAAAAACCCGACCTGATCTTCTTCACCGGCGATTTGGTGAACGATGTAGCGGGTGATATAGCATGGGTTTACGATTGCTTTACCCCTATTAAAGCCCCCCTGGGTGTGTTCTCGTGCTTTGGCAACCATGATTATGGCGATTATTCGCACCTGACCGGCCAGCCCCGTAAGGAGAACCGGGATGCCATGATAGCCTTACACAAAAGCTATGGCTGGGACTTATTGCTGAATGAAAACCGCCGGTTGAAAGTTGAAGGCGAAGAAATAGGTATTTTAGGTATAGAGAACTGGGGGATGCTCAGTCGATTCCCTAAATATGGCCGGATGGACCTGGCTACCAAAAACACCGATGACCTACCGGTAAAACTGCTGTTATCGCACGATCCATCGCATTGGCGCGCCGAAGTTGTAGCCAAATACCCGCAAATTGACGCGGTATTTGCAGGGCATACCCACGGGATGCAATTTGGTGTGCAAACCAGCTATTTCCAATGGAGCCCGATCGAATACTTATATTCGGAATGGGCAGGGCTTTATCGCGAGGCGCATCAGCAAATTTATGTTAATGTGGGCTTTGGTTATGTTGGTTATCCCGGCCGAATTGGAATATTGCCGGAGATTACGATATTTACACTTAAATCTGCTACCGACCCTTTATTAAAACATCAAACCACTTAAACGGTAGCCAGTTTATTGCATTTTGCCTTTAAATGAAAAAACTATTTAAACCGGTTCTTGATTTCATCCTTTTCAGCAATGTTTTTATGGCATTGTGCGGCGTGGCGCAGGCGCTTATCACTTTTCATTTAATTGGCTCAAAACCTATTTTCGCGGTGTTAGGCATATTGTTTACCGCCACCCTGCTCGAATATAATTTCAGCGTGCTGGTGGGCAAACCACAGCAGCCGTTAAAATCACCGTTCCGCAGGGTGCGTTGGTTTTACTCGCACCACCGTTTAATGGTTACGTTTACTATTGTTTCGGCATTGTTGCTTATCCCGCTTTTCCTGCTGATCTCTATGGAGTCGCGCCTGTTACTGATATTTTTGGGCGTGCTTTGTATTGGTTATAGTATCCCTATATTTAGTATTGGCGATCATAAATTTGGCCTGCGGCATGTGCCCGGTTTAAAACCTTTCCTTATCACTTTAGTGTGGACCTTAAGTTGTGTATTGCTGCCGATATTAGAGGCGCAGGACATACACCAAACTACCATTAACATGCGCGATACCACTATCCTTATCGCTAAACGTTTCCTGTTTATTGGCGCTTTAACCATCCCCTTTGATATCCGCGACCTTTTCCACGATAAAAATACCGGCTTAAAAACCATCCCCGTAGCCTGGGGCGAAAGAAACGCCTACCTGTTTTGCCAGGCTTTACTGGCGGGCTATATTGTACTGCTGTTCATCTTCCAAAACAATGGCTTCTCTGTCGATTTTTGGGCGCTTACATCAACCGTGGTGCTAACCGGCTGGTTGATCTTCCGGTCTAAATGGGAGAAGAACGAGTACTACTACTTCTTTTACATGGATGGTGTACTGATACTACAATACATCATACTGGTTGCCTTTAACCTCATCTTTAAATAGGTTGGCATCCAACTACGATAACGCCGCCTGGTTTTACGACCGCCTTTCGCGGATAATTTACGGTAAGGCTTTAATCACAGCACAAACTGCTTTCCTGTATTTGATCCCTGCAAATTCAAATATCCTTATTGCAGGTGGAGGTACAGGTTGGTTGATAGAAGCAATCAGTAAACTTCATCCATCCGGCTTAAACATCACTTACGTGGAACTTTCCGAAAAGATGATGGCATTATCGAAAAAAAGAAATACCGGGGCAAATACGGTAATCTATATTAACGCGCCAATTGAAGAAGCCAGTTTGCAAGCCGGCTTTGATGTAATTATTACCCCGTTTTTATTGGATAGCCTTTCCCCTGCTACGTTTGATAAAGTGTTTAATACATTAGATAGTTTATTAAAAACCACGGGTATATGGCTTAATACCGATTTTCAATTGACCGGTAAATGGTGGCAACCGATATTATTGAAGTGCATGTATATTTTTTTCAGGATGATTGGCTGCGTGGAGAATGTGGAACTACCACTAATAAAACAGCGGTTTAACCGCAACGGATATCAACCGCAAAAAGAGCAAACCTTTTTTGGGGAATTTATTGCGGCTACTATTTATAAAAAATAATTTCATCGTGTTATTGCAAGGCACGAAGCAATCGCACACCCAAAGAACATTCCTTACATAGTTCGCGATTGCTTCGTACCTACCCATGACATGTTTGTTTCCCCGACAGCAAAGCAGCTTCCGGGCGAAAGTAGGCAGAACGATGATGGCCTGTGGGTGGAAAGGGTAAGCGGATTTGCCAGAAGCGTGGGCCTGCGCGAGCGAGAGCAGGGGTAAATTCTTGCGTCCCGTGGTTCTGTACGCTTTGCAGGGCAAAGGCCTGTGCGGCAAGGGAAGCATTTTTGCTGTCTTGAATTTTGCTACTTTTTTTCAAGAAAAAGTAGTAGGCCGCTGCGGCTATGGGCAGACCAACTTTAATAATGCACAACCGATCATCCTATGGGATTGCCACGCTATCGCTCGCAATGACAATACTTTTTATTTCATTTCACTTTCAGAGGCCGCAGAATTTTATAACTCGCAATGACAAATTAAGAATTACAATGCAAACTTATACCCAATCCCCCTTACGGTTTGCAGGTATTTAGGCGAATCGGGGTTATCTTCAATCTTTTTGCGCAGGCGTACAATATGCATATCCAGCGTGCGGGTATTTACATCGGCATTATAACCCCAAACTTCCATCATCAGTTCTTCGCGGTTAATTACCTTGTTTTTGTTTTTCAGGAAGTATAGCAGGATACGGTTCTCTAAAATGGTCAGCTCTACCTTTTTACCATCCTTTATCAGGATATGGGTATTAGGTTGATGCTCCATATTGGCAAACTTGTACGATTCGGACTTATCACTGTTCAGCGAGAATTTGATCTTATTGTCGATCAATGCTACCAGCACATCCATATTATAAGGCTTGGTAATATAATCGGATACGCCAAAGTTATAAGCTTCAATCTTATCAATATCCTGCGCTTTGGCCGTCATCATAATAATCAGTTTATCAAAGCCCTGCTCGCGGATGCTGGCGCATACTTCTGATCCTTGCTTACCGGGCAGCATCCAGTCCAGCAAAACAATATCGGGCTGTTCGGCCACTATCATTTTTTCGGCTTCATCGCCATTGGCTGCTTCAAATACTTTGTAACCTTCAGTCTGTAAGCGTTCGGCCACCAGGAAACGAAGGTTCTCATCATCTTCAACCAGTGCAATTTTTATCTCTTTGTTCATAGTTTTTTAGATATGAGATAGGAGATTTGAGATAGGAGATCAGACTGGCACCATCGATACCTTTCTCAAATCTCCTATCTCACGTCTCACATCTCTATTTCAATTTTCATAAGGGAGCGTTACAATAAACTCCGACCCTTCATTTACCTTGCTTTTAACGGTAATTTGCCCGTCCATAAAATTAACCAGTTCTTTGCAAAAAGCCAAACCCAGGCCCACGCTACCGTTTTGGTTATACTTATTTTCTATGCGGTAAAACTTTTTAAATACGTTAGTAATTTCACTTTTGGGTATACCAATGCCCTTATCAGCAAATGAAAATACAACATTTCGCTTCTCCGTCAAAATCGTTATCAAAACTTCTTTCTTGTCCGGGTGCGAATACTTGTAGGCATTCTCTATCAGGTTCTGAAAAATACTGCCCAGCAGCACCGGATCGGTATAAAAGGTGCTTATCCCCTTGCCAATCTTATAGGTAAGTTTTAAGTCGGGGTGTTTAATGCTAAAAGTATCTACATACTTCATTACAAACTCCTCAATATCCGTTTCTTCAGATTTTATTTTTATAGCCCGGTTCTCTATCTGCGTAAACGATAGCAACTTATTCATCAAATCGTTCAGCTTATCAGCTTCTTCATCTAATATTTTGCCATAGTGCTTGCGTTGGCGTTCGGTTAGTTCAC
Organism: Bacteroidota bacterium; assembly: GCA_040389105.1. Classification (GTDB taxonomy): domain Bacteria; phylum Bacteroidota; class Bacteroidia; order Sphingobacteriales; family Sphingobacteriaceae; genus Mucilaginibacter. The sequence goes on from JAZKAO010000018.1 coordinate 59,999, forward strand.
CCTCGCTGCGCAGGTTCGATCCGGCAATTTTTATTACACTTACCGGCGTTTTAAACTCGTGCGTAAAGTTGTTAATAAAATCGTACTGCAGTTTAAACAGCTTAATGTTAATGCTCAGGTTACGGTAAATAAGCCAGCCTATTACCACCACAAAAATATAGATCAACAGTACAATACCCGCGGTAGGCAAAAATCTGCGCCTGATCTCGGCATTCAGGTAGCTTTTTTCTGATTTAAAATAGAGTTTATAATCGGCAAAGGCGCCAGGAAAGGCCGCGTCGGTAAACAATTTATCATTGTCGTTATTCAGCGGGTCATACACTACGGGTTGTACCGAAATATCCCTGTATAATTCGGTATGTCCGTTTTTAATATCCAGTTGATACGGATCCAGGAAAAAAGTCATCATGTTCTGTCTCGAAAAGGCAGATGGTTGCCCGCTTTTTTGCAATTCGCGGTAGGTTTTAATTTCCGCCGGGCGCGGGATGTTCATGTAACTGATCTTGTCGGGTTTTATATCATAAAATGTTTTAAATGTTTCTTCCTGGTTGGGCCCGCGGGTGGTATCGGCTTGGGTAATATAGTTGCTTAACTTATCTACCATTGGTTTAAAATCGCTTTCTTCATCTACCTCCGATTTTTTTAAACCGGTTAGCACACCATCATTTTGCGTGTATTGATAAATGGCTTTAGGCGCTATACCCAGTTTGCCTTTAATATGTTGCTTTGATTGATTACCGATAGCGATATTATAAAAGATGATCTTTTGTACAAAAGGGTAATCATTAAAAACAGTAGCGGCATATTGCGCGGCCGATGCCGAATCGAGCAAACCGTAGTAGGATGTTATTTCGGGTATCTTGTTATTAAAAAAATCGAAATAGGGCTTGGTGGTTTGCTCCAGGATATTGTTCTTTTCCGAATAAAATTCGCTTTGGATAGATTTTGAGGTGAAGTTGTAGGTGATAAACAAGGCTATAATAAACGTTACCGATATCATGACCAGGAAAGCGCTGATCAAAAATAAGTTTTTGCGGTAAACATTATTGGTAACCTGCATAGCCAGCAAACCTACGGTTTAACCCGCATATTATTATCCAGGAATTTTTCTATATCAGCATACATCTGCATCCGGTTTTCTTCGGTAAAAAAGGAGCGCTCGTTTTCTTTATACACGTAAGTTACCGGCACTTTGCGCTTTTGCAGTTCGCGTACAAACTGGTTCAGTTCGCTAATATTAGCACGCGGATCGCGCCCGCCCTGGAATATCAGTAAAGGCAATTTAATTTTATCGGTATGGAAAACCGGCGATATAGCCTTAAACTGTTCGGCATCCGTTTCGGGGTTGCCTACCATTTCGTAACGCATTTTTAGTTGTGATTTTAAAAACGGCGGCACATCTTTTATGTAGGGGATTAAATTGATTAGCCCTGATTGAACAATGGCGCAATTATATAATTCGGGATGGTTAGATATCCCGTAAAGTGCCGAGAAACCGCCAAAGCCGCCACCCATAATAGCTATTTTTTTAGGGTTAGCCGTTTTTTGGGCTATCAACCATTTTACCCCATCGGTAATATCCTGCTGCATTTTGCCGCCAACCTGCTTAAAGCCGGCGCTATGGAAAGCTTTGCCATAACCTGTAGACCCACGATAATTTACCTGGAATACCGCATAGCCGCGGTTAGCCAAAAACTGCACCTCGCTGCTGTATCCCCAGCTATCGCGGCGCCATGGGCCGCCATGGGGCATCACCACTACGGGTAAATTGGTTTTTGTTTTGTTTAGCGGCAGGGTTAAGTAGCCGTTTATCTGCATACCATCACTTGCTTTAAACGATATGGGCTGCATGGCACACAATTCTTCGGGGTTAATACCAGGATTGGTTTCGCCAATTTTAGTCAGCTTTTTACCATCGGGTTCATACAGATAATACGATCCTGGATCGCGGTCGGTATAGGTATTGATAATATATTTCTTTTCGGCGCTGTCGCGGTCAACAATCCTTACTTTGGTGCCTTTTAGCTGTTGGCCCAGGCTATTATAAATAGCTTCAATTTTTTTATCGAAAAAATGGCTTTGCTTTTTGGCGTCTTCCCACGATACCGACTCCAGCTTATGCGAATATTTTGAAAACCCTACATCAGACAGGTCGGCGGCATCGCTGGCGTAAATTACCTGCTCTTCCTTACCTGTCAGCGCGTTTATTTCAACCAGGGCGCTTTTATCACGGCCGACGTTAGATACGGCGTAAAATAAATTCTTTTGCCCGGTAAACATAATCGGTTCAACCGAGTTACGGAAGTTGTTTTTAATAATAGGTTTAAACGGCGATTCGTCGCTTGGGCGGTACAAAATAGTTTCGTCTACCCCGTCTGATACCTTAGCTAAATGGATCTTACCATCCACATCAGGGAACCACTCGGTAACATTACCCGGGTTTATTACATAAGCCCTTAGGTCGCCCGTACGTATATTTAAACGGTAAATATCAAAATTGGCCGAGTCGCGCTTATTCATGCTAATGGTAATCACATCCGGCTGCTGCTTATTCTTGGTCATGATCAGCTGCATGGTGGCCTTATCCTGCGATAGCAGGGTGCGGATGCGCATCGTGGCCATATCCAGCGTGTACATCCTAAACTGGCGGAACGAGATCATATCCTGCGAGAATACGATCTGGTTATTAAACGTCCACGAGTAATCGCGGCGCACCGAGTAATCGGCAAAGGATGTTACCCTATGCTCCTGCCCGGTATTTAAATCCTGCACAAAAAGGTTTTGTTTCTTTTGGTATGGCTTCAGGTATGATATGTATTTACCATCGGGCGATATTTTGAATATACTTTTTTCGGGGGTCTTAAAAAAATCGCGCACGGGTATTTCCCTCACCTGTTTTTGACGGCAGGACTGCAGGGCAAACAACAATAAAACTATAAGCGCGAAACTTTTACACTTTGTTAGATTATACACTTGGCTCTCTCTTTATTAATCAGGTCAAATTAGATAAATAGTTTAATGCAACCAAACTGTCACTACAATTTTACCCGTTTATTGCGTTATACTATTTATATTGTAGGATGCTAAGAAATTGGCTTTTATTGATTTATTTTTGGATTGAATGAAATGTGCTAAAACCCTAATTATATTACTGCTTTTAAATTGCACCCGTTTATTTGCGCAAAATACCGATGTGCAACTGGCCCAGCAATTTAGCGCCAATGGCGAGGAGCAAAAGGCGCTTGAAATTTACCAACGGCTTTACAAACAGGATAATGATGCCTATTTTTCGGGCTATTTAAACAGCCTTATTATTTCAAAAAAACTGGATGAAGCCGAAAGCATCACCAAAAAAATGGCCAAAAAACACCCGGCCGATTTTCAATATGCCATAGCCCTTGGCCGCGTTTACCGCGAACAGGGCCACCCCGAAAAAGCCGAGAACGTTTATAACGATCTGTTGAAAAACCTCCCGGCCGATTATAACAGCATTGTGAGCCTGGCCACCCAATTTTACCAGTCCGAAAATACCGATGTGGCTATCCGCATTTTTCAGCAAGGCCGCAAAACCTTGCATAACGACCAAGGTTTTACGCTGGAACTGATCAGCCTGTACCGTTACAAGCACGAGAAAGTGCCACTAATTAATGAGTACCTGAACTTTTTGCCCCTAAACCCCGGCTATATTTCCTCGGCCGAAAATACGATGGCTGCCTTATTTGAGGGCGCTAAGGATTACGACCTGCTAAAGGCCGAGCTATTAAAGCGCATCCAAGCCGCGCCGCAACAGGTCATCTTTGCCGATCTGCTTACCTGGCAATATATGCAACAAAAGGATTTTGAGCAGGCTCTTAACCAGGCGCTCGCCCTCAGCCGCCGCCGTAACGACGATGGCAGCAGCATTTTTGACCTATGCCAAACCCTTACCGCTAACGAGGCTTATGACGAAGCTATCCGCGGGTACGAGTACCTGATCAGTAAAGGCAGTAAGGATCAGCAAATGTATGTATCGGCCAAGGTTGAATTAATCAATACCAAAAACCTGAAGATAACCGCCGGTAAATATACCGAAGCCGATCTGTTAGGTTTAGAAAAGGATTACTACGATTTGCTTACCGAATTTGGCCGTAATAATGGCACCGTGTTCGCCATGCAAAAGCTGGCCCGCTTACAAGCCTTTAAAATGCATAAGCTGCCCGCGGCGCAAAAGATGCTGGAAGAGATCATCAAACTACCGAATGTGAACAGCAATATGCTGTCATCGTGCAAGTTGGATTTGGGCGATGTATATGTGATGAGTAACCAGCCCTGGGAAGCTACCCTGCTTTACAGCCAGGTAGAAAAAAGCAATGCCGATGTGGCTACCACCCAGGATGCCAAACTGCGCAACGCCAAACTGGCCTATTATACCGGCGATTTTACCTGGGCCAAAGGCCAGCTGGATATCCTAAAGGCGGCTACCACGCAACTCATCGCTAACGACGCGCTAAACCTGTCCCTATTAATTAAGGATAATTTAGAGGAAGACAGCACCGGGGCTGCCTTAAAAATATATGCCCGTGCCGATTTATGGATCTTTAAGGAACAGCCCGATAAAGCCGTACAAGCCCTGGATAGTATTGATAAGCAATTCCCTAACAATACCCTGGCCGATGATATTTTAATGGCAAAAGCCCGCATCCTCATCCAACAAAAGGAGTATGCATTGGCCGCGCCGTTGTTGCAAAAAATTGCCGATGAGCATAAGCTTGATCTATGGGCCGATGATGCCGTTTTTATGCTGGGCGATTTATACGAAAACCATTTACAGGATAAGGAAAAGGCCAAGGCTTTTTACCAAAGAATTATTACCGATTACCCCGGCAGCTTGTGGATAAACGAGGCCCGCAAGCGTTTCCGTATTTTAAGAGGTGATAAAATGAATGGGCAGTCATAAAAATCCTTATTTTTGCCTTAATGATTATTTACAACGAAACGTATGTGATGGAGGGAGCTATCAGGCACGATTGGCTTACCTGGATGCAAACCATACAAATACCGGCTATCATGAAATTGGGCTGGTTCAATTCCTACAAAATATTGACTGTTTTGGAATCGCCTAACGAAGGGGTTACCTATTGCGTGCAGTTTATAACCGATACCCGCGAAAAATACAACTTCTTCCAGCAGCAGCATTTGCAACACTTTCACCAGTTGCATAACCAAAAGTTTGAGAACAGATTTGTACTGTTTAATACCTTAATGCAAGTTATCGACGAAAAATGAAAGTATCTACTACCGCAATTGAAGGACTTTTAATTATTGAGCCACGCATTTTCCCTGATGACCGTGGTTATTTTTACGAAAGCTATAACCAACAAAAATATACCGATGCCGGTATCCCTGATGTTTTTGTGCAGGATAATCAGTCATTTTCGCAAAAAGGAGCACTGCGTGGCCTGCATGGGCAAGCCGATCCGTTTGCACAAGGCAAACTGGTACGTGTATTACAGGGCCGTGTGTTAGATGTAGCGGTAGATATCCGCAAAAACTCCCCTACCTACGGGCAGCATGTTACTACTGAACTAAGCGGCGATAACCATTTACAGTTTTGGGTGCCCCCCGGCTTTTTGCATGGCTTTGTAACGCTGGAGGATGACACCATTTTTACTTATAAAGTAACCAACGGTTACGATAAAGCATCGGAAATTGGCGTGATATGGAACGACCCTACCTTAGCCATAGGTTGGGGTATTGACCTGCGCGACGCCATTGTATCGCCCAAGGATAAAGTGTTGCCCGCCTTTAAAGATTTTGTGAGTCCTTTTTAATTATAAGATTTAACCACAGAACACCAAGATAAATAGAACCACAAAGGTCACAAAGGCTATATGAATAATAGCTTTGTGACCTTTGTGGTTAAATAACATCCGTTTTATTTGGTTATCAAATTATACAACTCGTCCAGTTTAGGCGATAGTACAATTTCTATGCGCCTGTTTTTAGCCAGCGATTCGGGCGTTGTGCCCGCATCGATCGGCTGAAACTCGCTTTTGCCCGTAGCTGTTAAACGATGCGGATCAATGTTTTCTACCTCGGTTAAATAGCGGGTAACCGATGTAGCGCGTAGTACGCTTAAATCCCAGTTATCTTTTATCTGGCCCAGGTTTTTCACCTTTTTGTCATCGGTATGGCCTTCAACCGCCATGTTAATATCCGGTTCTTTGTTTAAAACTGCTGCCAGTTGTTTTAAGGCTTGTTTGCCCTTATCGTCAATCACAATACTACCCGATGGAAACAGTAGTTTATCCGTCAGCGAAACATAAACTTTACCGTTACGGATATCAACCGACAGCCCATTTTGGGTAAAGCCCAGTAATGCTTTTTGTAATTTCTCCTTCAGCGCGTTGGTGGCTTCATCGCGTTTACGCAATATGTCTTCCACTTCTTTTAAACGGGCTTCACGTTTAGCCAAATCGCCCGATAGCTGGGTTACTTTGGTTGATGTAGCGTTGTATTTATTGTTTAGCGCGTCAACGTTTTTGTTCAACCCGTCTATGTTCTTATTTGCAGCGCTTAAATTATCGGTCAGCTCGCTGATATTTCTCTTCAGGTCGGCTACTTCATGGTGCAGGCGGGCGGTATCGCTTTGCAGTTTGGTGCGCTCGGCCTCCAGGCTCATCGTGCGCGATGATAGCGAGTCGCGCTCGGCCAGCAGGGCCTTATACTTTTTAGGGGACAACACCACGCAGGAATGTAAAGCCGCGCAGGCAATTAAGGCTAACAGAAAATACTTTATTTTCATGATTATGTGGGTTATTGGTTTAAATAATAGCGTTCTGCAAAAATCCCAGCAGGGGGTACAGTTCCTTAAATACTTTAGCTATGGTAATTGCAACATCCTTTTGCTTTAATTCATCGTCGGTAAGTTGGTGCACAGCAGCAAAGCTTTTTAGTTTCAGCAGGCTCATATTTTCATTATCAACATCGTATCCGTTAGGGATGGTTTTTAACTGCTCCTGGTCCCTAAATTCGCCAAATATTTTTTTAAAGGTGGGGGCATCTACAATGGCCTTAAAATCGGCGGCATTGTAATCAATTTCCTGCCTTATCATTTTCACATGCTCGCCCTCGGGCATCCAATAGCCGCCGCCTATAAAGCTGTTGCCGGGCTCAATATGCAAATAATAACCAATACCCGCGGCATACCTGCCCTGGCTTAATTTATGGATGCCTATCCAATGCTTATAAGGCGTTTTATCCTTGCTAAAGCGGATATCGCGATAAATACGCATGATGCACTTCTTAGGATCGGTATGGGCATCCACCAGGGTGTCTATCTTGCTTAGTTCCTTTAGTACTGCGGCGGTAAATTCGGTGATGTTTTCGCGCGCTGCATCGTATTGTTCCTTATGATCCAGGAACCAGTCGCGGTTATTGTTTTGCTTCAGATCGGCTATAAAATCAAGCGTTTTTTGATTGATCATCGGTATCTAAATGTGGCTGGTAATGTATTTTGGGCGATAGCCAATACAACATTAATACACGCGAATATCGGTAATTAAAGGGTGCCAGCAAAAGGCAGCCGGTTAAAATTACCGTTAAATATAACCATGGCGATGTCATATTACCCGTTACCAAATAAGTACCTACAGCCAGGGTAACCAGTTGGGCCACATTCATGGCGTAGCTTACATACATGGCGGCATAAAAGTAACCGGGTTCAATCTCGAAGGTAAGGTTGCAACGCGGGCATTTTTCGCGCATGCTATTGGTTCCCCATCCATACATCACGCCTGTAAACATATCGCCACGGCGGCAGCGCGGGCATTTGCAATGCAACATTGCCCAGGCTTTTGATGTTTCGGCCATAATATAACGAGGTTAAGTATTTTTAGCGTCGCAGTAATTTGCTACGCTTAGTTCAGATGCAGTTTTTCGCTACGTATTTGCAGGCTAATATTTTTACGGCGGAATTTTTTATACCAAATATAACCTGCTATACCCACGGCCAGATAAGGGGCGGCCAATAAAAACAAAACACCGTTATTCAGTCCTTTGGTAGTACCCGCGCCACTTTTGTTATTAGTTTCAACCATGGTCGAACACATGGCACACTGGGCCTTGGCCGGTTTAACGCTGCACAGCGCCAGGCCAAAAAACAATCCGAAAAACAATAATCTCAAGCTTTTCATACTACAGCAAATTTACCTATTATTTAATTAGAAACGGTAATAAGGCGATATCATTAAATAAACAATTACCCCGGTAATGGTTACATACAGCCATATCGGGAAAGTCCACCGTACCAATTTGCGGTGCTTCTCCACCTGCATTTGCAGGCCACGATAAAAGCTCAATAGTATTAACGGTAATACGCCCGCCGCCAGTATAATGTGCGATATCAATATCACAAAATAAATAGTGCGTACGCCACCTATAGCGGCTTTTTCGGTAGCATCGGCCACGCCATCGCCGTTCAAATCGCCAAACTTAGTTTCGGGGGCTAAATAATGGAACAGGATGTACGACACCAGGAACAGCGACGATAAACAAAACGCCAGGATATTTAAGCGCTTATGTATGGTTATTTGCTTGCGCGATATAAAAAACAGCGATGCTACCAATATCACACTGCAACTGCCGTTTAATATGGCATTTAGCTTTGGTAAAAAATGGGTGAACGCCGGGATATGCGCCGGTGCCGGGATAATTTTTGATTCCAGGATCACTACCACCAGGAAAACAAACACGGATATACCGGCTACAAATCGAAATATAAATTTATCTGTCATGGTTATTTATATAGGGGAATCAGGATGTGAGATGCAAGAATCAAGATAACGTATCTATAATTCTAATTTGCTCTTTATTCCTGGCTCTATTTTCTTGTTTCTAATTTATTCTTTTATTGAAAAGCAGTGCCATTACTACTATCAACGGTTGTTCCTGCTATCCGTTACAAGTCCTCGCACGCTCCGGTCTTTCCACTGCTATCAGGTTTATGTTGATCGGTTGTGTGTCCGAGAACCCCTGCGGGGACGCCAAACCCCTCCCTACACCCCAATGTCATTAAATTAAGAGTCCTGCCAATTTCTCCTCGTGGTTTGTGTCCCCACAAACCACTATTGCAGGTCTGATTTTAAGGTGCTTGTGGGGACACAAGCACCGGGTGGGTAGATGACATTCCCTTAAATAATAACATTGCCCTACACCCTTCCTATGGGAGAGAATCGCACATGCCCTGCGCTTTATATTGGGGGTAACCTTGCTTCTACCCTACCTAATAAAGCGGCTTATCCTTTTTTCGCAATTCTTCGGATATCTGCACCTTTAACTCATCTACCAGGCGGGTTACATCCGTAACCGACGATCCCTCGTAATACCCCCTGATGCGGTGTTCGGGATCAAGCAGTACCAGTTTGGTGCTGCATATAAAATTATCTTTATCGCTTTGCAGGGCATCTACAAACAGGCCTTTACGGGCCAATGTGTAAATTGTACTGGTATCGCCGGTCACAAATTTCCATTTAGCTGCCGGCTGGCCATAACCATCGGCATATTTTTTTAGTACATCCCCCTTATCGCGTTCCGGGTCAACCGTTACCGATAAAAAGGTGACCAGTTTATTTTTGCGCAAATGCAGGGCAAGGCTGTCCATATTGGCATTTACCGGTTGGCAACCTGTGCAATGCGTATAAAAAAAGCTGATGACCAGTATTTGCCCGCTTAAGGTTTTAAGCGATACCGGCTTACCGTCCTGGTCAAGCAAATTAAAATCGGCTACCTTATGATATAGGGTATCGGGGACCTTATTGCCATGAAAGGTATGGAAGGTGCCGGACAGTGGCTTAGGGCCATAAAAGGGCAGCGGTTTGTACCTGTTTTTACCCTGACTGGTTAGTAAATAATATAAAAATCCCGGTACCGCTAATATCAGTACCAGGACTATAATCTTTTTTACCTTACCCATTATCCCCTCACGTCAATCCAGTGGTGACTCTCGTTGGTCAATACCAGGATCAAACCGATGATAAACAGGATAGGCACAATAATGGTATAGATCAGTGCCATTCGTTCAAACTTTAAGTGCATAAAATATGCTACAATAAAGAAAGCCTTTAACAGTGTAAGTACAATGTATATTGGGTTAGCCAAGTGGTAGGTCATCCCCCATATATGATGAGGCACCAGGTAAAGCGCTATAACAAACTCAATTGCAGTAATGAGTGTAAGTATCCCTAATACATTCAATATCTTTTTACGGGTCATTCCCTCGTGGTCGCCGCCTTCAGCGTGTGTATCGTGTGCGTGTTCAGACATGATAATATCTCGTTAATGTTTTATACTAAATAGAAGAATGTAAATACAAATACCCAAACCAAATCTACAAAGTGCCAGTATAAACCAACCTTTTCGATCATCAGGTAGCTGCCGCGTTTTTGGTAAGTACCCAGCAATACGTTAATGGTAATAACGATATTAATGATCACCCCGCTAAATACGTGGAAGCCGTGGAAACCTGTAATGGTAAAGAACAAGTTAGCAAACTGCTGTGTGTATACCGGATTAATAGATTTTTCATCATGGAAAAACTCTTTTAGCTCGTGCGGGCCGGGTATGCTTCCCCACCAAAAACCTTCGCTATGTAAGTGTGTCCATTCTAAAGCCTGGCATCCAAGAAACATCAAGCCGCCTACAACGGTCAGGATCATCCAAAGAACAACTTCTTTTTTTGAATTACGGTGACCGGCCTCAACAGCCAATACCATCGTAACCGAACTTGCAATCAGGATAAAGGTCATGATACCCACAAATACCAGTGGCGCGCCATGGGTAATGCTTGTTAACGGTACAGATTGGAATACCAGATCGGGTGCAGGCCAGCTTGGTGAGCTGAAACGCAATGCGCCGTAAGAGATCAATAAGGTTGAAAATGTAAACGCATCCGAAAGCAGGAAGAACCACATCATTAATTTACCATACTCGATAGAGAATGGCGATCGGCCCCCGGCCCACGGTGTGGTCTTTACTTCGTCAATTTGTGATGTTGTTGTACTCATCTGTACTAAAATAAGAGATGTTTAAATTTGATTCAAAAGTAAAAAAACATAGAGATAAATCCATATAATATCGAGAAAATGCCAAAAAATAGATGCCATTTCCATCCGATATAAATTCTTAACCTGCGGTATCCCCTTTATACTGCCGCCCAATGCCGCAAGCAGCCATACCAGCCCGCCTATAATGTGCAGTAAGTGCATAAAGGTAATTACATATACAAAAGAGCGCGACGCGTTAGGGTCGGTTAAAAATACCTGCATTTTGTAGGCCAGTATATACCAGCCATATACCTGCAGCGCAAAAAACGTTATACCCAGGCCTATGGTGATCCATAGCATTAACTGCTGCTTGCCTAACTCCAAACCCTTTGCCGCCCTTGATGCTAAAAACAAGGTAACGCTGCTAATGATCAGCACTATTGTGCTGTATTTAAACGAATCGGGCAATATTACATTCAGCCCGTGGCCTTTGCCGCCGGCATAAACTATAAAGCCACTACTAAACGCTGCGAAAAGCATAAACGAGCAGAACACAAAGATCCACATGTTAAACTTTTTGGCGCCCAGGTTTACCCTGTCATTATCTTGCTGTATCTGAGCCATCATTCCTATTTCCCAATAAAATCAAACAAAAACATTAACTGCACCACCGGTAAATAAAAAAACGAGCCGAACATTAAAGAACGGGCCGCTTTAATTTCGCAGGTGCGTAAAAGTACAAAACCCTGGTATAAAAATATTAAGCTGCACACTAATGATACTGTTCCTACATATAAACCGCCATAGCCATAAATAGTTGGCAGTAAACTTACGGGTACCAGTATAGCGGTAAATAAAAACGTAATTGCGGCGCTTGCCTTATCGCGCTGCCCGGTAGGCAGCAGGCGGAAGCCGGCCAGTTTATAATCATCGTCCAGCACCCAGGCAATAGCCCAAAAATGCGGGAACTGCCATACAAACTGCACAGCAAATAATATTAGTGCTATTTTATCTATCTGCCCGTGTGGCTGCGCGGCTACATAACCAATAAGCGGCGGCAAAGCGCCCGGGATTGCCCCTACAAATACCGCGATTGGCGATTTACGCTTCAACGGTGTATAAGCAAAGGCATATAATAGGATAGAGAATACCGATAATAAACCGGTAAGCAAATTAAGGCTGCCCAAAATATACGTGCCCGCAATGCCCATCCCTAAACCTAAAACCAGGCCTTGGCCGGTAGTCATACGCCCTGCAGGCATAGGGCGGTCCATGGTGCGCTTCATCAGCTTATCCAGGTCCTTTTCAATAATTTCGTTAAAACAATTGGCTGCCGATGTTACCAAAAAGCCGCCGATAACCAGTTTTGCCCAGTTAATCCACATCTGTGTGCTGTATAACGATCCCCAGGTATCGCCGCCATTGGCTTTAACACCAATAATAAACGATATAGATGCCGAAAATACTACCAAAAAGGTCAACCGGGTTTTAATCAGTTTCGAAAAATCACTCATCTTCATGCCAATGCCCCCCTGCTGTTAGCCGACCGCGATAAATTGAGCAACAGGTAAAACTGCGCGCCAAATATTAAGCTGGCCAGTAAAATATGTAATGTTTGCGCATAAGGCGGCAACGCGAAATAGGATAATGCTATCCCCGTGCCTATTTGCAGCATGATCATTAAAAACGTAAAACTCATTAATTGCTGGTGGATGGAGTGGCGGCTATAGCTTTTACGTACCAGCGCGTATAGCATCACATTTAAAATAAATACAGCAATAGCCAAATCGCGGTGCTGAGCAAAAATCTCGCCCGCGCGTGATACCCAGTCCTGCCGGTAACCACCTTGCAGGTGTGCCGATACCTCGTCTATCTTTTCCCTTACCGATGTACCGAAGCTGATCTGTACCACACTTAATAAAAGCACTATGATGGTAATCAGGTATACAAAACCCTTTACCGCCATTTTGGGCCTGCCATGCACCTTTGCGGCATGGTAGCTATAAATTGCCAGTGCCAGTATAGCCAAAGCGATGAGCATGTGTACGGTTACTATCCAGGCTACTAAATTGGTTGATACCACAATTGAACCTAACCAACCCTGAAAGCCAACTAAGATCAGGTTAGCCACACTGGCTACAACTATCCAATTGTTTACCCCCTTATAGCTGAACGAGTAAATAGCCGTTAATAACAGGAAAATGCCGGATATAGCGCCTATCAGGCGGTTAACATATTCTGTCCAGGTTTTACCCACGTTAAAATCTTCGGGAACAAGGATGGATTTATCCTCGCGGATGCGCGTAGCCAGATCACTGAAACCAAATACATCTAATGTTTTGGCAAAGCGCTGGTTTTTAGCTAAGCGGCCGGCAACATACTTTTGCTTATAATCAACAGGTAATTGCGAGGCATTAGTTGGCGGGACATATCCCCCAAAGCATTTTGGCCAATCGGGGCAACCCATGCCCGATCCTGTGCTGCGCACAACGCCGCCGGCTAATATCAAAATAAATAGCAAAACAATTGCAGTAAGGTTAAAATACCGGAATCTATCTTTTGCTGCTGATATGCTCATTTCTGCTTTTAAAAACTTAGGGTACCTGCCGGGGTAAAATCATTCCCGGAACAGATACCCTAAAGATCAGATCAGGATGACCTGTTTATTTTACTTCTTCGTTTGATTTATTTGCAGCAACCCATGCTTCGTGGGCTTTCATGCCTGCTTCGTTCTCTTCAAAATCATGAGGCAAATTCGAACTCATCGTTTGAGAGAAAGGTACGGTTTGAGGGATAAAATCCTCTTCGGCACCAGGCTTGCTGTAATCATAAGGCCAGCGGTACACAGTTGGGATTTCGCCAGGCCAGTTGCCATGCAAATGCTCAACAGGTGCTGTCCACTCCAGTGTATTTGCTTCCCATGGGTTTTGTGTGGCCTTTTTACCCCAAAATATAGAGTAAATAAAGTTAAACAGGAACCCTACCTGCGCCAATGCCGATATAATAGCAGCCCAGGTAATAAACATATTTACCGATAACCAGCGTTTCATCGATTCAAACTCGGTGAAGGCATAGTAACGGCGTGGTACGCCATCAAGGCCCATAAAGTGCATCGGGAAAAATACCAGGTAAGCACCGATAAAGGTTAACCAAAAGTGCAGGTAACCCAGGCGCTCGTCCATCATTTTACCAAACATTTTAGGGAACCAGTGATAAACACCGGCCAGCATACCAAATATAGCTGCCGAACCCATTACCAGGTGGAAGTGGGCAACCACAAAGTAAGTATCGTGCAGGTTGATATCCAAAGCAGCGTTACCCAGGAAGATACCTGTTAAACCACCCGAGATAAAGTACGATACCATACCGATAGCGAACAACATGGCAGGTGTAAACCTGATGTTACCACGCCACAGTGTAGCCAGCCAGTTAAATGTTTTTACCGCCGATGGTACCGCGATAATTAATGTAGTGATCATAAACACACCGCCCAGGAACGGGTTCATACCCGTAACAAACATGTGGTGGCCCCAAACAATAAATGATAGTACAGTAATACCGATTAATGAGTAAACCATTGCATGGTACCCGAAAATTGGTTTGCGTGAGTTAACCGACATGATCTCGGACGAGATACCCATGGCCGGCATAATTACGATATATACTTCGGGGTGACCCAGGAACCAGAATAAATGCTGGAACAGGATTGGGCTACCGCCTTCGAAAGATAAAACTTTTCCGTTCAGTACAATGTCCGACAGGTAGAAGCTGGTACCAAAGCTACGGTCAAATATCAGCAATACCACACCTGCAACCAGTACCGGGAATGCTAATACACCCAGGATAGCGGTCAGGAAAAAAGCCCAGATAGTCAAAGGCATTTTCCACAGGTCCATACCTTTGGTACGCATATTTAATACGGTACTTACATAGTTAATACCGCCTAATAATGATGACGCGATAAAGCACACCATACTGATCAGCCACAAGGTCATACCCATATCCGAACCTTTCATGGCCTTTGGTAAAGCCGATAGCGGCGGATAAACCGTCCAGCCACCGCTTGCAGGGCCTTTCTCGATAAAGAATGAGCTTAGCATGATGACACTGGCAGTAAAGAAGAACCAGTACGATAGCATATTCATGAACGGCGATGCCATATCACGTGCGCCTAATTGCAGCGGGATCAATAAGTTACTAAAGGTACCGCTTAAGCCGGCAGTTAATACAAAGAATACCATGATGGTACCGTGAATGGTAACCAGCGACAGGTAAAAGCCCGGATCTAAACGTCCGTTTGGTGCAAAGCGGCCTAATAAAGTTTCCAGTAAAGGGAAGCTTTTATCAGGATACGCTAACTGGATCCTGAAAAGTATAGATAAGATCATCGCGATAACGGCCATAGTAATACCTGTAATCAGGAATTGCTTGGCAATCATCTTATGGTCCTGACTGAAGATATATTTGGTCAGGAAAGTATCATGGTGATGTTCGTGATCATGGTCGTGATCATGTTGTACTCCGTGATCTTGAACTGATAATGTTGACATAATTGCTATCTGAAATATTAATTATTTAATGCTAACCTGTTTACTGCTCCCTGGTTTGATGGCTGGTTGTTATCAACCATTTTCAATTCCGTCTTTAACCCGTCACTCAGGTAAGGTTTTTGATGGCTAAGCCATGCTTGGTATTCGGAGTCAGAAACTACACGAATAATTTTCTTCATGTTATAGTGGGCATCGCCGCATACTTTGGCGCAATACAGCAGGTACTCAAAATTAGGATCGCCTACTTTGCCGCGCATTTCGTTTGTGGTAATAGTTGGTACAAACTTAAAGAAAGTTGGTAAGCCCGGTACCGCGTTCATTTGTAAACGGAAGTAAGGCATATAAACACTATGGATCACATCCTGCGCAAATATGTTAATGCGGATTGATTTGTGAACCGGGATAACTAGCGTATCGGCTTTCAGGTCGTCAAAAGAGTTGCGGTCTTTAAAATCCACACCTAAGTTGTTTAAGCCTGTAACCAGTTTATAGTATTTTTTACCCAGTTTACCATCTTTACCCGGGTAACGTAATTCCCACGCAAACTGGTGGCCGGTAACATCAATATTAATATCGCCTTTAACGTCGGTAGTATTGGTAATTGTTCTCCAGGTAAAAAAGCCAAACACTACCAGTATAGTTAATACTATAGCCGGTATAATGGTCCATACTTTTTCGATGGTGTTGTTATGCGGTAAAAAGTAAGCGCGGCGCTTGTTTGAATGGCGATACTTGGCCAGGAAGTAAAATAACAGTATTTGTGTAATTACAAATACAATCATGGTCAGTATCGTAGTGGTGGTAAACATTTCATCTGTTTTTACACCATTCTCTGATGCGGCCTCGGGTAAAGACATAGCGCCTTGTACCGCGAATGACCAATAGGCACCTATACCGCCTGCTACCAGGAATATACCGCACATAATAGCCATTACGTTATTCCAGTTGGTGGCTTTTTTACCTTGCAGCTGGTTGCTCAAATCGTATACTTTTATTATACGGCCAATAATGGCAACAACTATACAAAGCAATAAAAACAACAATACATAGTAGCCAACACCCAACCACATGGCCGATTTATCGGTATCATCTGTAGCTGCAGCAGCATCTGCGGTAGTAGCCTGGGCCATTAGCAATTGTGTACTGCCTAACAGCAGCATAGCTAACAGCGCGGCTATCTTTTTAGAATTTATCAAATTTTTGAATGCCATTATTGTGTTCGTTTGGTATTCCTTTTTAATTTATAAAATTAGCAATTATATATGGTGGTGCAGGCTCTCCTGCAAAAACGGGTGATGCTTAGGTATCAGCGATTTGAACTTGCTTAACGCGGTTAACATCAGGAAAGTAAATAAACCGGCGAAACCTATAAATATAAACACCTCTATCGGGCCAATTTCAAGGTACCATTCTTTTTGCGCACCAACAGTTCCCGGCATAATCATCATAAAATAATCCAGCCAATGCCCAACAATCAGTATAATACAAATGGTTTTTAATACACCCACTATACGTTTCGAATCGCGCATCATCAATACCAGTAATGGCGCGACAAAGTTAATTACAATGTTTAACCAAAACCATGGTTTATACTGCGGTTCCCAGCGTTTGTAAAAATATACAGCCTCTTCGGGTAAGTTAGCATAATAGATCAGTAAGAACTGGGCAAACCATACGTAAGTCCAGAAGATAGAGAACGCGAACATAAACAGGCCCATATTGTGCAAGTGATCTTCGGTGATCCATTGCAGGTAACCATTGTTACGCAGGATGATGATCGTTAATGTCATTACCGCTAATCCGCTAACCCACATGGCGGCAAAGTTATACCAGCCAAACATGGTAGAGAACCAGTGTGCCTCAAGTGACATGATCACATCGAAAGCAAATATCGGGGTAGTGAAACCAAATATTACCAGGAATATGCATGACATTTTAAAGCTCTTCTCGTAATTGCTCATGCCGCCCAACTCATCCTCGTTCTCCGAGTATTTGATCAGCAGGTTACCAAATATGGCGTAGCAACCTAAAAAGCCAATTACACGGCCAAGGAAAAAGCCCTTATTCAGGAACGATGCTTTACCGGCGATGATCGCGTCGTAATTCTCGCTGCCTGGTTTAGCAACATCGGTAATAGCCCACAATTTATATAAATACGGAACTATTGCCTTATGGCCTTCTTCGTTAACTCCCTCGTGGGTAATGTATAAACCGGCTACAACAATTAATATTAATACAACAGATGCAATTGGCAGGATCTTAGCAAAGGCCTGCGGTATACGCAGTATAGATGCCGACCAGCCTGCCTGTGCCACATACTGCACCGCGCAAAAGAATACGCCTGCCATACATACACAGGTAAAATAATAACCCATTAGCAGCAGGTTAGCAAATGTGCGTTCGGCTGCTCCTAAAACAAAGCCAAGCACTATCGTAACTACACCAGCCAAAATGGCTAACAGGCTCCAGGTTTTAGCCTTGCCTATAAATTCGTATTGCCCTTCAAAACTATTATGAGTACTCATCTAATTTTAATTCTTATAAAGTTTGTAAATGGTGAACGTACATAATTACTTTCCAGCGTTCCTCGGGCGACAACTGAGATGCATACGAACCCATTGAGTTTACACCGTAAGTAATGGTATGATATATTTTACCATCTGTTAAATCCTTCATGGCGCCACCACGTGATGACTGCCCTTTTGAATATGATGGCGGCGGCGGATAACCGTGCTTGGTTACCTCACCATCACCCTGCCCGGTTTCGCCGTGGCATGGCGAGCAGAAGTGCATAAACAATACCTTACCTTCGGCAAAGTTATTTTGCGTTTGTGGTAAGCCGGTGTGTACTTCGGCACTGGCCAAATTATAACCTTCTGTTGTTTTTGGATAATCAAATTTCACAAATCCTACAGGTATAGTACCTGCCGGTGGCACTTGTGCTGTTTTACCATCTGCAAAATTCTTATTCGCCTGGTCAGGGTCATAAGCAAGGTGTTCGTACATATTGGGGGCGTACTCCCAACCGGTACTCCGTTTATCTTTGCACGATGTTATTAATACCGAAGCAGCTATGGCGATAACCGATGCACCCAATATTCTAAATTTATTCATAGCTAACATATTTTCTGTCGTTATGCTTAATTTCAACCGCTCCCGCGTCTTTTAATATATTGGTAATATCATCATGTGGGATATTACCTTTTGCGTCAATTGCTATTACAAACCTGTCGTCTGTTGCCCTGTAGTCCATTACCCTTGGCGTACGGCCCGGGAAAAGGTGCGTGGCGTAAAAAAACGTGGCTACCATCCCAAAGGCGGTAAACAACACGGTCCACTCAAACGTAATCGGAATAAAATCCGGGATAGCAAAGTGGTTTTTGCCGCCAATGTTCATAGGCCAGTCATGCACCATGGTAAAGTATATGATGGCAAAGATGGTACTGCCACCCAAACATCCAAACATAAAGGCCGCATAGCCTAAGCGCGATGGCTTAATGCCCAGCTTAGCCTCAATACCGTGGATAGGCATTGGCGTATATACATCATAAATAGGCACGCTGTTTTTTTGCAGCTTATCAAT
Organism: Bacteroidota bacterium; assembly: GCA_040389105.1. Taxonomy (GTDB): domain Bacteria; phylum Bacteroidota; class Bacteroidia; order Sphingobacteriales; family Sphingobacteriaceae; genus Mucilaginibacter. Next base: position 79,153 of record JAZKAO010000018.1, read on the forward strand.
CCCATGCATCATATCATCCGGATCGTCAAAAAGGCCCAATATAAATTTAGTACTGCTCATCGTTATTATATTTTGTCGTATTCCGACATTTCAATGCTATCGAATTTGGTTATCGCTTCCTTGTAAAAGTCAACATGGCTTTGATCCAGGTGGCCTTCGGCAATCAATTTCTTCTTAGCCTGCTCGCTCGATCCTTTCAGCAATAACTTCACCTCGGCCATTGCTACCGATGGCAGCACCCTGATAAATAACAGGAACAAGGTAAAGAATACGCCTATCGAACCGATAAATATGCTCACATCTATCCAGGTTGGGTAAAACATAGCCCAGCTTGATGGGATATAATCGCGGTGTAACGAGGTTACGATGATCACAAAACGCTCGAACCACATACCAATGTTTACTACAATAGATAGTACCCATGAAGCAGGGATGCTGGTACGGATCTTTTTGAACCAGAACAACTGCGGGCTGATAACGTTACAGGTCATCATGCTCCAGTATGCCCACCAGTACGGGCCTGTTGCACGGTTAATAAAGGCGTATTGCTCATATTCAACACCCGAATACCAGGCGATAAAGAACTCGGTTAAGTAAGCCACACCTACAATTGAACCGGTAAGGATGATGATCTTATTCATCGATTCGATGTGGAACATGGTGATGTAGTTTTCCAGCGCCAATACCTTACGTGCTATCAGCAACAAGGTTTGCACCATGGCAAAACCCGAGAAGATAGCGCCCGCAACGAAGTATGGAGGGAAAATGGTAGTGTGCCATCCTGGTTCAAGCGAGGTTGCAAAGTCCATAGATACAATGGTGTGTACCGAAAGTACCAGGGGTGTAGATATACCTGCTAAAATAAGTGATACAGTTTCAAAACGCTGCCAGGTTTTTACCGAACCCGACCAGCCGAAAGAGCATACCGAGTATATTTTACGGCGCAGGCCCGATGCACGGTCACGGATGGAAGCGATATCGGGCAGTAAACCTGTATACCAGAATACTAATGATACCGAGAAGTAAGTTGAAATCGCGAATACGTCCCAAATAAGCGGCGAGTTAAAGTTAACCCATAGCGAACCGTATTGGTTAGGTATTGGTAACGAGTAAACGGCCATCCATGGGCGGCCCATGTGTGCTACAATGTAAGTAGCGGCGCAAATTACCGCGAAGATGGTCATCGCCTCGGCCGATCGGTTAATGGAGTTACGCCAGTTTTGACGGAACAGCAGCAATACCGCCGAGATCAGTGTTCCGGCGTGACCGATACCTACCCACCACACGAAACCGGTGATATCCCAGGCCCAGCCTACTGTTTTATTTAAACCCCACGAGCCTATACCAAACCAAAACGTCCAGCTAACAGCAAATACCCAAAGCAAAGCGCCAAGCGAGGATACGGTAAAACCTATCCACCAGGCCTTTGTAGGCATATTTTCTACAGGGCGCAGTACGTCATCGGTAATTTTGGCATAGGTAATATCCTTGCCCGTAATTAACGGTTCCCTGATTATTGATTCATTATGAGATGCCATATATATTAATCTCTATTATAATAAAATTAAGCTCCTTGTTCAACTATATTTCTCACCTTAACCTGGTAGCCAATACCCGGTTGAATGTTTAATTCTTCCAGTACATAGTAAGTACGTTCGCTTTTCAGTGCTTTTGATACTTCCGATTCCGGATCGTTAGCGTTACCAAAAACTATCGCGTTAGCAGTACAGGTTTGCTGACAGGCCATTTTTACTTCGCCATCCTTCAACGGGCGTTTTTCAATTTTGGCTTTCAGCTTGCCTGCTTGTATACGCTGGATACACATAGAGCATTTTTCCATTACCCCACGGAAACGGGTGGTAACATCGGGGTTTAATACTAATTGTGTGTATTCGCTTTGCAGGTAGTTTTCAAAACGCGAGTCGTTCCAGTAGTTAAACCAGTTAAAGCGGCGAACCTTGAACGGACAGTTGTTAGCGCAGTAACGAGTACCTATGCAACGATTGTAAGCCATGTGGTTCAAGCCTTCGCTTGAGTGTACGGTAGCCAGTACCGGGCAAACTGTTTCGCACGGAGCGTGATCACAGTGCTGGCACATCATTGGCTGGTGTACTACCGATACGTTATCAAGGTCGGTCAGTTTATTAATTTCCTTTTCCCTGGTAACGGCATTTGTACCGTCGTCATTAAAGCTATAGTAACGGTCGATACGGATCCAATGCATTTCGCGGCGGCGGCGAACTTCGTCTTTACCTACAATCGGTACGTTATTTTCGGCGTTACAAGCTACCACGCAGGCACCGCAACCGGTACAGGCATTTAAGTCGATAGCCATTACCCAGTTGTATTGCGGGCGGTCGTAATCGTCCCACAGCGATTCGCTGTTGTAATCCTTTTTCTTTTCGCCACGGCCACTGCCAGATGCAGGGTCCTTTACGTATTTAGTAAATGAAGTTTCGCGGATAACGCTGCGGCCTTCATAGCTATGGTGCGTTTGTGTTTGTGCCAGCGGAGATGTTTCGCCGGTTTTTTCAATTTTAGCAACACCGGTGGTTTGGAATGTACCGTTGCGCAGGCTGTAGAAAGGGTAAGCATTTTTACCTACGTTATCGCCAACCTTACCGCTCGATGTGCGGCCATAACCCAAAGCTACCGATACGGTACCTTGCGCCTGGCCCGGCTGGAATAATACAGGAACTTCAATGCTGTAATCGCCGATTGTAATTTTAACTACATCGCCTTCTTCAACCTTCAGTGTTTCCTTACCAAATTTTTCGGATATGGCTGCAAAGTTATCCCAGGTAACTTTCGATACCGGATCGGGCATTTCCTGTAACCATGGGTTGTTTGCACGTTTACCATCGCCAACACCGTTGTTTTGGTATAGCGCCAACTCCACTTCGGTACCGCCTTTAGCGGTTAAAGCCGGGCTTTGGTTGGTTATAGTTTGTGCAACGCCGCTTAAATCTTTGGTAAAGGCGTAAGTGCCTGCTGCCTTATCGCCTGTTTTTACAAAGCCGGTTTGCAATAATGCTTCCCAGGCCTTTTGGCCACTGCCGCCGCCAACTTTAGGGAAAATGGTAGTATCCCAGTTGTTGCGTACAAAGGTGTAATAATCCTTTACCGGGTTATCGCTCCAAAGCATTAAGCTTTGTTCGGCCTGGCGTGTGCTATAAACCGGGTTAATGGTTGGCTGTACAATGGCGTAGTAACCTTCCATCACCTGCGCGTCGCCCCACGATTCAAGGAAGTGGTGGTTAGGGGCTAAAACTGTACACAAGGCAGCAGTTTCGTCCTTTTGATCGGCAAAGGAAACTTTCAGTTTCACTTTAGCCAGCGCGTCGGTCAGTTCTTTTGTTTTATAGTAATCGTAAGCAGGGTTAGCGTTCAGGAAGAACACGGCATCAACCTCGCCTTTGGTCATTTCGCTAATAAAATCGGCAAACTCGGTATCGTTACCGGCGTATTTGTTAACCGGGGTATCCAAATCGATCGTAATGCCGTAGCTACCTAACAGCGAGTTGATAGCGTTAACCAATACCTGCGCGGCTACATCGTTAGTACCAGCAACTACCAGGGCTTTGCCCTTAGCAGCAAGTAGCTCTTTAGCTACAACTTTAATAGCGTTGGTAACAACGTTATTATCTAACTTACCCGAACCCGGTAATGTTGTGCCCGATAATTCATTATATAAGGCAATCAGCGCTAAACCTTCCTGCGATGGTTTTACAGGGATACGGGTATCGGCGTTGGTACCTGTCATACTCATACCAGTTTCAAACTGGATATGGCGCGACATTCTTTTTTCTTCTAACGATTTTGAATTCCTGTTTGATACATATTGTAAGGTATGCTCCTCTGGCGATACCCAGGTACCCAGGAAATCGGCATTGAAACTTACAATTACATCAGCCTTATCAAAACGGTAATGCGGTACCACAGCCTTACCAAAGCTATTCATGTTAGCCTGTATAATGCCGGTGTATGATATCGAATCGTAATTAATGTGTTTAGCTGTAGGGTAAGCCGCGATAAAGCTATTAATAACCGCTAATGTTGACGGGCTATAAACAGTTGATGATACAATGCGTATTTTTTTACCACCTGCCTTAATTGCCGCTAACTGGTTTTTAACAAAGCCATCCAAAGCATCCCAGGCAACATCGTTACCATTCATTTGCGGCTTTTGCAAACGGCCCGAGTTGTATAAGTCAAGCACTGATGCCTGGCCTTGCGCGCTGATACCACCTTTAGTTAATACATCGGCAGGGTTACCTTCAATCTTGATCGGACGGCCTTCGCGGGTTTTAACCAAAATAGGCTGGCCCTCAAAGCTGGAAACGTAATAGTTTGCTATGCCCGGTGTAACCTCTTCCGGCTTAATTAGGTAAGGTATAGATTTATGCACAGGCACTTTTTGGCAAGCTGCCAAAGTAACCGCGCCAACACCAAAACCCAGCGCCTTTAAAAAGTCGCGGCGGGGTGTTTTGGCCGATAAACCCGATCCGCTTAAAACCTCCTCGATAGGGATGGGTTCGGCAAATTCGTGTTTATTTTTCTCAACAAATTCCGGCGTATTGTTTAGTTCTTCTAAACCTTTCCAGTATTTTTTATTGCTGTCCATTTAAGCTATATAAACTGTAATTGCTAAGTTCTCTTTAATTATTAATAGTGGCACTTGCCGCACTCTATACCGCCCATTGCTGCCGCGGTAAGTTTCTCGCCTTTTTTAATCATATCGTGTACTGCTTCCATACGGCTGTAGTACTCGTTACCTTTAAAGTTAACATCGGTACGCTTGTGGCACTGGATACACCATTTCATGGTAAGTGGCGAGTATTGGTACACCTCTTTCATGGTTTGAACCGGGCCGTGGCAAGTTTGGCAAATAATTTTACCAACCTTAACGTGCTGCGAGTGGTTAAAGTAAACCAAATCGGGCAGGTTGTGTACACGTACCCATTGTATTGGATGCGCTTTAGTGCTATCGTATTTCGAAGTAGCAGGATCGTAACCCAGGGCATCATAAATTTTATGAATTTCAGGTGATTCAGTTTTAACTACCTTGTGGCAGTTCATACAAACGTTTAACGACGGGATAGACGCGTTCTTTGATTTGTAAGCACCCGAGTGGCAATACTGGCAATCAATTTTCATAACGCCTGCGTGTAACTCGTGCGAGTATTTAATAGGTTGTACCGGTTGGTACCCTGTATGTACGTTAGTATTCCATAACACCTCAAACTGCCAGGTGCTTAGGGCTATAGTACCGCAAACCACTACAAAGAATACGAATTTTTTATTTTTAGCCAGTTGCTTAATCTTAGCTATACGATCGGCCTTCGCTGCTTCGGTAGCAGTTTCATCCTCTTCGGTTAACAAGCCTTGTTTCTTTAACAGCAAGCGCTCTAAAGAACCAATAGCCTTGTTTAATACCAGGATGATAATGAAAGCGATGATCACCACACCTACCAACGCAAGGATGGTTAAAGTACTTGGGCCTGCATCAGCAGCCGGGTCGCCTACAACTACAGGTTTTACTTCCGGCTTCCAGGCACGGGCGTAAGCAATAATGTTTGCTACGTCGCCATCCGTCAAATCGGCAAAAACGGTCATCCCCGCCTGATTGTACTCGTTAAAGATCTTCAGCGCTTTCGGGTCTTTAGCTCCAATTAAGGCCTGGTTGTTCTGGATCCATTTGGTCAGCCATTTATCATCCGTTTCCGATTGAATGGTTGGACCAAGGGCAGGGCCGGTCATTTTAATGTCCATCTTGTGGCAAGTGGTACATTTGGCTTTAAACAGCGCTTCACCTTTGGCCGCATCTCCCTGTGCATGGGCAGCAAATCCAATAACCGCCAATCCGGCGATCAGCAAAACCGACCTGGAAAATTGTTTAAGAATCAATGAGATACTTCTCATAAAGTGTATTTGTGCTTAATAATTTCTATTTTTTTGTTTGAAAGCAACGGCAGATGTATAGAATACCCGCTTATTTCAGTCCACAAAAGTAAAATTTATTACAGTATCGCTGACAAATTAATGACAGTAAACTATAATTTATAATTGTTCTAAATAAGTTGAAAAAACTGCTTTAATTTGCTTTAAACCGCTTTTTTTGCAAAAACAGTTGCAACATATTTTTATCCACATCCCGTCGTTTTGTTTCAATTTTGTTAATATCTGTTATAACACCGGGTTTTTAAGGCTTTTTCAGTGCGTTTAATAGCCGGTAATTCATTAATGATAAAAAAAGCGCGGGTATACTGTTAAGTATATAATTTAACAGCAGTTTGGTTATTGTATTACTATACGCAGTCCGGCATCCCCTACCCGCCCGTTTATCGATACATTGCCGTTATTTATCGGTACATGTTATTTACACTGATGAGATTAGCCTGATATTTATATCAGATAAACTTAAACAGCTGAACCATGGAACTGCTAAACAAGCAAAAACGGATACTGGTATTAGACAAGGATAACCGGATACAAAGTGTTGTGGATGAAATGATGCACTACGGCGATTGGGCAATTTCTATCACTTACGATCCTTATGCGGTTTACAACATGGCCAAAGCCAATAAACCCGACCTGATCATTTTAGATTACTTGCTGCTGGACAATGATTGCGCCCTGATATGCAAGGATTTTAAGGATGATATCGTTTTACAAAACGTACCTATTATAGTAGTAACCGCCTATAAAACCCGCAAAGCCAGCGCCGATTGCTATAAATGCGACGCGCTGTTTATTAAACCATTGGATATGGAAGTACTGGCATCACGTATGGAATACCTGATGGCATCGTAAATATGGTAATTAAAAGATACCCCTGATTAATTTCCTTGTTACACCACCTTGTCAAAGGATTGCATCCCAAGTTTGCGATAACTTTCAAACTGTGCCTCGTTAAAAAACTGGTCGCCGGTTGATTGCTGCGGAAATTCGGGATTGCTTTTAAAGTACTCTCTGATGTCTACCTCTTCGCTGCCGGTTAAGGATGTTTTAATATAAAGGATATGCCCTATCATGCCATCCGGGCCGGGATACTTGATCTTACCGCCTACAATGTGCGCCTTTGAGTAGCCTGTTTTTTCATCCTTATTTAATATTGGGGTTACATCCAGGTCTATCTCCACACCAAAGTCAATACGGCAGCGGCGGATGGCGTTGGCCAGGCCTTCGCAGGTGGATTTTTGATCTTCCTCGGCATCGCCCAAAACAATGTACTTACAGCGCCGCCTGATCAATTCGTACAAACCCATATTATCAAAATGCCCGCCATCCGAAATGGATACGTAATCGCTATTAATATTGGTGTTGCCACCCATATCGGCAATCAGGTAACTGAGCCCAAATGGAGGTTCAGACTCCTTCCAGCTACCGCGCCGGGGGTTGCCCAGCCAGCAGCCCAGCCGCACATTAAATACGGTTAGCAAAAAAGCAGTAGCTGCCGATGAATGGTAGCCCTGGTTAGGACTAACAGCAGCGCCCGAAATAGCCATGGCTGTGCCTACCGTAGGACCGCACGGGCCGGTATACTGCCCTGTTGGTCGGTAACCATATTCATAAACCTGGTCGCGGGTGTAAGCGGCCGACCGGGTGGGACTAAAATCGAATCCGCAATACAGCGGCGAGAACAGGAATGACTCGGCTTTACGATCCTGCCGGTCCAATTCGGAAACAGTACTGGCATTAAGCGTTGTATTAATTAAGGGATAAGGCCCGGTATAGCTATCGCCCGCCAATTCGGTCATATTGATATCGTCGCGCGAATCGAACCCGGTAAAGCTATTGGCCGTGTTTTCGCGACTGGTACGCCGGCGTGTGGCCCCCAGATAAGCCCTGGTTAAACGGTTGCGGTAAAAGTGGTGCAACGAAAACTCATTAACACCCACCCGCCAACTGAAGAGCAGGGTAAGGATAGCCGACGCGGCCATAATAACCATACAATGCTTGTAATCATTAATTTTTAAATTTCCGATGGGGATGTTGCGCAAAAACGTTAAGGTATAGGCCCCTATCAGTAAAAAACCCAGCATAAAAAGATATGGTGCAAAGCGTGTAAACATATCTGTAATACTTGCCGTCCCTTTTTTAGGCTGGCCATCGGGGCTTTTTGATTGAAAGGCCAGCTTAACCGCAAATGCAATAATCCCCGACCAGCCGCCCAGCAGCGGCAGGGAGAAATACTCATGGAATTTCAACCTGATGATATCAGGAATAATTAATGCCCCGGCAGTTATAATAATCCAGATAAGCATAAAGCGATGCACCATCGCACCCATCCTGCCCCACCATTCCCTGCGGCCATCGGGAAAAAGGCTGCCCATAAAAGCCATTCGTATTACCACGGTTAAGCATACCGCTTCCAGTACAATAGGGATGCCCAAAACAAGCACCATCCTATCTCCAAAACCTATAAAGTTTGGAAACGTTAGCCGGCTTAACTGCCCCATTAACTCCCAGGCACCGGCCAGCAAATACACCCCGCCAATAACAGCAATATAGGATGTAATGATGATTGCAGCCCATATTCTCGCGCCGCGTACTTTCCTTTTTATCCTGTCCTGATTGGCCTCCCGTTCTTCAATGGTGTCGCTGTTAGTTAATTTCCTATTGTAGTACCAGCCCATCCCTGTAACAAGCAGCGCAATTGTAACTACGGCTATACTGCCGCCTATAATGCAGCGTTCGTTTTTAAAATAGCCTAACCCGGCCATCAACAGCCCCCAGGTGGTAATAATAAAAGCAATTACAATGGCAACCTCGGCCCATAACAGCCAACGGTGGTCTGCAACAACAGGCTTAACAGCCTTCCCCGACTTTGATTTATAATACCGGCCTATGCAGGCAATAATCATCATGCCCACAAAGCTTGCCGTAGCAACATAAGGCATCATAAAATCCACTTTCTTCTTATAGGTATTGTACAGTACAATGTTATGGCTATCTGTAAACCGGGTTGTTGCATATACCGCGGCTATTACCCCCCAAATAACCAGGATATGGGCCAGGTAGGCGCTTAGTTTTAAATTTATAAAGGATTGTGGCGGCCGTTCCCGGTCAAACGCGCGCATACCAAAACCGGCCAATGCCGCCCCCACAATAACAATTAGCCCTATAATTAAGCCATCCCATTTAGCCACTACATTATATTGGTGCCAAACTTCGTAAAGTATGGCAATGCCAGATAATACGGTGATCAGCAGTAATAAAAGGATTAATTGGTTTAATATGGTATTGCGCAGCCAGGTAATACCAACCGTCCAGGCATCGGCCGACATGATGCTGGCATTGGGTGTAAGATAATTGCTGTACATCCGCAGCCAGCGGATAGGCCGCACTTCCTCGGCCAGCGGATCCGCCGATACCTGGGGGCAAAGCCTGTCGCTAACTTTTGTAATAGAGCCCACACGCAGGGTTAAGGCCGCCAGCCACGAGCCGATATATCCCCCGCCCGATACTGTTGACAAATAATCGAACCGGGGCAGCAGGTTGTACCCTGCCAATTTTTGTAATACCCCCAAGTTAAAGGTAGCCGACCGGATGCCTCCGCCCGAAAAAGCCAAGCCGGCAAGTTCCATCTGTTCGGCACGCACCATCGGATCGTTGGAAAGCTTTTTTTTGCCGTAATCGGGAAATTCCATTTGCCAGTCGACCGGCTCCCCTTCCTTATCCATAATATTATTCTTCTTTAAATTCAGTTCCCATTTGGTATTTGGCTTACGGTTTTCCAGGCGCTTCCCGCGCGAACGTTCAATTTCATCAAGTTCGCTGCTAAAAAGTGTTTCAAAGGGTATAGCAATTTCTTTTGCAGTCAATTCGGTTAAAAGCTGATCGGTGTTAAACAGATCTTTCAACTTCGTCCGGCGGTCTTTCCACCATTTGTTTAGTCTTACCCTGTCCCTTTTAGCAATTAATTTTGAAAGTACCGGCTCGGGGCTGTCCGGAGTTATTATTTCAGCCTCGGATAAGGGGAACGGCGTGTATACCTGGTACAGCCTTTGTTTATAAATACCCAGTTCCCTCTTTTTTAAGGCCTGTATAATTTGCAGTGGCATGTAATGGAGTATTTCTGCCAATTTAATGCGTTCGTCAGGTTTGTCGTAAAGGATCCGTCTGATCTGTCCGCGCCAAAAAAACGGGCTTGCATATACATTTGCCTTTGCCTGGTCTAAATCAGAGTCAACTTCCTTAAGCGAGCGCTCCAACCAATCGACCAATTTTTCGCAAACACTAAAAAAAAATATTTTTCCGTTTTCGCGGTTAGCCTGCTCATCAACCGCGCCCTGGCTCGACCATACCATTTCCATTATCCGGTTAACCTGGTATTCGTTACAGCGATCATGCAGGTTCGAAAAATCGACTATCTGCCATAAAAAAGCATTTTTTGCCTTGTCCTGGAATTGTTTGGGCGGGTTTTCCTTACATATATCCTGGAAAATAGTAAGGTAAAAAACTGCTTCGGCGGTTAGGTCGGTGATAATGTCCATCTGCTTAAGATTTAATGGTTTAAGGAATAATGAATATCGCGTTAAAAAACAATACACACAACCCGTATTTTAACGGTATTTAATTGAGCCCCGGTTATTTACGCCCCGGCTTAAATTGACTGGGTTTAGACCAAAGCAATAGCGTAAGATTTTGTAAAATGTATTTAAGCGTAATTGTATATCTTGGCATCAGTAATACGGATATAACCTATGAAGAGATACTTACTGGCGCTGCTGTTGTTAACTGGCCTTAACTGTTTTGCACAGGACCATAAAACGCAAATTGCCGAATTCAGGAAGAAATACATGTCCGATTTTTTGGAGGATAAAAACTCGCCATTAAAAAAAGACGACCTGCAATATCTACGCTTTTACAATGCCGACAGTACTTATAGGGTAGTAGCCAAAGTACAGCTTATAGCAAATCCATCTACCTTTATTATGCCTGTATTTAGTGGTAACGGTCAAAACTATGTGAAATATGCTTTGCTAAAAATGGTACTGAAAGGCAAGCCTGTTGAACTAACCGTTTACCGGAGCATTGCCCTGGCCAAAATACCCCAATACGCCGATTATTTGTTCCTGCCCTTTACCGATGAAACTAATGGCAAGGATACCTATGGCGGCGGCAGATATATAGATTTGAGCGAAAAGGATTTTAACAATAATACCGTAATTATTGATTTTAATAAGGCCTATAACCCCTATTGCGCCTTCGGAGCCGGTTATGCCTGTCCAAAGCCCCCCGACGAAAATCAATTGAACATGCCCATAGCAGCAGGGGAAAAGCTATATGCCGGGAAAGTGGTGCATTAAACTGGGGGAACGTTATTGTTTAACCAAATTAGCTTTAAAAAGCTCATCACCTGTTTGAGGGTCTGCATTGCTTACTTTACCCATTAATATGCTTTGCCCTGTAACGGCAGGATTATTCCCTTTGCCCAAGGGCCATTTGCCTGCAGTATCTGTAATATTTATACCCGCCAGCCCGGCCGCCTGCAAGCCAAAATCGGTACAGTTGCGGTTATTCAAATCATATTTTACCCCATCAAAATCCTTTGTTAGTTTTAGGATCCTTTCGAATTTGTGCTTCGAAATAAACTTACCGATCACTTCATCCCATTGATGCCCGGCATCGTCCTTAAAAGTAGAGGAAGTGGTGGGGAACACCGGCGTTGCCGAAAGTAATTGATCCTTTTTGGGATAAAATCCAAACGACGCTGACACATACGAGGAATCCTTATTATACTTGATCAGCGTAATAAAGGTATGGCCGGTATTACCCCACACAAATATTTTACGTTTACCGGGCACGGGCTGTTTCACATGGAATACCAGCGCGTACCCAGCTGCAGGTTTGCCATCGTTAAAATTGGCCAGCAATTTCGAATAGCTGGTTGCTTTACTTTGATGCGCTGAAACCTGCCCCGATGCAACCTGGCGGGCAATTGTAGTGTCGTCCATATAACTTACGGTTAATGCGGCGGTATCTAATGCGATAGTATCAGGAAAGCTATTAACAGCTACAGGGACAGTTTTTAAAAAACATTTCATAGCAAGCGGGTACAACCGCAGCCGTGCAAAAACATTGGCCAGGTGATAGTAGAATTTTTTATTTGGCTGCAATTGCTGCTGCTCTTCAGGAATGTTCAACGCTTTTAAATACCCTAATAACCGCTTCTGCTCCGCAAAATTGGCCCGGGTGGCACTCATCTTTTCAATAGCATGGTTATCCGTAAGAGCATCTTCACGATTTTTCTCCACCAATCTTCCGGCCGATGAATCAGCGGCAGACATACGATAAGGTGAATTTGCGTAAAACTGTGCGCAGGCGGGTTTAGCGGTAAGGACAAATCCCACCACCACGATGACGCGATATAAAGGCTGTAGGCAACGAATGGTCATTTATAACAATAAATACAGTTAAAATAAAAGAGAAACCAAGTACGATAGATAATAGTTGCAACAACACCCTGTCCTGATACAATACTTAGCCTGCTTTTAGGAAAAATTGCAAACCTCTATTATATCTTTAATAGCCGGTCAACCTCCGCGTTAAACTCCTTAACAAACCGTTCATAGTAAATACCTGTAGCCGGCCCGGTGAAACCGGTATATATCTTTGCTACATTTCCTTTTTTATCGATAAACAAAATTGTAGGGAAGGAAAGAAAGGTATTCAACGCCGGGAATGATTCCGCGACCGCTTTTTTATCTACCAGGCCACCAATCACTTCATCGTATTCAATTCCGTAACGCGCTTTAAAGCCTTCAATAGCATTTTTCAGGTATGCGGGGTCAAGCTTCCGTTCATAATGCACACCTATAGCTTCCACCCCGCGGTTTTTATTCTTTTTATACCAGGGCGCTAAAAACCCGGCTTCGTCAATACAGTTAGGGCACCAGGTGCCTGTAATAGTAACGATAACCACTTTATTTTTATACTTGGCATCCTTTAACGATATTTTTTGTCCGTTAACATCCGGTAAGGAAAAATCAAAAGTTGAATATCCCTCCTTTAAGTACGTCAGCTGGTATGGATCAGGTAAAGCGGCTGAAGCATTTTTAACTGCCGTAAAAGCCTGGCCACCCGGCGCCCCTATTAATTGCCCGTTAGCATCAATAGAGCCCGCATAGTAAGCCTCACCGCCGCCAATAAACGACGAAAGATAAAATTTATCGCCCTGTACCACGCCTTCCAGGTACCGGGAATCGCCGGTAATGCTCATAAAGGTTGCATAAAGCTTGCTGCCGTTTTGTTTGAATAGCCCAACCTTCTTTTCATCCGCCCCATTTCTTGATTTAAAGGCAACATCGTAGGTGCCGGTAATATCGGCAATGGGCTTTTGACCGTTATCTGCAAAACGAAAGGTTTGGCCGTATACAGCATCCACCTGTGTGGCCCTGCCGGTATGATCCTTCCTGCGGAATACGCCCGTCAACTGCTTATCGCCTATTTTAAGGGCCAATTCATTATCAAACTGATCAAACGGAACAAAAAGCGAATCGCCTTTTTGAGTGATCGCACCCGCTTCAAAACGCTCTTCACCGTTCAACAAAAAAACTTTAGCGGTAGCGCTACTTTTCCCTTTCACCTCAAAATTAAACGGCACTTCTGTTCCATTAGCCTGGTGAAACACTCCCCGCCATTTACCTTCAGCGATAAATGCCTGGGAGAAAGCCGGCATGGCCACCAGAGCCGTAAAAATAAAGGTTAAGCAATGGGGGGCTACTGTATTGAAAAATTTCTGTTTCATATAAATCTTGTGATAATTAGGCCAAATATATCATTTATTTAAATAGTATATAAAATCTATAGATTTTATATACTATGATTACAAAACTATGATTTCAGCTGTAGAAAGTTTTTGTTTCATTGAAAGTTATGCGCTGTTAAAAAATCAGAAAAACCAATACGCTTATTTACATATCTATTAATTAGAAACGGTCATTCCCGGCCAGTTATCGGTACGGAAAGGCGATGCCGGCAACCCTGCCGTGTTAAATAAATTACAACCAGCCGGGTTACCCGCCCAGGCGTAGCGCACAGCGACAGGATGGGCAATAGCCGTGCCGCTTACCACAATGGTATTTCCATTGATCACGGCCTTAGCCCAAACAAACTTTTTATCATCGCCGGCTATGGCGAAAAATTTAAGTTCGCCACCATCTTTACTAACCATGGGGCTGCCAAGGGTTTCAAAGGAGAGGATCATCTTATCGCCGTCTACTTTCATAGATTGGTACACCGGCCCCCATGCCACTAATGATTGCTCGCCATAAACCAGTTTACGCGCGGCTAAGGATAAGCGGTAACCCACATCCTTTTTATCAACCGGGTGGATATCATCGGCCTCGCCAACATCAATAGTTACGGCTATGGCCGTATTAGGTAATGTTAAAGCCATGCTTTGTGCCTCGCGCAGTTCGGCCCATTCGCTTTCGATAGGATGATCATATACCGGCTGAAAATTGGGCAGTTGCGCAAACACAAACGGAAAATCGCCTTGCTGCCATTTATCACGCCAATCCCTAATCATAGCCTGGAACAGCGGACGATAAGCAAAAGCCTGATGGGCATTATACTCGCCCTGGTACCATAAAACGCCTTTAATGGCATAAGGCTCCAGCGGGGCTATCATGGCATTGTATAGGGCCGTCGGCAGGTTTTTAGCATCAAATGCATTGGGCTTAATCTCCATTTTTACACCTTGTATAAACTTCCACGGGCCTGATAAAGAAACAGTGGTTTCGCCCGATTTAAACCTTAAAGAATCAGCCGGAAAAATGCCCCCCGTGCCGTTATAATTAATAATGCGGATGGTCAGCACGTTTTTCCCGGGCTTTATCAGCGATGCCGGGATCTTATACTGCCGTTTATAATCGCGGTTGGTGGTTTTGCCTATTATTTGTCCGTTAAAGTAAGTTACATCGATATCATCCAACTGGCCTAATACTACAATGCCATCCTTGCCAATCGCAACTTCCGGTACATCAATCTCCTTCCGGAACCAAAATGCACCGAAAGTATTGGGAAAACCGTTTTTATCCCAAAAGCCGGGCTGTGGCATGGTGTTCCATTGGCTGTCATCTAAACCAATCGCGGCCCAGGCCGGGTTGTTATTGGTATCATAGCCTTTATCTGCCTGTTCTACTTTTTTATCCCAATCAATTATTTTGGTTTGAGCATCTTTGATCTTATTATTCAGCGCGAGGGTATCCTGCAAAAACTGCGTATCCTTTTCGTAACGTGGCAATTCTTTCAAGCCTTCGGGGCTGGTCCAAGCCTCTGCAATAGTGCCGCCGTAGCTGGAGTTAATGAGGCCAATAGGTACATGGTATTGCTCATATAAATTCTTCGCATAAAAATAGCCTACGGCAGTAAACGAGTTTAAAGTTTGAGGCGATGCCATTCGCCAGCCGGATGTTTTGCAGTTGGCAGCAGGTGCCGAAGCATAACCACGGTTCACCAGCACCTGCCGTATCTGGCTATTAGCCGATGAGGCGATATCCTGGGCGTATAGCGCCTTTGCCCGGGCATTATTAAAATCAAACACCATGTTTGATTGGCCCGAACAGAGCCATACATCGCCAACCAGGATGTTTTTAATATGGATATCATCGGTTTTACCTTTAATCTCCATCTCGTATGGGCCGCCGGCTTCTGCTTTATCCAGTTTTACCATCCATTTACCATCAGTGGCAGCCGCAGTGGCTTTATAGGTTTTGTTTTTAAACATCACTTGCACCTGCTCGCCAGGACCGGCCCAACCCCATACGGGGATTTTGATTGACCGTTGCAGAATCATATTATCGCCAACTAAACCGGGCAGTTTAATGGCAGCCGCGCTATTGCTTATCCACAACAACAGCACGAGTAAAATAGGGGCATTTATTTTTTTCATATCATTATTTTACTGTCACCCATAAACTTCCTTTTTGCCTGATATCGGCTGATGAACTGCCAACCATCACCTTAAACTCACCGGGCTCAACTACCTGTTTCATCTCCCTGTTCCATAGCGATAAATGCTCGCGGGTAACCTTAAATTTTACTACGCCGCTTTCGCCGGGTTTCAGGCTGATGCGATCAAATCCCCGTAAAGACATAACCGGGGTAGTTACGCTACCCACTGCATCGCGCAGGTACAACTGGGTTACTTCGGTACCCGTCACACTGCCGGTATTGGTGATTTTTACGCTTATGGTTGCTGTGCCGTTAACCGGGATCTTAGCTGGTGTAATATTCAGATCCGAATATTGAAACGAGGTATAGCTTAAACCCAAGCCAAATGGAAACAGTGGCGTATCCAATTCGTCGACATAATGGTGCCTTGAGGTAGGTTTATGATTGTAATACAATGGCAGTTGCCCCACCGAGCGCGGGAATGTAATAGGCAGTTTGCCTGATGGATTGATCTTTCCCAGCAACACATCGGCAATAGCTAAACCTCCTTTTTCGCCGCCAAACCAGGTTTCAACAATAGCCGGCACATTTTTAGCCACCCAATTGATTGATAATGGCCGGCCGTTAAACAGCACCGCTACCACAGGTTTACCGGTAGCCTGTATGGCTTTAATAAGGTTCAACTGGCGCTCGTCCAGGTCAAGATTGGCCCGGTCTTTTCCCTCGCCTACTATGCTAAGGTCTTCGCCCACTACTACTACCGCCACATCCGAATTCTTCACCAGGTCGACTGCCTTTTGTTGCCGATATGACGCTCCTTTATCGGATGAATAACCATCTTCATAAGCAATCTTTACCCCTTCGCCAGCCCTTTGTTTCAGTCCATCCACAATGGAAATACCTTTGCCCTGCTTGTTGGCATAACCACCCAAATAAGTGCTTTGCGCCAGTGGACCAATAACTGCTATGGATTTGGTGTAATTAAGCGGAAGTACTTTATTATCATTCTTTAACAGGCAGATACCCTCCTGTGCCGCTTTTAAAGCTAAGTCTTGGCTTGCTGATGTATGGAATACTTTGGAGATCAGGCTTTCGTCGATATACGGATGATCAAACAATCCCAGCAGGAATTTTACCCGTAAAACATCGCTCACTGCTTTATTCAATTGCGCGATAGAGAGCGTTTTATTATTGACCGCCTTAGTAACCGATTCTAAAAAAGTTTTGTGACTGAAATCATAGAATTGCATATTTAAACCGGCGTTAAAGGTTTGGGCCAGCGCGTCTACACTGTCGGCCGCCACGGCATGGTTTTCCAACGACATTTTTATCGCACCCAGATCGGACAGGACAAAGCCTTTAAAGCCCCACTCCTTGCGCAGTACATCGGTAAGTAACCATTTGTTATCTACACAGGGTATACCGTCAATCTCGCTATAAGCTGCCATCATCCCCATAGCCTTGCCCTCGCGCACGGCCTTTTCAAATACATATAAAAAAGTCGACCGCGCTTCACGCT
This sequence comes from Bacteroidota bacterium, assembly GCA_040389105.1. Lineage (GTDB taxonomy): Bacteria > Bacteroidota > Bacteroidia > Sphingobacteriales > Sphingobacteriaceae > Mucilaginibacter. The sequence continues at coordinate 96,578 of JAZKAO010000018.1, forward strand.
CGCCAATGTTTACCGGGGCGGTGTTGCTGCCGCCTTCGGGGATGCCATGTACGGCAAAATGTTTAGGTTCGGCAATTACGGCATTATGGTCGCTTAAGTTTTTACCTTGCAAACCTTTAATCATGGCTACCCCATTCAGCGCATCCAGATAAGGGTCCTCTCCGTAGGTTTCTTCTACCCTGCCCCAGCGGGGGTCGTGCGGAAGGCATAATACCGGGCCTAATATCATATCTATCCCATGCGCGCGGGCTTCTGTACCTGTTACCCGGCCAATTTTGTGTACCAGCGCCGTATCCCAGGCACTGGCTAATTGTAAAGGGATGGGGAATGCCGTACTGCCAAAGCCTTCGTAGCCATGCAAGCCTTCTTCGATAAATAAAACGGGGATGCCTAACCTGGTTTTCTCCATAGCATATTGCTGCACTTTATTGGCTATATCGGCAGTAAGCGGATAAAAATCGTGTACCGAACCGGCACCGGTTGTGCCCAGCATTTTAGTAATTTTTGCTTCGTTATAAACCGTGGCTTCGTGCCCGGCCATATCCGTGATCTCCTTCCCCCAAAACATATCCAGTTGCAGGATCTTCTCCCGCAAGGTCATGCGGCTTAGCAAGTCAGCCACGCGCTGATCTACCGGCAGTTTAGTATCTTTATAAGGATAAACAGGTTTGTTATTTCTAAATGCCAGCACAATTATGGCCAGCAGAGTTATTAATACCGGGATGCTGTATTTCTTTATCATCGTTCCTTTTATTATAACCGGTTTAATTTACCGGGTAAGGTTGGCTTAGTTTTATTTCAACACTTTGCTATTTAACAAAATTGGGCATGGCTATTGCGGCCGCCATGCCCTTTCCTGCAACCCAATCAGTTGGGGATAGCAACCGGCTATAAATTCCGGTATCCGTTTAAACATATTTGATCACGATAAGGCTTTTCTTTCAATCATCACTAATTATTATTCTACGCCCCAGTTTTTATTAGGCTTTGGCCCCATTTCCAGTTCAAGCGTGCCACCGTTCATTAATTGCTGATGGCTGAACCATGGCGTATTTAAAGCCTGCCCGTTCATTTTGGCGCTTTGGATGTATTTGTTGATCACCGAACAATTATGCGCGATCATTGTGAATTGCTTATTATTCTGTAAATCGATGGTCACTTTGCTAAATACGGGGCTGCCTATGGTATATACGGGCAAGCCTGGTGTTACCGGGTAAAAGCCCATGGATGAAAATACCATAAAAGCCGACATACCGCCGCCATCCTCATCGCCGGGGATACCGAAGATGTTATCCTTATACCATACATCCATTAAAAAGCGTATCCGCTTTTGAGTTTTCCATGGCGAACTGGTGAAGTTATACAGATACGGGATATGAAAGCTTGGCTCGTTCCCCATCGAGAACTCGCCTACATTGCCCGTGGCATCGGGAAATTTGGCCCAAAAATCATGCTTGCTGCGGCCTAATGGCTCGCGGAATAATTGATCCAGTTTAGCTTCAAATGGCGCCTTTCCACCCATCAGGTTAACCAGGCCGGGGATATCCTGCTGCACTTGCCACAGATAGGTCCAGCCATTATTTTCGTCGTAATAATCGCGGCCGCCCATACCGCCGTCAAACTTAGGGTCAATCATTACCCAATTGCCATTAATATCCTTAGGCATAAACATTTTTACATCGTTATTCCAAAGGTGTTTATAGTTGCCCGCCCTTAAGTTAAATTTGGTATGATCATCGGTTTTACCCAAATCTTTAGCCATTTGCCCTACCGCCCAATCATCGTAAGCGCCGCCTAAGGTTACGGCTACAGCCTGGCGTTTTTCAAAGGCGTGTACTTGCAGGTTGCTTTCTATTTCGCCTTTTTTAAGTGCGGGAAAATAGCCTTTGGTGTAATAAGTATTCTCAAGCGTGGTTTTTGGCCCGTTCTTCCAGGGCAGCATAGTGGCTTCGTTAGCATTTTTCAACATGCCTTCGTAAGCCTTGTTCACATCAAAATTACGCAGGCCCTTGCGGTAATCGTCCAGGATCATAATACTGGAGTGGAAACCATTCATACAGGCATGATCGCCAAACAGCACCGGGAAGGTGGGCATCCAGCCACTTTGCTGGTATTGCGTTACGTACGAGTTTAGCATGTCCTCTTCCATCGCCGGGTTTACAATAGCCCGCAGCGGGTGCAAGGCCAGGTAGGTATCCCAGGTCCAGTCGTCCACATAAAACGGACGGGTAGCATCGTGGATCTTTTTATCAAAGCCGCTATAATATTTACCGTTCTCGGTAATATCTACCATACGTTCGTTACAGCGGTAATAGGCGGTGTAGAACGAGCGACGCTGCGCCTCGGTACCACCTTCTACCTTAATATTGTTAATGGCCATGTCCCAGGCTTTCTCGCCATCGGCTTGCAGGGTACCGAAAGCCTTTCCCTCTATTTCCTGCTTAAAGCTGGCGCGGGCCTGTGCCTCACTTATATACGATATGGCATACCTGAACTCTACCGTAGCCGGGCCATTTTTAGCAAAGCTGATATATGATCGCGCGCCTTTGCCCGGGGTCTCGCTACCATCGGCTAAACGGTTATCCTTAACGATACCCGTTTTACCTTTAGTGTTAAACTCGCCGTACAGGTAAACTTTAATATCATCGTGATAAATCTCTAAACCCTCGATAGCGTTCCCATTAATAAATTTAAAAGAACCCGGCCCGGGGTTATACTGATCGAACAGCAGGTCCTTTTCGGTTGATTTGTCCGGAAAGGTAAAGCGATAAAAACCCGTTTTTTTACCGGCTGTAAATTCAACGGTTATCTCATCGTCAATTAAATAGGTAGAGTAATACCAGGGGCGTGTTACCTCCAACTCGTTATCATAAGTTTGTTTTTGCTTCCACGAGTTTACGGTTAATGTTTGATTCCATGGCTTCAGGGCAAATACCTCGCCTAAACGGTGCGATACGATATTGAGCGGAAAGCTGGAGATCTGGTCGTCGATATAATCCGTCCGTTCGGGATACATCCTTATCATTTGGTTAGGCAGTTGTACCGTTGGGCGCGTAGGTTGTAGCAGCAAACCCACATTCCCTATCCGCGGATCAACATATTTCAGATTACCCCGGCCCTCGTTATCCGATGGCTTGTCCTGCGCCTGGATGCTGCAACAGCAGCCAAGCATCCATCCGCACAATAAAATATTTTTAAAATTGGCTGCAACCAATTTAGTGGTGTGTTTTAGCATTATCATTAATTTATACCGAAAAAAAAGTAACAGGGAATAATAAATAGGGGCTTTATAAACCCCGACAGGTTATTATGCCGGCCGGGGTTAAAAATTTAATTCACTTTAAAAGCTGTACGGGTAATATCCAGGTAGGTATTACCATAAGCCTGGGTAGGCTCTATCTGGCTGTCGGTTGTAAAATTGTTAAATGAGTCTACAAACACCAGCCCTAAGCTTGAAGCATTACGCTTAGCTACATCGGTAAACTTTTTATACCAGGCACCATCGGCTGTACGCTGCACACTATTGTTTGCACCAGTATTACCTTGGTATTGGTAATTATACCCGGCCATTACACAAGGCACAAACTGCTGCCCCCAGCCTTCAACGGTAGTTTTCCAGTAAGCCCAGTTTTGGTCGCAAAACTGCGGGAACTCATAGTAACGGTCCAAATCGCCGGCGTAATCGCCCATGTTGGCTTCGTACATCGCATCGGTACAGTTTTGAAAACGATAATAATACCGTTGCGGCGGAGACCACCTACCTTGCATCCCCACAATAAACAGGTCGAACCCAAGCGCAGATAAATTAGTTCTTAACTGTTTGTACAAGGCTACGTTGTTTGATGAATTTAAATCCTGCGCATTATTAATGATAATGATATACTTACCGTTAACTTTTTGATAGTTGGCTTTGGTCATCCAGTAGCTCAGCCTTTTAAAATCATTATAAAACCCCAACAACTTGGTTGCATTTGCTTCAAGGAAAGCCGTTGTGCTGGTAGCATTGATCCCTAAAGTACCCGTGTTTAAGTTATATGAAATGGCAAAGTTCATTTTTGATGAATTAGCCGCATTTAAAAAACTAACTATGGTATTGGAATCGACCTTGAAATTGTTGTTATCCATTGTTGGCGAACGAACGGAGAATACAAAATAATCTATTTTGGCAATAGCCGCATCGGCCACATGCGCGTCCATAACAGCAGGTGCAGGTATACTTGCTGCCGATGAGGTTGCGCCTAATACCGGATTGCCGTTGAAATAGCAGTATGGCCCCGGCCCACCCACTACCGGTTTTTGGGGTGTTATGGTATTAAACGACCCGAACTGGTAATAAAAGGCGCCTACCACATAGTTTTTTGTTGCCGGTACATCGGGAACGGTATAATTAATAAAAAGGTCGTCCACGCTCGGGTCTTTCTTTTTACATGAGTACAGGCTTGCTGCTATTAACAATGCAAATCCGTATATATATCTTCTTTTCATGATTTTGTATTTTAAATCAGTGTTTGAATTAATAGGAGTTTATAATTTTAAAGTTAGCGGCCGGAACAATAGCTGCCTGCGTAGCCTGTATGGTGGTACCATACCATTTTTGAACGTACGATATATCATAATAAGCTGATACCTTGGTCCAATCTACCGCTGTATAGTTAGGCTCGAAAACTAACCTTGTAGCCTGGAAATCTGTTCCGCCTAAAAACTTTAGGCCTGATGCGTAACCCTGCGGATTATTGGCTGTTTCGGTTACCGGGTAGGGGAAGCGGTCGGGCAGGTTTTGGGCCGGTGTAAATGCAAGGCCAAGGCCCGGTGTTGTATGCGGTGGTAATGGCAGGTTTTGGGTGCGGCGCTGTAGCAGCCAGGCTTCAAACATACCGTCATCGTAATAATTTAACCATTGCTGCAACCAAATTTTCTTAAAATTATCGGTAGATAAGCTGGTGCTGATAGCCGGGGTAACATCATAGTAAAAGCCCTTGCCCGCGCTACTCCACCTAATACCATCCTGTGTTTGATAGGCAGTTGCCTGGGCCTGGCTTAAACCCCAAAAAGCAAAATTGGCGTTAATACCGGCATAGTAATATTGATCGGCCGTTTGTGTGCCACCATAGCCCAGTAACGCGGCTTCGGCTTTCATAAAGCAAAGTTCGGCATAGGTCATGATATAAAATGGCCGGGTTGCTGTATACAATATAGGTTGCGGCGTACTGAAGTTACCATTGGCTACGTTACCATTCAAAGGGAATTCGCTTGTGGTATGGGTTGGGGTAACAAAAGTCCAGTTTGGAAGTGTAGCTGTTGATTTTGCCTGGCCCAAATGCGGTATAGGGTAACTAACAATATAATGCTTGTTATCGGCAGTGCTTGTCAGGGTATCTGTAATAGAAAACGGAGTAGTAGCCTTTGCAAAATAGGCATCTAAACGCGGATCTTTATACGAGCGGAACCAGGTAAATATATAATCGCTCATGGTTGGGGCGCTGCCTGCCAGGTAAGATGTACTTTGCACAATAGATACGTTATACTGCGATTGGCTGCCCGATGCTGTACCATAATTAAATTTCGGATCATCGGCATCCGATGTAAACAATGTGCTTTCGCTGGCCATTAATTCCTTAATGTTTGCCACCGCCAAATCGGGCAGGTTTTTTTGCACTGTTAGGGCTATACGTAATCTTAACGAATTGGCAAACTTGGCCCATTTAGTCATATCGCCGCCGTAGATTGGGTCGCTGGTAAATTTATCGCCAGTGGTTTTTAAGGCTGCCGCGTCGGCTTTTAACCGGGAAAGCAAGGAAGTGTATATGGTGTTCTCGTCATCGTAAAGCACATAGGGGTTGCTGGTATCGCCCATGTGCGAATAAGGGCAAGGGCCGTAAGTACCTACCAAAAAGGCATATACATAACATTCCCATATATCGGTTATAGCCATGGTATTGGCGTAGGCCGGGTTATCCTTAAACAGTTTTTTTAACTGTACTGTGTTACCTAATACGTTAACATACATTTTGTTCCAGTTGTCGTCGGCACCCGGGTTGTAACGCCCTTGTACTTGTACCTGGTGGCCATATTCCCAAAGGTTTTGGATATTGGTAAGCGCGAAACGGTTAAGGGTGGTATAAAAAACACCCGGCAAAACGTAAGCCGGCTCGGCCGATGTAAATGACGATGGGTTAGTATTAATTTTTGTGAAATTTTTTGTGCAGGATACCGTGGTTATCACCAGCAGCACCGCTAAATATATTGTAAGCTTTTTCATATTATTATAATGAAACTTTAAAATCGATACCATAAGTTGCATACGGCAACGAGCCGCCCTGTTCAAGCCCCTGGCCATTACCCGACGAAGCTGCCGATTCGGGATCGATACCCTTCGGGGTTTTTTGGAAAATGGTCCAGATATTGCGCCCAACCAATGATATGGATGCATTTTTGATCTTAGTTTTACTTAACAAGCGATTAGGGATGTTATAGCCTACGATAACTTGTGATAGTTTAACATACGATGCATCATAAACGTAAAGGTGCGATACGTGGTTGGTTTGCTGCCAGTAAGTTTGCGGCGAAATAAACCTGGTATTTGGCTGCGACAGATCGACAATGTAATTGCCTTTGGCATCAACCAACGGTTTACCGTCGGTACCCAGTTTTGGATAATATCCGGGAAAAATGGAACCTTTACTACGGCTGGCATCCGGATATGGCAGATTAAAGTTATTGGTTATGCCCATCTGCTCGTTAGCCTGTTCGCCAAGTACACCATCGCTAAACAACCATGCGTCGCGGCCACCAAGTGTTGCCACGGCGTTGCCCGAAACATAGTAACGGTAACCTGTGCCCGAGTAAAGCACGCCACCAATGCGGCTTGATACCAAAAAGTTAAAATTGAAATTTTTATACCTGAAGGTAGAGCCGAACGAGGTAAGCGCCCGCGGGGCAGCATAACCCTGAAGCGGGGTGTAGGCAGTTGGGTGGTTACTGGTATAATAAGGTAAGCCCGATGATTGTACGATAACCGGATAACCATCCGATGAGTATTCCTGGTCTTCGGCACGTATTACACCCAGCGGCTGGCCAACCTCAGCATAATTTTTGCCTGTAACCGCGGCGCCAAGCTGTATTTGTGTAATACCGGGAGCCAGTGCCAGTACTTTGTTGCGGTTCAGCGAAAAATTCCAGACCGCATCCCAGGCAAAACTTTTGGTTTTTATAGGGCTGCCTGTTAAGGTTAATTCAAAACCCCTGTTTTGAACCGAGCCGCCGTTTATAAACTGGTTGCTAAAACCAAAACCTACCGGCGCGCTGCCCGATAATAACTGGTTAACGGTTTTATCCTGGTAAACATCGGCTGTAACGCTTACACGCTCATTCAGGAAATGCAGTTCGACACCTAACTCAATAGATGTTTTTTGCTCGGGTTTCAGGTTGCTGTTTTTAAGCGTATTGGTATCAAATGTTACATAGCTTACGCCATTGATCGCTCCACCGTAAAAAAACTGGTTGTACAGGTTATAAGGGCTGGTAGCATTACCCACACGTGCAATAGAGGCCCGTATTTTACCATAGCTTAAAATACCTTTCGGGATGGTTTTCCATAATTCGGTAAATACAAAGCTGGTACCTGCCGATGGATAAAAGAAGGAAGCATTTTGCACAGGCAGTGTAGATGACCAATCGTTACGACCGGTTAAATCAAAATATAAAAAATCCTTGTAACCAATACTTGCCGTACCGAACAATGATTGCACTTGCTGTAGCGAGGGCGATTCGTTTGATGTAGCATTGGTAGCGTTATTGGAAAGGCTCCTTACATCATGTACCAATAATTGGTTAGTACCTGCACTTGTATTATAATAATTATTGTTCCGCAATTCGGCACCGGCGTTTGCTACTACCGAAAAATTGCTGATGCGCTTATTAAACATTAACAAAGCCTGTGTATCCCACACCCGGTTGTTTTGCTGAAACTCGTTATAAGAACCATTAAGGTTGGTTAACGATCCTTTTTGTATAAATGTATAACGGTTGCCCCATAGCAGGTTTGCCGCCTCCTGGGCTCTTAACTGCAAACCCGGCGCCAGTTTAAAAGTGGCTGTAACACCACCAATAACGGTATTATGCGTATCCTGGTTGCCGTTTTCGTTAATATCCCAATATGGGTTTTCTATCCCACCGCTGCCACCGCCGTTAAACGCGTTGCCGTTGCCATCTTTCCATGGGATCAGGCTGCTTAAAGGGATACTCACCACCGCGTTGTTAAAGTAGTTAAAGGGGTTGGTTGGATCCTCGTTACGGTATGTACGGTTAGTTACATTTTCCTGTATGTATTGCACACGTGTTTCAATCCTGATAGCGGGTGTAAAATCTTTGCTGGCAGTAAACTGGAAGTTGTTTTTGGCTACCAGGTTCTGCTTGTCGATAACGTCGGTAGCATCTGTACGCCCGTAAGAGAAACGCACAGCCGATTTATCATCGGCCTGGCTTAGCGATATATTTTGTGATGATGTGCCGCCAACCTGGAAAAGTGAAGTAAGTGACGTGCTTTGCGGAACGTATTGTGTTAACTGCCCGCTTACAGTTAAATAAGGCTGCCCCAGTAAAGGCCCGCCATAACTGCGGCCGCCGCCTGTACCGGCTTGTATTACACCCTGCCCCAAAGGGCCCACCAGGTTACCCGACATACGCATGTTGCCACCCTCGCCATATACATTTTGTATGGATGGAAATTGCAGCACGCGCGATGCCATATAGTTACCATTGTAGGATACACCTAAACCCGAGTTCTTTTTACCTTTTTTGGTTGTCACCAAAATAGCGCCGTTAGCCGCTTTTGAACCATAGATAGCCGCCGCGTTAGGGCCTTTCAATACTTCAATGCTTTCAATATCATCGGGGTTTAAGTCCGCGGCGTTATTGCCGTAGTCGAGGTTACCTACTTGCCCGTTCGAGTCGTTATTATCAATAGGGATACCATCAACTACCCATAAAGGCTGGTTGTTACCGGTGATAGAACCCGGGCCACGCAGTTGCACCCTGGTAGAGCCTGTAGGCTGCCCGCTGGTAATAATTTGCAGGCCGGCTACTTTACCGTCAAGCAAATCGGTAATGTTTGTTGCCCGCGCCTCGGTCATCTCGTTTACATTAACGCCCTGTACAGATGAGGTAAGCGATGCCTTGGTGCGGTTAATGTTTAAGCCGGTCACCACTACCTCGGTTAAATCCTTAGCCGCGGTAACCATTTTTACATCAACTGTATTTTTACCGGTAATATCCACCTCTTTGGTTTCAAAACTGATAAACGAAAATACCAGTATGCTACTGGTACTGGTAACCACATTTATGGTATAGTTACCATCCTGGTTGGTTACACTACGCTGCTGTGTGTTTTTCAGCGTAATTGTTACTCCTGGCAGCGGGTCCTCCTTGTCGTCGGTTACCTTACCTTTTATAATATGGCTTTGCGCGTAACTGTTACCCGCAAACCATATTAAAAATAACATAAATAAAAGTTTCCTCATGTTATAAGATTTAATTGGTTTTAAAAAAATTGGTTACTATTTGGTTATAATTGAATGGTAAAATAAGTAGCAGCTGATTAATAAATGTTTAATAATTTATTAATAACTATATCTAAAAAGCCCTTTTTTATATTAATTAAGCAGTTTTTACGATTTTTTATATTTCCCTGTTCAAGCAGGAGCCAAAATGAATGCAATACATTAGTTTATAGGCTATTGAAAAATGCCGTTCGCCTCCCGTTTGGGTTATTTTACCGCATTATTAAATATGGCAAAGCGTATTACTGAATAATAAGGAGCCATAACATTAAATAATAAAGCGGAAATGCCCAAATGGATTAATAAAACATTAACAGGCAGATTAATTGCAGGAAGCCCTGGCATTAGTTGACGAAAACGGATTGATTTAATGATTGGTTTCCTTATTCCAGCACGGCGTGGAAATCCTTTTTAAACTCTTCGCCATAAATCACCTTGTACTCTTTAATAAAGTTTTCGAAAGTGTTTTTGGCCAGTGAATGTTTGCCCAGTGTAGACAGTGCCTTACACTTGATCACCATGGCTTCTTCGTTAACCGGGTCAAAATAGAAGATGAAATTAGCCAGCTCTACCATAAATTCAGGATCGTGCGTAGCACCAGAATGGGCAAAGTGCAGATAGGTATCTATAACCTCGTTTGATATTTCGGATTTAAAGGTATCCAGCCATTCGTATTCAATATTCGACAGGAAGTTGCCGCGCTGGGTAATTTCCGACAGGCATTTGATCTTTTGGATATCCAATTCTTTTTTATCCTTTACGATATTCAAATAGTTATGATAATCAACATAAATATGGTTGTAGTCGATATCAATTTTCCAGTAGCCGGTATCTTTAGACAGGTGGCAATGCCCCATTTTATCCAACAAGGCCTTTAACTTAGCAATGTTAACCGACCGGTTATTGCGCGCGCTCTTGGCCGATTTATCGTACCAAAGTATCTCGTTCAGCTTTTCCGAACTTAAACCCCGCCCCCAGCGGATGGAATAAAGCAATACCACTAAAAACAATTCTTTTATTAAAGGCGTAAAGTATTTGGTAATGTCTATGCCTTCGGCATCAAATACCTGTAAATCGCCAAATAACAAAATGGAGTTTTTGAAATGGGTGGTGTGGTTAAACACACGCGCCTCGGTCACTGGCGCATCATTGGCCCCGGCTATTTGAACCGGGCCAACCGGTATAACCGGATTTACGATCTGTACCTGTACGCCTTTTTTACGATTAAGCAAGTACACCAATAACAATCCTGTAACCAGTGCCATCGTTCCTAAAAGGTACCATAGTTTATTACTTTTAGCAACCGCAACTACGTCGGGGCCGCCATAAGGCGGGCCTAACAGTGTGTAAATACTAACTTTAGTTTGGTTGTTATCGGTACGCAAAAGTGTTACAGCCACAAAACGTTTAGTTTCGGGGCAGTAATATAAATCAGCAAACGAATGGATATCATGAAAATTATAAGGGATGGCACTGCCTACCTGTTCATAATCGGGCTTGGTTAACGACCCTTTGATGAGTTGCAGGGTAGAATTATACTTATGCTGCGGGAAAATGAGCCCGTAATAGGTTTTGGTTTTATCGTCGATAATCAGCGAGTTGGCCAGCGCGAAATCCTCGCCTTTTACCTTTAAAACAAACAGTTTTTTAAATGCCCCATCCTTCACGGTAAAGCGCATCATATCATAAATATTTTGCGGGTTTAGTATCTGCTGGCCGCTACTGTTACCGTAACCGCCTAAAATATAAGCGGTATCGCCTTTAGCCGTTGCACCTAATGCCGATAAGTAACGCGGCATAAAAAAATCGCCTTTAGCTTTAATGGTATCCCAGGTATTGGTTTTTAAATGATACTGCTGGATTTTGTTCTTATAAACCAAATGCCCGTAACCACCTAAAAAGTACAAAGATGAATCGGCCGCCGAGAAAAACTTGTTGAGGTGCCAGTAATTGGTGGTTGGCGCAGCTACAAACTTTTTTTCCCAGGTATGTGCCTGAAAATTATAGCCGTTGACAAATTTTTGATCGGTGAAAAAACTGTATAACCTATGGTTAAAAGGGTTGAATACCGATTGGTTGCCCTGGTTTAAATCTATCTTACTATAGCCGTTATTTTTCCATTTAGCATCCCGTACCGAGTAATTGTATAACGAATCGCTGCCTATAATATATACCCCTTCGGTATGTGGGTCAAAAGCTATACTGGCTACGCCGTTTACCGTAATGCTTTGTACCGGTTGCCAGTCGCGGTGCATGGCGGTAACCCAAACCGGGTTTACTACGGCGGCATCATTCTGGTTTACCGTTTCGTGGGCAATTAAGCCGCTTTCCTCGTTCAATGGCCAGCTGTATTTCAGTTGATTACCTTCGCTGATATGGATATCGCGCAATTTCATTGGCGGGATATCGGTAGATTGGAATTGCTTATAGTTATTGGTACCGAATATAATTTTATAGTAGCTACCTTTTTTAAGATGCAAACCGCTTTGGGTGAACATGGTTTTACCGCAGTAAAACAGCAAACGGTCGTGATCTAAATCAAATTTAATGCGGATACTGTTCCACTGGTTTAACAGTGCTGTATGGTTAATATCAAAAACAATTTTCGATAGCTTTTCGCCAATAATTACGTTAAAGTGGTTGATATTAGTTTGGGCATCATAAACCAAATCGATATTGCGTTTATCATCCTCAATAATGCGGATGATGTAGCCAAAATACGTTTCCCGGTTGGGGATGAACGCCATATCGAACGAGATATCAAAGTTATCTTTAAAACAAAAGGTTTTATCAGGACTCAGATCAAGGCCCGTTCGCTTATCCTGAAAAACTTCGTGACTGGCAAAAGCCAAACCATACGATTGCCCAAAACTATCACCACTAAACATAGTGAATGTAAAAAGAAAGCAAAAAACGATCTTAAAAATTCGGCAACCCAATTTCATTATTTTATCATTAACCATACCCAAAAGCTATTATTGGCCTTAGTTTTTGCCCGGTTATTTATGCTGTACAGGTTTATAATATCTCTGCAAACTATGGATTTTTATTAAACCCGCGTGCAGAAACTTTTCAAAATCAAAATTAAGATGATAATTAACATTTTCAATGCCTGCGTAAGGAATTACGTTTTTAATAATCAGGGGCAAGCATAGTTTAAATACTCGCACCTAATTGTTGCTTCCATAAAGCATACATATAAAACGAGCCTTACACCTGGTTACCGCGAATGTTAAAATGAGTGCTGATTTAATTCCGTACCGGCATTTGTGGGGTAAAAGGCAGCTTTCCGCGCAGCATTTCGCCGGCTTTGCCGGTAAGCCACAAATAATGATCGGTTGGCATCCCCTCGTAATCCAATAATTTGAAATTGCCGGTAGGTGGCTGGTTGGTACATTTAAATATAGCGGTGCCTTCGTCCATTTCATCAAACATGGCTACATACAGCATGCCCGCGCCGGCTTTAATAGCCGTACTGATCTGGCTCCAGTAAAATTTACCTTTTTGCCGCGGGATTTGCCCCAGCGGTGGTAAGCCGTTAAACTCCAGTTTACCCAAATTATACCAGCTAAAGCCGGGATAAATACAGGGCACGTAATCTACCTTGTTTTGTTTGCACCAGGCTATATCAGCCGTAACATGGGCAAAGTAACGCTCGTTCTCGGCTTGTAACAAGGGGGTAAAACGCTGCACCATCCAGGGCATTACCACATCTGCCGACTTGATGAGTTGATGCAGGTAAGGATCGGGCAGGCAATCAACATTTAAATCGCGGAAATAGGTAGGTACACCCAGCATTACAGCGCATCCGCCATATTTAAGGTCGTTCTTTAAAAAGTCGATGAGTTTTTCTATACCGATATTGCGGATATTATACGATCGATCAGGGAAACCCAGGCCCCATATCGCTACAAGCGGTTTTTTGTGATGGTATAAATAGGTTTGCCCCTTACCCTGCGAGGTGATCTTCAAACTGTCAACTAGTTGTTTCCAGTCTTCAATAATAGCCGTACAGTCTTCGCCACTGGCTTTCAGGCCCGACAGATCGTACATTACCGCTATGGCCCGGCCATACTTTTGCGATGCGGTAAGCGCCTGTTTTAATATGATGTTCGATCTCTGCCTGCCCTGCGGGGTGCGCAAGCCGCCGAAAAAACGCTGCATAAATACCCCGTCAACACCATACTGCTTCATCCATTTAAAATGCAGGTCGGTAGTACTGGAATCGTACGAACTAAACAGCCGCGCGGGCGAACCGTCGGCATTTTTGAGCAAAGTGGGATAGGTTTTTTCGTATTCGCTAACATCGGGCCACAGGTCGGTATGGATATGGTCTATATCAACCTTGCCGTTGGCCGCGTAATGCCCCCAGCCGCTATTAGATCCATCACCCTCGCCCCTAAACCAACCCTGGTAACCGGACATTACCAGCCCGGTATAATTAGGAAACATAGATGTTTGGCTGTGCTTGCGCTGCGCGAAGCATGTATACGATAATATCAATAAAACAAACAGGTAAAATTTGGCCATAGTAATTGGTTAGCGTAAAATAAATTGGTTAATAAAAGGCCATAGCATTACACTATACCATTTACCAAAAAAAGCAGCCATGGGTTAATAATTGTATAATAAAAGATTAATAAGTCCAGGCATTCCATTTTTTTATTAAAATTTTCCAAATACCGATCCTAAGCGTTTAAACAATCGATTGTATTTAATTTCGGTAACCCATCAATTATTAATACTTTATTAATAATTAATTAAGCCGGAAACCTTTTTTAGCATTATCAATAACCTGATAGCTATATTTCCATATTCGATGTTAAAAATTAATAAAACCGGTTGCTGCCTGCTATTTGCGGGGCTATTTTTAATTAAGGTGCAAAGGTCGTTTGCTCAGCAAATACATTTTAAGCACGACTTTGCCCCTACCGATGCTTTTGTAAAGCCGCAGGAAAAACCCTTTCGCGATGGTATTTGCCTTAACGGCGAATGGCAGTTTATGCCGGTAGAGAAAGCCGATAAACTTGGGCTGGATAAAATAAAGAACCCAACCTTGCCCGAAAACCCTGCATGGGAAAATACACCTGTAAAAGTCCCTTCGCCCTGGAACGTGAACAGCTTTGCCATGGGCGATGGCAGTGGCGGTAATTTTTTAACCTATCCTAGTTATCCCAAAAAATGGGAAGGCATTAAAGCCGGCTGGCTAATGCGCAGCATCCCTTACCGAAAAGAATGGAAAGGTAAGCACCTGATCCTGCATTTTGATGCCGTGGGTGGCTACACCCAAATCTATATGAATAAACATAAGGTGGGCGAAAACTTCGAGGTATTCCTGCCCTTTGAAGTGGATGTGACTAATGCTATTAAACCCGGCCAGGATAACGAACTGCTGATGTGGGTAGCCGACGCGCAGCTATTTAACCAGCCCGGCAAATATGGCCGTCGTATCCATGTGGCCGGTTCGTTTTGGGGGCAGCACGCTATCGGGATTTGGCAGGATGTTAATTTAATAGCCAAGCCCTACGTCAACATTCAAAATACCTTTGTAAAGCCATCTGTTAGTGCCGATGAGCTAACGGTTGAAGCTACCATTAGCAATACATCAGATAAAACGCAGGAGATCAGCATCACCAGCAGTATCTCGCCCTGGGTAAACCTGGCCGGTAAAGATGTGGTTAGCGCGCCCGAGCCTAAATGGGAATTGGGCGACAATGTAATTGCATTGGCCGGGAATAAGATCAGGATAGCGGCCAACTCGCAGGCTACCGTGAGCATGAAAATTAAAGTGAGTGGCCGTTTAAAGGAATGGTCGACCGAAAACCCGAACCTTTACGGACTGATATTGACCGCTAAAGATGGCAACACAGCAATTGACAAACAATTTACCCGCTTTGGCTGGCGCGAGTTTACTTTGAGCGGCAATAAGTTATTATTAAACGGCAAACCAATTGTATTAAAAGGCGATTCCTGGCATTTTATGGGCATCCCACAGATGACGCGCCGTTATGCCTGGGCCTGGTTTAAGCTATTGCAGGATAGCCATGCTAACGCCGTACGCCTGCACGCACAGCCCTATCCGCAATTTTATTTGGATATGGCCGATGAAATGGGCATTTGCGTGCTGGATGAAACCGGCATGTGGGCCAGTGATGGCGGCCCAAAAGTGGATGCCGAAGCCTACTGGCAAAATAGCGAGGAGCATTTAAAGCGCTTTATTATGCGTGACCGTAACCATCCGGCTGTTTTTGGCTGGAGCGTTTGTAACGAGAATTTACCGGTAGTATCCGGCGTATTCCATGCGCCCGATTCGCTGGTGAAAAGGCAGGTGGCCGAGATTGATAAATGGATAGCTATTACCCGGGAGCTTGATCCATCCCGCGCCTGGATCTCGGGCGATGGAGAAACGCAGGCTAATATCAATTCGCCGGTTATTGTGGGGCATTATGGTGGTAGTGATGAGAATTATAAAAACCTATCATCCAAAGGCAAACCCTGGGGCATTGGCGAAGCCGGCATGGCCTATTATGCTACCCCGCACCAAACGGCGCAATATAATGGCGACCGCTCTTATCAATCGCAACAAGGCCGTATGGAGGGTGTGGCCGATGAGGCTACCAAACTTATTAACATGCTGAAAAAGTATAATGCATCATATATGTCCATCTTTAACCTGGTATGGTACGGCGTTAAACCGCTTGAATTAGGTTTAGCCGATACCACCAAAGCGCCTAAAGCAAGCAATGGCATCTTTTTTGGCAAATACAAACCAGATTATCCCGGTGTGCAGCCCGAAAGGCTTGGGCCATATACTACTACGCTTAACCCCGGTTACGACCCTGCCCTGCCGCTGTATAAAAGCTGGCCGCTGCTGGATGCGGTGAAAGCATCATTTGCAAGTGAAGATATTATTAAAGAGAACCCTGCGCCAGTAGCTAATCCATCGGTTAATAACCATCCGGCGTTTGCTAATACCGTTTTGCTTTTATCAACCGATAAGGATTCGACACTATATAAAACCTTAAGCGAAATGGGTGTTTCGGTAAGTGCAAATCCCAATAAAAACGGCCATAACCTACTCATCATCGATGGGCAGCATACACCCGGCGAGGCCAAATCTATCGCCCTAAAAAAGACTATCCTGCAGTCAGGCGGTAATATATTAGTTTGGGGCATAAACCCGGCATCGGTGCAAGCCGTCAACCAGTATTTGCCTAAACCTATCGAACTGACCAATCGTAAAGCAACCTCCTTCCTTACTAAAGACAAAGACCAACTGACCAATGGTTTAAGCGATGGCGATTTTTACTTCTCTGAAATTGCCGATAAACCCATGATGACATACGGCTTAACTGGCGAGTTAGTAAAACAAAGCCATGTATTGCTGGATGCCAGTAATACCGACTGGAAAACCTGGAACAAGCGTGCCGAATACCTGAAAACCGCCGCCGTATTGCGCAGCGAACGGGAATACAAACCGGAAGGAAAAGCATTAATATCGGTTAATGAAGACAAAGGCAAACTCTACGTTTTTGCAATAGATCCGGCGCTATTATCGGCTACATCTGTAAGCCTGGTGCGCAAAATGCTGGTTAACCTGGGGGTTGATTTTAGCGGTAAGGGCAGTAAAGACATGGCAGCACTAAGTGCAGATGGCAAACTGACGAGTGCTTTACTGTTAGCCTCGTTCGATATTCAGGGTAAAAGCGATTCGGAAATCAGCAAGCTCGACCTGCTTAAAAATAACAAAACCGAAGACTATTTTGCCGGCAAACAGGTAGCTAATCACTTTTGGGAGAAAACTACTGTTACAGATGGTGTATTTGATTTCAGCAAACTGCATTTTGACGGGCCTGCAACCAATGCTATCGCTTACCTCAGTTTTTGGATCTATAGCCCACGTTCGCTATCCAACCTGCTGCTGGAACCTGATATGCCACGCCTGGATATGTATATTGGCGCCGATGATGGTTACCAGGTTTTCCTGAATAATATTATGATTAAAGAGAACATTAACTCGGGAGGTTTCGCTTCACGCGGACAGGCTATCAAGGCCCTGCCGTTGGAAAAAGGATGGAACCATTTTGTAATTAAAGCCATCCAAAAAGCCGGCGGTTGGAAATTGGCCGTAGAATTTGATTGCGATAAAAAATCATTTATGACTGAGGTAAAAACACAGGTGGCGCATTAAGGCCCAACCCTTATATCCTTAGCAAAGCCATTAGTTTTCACATCCTGCAAGCTAATGGCTTTGCCATTTAACAGCACATTACTAAAATTAACCCCTTGTATCCCGTGCTGTGCATCGGCACCTGTTAATTCTACATTCAGGGGCGCGCCAATGGCATGGATATTTTTGAAGTTGATATGTTGAATCTGCCCGAAATCTTTATCCCGCGACCAAATAGCCTTGCCTATCCATAGGGAAATCAGTTTATGCGCTTCTTCTACCCGGATATTTTCAAAGCGGATATTACTTACCATAGCCGCATCGCATTGATATACACGCATGGACCATTCGCGGCCCAGGTCGTGGATGATATCGCAATCGGTAAACAACACATCGTCAACCGGCTCCCTAATCTCGGCACCAATGCTTAAGGCGTGGGCAACCGGATTCCATAATACATTGTTTTGGGCAATGATCCTTTGAGATGGCCCCTGCCCTTTATCGGCTTTTACAACTATCAGGTCATCATCGGTACGGATAAAGCAATTTTTAACCAGCACATCCCGGCTGTTGCAAATATCTATCCCATCCGAATTGGACCTGTAACCTAAAATCTTCACATTATCTACCAACACACTGTCCGACTGCCGGACGGGCATATTCCAGGTAGCTGCATCGCGTAAAATAACGCCCTCTATTTCTATGTTCGACCCTTTACGCACCATCAGCAGGTTGCGCGCATGTGTTGGGCACAAGCTGGCGTCAAGGATGCCACGCCCCCTAAAGGTGATATTTCTACCTGTTAATTCAAAAGTAGGTGAGCCGTAGTTTTTCAGGCTGTCCTTAGTATTAACAGTAAATTTTTCGTTCGGGTCTATCACTGCTTGTACAATGGCCCCGCCGGCTATATAAACCGTTTTGTTACTGCCAACCAGCAAGTGGCTTACCTGGTGGATGCCAGGGCCGTAGAAGATCACATTGGGATCATTTGGATTGGGAATATCTTTTTCTAAAGGATTGGCAAACAGGTGCAGCGATTGCACTATTTCGCCATTAATTTCGATAACCAGGTTTTGTGGTTTGGTAATGGTAAATGTAATACTATGTGCCGATAATGCCGGTTTGATAGCCGCGGATGCCGGCAGTATTTTAGCTGAATTAATATCGCCGGGGATACTTATCGTAACTTTCACCGCTCCCTGCATATCAAAATAAGCAAAGGCCGCTGTTTCAAAATAACCGGCCGAGTGGCGGGTATCATCCACATCTTTAAAACGTTTTATCCTATCGCCGGGGGCAACTTTGGCTATGTAAACCGGTACCTGTTGCCCTTGTACCGAAACAGTGTAGGCTTCGCTCAGCTTTTCGCCGGCGGGCGCAGGGTATATCACCACCTTAGGCTTTACAGCAACGCCAAAACAGGTGCTAATGGATATTAAGCTTAACAAGCCCATACCCCCGATTATTTTCCTCAGCATAAACAATTATAATTAATTGTTAAGGACGTTTTTACTTCGACAGATCGATCAGCATATTCACCAGCAATTTACCGGCTACGGGGTCGGTCAGTGTTTTATCCAGCCTGATCTCGGATAGCAGCGCCTCGCCCTTATCCTTTATCTTCACTATCGGGAAACCTTTTATTTTGTCCAGCGTCTTCATGCGTTCTTCGTTACTGCCCGATAAATACCCGTGGATCTTAATAAACGAGGCCAAAGCCTCCACATGTTCATCGCGGTTAATACGGTAAGCACCTGATATTACCGACGGGCTTTCCCGTTTGTTATTATTTAAATAGCGGGTTTCCAGCGGTTCGATGCCATCAAATATGCCCGATTCGGGGATATCCATGGTTGTGATCTCGCCATTCTCTTTCAGCAGGTTTCTGATATACTCAGGATATAAGCTATGCGCAATACTGCCCGAATTGGATAACAGCACCTTGCCACCAGCGGTTACCATGTCGCGAATAGCTTTCACTTCGGCCTGGCTTGTTGTTACCGAATCTATACCTGATAATACATAAACGTCCGCCCTTTGTTTCAACACATCAGCCAGCGTTGCCGATAATGTGTATTTTATCCCCAGGAAATCCAGCGCCGGACTGATCTTGTTTCCCGCATCAAATACAGCTATTTTTTTTTTCGATAGTTTAGCCGCATCCAACCCTTGCTGGTTAGCCAGCAACATATTGTAATAATTTTCTGAAACCGTTTTACCATCAGCTACCAGTTTCAACAGCAATTTACCTTCAACCTTTGCTTTGGGCAGGTTTTGCGGAATAGTTATCTGCGGTTCAAGCCATTGGCGGGTATAGTGTGCTACCTGCGGTACAGGCATTTTTCCGCTTGTTAATATCGCGCCGTTACTATCTGTCAGTTGCCATTGCAGTTCGGATGCGGGCAGGGTTGTGCCGTCCTCCTTATCGTTCACTACACAGATCCGTGCAGGCAGTTTGGTACCCGCGTAAAAATGCCGCCCCCATAATTCGGCCGATACCAGCACCGGTTGCAGGGCCTTTTGCATATCGTAATAAACCGGGAAGGGCTTAATACTATTGGGCAGATATACATTAGTAAACCAGGTGATCATAGCAAAATGCAAGATCCCTGCCGATTGATCGTCACTGCGGCGCAAAGCCTCGGCCAGTTCCTTGCTAATGAAAGCCTGCGGAATCATAAAATACTTAGGGTCGTTATATTCATAAGTATACTTCCCCGCCAGCGATTCGGGGTTTTGATGCACATAGTTGTAAAACCTGGTGGCATGCCCGGTCTCGTCTGTATAGCCGGTCGACATTTCCTGGCTGATTAACGGGCGGCCCGGGTTTTTATTCTTTTGCTGCCATTCGCCTTTAAAATAATCGAAGATGGAATAATCGTACCAGTTAAGATAAGCGTGCACATCATCAATATCACCGTCATCAATAGTTTTAAAATAATCGGGGCCGTGTTTTTTAGTGTTTCGTTTATAGTTAGAATCAAATACAATAGGCCGCGTTGGGTCTATCACCCGCATGTGCTTCACCACATCCGATATCATCTTCATTTTTACCTGCGCCCTTGCCGTATCGGGATCGTTATCGTAAAATTTCATCTCGTTATTCACCGTCCATAATAATAACGAGGGGTGGTTTCTGTACTTTTTCAGCAAGTCGTAAAACTCATTTCGCCACAGTTCTATCAAGTTTTCATCGGGCATGCTGGTACTGAGGAACAACCACGACCATGTACCTTCGTAACTAACGCCGATGCCATTGGTATCAAACGCATCCATCCAGGTTTCGGTAGCGGGCACCGTGTGGGTACGGGTAACTATCATATTGCCGGCCTTCATTAACTTACTGAATTTATCGGCCAAAGCTGTATCATTTGGGGCCAGGGGTTGCGGGGTTTGGTTGCCGCCACGCAGCCAGTAACGTTTGCCGTTCAGGTACAAATAATCGCCTTCGGCTTTAAACGTGCGGAAGCCGGAACGAATATTTTCACTATCTATCTCCTTATTAGTGCCGGATACCAGCGCGAACCCAAAATTGTACAAATTAGGATGCTCGGGCGACCAGGCGCGGGGCTGCAGATTATTGATGCTGTAGGTAAATACCCGCTCCTCGCCAGGCTTTAACTCCAGTTGTTTTAATGATGTGTTTTTGTATAATACATCTTTCTGCTTATCGCCGGTAATACTGGTAGTCACCGAAAAACTTACCGCATTGCCCCCATTGTTTTTTACTGTGATGTCAAAATCGGCGCCGGTTAGGTTAGGTTTAATAAATACATCCTGGATGCGCAACGGATCGGTAATTACCAGCGCAACAGGCTGCCAGATGCCGGCGGGGTCGTCATTAAAAAAACCATGCGCGATATCCTTCAGCATTTTTTGGGTGACGGCTACGGTAACGGCCACATCAACTACCTTATCGGCATCTTTAATATTCTTCACATAATCCTTTACCACCTTTACGGTGATAAGATTTTTGCCCGGACTAAGCAGCCCCGTAGCATCCACCTTAAAATCGCCGAACATGCCGATATGGCTGCCCGCCTTTTTACCATTTACATAAACTTCGGCTACTTTAGATATAGCATCAAACGTTAGTTGCAGGTTTTTCCCGCTGATGCCTTCCGGCAGATCGATCCATTGGCGGTACCAGCCCACATTGGTCTTTTTATAATCGAAGGTATAGGCCTCGCAGCGGTCGGCTTCTTTTTGATAATAATTGTCGGATACGCCTTTGCTGCCGGTATTGTATTTTTCGCCATGCAGCCAAACGTGGATTGGGTTCCAAAAATTGGGGACAGTCATTACATGCCAGTCATCATCATTTTCATTAGGCATTATCCCTTTGTTTTCATCCACCATTTCATAACCCGGCACAAAGAGCCATTTGCCATTCAGTGATACCACTGTGCGCCCGCTATTTACATTTTTAATGGTGATAGGTTTATAAGCGCCACGCTGCTGCCTGCGTATAGCTTCTTTATTTTTAGGCGCGACAGCGTATTCTTCAACTTTAGTAGCTGAAAATTCATCAGCGCCCAGAGACTTAATACTTAGGTCATCAAACTCGTTAACTATCCAACTGCCGCCCAGCGTTACTTTGCCGACTGGAGAGAGACCGGTGAATTTATCAGCAATATCTATCCGAGGTAAACTTTCGTTATTTAAAAACACCCGGATACGGTTGCCCGATACCTGGATCTTAAAATCGTACCACTTGCCCGGCACGGGCTGAAAATCCAGCTGGCGCAGGGCCAGGTAATCGTCCATACCCATATGGCCCAAACGGGCCAGGTAAATATTCTTTTGGATGCCGCCTTTCAGCATCAGTATATACCTGTCATCGCGGTTACCCGCACGGAAACCGGCGCAGATCTGTACCTGTTCGGCATTCTGCGGCACGCGGGCCCGGAATTTGATCTCGTAATCCTTCCAGCTATTTTCGCCAAACCCGAGGTAGGCATCTTTAGTGGTTAATACGCCATTGGCTATTGTACATTCGCCCCTGCCTGTTTTTTGATACTTAGCACCGGGGGCATCAAAGTTTTCATTCAGCTTAAATTTATCCTGTGCATATAGATTGGCCAGTGATAAAGTGGATAACAGAATTGCAGTAAACAGGTGTTTTATTTTCCTCATGGGTAGCAATAGTTCCTAATTAATCAGTGTATATATTTTCCCGGCCTGTGTAGGCAGGTCGTAAAGTTTTGTGGGTTTCAAGTCTGCAGATTTTAACTGCGCTTTGGGCGATATTAAAGGTTTGGGCGTTTCTTCCAACTGATAAAAAGGGTTACTGTTAATCCCTTTTGCCTGGGCCAAAGCCGTGCTTCCCTGCAATTTCAAAGTATTAGGCACCCGCAAACGGCAGTTGCCGCCCAATAGCGATTTGATCTGCACCCGCACCAGTTTCCCATTTTTCCATTGCATATCCGTAATTTCAAAACCGCCCAATGCCCTTAAGTCGCTTACCTCGCCTGTTTGCCATTCATCGGGGATGGCAGGCAGCAGGTTAACCGTACCATCGTGACTTTGCAGCAACATTTCGCAAATGCCGGCGGTGCAGCCAAAATTGCCATCTATCTGGAACGGCGGGTGGGCATCAAACATATTAGGATAGGTGCCGCCGCCGTTATTAGCGCCTCCCTTATTTACCCCGGTTGGGGTTAGCTGGTTTTTAATCAATTTATAAGCATGGTTGCCATCCAGCAGCCGCGCCCACAGGTTTACCTTCCAGCCCATAGACCAGCCGGTGGAAACATCGGTACGATAGATGAGCGAGGTGCGGGCCGCATCTATCAGTTCCGGCGTACGGTAGGGTGAGATTTGATTACCTGGGTACAAGCCAAACAGGTGCGATACGTGGCGGTTTTTATCCGTAGGGCTATCCACATCCTGCAACCATTCCTGTAGTTGGCTGTACTGCCCTATTTGCATGGGCGGCAAGCGCTTGCGGGCCGCGGCTAATTTCGCGGCTAATTCCTGATCCGTATTTAATATTTTACTGGCGTTAATAACATTGGTAAACAACTCAAACGCCAACTGGTTATCCATTGTGATCCCCGCGCCCACCGAAGTGCCGTGATAGGCAGCCGGGCCGTTCTCGGGCGAGAGCGACGGCGAGATCACCAGCCATTTATGTTCAGGTTCTTCTATTAAAAAATCCAGATAAAATTGGGCTGCGCCTTTTAAGGCCGGGTATACCGATTTCAGGTAAGCCATATCGCCATTATACAAATATCTGTCCCACAAATGCCGGCTTAGCCAAGCCCCGCCCGATGGCCACATGCCCGAGAATACCCCATCCACCGGGCCGGTAATGCGCCACAGGTCGGTATTATGATGCGCTCCCCATCCGCCTGCGCCATACATGGTTTTAGCGGTGGCTTGCCCGGTTACCGATAAGTCTTTCACCATTTGTATCAGCGGCTCGTGCATCTCGGGCAGGTTGGTTTCCTCGGCCGGCCAGTAGTTCATTTCGGTATTGATGTTAATGGTATACTTGCTGCCCCATGGCGGCGATTGTTTATCGTTCCAGATCCCCTGCAAATTGGCCGGTTGCCCGCCGGGTTGCGACGAGGAGATGAGCAGGTAACGCCCAAACTGAAAATACAACGCCACCAATTGCGGATCGTTCCCCGTCGCAAAATCCCTGATGCGGATATCTGTGGGGTTTTTAACCGAATCGGTAGTACCCAAATTCAGCTTCACCCGGTCGAAGTATTTTTGATAAACCGGTAAATGAGCGGCTAAAAGCTGATCATACGTTTTCAGTATAGCTTTATCTAAATAAGCTTTTGCCCGGCTTTCTTCGTTAGCGCTTACATCGTTATAGTTAACAAAATTGGTGGCAATGGATATATAAATGGTAACACTATTAGCTGCTGCAACCGTAACTGTCGAATCGGTAGTGGATACCTTGCCCCCATCATTTTTAAACTTTATTAGTGATTGAAATTTAATCTTGCCCTTTACCCCGTCCTTATCGCCACTGATGCCAGAAAGAACCAGTTCATCATTGCTTTTTGTGCTTACAGTGGCACGCTGTGTACTATTCATACCCGCAACAAACGATACGTTTCCGGGTTTATCAGCAGTTAAACGCATCACCATTACCTGGTCGGGCAGAGATACAAACGTTTCCCTTTTGTATTTTACACCCATGGCGGTGTAAGTTGTGGTAGCAATGGTTCGTTCCAGGTCAAGTTCGCGATAGTAACTGCTATATTGCTCATGCCCCGCGAAAGCAAGGTACAGGTTACCTACCGGCTGAAACTGCATCCCGTTGATTTTGTTGGACTTGATTTTTTGCTGGGCCAGGTCGGCGGCTTCTTTATTTTTACCTTCAAATATTAGCTTGCGTACATCGGGTAACGCGGCCAGCGCGGTTTCGCTATCATTACGGTTTGGCCCGCCGCTCCATACCGTGCCTTCATTCAATTTAATACATTCCTTATCAGGATTGCCATATACCATCCCGGCTAACCGGCCATTGCCAATGGGCAGGGCCGCTTCCCAAACCGTACCCGCCGGCTTATTGTACCACAATTTTAAACTGCTGTTTTGCGCCAGTACTGGGACTGTAAAACACAATAAGATAAAGACAAAGAGTTTATTCATCATACGATAAAGGTATCTAATATGGTTACAAGGCGCAATCACACGATTTGCCTGTTTGGGTTATATTTATTTTACCTGTAAGCTGTTAGCCAATAAACGCTTGCAAATGGTACGGTTAATGGCAAAGTCACCTTTTTCCTGCAAGCTCAACACCAACTGCGGCAAGCAATATAGTACAATCTGCCCTTTGCCATAAGGGATCACCACGCCCGACATACCCACTTTAGGATTATGGTCGGCACCATAACCAATCACTGTTTCCATGCCTTCACCATCCAGCATCAAGCCATCGGTATTAGTGCCTTTAGGGCTATCCTTCAGCCATTCTGGCCCGCCAAAGGCACTAATGCCGTAGCGCCAGTCCATAGCGCAATCTGTTGGCAAACCATTCAGCAGCCAATGCTTGCGTACGAAGAACCAACTACCAAACCATGGGGCACCCAGGTTACCCACCTTGCCGGTATATTTTACAATATTGCGTTTAGCCAGTTCTTTAGCAAAGGCATCGGCGCCACGGTCGTTATCAGGCCAAAGTACTAACCGTGTACCATCATTTTTCACACGCTTCAGGGCTTCATCAAATTCGGCCACCGAAATGCCCGATTGGGTTTGCACCGCCGCTGCTACTGTTTTAGCCTGGCCGGATGCGGCCTGACCTTCAGGAACTAAATTTTGCGATACCGGCGCGTTGGCTACCGGCGGGGTAGATTTAAAAAGATCATTAATAGCGAGTTTGGTGGATAGTACAATGGCATCTAAATGCTGACTGGCAGGAACATCCGAAAGTTTTTTAGGATCAACATACCATTCATCCTTCAGGGTATGGGCCAGTTCATCGCCCGATTCTATCAGTGCTATGTTTTTCATTACCGGTGCCGATGCCACATCCACCACGCTGATCTCGTCCGATCCGGTCAATGGTTTAATACCCGTTTTTTTAGCGGTGATTACACCTTCAATTTTCATCATCCCACTGGCATCGGCCTTAAATTCAATGTTATCGGCCAATAATTGGCCATAGGTATCGCCGCCTTTGGCCGTCACATTTTTTTCTGTTTGATAAGCAATCGAGCCATTCGGGCGGTTAACAGTTAGCTTAAGCGTATAGGCCCCAGTGCGGTTGGTTTCGTTCACTAAATACACATCCACTACATCTTTATCTCCTTTACTCACAATCATGTGGTGGGGTTCAATCACCAACATTTCGGGTTTGGTGGCAGCGGCAATTTCTTTGGGGTCGCCTTTTAAAAAGCGGTGGTTATCTACCAGGCCCGAGTGGTTATCAATGGTAGTACTTTCCCAACCGCTAATTACCAGGTAATCGTTATTATTATCGATACGCGATTGCTCTACCATCTTTTTCCAGAAATAATAAGTACGGTACCCAATAGCTGTAAATAGTGATGAATCTGTAGGGAAGGCCTTGCGGAATCCCCATTTATCAATAAAGCTATGATAACCGTTCAGTACCTGGGCGGCATCTTCTTTTTCGTAGCCGTCAGGGTTCTTTTTATCAAAAGAGTGCGCCAGTTGCTCGTAATTATCCGGGGTAGCCGCACCCAACATTTCGCCCCACATATTAATACTGGTATGCGCTGCCGCTTTTTGGTGCTGACGGTAATTCTCCGGGTCTTTATACAAAAAGTCGAGGTAGTTACACGGGCCGCCGCAGGTATGGATATCCTGCCAGCCGGCATAAGGGTTTTTTGTACCGGCATAACTAATATCGTTATGATACGGCAACATTAATACCTGGGCGTTTTTGGGGTCGCCGCCCGAGTAAAAGGCAATAATGCGACTGGGATCCAATTCATGCATTTCCCTGAACAGCCTGTAGATCCGCGGGTTGCGCAAATCCAGTTCGCTCGATTCATTTTGTACGGTATACATAATCAAGGATGGGTGGCTGCGGTCGCGCTTTACCATTTCCAATATCTTTTCTTCTTCGTATTTCTCCCAAAAGGTAACACCATCCCCATCCGGGCCTGCGCCGCTGGTATTTACGGTATCGGGTTGCACATAATCGGGCATGGGCTTAAAGGCATCCAATAATTTCTCGTCGCTGGCCAAAAACTCGCCGTTGGGGCCATAGGGGCCTTTTGAATAGCGCGCGCCAATGGCAAACTTACCGCCGCCGGGTTCCTCGCAACGCAGCAGACCTAATTTGTCCTGCACATCCAACACGGCGGGTTTGCCAATATTACGGTGGAACTGCAAACAGTTCAGACCCATTTTTTTTGCGTTTACCACCTCGCGATTAGCCATTTCGGCATCGGGCCAAAGGCCGTTACGCCCCCAATACCCCCATGATATGGACGAAACAGGTACAATCCTTTTATGATTAAATACCAGTTTGGCATCGGTGCCTATGCCCTGGGCTGTCATATACCGGAAACCGAAATTTACTTTACGATTGCTGGCTGATAAACCGGTTAATGTAGCCTGTGCCTGGTAAAGCACCGGGCTGTTCAGTTGCCATGGCTGTGCGGAATTTACCTGCGCGTCTATCTCTACCTTTTTTGTTTGCCCGGCATTTATATTAACGGTTTTGCTGCCGCTCCAAACGGTTTGCCCCTTATACAGGATATTAAATTTAACCGGGCCATTATAAGCCTTGCTATTGCTCCCCACCTCGGCCACTAAATGTACCTGGTGCAAATCGGGTTTGTTAATGGCAGCCAAATCGGTAACCGAAACATTATCGCGCACGCTTAGCTCAATATTATTATCCAGCCCGCCAAAACCGTGCGATGGCGGCAAGAAGTACTTACCCCATTGAATGCGCATTTGGGCAAAATCTATCCAGTCTAAATGCCCGCCGGGATTGGTGATGCGTACCGCTAGTTGTGTTTTTTCGCCGGGTTTAACGGCATCGGTAATATCGGCCTGGAAAGGCAATTCGCCCATAATGGTATAACCGCAAAGCTTGCCGTTGCAATAAACTTCCGACCGTAACCTTGCTCCCCTAAACCATACCAGCACCCGCTGCCCCGGTTTAAACTGCGGCACCTGGATACTGCGCCACCACCAGGATACGCCTAAATAATTGCCGTTACCAAATGAGGTACCGGCCCCGCGCTGGGCTTCGTTTTTGGTATAGGGCCTGCGGCCAAATTTGCCCCAATAATGTTCTTCAACTGTTGAGGGAAGCGTTATGTTAATGCCTTGCTTATCATTCAGTGCCTGCCAGCCGCCGGTTGGGGCGTTCACTTTCATTTTAGATAAGTTAACTTCGGATGGCAGGTATATGTCATCATCCTTCCATTGTGCTTCCCTATCGGGCCACAGCCGCCAGCCCGAAGCGGAGATATCAGCGGAAGCGGCCACATTTTTTACCGCTTTGGTTTGCCCGTAATTGTATAACGATGTAAGGAGTACTGCAAAAGCAAGCAGCGATTTTTTTAGCATAACGGATAGAATTAAATTAAAATTTCCTAATTGGTACAGCTAAAATATCCCGCTATGTTTAATTATCGCTTAATAAAACATTAATTAGCCGTAATAAATTAGTGTCAAATATTTGTTTTTTTAAGTGTCCGCGGTTTAATTACCGTTCATGCTGTTTATTATCCGTGCCAGGCTATCCTCGTCAATTTTCTTAGTGTTATTTATAAGTGGTATTGCTTTAGCGCGGTATTGGGGTTCAAGGCTTTCCATCACCGATTTGCTGCTTAGTTTAACTTTAACGGCTACGTTATCCGGAAACAAAATAAAATAGTTAACCACGCCCTGGTAAATGTCCGACCGGTCGCCCGTTAGCGCGGCGCTCGCATTGGCTTGTGTATATTTAATAAGGGTTACATTGCGCTGTTTAATTAGCCTAAGTTTACCGGCAACCGTATCGGCACTTAATAACTCTTCAAAATTATCTGACCCTATTGCCGGGAACTTATAAAATGCATGTGTCCTGCCGTTAACAGTTATATAAAACGATTTTAAATGACTGCCATTAACCGCGATAACCGTATCGCCCGATTTTGCAAATAACTGGTGCGATATATAATCGTAATTATATTTATACCTGGTGCTATTAACTATTTTATTTTGATAGGTAACTGCTCCGCCAGTTTCCCAATCTATCGATAAAAAACGATTGGTGCCGCCGACAGATTCAAAAGTTGCTGCTTTGGCAGATGAGATATCATTAATTTCCTGCCGTGTTAAAAGGTTATCCAGCGGATTAATAAAGTTGTTGGTAAAAATGCTGTTGTTGACTGTAGCGCTCATATCTACTGTTTGACCGGCTGCTACCTTACCAACTAATGTTAGCAGTGTTATTACATAAAAAAACTTCATCATACTTTAATATTTAGGTTTAAAATTGATACATGCAGATCAACCGGTCACTCGGGGATAATTTGCCAGCGCAGGTCATCCGTGGCCACATCCGTTGCTTGCATTACCGTTGAACTAATGGTTTTGCTGCTTACCTTGTTAATCATACGGCAACAACCCGAGCCATCCCATTCCAGGTGCCATTTTTGGTTGTCGGTATTAGCATCTTCAACCGTTATTACCGTATTGCCGGTGCCTGTACCAAGCACTTTCCCTGTCGCTTTACTTTTGATTTTGAAAAAGCCTTTACCATCAAACAGTAATTGCCATTTTGAACCTGCACCACCGTCGCCATCTGCTTTTCCCTGGCTATTGAGCAACAGGCTGCTGGCCCGGTTTTTAATTTGGTAGGTTTTGGCCGCATCAAAAGGCGAGATGGGGATAACCGATGTAATTGGCGTATGCTCTTTCAGCATTTTGGCCCCCGCGCCTACCAGGCGCAGGTAGTAATCGCTGGTAGCGCCATCATAAGTTAAGAACGCGGCCTGGATTGGCGGATGGTTCTCTATCTTCATAATTTGCGTACCCTCGTTTATCTCATC
The DNA here is from genome assembly GCA_040389105.1 of Bacteroidota bacterium. GTDB lineage: Bacteria > Bacteroidota > Bacteroidia > Sphingobacteriales > Sphingobacteriaceae > Mucilaginibacter. Next base: position 126,796 of record JAZKAO010000018.1, read on the forward strand.
AAACATGGCCACAAAGGCGCTGTTAATAGTACCGGTTTTTGAAACAGCCACAAACTGCTCCCAAAGGTAATTGCCTGTACGGCGCGGCACTATAGGCCCGGCGGGCGGTACCGGCGGCGGGCCAGCCACATGCGTACCCGAATTAAATACCGGCATAAACAGCACATTATTGGCTTTGCATTTTTCCATATCGCCAGCCCACTCGCTGGTGTTTTGAACAGCGTAACCGGTAACCGGATCTTTCATCCTGCGGCCTACGCTCCAGGGTTGTAAACCCTGCATCCGCATCAGCATAGCCTGAAACTCGGGCGTGCCCCTGGCGCGCCATGTATTATCAACACCGCCTACCACAGTAGCCTGGTATTTGCCGGGGGCCAGTAAAAAATCCAGCACGGGGTTCATATATTCGGGCTGCGATGCAAGGCGATTGGGGAAAAATCCCCAGATCAATAATACAGGTTTGCCATTGTGGTGCATATAGCGCGGATCGGTAGCTACGCCTTCATCCACCATTTTTTTCCATTGGTTGATCATAATATTGTATACATCGGCCTTTGACATACGCCCGCCAAAACCGCTCATATCCCACATAAAGGCCCAGGTACGCCCTGTTGCGGTAGCGCCTTTCCTAACATTATGCATAATTTGCAGCATGGCTGTGGTATCTTTTTCCTGGCTGCCGCCGGGGAAATGGCCGCAAAATTGGGAGAGCCATACGCCGTCTATCCCATATTGCTTCATCCACTGAAAATGGCGCAGCACCGTTTTTGGGTTTTGCGCGCTGTACAGGTAAGCCTGGCTCCCATCGGGATAGGTAAAGCCCGGCGCGGCATATTTTTCGCTTTTGCTCAGTTCGCTCATATCGGGCCAGGTATCAAAAGCCAGTTTAGCCGGCGATGGCGGCCCGTTAAATACATGTGCCCAGCCGCGGTTCTCGGGCCTGTCGCCCGGCGTGCGGAACCAGCCCTGGTAGCCAGCCATTACCTTGTTGGTCATGGTAGTGGCATCAACCGTTTGCGCGTGGGATGGAGCTGCAAACGTGGTTAATATCAGCAGCAGGCCTATTATTAGTTGATTGTTTTTTAGGATCATGGTATGTTTTTATTATTGGGGTATCGATTAATTATTGCGGCCTGTTTGCCGGTATAGTACCAAATTTATAATTGGGTTTGCTGCCCATCACCATCTTCAGCAAGCCTCCATTTATGATATTGCTGTGATGAATATAGCTTTTTTGGTATGGTTTTCCGTTTAAGGTAATGCTTTGGATGTAGATATTTTTATCGCTGTTGTTCACCGCCTCTACCGTAAACTTTTTGCCATTATCTAAATTAATAGTCGCTTTATTAAACAGCGGGCTGCCGATAACATACGCGCCCGAGGCCGGGAACACCGGGTAAAAGCCCAGCGACGAGAAGATATACCAGGCCGACATTTGTCCGCAATCTTCGTTACCGATAATGCCATCCGGATTATCCAGGTAAAATTCTTTAAGGATGTAGCGTACCTTTTCGGCAGTTTTCCATTGCTGGCCGCTGTAGGCGTACAGGTAAGCAATATGGTGACTTGGTTCGTTCCCGTGCGCGTATTGGCCGATCAGGCCGGTCAAATCGGATAGCGCGTCGGCTTCGTCTGATTTGATGCGGAAAAATTCATCCAGCCGGTCGTTAAATTTCTGCTCGCCACCTAACAAAGTTATCAGTCCCGGCACATCCTGCGGCACCAGCCAAAGGTATTGCCAGGCATTGCCCTCGGCATATAAATTATTTTTGCTTTTCAGCGGACCAAAACCAGGTGTCCAGCTACCGTCGGATAGCTTGCCTTTAAAAAACTGATCGGATGGATCGAAATACAGCTTATAATTAGCGCCGCGCTTTTTAAAGTATTGATATTCGCCGGTTTTACCCATCGCTTTAGCCATCAGGGCCACGCTGCCATCGCCAATGGCATATTCCAGGCCCTTGGCTACCGGGCGGCTTTGCTTATCGGTGGGAATGGGCTGAAAGTTTTTGACATACATCATCCCCAGCGAATCGGACATGGCTGTGCCTTTTATAGCTTCCCAGGCTTGGTTAGCATCAAAGCCTTTAATGCCTTTCAGGTAAGCTTCGGCAACTACTTGTAAGCTACTTATGCCTACCATAGTGCCGGTTTCGTTCCCCATTAAGTGCCAGATAGGTAGTTTACCCTGCTGTCGGTAAATAGCCAGCATAGTATTGATCATATCGCCCGCGCGTTTGGGCTGTGTAATAGTGAACAGCGGATTTTCGGCCCGATAAGTATCCCATAACGAGAAGACCGAATAATTGGTGAAGGGCGCGTTTTTGTAAACTTTTTTATCCGCCCCCCGGTAGTCGCCATTATGATCGTTAAACAATGCCGGGTCTATCATGGTATGATACAGCGCGGTATAAAAGACGCGTTTGTTGGTCAGGCTTTTGGTGCTGACGGAGATCTTAGCTAATTCCTTATTCCATTTGGCATCGGCCGCCTGTGCTACCTTGTTAAAATCCCAGCCTGGTATCTCAGCCTGGATATTGGCTAAAGCGTTTTCGCAACTTACCGGCGAGATCCCTACTTTTAATTTCAGCGTAGCCGGTGGATTTGCAAAGCTGATCAACCCTTTAAGAGCAGCAGCTTTGCCGCTGGTGCCTTCCAAAAGTTTATTATCATCATAAACTGTAAAATGGTCTAACGGTTGAGATGACCGCACCGCGAAGAACAGCCACTGGTTTTTGGCCCAGCCTTTAGAGAAACGGTAGCCCTCCAGCGTGTATTTATCTATTTGTTTAATATAGGTCTCGGTACTTTTATCGTTAATACCTTCTTTCAGATCGATAATAACATGTGCCTCTTTCCCCTGAGGAAAATGATATTTATGAAAGCCCACCCGTTCGGTAGCTGTTAGCTCCACCCCTATCCCCGAATCATCCAGCTTTACGGCATAATAACCCGGCCTTACTTTTTCGTTTTTGTGTGAATAATGCGACGCGTACCCGCTGCCGGGGATTTTCTCTGCACCTTTATCGGTTTTAATACCGCCGGTATAGGGCATAAATAAAATATCCGACAAGTCGCCGATGCCTGTGCCGCTTAAATGGGTATGGCTAAAGCCAATCAGCACGCTATCGCCATAGTTATAGCCCGAACACCAATCCCAGCCCTTGTAAAAGTTTTCGGGGCCTAACTGTACCCCACCGAAGGGAACGCTTGCCCCAACAAACACATGCCCATGGCCACCCGCGCCAATGTAGGGATCGACATAGGTGGTTAATTTAGGTGTTTGCGCTTTTACGATACCCAGCCCGGTAAATAGCAGGATAGCAAAGCAGGCGATAGGATTGATAAATTTTTTAACCGGAATAAAATTCATAATTGGTAGCATAGCTGTTATAGCCTGCAAGTGTAGGTGCGGATTATTAAAAAAAGATTAATAAGTGCATAACACAGCGGCGCGACATCATATTTTTTGTAAAATTATTGTGGCGCGTTGTAAATGAGTAAAGGAATAGAATGCTTAATATATGTTCCATATCGGCATCGAAATTCGTGCTGACCAAACCCTGGGTTGTACCACCATGTCCCAGTCCAGCTTAACTGAGGTGCCCGTATAAGCGGATGTAGTTAGCACGGATATGGATATTCCATTACTGGACACGGTAACGTACCACTATTCAGCCTCTGAAAATACTCGGAAACTATAAAGGCCTAAGAGGGAGCTTGAAATGCTAAAAAATAGAGATTCACTACAATCGGATAACGAGAGATTAAATATTTGATTATAAGATAGTTATCTATTTACCTAACTATCAATTACTTACATTAATCAAGTAACAAATGAAACAAATATATAATATAGTAAAAAATGTTAATAACTTATAATTTTTATTCGGAATGTTTCAAACTCAATAATCTGTGAGGAAACTTTAAATTGTAAAGATAAGCAATATTTGCCGCTAAATATTTTAGCATGAATTTTATTGCATGAATTTTCAATAAAAAAACTTGTAAATAGATTATTAACATAATATATTTGTATAAAATATATCTAACCATGACCAAACTTGACGAGTTGAAAAACCATCTTGCTGCAGGACAAGTGTATCGTAGGGCAGACTTGGCCCAATGGTCCAAATCTGTTGACCGTCATTTGAATGAATTAGTTCAGCAAGGCTTATTAAATAAACTGGCAGGTGGATTATATTATGTTCCCAAATTATCCGCATTTGGACAAACCCCGCCAGAAGAAGATGCGCTTGTCCGTGGCTTTTTAAAAGATGAACGTTTTTTGCTCACTTCGCCCAACGTCTATAACAGCCTAGGCCTAGGAACTACACAGCTTTATAATCAGCGAACTGTGTACAACCACAAACGACATGGAAAATTCAAATTGGGCAACCGTACATTTAACTTCCAGGTCAAACCGCATTTCCCTAACCATTTGTCAGAAGAATTCTTAGTTGTAGACTTAGTCAATAACCTAACAACGTTGGCCGAAGATCAGCAGGATGTGCTAAAAAAGCTCGCGGTGAAAATAGCCAAGATGGATAAACCCAAACTAAAGCAAGCAATCGCCGACTATGGTGGTGCACGTGCCCGCAAATTATTGCCATCTTTATTGGCTGGCAATACGAACTCTGTCTATGGCAGCTAATTACCTTCACCATCATCCGGACTTTTCGGAATTATTACGAATCGTAGCCGAGGAAAAAAACATATTGCCCGGCCTTATCGAAAAGGATTATTGGATTATGCACGTCTTGTTCGGCTTACAACAGCAAGGTTATAAGTTTGAATTAAAAGGCGGCACATCTCTGTCCAAAGGTTATGGTATTATCAATCGATTTTCCGAAGATATCGACATCCATATTAGCCCACCTACCGAGTTATCCATTAACGAAAATCCTAATAACACCAAACCTCGGGTTGTTGAAGCACGGCGTGCTTTTTACGATCTGCTGGCCATGGAAATTCAAATTGATGGGATTTCAGAAGTAGAACGTGACTATGCTTTTGATAATCCAAGATCGTATTCCAGTGGCGGAATCCGGCTTTTTTATGAAAATAAAACTGATCTTATACAGGGGGTTAAGGAAGGCATTTTACTGGAAGCGGGGTTTGATACTGTAACGCCCAATCATTTGCGAACGATTAGTTCATGGGCATATGATCGCGCGATTGATAGCATTGAACTAATAGATAATCGGGCTGTGAATGTTGTCTGTTATGATCCTGGATATACTCTGGTCGAGAAGTTGCAGACTATCGTCCGGAAATTTCGGCAGGAACAAGAAGGAGCAGCACCAAGTGTAAATTATATGCGGCAATATTACGATATATACAGCCTTTTAGCCAATCCGGAAATATTAAGATTTATTGGAACGGATGCATATCTAGCACATAAAAAGCTACGCTTCAGTGCAAAAGATGCTGAAATCCCTGTCAACGAAAACGAAGCCTTTTTGCTAACAAATCAAGAGATCCGTACCGATTTTAGAAGGCGTTATGAATCTACTTCTGCACTTTATTATAATGGCCAACCTGACTTTGAGGAAGTATTATACCGAATCAGTCAGTACTTGCAAAGAATGTAGGCTATATTAAAATTAATTTCACTTTGCCACAACTTCAAGAGATAAGCTTAATTTAAAAGTCAAATCAATAGATACGATAGTTTTGTCATAATATTCAAAAGGATTTTTATTGGCTGGCAATTCCGTTTTTATTTGCGCAATCCCATGGGAATCCAACCGAACTAATGGTATTGCAAAGCGATTCCATATTTCCTGTTGGAATTGACCCAATATAGATTTCAAAGCCAAAACCATTATACGCTTCCCTTTTCCTCTCTTTATCATCTCGGCCAAAAAAATCCCAACCTCGATAGTTTTTCCTAATCCAACGCCGTCTGCGATCAAAATCCGGGGGCGAGGCAGTTTAAATGCTTTTAATGTAGGATCGAATTGATAGTTTGAAACATTAAATGCTGCCTTATGGGCAATGTTTATTTTTTTGCTGTATGACGTGCTGTTTCTTATTTGTGTTTCAAGAAAGAGTTTTGTTTTGCGATAACCATAATCTGTATCGGCAATTAGTTTAGTGTTAATAGGATTCAAAACTTGAATATCTCTATCAATAGCTGTATCAAAACTGAACTGTTTGCCTTTTACCAACTCGCTTATACCTTCAACATTTAAAATCCAATCCAGCTGATTTTCAAGTACGTTAGTAATGATAAAATCTTCGCCTCTTGTAGATATACGTTGTCCCGGGGTAAATGTCATAAGGTTCGCTTGCGATTATTTAACATATAAAGATTTATTAATGCGATCCATAAACCAAGTTACTAATTTGTTTACCTGAAATCATTTCAGTTATCAACTATTGCTGGAAATTGACAGAATGAATTAAAACGCTAATATATCCATTATTGTAATTGTTAAAAGGTTGAATTATGGATCGGTATTAGGTTGTGATATAACGAGCCGCTTTCGCTAAAATCTCAGTTACAAAACATGCAAATACACCAATCGGCATTATTTACAAGTACCTGAAAATCTGTTATTTATAAATAAGAAATAGGGTTTTGAATTTCTAGAGTAATTTAGAATTATTTGAAAATCAATTAGTTACATCAATTACTTACCGATACAGAAAGTACTTATACTTTGATTATCAACGAGTTATAAGTTTTAAGTTACAAATGGGTAACAAAAAATTTGGCCTATTTTTAGGACAAATTTAGCCATTTTGGGTGTGGAAAACTTGCCCTTTCAGATTGCTTTTACGAAGATAAAGAATATCTGTAACTTCGCGTTTAACCTTACACCTAGCTATAATTAGCTTGCCATTAATTTATTTTATCCGGTTTTACTTGAGCGCGGTCTTAAAAAATTAATCGCTATTGCTCTGAACTGCTCATTAAACATTTTCCGAACAATATTAACTTAGGTTTTTAATATCCGACATATTGATGATTTCATTAAGCGTACCATCCTGAAAAGCAGCTTCATATAAATTCAAATCGTTAATGTGGTCGAATTCAATCCATCCCTTTTTTATCTGGCACCCAGTCACTTTATGTCCGTCATCGATTAAAGATTGCAGGAATTCGGTTGTATAGATAGACCGAAAATCTTTACCCTTAAAGGACTTTGAATTGCTTTTCAACTTTTGATAATGCGAAAGAAAAATCTTTGCTCCATGCGATGACAATTTTATCAAACCTATAAATTGTCCCTGGACATCCGTATAGTCCCGAATAGGTTGGCCTAGTTCGGTAATTTGATTATCTGAAGTAATCTTGAAGGTTTCTGCTTCATTGTAAGGCTTCGGAAAGCGAAGTGAGAATTGCGCTAGCCAGTCTACATCATAAATAACAACAATGTCTTCAATTGAATTTACTAAACAGTTCAATACATGAGACGAATAAATGATGTCACCATAAGAAATAATCAATTTATCTTTAAATTCATCGGCGGCCTGAAATAATGAATGGATCATATTAAATCCTTCCAGATTGTCATGGTAGGTAACATTTGTAATTTTGAACTGCTCTTTTTTATAGCCGCGCACGATGTGAATATTATTAATTCCCAATTGTCTCATTACGTTGATTTGGTAGTTAATGATCGGTTCTCCTAAAAAGTTGACCAATGCCTTGGGTATATTTTCAGTTAAATGCCCCATCCTTGATCCCTGACCTGCGGCTAGTATTATAGCTTTATTCATTATTTTGTCCGAATAAATTGAGTATAATTTTATTATCTGCGGGACTTGGAATCCGGTTTCGTTCAGGATGCCATTGAATAGCAATTATATTGTATCGGACATGAAACAACCCTTCTATAACTTCATCATCGCTAATCGCAAAGCTCCGCAGTTCCTTGGCTAGTCCTGATTTTTTTATGCCGTGATTGTGATATGAATTAACGGACATATGCATATTACCAATGATATCCTGAAATTTCTCTTCAACAATGTTAATATGATGCACGGTCGCGACATGCTCCTCGGCAAGTTCTCCGACTAAGCTACCCCCGAAATATAAATTAATAAATTGCAACCCCCTACAGACGCCTAGTAGTGGAATATTCTTTGCTATGGCAAACTCAAGAACTTGATTTTCGCAATAGTCACGGGTATAGTTGAGTTGTAACCTATCGTCCGTACAATCAAAAAAAGCCTCGTTAATATCAGCTCCACCCGAAAGTATGAAGCCATCCCACCCCCCCTGTTTCAAAATATCTTTGATTGTACTGGTGCTATTTGGCAGATAAACCAGATCAATATCCAGCTGGTAGAAATAATCCTGATAATTTCGGTTTAAATAATCATACGTGTAATTTCCCCGGCCTGTGGACATTGTTATTCCAATACGTTTAATATGCTTGGTCATGTTTGTCTAAATAAATGCTACATCAAATGGGCTATCGATATCCACTATTAAATATTGGATGGGATTTTTCCGGACAACATAACCTTCTACCGAGATTTGAGAAAAACCCAATTTGGTAATCAGGTCAAAATGTTTCAATCGCAAGTCGGCGACATTTGCGTTGAGAAATTCTAAAATCACCGGTTTAATGACAGTATCTGCTGTTTCTATTTGAGATAAAATATCGTTCTTGCAATCTATGCGGATTATATCATGCAAACCCTGTTGTTCTTCAAAAGCCATCATGGCCTGCCCCTCAGAAAACTCATAATAATATTCATCCATAGAAAAATAGCTTCGGAAACACACCTCATTTGCAGGCCGATTAGGAAAGGCTTCGACCCAATTCGATTGCGCATCCTGTGGTAAATGTTGTGCCCAGCTATTGAAATCTGTTAGCGAAAGTTTCACGCTTATGGAATGACATGCGATATCGTTAGGAAAAACCGAAAGTCGAATTTGATTCGTTCCTAATCCTTCGCCATAAAGTAAAACCTCTTTAATTTGCCAGCCCGGCGCGAAGCGCTTGAATTCATTTTTTCCGTACCAGTGGTGACAAATATCTCTTTTAAAGAACTTCCAGTTTATGTTCTCCGGAAGTCCCATGTAAGTTGAGACTTGCCTCGCCCAGGCGAAAGCCGCCAACTGAGCCTTGTTTTTTTTGCCGCTTCTTAAATAGCCTAAAACTTTTATAAAACATTTTGGGAGCAATGTCGAAAAACAACCCGCAGGTAATAATAATTCGTCTTGAGCATCATGCTTTCTCAGGATACAACTCTTTAAAATACCATTTTGCGTTAACTTCACTAAACCGGCCGGTACAGACAAATAATCAACCGCTCTATTGCAAAATAGTGGGAAATTTAGGTTTATGCCGGCATGAACACCACAAACTCCAAATTTAGCTGCGGGGTTTAAAGAACGCAGCTTGTCGCGAAAAGCTACTATAAAATCCCAGGTACCGCCCACGGACAAGTCCTGAAAAGGGTCAGTGTTAATTATACCGCTCTCAAGATATTTCTGCAATATCTCATTCCCATCATTTCTGCTAATCCCTAAACTGAGTTGTGTGAGGTCATTTGAACCAACAGAAACAAAATCGACTATATCTGCAAAATCTTCAAGTTGCCACAACAATGCTGGCTGTTCCAACATAATACCAAACTCATAAGGGATGTTTAAATCCTTAAATTCTTCCTCGATTGACACCGCCTCAAGCAGCCTTTTAAAATAACGGATCTCCTCAGCGAATGCCACGAATGGTAGCATGACGCTTAACCCAGGAGTAGGTGAGGCATTGACCATTCCTCTTAAGAGGCCCCGGAACTGAGATTCGTATAATCCGTCGTGCAGCACACCCAGGCGACTTCCCCGCTCTCCCAGCATCGGATTTGAAACTCGCGGTAAATCGACCTTAGCATCATTTCCAACCTCGTCTTCTAAAAAGTCAAAAAAACGGAAGCAAAGACTTTTGCCAGGAAAAAATGTATTTAGTTCGGTGAAAAACTGAAAATGCAGATCCTCAACTTGTTTAAAGAAGGATTGTTTCTTTTCGGCATACCCCCTCTTATAAAGATTAATCGGTAGCTGTTCATTGCCCGCCGACATGGTAACCATATGTTCGGTTCTGATAAGTCCGAATCCCCGTACCGATTCTAAACCCAGATCGCGGATACCGATTAAATCGTCGCAATTCACCAGAATATCCGGGATTAATTCTTTATAATTTTCCGCGTCGAGCAGATCCTCGTATTCACTTGTTTTCGTCCTTTTTATTTCAATCAAACCTTTAAATATCTCCCCGGTGGCGCCATTTACAGTGATCAGTTCCCCAGCATATAAAATCTCTCTATCAATTGATATTTCACCTGTTTCAGTTCGAAGCGCGATTTCTTTTACGCCTGTCACATAAGGCTTGCCCAATGCACTTGCAATAATTGCAGCGTGTGAGGTATTTGTGCCTACGTTAGAAATAACGGCGGAGATATGTTGCAGTTTTTCATAAGGAATTGGATGTGAATTGCGCGTGATTAATATCTGCCCTTTATTTGGAACAACGTCTTCAAGTTTCAATATTATGTTCCCACTTACAATCGTTGGAAAATTACCGTTGCCCTTCGCAATAACTTTCGTATCGTTCGTTACTAAATTGCTGCCACCGTCCTTGACAATAAATTCTGCAAGAAACGCGGCTCTTTCCAGTGAAATAATCAAATTTTGAACAGCAAAACTAAGCCATTTTTTATTTCCATTAGCTTTGATGACAACTGGTTGTATATCGAACAGGAATAATCTACCATTTTCACCTATTAAATTAAGCGAGCAAGGATAACCGAAAAAAAGTTCTGCTTCCCGGATCGCCTTTTTCATTGAAATAGTCTGGTTACGTTGGCGATATTTCATCTCATCCCGCATTTCGCTTTCCGAGAAAATATCGCTGCTATTGATAAAAACAAGCTTTTCCTCTGAAGAATACGCCGTTAAAAACTGGCCACCGGACAAAGGAAACTGTCCCATCTCTAACGAGCAATAATGACCTGCTCCATATTGCATCAAAATATTCTCCAAAACTAAAGTGAGACCTTCTTGGTCAAATAACAATTGCAATTTGGGCTGGAAATTCGATAAGTGCCAAGGAAATTGTCTATTCTCAGGATTTTCAAAATGTGTCCATAATATGACTTGTTCAATCAAATTTCCATCAGTATCGGAAAGAACCAGTATACGGATAAAGCCAGGGTTATACAAGGTTGAAGATGGATCGGCCACATCACTAAATGCATCGTTGCTTTTAAAAAACTTTGACGGTGCCTGGCAGGCAAAAAAAGACGTATTGTCGAACAAGCTATAAAGCCGCGAAATGGCTAGCCATTTCGGAAAAACATCCTCATTTCGGTCAATATCTTCAGAAAGTTTCCAATAGTTGATCATATTATCGCTTGAAAATAACCTCCTTGCCTGCATCGATGACTATTTCATTGGCATCGGATAAACCTTCGAAAAGAACCTCCCCACAACCGATTGCGGCACAGATTCGATATTCGTAACATCTGATAGACATGTGTGAAGCCATTCCACCATATTTGGTCACCAACCCTTTGATTGGTTGCAAAAATATCCAGTCAAAACCAGGATCGGCCGCTTCGATGACCACTATTTTGCCTCCTAAGTCGCAGACTGACCTATCTGTTTGTGCATCTATATATGCAGGCTTCGCCGTTACCACTGAAGTCGTAATAAAATTGGGCTTTGCTTGCTGTACTTCGAAATCACAGAAATTAGTTTTCAAATCAATTACAGGTGGCAACAAAATTCCCCGTAGAAATTCTCGTTCTGATTGCTTCGAAATGATCATTTCTTTTAATGTTGATACTGGGTAATGATTTAATTCCGCGATGGTGAACATGGAAATTTCATTTCGCCCGATGCCGCAACCAACTCCCCACGTTGCGTACGATTCGATGATTGCCGACAATACTTGTGTAAAATGAAACTTAATCAACTCCCGATAGTGAATCGCGTTTCGTATTAAAGTTAAAAACTCCGAGTCCGACAAAGGATTGCCGCAATCATTTAAAAATTGCTCAATGGCCTGTTTCGTAATTGTATTACTCAGCAATTGATCGGCAACAAGCGGCTGCCCCCTTAATTTTAGCGATAGGTTCATTTCCAATTCTGTTATCGCATAAGGAACAGATAAAATGTCATAGGTGCTAGATCGAAGGCGACTGTTCTCCCCCTGATATGGCAATGACCCTATATCTGCATAAAAATCCAGATAGTCTGACGCGCTTAATAAATGCATATCATGCAGCCAATCTAAAAATGACTTCCCAAAAAAAGCTATTCTCGCCATTTCAGCAAATGGAATAACACCCGCAAATTTCAATTCTTGAAGTGCCGTTTCCAACGACTTAGGGTATGCGCTGTCTGCCCCAATCAGGACGTTTTGTTTAAGGTATTCAAGTTGTTCGATGACCGAGGGAACTTCATTTATCTTAATAGATGAGAGTTTAATAAGTTGAGCATTGAATGCTTTCCAAACCAGGACTATATCCCCCGTTAAATCAATTCCATAATGTTTATTTAGAACAGCTGATAGTTCTTCTGCTGAAAATACCTCTTTGGAAATAGCTATTTTGAATTCCAGTTTGTCATGTAACGTATGTTCATGGGCTAAACTTATAAGTTGTTGACTTACTATTCGTTCAGCTACAGTGGCGCGTAACTCAGATGGAAGCAGCGAAAAAAGGCTATACTTCACCTTTATATAAGGCCGGCCGGCGATTACAGTCATCAGGTGATGATCCGTTAATCTATAGCCGAGATTCGCTCTGGCTTTTGCCCACGCATCATCGGTGATCATCACGGCGTATAGTGATGCCGAGAAGGCGCTAGGAAAGGCGCCCAGCATCTCGGCTGGATTCCAGTCCGACATATTGGAAAATATGTCGTTTTCTTCACCCGAAGACTTTATGGCTATTTGCAATTCTCTTAAGTACTTTTCATAAGACAGATCTGGATGAACACTGACTATGCTGTTTATTGATTTTGCTTGAAAAATGTGCACCGCAAAATCATTCGTGACTGCAAATTCGATAATAAGGTTCTCGTTTTTAAGTACGCGTTCTATCTCCTTGACGCTGGTTAACAGATTGTTAAATTTTCGATCCTCTTTAGTTATTCTACTATCACTCTTGAAAATCACTCTTTTTTTACGCTTGCCGAAGCCGGTAACAGTATCCGTTTTCCCGCTCTCATCATACTCGATAATATAGTAAGGTGAATTTGTTTTTGGATCCCTTGTCATTACTACACCGCTGAACAGCGGATTTGTAACTTGCTTTTGCACGAGTATCTCGTTGTCAGGTGCGAAATTGCCTTTTCGTTCGTAACTGAATATGACTTCGTTAATACCGTCAATAATAATACGGTGGTCAGCAGGATCTACGTTTTGTACACTCAGATATTTGCCGGAGGAAGAAGAGCCGAGCTGATCTTCATCAAGTGCAGAACTCCTTATAATTATTTCATCCCTGAAAATACTGGAGATTTTATCTATCAATATTTGGGGGGCAGCTTTCCAGTCATCAACAGTAAAAACAAAATAATCATCTATTACCGAATACTCCAGTCGGGATCTCAGCAATTCCAAAATCGATGCCTTAGTAGTATGGGCTGCCATCATGACAACAATTTTGCGGGCATGCTTTCAATAATTTCCTTTTCGGCCCGATAGGTCGCCAACTCAGCCGCTTCGCTCAGATCAAACCACTGACAATAATCGAATTCTCCATCCATCGAAGCAGCCGCAGCCTTACCGTTTGCTTCTGCACAAAAGAAAAATGCTATTTCATCAAACCACTTGTCGTTATATTGATAGCTCCAGGATTTAAAATCGATCAATGGCCCTATAGTGACAAGGTGACCAGTTTCTTCTTTGATCTCCCGAGTGGCACAGTTTGCCAGCCCCTCGCCAGGTTCCAGCATACCTTTAGGTAATCGCCATTCGTTTTTAGAATCGCTCCGGCAAAGCAGGATTTGCAATTGCAGGCCTTCTCTGGTGAATACGACACCGCCTGCCGAATAAACTTTGTCTCCGTCTTCCAAGTGATCGTTGTTAATCTTTCGTATACAACGGAAGCCTACATTTTGAAGCCCCTCCTGCGCGTCATAATCAAACTGATAAGCGCACCAGGGCAAGATTTTCATTTTGCTCCAAGAACCGCCTTTTACTAAAATAGACTTTCCCTCTTCTTTCCATACATCAGTCCATTCCCACACGTTTCCCGCCATATCATAGCATCCATAGGGACTAATACCGGCTGGGTATTTATCGACTTGAGTCGTGCCAGAAATTCCAGAGAGCCTTGTGTTACATTTATTAGCGTCCCATTCTTGACCCCATGGAAAGATTCGTCCGTCAGTACCGCGAGCTGCCTTCTCCCACATTTCTTCCGATGGGAGTTCCTTAGCCTTCCATTTTGCAAATTCCCGGGCATGATACCAATTAATATTTGTCGCCGGATGTTCCTCGAGTCCGGCAGGATAAGTGTGATTATTATCAAATTCCTTGAACTCTTTATTAGTGACGAGAAACTTGTCTATTAAATATGCCGGGAGATCCAATACTTTCACGCTTGATTTTCCTTCAAAGAAAATCGCAGGGGCACCGTTTGCCACAAATACACCAATCTCTTTTTCAGGCATACCCATGCTGAATGTCCCTTGGGGAACAAAACTCATATTACTTAACGTGTCCTTTTCGACCAATTCGCGGATTCGCTTAATTATTAAGGGCGAAAAAGGAGCATCTGACTCGGCCACCTTTGACATAAAGGGTTTTATATTAGGGTTTGCATTTTTTTCAATAACCACCCAAATTTTGTCATGTAATTCTGCGTTCTTTAGCTCGATTTCTTCAAATAAATAAAGAAGTACGATACACGCATAAGCCTGCTCTGTTCCTTCGGATTGCAACACGATATCCTGCAAATGGTCAATACTGGTCTTTTCGTTTTTTACTCTTTTTAACCAATAGGTGATATCGAAGTCAAACTTAATTGCAGCGCTTAGCATAAAACTAAGCTGCGCGGCGTCGATCAGCAATTTATCTCGGTAGGCATTAATAAGATCAAGCGCTTTTTTGTCAATGGCGATCCCATATTGTTTCCAATTGAATGAATTGTTTTTCAATAGTTCCCGAGCTTCCTTGATATGCAATGCATCCAGATCGATCCATTCCCTGATCCTTGAGATAAGGTATTCATGCGTCAGTTCGTAAGGTTTCTCACTGTCGCCCTTTTTTAACAGCCGTTCTTCAATCAAGGTTTGAAGGACGGCTTCTACCCGTTGCTCAGGCCATTCCATTACCTCATTGACTACATCTTTCGCCTCCTGTAAACTTATGGCGACAGAAGAAAAACGGGAATCAACCATGCTCCTTAGAATAGCTTTTGCCGCAGTTCTGCTCTGACTGTCAAATTGGTCAAGAATATCTTCCAGATATTCAGCGATAATTTGCTTGGCGCCGCCCATATCTTCATAAAGTGATAACTTTAACAGTTTATCGGTTCTGCCGAGCTTTCGAAAAAGCTGTTCACAAATGATCTGAAGTTGCGGAGGAAAGATGGTATCCTTATCTTCATTAAGCTCTTTTAAAATAGTTTCGGGCAAACCCTGTTCAAACGTGATGCCGAGTCTGGATGCTGGGCTTACGATTGCCTCCATCGCTTCTTCTGCAGACAGCGATTTCAGACGGAACCTGTTTTGGTATATATTATTCCATGATTTGAAATTGTCGAGTTCCGGAAAGAAATCTTCCCGTAATATGATTACAATATGCGTGTTACTACTTGCATTGTTCACCAAAGATTGAACCTGGGCTTCGAAATCCTCTTGTCTAGTGAAGTCATGTGAGAGGAACAATTGCTCGAAACGGTCGATAAAAAGCACGATCTCCCGCCCTATAAAATCCTCAACCGATGCCAACATTCCGTCCAGTGAACCATCGAGCGGAAGTTCCCGCTTTATTTCTGCCAAGTTTTTGCCCGACTTTGACAACCACTCATGAATGCCTAACCTCACAGACAATAATGGGTCTTCGCCAGACAAGCGGATATACAAAGGAATAACACCCTGTTTAAGCAGGTTTGGAATAACGCCGGCTCGTATCAACGATGTTTTGCCAACACCACCTATTCCAAAAACCACGGTAAATTTCTCGTTTTTGATCTTACGAATGAGCTGTTCTGTGGCCATCCTTCTGCCAAAGAATAAGTCCGAATCAAATTCGCTGAAGCTATCAAGAAATTTATAGGGCGACCGGCTGTTCTCGGACACCAATTGTTCGGTGATATTTACGCCTAGTCCTTGTATAAAATTTCTTGCCGCGTTGTTCCAGGTATATCCAAGATTAAGCAGGATATCCCGCAGATTGTAAACGTCTTTTTTTGACTTCTCTTTACGTATCCAGTATTCCAATAAATGCGTATATACGCTCGCCTGGTCGATCTCCGGTGCCCCGAGTACATCAACGGCACCGATGCAACCGGTAGCCATTCCTCCGATGTTCCATAAAAAACGGTACAGGCCACTGGTCTTTGAAATAATAATTGGTACACCAACACCTATGGCTTCCCACGCTACCAGGCCGAAACCTTCATGCAAGGACAACATCATACAGGCGCTTGCCGAACTCAGCTCATCCATTAGGTCGTCCCGATTCTCAAGATAGGGCATCGCCATTAATGGTATTTTTCGACCGGCTTCTCGTTCGAGAATGGCGGATAATCGTTCTGTTTGATCATCCCCCTTTTCGATACCAAAGATGACCATTTTAGGAAGGTACATGATCTCATTGGTTTCGCCATATTTCCGGATCGCTTTACCAAATGAAATGATGGCCAGTTCCAGCTGCTTGATAATTTCATTTTGTTGCCCAAGTCTACCAAAAGCGATCACTTTGAAAACGTTTGGTGATGGCCTTGGCGTTATTTCCTCGATCAGACCCGGGATTATACAAATGACGTCTTCTCCGCAAATGTCTTTAGCGGAATCTGCGAGATAAGGACCGACTGCAAAAACTTTATCTGCCTGTTTAATGATTGCCCGCTGATCTTCGATTTTTCGCCTTACATTCACAGCGTTGGGGTTTTTGAAGATCAGGTATGCCTCATAGTCCATGTGGTGAAATATACCGACACGTGAAGTTTTTAGCGAATAGATCGTTTTCAGTTTCAAGGCAACCTCTCCCGATATTGCATCATGCCCAACCCACCAGTCGATCTTTTTTAAATGATGCTGTTCAAGCTTCCTGATCACTTCTGCGGCATATTCCGCCCGGAATTGTTTATCGTCAGATTCAATGGCTATGAGTCGGACACCATGACTGGCTGCGTCTTCTATATCTTGTGCGGTAGCCAAAAGCACCACATTGATAACAACTACAGCCTTTGGAAAAGCTGCCGCCAGCGCCTTAGAAAACTCAAAGTTGAACGAGTTAATTCCGCCGTGGGTCGGTCCCCAGGCATCAGTCAGGAATACAATCGTTAATTCTGCCTGAGCCATATTAAAGCTCCTTTTTTATAGCTTCCGTTTCCGCTTTATCGATTGTAAGGTCATCCAAAGTATTTCCGTTCAGCACGACTACCTCGCCTTTTTCAAGGTCGACAGTTTGATTCAATACATCTTTGAAAAGGGCCCACGAAAAACCGCCGTGGGTCACGACAGCGACAGTATCGACCTTCATCAGTGTAGCCTCGCGCAATACAAGCCGTATCGCATCACTTGCCCTTAAGAGCAGGTCCAGGTAAATCTCTGCACCAGGCAATGTTTCAGGAGACTTTGACGGCTTTGTTCCATCTTTTTTCATCTGCAATATCCTAAGATGAATTTCCGGGAAAAGCGTTTTTGCGCGGGATTGTTCGATACCGCTCAATACACCATAGGAATTTCTTTCCCTCAAGTTATAGACTTCGACGAGCGGACAGGAAATAACTTTCTGGATGATTTCTCCCGTTTCCTTAGCTCGTAAGTAAGGACTAGTGAAGATTGCCCCAATGTTTTTTCCGCTTAAAAAATTTGCAACTTTACTTGCATAAGCTCTTCCGTCGTCTACCAACGGATCATCGCATACTCCGCCATAACTATCTCTGCGATCATCATCGGCATCGGTGTGTCTTAAATAATAGATTTTCATAATTATCGGATTTTAAGTTTAATTGGTTGTTGCGGTGCTGAACGAATGGGGATGTTCCTGTCGGACTCTTCATTCAGGACGACATGAAAATACCGTTCGGTATACAAATATATCGACAAAAATTAGGCGGTTCGAAATTTGATTTTATTTGTATTCATGGTTTAGGTTATAAGTTAATAATCAATGTGTTGGATAAGATTTTTCTAAAGATATATAATTTATTATATCACATGAAAAAATTATATATTATTATCTTTTAGTTAACCTACTTCCAAATCTTCTCCTTTTCTCATTTACCTTTTCGCTTCACCCAAATATCCGCCTATAACTCTGCCTAGGGACGCAGCCCCGATACCCAGCCCGTAAAGGCTTAAAACCTTTCGGGTCCAGGCAGCCTCTTGTACCGAGAACAGGCCCTTTAGCGGGAGTAATCCATAAAATTATTGTAGTTCGAGTGGATGACCTCTAGGGTCGGTATCATCGTGTCCGAAAATTGGGTTCACCTGCACAATAATCGTAGTGTACATCGGTCCAGGTACTTTGCAGGGGATATTAGTAATGCCGTTTACTACCTGACGGGTATTCTAAATATTGGCAGGCCGAGTCTATAGCCTATCAATATCGTATCCCTTTTTCAAAATTAGAGATGTTTTTTGATCATTCAATAAGCAGAGGAAATAAGGAATAAGGGTCAACAAATTTTCCGAATTTAATCTTTTCTCCTGTCCAAAAAGTCATTAGTGAACTAATGTATGGCTGCAGTAAAAGCCGCTGGGAGTATGAAATAATTGCCCTGTAATCAGGATTTGTTAGCACTCCCGCAATGTCCTTTTTATGAAAATAATTCTGTAAAATGAAGTTAATGCCCAGAACAGCATCCATAGGCGGATAAGAAAGCCGGGGTGTCGGCAAAATTAGTGAGGCCCCATAGATGTGAGGGTTGGCTTCCATTTTGGCACCGCCAAAAGCTAAATGATATTCAGGATGGGAATATTTGGGTGCTCCATCTTTTTCCCCTCTAATATGTTTATCCAAATGCCAGGATGCATGAAGATCAACAAGATCTTGCTTTTCCTCATCAAATCCCTGGCCTAAAAGCTCCAAATCAAATGTTAATTTTTCAAGTGGATTTAAAATTGTATCTGAACCTTCTTCAGGAATGATACCTTGTATATCAATTGAAAATCGCAGCTTTAATTCGTCTGTCTGCTCAGGAATACAGCCGGGTTGATTGGCAATATTAAATTCCAAAAAATTAAACTTGTAGTTCCATGTTGAATCCTGAGCATTTTTTATACAATAGTTACCCGCGTGGTTTAAGGGTCCTGTGTCATTACATAAGCCCGCATCGGAGATAATTCCTGCAAGTTTACAAATGTTCTCCCCCAGTATTTTAGCGTCTAACCCGCTGTTCTGTTTTGCCATGGAAGTCTTTTAATTTTTGAAGGCGGTTCTTTTCAATTGTAGCGATGTCTTTCCATGCCTCAATGTTTTTGGGGCGTAAAGCTTCATCATTTGAGATATACTCTTTGTCCTGCCATGGGTAACTATTATCCTGGTTAGCGATTAAAAATCCGTCGATCGTATCAATCGGGATGTGTCTTCCTTTACAGATCGTCCAGAACTTATCACTTTTACTTTTTTCTGATTTTTGTTGTACCTGTAATTTCAAATCCCCAAACTTATCTTTCAATAGCGCAACCCGTGCTCCTGCACCTAACATGCGTAAAGCAGGGTCCTCACCGTATATTTCAACCCACCAACTTTCAACATCCGGCCACCACCATCTATTAAAGTAGGTTGATAGTAATCCTTTATATTTAAAAGGATCCAAATGCTCTTCCCTGAATGAATTCCAACCCTCGGAAGATTTGTCAATTCCTAACCTTGCAGCTAAGGTTAATTCACTAACTAATACTGTGGATTTCCGTAGTATCTGCCTGTTCAAAAACCGCATAAAAACATGATTTGGAAAAGGGATTAGTTTTTCCATTTCCTGGATAAGCCTGTTGTCCAAAGCGGTTAAATCATCACGCTTTAAAATGAATGTCAACGCCTTTCCCTCGCTTAGTTTTAAATAGCTTTCAGCAAAAGCAATTAAAAGCTTTTTGAATTCAGGGTAAGTAAGGCCGTGCTCATCGCCCAAAGTATTTTTACTAATTACCCCATCAAATAAATCATAACTTGTTTTATCCAAAGATTCCTCTAGTTTTTCATCAGCAGAAATTAAGAATATGGGGATGTCCGCTTGGATGGTCTTCTCTTTGATTAGCGTTCGAAGTTCAGATGCTACGGTCGATCCCCGATATTGAGCCTTGACGCCTTCCTTGTTAGCCCTTTCATTCAACTTCAAATCGACAATTAATCCGCTATGCTGATTTATGATATTTGTTAACTCAGATATCCTTTGCTCCCATAAACCGGGCTCCAAAAAATGCACGGCTAATTCCCCGCCATGTTTGATACCGTTTATGGTACCTTCCTCAATATTTTCTAAAGTATCATCAATATAAATGTAACTGTACATCTTATAAAGTTTTTTTAATTAAAGCTGGAACTTCGATTCTAAAGCAGGTCGAAAAGCCCGTTTCCGGTTGAATGAGTTTAATTGACCCGCCGTAAGCAAGTAATATATCCTGTACTATTTTTAGCCCTAATCCCGTACCTGTGGATTTTTCTTCCTCGGAAGACTCAAAACCGACCGGCGAGGATGTAGTAAAGAACGCATCAAATATCTTTCCGATATTTTCTTCCGGAATTCCATCGCCGTTGTCGGAAAACTCAAGAAATACATTGCCTTTTTCGTTCCCGCCAACAATGTAGATTTCTCCAGGTAAATTATTTCTTTTAATTGCTTTCTTAGAATTGGTATATAAATTAAATAATATAGAACTCCATTCCGAGGAATGCATTGGAATCGTTTCCAATTCGTACCCATAAAAGTCATGTTTCAGATGGATCGCTTCGTTGACCAAATCTGTCCTGATGATTTTCAGGAAGTTTTCAATTACGATGTCCAGTTGCTGAGGTTTCAACTCCCTTGATACGTTGGCGGATACTGTCGAACTAAAATAAGAGGTATAGGCTATAAATAATCTGATCGTCCTTTTCAGGCTTTCTAAGGCGTTTATACCGGCTAAATCGAGTGGCTGATCTGCAATAACGCTCAAATCTCCGTTCATAGACGGGGCGAACTGCACTACTTCATGCGTAAACTCGCTGATCGTTAAGCCTAACCCCGCTAAAACACGCAGCATGCCCAATTCCTGTATCAGGGCGTTAAAGTCATCCTTTAATTCTTTAACAAACGTATCTGCGTTTTTCTTATAGTCTTCTTTGCGGTCGTCAGATGCATCCGAATTGCTTACATAGGTATCAAGCGTGCGTTTGAATTCAATTATTTTTTGAAGCGGAGACCTGTCCGAATCAAGTACTTCCTTAGCACCAGGATAAAGATTTCTCTTTGTTTTCCTTATTCGCGTTATACCATGACTTATCCGAAGCCTGCCTGCCAAAAGCGATTTATATAAGTAATCTCTTAGTTCCTTATAGGCATCATTTTCGATCAAGCCTTCACGACTCGCGGTTTCTTCGAAAAAATCGCCATCCGGATCAATAACCTCTACAAAGCCAAAAAGACTGTGGTTGCCAAACGGCACATTTGTCCCGCCGGAAGGCGTTCCCCATCGACGGTCAATATCAAGCCAATCATTATTGGGTTCACCGTATGGTAATACCCTGAAACCGTTTCTATATAACCTTATTCCGCCTTGTTCCTGAGAAAGTTTTTGAATATTGGCTAATTCCAGCCGGGAGATGTTGGTATAATATTCTTCTCTGTTATAAATATAGTAGTACGCTTTAAAATGAATATTTTTAAGGTATTTATACTTTTTATCGGGCGCTTCGCTTTCGATTTCAATGATATCGTCTGCTATACCCAGGCTACTGCTATTCACACTGCAAAATCCGTCGCCAATACGATCTACATACCCTTCTATTGTCGCCAACGCTTTTTCATTCAGCATTTTAACCGGGTCAGCAACAATATAATGCTGACCATATAAAATTCGCTCAAACCGTACCGTAAATGATCCGTCAAGTTGTTGAGCTAACCCCAGGTCCCTACTGCGATCTGAAAGATAATTGGGTTGCAATAAATCTAAGACATAACGATAAACTCGATTTATGGCTGCTTCTGACCATGAATCTCTTAGGTCTTCTATCAGCAGTAAGGTACCTTCGTTTTGTACTTTTTCAATTTGTTCTACAGGGTTTTGAACGAGTGCAATATCCGTATCAATCAGATACTTATTCCATTCAATCGTTAATTTCAGGGCAAAATCATTTTGGGCAGTTTGAGTAATAATGGTCAATTTTTCCCCCAGGCGCTGTGTCGCAAAACGTCCAATGCCTTTTTTACCCGCCTTGCTTCGGCCATATCTGAGGGATTTCGGAACGTGCAATTTATCGGTGGAAGAGATTGTCATAAATCCCCGTTTCAAATCATCGAAAGACATGCCAACACCGTTATCTGTTATTTCCAGTCGTCCACCCGGAACATCACAGTCTATAAACCGAACATTGACTTGTGTGGCATCAGCATCATAAGCATTTTTTACTAGTTCGGAGACTGCAGTTTCTCCACGGCCAACAAGTTCACGGCCCAGGCGGTCAATCAAACCGGCATCTACACTAAAAGATAAGGACGACGTTATTGGTGTTTTTTCTTCTTCTTCCATTATTCGTTATATAAAACAAGATGCACAACCATCCTCTTCTGCATCTTCAAGAATATCTATCAAATAAGGAGATTTTACATTCTTTGACCGCTCAAAACGTGTTAGGTATTCTTCTTTAATTTGAATAATCCTGGCTGGTTGTATAAGCTCCAAAAGCGTTTCTTCCTGATTCCAGGTGTAGCCATCTTTCTCATACTCTAAAGCCTTTTCAAACATTTCCGGAAATTGCTCGTAAAGCCAAACCCACTCGATTTTTTGTTGGTAAAAACAGAAATAGCAACCAGATCGGCTTCTTGAATAACTCCCTTTTTTGCCGTTCACTTCAAATTCTATCGGTTTATAGTAGCCGGGAACCCCAACGCCGCTGTTTTCCAGAATCTTAAAAATATCGTCAATCACAAGAACATCTTCATTTTCTATTAACTTAAACGTTTCTTCGTTGGCTAAAGGATATTTTGTGTATTTTAAAAAAGCAAAGACTAAATGGTTAAATTCTCTTACACCCAACTCCAGCAGGCCGTTAAGTTTTTGGGACTGTAGGTATTTGAACGAAGTGGGTTTCAAAAGGATTTCTTCAATCCTTGCCTTCTTATTATTTTCAGGCAGTGATCTAAATAGAGAAACAATAAGCTCTATATTGACATTATTAAGCACCTTATCTATCACATCTTCGCTCCAAATGTTTTTTCGAAACGGGAAGATCGATTGAATGTTTGATTTTTTTGAAATATACCCTTCACGATCCTCGTCGCCCCGTATACCGACGTAGGAGATCACAGGATCATTGCCGACAAATTTCTCAAAAGTGTCCAGCTTTAGGATTTTAGTACACCATCTTCGTTGAGGAGAAGGTAAAAACCCGCCAAGCATTTGCAATTTATGGTCAAAAGGGGCTTCAGGGCTATTCTCAAATGCTCTTAATTTGATAATCTTTTTTTCCAGATACACCTCAAGATTATCAATAAGCTTATACGTTTCATCGAGTTCCTTGCCGGTGTCTGATGTATAATACTCGATGTCCAGGTCAGGATAATTATCCTTCATGTATATAGCCAAAGCCGCACTATCCTTACCCCCTGATATCCCTAATACATGCCTAACCTTTTTCATTTGTTGAGTATTTCTTTTAATATGTTCGCTAACGCAGTAATATTTATAGATTGGTCTTTAGAAAGCGTTTTTCGGAGATTAACTTCTGTGTCCAACACTTCCTGGCTTTTATTTTTGGGAAGCCTAACCATTTTTTTATTCATTCCATTCGCGAACGAACTGATCTCCACGCTAATCAAATCCTCTCGTTCTTCAGAATAGTTTGATGTTGAAAGTTCCGTTAAACTGTCCAACTCTAAAATGATGAATTTAAATTTTTCATAAAATTCGAGTTCCGTTTCATCGGTCATTTTCAATAAGGTGCTACCGCAAATCGCCTGAGCAATTGAATCTAACCAGGCAAATTTGTCATCTAATGCTGAATCAATCCTTTGTACTAATTTCCTTTGATGTGGTAATAAAAGATGTTTTTTTAGTTTAGAATACCTGTTCTGTAAAGATAAGGTATAACCTTCGAAAGGTAACTCTTCACCAATAATCTCATTTTGAATGAAAAGTTCCACCCTGTTGACTAATTCGTCATAACAAGTCCTCAACTCACGGATGGTTGATTGAAGTTTATCAATATATTTCTGAAGCGCGGATTCTTCTTTTAAACTATCTATGGTAAACCCCAAGGCTCTCGGGAAAACTTCAAAGAAGGTGTTCTCCGGCTCTTCCGATTTGATGATCGCCTCACGGATGTTCAGGGCTTCCTTCGTCAGCCGCTTCGTATGCTTGGAATAATCCGGAAGTTTCGAATAGAATGTTATAAACGGTTTGATGGTCTGAATAAAGGAACTATTCGTGATTTTTTCTTCCTGACTTTGCTCCAGGAATAAACGATAACTATTGAATAGATCAAATTTGACGCCCTGTATATCAAAAGTCTTTATTTCATACTTATCCGGATATTTTGCGACAAGTTCCAGCACATCATCATTAATGTAGGGGATATAACCATGCTCACCGAAGATTGCGAAGTCGTCTCTTTTAATAAACAGAAATGTCGGTATCCAAAAATCAATCAGACCTTGCTTTAACTTATAAGGTTTTATTTTTAATAACGCCTCAAACTCAGATATCTTTCGGCGTGAGACTTTGGCACTCTCCAAGAACTGCATAGAGTATTCCCAAAGAAAATGAAAGTTATTATTGTTATTTACTGCGATCTCATGGTTAACGACATCTGAATAGAGCTGAATCCCATTACTTTCCAACAATGAGAGGTAAATGGTTTTTTCAGGAGGAAATTTATCTTTCGGAAAATTGAGCTGTGGCTTATCCCAATGATTGGCCAAAGCTTTAAAATAAAGTCTTTTTGCCGTATGGATTGAAGCTGAAATTTTATTTTTATTGACCAGCTCATTCATAAAAGTCGGCGCTCTATCATAAACATCATTACTGATGCTGGAAAGCCGCTTATTGAAAACTTTTTTACTATCGATATCGATTTCTTGTCCCCTGTATATCCAGATCACTTCTTTCTTCCGGCTATAAAAATTGTTGAGGATTTTATGGTTCAGCAGGTTCTGCTGGTGAATCATAATATTATTTAATTCGCGAATCGCAAATATATCATCCCCATTCTCATCGATCACTTTCTTCGTTTTTTCGATTTCAAATAAAAGGTCCCGAATCGATCTCGGATTTTTATAAAAGCCGTACAAGATAGCCTCATGCTGGCCCAAAGAGTATTTCTTTACATATTCTTTATCAATTTTCTCATTGAAAATCAAATTAATAAAACCATCTATTTCACCTTCAGGTATGAGGTCTTTAGGTTCTTCTGAAATAACATATTCAAATAAACGGGGGGTACCTTTCTTATAAGTTACTTCTTTCGCGATAATAGGAGGCAACTGATAATACTTATTGAGCAAGGTCGTTATATCCACGATCGATTCAACCTTATTGCCCGCTTCGATTAATGCCAGTTGGATATCCAGGTCAGTTCCCTCAAACAGAATAAATCGCCTGCTGTAATTGCGGTAAAAGATCAGCTTCCTGTTGACCAGCTCATCGATGATATCTTCGGCCCCGGCCACCCCCAGGCAGGTCGCTGAATAGTTAACTAAGAAGTCCCGGTCAAGATTAGCGCCATTTGCACTAACGATATTCAAAAGCCCTATTGACTTGATGATCCTGACGTAAGCGTCAATGTCAGTGTCGAATGTCCGCTCAGCGTTTTCAATTGTGCTTTTGATGATCTTCCAGGGCAAATAATCTTCGTTATACCTGGAGTTAATAAAAGAATAGAAGTTAAAAAGCAGGTAATCATAGACATGAGATAAATTGTAGAATGACTTATTTTCATAAGCATGCACAATAATCCCCGTGTGGTCAGTTGATTCTAAAAAGGAAAATAGTGAGCGTTCATTTTGCCCGTATCGCTGCAATAATATGGTTAATGTGTTGGCTGAAAATAACTCGAACGGATAAAGCTTCTGCGCGATAGCAGTCACCGCATCCGGGTTAAAGTTAAAGGACTTAGCTTCTTTGAATAAGGCCAATGCCTTTTGCAACCCATCCTCTTGCTTTTCGCTAAGCGCTTTTTGCTGCGCATGTTCGGCAGCCAGAAACAAAAGTTGTTCCGGTGGCTCATTAAAAGTTAACTCTCTGAACCTGCCTTTTACTTTTGTCCATTCATGTTTTTGACTCCCTGTTAAAGAATACGCGTATTGGTCAAAATTTTGATGTAGGGTCGTAAGCAGCAGGATATTTCTGTCCGGATTGTTGACGAACTCGGCGAGTTGCTGTATAAAGTACAGTTCCTTTTCCGGCTCATGTTCAGCGGCGTAGGCTAAAAATTTGCCAAACTCATCTATAACAATAACCAGCAACGGGTTTTTTGAACCTAAATCGTGATAGCTATTATATATTTCCGAAAATAAGTTATTGACCGGATTACTGCTGGGTTCGACCGCAAAGTATTCTGCAAAGGTGTCAATCAGTGATCTAAATTCACCTACGAAGTTAATAAACCGGTAATTTGGATTATCTATTAATTTGATGCCAAAGTGTTTTTTCCGGCCAGCCAGACTTTGCTGAAACGCCCATAAAAAAGAAGATTTGCCAGTTCCGTAAGCCCCAATAATGTCGAACGACCTAATCCCTATCTTAAAGTCATTGGATATCTGATTAACCGTTCGTACCGCGTTTGGTGTAGGAATATAACTGATATCCCTATCTGCATCACGGATAATATTTACTGATGTCGTAAATTTAGTTTGCATAATAGGAATTTAAAATCTCAAGTAAATCCGGTTTTTTTTTGAACTGAAGTTCACGTATTCCGGCGTGATTACTGTAGGTTATATAGTCGTGTTTTTTTATTAAAGCCTCAATTTTATTTGTCAAACCAGTACGGTTTATAGCGAATATTGACCCAACGCTATTTTGCTCATTTTCAATGGTGTTTAAATTTATGGACGTATCGAAATCATCCATGTTAATGATGGCGTATAAAATCAGTTCGGCTGGTATATCGTTTTTTTCTGTATTGTCAATAGAAAAAACCTCATCCCCTCGTCTGCCGACACTTTTGACCAGATCCAATTCTGTAAAAAGCCCTGACAGCGTATCTTCCTTATCCTTGCTTTGTGCGTCAGACCGGATATACATTTTGATTAATACGCCAAAATCGTCCGTAATCGTCTTTTCGTTGACCTGAAAAGCACCCGTTTGTTCAGCCTTCCGTTTCAAAAAAGACAAATAGCTGCTTTTTGTAAACTCAATCTTTTCCCGCCGGAATTCATTAAATATCAAATCGTAAGACGTTGCCAGGCCCTTTTTAACCAGGTGATAATGCAGCAGCCACAGGCTACCTTCATCTTCTAAATAAGGGTCCCAGCCATTATCGTTCAATAAACGTTCTGCAAAAGGCGTTGGCTTTTCATCATTAGTCATCAGGTCAAAAGCCTTCATCCAGTATTTAATTGCAGAGACCATATTCTTTCCCACACCTAATTCAACCACGGCATCTTCCATACCAAAAGACTTCCCGGAATTAATGAGGTCAAAACCTTTTTTCAACCAAAAATGCCGGCATTGAAAAGTATCATGTCCTGAAAAAGTATATTTAGCGACCTTTTTCGCTGTTATTTCCATAGACTATTATATAATTATCCAATGTAAAGTAACAAAAATACAGGCGTCAACAAAAGCATTCGTTATCAACAATTAGACACTTATTAACTAACCCTTTGGGCCTAATCTCTTTATGATTGAAAATTTATTATCAGTCATTCAAAGAATCCATTAATTGCTCCATGCCGAAATTCAACAGAAAATCCGAATAATAACTATCGAAAACATCACGGATATATTCATCAATGGTGATATCCTCTTCTTTATCATCTTTTAGACTAATCAGCTTATAGTTTTTCCGTTTGGTAATCATGTACAGGAAAAGCGAATGAAAATAAACGGATGCCAAATACTTCTTTTGCGAGACCACGATCTGATCTTCGTTTTTTAGTTTTTTCCGGTGATTCAGATACACACTGCTGTCCAGGTTGATATATATCTTTTCCAATTTATCGCCTTCACCCATCGGGTACAAAACAGTGTCATGATTCATGGATATCCCGCTGGCGCCCAATGCATCCCATTGTTCTTCCTTTACTCTGATCAATTCAGGAAGTCCGATATTTTCATTTTCTTCTTCCTGCTTTATGGTGGCTTCTTTCGGCTTATCCGGCTCCGATATTTTCAGCCACACGATCTCATCATGATAATCATTCCCGGGGCCTTTCAGGGATGCTTTTACTTCTATTTCATCTCCCTGCCGCAATTCGGTATCGGGATTAAAAGTTATTTTTATGGTACCCCTATTCGGGCTGGATTTAACGATATTGAATAATTCTTCCGGCGATTTATCATTGCCTGGTTTGTTCCCACCTGGATTATTATTTTGATTCCTTTTGACGGTTAATACGGATACCTGTAAGTCTCCCGGCTCTTCTGTGCGGTCGAAATAATGGTCTTCCACATCTGTCTCAAATTTCAAGGTCTTTTCACCGCCAATAGGTACTGGTATGGGCTTGCTGTCATTTTTATGGTATAGCCGAAAAAAACTGGGAAAGCGCTCGGGTTTGAATGGTATTTCTTCCCTGGTTGTATTGTGTTTGTTCTTATTTGATGGACTGGGCGGGATTAATTTCTTTTTTTCCTCCAGTTTCAGCGTATTTTGCAGCAGTTTAAACAACTCACCGTCTTTCGGGAGGTTCTTGGCAAAAGATTTGATCAGCGCCGTAGTGTCTTCGCTTTCAAATCCAATTGAGTCTTTTCGTCGCTTATCTATTTCCGCCAATTTAGATTTCGTCAGCTTCTTTTTTAAAAACTCCCTTAAAGCATGGGATTCATCCCTTTCACGCAACCGGTCACGGGAAGCCATAAACAGTTCCTTTCGGAATTCATAATTCATACTGGTGCAATCCACATTGATCAGCAAATAATCTTTCAATAAATTAAACTTCAATGTCCGGGTGATGAATTCCGTTGTGTAATGCCCCTGTACCTGACCGTTCATAGAAAATAAAACCGACATCCCGTTCTTGAAAAATCTTCGTTTGATATCATCCCTGGTCTCTTTTACTGTTTTGCCCTCTTGTTTTGCGCGAAAGACGTAACAAGTTACCTTCATTGTACCGAATAAGGCGTCTTTATATTCTTCAGAAAACCAATCTTCTACATAATCCGATTCTTCTTCAAGTCTGCGTTGCAAACCATAGGTAGAAGACTCTAAAATGGGGTTGTTAGGGTAACGTTCTTTTTTGTCAACCGTTAAAAACGGCAGGATCGGTTTAAAGAGGAATTCGTTCAGACTTTGACTTAATTCCTGCGCAAAACCATAAATCCCTTTCATTTGATAGGAGTATAATTTAATTATACTGCCGGTCGTGAAATTTCTTCCGTGAAGTTTCAGATCAAGTTCACTGATAGGAAATGAAGGTATAGTATCCTCGAATTTAAAATACTCGTACCAGGTGTTTTTTTTGGTAGTATGTTCATCATTAGAAAGCGGATGTTCCCGAACAAGCGTAAATCCGAAGTTTCCCGTTTTATCGTACCTTTTTGACCCAATTAACTGATACCCCTTTTTACCACAAAAAACAATCGCACCGGTTCCACCCATATTGTACTTACCTTGTACAAAATGAATGGAATTTTTATTGCCTTTCATTAAGGATAAAAAAGTATCCTCGAATTTTTCAGGATGTTGTCCCTCACCATTATCGTAAATAATGACCGAGCTTTCTTTGGTCGGGCCATCCGCTACAATTTGTATTTCTTCAGCTTGTTTTCTCTTAAAAGTGGTTAAGTCCCAACTTTTATGGTCTGGGAAAAATTGCTCTACTGCGCTATCCATTGTCCTGGGAGCGTTTGGTCCAGCGGGATCAACACCCGTTTCATGGCACTTCCGCATCAATATGGCATCTATAGAATTTGTTATTTTTTCAACTAACGCAGCAATAGGATTAGATTGTTGATTTTCAATAATTCCGTAATTGCTTTCATTTTGTCCAATGGGGAACCAGTTCTTCGGATCGTTTAGAATTCTGTTTTGATTGATTATGGATTCAAGCTGACTTTCAGTTTGAGCCGAATAGAGATCGGAAAACAATTTATTCACGTCCATTGTGCAAGATTTAGTTGTGTAATATATCCAATTATATATGAAATCACTTTATGAATCTGTTAATCAGAGTGATTAGCAATATTAAAAAAATACATTAACACATTTACGTCCATTTATCTAAATCATTTCTTTATCATAGACGTAGGATTTTATGATTAAACTAATAATTTACAGTGTTATAAATGGATAGGATAGTAAGCAACTTAAATAAATCACATTAAGGGAGTTACAGGACACTTTACGCCCCGCAAGGGGCCGCCCGGGGTTGGGCGGCTTGCGGGGGGGTAAGATGGGTTTTATATTTCGACTATCACCACATTTTGGCAGTCGGCTGCCTCGGCTTCGGCATCCTCTCGATTGTCAAATACAAGATTGTTGCCGTCTTGGTCTGTAACGATGATTGCATATTCTGCGCCACCAAACGTTTCAATTATTATAAAGCTCATAATTTTCAGTTTTTAGGAAACCATAGTTCAAAGGTCTGGTATTCTTCGTTTAGCAAACCTTTCTCGTCGAGGTCTTCGGGAGATAGGCCGACCCACTCGCTATCGTCGCCGTATTCTTTGCACATGATGTCAAAAGGCAGTG
Organism: Bacteroidota bacterium; assembly: GCA_040389105.1. Classification (GTDB taxonomy): domain Bacteria; phylum Bacteroidota; class Bacteroidia; order Sphingobacteriales; family Sphingobacteriaceae; genus Mucilaginibacter. Next base: position 157,995 of record JAZKAO010000018.1, read on the forward strand.
CATACCCGAATTGTGCTAACAACCGTTGCGCTTCTGATTTTTCAATTCGGATATCAAAATTGGTTGCACTTTCGTTGGGGTGTGGCTTGACCTCGATAATTGCTACTGTTATTGGATTTTTCATTTTTTCAATTTTAAAGCGGGGATTGCTCCCCGCTATTATTAATTCAGTTTCAACACATCGTTACCGTGCCTGGCGAAGTCATTGCACAACTCAAAAGCGGTTTGGTTGCGCTGCAAACCTGTACCGCCCATAATGGATTTGAACTTGGCCTCGTTATCCCGGTAACCTTTTACATTTTGATAATAGCCCGTTACACTGTTGTAAAAACCAAATAAGGTGCCTTTGGTGGTGGCTTCCTGTTGGCTGGGGCTGGTCAGCGAATAATCCAAAACCGCACTTACCGTGTTGTTGAACTGGCTGCTTAATTCGCTTTCCTTACCCGTTTTCAGCAACTCGTAAGTTTCCTTGTTCGGCACCATTGCCAGTTGTATCAGCCGTTTGAGTTCGGGGTCGCTGATACGCACCCGTGACCAGCGGTTAAAAATAGCTTCCATTTCGGTGCTTAGCTGGTTGGTCAGGCCTAACAGTTTATGCGCGCTTTTTAGTTTTTCGGCTGCGCTGGCGGTGTGCCGTATCTTGATACAATTGCTGCAATCCTGCAAAGCAGCGTTTAACGTATTGGCGCAATATATGCGTACGGGTGTAAAAGCAATGGTCATACTGCCCGTGCCGTCATGGGTTGAGGTCAGGAACAAATATTGCTCGATCAGGTCGGAACGTCCCACCTTGATATATTCGGGCAGTTTGGCCGTAATATAGGTTAATGCCCCATAGCCTAAACTTCCCGCACTTTCATAGTACAGACCACCGTAATTTTCAATAATACTGTCGAAAAAGCCGAACGCATCGACATTCTGCACCACCTCATAATCGCAACCGACCTTATCGCCCAAAATGGCTTCGGTATCGGTGCGGAACGTGAAATAACTGTTATCGGAAATAATATTGTTGCCGCTCGGCAGGGCATGCAGGTTGGGCTGTTTCCATACCGTAAAATCCAAACCCGCTTCCTGTATTGCCTCTGCGCTGGTTTTGCATTTGGTAATCGTTTTACCTAAAATCTGCCACACTTTGGGCTTGATGATATTTTGATTTGGTGTTTCCATGATGTTTATTTTTTGAGTTTATAGTCCATAAATTTGATTTCGTGAATTTTCACCTTGGGCGTATCGCTGATGGTGCATTTTGCCTTTTCCAAAATTTCGGTTAAGGCATCTTCCGCCCGGAGGTGTTTGGTTTGTATGGTCAATTTGACCAGTACCATGACTGTGGTATACATAGGCTTAAGAATTATAGCAGTTCACAAATTCCGCCAGTTCCAATTGAAAAACGGCGGGGTTATCCTGCGCCAGTTGTTCGGCGTAACCTTTCCAAAATATTTGGTCGGTTAATTCAATAAATAATTCTAACATTGTCTTAGCTTTTTAGATGGTTCAACCATTTAGCCAAATGGCCTGTGTACACGCATACACAGGCCATTGCCATTATTTACAAAGGGATAACGATACTTGCTTCTACCTCGGCCAGTTTATCGATGCACAATTGTTTTACCTCCTGCGCTACGTAGGCAATAATAAAAGGGTTCTTAGTTACAAACTCATTGCCGTCATCATCGGATATCACCAGTTCACAACGGGCAAAACGGCTGTCGCTTGCCATATCGTCTTTTTCATCGTTTTGGGTAACGGTGAAACTGTCCAAATTACTGATGGTATTTTGCAGTTTATTCTTTTGGGCAATCTTCTTACCCAATTGCTCCACCAGTTTTACGGTATTCTCCAACCGTTTTGCCTGCTGTACCGCAAAGCTTTCTTTCAGTTCTTTCTTGTTCGGCTCGGCCTGTGGCTGTGCCTGCTCGGCTTTTGCAGGTTCAGTTTTGGCAGGTTCAGCGGGTGCCTGCGGTTTGGTTTCTTCCGATTTCGGTACTTCGGGTTTCGGCTCTTCTTTTTTCGGCTCTTCCTTTTTATCGGTAAAGCCATTACCTACTGGCAAGCCGTTCACTTTACCTGTTGTTACACTATTGTTGTTATTTCCTTTGTTGCTTTCAACTACTGTCGTTTTCATGATGTTAATTTTTTAAATGTTTATTACTCAATTCAATTTCAAATCCTTGTGAGGGTCGGCGGTCTGTGCAGTCCGTCTGCCCGGTGGCGCTCTTTTGTTCCGTGTGTCCATATCCGTTATGCTTTTCAGTTACACCGCTCGGCATACGCCTCGCTGGCTTTTTGTAAGCACCCTCACCTGAACACGGCGGGCTGAAGGACAAGACTTTGCGGAAAAAAATACCTCGCCGCGTAGCGGCAGGGAAGATTTTTTTCCAGCAAACCCGCAGGGCCCCGGTCTTGGCATTCTGTCCCGCCGTTCAGAAATTTGCTTGCGAAAAAGCCATCGGGGAAAAATTGGGGAAGTTGAAAGGGCTTATGAAATCGTAATAAACAGCACCAGGCAATATGGCGAGGAACGAGGCCATGTTGCCCAAAAGCCGTGAAGCGGCGGACGAAGGACGCGGCTGGAACGGCTGGCCTTAGTGGTTGCCAGTAGCTGATCCGGAAAAATTAGAAGTTTTCGACTATCGGTTCATAGAACCAGTGACGTTGATGTCAAGAATAAACTCAACCATTTATAGGCTGTTTGAAGGGTTGCTTTATTGGAAAGTTTGAACTCTTGACTTAGATTATGTTCAAACAGCGCCTTCAGTCGGAGTATTTAAAAGGCTTTCATCGACGAGTTGGTAGCATGTAAGTATCGTAGTTTTTGATTCCATCTCGACAATTTCAAATGTTTGGGGACCAAATCTTAGCTTAAATTTTGCAGTTGCTGGATCAAAATTTAAAACTTTGCAAATAGCATCATAGTAGTTAGTAAATTGGCTTTTTACCTGAGAAAGCCACCGCATTATATCCATTACCTGGTTAGTGACTAAAACGCTATGCCCAGATGTTGCTCTGCCGATACCAGGGCTATGATATATCGCATCCCTGACTTGTGTTGACCCCAATAGCAAACCGGCATCCCAAGCTTGCTGCCGCTCCATGCCATTAAAATCAGGGTACACAGCAACATAGGTATTTGATTTATATGGCGCAATAACTTCAGGAAAATGGTCGTGTAAAATTTCGAGCCATTTCACATCGCCAAAGGTGCCTCTGGCATGGCTGTCATCATCCAAAAAGATAACCTGGCTATTCGTCACCAAAGCAAAGACCAACTGCTTAACTTGTTTTCTAAAATAGCTCTTTAATTCTTGTTCGATCGATAAATGAAAATGGTAAATACTCCACTCGTAAACCAAATGATCGTGAAATTTGGATTGAAACAAGCGCTTATTTTGAAATGAATTTACATCTTTCCCTGTCTTAAAAAGATGTGCTAAATGCTTGATAACCCCAGCTTTTGGATGTTCAGGTAGCCGCTTTAAAAATTCCGGGTTAAAAAATACATCTCTCTGCTTCGGAAAGATCAGTTTTTTACTGATTGACAGATAGTCCAGCAAATGTTCCTGCACCTTTTCACGCCGGGGAAGTTTGACATTAAAATTGTCAAAACCGTTGTATAGTTCATCTGCTACATCACTTTCAAAATCAAATTTCATCAGCGCTAAATTAGCTAAACCTTAGAAAATAGTTCACGGCAATTAACTTGCAACCGAATTTTCTATCTTCGTAAAACCTTGCGTTAATTTTATCACAATATGGCCACTATCGCCGAGATCAGCGAAAACATCTATCAATACCTGGAAAACATCCGGCAGGAACAGCTGGCTCAAAAACAGGAGTTCTACTACACATTCCGCCGCTCCAATATGAAAAAGCGCCTGGATCAGCGCTTATGGTTCTATGGCAATGATTCGAACGTTATTCTGTCTTTTTGGAGCGGGATGGACTGGAAGAACAAAACACCCAATATCCTTTTCCGGGTGATCGCCAGCGGGCGTACTTTCCTGAGCCTGACCAGTAAGGATAGCATCGCAAAAACCGAATTTTTTGAGCAGCACCTAATCAAAAAACTAGGCTTGGCACCCGATGGAACCGACCGGTGGTCGAAAGAATATGAGGGCTATGATTACCTGCAGGCACTAGCAGCATTCATCAGCGGTGATAAAAAGCTTATTGATGAGGTGATCGAAACTTATGCCCCCGGCTATAAATTTGAAGACAGCTCCAACGCGCCGGGGTTTATCCCCGCATCCAGTTTCCAGCATTGGTACAATAACGTACAATACTATCGAAAAGACCCGCCGGCGCATTATCTTGATTTTGCACTGATCAACTTTAAGATCGACCGGATGCAGCCGCTGTTTCATTCGGGCGCAATCAGGATCCCGGTGAACAGTCAGTTCGTTTTCCTGGTCGGCGACAATGGTTGCGGGAAATCCAGTTTGTTAAAAGCTTTAGCGGTTTTATTGGGGAACCGTTTTTATGATGAAAATATCGCAGATTCAGATGGAGGCCTCTGGATCACGGAAGCAAAAATATTTACTTACGGCACCCCAAAAACGGTAAAAATTACCGACGATAAACCAATATCAAAAAGATTAAGGTCAATACCTTTTGCCGCTTACGGGCCGTCCAGGCTCCTGGTTAACAACCGGCGACAGCGCTTGCTACTGAATGAATCCGGTTTGGACCGTACCCAGGCGCTTTGGAGCATTTTCCACCCGGACGGTCTGTTGCTCGACTTCAACCGCTGGATCGAAGATGAATTAAATACAGGTAAAGATAAATTCTTAACAACCGACCTTTTAAGTGCGCGTTACGAAAACATCAAGCAGCTGCTCATTGACATAATTCCCAACGTGTATGATATTCGCGAAGTTAAATTTCCGGATACCAGTCACAAAGAGATCCTGTATTATGAAGAAAGCCTGACGGGCCAAAAGCAGGTGGGTGGCGTAAGCTTCGAGCGCCTGTCTTCGGGCATTCGCAGCTTGATCGCATTCCTGGGGGACATGATGGTGCGTTTATTTCAGCAACAGCCGGAACTCATTGACCCTTCTGAATTAAAAGGGATCGTCCTGATCGACGAGATCGATGTTCACTTGCATCCGAAATGGCAGAAAGCGCTGCCGGGCATACTAGCCGATAAGTTTCCCCATATCCAGTTTATTGTGAGTACCCACAGCCCGATCCCGCTGCTGGGCACCACCGAGCGGGCCGCGATCTATCATCTATCTAGGGACATGGTGGCGGGTGTAAATGTAAAAGCATTGAACCACATCGATGTGAAAAATCTCTTGCCGAACACGATCCTTACCTCACCTATTTTCGGGATGGACAGCCTGGCAACCGCCGGAGTTGAGCCGGAAAATGTCAATGTGGATGACAACCTCAATGACACCGAGTTCTTTGCACTCCTAGATAAGAAGCTGGATCAGCTTGCCGCGAAAGAATCTAATCTCAAACGAAAGTATTTTGACCTATGAGAGCGGTAAACAAGAATTTCAACCGACCGCCTGCGTCTCTTTCTCCCAATAATATAGCGGCAGTAATTGACACCACTAATCTGGCTCATAAAGATAATATCCAGCAGACTGTTTATGGCAATGCAGTAGTTGTAAACAAATTAAAAGCTATTTATAGAAATAAATGCGCCTATTGTGAATGTTTTGAACCCGAGCCGGAAGTAGAACATTATCGTCCCAAAAAAAGAGTAACCGGTTTGCCCGGCCATCCGGGTTACTACTGGCTTTGTTATGAATGGAGCAATTTGATGCCGTCCTGCCATGACTGCAATAAAACGGCCACCAAGGGCAATCATTTTCCCGTTGACGGCGCAGGCAGAGTAAGCACCCCGATGATGTTGAACGGCGCGATTGACGAAAGCCACAATCTGTTAAACAGCAATACTCTTACAGTTACCGAAGTCCCTTTGCTGCTAAACCCGGAGATTCAGGGTTATGATCCTTTTAATTATTTTGTAATTGACAATATCGGTCAGTTTAAACCTAAAGATGCACCAAATACGTTAAACTATCGCAAAGCGGATAAAACCATTGAAAAGATACGTTTGAACAGAGATAAATTGGTTTTGACCATCAGGAAAAGGGCTATCCGATATTATATGAAAAGATTGTCTGGCATCTCGGCGAGGTATATAAAAAATTTATCTACAGTAGAGGCCTTTGAAAATGATTTCCTAACGCTACTTAGGGAGATCCGTGATTGTGGGCGTTTGACAGATACCAGTGAGCATTGGTTTTTTTGGAATTTCTTTTTAAAAAACTTCAAAATTTATATAACGTACTACTTTAAGCGCAAGATCGCTTTGGGCTTAATGAGCGCGTTTGACGAGCTTTCTCCAAGGATATAAAAGGCCCTGCCAGTAAACTGACAGGGCCTCCCGCAAATTTATTAAGCGTTAATTAATTGATTATTTTGCGGCGTTCTTTTTTTCGGTAACGGCGGTGCGTACTTCCTGCGCGGTGGCTTTTAGCTGCTGCATGGTGTTGCGGAGCCTGGTGCCGGCCGCGCTGTTTCCTTTGTTGAATTTTTCCGCATCGATTTCTGCTGATGCGATCAAGTCTTTCAATTTTGCGATCTGTTCCATGTTTTTTAAGTTTTAAATGAATATATGAATTAATTATTTTATCCTAAAGGCAGACTAAACCAGCTGTTTAAACGGCCATGCCCTGTTCCTGCTCTTTGGCCTGGCCTTTGCCTTTGTTTAGTTCCAGTTTCTGTTCCTGTAAAGGCTCTTTCAGGAATTGCTCCCGTTTTTCCGGTTTGCCGTCCTCGCGAAAGAAATTCAGTTGGCTGTAACGCGGCGAGGTTTCCATAAACAGCTTTTCCTCTTTATCGCCTTTTAACACCGTCACCAGTGGGCGGTTGCCTTTTTCGAGTTCTTGTACCAGCTTTTCAGCTTTTTTCTCATCGACCATTTCTTTGATCTGGAATTTATCCAGTGTATCTTTCAACAAAAACCCGTAGGTTGGCACGTGGTATTGCAGCGTCTGGAAATTATGGTAGCGGTCTTTCTGGCTGTCCATATCCAGTTTCACCCAGGCTTTGTAAGGCTCACCGCCCAACTTCAACAGGTCATCGCGATAAACTGCACGCCCCTGGATCAGGTTGACCGATTGCTCGGCGGTAAAGCCCTTCCCGCGTTCTACAAACACCGTCTGGCTGATGTCCGGGTTACTGTAGGTACGCTGGAAATCCTTATGGATGTAATTCACATTATCTTTTTCCATTTTGGCCAGTTCGGTCTTATTGGCCCAATCTTTACCCGAAGCCAGTACCGCGTCGCCATGCTGCGCCTTGAAGAAATTGATGGCATCCGTAGCCAGGTCAAAGGATCGCACCAATGGTTTCCCATCCTGTTTGGTTTCCGGGTTGACCACCATAAATTTCTCACCTTCGCCCAAAGGTTTCCCGTTCAGCAGCCGCACATCATACTTGTTCAAATAATAATTCTCGGACTGGCCCGATTGCTTGAAATGCAGGGTCAGGTCAACCTGCCCTTTATTACCCATGACGCGCTCGTTCAAAGTAAACCCGCTCACGCCTTTTTCCATTTGCTTTTGCATGTCTTCCGCGACCTTCTTTCCAAAACCCAGTTTGGAAAGCTCCTCTTTTAAATTTTCGAGATTGTTGTAATTCATTTCCTTTTCGATTTTTAATGGATTATCTTTTTTAATTGCTGTAAGTAGTTGTTCCACATGCCGGAGATGGATCTCGTAATCCAGCCCCGGCCCCGGTGGTTCATAATAGGGAGCCTTGGATTCCAGGTATTGTTGTGCTTCGCCCAATCGCTCAAAAAAGACGAAATGCTGCGGCTTCAGTTCAACATCAGCCGGCCGTAGCGGAAATACCGCATAATTCAAACCCACATCCTGCGCATCTTCCAGCATCCCTACAATTTCCCCGGCATAGCTTGTTGCCAGTTGCATGGCTACGATTTATTGAGCCTTAACAGCACCGTTTGGCCGCCGTGCAGCTTCACCCGGATCTTGCGCACTTTCTTACCCAGGAGACTTTTCGCCGCCGAGATGCCCGCCGTCGCCGCCTGGGTGCCGAGCGAGTAGTCCGCCGACAGGAACTGCATACTTTCCAGCGCCCCGTTCGCGCCCTGCCCGGCTGCCTCGCCGAGTTCCGCCTCAGGCGCCGCAATACCCGCCATGCCATCCAGCGAAAACACGGTGAGATTGACCGGGATAATGGAAGTACCTAAACGCACATTCCGGATATCCAGTAGCAGTCGCTGATTGGTCACCGAACATAAACCCGACAAGGATTGGCCTTTTTGCAGCAGCATACCATTAATCCGCACGGTATCGCTCAAAACCAGCTTAACCACGCCACCAGGCGCTACTTTTTGATTGCCGTCAATCGTGGCGGGTATCGCTTTAAAAGCGCTATCGGGTTTTTGCAGTGCAGCGGCGGTCTTCAATTTTTCCTGCACCAGGCCCGGATTTTGAATTTCCTTGATCTTATCCAGCATGGAACTTAGCTGTGACATTTGCGGATCAGGTTCATTTACCTCGCTTTGTTTCTGCTTCAGCAATTTTTCCAGTTGCTTCAATTGTTCGCCCTGGTCATTGTCGCCTACAGCAGTAATCGGCCTGACAGTTTTTGGCGGCTGGCTGATCTGTTGGTTAATGGCCGCCAAACGTTGCTGAATTTTAACCTCGTTGGCCTCCGCCGAATTGGCCGGCTTACTGAATTTAGCCGTGTCCCAACCTAATGCGGCAAATGCCCCCGCCGCCGAATGCGATTTTGCCGCCGCGCTGTCCCGCTGCGCCCGGTCATACAGGCTCCACTTATCCGTCGCGCCGTCCTTTTGCAATTTTGCGCCCGGCAAATCCGTGTTGATACCGGGATTCCGTGCCGCCATGTCCGCCGCATCCGCACCCTGCCCGCCGCCGAGGGCGTAAAAGCCCAATGCGGAAAACATTACCACGAATACCGGCATGACCAGCAGCATGATTAATTTTCTTTTTTCTGGTGTTGTCATAAATGTTTTTAATTATTAGAAGTGAATAAATGCTTTGATGCACAAAAGCAGGCAACAACCGCCGAACAGCAGGATAAATAATCCTAATGCAAGGAGCCAGGAACCCCGGTTCCAGTATTGCGTCCGGCGGCACAAATAGCCTGCGACTTTTCGTTGCCGTTGCTCAATTACCGAACGCAGGCCAAGCAGCCAAACTGCCGGTTGCCCGCTATTTTTATCTCTTTTTCTAAATAGCTTCATGGCTGATTGCTTTTAACCTGTTCATCCTGGTTCTTAATGGTTTCCCATCGCTCGATCAGAAAGCCGTGCGGGTTATTATCGCTGCGCGATACATTGCGGGCAAAGCCCTGCGTGACCAGACTGCGCGTGGTGGTCGAGGTGCTGCGCACCAGCTTTTCCGTTGCAAAGCAGGTAAAGCCATAAGGATAGCTGTTCATATCCAGCTGGATGCTGTCTACGGTCACCTGCTGGCTGATATTGCCCGATACCAGATTATTATAATAACCGGCCTCCCGTAAATTATCATAAGCTGTCTTCGCGCTGCCGTCCGCTAAATAAAGCGCCTTGCTGATCGTCGCCTGTACCTGCTTTTCATCAGGATCGAGGTTAAAAAATGCCTCGTGAAAAACTTTGATATGGTCGCGCAGCTCCACCGGAATGTTATCCCGCCTGTCCTGTGCTATAGCTTCCAAAGCCTTGCCGTTGGCCAGTACATAAATATGGCTGCGGAAATCGGCACTGTTGCGGTAGCTTTGGTAGACCGCAAAGCAGCTGATCCCTACACAAGCCATAATGAGCAGGTAGCTGAACAGTTTAATGTGCTTAAAAGCACTGTCTATATTTTTGAAATGCTGAAACATTATTTGCCCTCCAGTTTATTTTTTTGATGTTGATTACCTGTACCCCGGTAGCCCGCCATAAAACCCGCCGGTGCATTCAGGATATTGCTGCGGGCTTGCTCAGCGCGTTCACCAACCATTGCGGCACCCGAAGTCGCCGCCGAAATGGTGGTATTGGTCACGCTTTGCGTAATACGGGTTACATTGTTGAGCAAACCATTACCGCCGTGCGCATGGATCACATAATTGGCCACGCTGGGCACCGAGAAATAACCGACAATGCCAATGCAGAGAAAGATCAGGTAAGCTAAATCTGTCTGGCTAAAGAAAGTATCGCCCGAACTATTGATCTGAGATATATCCAGTTTGATCATTTCCTGCTGTACCTGCCCGATGATCGAGCCGAAGATGTTAGCGATAGGTAACCATAAGAAAATATTGATATACCGCGCGATCCACTGCGTCAGCGTATGCTGCAAGCCATCAAATACTGCAAAGCCGAATACGAGCGGGCCAAGTATCGCCAGTACGATGAGGTAAAACGTGCGGATCACATTGATACAAAGGATAGCCGCCGCGTACAATACCTGCAAGATCTCGCTTAGCCATTGCTTGATATTGTTCTTGAAATTATACTGCATTTTATCCATCCAAAACTTCACATCATTGCCCAAACCGGAAAATGTGCCCTCGTTTTGATCATTCGGATCATCGGGATGGGTGTACTTATACCACTTACTGCGGTCGCCATTGCCATCATCCCCCACATACATTTCATAACTGGAACTGTGCTTAATGGCATCTTCCTTTTGCTTCAGCAATAAAGCGATACTGTTATCCGAATTGCTCACCATGGCATCCGTCGCCGAAACGATCGGCTGCATGATCCCGTTCATCAACGAGATAACCGACGGGAACATTAATATCGCCATCCCCAAAGCGAATGGCCTTAACAGCGGATAAAAGTCGATGGCTTCGGCCCGCGCGATCTGTTTCCAAACCCGGGAAGCGATATACCACAATGCCGCAAAACCGGCGATACCCCGACCTGCATCAATAAGTTGGCTGCACATCGGTATCATCTGGTCGTACACCTTATTTAATACGGGCTGCATCCCTTTCAGGCTGGAAGTAATATCCTGGGCATTACTTTGAGTGGCCGTAAATAGTAGCAGTAGCATTGTTGCTCCGCTCAAATAAATGCTCTTTTTCATGGGTAAAGGGATTTTAAGTTATTGACCTCGTTTTGTTCCTGCTGCCTTTGCAAAAGCAGCATGCTGGTGCGCCGGTTAAAGTCCCGCAGGAAACTTAATTTATCACTGCTCCGCGCATAAATGCGGTCGATGGCCGAAAGCCGTTCATCATCGCTCATCCTTAATTTGGACGCGGTAATGATATTGGCCAACTCGTTTACATCATTCAGGGCTGCTTTAGTCAACTGTGCATAGACCCGCGCCAGGTAATCCAGTTCATCCGCATTAAAACCATCGCCGGCCTGAAAGCGGCGATAAGCCTTTTTATATTCCGACAAAATGCTGGCCTCATCCGCGATAATATCAGCCACCCGCGCATACTTGGCTACTTCCGGGTTGACCTGCATCAGGCCATCCAGGAAAACGGAGTGTAGGTTAAAATTGCCTTGCGACAAGCTTTTTACCTGCTCATAACCCTGTGTCAAAATGTTGTAGCCCTGCTGCATATCCGAAAGGATGGATTTGAACTGCGTTAGCTTTTCAATATCATACAGCAATTGTTGCATATCCTGCCCGGTAGAGATTTGGGCTCTGGCAGGATGAAAGCTAAATGCACAAAGCAGAAAGCAAAAGCCCCCCAGCCCCCTAAAGGGGGAGTGATTAAAGAACTTAATTAATTTCATAATACCTCCCTAATGTTTGAATGTCTTGTAGTTCTTGGTTGCGCTGAACGATGAGCATTCGCACATCATTGCAGAATGAACCGCTGAATACCAACTTGTCTTTTACACGTTCATAAATAGCGTCCAGCCGCTTGATCCGCTCGTCATCTGTTAGCTGCGCTTTACCATCGGTCATTACCATTTGCAATTCTGCAATGTCTTTGTCGGTTTCTGTAAGTACCGTCGTTTTTACCCTGCCGATATAGCTGCGGGTATCTCCATTCAAACCGGCTAAGCCGGCCAGTTGGTCAAATTCCTGTGGAATAAGTTGTGCATAAGTGATAATGCTATCAGCTTTCGGGTCATTCTTAATAGCCGGGTTAACCTGCTTTAGCGAGCTGTAATAAGCCGAATGCAGATCAAACTCACCTTTAACCCAATTGCCAATACCGTTCCAACCCCCTTGCGTGATCTGATAACCTTGTTTCACATAGCTGCCATACTGCTCCAGTGCTGCAATTTGCTGTGTGAGGTATTTGATCTGCGTTTTCTTTTGTGAAAACCATTCCGCAAAAGTTTGCGCCTCGGTAAGCTGAAAGCTAAAAGCGCAAAGCAAAAAGCAGCACAACGGTTTATACAGCTTAATTAATTCCATAATAGCGTTTTAAGGTTTCTACTTCGTTTTCGCTTTTGGCCCGCTGAATACTGAGCGTGTAATTCTGGTTATTGAACTCTTTGAGGTCGCTGCAATTGGTATCTACCCGGTCGGCGGCTTTATCAATTAGCTCTAACCTTTTCGCATCGGTCATTTGCGTTTTAAAGGAATTGACGACCACCAATATTTCGTCGAGGTTCTTTACGCTTTCCTGTAAAATACCCGAATAGACCTTTTGCATGTATTCCAGTTCAGCCACCGAAAAATGCTTATCTGATTTTAGCAGCGCCCAGGCATGGTTATACTGGCTGAGCAATGAAGCCTGCTTTTCCGTCATATCCTTAATACGCCCGTAATAAGCGATAATGGATTTGACCGTTTCCAATTCTTTATAATAGCCGGAATACAGGTCTTTTTGCTTTTGCGACCAATCCGATATCTCGGTAAGCTTCAGTTTGGATAGCTGGTTCTCCAGCGTCTTTTGCGCGTTTTGCAGCCAGATCGTTTGGTTTTGCAGCCGCTGCACCTCCAGGTCAATGGCCCGGATTACCCGGCCTACGGTCGATGAGATCACCGAACCGACCACAAACTGCGCATCAGCGCCTTTGGGCAGGCTTACCAGTATGGTAGCCGACGATAGCGGCAGGATGACCATATAGGTTTTCATAAGTTTTAATATTTTAGACACCATAGTTCTCCTTTTACACCGCTTTGATGCGGTATAGCAATGGTTGTAAATGAATAATTCTGTTAATTAATCGTTCAGCTTCCAGTAAGCATTGCTGCCGATATAAAGCTTATGCTGTTCCGGCTGGAAGATGATCGCCGTTTCGTTTTGAAGCAATTGCAAAACCTGCTTCACGGGGTCCCAGTTAGCCGTCAGGTGTTTGACCTCGTGTTTAAGCGGGTACAACTTGCCTTCGCCGATGCGCCGGTAACCGGTCTTGCGCGTGATCAGGTAGATATAATCCGTACTGGCCGCTTTGCTGATCACTAGCGTATCGTTGGCTACGCTGAACTCGCTTTGCGCCTGGTTGACATAAGTCCCCGGTATAAAGTCACCGCCCGCGCCGCCCCGGTTGCTTTGGCAGGCGGCCAGGCAGGCTATGCTGCCCAGCATGAGAAACTTGAATATACTTTTCATAATTAATTGTTTTTAGTGTTTAACTCCTGGGCCAGCATGGCGATCCCTTTCTGCATACTGCCGTATTTCTTCGCGTATTGCTGAACCTTAACTTTTTCGCTTTCCTCGGTCGTGTAAGCGAGATACTCGCTCGTGCTGACCTCCGTACGGTAAACTTTAGAGTACTGGCCGCCCAATGAAATGAATACCTCTTTGTATTTGCGTTTGGGGTCATTGGCCCGGTTCATCGAAAGTATCTGCGCCTTTTCCTTATCGGTTAGTCCCAATAATTCCTGTATCGCGTCAAACTTGTTCTGGTATTTCGATTGGTCCAGCAATATCTTGCAATCGCTGTTATTGATGATGGCCTGTTTTACGATAGGGGAAGAAATGATATCTTCCACCTCCTGCGTGACCACAATAGCCTCGCCGAAAAACTTACGGACGGTTTTAAACAAATAGCGCAGGTACTCCGCCATGCCCTCTTTGGCGATGGCTTTCCAGCATTCTTCGATCAGTATCAGTTTTCTGACACCTTTCAGCTTACGCATCTTGCTGATAAACATCTCCATCAGGATCAGTGTCACCACCGGGAACAGGATCGGGTGGTCTTTTACGGCATCAATTTCAAAAACAATCAGGCGCTCATGCAGCAGATCCAGGTTCTCTGTCGCGTTCAACAGGTAATCGAACTCGCCGCCCCGGTAATAAGGATTAAGCACATACAGGAAATTCGCCACATCAAAATCTTTCTCTTTCACCTTACCATCTTCCAGCACTTGCAGGTACACCTCCATCAGATACTCATAGAAAGTATTAAAACACGGGAAAATATCGGGGTGCCTGGCCAAATGCTCAAAGTAGCCGGTTAGCGCGTTAGATAAGGCTACATACTCCGACCTGCGGAAATTTTCATCATCCTTTTTCCAAAGCGCCAATAACAGCGTTTTGATACTTTCCTTTTTCTCCGTATCCAGTACATCACCCTCGGTTAAATAAAACGGGTTGAATTTGATCGGATCGCTTTCCGAATAAGTGAAATAATAGCCACCCACCAAATCACACAAACCTTTATAACTATGGCCTACATCGACCAAGACCACATGTGCACTCTGTTCATAGTAAGAGCGTACCAGGTGATTGGTGAAAAATGACTTGCCACTACCGCTCGGCCCTAAGATGAACTTGTTACGGTTGGTGGTAAAGCCCAATTTCATTGGCTCATCTGAAATATCCACATGCACCGGCTTGCCGGTTAACCTGTCGCCTAAACGTAACCCGAACGGGCTGATACTATCGCGATAATTACTTTCCAGGTTAAAGAAACAAGCGGCCTGCTCGATAAACGTATCGAACGTATCATTCATCGGGAAGTCGGCCTCGTTGCCCGGCATCCCGGCAAACCAAATTTGCGCGGCCCCATCGGTTTCCTGTTTGGCCGTAGCATCCATTTGCGCCATTGCTGAACCAACTAAATTCTTCAGGTTACGTACACAAACCGGATCATCCGACCAACAAAGCACATTGAAATGTGCCTTAATGGGTAAACGCTGCTCACCGATAGCCTCATTCAGAAAATCATTAACCGCATCCCGACTGATCGCATTTTCCCGGCTATAACCGGATAAGGACTGCAAGCGTAGCTTTTTCGCTTCCAGGCGCTTAATTGTTTTTTGCCCGTCCTCGATAAAAACATATTGGTTCAAAATGTGGTTACACGGCAGTAAACTGCCCAGCGGTGAAGCGAAGCCGATAGAAAATTTGGTACGGTCGGTACTGTATTTATCATAATTAATACGACTCCCGCAAAGCGGCGGCAGGTCTTCCACATCCGAAAGGGTGTATAGTTCACAATGGTTCTTACCGACCCTGATCTCATCTTTAATATGAATATCCTGGAGCAAAGGCTGCTCACCCACACCGCGCAGCATCAGGTAACGCTCGATAACGCCGGCCTGTTCTTGTGTACCGGCTAATTCATCATCTGTTAAGCGTACCAGCTTCAAATAACCACTATCCGACAATACCCGCTCAAACTGGCCCGCACTGTCCAGGAAATCCTTAAATAAAACCGGGTTAACCGTTTGCTGCGGCACAATACTCTTCCGTAAAATATTGCTGTAAGCCGACGACCCTAATTTCCGGTCTTTAGGTTTTTGCGTCAGGAAAATATAGCAGCGATGCTCCAGGCATTCCCGTTCGTTAAAGAAACGTTCGCTGGCCCGCGACAGGAAGCCTTTTCCGGCCTTTTCAAAATCCGCCGCATAACCGCTTTCCATAAACCAATCCTGCTTATGAAAGACAGACCACACGGGCAATAAGCGTATCGCTTTTACCCAGGCCTGGTGATAGGCTTCATAATCCCGGTCGGACAGGGTAAATATTTCCGGCAAGGTAACTTCGTAAGCAACGGTAATATCCCCATGCGCCGATAGTATCGCCCCATTTTCAACTTTGGTGAGCGGTAATAATTTTTCAATGGCTATTTCCATAGGCCCCTCCCAAACCCTCCCCGGAAGGGAGGGCTTTCATTTTTTCGTGAATTAATTGTGTTTTTTCAGCAGCACTCAAGAGATAGCTGCGCTTAGTTTTGAGATGGATAAATAGTTTCCGGGAACGGCAGGAGATGAAATCCGGCAATTGCTTTTTGGCAAAATGCTTGGACAATCCGTGTTCACCAAACCGGTGGCTAAGCCGGAACACGCAGAAAAACAAACCGGTACCCAGACCCAGTATTAGCGGCAGGATGACCCAAAGGGATAAACCGCAGATATACAACACCGCGAAACCGACCAATAACACCACCAGCCCAATCGCCAGGTAAGCGATATACTGCGCTTTCAGCCCGCGGAAGACAATGGGTTTTGATACGCCTTTATTGATCTGGTAAATACTCATAATCCAAAGAATGATTTGAGGATCGTAGCCACCACGACCAGGAACACGCAAGAGCCGAACCAGGCCGCCGCCACTTTATTGGTATCGGGTTCGCCCTGGTTCCATTTGTTGAACACACGTATCGCGCCGATAATGCCGACCACCGCACCGATGGCATACATCAGGTTACAGCCCGCATCAAAATAGCCCTTGACCTGGGTGGTCGCTGAGTTAATGCCACTGTTGCCGTCCTGCCCGAAACAGTAATTGATGGCCAGCAGGCCGGCCAGGAACATCAGCGTTTTGGTGAATGCGATGCGTTTCTTTTCAGCCGGTAACGCGCGGTAGGCATTTATCCAGTTATTGATATATTTTTTAATAGCTTTCATGTTTTAATTGATCACAGTTAGTTTCAGAGTTGAGTTAATTCTTCATCAGAAATAGGGAAAAGAGCGTTTTCGCGGATATATTCATTCAGCGCCCTTTGGCTGGGTGTGTCCCGGATGGCGGCGTATTTCGCTTTGACCAGTCCGAACAGGGAAATGAAATCATCTTTATTGCCCTGCTCTTTTTCGAGTACATGAAAAATGCTTTTCAGTTCCTCGATCACATCCGGCACCAAACCTTGCTGTACTTCGCGGCTATCGTCGGCATCTTCAGAGACATCCGGCGCGAAGCCGAACATATCCATACTCAAGCGGGAAACACCCTCGGGCAGTTTCGGCTTACCGATCAGTTCGTCTTCCTCGTTGGCCGGGTCATCCTCCTGTTCCCCGTCCCAATCGCGCCGGAGCGGTGGTACCATCGGTTTCCCACCCTTGTGTTCCAGCCACTCCTTTAATTGCCTTCGGTACAGCAGCGGCAGCACCACCAGGTACCAGATACTGCTCAAGATCAGGGCAGCTATCAAAAATTGCTGCCAGCTCAATAATTTAAACACCATAAGCTTTTGCTTTCACCCGGCGCCCCATTGCGCCGGGATTGCGAAAGCAAAATTTCCAAACCGGCCGCCCGGAAAAGACCACGTGGTAACGATTCCCCGGAAAACCCCTCAAACGCCTTCAAAAACCGGCTTTATTTTTAAGCCGTTTTTCACGCTCCCAGTCATCTTCCTCATCCATGCGTTCATTCAAACGGTCGCGCATCCGGTCGGTGAAATGGGTCTTGCTTAACTTCTTGCGTTTCTTCAGGCCATCAAAACCTTTCTTAGGAATACCCAACTCTACCCCGAAGAACTCACCCATACCCGCGAACCATTCCACGATACCGACTTCCCCATCATTGACTTGCCCGTTCAGGTGGATGCCATGCAAAACCTCGATCAGGTTAACCGTTTCACCCGTCCAGGTAAAAGGCCGCTTACGGTTCTCCAATTGGCCCACGATATAGCCGAACAGCATTTCATAAGCCATAAAGCGGGCAAACAGGTAACCTGTCTCGGTCGTATGGCTCAACTCTGCATCCGCCAGCACCGGCAACAATAAACTTTGCCGGTTACCCTTGTCGGTAAACAGCAGGGTATCCAGGTCGTCGGCTTTGAGTTTATAATAGCCATAAAGAAATTCATAGCGGCGGATATAGGCGAACAATAATTGCAATTGTTCAGCGTAATAAGCCTTTTTGCCGGCCTTGCCCAGCGGTGGCAGGTCTTTGCGGATCAAATAGACCTCTACCCGGAAAATATGCAGCGCACGAAGCTGCGGGTAGCGGAACTTGTGGTAATCGATCTCCTCGATTTCATCGTTAAACACATAAGCCGTAAAAAACTCCTGCACCCTTTGTTGGCAGGCCCGGATCAGGTACAACTCCTCGCGCAAATGCTCCAGCGGCGTTTGTTTACTTTGCGGCAGTTTACGCAGTTCCGTATCCAGCACCGACAGTTCCCGCTCAAAATAATCACGGATATTCTTCATAAAAAACAGATTTACAGGTTAACCCTGCCGTAGCCCGTTGACTGGCTTCTTACTTTTACTCCGGCAGGGGAATAGGTAGCTTTTTATCCATATCATTCTATTTTTTAACCAAAGATTAAAGTCAAAAATGAACGCAAAAAAGCCTTGCCACAATAAGAGGGGCGGTGTAAAAACCCTACGACGATCCTCGTAAAATCAATTTTTAGCTGTAAGTATATACCGCAAAAGGTCGCGGCGACTGGCATAGCCCGTCTTTCGCAGGATATTGGTGATATGTGTCCGCACCGTTAGTTCGGAGATGAACAATCGTTCGGCCATTTCCTTAGCCGTCATTTCCTCGCGGAACAGCAAAACTACATCCAGTTCCCTTTCGCTGACCGGCAATTCCCGGCACCTGGCCTCATATTCTTCTGCCGAAATTTCGTGCGTCAGTTCCCGGAGCCTGCGGTCACGGTGGTGATTGGACCTGATCCCCTTGTCAAACTGTAAAACCGTGATTACCAGCCAGCCGAGGTTCGCTAACAAGATCCGCAGCCATTGCGCTACCGGATAAAAGGCGAACACACAACTCGCCTCCCAGGGAATGACCGCCAGCCAAACCAAGATTTCACAACGGAATTGCCGCGAATTTCCGCCCAATCGGAACTTCCGAAAAATCGCGCGCAGCATCAAGCCCAACACCACCAAACCATAGGCCGCCGGTACTAACACCCCCAATTCCCGGTCAGGTACCAGTTTGCCGTTTAGGGCATAGATCAACACATTAAAAATCAGGTAGGGCAATAAGGTAAATAGCGTTACGCCCCAGGTCGCATGGAACCGCAGTTCCTTTAACCCATAGGCCTTATAAAAATAGAAAGGAAAATACGCCCCGGTCAGGTAAGCGAAACCATAGGCGATCATATACTGCACCCGGATATCCAGCTTAAAGGACGGATCGGGCAGCAAACTATTGGAGACATTGAATTTGATCAGCAAGCCCAATAAAAGCAGGTACCACAAGCGCTGCCGATCAGTAGGCCGGTTCAGGAAGTGGTAGAGCTGGACGACAAAGAAATTGAATTCAATAAAGATCAGCACCGCAGTCAGCCAGTGCATTTGGGTATTCCATACATTATCCATAGGTAATTGATTTAGGTGATCTCCGGGGATAAGATCAGTCATAAATGTTTCGCAGGAACGCAGGCAATGACCAGGAGGCTCTCTTAACATCAGTCCGGCTAAGGCCTAAAAAAAGGTAGCGCAAGTCATGCCCACGTTTTTGCGGGCTTACACTTGCTTCCACCTTTAATTTTTCTTTTTTAAACTTAGCCGGTTTGATGTTAGAGGGAAGCTTTCGAAAGCTATATTCTTAAATCTCTTTTTTTATTTTTTCATTCTTCCGCTTTTGGTTCACCCTTATTATTATCCTCAACATTATCTTCTTGCTGAGACAGCTCTTTATATTTCATATAGGCCATAATCCCATAATCTTTCAAATATTCAAATGGATCAACATACTCATACCATTCCGAACCCCGGATAAATTTCTTTCCGTTCACATCCTCGCCCTCAACCAGGCCACCGATCCGGAACATGGTTATGGGCGGTAAAAAACCCGCATGATCGCCGGTCAAAAACACCCGGTAATGCTTACCCTTGCCATCTGCATTAGGAATGATCCGCGGCTTTAACAAACCCTTTTTGATCCATTCCCTTAAAGCCTTTCCCTCCAGCCGGAAATAATGCTTCAGGTCATATTCCGAGTAAAACAGCGTATCATCTGATACAATCTCACCGGGGATGATCCCTTTCTCCAGCGCCTGTTGGCAAGCAATACATTTCAGGCCGAAACGGTCATACCACATTTGATCCGCATCTCTGCCCTGGCCGCAAAGCCCGCAGGGATATTTTTTACCAACAACGGCAAACCCATTCGGATGACGCTGTAATTTTTGCTCCCACTTCGCCTCCCGCAGCGTTATATTAAGTGCCAGCGGAGCCAGCAAATACAAAAAATCCAATACCTTTTCCGCCTGCTCATCGGTAACTTCCTTGCCTTCTTTTTTAAGGGTTTCAATCACTTGTTTCGCCTTGACACTCCGCTTCGACTTATCCAGGTCAAACCGGGTTGGAAAGTCAGCTTCAAATTCATCCTCATCGTCCGGCTCCTCAACAGCCGCTTCCGGTACCATATCCGTTTTAACATCAGCTACCGGTTCAGCTATTGCTTCTTTCTCTTTTATTTCCTCACTCTCTGTAGCTTCCGGTTTTAAAAACACCTCCGGTTTGATCTCATAAAATTTGCACAACTTTAGTAATTGCTTCAAGCTCATCTCCGCCGCATCGGTTTCCATTGCTCCATAGGCCTCAACCGATAGATCCAACATATAAGCAACTTCCTCCAGGCTCAAATCCTGCTTCAGCCGGTACGCCTTTAACATTTTGCCGATCTTGTTCATTGCTTTAAAATTAGCAATTCTACAAAGCGCCCTGCCGCTCCCGGCAGCGGCGCTTGCTATTAACTGACCTTATAAAGAACAATGAGTATTTTCAGGTTTCAGGTTCGTCATCTTCATTTATTTTGATACAAATCCATATGATAAAAGCCACGATCAGAAGAAAGGCAATTGTATAAGGATGTTCCAATGTTTTACAATCTTTCATTAAAGGCGGCCCCGCATCGGGGCCAGCCTCTACACTTTTTTAACTAACTATTATTTAAACTGCTTACTAAAAGCTCCTTTTCGCGGCTCTCCGCAATATCTTTGATTAAACATTCCAACTGATGATCGCTGTCTTTTAACGGCACTCTTGAACGGATACAATTAGTTATCGTCTCGTAATCCCGGCATAATCTCTGTAAACTGAATAGCTGATCCAGATAATCACCACAAACTCTTAAAAACGCTGCTTTGATTTCCTGCGCTTCATCGAAGGGCAAAAAGTCGATTCGGTAAAGCAACAATCCATGGTCAGTAGATGAAATTTCTTTAAACATCATTTATTTCTCTTTTTTATTCTGAACCGGAAAAGCCCATACAACTCATCCTTTCCCTTTACCCGGTTGTAAATCATGTGTATTACCATATATAATGGTAGCAGTATAAAAAATATAAGGCCGGCAGATAGCGCCAGGTCTGCCCAACTTTCCATATCCATACTGCTCACTTTTTATTTCATTTTTAATATTTCATAAACGGGGCCGCATTATTACAGCCCCGTCATTCTCGAAATTAATTGATATTGAAAGACTGACTCGCTCAGCATTATTAATCTATTTAAATTCTTCCGGCAAGAGCTTACGCACTTGTCGTGCTTTGCGATTATATTCCCGCAGTACTTTTTCCTGTTCGATATGCAAGTCGTGATGACGTGCATACAATTCACGCAGGCCCAAGTCCAGTTCGGCATGCCCTGATACATTGGGCAGTAGAGTTAATTGATGCAAAAGCAAACCATGTACGGCATCATCGATCATTTTCCAGGCCATATTTCCAATTAGCCGTTAGGCGGCCAGCCGGTTAATGACCGATGACTCATCCTCACCGATTAAATTGGAATCCGTAATTAACCCTGTTTGGCTGAAGCCTAACAGATGCGGCCCTTCCAAGTCATTGTACAACTTTAAAATGCTGGCATCCGTTCCATATTTGGCAATGAGTAGGGCATCCGGATAAAACTTAACAATGGTTGCATCGTATTTTGATAAGGCAATCGCCTTGGGATTTTCCAGAAGCGTCTTGGCCAATTTGTAATAAGCGGCACGCAAGCATACCTTTTCGTTATAGGCCGACACTTCTACAGAAAATACTTCAACAATATTTTCCAGTTTAAAAGCCAGTTGGGTCAGGTCACTTTCGTTACCAGACACTTCAATGGTGATCAAAATAATATCATGTATATCGGTAGGTACGTAACTTAAACTTTTGATCCGGATCAATCTTCTCTCGATTATGCCGGAAACCAAATGGAGCAGGCCCAGCCTGTCCTCTGCTTTTATCGTTAACAGATAATGTTTATTCATATTTCAATTTATTATTTTTCCTTTAAAATGGTAATGACCTGGTCCGACTGCTCTGACCGGCATTCCTGGCAAATCAATTATTGCTGAAGCTTGTTTCGGAATAGTTATCGAATAAGTAATGGTTTCATTTTTAATCCGCCAGCCGGTTTTAATCATTCCATAGGCGATGCGATAACTTGCCTTAGCCCAGGTTAAACCGCCTCCAGGTCGAGGTGCGATTCGAATTTTCTTGTATCCCGGCGAACCTGCTTGTATCCCGGCTATCGTCTCATACAACCATTGCCCGACTGCGCCATAGGCATAGTGGTTAAATGAACATTCCTGCAAAGTGCCGTCCGATTTGATCGCGTCCCATTTTTCCCAGATTGTCGTTGCGCCTCTGGTAACCGGGTAAAGCCAGGACGGACAGGTCTTTTGGTTGATTAATTCATAAGCTAAGGCAGTATAGCCGAACCTGGTTAGTACCGGCAAAAGATATGGCGTGCCTAAAAAGCCGGTAGCCAAATGATTTCTGTTGGCTTTTATCTTTTCTGCCAGCAGGTCAGCGATGTGCTGGCGACTGTTTTCCGGTATCAAGTCAAATTGCAAAGCCAGGATATACGCCGTTTGGGTCGATGTCGCTTTGCTATTGAAGTCGCCATAAGTTTTTAAAAATGCTGTTTTGACCGTATCCAACAATGCCCGATAATGCTGTTCATCATCTGCCCGACTCAAAACTTTTGCAGTTTTGGACAGCAGATCCGCTGAATGAGTAAAAAAACATTGATCAATAAACGGGATGCTAGTCGAATCGCCCGGCGCGTACCAATCGCCGTACCCGTTTGATTTCCACAGGTGGGTTTTCCCTGCTTTTTGGTTAACGTACTCCACCCAGGCCTTCATGCTGGTGTATTGATTTATCAGGACTTGCTTATTCCCGTAGACTTCGTAAAGCGTCCAGGGAATAATGGTTGACGCATCCCCCCAACCGGCAACGCCGCCTTTAATGGTATCGCGATGGTGGTAAACGTCCGGTATGATATTGGGTAACCCTCCGTTCACACCCTGGTCGGCTTTGAGATCGGCCAGGTATTTCTGATAGAATTTTAGCACGTCCTTGTTAAAAGCTGCTGTCCTGAAAAAGATCTGTGCATCACCGGTCCAGCCCAATCGTTCGCTGCGTTGTGGGCAATCTGTGGGTATATCCACAAAATTGCTGTTCATGCTCCAAACGATGTTATGTTGCAATTGGTTATTGAGCGGGTTCGAGCAACTAAATGTCCCGGTGTGTTTCAGCTTGCTGTATACGGCTACTGCGGTGCAGTTAATTTTTGTCGGCGCTATGCCACTTATTTTTGCGTAGCGGAAGCCATGGTAGGTAAAATGCGGCTGCAAAGTTTGAGTTCTCCCGTTAAGCACATAGGTATCTGTCGCTTTCGCTTCCCGCAGGTTTCCCGTCCAAAACTTTCCTTTTTCATCCAGCAATTCGGCATGTTGTATCTTTATGCTATCACCTGATTTTCCCTTAAGTTTCAGTTTAACAAAGCCTGCTAAATTTTGCCCGAAATCGACGATAAAGGTGTCTTTGGCAGTTTGCCAGATGCGTTTGGGGCGGAAGGTTTCCTGGGCGGTAACAGGCGGTGCAGTGGTTGAAATAAGTTCAACCGTCTTCAGATTTAAAACCTGGACAGGTTTTAAATCATATATAGTCACTCTGGTATCTTGTGTTTCCCCTTCATAAAAGCCGGTTGACTGAATTGCACCTTTTCCTACTTGCCATTCCTCATCAGAATAGATGGTTTGTTTGGTGCCATCCGAGAAAATTAGGTGTAAACTGAGTAATAAAGCTGGTGCGGAGCCGTAGTTCTTGTTATTCATCAAGCTGCCGAATATGTTACTGTACCAACCACCTGCCAGCATTATGCTGAGCTTATTATTTCTTGGCTTAACGTATTTGGTTACGTTGTATTGTTGGTATTGCTGGTGGTGGTCATAACTGGTAAAGCCCGGTGTGAAATAAGCGTTGCCGACTTTGATACTGTTGATAATGGCTTCGTACAAGCCATGGGCTGTGATGGTCAACATCGCCGATCTAATGGGTTTATTGATCTTGAGCTCGCGTACAAATACAGGAACGGCCAGCGAAGTATCACGCGCGCTGATCCAGTCTGCCTGCTTTAGGAAGCGGAGCTGACCGAGCGATTTGAATGGCGTTAGTATCGTCATCAATAAAACCATATACCAATATTTATTCTTCATCAAAAGCTTTAACCATTGTTCTGAGCTGGTCGAACTCGTTCTCGTGTTTCAGTTCCTGTACCAGCGGGTGTTGCTTCAGCACCGACAGGAAAGCAGGCAACAATGATTCATCCATTTCAATAAAAACCTTCAAAATCGCCTTCCCGCCACCAAGGGCGGTCAGGGTCATCTTTTGTATCGCATATCCCCATCCCCGGATCATTTCTACCAATTCGAATGACATGGTGAGTTCTTCCGAAATAATCATTCGAAAACACTGTCTTTCAATATTTGTATTCATTAATTTCATCTATTATCTATCATTAAAATTTCAATTGATGGATATATAGATAATGATCATATAGCGCAATCAAGGTCTGCCTATAAACGATGAAATTCCTCAGCTTTTCACGATTAACATTGACAATGTAAATACTAAAAACGTACTGACCATCTTTGATCCGATAAACATCAATCGGGTTAACTATCTTCATTTCCGCACTTGTTTCGTTATCTGCCTTTAGCGCGGAATGAATAAAAATATATTGGCTGTTGGCAGCACATTGCTCATTGACAAAGTTTGGTGGTTCTGCCAATGTCGTTTGATTTAGTGAGCGTATTTTTCCTATTGTTAGCTTGGCATGGTTCACCGTATCAATGGTTTTACCTTTGTAGACAACTAGTAAATTGGTATCTAAGCAAAGAAACCTGTTACGGTAATAAAAACTATAGAACAAATGGTTGCCATCAGAGCTTTTGAACAGCGCCCCGTCGGTGCTAAAAAAACCATCCCCTTGTTGTTCTAAGGTATACTTCGCCATTACCTTACCGGTCAAAACTTTAACAAGTTCATTTTGATCGCCTTTAGCTAATATGCTCAGAATAAAGCTATTTTGCGATATTGAAAGCGATGTCGTAAAATAAGGCACCCTTTGCTCAATTGATGTCAATTTGCCATTTGTAAGCTTTCCGCTTGCAACGGCAGGTTTGATTCCGTCGAAAAGGTAAATGTTTTGATTATCAACATTGACATAGACTCCTTGGTGATATCTTACAGTATCTAATCCGGATATCGTAAGCGATGATGTATCTTTAGTGCGATAGTTAACCCGAAGCAGCTGATTGCGTTTTGCCCATCTACCTAAGTAGACATTAAGGGAATCGATTCCGGCTAAATAATAATCTTTCCGTTCCAGCTTAATTAAGCCCGTACCAACTATCTTATGTGGAGGTAATTTACGCAGGAAGCCGTTGGGATGGTTGTTTCGCCACATCGAGAACCAATAAAGCACTGTAATCAGCAAACAACTACAGATAAAACAAATAAGTAAAGCGGTTAATCTCTTCTTTCGCATATTAATTAAGTTGAATAGGAGCCGCTTTAAACTGGCTCCTATTCAGGGTTTTGGTTAAAATTCGTGGTAAAGTGGATAATGACATTGTAATCCAGTCCAATAGTCAAATTGAGGAAGTCCAGTACTTAACCCCATGCAACGTGCCCCTGTATTTGGTATAGCGCAATCGTCATCGACAACGTCATAATTGCATTGCTCAAATTGATTAGGGTAGGTTGAATTAATGGGTCCCTTTCTTGCGCTTTTAAATGCAACAGATGCGGTCAATGCTAAAACAAAGGCACTTCCCAAAATTAATTTTCGAAGTTTCATAATTTGTAGTTTTAAATTTATGCCTACTCTGATGAGGTTTTTCGGCTTCCACCTATTATTTGGCGAATAATGTCGTTTTCTTTTTATTCGGATATATTATAACAGATCCAGCACTTAATATTATAAACCCAGTATTGAACCAGAAATGTTGCATCCAACTCATTTTTTCCAATACGCCACCACAGGAACAAGGGATATATTCGCTAAAGTTCAAGATGGTTATTATATAGGCTGAGAATATCACCATGAGGCTGAATGAGGCATAAAGTGCCAAATACTGAAAACGTTTAAACAATAGCAATCCACTGACCCCAATCTCCATTAAAGGCACCAACCAAACTACCCAATGCGAAAAGGGGGACAGTAGCGGCGATTTACCTAATTGTATACTGAATTTCTGGTAGTCCAGTAATTTACTCGATGCGGCATAAATGAATAAAAGGATAAATAGGCTGCTAATTATATCCACGGTTAATGTCTTGCTATTTGACTTCATTGGCTTAATATTCAGTAATCCTTATTAATAATAATTCCGACACCGCTGCCTGTTCCGCGGTAAGCCAGCGTCACATTGTGGAAATAGGGCACGTTGATGGAATATCCGCTGCCATTGGTTGGGTAAAGTAATACACCTGTTGCTGCATCCCGAATTTCGAACAGAATCGTTTTGTTCACTGCCTTAGCCGGATATTGTTTAAAATTACCATAGGATTTATAAGACAGGCTGCTTGCCTCTGAACCATTTGGGCTGCCGAGGATATTCACACTAATCGGATTACTGGCCGGCGAAAGGTTGATAAAACGGACACCGCATACGCTGTCGGCGTAGGCCTGCGGATAGGTTTCCTTGATCAGCACATTGTCAATGGCTGATGATGAGGTTCCGGTCAGGAATAAGGAATAATTGGACCTGTTGTCTACCGTTAAATTTTGGCTATAATAAGTAATAGCTGGTATAGCAGCCGACGTCAACGTTGCCGCTACGCCCGGAACACCCAGGTTGATCGGTACATTACTGGATATCAGCGGAAAAAAAGCAGAGGCATTATTGCCAACTGTGTTGTTGGTGCTAATAATACTGTTAGTGGTAGTCATGGTGATGGTTGAGCCGCCTATGACCGCATTGGTAACATTAATCACCCCGGAAGCTGCAGGGCCATTTTGTTCTGTTTTTTTGCAAGCGGATAGGCAGGAGATAATGCCTATGGCTAAAATGATTTTGTTTAACTTTTTCATGTTGAATTATATATTAGTAAGATTTAAATTTTTCTTTCTTAGTTTTTACTATCCACATCAATCCACGTAGGCTTACCGGTTTTGATCTTTTGAAGGTTGCTTTTCATATCCTCGAGTTCTTTCTTTTTTCTATCGGAATATTTGTGGGCCTTTGCGATTTCATCTAATTCTGCGGTTTTAAGAACTATTGCCTTTTCTTCCCAAATCAGAGCTTCTTTTCGATGCCCAGTCTTATGGAGCAAATTGGCATACGTATCGAGATCCGCGTAATCTTGCAGGTTTGCGTCAACGATCTGTTTTTCCCATAGAAGTGCCTTTGCAAGAATCGCTTTGTCATAGCAGTGGAGAAAAAAATGATCATAAATTAAATCATTGAGCCGTTCCATTTTCGTAAAAATCATACTGCCTTGAGCATCAAAAAAGTCTTTTCCAATAGCCGCCACTTCCGCATTGATAAGTTCCGTCCATTGCATGGTTTTTCTATAATAAGCAATACGCTCGAAATCTATCGAGAGATCCGCGTATGCGTTACCGTACTTGTCCTGTACTATTGCGTGTAACCCTTGCCAATCAGGCATAGTTGCTACAGGTTCTTTGTGCGCTTTATCACGCCAAAGCCTGGGTAATAATTCTTCATTGATGATAATATCCTGTATAACAGCTTTAGCGTAGCCCTCCCTGGCTATGGATTTATCAATTTGATCAGCATGGTCATAGAAAAGTTTAAAAGTTTTGTCATCTGAGCTTTTGAGATATTTTCCCATAAGGCTGATGTTATCGCTTTTGAATAGCAGCTCTTCCGGCAACTTGAGCAAATAATTATCAATATAAGTCCGAGCGACTTCACTTGCAGATAGATTGTCCCCAGCACCTTCCAGTAGCTTGATCAATGCAGGGACCGCTGAATCTGGTAATTTGCCCTCTTTGTATTTAGCCAACAAAGCATATTCCTGTTTATCTTGGTCAGTGGCGTTTAGCGCCAGTTTCAGGAAGTGAATAGTAGGCCTGAAAGAGTTGGCTTTACGCACAAGGGTGCCATCCGACGAAAAAAACAGGAAAGTGGGCAAGGTGTTGACGTGGTATTCATTAGAAAGCTGGTGCGCATCAGGATACCATGCTTTAACCTGTTCGTCATCCTTTTTGCTGGTGTCGATTTGCAATTTGACAGAAATGAACAGGGGATTAAGGATTTCGCCCAAAGCGACGTTTGGGTACACCTCCTGATCCATTTGTTTACAGGGTCCGCACCAGGTGGCGTAGCAATCCACGAAAATATATTTGTTTTCCTTTTTCGCTTTTTCTTTGATCTGCTGCCAAGTCAGATTCTGCTCAAAATGGACCTGGCCGAACAGGGTCGCGGGTACCAAAAGGGCAAGGCCAAATGTTGCAAGTTTTTTCCTATTCTTTACTATCCACTTATTGAGCTGTTTGGCTAGTTCGGTATTGTGATTTTGTAATTTTCTCATCTTTATTTTTTTAAAATCCCATCAGGTACTTTTCCATCTGGTGTTTGAAATTGGATTCCTAGTAGTTGTGCTATCAGTGGACTAATGTTGACCAATTCCATTTGTTGAATTCGTCCACCGTTGATAATGCCCGCTCCTGCTGCGATAAAGCCGGTATGCATTTCGGCAAGGTTTGGATCATATCCATGGTGACCGCCGTGGGTTGGAATGAATACGCCATCCAACGGGCTGTTCTGGATCAGTGTTCCAACGCCATGATTAGTGATCTGTGCAGCCTTGCTGGCTCCGCTGAAAACCAGGCCGGGTATAGCGGTTAGAGCCATGATTGCATTACTGTCTGCGCCCATTTTATCCAGTTCTTTTCGGTCAATAATGCGGAATAGCTTGCGCTTGTCTATAGATAAAGCATTTAAACTGTCGGTGACTGCTTTGATGATTGCCAGACGGGAGGTCATAGTGTTTCCGTTCGATAGTCGCGCGGGATACAGAAAGGCGGAGCCACCCGAAGCGATAAAACGGGCGGGTAGGCCTCTGATCAGCATATTGGGCCGCATGATTTGACTAATAGTAGCAAAGCCATGATCGCCCGTGACGATGATTGTGGTATTATTCTGTTCTTTGCTTTTTTGTACGGCTTCTAATATTTCGCCAATGGCTCTGTCATTGGATTCAAGCGCTAATCTTACGGAGTCAGCATCTCGGCCATGGTCATGTTCCGCGCCATCTACGCAGGCGAAGTGTACCGCCAGGAAGGCCGGTTTCCTGGTCTGAAAAATATAGGCTGCCATTCGGGCTGCGTTCTCATCCAGGCTGAAATAACTATCATTGAAGTTCGAACTGTCGAGTTTGCCAGTCGCATTCTTTTCCAGTTCGTTAAACAATTCCGGAGTAGCATATTTGCGCTCCATGGTCACCCGGTCGCCGGGATGATCTTTATCCCATATTTCGGGGATGTTCCAAGTGATGTCCGCGCCTACGGTCACCGGCCATTCAACGGAAGCGGACGTTTTGCCGCTTTGTTTTAATGCCTGCCAAAGAGTAGGTACCTGGATAGCCTTCGTATACCAAAACCAGTCCCCGGTACTGCCGATGGGCTGATTGAAGTTTATCTTGCTTCGTGCAGGTAATGCACCAGTTAGCATCGCGGTATGCGAAGGATAGGTATAACTGGGAAACACGCTTTTACAATAATCTGCGTATGTTCCCTCTTTCATTAGGTTACGCAAATTAGGGGCGGGCCAGCTTGAATCCAAATACATATCCGGATGAAAGCCATCTATCGAGATCAGGATCACATGTTTTACCTGAGCAAAGGAGTTTACCCCGCTACCGATCAGCGCTAAAAATAAAATGCGACATAAAAGTTTTTGGCTAGTCATTTTAGTTATTGGCGATCGAAAACTTCAGTCAGTTGATAGTTCTGCTCGTTAGCAGTTAATTCCGCGGATATTTTGAGTGTCTTGCCGCCTTCCTCCAGAGCATAGGTGTACTTATAGGTTTGTTTGATGTTACCCTGGTCATCTTTAGAAACAGCCGTTTCAAGTAAAAATTGATGATCTGCTGACCATAGAACCTTTGAGGTGCGGTATAATTTGGAGGGGGTGACCTCCGTTGATTCGCTACCATCAAATTTGAGTGTAGTCGAATAACTGGAAACTACGCCGTTTCCGTCTTTATTGGTTTTCGCTATCGTAATGGACTTTACATTCTGATCGATCTGAAGATTTGTAGGTACGGAGTTGATAGATATCAACTTATCGACCTTGGTTTTGGTATCGTTTCTTTTCCAAATACCTAAAAAATTGGTGGTTTGAGCGTGAGCCATTTGAATCGTAACTAAAAGAATGATTGCTACCGCTATTGATTTTATGTTTTTTTTCATTTTTCTATTTTTTAATTTCGCATTTAAGGCATAGCTATCGCCTGAAATGATGTCATTTCTACCCATTTTAGTAAATTTTATATTGTTTAAGGGATCTGTCCGCTGGTGTCTAACGCAAGTCCATCATCTATTCCCTTTAGCTTGGCCGATACGCCACGTGTCATCCAAAGGGGCGGCGGCGCACCTTTCAGATAGTGATCGAAAAATTGCTCCATCCTAATTTCGAAGTCCCACGCAGCCGCTTTATCTAAGATCACATGGCCCTGTCCATCATATTGTAGCATCCAGGCTTTTTTTCTTAACCGTCGAAGTGAACTAAAAAATTCTATCCCTTGGGTAAACGGAATATTGTCATCGAGCTTATTATTCATCATTAAGAAAGGCGTAGAGACCTTGTCAGCTTTTAGAATAGGGGAATTTTCAAGATATAGTCTAGGATTTTGCCACAAGGTTGCTCCAATTCGCTGATGGCCAACTTCATACTGCTGGCCACCGCTTCTTCCATCCACACCGCTATGGGTATACAAACTGATCGCATCACAGTACCCAGCGCCGGCAACCGCAGCAGCGAAAATGTTAGTGTGCGTGATCAGGTAATCCGTCTCGAATCCGCCCCGGCTATGCCCGTTGATACCCATATGTTTTGCATCAACCCAAGGCATTTTGGAAAGATATTTTGCAGCAGAAACCACTGAATTATAACAGCCATACCCCTGACCGGTATTCAATGGGTAATGGATATCGGGTACAAAAACCAAATAACCTTTACTGACAAAGGTGGGGATGTCAATAGTTGCTCCATTAGCCTCAGGTTCCAAAAAACGATTCAGCGAGTTGGAATACTTTTCGTAATAATAAAATATTACCGGGTATTTCTTTTTCGGATCGAAGTTCTCCGGTTTATATAAGATGCCCTGAGAAATTGTTCTATTAAATGTTTTCCATGTAATTAGTTCGCTAGTCAGCCAATTGTAGGCTTTTTGTGGGGCATTGTCAGTCAATGGTTTAAAACTTTTGAAATCCGTAGTGCTGAATAAGTTGGGTGCTTCGGTCGCGCTTTGATGTTGCACAATATATATATTCGAATCGCGTGCCTTGATCGGTTTATTAACCCCGCCAACTTCGTATTCAGGCAAACCATCAAGTAGGTATGGTTGAATAGTTAGGCGCTGCGGCTGTCTTTGAGCACCCAGCCGGCTGTGGTAAAAACCATCCATTTTGGTTTTTAGATCAAAAGCATTCAACAGCAACGACTCATTTCCATTTTCCTTGATGACATTGCGCGCATTGTCACTGCCGTTATACATGGCTAACCGGAAGCTCAAGTGTCTGCGCTTGCCCTCGTAATTAGTTAGGCATAATGGTGCTTTCTGTCCAGTAAGATCAATTTGGTAAACATCATGAAGATCATATAATAATACGCCTTTATCGTTTGGTAAAAATGCCGCTATGCCGACTGGTCGGAATTGATCCGCAGGCTCGTCATTATAACCCCCGATGTCGTAAGTTGACCAATTCGTCGAAATACTAGCTGTCAGGTTATGTACCTTGTAAGTGGACATATCACAACAGAAATAGTTCTTGTTCAAAGGGTCATACCATAACACATATTTGCCATTTGGAGAGAACTGGCAAATGTAAAGGGGAACTTTTATATGTTCTAACGTGGGGCTTAATTGGTGGCTTTGGCCGTCCTTAATATCCAATAACTCTATAGAGTGTTTCACATGCGTATTCCAATTCCATTCATCCTGACCTGCCGCCATCGACCCGTCATCAATTTTGTCAACCAAGACATCGTCAGCGTTGGTATTGATTTCACTCCCGTAAGCCCAAATTCTTATTCCCTTTTTTTCTATCCAAACGATCCGTTGATCCGCGATTTGAAATACCACTTTGTAATCGGATAGCTGCTTTGCCGTCCGTAACTGTTCGGATTGTAATCTGGCATCTTTATAACTATATAGGTCGACAGAGACTGGCTTGGCATTTCTACTAATTTGAGCGATTTTCGTCTTTTCCCGTGCTGTGAAGAAAACCGAGTTGCCATCTTTACTTATAGCATTAGCCCGAATGATATCGTAATTGTTTTCTAAGCGCGCAAAACGCTGATCTAACAGCTTTGAAGTAATATTGCTCTTGCTTTGATAATAATAAAGTGCATTAACAGAATCGCCCTGCGCAATTCCAGTAAAGGCGAAAGATGTTTCATCAGCAGCCCAAACAGGATCGGTTGACAGTTTTCCAAACCATACTCTTTTGGGCTCAGGCTGCTCTAAGATAAGTAATTTAATTTGTTCATCTTTCGTTTGAATAACCACACTCTTTCCGTTATTGCTAGGCCAGTAGTTTTGAGTGTTCGCGAAAATTTGCTGGGACCCTCTTTGCAAGTCACGAAAAATCAGTTCATCGGGCTTTGTTTTGAGATTATAGATTAGCCAGTCTTCACTTATCCCTCTTTTAAGAAGGTTGAAACGGGAAACACCAAGTATGTATAAAACCTCTGGGCCTCCCAATGTACCGAGGCACAAACTATCATGCCGCATAAAAATGTATTTGCGGTTATCCTGCGAAAACTCGCAATTTGTTTGTTTTTCGCGCCATTGTACCCGCCAATCAGTAACAAGAGATTGTACTACACGAGTAGACATGCCTTCTTTTCCTTGGAGCAGGTAGGTCATAAATTTACCGTTATTGGAGATCGACGTTCCATCATTTAACTCTAGTTTTGGCCACTTGTCATAAACATTCGAACCGACCAAAGGCTTTTGAGCCAATGTAAACTGATAGCCAAAGCATAACCCTACAAGCAATATGAGTTGCCACTTCCTTTTCATCTTCGCTTTGAATATTCGTTAATAACCAGGATTTTGTATTAAATTCGGATTCAATTGAAGATCAGTAGGCTCCAGTGGATAGAACTGCTGATAGCTATTCCAACCTGACCCTCCTTTTTGCGGAGTTACGATACTCATCGTAGCGTCTATTGCCTTGGTCCTTTTCAGGTCAAACCAGCGATCATATTCCGTGAACAATTCTACCTGCCTTTCGCGTGCGATTGCACTTAGCATTTGCGCCTGATTGCTGGCGGTTGTGTTTGGCAAACCGGCCCTGTTCCTGATCGCGTTTAGGTCCGGTTCGGCGCTGTTTGCTCCTATAACTTTACCTTGCTGGGCTCTCGCTTCGGAACGAATCAAGTATTGTTCCGCCAAGCGTAGCACCATGCTATATTCGCTTAAACTTGTGGCACTATTATTATCTTTATATTTATACGGGAAATACCAGGTCGTTCCGCTTTGCGAATAACTGCCCACCCAGTTAGTTCTCCGATTGTCATTTGGCTCAAACACATTCAACAATTGCGGGCTGATCGCGACTTGCCCTAATGAAGATGACGGTGGCGGGGTTGTTAAGATAAAATTTCTGCCCTCATTCGTGTACAACTGTCCAGTCGGCGGCGTGAGTTGCCAGATTGCCTCCTTGCTGTTTATTTTGAATACTTGGTTCAAGTCAGTAACCAAGCTGAACATCGTACTATTTGCAATGACCAGGCTAGCCTGCTGCTCCGCCAAATCATACTTACCCATATATAGGTATACACGGGCCAATAGGGCATCCGCCGCCCAAGTAGTTGGGCGCACACGAGCAGTCACGCCAGAATTATCACTAGCATCAAGATAGGTTGGACTCAATAACCCTTGCGCTTTCGTCAAGTCATCAACCATCTGAGCATAGACTTGGTCCTTTGGTGTGCGGGGTAAGGTACTATTCTTGCTATAATCCGTTTGCGTTATCAACGGTACATCGCCAAACATATTCACCAGTTGAAAATAAGTGTAAGCGCGCATAAATAAAGCCTCACCAGTCATTAACTGCTTAACACGATCACTCATTCCAACAGAAGCCGACACATTTTCCAGAATCGCATTTTCTTGATAGATATAACCGTAAAATAGTCCCCAAGTCCCATTAAACGAACCATCGTTTACGGCACTTAAATTATTCGTATACGCGTCAATCTTAAACTGGTTTGTAGAATAGTTGGTCAGTTCATCGGAAGATAATCCAGTAGGTATCTCAAAATTAGCACCAAGTTGGACTTCCAAATTAGCATAGACTGCTAATTGGGCAGTAATTGCTGTAGCATCATTATTAAATACGCTGCTGGTGACCAATGCATTGGTGGGCGCACCAACTTCAACCAGTTTTTTACAGGAAGTAGTCGTGCATAACATCGCTAACACGAAGGCGGCTACGATATATTTTTTGTTTTTTTTCATCTTTTTTCCTTTAAAAGTTAAACCTTAAAATGACGCATGCACCCCTAGTGTCATCATACGCAAAGGGGGGAGGTTTTTGCCCTGTGTTTCTGGGTCATAACCTTGGTATTTTGTAATAGTTAGCAGGTTTTGCCCCTCGACATAAATTGAAGCGGCTAGTAGTCCGAGATGATGAACCCAATCTTTAGATAAAGTATAAGAAAAGGCCGCAGTTTTAAGTCGGATAAAAGAGGCATCGGTAATTTGGTAGTCGCTACTTGCGGCATTACCAGCGGCGGTTAAAGCTGTTCCACCGGTGAAAAATCTTGGAATGTCCGTTTGATCACCAGGATTTTGCCAACGGTCCAGTAAATAAGTTGGCACATTGGGAGCGCTGTTATAGTAGCCTGGCACGAAAAGTGGCTTAAGCCCGGTTTGCTTAACAAACTGGACGAATATGTTCAACTGCCAGTTTTTATAGGTAAAATTATTAGCCAATCCTCCGAAATAATCCTGGGTAATCACTTTCAAAAATTGAAGACGATCAGCGCCAGACAGAACTCCGTCTCTATTTACATCCTGGAAAGTATACAAACCGGTTTGAGGGTCAATACCTGTATAATGGTAATATGGTGCAGAAAATATCGACTTACCTACAACATAACTATTCGAATAACTTGAATTAGATGCTAAACCCGGAAAGGCTACCAATTTATTCCGGGGTACACTAATATTGAAAGAGCTCGTCCAGTTGAATTTTCCTTTTAGATTCTCAGTGGTCAGTTCCGCTTCTATCCCGGTATTTTGCACTATCGCAGGCAAATTCGCCTGTATCGAAGTAAACCCGTCTTGGGTAGGTAAGGGTTGTCCCACCAATTGGTTACCCGTCCGATTCCGGTAATAATCTACGTTCAGCATAACTCTATCCTTAAGAAAACCAAGTTCCAGGCCACCTTCCAGTTTTTTTACTACCTCCCAAGCAAAATAGGGACTGGCGATGCGGGTAGGGATTAATCCAGAAGTATTTTGGTAAGTACCGGATGTATTATAGGTGCTTAGATACTGGTAATCCGCTATTTGATCATTCCCGGTCGTTCCGTAGCTTGCGCGGAATTTACCAAAGCTTAAGAACGGCAAGGCATCTTCAATAACTTTTTCTTTTGAAAAGATCCAAGCAGCACCAACAGCACCAAAGTTACCGAACCTGTTAGCAGGCCCGAAACGACTGCTGCCATCCCGGCTTGCGGTTGCGTTAATCACATATTTATCTTCCCAATTGTAGTTTAACCGTCCATAGACCGAGTTAGACCGGTAATCCGAATAAAAGTTACCAGCTACAGAGATGGTTGAAGCATTTTGGATGTTTTGGATCAATGCATCGCTCGTATATCCGGATGTGTTGTAGCCAATGGCATTGTATACTTTTTCCTGTACCCTGCCTCCTATAAGCAGTTGAAGTTGGCCTTTACTGATCTTGCGCATGTAATTGATCTGGGGTTCGATGATCCAGGTGTTGATTGACGTGGTACCAATTTGATTAGTTCTATTATTATTTAGTTGCGGTCCGTAAAAGGTTGATGCAGGGGTTTGTATCGTCTGGTTCATCTCTGAATGGGTGTAACCAAAATTACTTTGCAATTTCAGACCCGTTAGCAGCTCGTAGTCAAGGTTTACGCTGCTAACCAAGTTATTCGTGGTCGCCAGAGCTGTCTGTAAGGTTGTTGAAATTGGATTAAAAAATGTCCCATTCTGGAAATTAATATGCCCATTTGTATCATATATAGCGGGTGCATCAGGGGCGTCAGCCACGAAACTTGTGAAATCTGTCTGAGGAAGTAGATTATTGTCTATAACATATTGTGCCGTAAACAAGGCATGAAATTTCTGATTGGTGGAAGTATGGTTTAAATTGATATTCGCAGAGGCTTTCTGATCGTCATATTCACCCGGAAATACCGTGGTTTGCTTACTGTAGCCACCCCCCAACCTAAATTGCGTATTGGCATTACCTCCTGAGATCGAAAGATTGGCATTAGTAAAATGCGCCGTATTGCCGATTAGCACTTTTTGCCAGTCGGTATATCGAGTTGTGTCCCAAACACCGTTGATGTCATAATTATTTGCTGGCATAGCAGCAATTCCATCATTTTTAAAAGCTTCATGCCGCATAGCTAAATACTGTTGGGTATTTAAAAACTGAAGTGTATGCGCCACATGCCCCTCTCCTGAATTAACATCAACGTCTACCCTGGTCTGGCCTACCTTTCCTTTTTTTGTGGTTATCAATATTACACCATTGGCCCCCCGGGAACCATAAATCGCTGTCGCATCGGCATCTTTGAGTATCTCTATACTCTCAATATCAGTAGGGTTCAAATTATTAAAGGGACTTAAACCACCCCCTACGGTCTGTCCGGGTGTTATGTTAACTCCGTTAACCGCGCCCCCTTGAATGAATGGGCTGATTAAACTTTGTGAACTATAAGGTACGCCGTCAACAATGTAAAGTGGATCATTCCCGTTTGAAATACTATTTTTGCCACGAAGTCTTATAGTGTAAGATGCTCCAGGCATGCCTGATGTTTGAGAAATATACATTCCTGGCACTCGTCCCTCCAACGCCAATATCGGATCGGAAACCGGCTGTTCCCCAATAACTTTGGCGGAAACAGTTGTAACGTTACCAGTCAATAATTCGCGTTTTTCATCGTAATACCCTTTGCTAACTATGACCTCCTTCAGGTTGGTTTCAGTGGCTTTCAGATTGATAGCCGAACCGTTGGGAATGTCTTTTGCTGCCAGTTCCTGGGTTTCATAACCGATGAAAGAGAATGCAATGATGGTTTTATCGTCCGGAACGGTTAAGCTATACTGGCCTTTTTGATCTGTTGCCGTGGCTTGGTTGGTGCCTTTGATCTTTACGGTAACACCTGGCAACGGCTGGCCTGTTTCGTCGGTGACTTTGCCGGTGATGGTGACCTGGGCGAAAAGCGCTTTAGCCTTATCCAATAAAGAAACTTCACGTTCTTTAATGATAATCGTTTTATTTTCGATCTCATACGTTAAAGCCTGATCTGAAAGAATAGCTTTGAGCGCATCCTCAAGACTGGCTTCCTTTAAGTTGAGTGTTACCGTGTGGCTTTTACTAAGCAGTTCATCGCTATACACGATATTATAACCGCTTTGCTGACGTACTTTATCCAATAATTGTTCGAGGCTGGCGCGGCGCTCGTTGAGCGTAATCTTTTGCGCGTAGCTGGCTGCGCTGACGGTCAGTATCGAGATCAGCATAAAAAAAGTGGTGATCTTCATGACTTTGAGAATTTTACGCGTTAAGCAGTAATGTCCGCCTACGCGCATTGCTTTAAAATTCATACTTTTGAATTGTTCGGGTGAATGAGATTTGTTTGATCGACAATTTTTTATTTTCTCCTATGGAGAATGTTAGCCCGGACATCGAACGTATCCTGGGGTCCAAGCCGGGATGCGTTTTTTGTTCAGCCTATTTTTGCTTTCTTACCGGCGTAAAATTCTTTTCATGTTGGGGGTTGCTTGGGCGTTAATTAATCGGGTTATTTACTCTCTATTTTTTTCGTTTAAATACTTTGACCGTTTTTCCTTCCACTTTGAAATCTACCTTACCTGCCTTACGGAAATAATTTAAGACACTGGCCAGTTTATCATTCCGGTTGACTGAGCCGCCGAAAGTATATGCTTTGGTTTCTTCGTCCTGCCAGATGATCGTCACCCCATATACCCGTGCGACGGTATGCAGAATGTTTTCCAGGCGCTCATGATGAAATACCAACTGCCCTTGCAGCCAGGCAGTCGCTTCTTCGATATTGGCAGGTTTTACCAGGAGATCCAACGCCTGCTCACCCGGCTTCAGAACCACAGACCGGTCATTGGCTGATACTTTGACCGCACCGGCGATCAGCGTGGTTTTAACCACCGCTTCATCGCCATAGGCTTTCACGTTGAACTCGGTACCAATATCTTCGATAACCTCATCCCCGGCTTTGATGATAAAGGGATGCGCGGCGTCATGCTTAACTTTAAAATAACCCTGTCCGTTCAAAACAACCTGGCGGTCTTTACCGGTAAAATTATTGGGATATGTTAAACTGGAACTCACATCCAGTATCGCTTCGGTGCCATCGGCCAGCGTAACGCTGAATTTGCTGCTGCCGTTATTGGTCAGCGTATTCATTTTAACATCTTCGGCTACCGCTTTGCCCTGGTAACGCAATAAGCTATCCTGCTGGTTAATGCGCGTGCCGTTAACCGTAGCGATCTGGCCGGTATGCCTTTGACTTAGCACTATTTTTTGACCGTTAGCCAAAGTCAACGTTACACCATGCTGTACCGGCGCTAATTCTTCTGTATTGCTGGCCACCTGCTGTACAGGAGTTTGATGTAATAAGAAATAGCTCCCGGTTGAACAGGCGATCAAAATAGAGGCGGCTATCGCGATACGCTGCCATAAACGCCTGGTTTTTGCTGGTTGCTGTTCCGTATTGGAGAAAATATGATCGAGGATGGCCTGCTTTTCAGCCGCATCAAGGTTGTGCTGTAGCTTTTGAGAAGTGATCTCCGCATCTACCAGCGTTTCCAGTTCTTGCTGGTACGCTGCCTGGTTGGCCATGCTTAAAAAGGAGCGGGTTTCCGCTGCAGTCGCCGTACCGTCAATATATTTGCTGAATAGCCTGGAAAATTCTGTTTGTTCTGTCATTGCTTTGAAAGTAGTTTATCCACGTTTCATCAGCTTGACGATAGCAACACACGCTCCGGGGTAGGGTGTATATTGATTTTTTTGAAAAATATTTTTAAGGAGGATTATTTGTGCATCAATGCCATTATCACGAGCAGCGCATCAAACTGATGGATATAGTTGCGGATATTTTTTAGCGCCAGCTTCATGTGTGAGTGTACCGTGCCAGTGCTTAACCCTAATTCTGCTGCCGCTTCCTCGTATTTCAAGCCCTGCTCGTGGCAAAGCTGGTAAACCTTGCGCTGCTGCGGTGACAGGCCTTCCAGAGCCAGTTGGACGATTCTGCCTGTTTCCTGGTATTGCAGCTTCTCTTCAGTTTGGATATCGCCTTTCTCCAAATGTTCTTCCTGTAGTTCAATCGTCCGCAAGGCTTCCCTGGCCACCACCCGCAAGGCATCGATACTTTGGTTACGGGCCATCCGGTTGATATAGGCTCCGAAATTATCAATTGCTGGTAATTCCTCCCGCCGGTTCCAGATTTTCAGAAAAACATCCTGCACGACCTCTTTGGCCTGTGTCCTTGACCGGGTGAGTTTATAGGCAATATTAAAGATGAATTGCTGGCGCTGTTCAAACAAAACCCCAAAGGCACGCTGATCCCCCGTCGCCACCAACTGCAACAATTCCTGCTCCGTAAAAAGGGGGGTAACTGCCATGTCCTCAAAATCCGTCTCTTAAAATTACGAGATTTTTTGGTCAATGATAAATATTTTTTTTCAATAAAGCTGATCTGCCTTATCGATACAAACTATTGGCATTCCAAGTTTTAGGCGTATGAACGCGTAAATGTATTACATCGATAAGGTCTGTTCTGTATCATCATTTTTCACCGGCGACTTGGACTGCCCGTTACGTTCCGAAGCGGCTTTATTGTTATTTTCGTTCTTTAACTTACGCAAATTGGCCCGCTCGTTCCGGCGGCCCAATTTTTCCTGCCGTTTTTGCTGCCTGCGGCTAAGCGGTTTACCATCACCTTTTGAAGTACCCGTATTTTGTTTATTATTTTCTTTTTCCTCCTCCAGCGTTGCCAGTTCCTTTTTGAACAATTCGGCAATATCTACCTTGATCTGCGCATAAGTTTCCTGCACCATTTCCTCACTGACCAGCTCTACCACCGGGATCGGCTTATAAGCGACTTCCTCTTTAGCGATAGCCTCATGATCGTTCTGAATACGGCTATGGAACATTTTTAATTCGATCTCCTGTTCCGGGTTATCGGCCACCATACCCACAAATTCGCCCGATGATAAAGCCGCGATCTTTGAGGCCGGTATCGCATAATCCAGTTGGGTAGCCTTAGAAATAGAGGTATCACTACTGTTGATCGTCATACTGTTCTTATCCTGCACGATCTTGCCAAAGTTTTCCGACAGCTTTTTAGCCGTATCCCCCGTCACCTGCCCGCTGATAATATTACCCACGATACCCGTAATCACATCGGCCTGCTCGGCACCATAATCTTTTTTAAGCTGGCTGAAATCCTGCACGGCTAAAGTGGTGGCCACCTTATTACTCCGGGCCGTAGCGATCAGGCTGTCGATGTTATTAAAATAAATCGTCGGGAACTCATCAAAGATCAAACTGCTTTTCAACCGGCCTTTCTGGTTGACCAGCTTGATCATCCGGGAAATATATAAGGAAAGTACCGCGCCATAGATTTGCAGTTTCTGGGGGTTATTGCCCAGGCAAATGATCTTCGGCTCAGCCGGGTTGTTCAGATCCAGCTTAAAATCATTGCCGCTTAACACATAATATAAAGCAGGCGAGGCCAGCCTCGCCAAACCGATCTTCGCACTGGCCACCTGGCCCTCCAGTTGTTGTTTCGCCCCCTGGTTATAAGCCGAAATAAACGGGTTGATCAGCGCCGTAATTTCCGGTTCCTTTAATAATACCGCGAACAGGCGGTCATAATCCGCCTGCATCAGTTCGATCACATGCGGTAGGGTACAGTATTTACCGTCCTCGTATTTGCGCAAATACCAGATAATGGCGGTTAAAAAGTTGATGGGACTTTCGACAAAGAAATCGCCCTGCTTGCGTATCCATTCCCGGTTCAGGCCCAGCATAATCGTACGGCTGGCCTCGGTCGCATCAGTTACATCATTCATGCTTTCCGGGTCGAGCGGGTTACAACGGTGCGTCCGATTGAGGTCATCGAAGTTAATGAGGTAGAATTGGGGCTTGATTTTATAGTTCGCCTTGTATTGCAGCAACTTGTTATAGGCGATCTTGCTGAGGTCGTCAAACTTAAAATCGTACAAAAACATCGAAAAGCCTTTTTTAATATGCTGGTCAATAATGTGCCGGATCACGAAATAAGACTTACCCGCACCTGGTGTACCCGCTACCAGCATTCCCCGGAACGGGTTAATGAAATTGATCCAGCTATCCCGCACCTTTCCTTTAAGGTTATACTTCGCAGGCAGGTTAATGGAGTACTCATTTTCCAGTTTGCGTTCTTCCTGCGGGAATGTCTCGTTATCCTTGTTAAAGATGTCCTTATTCAGTTTTTCCTTTAAAATACGTGTCAGCCAGGCACCGCCAGTCATGATGAGCAGGTAGCCGGTGCCTGTTAATGCCATATATAAAATAGCAATGATATTCAGTTCCACTGGTAGGTAAAAACAAAGAATAGCTATCCAATAGATTAGCAGGCCGCTGATTAAATAGGTGATAATGTTTCGCCAATTGATTTTTTCATCTTTTTTACCTTTCACGCCGACCAGCGAAATAACCAGGCAGAGCAGGCCTGCCAGTTTGGGTTTCCACCAGTTACTGAATAACCCGGTTTTGGCAATATTACCCACAATCCGGTCGGTAATGGTTGCCGTCCAGCGCCAGTTTTCAAAGGCTTTATAACAAATGATATAAAAATGGATGGCTAGTATAAAAATGCTGATCAGCCGTGTAAACTCGACGATCTTGCGTAGTCCCTGTGTATCTTCCCCTGTTTGCATAAATCCTCTTTTTTATATTGTTAATCCCTGGTCTTGTTCCTGTCCCTTGCGTTTTTTCTTTTTGCGCGTTACACTCGGCGCGGCCTGCGGCTGGTACTTTGCCAAAGCAACCTGTAGATAATTGGTCTGCTCCGGCGGTTTTAACCAGGCCTGCGGCTGCGCCTGCGTTTTGCTTTGTTGCTGTAACTTTAGTGGCCTATCTATCGTGCCCAGCCTTTCCATGATGCCTTTGGCGCTGTAAGCCTTACCCAGATCGCTGCCGTTGAATACCGTTTTGTGTTGGTTATCGATCAAGGTCAGGCCATAGGTATAGCCTTTCTCATTGCTGCGGAATAGCGCATTGATATTTTGTTGTTGCAATTCCTTGATGAAAGTATTTTTGGTGATATTCTCGTAGCGGCTGAATACCTTTTCAATGGCCGCTTTTAGCGGTTCCCTATAGGACTTCCGCTTTTCTTCATTCCGTTCAAACTTCTTCTCCAGGTTGGTTACGGTCGGCTTGCTATAAAAGGCGCTGGCCTTAATGGGTACGCCAACCTTATTGCCCTCCTTATCCAATAAGAAATAGATCAGCCCCTTTTTCTGAAACATGAGCGTATCTTCCGCGCCCCGGTCGGCGGTCACATTAAATTGCTTCAGTACGGCGTTATATTCTGCCAGCGAAGTAAATTGGTACTGGCTCATCACGGCGCTGATGACATTGCTCAAAGCCCGTTTGGTTGGCAGATGCCCGTACAATGCTTTTTCCGCATCGGCTGGCTTGATGCCGGGTTGCATTTTATAGGTCTTGCTTTCGGCTACGACCAGGTTAAACTCCTTTTCGATAGCCTTTCTGGCCGGTTCCGACCTGTCCTGGCCAATATAGTTCAGATCAATGGGTTTGCCCTCGCGGGTAATGCTGGTGGTCGCGATATGGATATGTTGGTGCGCCGCATCCTGGTGGCGATAAACCAAATAGGGCTGTTCATCAAAGCCTATCTTTTCCATATAGGCCATCGCGATCTGCTGTACTTTCAGGTTATCCAGCTTTTCACTCGCATCAAAGTTTAAGGTAATGTGCAGGGCATTGGTCTTTACAGATGGCCTTAACAGGTTCAGGTTCTCAAACCGGGCCAGCTTTTGTTTAAAATCCATGCGCTCAATTTCACCAGCGAAACCACTGGCCAGAATCAGCTTCGCATCACCTGCACTGACCTTGTTCTCGTTATAATGCAGGATACCCCGGATGCTTCTGCCGATCACGATCTTTGCAACCATTGTTCTGCCAGTTTGGATATGAGGGCCAGTAAACGGTCTACCTTTTCACCAACTATATTGTATTGCCCGGCAATTTTTAATAAATAAAATGCCTGGTGCGTTCCGGCCTTATCCTGGTTAAAGCTTCGGGTCAGCTGGTTGATATTGATACCGATAGCTTTAAGCTCCTTACGAATGAGTGCCATTTCCTCCATCGGCGCGTTCATCGAGATATCCTTGTAAAACAATTTGATCTTCTGCCCGGACAGTATCCTGCGAGCAACTTCGGCCATGGATGCACTGTGGCCTTCCTGGTGCAGTTTTTCCAGCCGTTTAAAGGTCGCCTCGTTCACCC
Organism: Bacteroidota bacterium; assembly: GCA_040389105.1. Lineage (GTDB taxonomy): Bacteria > Bacteroidota > Bacteroidia > Sphingobacteriales > Sphingobacteriaceae > Mucilaginibacter. The sequence goes on from JAZKAO010000018.1 coordinate 202,325, forward strand.
GGATGATAAGGTTATGGCTTAATAGTTCTTCCGGTTCTTTGGTTTTCTTTCGGGACATAGTAGTGTCTTTTAGAGGGTTCAGACTTTGCGAGTTCCGAGCAAAGTCCCTGACCGCAAGGGCAGCAAAGATGGTTTCGCGCATGCGAAACTACATCTTTGCTACATGCTGCCGCATGTGCGGAACGCCGTTCCGCCGGTGCTGCGCACCGGGGCTTTGCTATGGTTTTTTTAATGTGGTTTGACGGCTTCGCCGGTGGTCAGTTTCGGCCGGAACACTGTGCTTTTTCCGGTGGTTGGTTCAGCGGCTCAAACGAGCGCAACAGTTGTCGTATTTTCTGCCGGGGCTGTTGTTTGGCCCGTTTGAGTTTCAGATGCAGTTCGCCGTTAAAGGGTCGGCCTTGCAGGCCGGGGATATGTTTGTCCATGACTGTTTAATTTATTTCAGTCAAAAGTGGACAGATGGAAAAGCGAAAAAAACCACGTGGTCTTTTTTAGTGAATAAATTGGAGACTATTGTATTCTAAAAGAATAGCTATGGAGCCATTTAATTTTAATGAACTTCCCGAAGTGGTACGCCAACTCTTTGAAAAAGTGGAGCGGATAGAAATGCTCATGGCCAGGCTTGAGCCAAAAGAACCTAATGAAAATGAGATACTAAATATTGAAGAAGCCGCTGAATTTTTAAAAGTTTCGGTAGGCGCACTTTATACTAAAGTCAGTCGGCAGGAAATTCCTTACAGTAAGCCAGGCAAGCGTTTGTATTTTAATCGCATTGATTTAAAGGAGTGGGTTAGACTGGGTAAAAGGAAAACTATTAACGAATTGATAAAAGAAAGCGATTATAGTCCTTATCGCACCCGTCTACGACCCGCCGTAAGAAATAGTGATTAAGGGCTTAAATTGGCATTGAAGAACGGTCCTCAATCTAAGCTATCTTCACTTTGCATTTTCGCAGCCCAACGGCTAAGTCTCCCGGAACGGTCATCGGCGGCAAAAAAGCCTTTGTCTTTCAAATGCAAAACCCTGCATTCACTGGTTGCTAGTTTAATTTTCCCGATTGTATCTATAACCACGAGATGACTGTCAATTAAAGGTTTTATGAAAACATCGGCATCAAAGCTGTTATTTTCCCTGTCAAGCAGATCTTTTATCTTGGCAACGTATATTTCGCCAACGTTAATCAAGTATGAAATTAAAACAAATTCCGGAAAAGTCAGGCTGACTGGTTTCCAACTCCTAATGATCATTTCTTCTTCAAGTCTTTCTTTGCTCGTTGGTACATATTCAAGATTCCAAGCCTGTATTCCTCCAACATTTACCATATTTGCCAGAAATAGCGTATTAAGTCCATCAATCTCTAAGTCCTCGCCAAAAATATCAGATGACAGTCCAAATCTATAAGTTAGACGCGTCCAGATCATCTCTAAAAGATGCACCATAGGATTTGAAGGATGTGAAAAATAGAAAGCCCACTGTCCATCTATAACAGGTCCGACATAAGGTTGCGCATTCCCCTTTATCAAACTTATACCCTCATTTATTATCAAATTCGGCAGTATTAGCGGGGAGTATCCGTGTTTGAGTTGATCCGGAGTTGAAAGATTATCCAACATAAATTCGTAAATACCCTCACGAAGACTGTGTTCGGTTGCATAACCTTCGTAGCCTATCAGAATTCTAATGGGCATTGCCGCTTCTAGCGCAAGCATATGAAAAAGCTGTTCCTCAGTCTTGTCAGCAAATGTTTTTCTCATCTGCCCCCGATCAATAACATCTTTTTTGCAAATCTGAAGAAAGGAGTTTCTGAAAATCTCTCGCGTGTAATCAGGATAGGTGGCCCACTCAGAAATATCATATACATCTTTTAAATTTTCATATGCTTTTGATAGTTGCTGTTTATTTAAGGTTTTTTTAACTTGAATAACCGCAATGACCTGTTCTGGCATTACTTTAAATCGCTTAGTTCGGCCAATTCTTTTCGCTTCTCCCTCAATAATCATTACATCCATTTCTTTAGAATAAACGCCCGGCGAGTTTTGGATGAAAGAACCTACTACAACATTCAAATTCAACCCTTCAAATACACTTCTTTCTATTATTTCTGCTGTTAACTCCTCATACATATCACCAATAGTAACGCGATGTGGAATATCTTCTTCAGCCAGTAATTCTGTTTCTGCTTTTATCAAAGCTTCTAAAAGTTCTGCGATGTTCTTAATCATTTTAGAATTGAATTTTAGTAATAACTACCAATAGTTTTGGATCACTAATGTACTTAGTTAGCCGCTATAAATGTGTTGTTTTAACTTCTTTAAAAAAAGATATTGTGATTACTATGGGAGGCTAAGAATAGTTAAATGAATTGATAGAGCAAAGCGACCATGGCCCTTACCGTTGCCATATACGACTAACGTGAGGAGAGATCATTAAAATTTCAACTTTATCCGCCCTGCGGCTTCGATCTTCTTTTTGTCTTTTACTTTGGTATAAACCAATGTTGTTTTGATACTTCGGTGGCCGAGCAGTTTAGAAACCGTCAGCAGTTCCGTTCCCAACTCCAATTGTAATGTGGCATAGGTATGCCGGAAACTGTGAAAAGTGATGTTCTTTGAAATACCGGCATTCTTTAACCAATCCTTAAAACATGGTTTTAAACTGGAATAAGCCAACCCCGGAAACACCTTGTCACCCGGTTCGCTCCGTTCGCCTAATATGCCGACGGCCTGATCAGAGATCGGCAGTATTTCTGCGCCGTCCGTTTTCTCCTGCGTAAATTGCAAGTGGTATTTGCCCTCGGAACCACGCACCTCCGACCAGTGTAAGGTTTGCACATCCGAAAAGCGCAGGCCGGTTAAGCCCGCGAAAATAGCCGCCCTTTTTATCAGGTCGGATTTAGCCGGGGCATCCACCATTTGCTGAAATTCTTCCAGTTCCAGTTGTTCCCTGTGAGTTTCTTTAGAACTGATCGCATCAACCTGGTTATACAGGTCGGTGGTCAACAAGCTTTGTTTATAGGCCTGTTTCAACGATGAGCGGAATTTAGCGAAATAACTGACTGCCGTATTGGTAATGATAGGCCTGCCCTTACGGCCAATCCCAGGCCCGCTTAAAAGGAAATTACGGTAGTCAACGCAAAAGAACTCGTCCAGGTCATTAAAAATCACGTCGTGTCCGGCAAACTCCAGAAAATAGCGGAAAGCCATCGCATAGTTGTCGGAATCACTTTCCTGTCTCGATCCTGTATAGTCGCGGAAATAATCGACAAAGCTGGAATTGCGGTCGCGGTCAGATATAAAACCGAATTTCCGGTTCTGAATATCCAGTTGCCGTGTAGCCCGGATATTTTCAACCAATGCCTTTGTTTCCGTATTATGCTGACGCTCCCATACGTTCGAAGGTTTATCATAAATAAACAGGTTAAGAAACTCAAACCGCTGCGGTTTACCGTTTTTGGGGTTTCTCAAAGGGGGTGAAAAGTCTAACAAAAGTGAATGCCGCCCCTTAGTAAGTTTTCGTTTTCGGATATGAACTTTAGGCATGGCTTCCTCCCGGATTAAAGATTTGATCAAGATGTGATTTAAGCACGTAGGTGAATTTACCTACCTGGTACTTCGGCACCTCGTTCCTTTTGAGAATTTCAAAAAGCGCTTTTTCAGAAATATTGTAGTTTTTTTGCGCTTCCCCCATGTGGCAGCATTCGGATAAATTTGAACTGTTCGGTTTGCGAACATCCGGCATTTCAGGCAATTCAAATAACCGGTCTATGTCAGCACGGTTGATCACGGTCTTTCTAACAGAGAGATTGGTCGCTTTCAAACGTCCTGATTTGATCATGGTATAAACGATCTTGTCTGAAGCGCCCAGCAATTTAGCAGCCGCTTTCACGCTTAGAAATTCAAGTGAGGTCAGTTCTTCAAGCTGATGACTGATTACTTGGCGGACTTCCTGTTTTGCAATGCCCAGTTTTTCATTGCGAACTTTCTGCTTGTAATTCCTGCTGTTGCATTTGGAACTGCAAAACCGGGTAACCGTTGTTTTCGCCGTAAAGATCTTCCCGCAATGCTCACATATTTTGTTGACGGTGATATTGGAACTCATTTTAATTACATTATTTTTTCGACATTTTGTTTTCGTTTTTAAAACCCAAAGCACCTTGTAATTCCGCCTCGATAACTTACTGATTATCAAGCGCGGGAGAGTTAACCGGATTAATTACCACTGATGTTATTTCTGATCAGAATTTGCTAAATTCTGGTAAAGAAGTAACCGGTCAGGTCTCACTTAAAGGTGATTAAGGTTATGTAAGCGTAATTAAGTGCCCGAAGCGACTTAATTCATCCACATTTCCGATGAAATCAAAAACTAAAATTTTGAGTAACATCTGAGTAACAAAAGTCGGAAAAATACGGGCAATTATCCAAGGATTTGGACAAGAAGAATTAACATAACTTATTAACAATGAGCAATTTACTTGTCGTAAGTTTACAGAGTTTCAGGGTGTTTGGCAGGCCTACTTACCGATACAAAACTTACTAAATATATTATCCAGCAGATCATCGGTGGTTACCACACCGGTTATCTCACCTAAATAGTGTAGCCCTTGTTTAATATCCATGGCCAAAAAGTCGGATGTGGTTTGGGTTTGGATGCCGTTGAGTACCTGGATCAGCGCCTGCTCGGTTTTTTGGAGGGCCTCCAGGTGGCGGATATTGGTAATGAGGGTTTCGTCGGCGCTAAGCTGACCTTTTACAGTACGCTGGTAAATCAGTTGCTTCAACTCATCAATGTGTTGTTTTTCTTTAGCTGATACCTGTACCAGTGTAGCACCTTCGGGCAGTTGCAGGTTGATAGTAGTGGTGGCAGGTAGCAAGTCTGTTTTATTGGCTACTATGATGGCGGGGATACCGGGTTTTACCAGTTCGGCAATATCGGTGACTAAATCCCTGTCCGATAGTTCGTTCACATCGTACACATATAATAATACGGCGGTCTGACTGATCTTTTCCATGGTCTTCTGCACGCCTATCTGCTCAATGGTATCTGTGGCTTCGCGGATGCCGGCGGTGTCGATCAGGCGGAAGTTGATGCCATTAATGTTCAGCACCTCCTCTATGGTATCGCGCGTGGTGCCTGGGATATGGCTTACAATAGCGCGGTCTTCATTTAACAAAGCATTCAGCAGGGTTGATTTACCGGCGTTAGGGCGGCCCGCTATTACGGTATTAACGCCTTGCTTAATGGCATTGCCCAACTCAAACGATTGGATCAGTTTGCCTATCACCAGCACAATTTCGTGCACCAGTTTGCGCAATTGATCGCGGTTGGCAAATTCTACATCTTCCTCGCTAAAATCTAGTTCCAGTTCAATTAACGATGCAAAGGTGACCAACTGCTCGCGCAGGGCCTGTAGCTGGTTGCTGAAACCGCCCCGCAATTGCTGCATGGCGGCTTGCTGCGCGGCTTTGGAATTAGCGGCAATCAAATCGGCCACAGCTTCGGCTTGCGACAAGTCAAGCTGACCGTTCAGAAAAGCCCGCATGGTAAACTCGCCGGCCTTTGCGGCACGGGCGCCTTGCCTAATCAGCAGTTTAATAATCGATTCGATAATATAGTTTGAGCCATGGCAGGAGATCTCTACCACGTTCTCGCGCGTGTAGGATCTCGGGGCTACAAAGAGTGACATCAGTACCTCGTCCAATATCACATCGCCATCCATCACATGGCCCAGGTGTATGGTATGCGATATTTGTTTGGTTAAATCCTTACCCTTAAAAACGCTGTTGGCAATGGCAATAGCCTGCGGACCGGATAACCGGATTACGCCAATGGCGCCTATTCCGTTAGCGGTGGCAAGGGCTACTATGGTATCTTCCTGGTAGTTCATGGTTAATAGTTCATGGTTAATAGCCGTTATCATGAACTACGAACCGCCCGCAAAGGTCGCAAATTACTATGAACTATGAACCATCAACTATGAACTCAAAATTTTACCTTCGCAAACAATTATGGTAACTTATTTCGACGCTTCGCTGGAGACTATCTCCGTACATCATGTGGGCAACCAGGCCCTGAACGAATTATACGCGCTTTCCAAGCAACCGCTTTCGCTGAAAGACGAAATGCTATCGAAATTGCTGATGCAGTATTTTTTAACTCCGTTTGAGAAAAGCACCGAGGTTTACCACCTGATGCACCCGAGCGGAGATTTGGCCCTGAATACCATCCACCATTTTGCCACCCAGGTTTTTGAAGACCCGGAGAAGTTTCACGAAGCCAGCGAGCAGATAGCCAAGTTTTTATATAATGTGACCAATCACCCAAATATTAAATCGGGCGAGTTATATGTGGCCTTCTTTCGCGATGTGCAGATTGAGGGCAACGCGCTGGATGTAGTGGGCATTTTTAAATCGGAAAACAAGGAAACCTATTTAAAGGTATACCCCGATACAGGCGGCTTCGCGGTTGATTACGAAGAGAATGCGATTAACATTAATAAGCTGGATAAAGGTGTGTTGATCTTCAACATCGAAAAGGAGAACGGCTACAAAGTAGTAGTGATAGACAAAAACAACAGCGGGCAGGATGCTGCTGTTTACTGGAAAGATCAGTTTTTGCAACTGAAGATCCGTAACGACAGCTTTAACCAAACCAATAATACGCTTAGCATTTATAAAAACTTTGTCACCCAAAAGCTGGATGACGAGTTTGAAATGAGCAAGGCTGATAAAATAGACCTGCTGAACCGCAGCATGAAATACTTTAAGGAAAAGGAAACTTTCGATCTGGACGAGTTTGCAGGCGAGGTGATCGCTAATCCCGAAGCCATTGCATCTTTTAAAACCTTTAAAAGCAATTACGAGCAGGAGTTTAACAGCCCTATTGGCGATACTTTCGAAATATCGGACAATGCCGTAAAAAAACAGCAGCGGGTTTATAAAAGCGTATTAAAGCTGGATAAAAACTTCCATATCTATATTCACGGCGATAATAAACTGATTGAAAAAGGCTTTGATGATGATAAGGCCATGAACTATTATAAGGTGTATTTTAAGGAAGAGCAGTAAACATAGCCATTGGTCATTTGCTGCGCGTCATTGGTCATTGGTGGGATGACATGCAACATAAATGCCAGTTCAAGCGTCCACGCTTGAGCTATGATCCTGCGTGAGCGTCCACGCTCATTTTTAAGTTAAGCGTGGACGTTTCATTTTGTATAGGCTCAAGCGTGGACGCTTGAACTGGCGTTATCTTTCCTACCCATTATATAAAAATAAACAAACACCATCAGCACCCCAACGGTTACCGATACATCGGCCATGTTAAAGATCCCCGTTTGCAAAAAGCCGAAACGGATATGCATAAAATCGGTAACGGAACTATATAGCAAACGGTCGTAAACATTACCAATGCCGCCACCTACTACAAAGCAGGCCGCTATCAGCGGGATCAGGGCAATGTGTTTTCTTTTAATTATGAGGTATACCACCGCGCCTATCAGTATCACTAAAGGCAGCAGCGTAAGTAACACAAATTTCACCGGGCCGGGGATGCTATCGCCCAGGCTTAAAAACGCGCCTGTGTTCTCTACCTTGATCAGCGTAAAGTGGTTATATAGTAAACTAATGTTTTGATTATCGCTCATCCTTTCGCGCACTAAATGCTTGGATACCTGGTCACAGCCAATGTTGGCCATAATAACGCTTACAATCAGTACGCTTTTAATAAGCGGGAGTGGCTTAAACTTGATCATGCTGTTTTAATATCTTGCATAAAGATATTGATTTTTTGTAAAGACAAACCGTCCCGGCAATCGCATAGCCACTATATATGCTAAAGGGCTTACAAAGTTTTGAAACTCCGTAAGCCCCCTATCGGTGAAATCATTACCCAATCGGTGAAATCACAAAATATTAATTCCAGTGGCCCCTGCGCCAGTAATAGCCCCTTGGCCCCTGCTCCCACGATCCGGATACATAAACCCGGTTAGTTCGTGCCCGTGCCCAGTAACCATTGGTATACACATATCTGCCGTTGCGCCATCCCCACTCGCCCGATACCCAAACAGCACCCTGGTATGGCGCTACGGGGCGGGTATAAACCGGTTCAGCCGGGCGTTCGGATACATAATAACTGCCTGCGCAGGCAGCAAGCATACTGCTGGCAAGGGCCACTCCTATTATTACCTTATTCATCGTTTTCATAGCTATAATGTTTATAGATATGACAAACAACTTATTAAATGGTTTAAAAATTTAACCTTTAGTAAATTTATCAGCAACCACAATATCCTTACTGCCGGCCGTATACTTATAAAACCCACTACCCGATTTTACCCCCAGATGCCCGGCCATTACCATATTAACCAACAGCGGGCAAGGCGCGTACTTTTGGTTGCCCAAACCATCGTACAATACATTTAATATGGCCAGGCAAACATCAAGGCCAATAAAATCGGCCAGTTGCAGGGGGCCCATGGGGTGGGCCATGCCCAGTTTCATTACCGTATCAATTTCCTGCACGCCGGCCACGCCTTCAAACAGCGTATATATGGCTTCGTTTATCATGGGCATTAAAATGCGGTTGGCTACAAAGCCAGGGTAATCGTTCACCTCAACCGGTACCTTATTTAGCTGACGGCTCAGTTCCATCACCTTTTGGGTTACCGCATCGGTAGTGGCATAACCGCGGATCACCTCTACCAGCTGCATTACCGGCACGGGGTTCATAAAATGCATCCCTATTACATTGCCTGGTATTTTTGTGGCAGCCGCAATACGGGTAATACTAATAGATGATGTGTTGGTGGCCAAAATAGTTTCGGCCCCGCATAGGTCGCTTAGTTGCTTAAATATGCCCAGTTTAATCTCGGGATTTTCGGTAGCTGCTTCAATCACCAAATCGGCGTCTTTAACAGCGGTGCCCATATCGGTACCGGTACTGATGTTATTTAAGGTGGCGGCTTTACCCTCATCGGTAATGGTTCCTTTTTTTAGCTGCCGGTCTAAATTACCGGCAATAGTTTGCATGGCTTTATCTAATGCTTCGGCCCGCATATCAAGCAGTTGCACCTTAAAATCATTTTGCGCGAAGGTGTGAGCAATACCGTTACCCATTGTTCCTGAACCTATTACGGTGATATTTTTCATACAAAATCAATATAACTTTTTTTTATAACTTATAACAATTATGGTCATAATATTGCAATTATTTCAATGTTTGGTTAAAATTCCTGTTACAAATTTAAAATTACGTAATTTCGACCTCTCAAACTATTTTTAACTTAAATCAAGCAAAAATGAAGAAAAATTTACTCAATCTTCTTCTTCTGAGTTTTTTTGCACTTTCCAGTGCATTTGCTCAAAGCAGAAAAATTACGGGTACCGTAAAAAGTTCGGACGACGGACAACCTTTACCCGGTGTTACAGTAAAAATTACAGGTACTGCTATTGGTACACAAACTAACGCCGCGGGTGAATATACGCTTACTGTTGGCGGAGGTGAAAAATCATTAACTTTCTCTTATGTAGGCTATGTTCAACAAATTGTTTCTATTTTAAAAAGCAGCACAATCAATATTACATTGGTTAGCGATGCTAAGTTTATTAATGAAGTTGTAATTACCGGTTATACCGCTACTTCAAGGGATAAAACTACCGGTGCAACTACCAAGGTATCGGCCGAAAAGATAAACGATGTACCTTTTGGCTCGTTTGATCAAACCTTACAGGGCCGTGTTCCGGGCTTATCTATCCTGGCCGGATCGGGCCAGCCGGGCACTGTAGCCAACGTTTATATACGTGGCGCTACCTCTATCAACGGCTCAACCACGCCATTATATGTAATTGATGGTATCCCGGTTGAATCGAGCGTATTCTCGACTTTAAACCCTAACGATTTTGAAAGCGTTGACGTATTAAAAGATGCTTCATCAACTTCATTATACGGTTCGCGCGGTGCCAACGGCGTTTTGGTTATCACAACCAAAAAAGGCAAGGCCGGCCAAACCAACATTACTTACGATGGCCAGGCAGGTTTCTCAAACCGTACTACAGCCAAGTTTACCATGATGAACACATCAGAAATTCTTGGATTACAGGAGTATCTTAAAATTGGTGCCGGTTATGCCTTATCACCAAACAACCCATCTTACACTACAGGTACGGCAGCTAACAGGGCACTAATTGACCACCGCCGCGACTCGGTTTATAACATCAACACCAAATGGGACGACCTGTTCTTCCGTACAGGTAAATTTCAAAGTCACCAGTTTAGCGCAAGCGGCGGCAGCGAAAAAACAAGGTTTTATACCAGCCTTTCCTATTACTCTCAGGATGGTATTGCCAAAAGATCAAAATTAGACAGGTATAACCTGCGCTTAAACCTTGATCATACGGCAGGTAACTTTAAAATAGGTGTACAAAGTGGTTTAGGTTTCTCAAACTCGTTATTTATTGAGTCGGAAGCCGGTGTAGCTTTAGCTAATCCTTATGCAGCCGCTTACTTAGGTATGCCTTACGAAAACCCGTTTGATGCCAATGGTAACATTATTACTTCATCGTACAGGGGCATCGGCGTACAGCCTTTCCCTATTTATGATAGCCGTATCGCGTCAAACGCGCTGGCCCGTATCGATCAAACCAACAGCAAAAACAACCAAACCAAGGCAACTGTTGGTTTTAACGCTTCGTACCAATTCTTTAAAGGCTTTAGCGCTAAAACTAACGCAGGTTTAGATTACCGCGAAACTTATAACGAATCTACCGTTTATCCTAACACTTACGCCGGTTCTACATCAGTTGGTAACTCGGCTACAAACCCATCGCCGGGTTCGTATACCAACTCAAATGCACGTAACCTGCAACTGATCCAAACTTCGGGTTTAGAGTATTTAAATAACTTTGGCAAACACGATGTTTATGCTACAGCATTGGTTGAAAACGTTTATAACAGGTATACTACATTTGGTTACACCGGTTATGGCATTAACGCAAGCGAATTAAATACCCCTGCCGGTATTACTGCAGGTACAGCAACCAACGGCTTTATCCCGGTAGTATCTGGTGGTAAAACCCGTGCCGGTATTAACTCGCTGATAGCTATTGCCCGCGATACTTACGATGGTAAATATACCATCCAGGCTTCGGTTCGCCGCGATGGCTCATCCCAGGTTGTTAGCTCAAACCAGTACCATAACTTCTTTTCGGTAGGTGGTACCTGGAATGTTAAAAAGGAAGACTTTTTAACTAATTCATCATTTATTGATGTATTACGTGTTAGGGCTAACTACGGTACTACTGCAAGCCCGTTTGGTTCTTACTCATCAAACACGGTTAACTTTGGTTATTTATCATTATATGGCACTACTGCTTATGCAGGTACAGGCGGTATAGCGCCGTCAACCCCGGGTAACCCCGATTATGATTGGGAGTATACAGCCGCTACAGATATAGGTGTAGATATAGCTGTATTAAAAAACCGTTTACGTGCAAATATCGATGTGTATGTTAAAAACACCCATAACTTATTTGTAAGTGAAGGCTTATCTTACACTTCGGGTTTTGCCAGCTTAAACGTTAATGCAGGTAAAATGCGTAATAAGGGTATTGAAATTGCCTTAGAAGGCGATGTGGTTCACAACAGGGACCTTAACGTTACCTTATTTGCCAACTTTGCTTACAACGATAACAAAATTACCGATTTAGGCCAGGTGAGCGAATATGCTTCAGGTACTTCAATTGTGCGTGTTGGCTTACCATTAGGTTCGCACTATATCCCTCAGGCTGCAGGTGTAGACCCTGCAACAGGTAATTACCTGTACTATAACAAGGATGGTAGTGTTACCCCTGTTTATAACTCAACTACCCAAAGCGTTGCATCATTTGGTACTTACTTTGCACCATACCAGGGCGGTTTTGGCTTAAACGGCCGCTACAAAGAATTTACTGTAAGCAGCTTATTTAGCTACGCACGTAAATTCTCGCGCTTTAATAACCAAAGCTTCTTCTTAGTTAATGCCGGTAACGCCGCATCTTACAACCAGGAAGAAATTGTTAACACCATTTGGAAAAAACCGGGAGATATTACTACTGTAGGTGCATATACCTCTACCAGGCAGTTTAGCTCGCAGGATGTGCAGGATGCATCATTTGTACGTTTCCGTAACTTACAGATAGGTTATGCTATACCGCAATCTGTAATTGGTAAAATGAAATACTTCAAGGGCATCAAAATATTTGCCCAGGGAGAAAACTTATACACCTGGACTAAATGGACCGGCTTTGACCCTGAAGACAGCAACAATATCGCATCTTTTGAATACCCAGCCGCAAGAACCTTCACCTTTGGTTTAAACATTAGTTTGTAATTTATTTAAGGATTTAAATGATGAAAAAAAATTATATAAACAGATACTTCAAAGCCGCGCTGATTGTGGGCTTAGTATCGGTAATTGGATGTAAGAAAAATATTGATCTGAAATCGAGCGATACGATCAGTACCGATAACGCGATTACCAAGGCTGCCGATGTTGAATTGGCTACCATTGGCGCTTATGCCGCTTTAAGCTACGATAACACCATTTATGCCAACGCAATAATGAGTGATGAAGTACGCTGGGCATTAGATAACAACACCCGTAACTACGGTGCCGAGCATAAATGGCAGTTTGATGCCAGCGCGCCGGGCGCTAATGATGTTACCGCGGCATGGGTAAACCTTTATAATGTTATTGACAGGGTTAACCGTGTTTTAGCAATTATCCCAACTTTACCTGATGCCGCTACGGTTACCAGGCAAAAAGGCGAGTTGCTTGCGCTGCGTGCATTTTGTACTTTAGAACTGGTGCGTAACTATGCAACAACTTATACCGCTGCATCATTAGGTGTACCTATCTTAACCCAATCAAGCGTGTTAGGCACCCCGGTCAGGAATACCTTTGCCGAGGATATTACACAAATCAAGGCCGACCTGGTTTCTGCCAAGGCGCTTATCCCGGCATCATTTACTACTGCCGATAATACCCGTTTCTCGTTATTATCCATATCGGCTATACAGGCACGTACCGCCTTGTACGAGAAAAATTACGCTGATGCCATCACCTACGCAACCGAGGTAATTAACGCGGCACCGTTGGCTACCAGGGCACAATTCCCAGGCATTTGGACTGATGTTGCCTACAACGAAACCGTATTCTCCATTAAAAGAACAAGTACTACCAGCTACACCGGTATCCTGTTCCGCGATGCTAACAATGATGTTTTCTTTTCGCCATCGTTTAAAGAGATCGATTTGTTTGACAAGGTGAACGATATTAGATATGCATCGTATATTAAGCAGGATTTAACTTTACCGGCTGCTACTAAGGAGCAATGGCTAGTAGTTAAATACCCGGGATCGGGCGCAAACAAATATAACAACGTTAAGGTTTTCCGTACTGCCGAAATGTACCTAATCAGGGCCGAAGCTTACGAAAGCACAAACGTAGCACTTGGTACTGCCGATTTAAATACTTTAAGGGCGGCACGTATCACTGGTTATGTTCCACAGGTTTTTGTTACCGCTACCGATCTGGACAACGCCATCATGACTGAAAGAATGAAGGAATTGTTTTGCGAAGGCCACCGCTTTTTTGATTTGAGAAGAAAAGCGTTACCTGTTGTTAGAGATGATCGTGACATTGTTACCGGAAACGCCATCCCTAAAACATTAGCAGTTACCGATCGTAACTATGCCTTACCAATACCACAGGCCGAAATTTTGGCTAATAAAAACATGGTACAAAACCCAACTTACAAGTAGTAGTACTTACTTATTAAAACAAAAGGGTCACCCAAATTTGGGTGACCCTTTTGTTTTAATAAGTTTTTATATTGTAAAACTTATTGACTCAGCCATCTCTAAAACACTTTCTTTACTAATAACAGGCATGTTGGCTACGTGATACAGCGGGACCGCATGCCTTGTTTGTTTTTGGATAATATCCTGTGTGTACGCGTCGGCATCGCCGTTAAAAACAATGGCGCGGATGTTGATCCCCCTGCGGGTTAATACCTCAACCGATAACAATGTGTGGTTAATGCTGCCCAGGTAATTGCGCGATACCAGTACCACATCGGCATCCAGCTTGGCTATCAGATCTATCATCAAATCGGTATCGTTCAGCGGCACCATCAGTCCGCCGGCACCCTCAATAATTAGTTGGTTACTTGTTTGGGGGATGATGATCTGGCTGATATCAATCTCTACCCCATCCAGCGCGGCTGCCTTATGCGGCGAGTAAGGTTGTGTTAAGCGGTAAGCCTCGGGATGGAATACCGATACGGTATTACTTACCAGTTGCTGCACTTTAATGGTATCGCTGTTTTGCAAATCGCCAGCTTGTACGGGCTTCCAATAATCGGCCTGCATACATTCTACCAATATGGCCGAAACGATGGTTTTACCCACATCGGTACCAATACCCGTCACAAAAATTGCTTTACTCATGCCCCGAAATTATTAATTAAAGCCAGCATCCCCATAATTTCCCCGTCAGTATTATAAGCGTGGATACAGATCCGCAAGCGCTCGGCCCCGGCCGCAACTGTTGGACTTAATATAGGGCGCACATCAAAACCATTGGCTTGCAGTAAACCGGCCAGCGCCTTTGCCTTATCGTTACTCCCCATCACCAGGCATTGTATGGCGCTATTGCTGGGGATCAATTCAAATCCTGTATGGCTGAAATTATCCTTAAAAAAACCGATCTGCCTGTGCAGCAATTGCTGCTCCCTATCGCTCCGCTGCAATAACTCATAAGCTATTTTAACCGATGCCAGCTGATGAAAGGGCGCCGCCGTAGTATAAATAAACGAGCGCGAAAAGTTAATGAGGTATTGGCGCAATATATCGCTACCTAAAACAACAGCGCCATGGCAGCCTAAAGCCTTGCCAAAGGTAACTACCTGCGCAAATACCTGCTGCTGCAAACCCAGTTGATGCACCAGCGCCAGGCCAAATACGCCAAGGGCGTGCGCTTCATCTACAATTAGTTGCGCGCCATATTTTTGGGCAATAGCGGCAATATCTGCCAGCGGGGCGGTATCGCCATCCATAGAGTATACGCTTTCTATAGCTATATAAATATGGCCGGTGGCTTGCTTTAGCTTTTCTTCCAGGCTGCTGATATCGTTATGCTTAAAGCGGTAGCGGTTGGCATAACTCAGCCGGGCACCATCTATAATGGAGGCATGGGCCAATTCGTCGGTTATAATGGTATCGCCCTTTTGCGGCAGGGACGAAAACAGCCCCAGGTTGGCATCGTAGCCCGAGTTATAGATCAGGCCAGCCCCGTAACCATGTATGGCCGCTATGCTATGCTCTAAGGCCTCGGCATAGCTGGTATTCCCCGCTAACAACCTCGATCCGGTTGATCCCGTTAAGGCGCCGGGATGGGTCGCCACTTCCCTATCCAACATCCCGCGCAATGCGGCCGACCGTGCAAAGCCCAGGTAATCGTTCGAGCAGAAATCGGTTAAACCACTTTCGGGCTTCAATTGCCGGTAGTTACCGGCCTGCTGCCGTTCCTGTAATTTGGTATTGATAAATGCGTGGGCCTTATTCAAAGGGATATAAATTTGTGCTAAAATAAGGAAAGCGGCCCAAAAGCCGCTTTCCTTATTTCGTATCTCCCAAATTATTTTGCTGGGGGAGGTGGAGGAGGTGGGGTACCACCGCCGCCGCCCTGGCCACCACGGCCACCGCGCATACTTGCCTGCACTTTGTCAAATTCAGTTTTTTGCTCATCTGTTAAAAGAGCTTTGATTTTTGCATTAGCAGCATCGCGCATAGCTGTCATAGCCGGGCGCATTGAAGCGAAATCGCCATTAGCCGCTTTCATCATGCTATCTCTTTTAGTAGCTTGTACTGCATAAATAGCCGTGATCTTGGTTGTTTGATCGTCAGTTAATTTTAAAGCAGTTTGTAATTGTTTTGCCTGATCTTCAGGTTTTGGCATCTGACGGCCGCCACCCTGGGCGAAACTCATTGCTGTTGCTCCTATCACGAAGCAGCATACTAACATTAATTTTTTCATAAATCAGTTTTTAATTGTTTAAAATAAAGATACTTATGATGTATAATAAGAACCAAATTTTGCGGCAATTATTGCCTTTGGTACATTAAAACAGGAAAAGCGGCTTAAAAAGACCGCCTTTTCTGTTCATCATATTAAATGAAATTATTTTGCCGGGGGAGGAGGAGGAGTACCGCCGCCGCCACCTTGGCCACCGCCCATTTTGGCACGCATTTCATCCATTTGTTTTTTCCATGCAGCTTTTTGGTCGGCTGTTAAAATCGCGTTGATTTTATCAGTAGCCTCTTGCCTTAACGGGCGCATTGCTGCCCTATCGGCACCAGCTTTTGTAAGGCTATCTCTTTTTGCTGCATTAGCAGTGTAAATAGCTGTTACTTTAGCTGTTTGGTCATCTGTTAATTTAAGCGAAGCCTGTAAATCCTTGGCTTGCTCTGCAGGTGGTTTTTGAGGACCACGACCGCCACCCTGGGCGAAGCTCATTGCTGTTGCGCCTATTACGAAACAGCATACTAACATTAATTTTTTCATTATTTATTCAGTTTTTTAAGTTTAGATAAAGATATACGCTTATAGTTTAATAGCAACCATGTAACTTAATTGTTGCTATTTTTTTGCAGGTCGGCAATAGAGCGCTGCATTTGCGCCATCATACCGGTTAAATTCTCCATCGTAGGTTCGGGGGCCGGTTCGGGCATGTGGGTACTGAAGTAGCCTTTAGCTTTCCAAATCTCCAGGATATCTTCGCCGTTAATATCGTAAGGGTCGTACACGGGGTTGTCTGATACCAGCTTCAGCTTTTTATTATCCTTAAACTTATTGGCAATACGTTTATAAACTACCCCCTCGGTTTTTGATACGACTACATAGGTATCGCCGGGTTTAATATCAGTCCAGCGTTCCAGGTACTCTCCTATTATAATACTGCCCGATTGCAGGGGCAGCATCGAGTCGCCATTGATCTCGAACGCGCGGAACGTGCCCTGCTTAAACATAGGCAGGTAAAATTTAGGCAGCTTGGCCACATATTGAGGGTCGGCATAACCATTAAGGTATCCGGCGCTGGCCTTAACGGGCACCATTTCAATGTTTTCGTTATCCTCTTTATCTACGGTAATGCTCAGGATGCGCAGATTGTTGGGGTCGCCTTTGGGTTTGGGCGCCCAGTTTTCGTCGATGGTTTCGTTAATAAAGTCGTCTAAACTTACATCAAAGTATATCGCTAATTTTTTTAGCAGATCATACTTCGGGTCGGCCCTATCCTCCTCGTAAGCACCTACTAACGAGCGCTTTATACCAACTTCATCGGCGAAAGCCTGCTGGGTTAAACCTTTTTTCTTGCGTAAAAACTTAATATTTTGTGAAATAATTGACATAAAATTTGGATTTACTAAATTTATTAGTATTTTTATGCTCATAAAATTAGTAATAAAATTTGAAACAGCAAAAAATATTTATAAAATGAAGAACTTTGTTTATATCATCACCGACCGTAACCGTAATAATTTACATGTTGGCCTTTGCAGCGACCTGCTAAAAACATTGGAGTTTTACAGCGAAATGCCTACCCTGTTCTTCGATAGCTCGAAGCATTTAACCAGGCTGGTTTATTTTGAGGAGATCAACAGCGAAGAAATGGCTATGGACCGCTTTAAATATGTAAGCACGTTTACCCGCGCCCAAAAGGAGAAAATGATCCGCTCGGCCAATGCCGATTGGATGGACCTGACCAAGGGTTTAAAAATAGAAGAGCAGATGTATAGCCGGCCTGTTATGCGCCCTGCCATAGCATCTGCCCGTAAAAGCCTTACTTTTTAATAAACTTTAGCGCGCCGCTATTCATGCAATAACGTTTACCGCCGCGGTTGGCGGGGCCATCGTCAAACACGTGGCCCAGGTGCAGGCCAGTACTTTTCTCAATCACCTCGCTACGCGAGCCATCGGGATCGGTCCTTATTTCTACCATATTAGCGGCAGCCGGCTTCACAAAGCTTGGCCAGCCGGTACCGCTTTCAAACTTATCGTCCGATGTAAACAATACATCGCCGGTGGCGGCACTTACGTAAACACCTTTTTGATGATTATCGTAATAGGCGTTTTTAAATGGCGCTTCGGTATCGCTGTTCACCATAATCTCAAAGGCGTTTGGCGATAGTACCTTCTTCCACTCGGCAGCAGGTTTTGATTTTGGCCTTTTCGGATCGGGCTTTACCTGTCCATTAATATTTTGGCAGCCCATAGCCGCGATAGCCATCACAGCTACAATTGATAAAATCAGCTTTTTCATATCATTAAATACGTTTAACATTTTACGATGGTTTTTAACAAATGGTCATTGTTGTGTTATATGATGCTTTGTCGGGGCAGGAGTTGATTCCTTACAACATACACTTGCTTTTCCATAATCAATATTAAGGATTAAATTTTTTAAAAGCTTTAATGTACTTGTTAAGTGACAATCGGGCTAAAGCCAAAAGGAGCATTATTTAAACTATTTCGTTGCTCCGTTAGGAGCAAAATATCGGTAGCACTACACCATCGTCATGTTTACATGCCGTAGGTATGCTACTACAATAGTTCCGTACCGATGGCACGGATCGGTTAAATTGAATCTTTTCTACCGACTTTTAACCCCGATGGGGTTTTAACACACATCAAATAATGGCATTGCACATAATGGACGCATTTTTTTCGTTGACTGAAACCAATGGCAATGAACCCGAATATATATTTATAATAAGTAAAATTCATTGTCTCCGATTTATCGAACAGGATACATGAAAACCGGGTGGTTTTAGCCAAACCTTAATTACTTATATCACCCTTGTTTTAGGGATAAACACGCTGTTCACCACGTGCAGCATCCCATTGCTTTGCTCCACATCAAACTGGCTGATGATGCATTGGCCGCCGGTTTCGTCGGTTAATATAATATTGCGGTTGGTATCAATAGTGGCGGCAATTTTACTACCGGCCAGGGTAACGTAAGTAGCGGTGCCCTTATGCTCGCGGATATTGCGCGCTATATCCTTAGCACTCACCTTACCCTGTATGGCGTGGTAGGTAAGCACACTGCTCAACTCAAACTTGTGCGATGGCAACAACAAGCTATCCAGCTTGCCTGCCGGTAATTTGGCAAAGGCAGAGTTGGTTGGCGCGAAAATGGTGATAGGCCCCTTGCTTTCAAAAGTTTCGGTTAAGCCGGCGGTTTTTATGGCGCTTAGCAGGGTGGTATAATCTTTAGCCTTAGCTACATTTTGAATAATATTTTGGTTATTAGCCATAGCAACGCCGTTAACCACCTTGGTTTTGATGCCCTTGGGTATTAAAAGCTTTACAGCCCCGCTATCGGTTTTTTGGGCGAAGGCCGTAACAACAACAAAATTCAACAGGATAATTAACCAGGTATACTTCATACAAAAAAAATACAGGCGGTATATCGTCCGCCAAAAAACAATGGGTGCAAAGCTAACAAAAAGAAACGTAGTACGGTTTTAGGCTTGGGGTGATATTTTAATAAGATGGTGATTTAACCACAAAGGCCACAAAGATTTGCAACAAGAATCACCACAAAGCACACAAAGATCCTGATCGATGCTTTTTTATCCGTATACCTTTGTGTACTTTGTGGTTCTCCCTTTGTGTATTTTGTGCTAAATAGCTATAAAAAAAGGGAAGCAATATCTAACTGCTTCCCTTTATACTTTTATTACAATTGATGCTTACCAGCCCGGTGTAAAGCCTAAGCCAAATACCGGTTTGCTGATATCGGTACGGTTAATTGGCCAGGCCAGGTAAGGCTCCAGTATAAAGTAGCCAAACATGTTTACCCTTAGCGATACACCTGTACTTAATGCCGGTACACGGCCATAAATTGGCGTGGTTACAATTTGCCCGCCTACTACCTGCGGGTTGCCGTTGGCATCCAGCACTTTTTGCTGGCCCACTATCGGCGGGTTGGTTTGGAAATAGATCTTATCGCCCGCGTTCCAGGCTAAGCCGGCATCAAAAAATATGTTCAGGTCCGAAAACAGGAACTTTGATTTAATGGCGGCTAACTTTTCAGGGCCGGTAAATGGCAGCCTTACTTCAAAACTGGCCACAGCTATGCGGTCACCCGATAACTGATCGATAGTGAAATTATTGGTTGGCACTTTGTTACCGTTGCCATAAAACGTTTGCGACTCGTAACCCCTGATCAGGAAAGGATACCCCAGGAACAAAGGATACAGGTTATTGCCCGGGCCAAACCGGCCATAGCCATACAACCTGGCGGCTAATGTTACCGGGCGCAGGCGCACATACTTGTTTACATCAATAGTTGGGGCAAAGTAGTTATAGGTACCAAAGTTATACTCGGCACCAAACCTGTACCTAAAGCCATCTAACGGGGCTGCTATGCCGAAGTATGAGTTATCGCCCACAAAGGCGGTGTTAAAATTAAACACGCTAAAAGGCTGCAGGCTTACGCCTCCATTATTAGGGTCGGATTCATAATCCGACCGCGAGATATGGTGTTTCTGATAATCCAAAACATCGCCATACTGATCATAATAAGTACTATACCTATCAACCCGGTACGAGTAATAGGCTGCCCCGGCACCAAACTCAACGCGGTTGATCTTAGAGAGCGGATAAGCGGTAAACACCCCTACCTGATCCTGGAAGATGCGGATAATATCGTAACGTTCCTCGTAAGCCGGGATGGTTTGGTTATTATAATTATAGGTGGTTGATACCACATTATAATTAGCGTACTGGAATGGGATGTGCGATATGCTGGCGCCCAAATTCCAGCGGCCTTGTTGGTTGATATAGGTAAACTGACCGCCAAAATCGTATACCTCACCGTTTACAGCGGCGCCGGCATAAATTTGGTTACGGCCCAAAATATCGCTGAATACACCCTGGATGCCGCTGGCTAAGCCGGTACCGTAATTACTTACACCAATACCGACACCGCTGCTGGCTAAATAATCCAGCTTAAATTGCGGGCGGTATTTGATCTCCTTTACCGAATCGGCAGGCAGGCGGGGGTAAGCCAGGTAATTATTCAGGTTAGCGTTGATCAGATCGACACCTACGGCTTTGAACGGCGGCAATTGCGCGGCATCAAAATTGGTAGCCTGCGGATCGACCACGGTTGGTTTAAAGTCGCCATCCTTAGCGGTATACAACGCGTATTTTTGCGCGCGGTAGTATGAGTACAAAATATCGTTATTGGCCGATACGCTTAGCGCAGGCGAAAACTCGGTAATACCGCTGATACCGGTAAACAATTCGGTCATTTGCTCTACCTTGCCATCGGCCAGGGTATAGCGGTACATATTACGGAAGCCATCGCGGTTACTCAGAAAATAAACCTGCTTACCATCCGACGAATAGACCGGGTTAAGGTTATTGGCACCGTTAAATACCTTAATATCGGTTACCTTTTTGGTAGCGATATCCAGTTCGGCCAGGTTAAAGGTAATATCCTGGCTTGCCGCCTGATCGTAAGTGGTACGGTCGCTGGCGAAGATCACCTTTTTACCATCGCGCGAAAAGTTGGGTTGATAGTCGGAGTATTTATCGTTTGTTAACTGCGTAACCTTTTTATCGCGGAAGCTGTACATGTACAAATCGCCTTGTCCCTCGGATAGCCCCTGGAACACTACGTGGTCACCATCGGGCGACCATGACAGGTTACCGAACTGCTCGGCCTTACCCATCGAGATATTCTCCAGCACCTTACCGCTTGGTATGGACACCACCAACATGCGGTTACGGCCCTTGCTAAAAATACTAAAGGCAAACTTTTTACCATCCGGCGACCATGTGCCAGCCGATTCTATAAAGTTAAACTCATCAATATGCGTGTTACTGACCTTGCTCGTCAGCTTGGTAATGATCTGCCCCGTATGCGCGTCGGCCAGGAAGAGATCGATACTAAAGAGCGATTTGGACGACAGGAACGTGAGGTAATTACCATCCGGACTAACCGATGGGGCTACGGTATAATCGCCGCCGGTTTTATAATCTATTAGTTTTTTACCGACAGGGGTTTGGGTGGTATCCTTTAAATATGGCTTGTAGGCATTAACAATGGAGTTTTTCCACAGGGCCGACAGCGTTTTTTCATCGTATCCAAAAGTACGGCGGATCCCATACTCTAAACCAAAACGCGCCGTATTTTTAAAGAAAGGCACAATAATCGTATCGCCATAGGTTGACCCCAGGAATGACCAGAAAGCTTCGCCATAGCGGTACGGGAAGTACTTATTGGTTTCGGTCAGATCTTTTACCGTTGGGATATCGTGGTTTAAATACGCATCGCGCATCCACATGGCGGTATAGGCATCCTTTTTACCGATAGACAGGTATTCGGCCATACCCTCAATCATCCACAGGGGCAGGTTGTTAATATTATCGGTATTGGTGGTATCGTTACCCAACAATAAATGGTATTGGAAAGCGTGTACCAACTCGTGCCCTATTACGTGGCGGGTAGTTTGGTTGGTTTCCATTACAGGCATTACCACACGGTTTTTAAGGCCCTCGGTAATACCGCCGGTACCTACATCAATCTCACCATCGATGGCGGTAGTCTGCTGAAAGTCAGGGTGATTAGCGTATAGGATGATAGGATTAGCCTTGCGAAAGGTATCCCTGAAAATTTGCTGGTGCAGCGTATACCAAAGTTCGCTTTCCTGGGCGAAGCGCTTTAGCAGGCTGTCGTTCTTCATGTAATAATAAATCTCGAAGTGGGGGGTTTTGTATACCTTAAAGTCGAGTTTTTTATAGCGCACCTTGTTTTGCCCGAAGTATTGCGCGCTGGCCGATTGCGTAACCAGCATGGCCACCAAAAGGCAGGCCGCCACCGCCACAAATCTTTTTACCTTACTCAATAGTGTGTACATTTTATCCATATATAGAGGGTATTGAGGTGTTATAACGTATAAATTTAAACTTATTGCGCCGGTATTTAAAGCAACAGAGGTAATTTTAACATATTACTAATTTACAGGCGGATAATTTTGTTTTTTAAGCCTTTTGGGCTTTTTAAAAGCCATTAACATATAAAACAGGCCTAATACTACGGTGCCCGTTACATAGATATTGTTTACATGTTTTGCAGCACTATAAAAGCTGGCGCCAACTGTTAAAATGGCCCCGATGTATAAGTATGCTTTATTATAAACTACCATTTTGCTTAAAGACCACATTTATTTTATTCCGTTTGATATTTGTTTCTGAATTAATCAGACTTACGAAGTTTTAAAAACTTCGTAAGTCTTTAATCAATTTGTCATTGCGAGGTACGAAGCAATCGCGAACTATGCATAACTACTCTGCCTGTGTGCGATTGCTTCGTACCTCGCAATGACATAGTGTTTTATTACGTGTCATGCTGAACCTGTCAAACCATGGCGGGCAGGCCCTCCGCACGCACCCTTCGACAAGCTCAGGGTGACACTGCCTTCTTATCTACAATACCTTCCCCCCCTCTTTCCGCGCAGCGAAGAGAGGGTCGGCCAGCGAAGCGTAGCCGGGGTGAGTCTACACCCTACCTCGGCGGTTTAGTCTCGTTCTTCTCCGGATCAACAGGTACTGGTATGGCCGATGTATCAACCGGCGACCATGTACTATCTACTTCGCCGCTATCTTTTGGCATCCGTGGCGATGGGCAGTTATAGTTCTTACTAATTTTTACCCATGGCTTAGGGAATTGCCCCCAGGTATAGCCCGAATTAGGATCGGCATACACCCGCTCCATAAAACTACCGAAGATAGGCAATGCCGTGTGCGACCCCTCCCCGCTTTCGCTGGAGTTAAAGTGTACGCTGCGGTCATCTGCACCTACCCATATACCGGTCACCAAATCTTTAGTGATACCCATATACCAGCCATCTACGTAATCGCTTGATGTACCGGTTTTACCGCCTATCTGATTATCCTTTTTCCAAAGCCCGTTATATTCCCACAATGCTTGCGATGTACCACCCGGCTCTTCCATCCCACCGCGGAACATGTATAGCATTAGCCAGGCCGTTTCGGGGCTGATCACCTGCTCCTGCTTCAGCGTAAACTCGGCCAGGCTATTCCCCTGCTGATCGGTAATTTTAGTTACCAGCAATGGGTCAACCTTTTGACCCTTGTTTAGGAAAGTACTGTAAGCCCGCACCATCTCGTAAACCGAAACATCGTTTGATCCCAGCGAAACCGACGGGATAGCCTTCAACGGACTTTCGATACCTACCTTGTGGGCGTATTTTACTACGTTATCCCAGCCCACCTTTTCGGTTACCTGGGCGGTAATACTGTTAACCGATTTACCCATGGCCCAGCGCAGCGACATTTCCATCCCGCTGAACTTAAAATCGGCGTTATTGGGCGACCATGTTTCCTGCTTACCCTCGTAGGTATATTTGATGGAAACCGGCTGATCAGTAAACTTATCGCATGGGCTATAGCCGTTATCCAGCGCTGTTAAATAAGCGAATGGCTTAAAGGTACTGCCGGCCTGGCGCTTGGATTGATTAACGTGATCGTACTTAAAGTACTTATAATCTATCCCGCCTACCCATACTTTTATCTTCCCGGTTGATGGCTCCATGGTCATCATGCCCGTATTTAGCAACTTGGTATAGTATTTTATCGAATCTACACTGCTCATCACCGTATCCCGCTCGCCGTGCCAGGTAAACACCCGCATCTTCTTTTTGGTGGTGAAGTATTTATTCATCTGCACGGTATCGCCATTATACTTTTTGGTTAATACGGCATAAACGGGCAAACGTTGCTCGGCTTTCAGCAGGAAGTCTTTAATCTCCACCCCTTTGCTATCTCTCCACGGGTTTTTATCGCCCCAAATACCGTAGAAACGTTTTTGCAGCATCTTCATTTTTTCGGCAACGGCATCCTCGGCATAGCCTTGCAGGCGGCTATCAATAGTAGTATAAATTTTCAGGCCGTCTTCGTACAGGTCGTAATCGTTATCCTTGCACCATTTCTTCAGCCATTTCTCTACCGCCTGGCGCAGGTAACTGTCGCCTGTCGATTCATTATCTACATAGCTCAAATCCAATTTTAAGGGCAGCTTTACGTTGGCCTCGTAATCCTCCTTTTTCAGATAGCCATATTTTTCCATCTGGCTTAGCACCACGTTACGGCGCTGCACCGATTTATCGGGATTGTTAATGGGATTATAAGTTGATGTAGCTTTCAGCATCCCGATCAGTGTGGCCGCTTCGGCGGGGTTAAGCACGTCGGGGTTTTTATTGAAGTATTTTACCGATGCCGTTTTTATCCCGAACGAGTTATTGCCGAAAGGCACTGTATTAAAGTATAGCGTTAAGATTTGCTGCTTGGTATAAACATGCTCTATTTTAAAGGCCGTAAGCCATTCTTTTATTTTATAAACCAGGGTACGGAACACCGGGATATGCTTGATGAGCCCCTGCGATTTACGCTTGCGGGTACTGAACAGGTTTTTAGCCAGTTGTTGCGTAATGGTACTGCCGCCCCGCTTATCGCCCTTGGCTGTAGCCAGCATCCCGGTAGTGAACGAGTAAAAATCGACCCCGCCATGCTTGTAAAAGCGCGCATCCTCGGTAGCTATCAGCGCGTTGATGAGGTTAGGCGAGATCTTGTTAAACTCCACCGGCGAGCGGTTCTCGTGATAATACTTACCAATCAGCTTGCCATCGGCGGTATAAACCTCGCTGGCAACCGAGATATTAGGGTTGCGGATATCGTGCATATCGGGCGTATAGCCAAACAGCCACAGGAAATTTAATTCAATGGCGCAAAAAAACAGGATAACAAAATAGACGAATATGGTGAAATACCGCAGGTATTTATTACTGATGCGTTTGAACATTGGGTAAATATGGAAAATAATGGCGCTATTACCTAACAGCAGCCACAAATTTAACAAACGTAATTTTTATTGAGGAATTGTATTAAATGATTTCATCGATTTTATTTTCATGATTTCACCGATTTTTCATGCACAATCCAATTCCCTCCTTGGGGAGGTGTGCATTGGCAGGTGCGGTAGTAGGGAGGGGTTTAGCCACCCAAATTCACCACCCCGTCATTGCGAGGTACGAAGCAATCATCGGCAGGCAGGGCGGTTACAAAAGATTTGAAAATGAAAGTTAGCAACAAATGGCAACTGGTAGCCCCGCTATCGCTCATACTGCACAGGCCTTAGCCGCAAGGGCCGGTGTCCGCTCTATCTGGTTTAGTTTGTGGGGCTTGCTGTCCTGTTGTCTTGTGATATGGGGAATAGGACAAATAGGACGGAGCAGGACAAAATTGCTTCGCCATTAACATGTGTACTCATGCTGGTGCGCGCGTGTCGCGCGTTCCTATATCGACTTATCAGATCCAGTATCAAAGTTGGAACGCGCGACACGCGCGCACCAGCAGTCGAACAACACCTAACAACGGCGTTAAAACATGCAAGTGGTTTCCGATTTTCGGTTCCCTCCCACAGGGCTACTATTCCACCATTTGCCCCATTTTTATTTCACTTAATTTGGCATTCTTAAAAATGTAAACACTCGCGAACGATCCTTCATCGTCTGTCACGGTAATCGTATCGCACTTTATGTTTGTTACTTTAAGTAATTGCAGGAAAGTGGCTTTTTGCATACCGAAAGAGATTTTTTTATTCAATCTGACCCTGCCATTTTTAATGTCCGCCTCTTCCATATAAAAGCCGCCATCGTTACGATATAAGATCATTTTATTAATACCATCGGTAAAATGATGCAGAAAGTACGCCCCATTGTCCGGAGCCGATTGTTTTTCCATTTTTAAGACTACCGGATCCAAAAACAACGATTTGAGTTTATTGGTGTCCAATTTAAACACTTTAAACGCCAGCGCTCCGTAACTTAATTCCTGGTTAACTATAGTCGTGTCGCAGTTTAAACCCGGAGCGGTTTCTTCGGTCTTCACTTTATTCGCCGACTTAGTAGTATCGCTTTGCCTTTCCCTTTTTGTTCCGGTTGTATTGTTTTGACAAGAGATACTGCTGGTTAGTATTAATAGGATTAAAAGAGACAGATTTTTAGGTGTGTTGATTTTCATTCTTTGGCTATTTACATTTCTAATGTATTGAAAAAATTGCAAGGATTGGGCGCTATTGTGATGAATCAGCGTTTCGCTACAATCCCTCATGCTGGTGCGCGCGTGTCGCGCGTTCCTACATCGACTTATCAAATCCAGTATCAAAGTAGGAACGCGCGACCCGCACGCACCAGCAGTCAAGCAGCTTCACTATACTTATTTAAACTAATTCTAAATAATTCTTGCACATCACACTCGCGTGTTTATCTTTGCCACAAATTAGAATCAATCTAATTAAAAATAACACGATATGAAAAATACCTACTTCAACAAAATCAACCTCGCACTTTTACTGGCCCTGCTGCTCAATACCGTAGCATTTGGTCAAAGTACTACTGGCAAAATAGCCGGCACCGTTAAAACTACCGATGGCAAGCCTGCACCAGTGGTTACCGTTACCGTGGTAGAACTAAACAAAGCCACTACAACTAACGAGAACGGCACTTACCTGTTCCAAAATATTAAAGCCGGCAGCTATACCCTTAAAGTAACCTTTATTGGTACCAAAGGCGGCCAAAAGCAAGTGACCGTTACCGCCGGAAAAACTACCGATGCCGATTTTGCCCTGGCCGAATCAGCATCAGACCTGGCCGAGGTGAGCATTACATCGGGCCGCACGTTGAATAATATGCAGGTGAATATGGGCAAATCGGGCATCCGCCCGCTCGATCTGCCACAAAGCACCGGCGTGGTAAGCAACCAGGTCATCCGCGATCAGCAGGTTGACCATCTGAGCGATGCCGTACGCAACGTAAGCGGTGTTACCCTTACCCAAACCCGCGGCGGTACCAGCGAAACTTTCAGCTCGCGCGGATACAGCATTGGTATTGGCGGCGGCGCAGGCAGCATTTTTAAAAATGGCGTTTTAGTTAACACGGCCGGTTTCCCCGAAGCCAGTACGCTGGAATCGGTAGAGATACTGAAAGGCAGTTCGGCCTTGTTATACGGTAACGTATCGGGCGGGTTGGTGATTAATATGGTAACCAAAAAACCAAAGTTCGAAAACGGCGGCGAAGTGAGCATGCGCTTTGGCAGCAATAACGAGTACAAACCTACTGTTGATATTTACGGCCCTATTAACAACAGCCTGGCCTACCGCGCCATTGCCACTTACGAGAATGATGGCAGCTACCGCAACGGCGTTAAAACCGAGCGCACTTATGTTAACCCATCCTTACTATACAACCTGGGCAAAAAAACAACCATGATATTGGAGGGCGATTTCCTGAAATCGAACCTGACACCTGATTGGGGTATCGGATCGTTAAACAACGGGCAGGCTATCCCTACTATGGTGGCGCGGTCGCAGTTTATTAATACCAACTGGGCTTATAACCATACCAACCAATATACCGGCACGCTAACCATAAACCATCAGCTAAGCGATGCCTGGAAACTGAACTTTATATCATCGGCACAAAGCACCAATACCGATAATTACGGCACCAGCCTGCCCAATACCGTAAACGCCGCCGGCGACTGGAACCGCAGCCTGGCCCGCGCCAACACGCACGAGGGCGATTATACCGCCCAAACCAACCTGACCGGTAAATTTAACACCGGCAGCATTGGCCACCAATTGCTGTTTGGTATGGATGCCGCCAAGGTAATTAACCTAAGCAATGCCTATACCATTAATGGTGTGGCCATTGGCAGCTATGCTTACGATAAAATCAATACGATAGACCTGGCTAAATACGCCCAGCGAACCGATATGCCTACAACCGTGGCCATTAGCCAAACTACCGCCCCGGTTTACCGTTACGGCAGCTACGTGCAGGACCTGATTAGCCTGAGCAGTCAATTCAAAATTTTGGCCGGCGTGCGTTGGTCGTGGCAGCAAACTTACCAAACCCGTATAGATTCGTTGCAGCGCGGCACCTTCTCGAACGGTGTAGCCGCAACCCGGTACGACAGGGCTTTCTCGCCCAAGGGATCGTTTATTTATCAGCCGACCACCAATACATCTATCTATGCCGGTTACGCCAATAACTTTATGGTGAACAGCGGTACCGATGTGACTACCGGTCAGGGCCTGAAACCATCTATTGTAGACCAGTACGAGCTGGGTGTGAAGAACGAATTTTTTAACGGTAAGTTATCGGCCAACTTTAGCGTTTACCGCATTGTGAACAATAATTTAGCCGTAGTATCGCCCTACAAAGCCGATGGCACTACCGTTAATACCGATAACACCGTGAAAACCTTTAGCGGCCAAACCACCAGCGACGGCCTGGAAGTTGACATTACCGGCAACCTGAGCCGCAATTTTTACTTTATTGCCGGTTATGCCTATAACAATGCCCGCTACACCAAAACATCGGGCTTAAAGGGATCCAACATCGAGGGTGAAGCCCTGGTGATCAACCCTAAAAATACGGCCAATGCCAGTTTATTTTACACCTTTACCAATGCCCGTTTACGCGGCGTAAAGGTAGGCGCGTCGGCGTTCTACACCGGGTCGCGCCTGGCAGGGTATAACAATACCGTTGGACAAACGCAGGCTTATAGCCGCCAATTGCCGGTTGGCGGTTTCGCCACGTTCGATGTATCGGCCGGGTACACCTACAAAAAGGTGAGCCTGCTGGGCGCCTTAACCAACGTAGGCAACACCCTAAACTACCTCATCCACGATAACTACAGCATAACCCCAATAGCCCCCCGCCAGTTCCGCACCACACTGGCCTACCGGTTTTAATTGGATCTGAAACCATAAGCAAACGCCCCGCTCCTGTAATGGAAGCGGGGCGTTTTTTTGTATATCTAATAATATGCTCCAGCATACATCTTCTCTTGTGGTACGCAGGACAGATAGCAGACTATGCGTATGACCAAATGTGTGGGCGCTTTCGGTAGTAGGGGCTGAGGGGCATAAAGTATTGACCTTTTCCCCAACTCCGAACTTGTGATAACTTTTAATGATTATTGAGGAGGGGACGCAGTACGCTTAATTCGGCTAATGGTAAACAGAATCAATATTGAATCGCTCTCGAGGATACCTACTAGCAAGAACTAACTCAAGACTTCTTTTTCTTCGGCTTATTTTTTATATATTCCCTTTTAGAATTAATTAAATGATTCATATCTACAGAAGGAATTAAATATTTTCCGAGAGGAGCCATAGCTGTCATAGAGGCAATTAATGTTCTGATTTGGCTAATACTCATACTTAATGCTGACCCATCAAGCATAGCAATTTTCTGCTCAATATCGAATGAGGTACTATCATCGAAACTAAAAACAGACATACATTCACAAAAAATAACATATCCGGGCAATTTCTTACCTGTATTAATTTGAGCTTTTAAAAAAAAGAGAAGATCATTCTTATCCGAACCCTGTTGAATCATAAAATCCAAATCAATCTCATATTGATTGAAAAAGTCTGTTTTTTTTAATTCCTTAGGTGCTATATATTCAAATTGTTGCCTTACAAGAACAAAATCCTTAAGAATTAAAGATGAAGGTTTAATTTCCATTTTAAGATGCTTTAAGCTCAGTATCAAATAGCTTATTTACTAAATTCCCTTCTTTGCTTTCATATGATCTTGTATTATGGAAAGCCCAAAAACCACCTTGCTCTTTAAATGTTAATTGTTTAGCAATTTCCAAATTAATATGAGGGTAGGTTAACTGTTTTTCACAAGTAGAAATTGAAAACTCCGTTTTTAAAAGTTTTTGAAACTTGGCTAATAAATCCATACTTAACTTACGATCCCCTTTGAATAATTGTGTTACAAAACTTGGAGACGTATTTAAATATTCTGCTATATCTTTTTTAGAATAATGCTGATTTTCTTGTAAGAGTTCATTGATCTCACTAATAAATTTCAATGATAACATTACTGCGTCATGAGATAGTTCCTCTTTTTCTGTATTAAAGGAAAGCAGTTCATCAAACTCTGCCTGCATATTATTATTTTCCATTTTCATTTTTATTAGGTAAAGGAGGGTATACAATACTATAATCATAGCCTGCTACCTGCCTTATTAATGATTTTTCTTTTGATTTGTTTTCCTGATTCTTCTTTTTAGGAAGCACAACTGACGTTACAA
Source organism: Bacteroidota bacterium (assembly GCA_040389105.1). Classification (GTDB taxonomy): domain Bacteria; phylum Bacteroidota; class Bacteroidia; order Sphingobacteriales; family Sphingobacteriaceae; genus Mucilaginibacter. The sequence continues at coordinate 233,571 of JAZKAO010000018.1, forward strand.
TTATATAATGTTTTTCTTCAGTCCGAATTTCTTTACAATATATCCTGGGATTATCACCACCTTTTAAGAATTTCATAGCCCAAACATCCTTGGATTTATTATCTATATCTTCTTTATCAAAAAGATCTGGCACACGTAAATTATTAAGAATGATATCAATTATCCTATTAAACTTTTTTACATAAATATCTTTACTCTTAATAAAAGAAATAATATCACCGTAATTATCAATATCAATTGCTACATGCCTATTCCCTTTGGAACGAATTATTTTTGCTTTTTTTTGTGACACGAAATTAAGCTATAGGTTAATTAATTCCAAATGGTTTATGGTTATATTTATTACTATTCGTAAAATTATGACTTTTTATACAAGTTACATTATCATATTCTCTTTTGTTATCAACTCCTATATATTTTCAAACAAAAAGACTCAATATTTTATAAGTGCATATCACTCATTAATATGGTTTGTTAACTATATGATCACACCTCTTGCATTTCTCCCAAAATTTCGTTATATTGTAGCAACCGCTGCACCACAAACGCCCTATTGTACTATCTTACCCAATGTTAAAATAGCTCTTGACACGTAAAAACTTGCACTTTTTGTAATTAAGGCAGCAAAAACACAAAAACAATAACAGGTTCTTTGAGATACCAGGGTTGGGCTTGATTAAGATCTATACAGTAAGCTATGGCTATAGCTTAATATTGATTTAACGCATTGTGATAGGGGCTACAACAGTACCCCAAAAAAACAGGGGTCACAAGATTCAGAAAAAAAAGTTCGAAAGATAAGATTGTACAGAAGAGTTCATAGTTAATGGTTAATGGTTCATAGATCATAGCAACTAACTTTTTAACCATGACTAATGAACCATGAACTTACTCCACCACTATCTCATCGGCAAAAATATAGCTGGGGCTGCCCTTGCTTTCGTGCCAGTCGGGCAGGGGGCCGTATTGTTTGGCGGTGATTTTGATATAACGGGCGCGGGTATTCAGCGCGCCGGTATAGGTTTGGGTGCTAACGGTTTCGTCTTTAATATCGGTTTTGGTATCTATACGGGTAACATCGCGGTAGGTTTGGCCATCGTCTGATACCTGGTACTGCACATACTTAGGGAACACAATCCACGAGCGGGAATCCTGCAAAGCCGTCAGACTAACCTGTTTGATGGGTCTTACTTCGCCCAAATCCAATACGGCAACCAGGTCCTTACCCTGGTAACCTTGCCAGTTGCCCAGACGCCAGTTGGTGGTACCATGCAGGCCGTCAATCAGGGCATCCTGCCCCTCGGCGGGGTAGTTGGGCAGGTATTTGTTTAGGAGGCTTAGCTTTACATCGCCCTTGGTTTTGGTAAAGGTACCGGTGTTTACCATGCTGCTTTTACCATCCTTAACGGCAATGGCCTTTACGGTGGTAGTAGTGTTGATGCTAAGGGGGGCAGTATACAGGGTTGATGAAGTGCCTGGTGTGCTACCATCGGTAGTGTAGTACAGCTTAGCGCCCTCGTTGTTACTCATCATCTGCACCGTGGTTTGATCTTTAAAGGTACGGTTACCGCCGGTAAAGTAGGGGTTGGCTACAATCAGGTTATCGGTTACCTTGCTGGTGGGTTTCTCTAAATCCTGTACAAACAAGCGGTTTGGCAGGCGACCGGCAAAGTATTCAAATTCGCCGCCGTTGTTAATATCGTCGTAATCGAGATACAGCTTGTTGTAGGGCTTTTTATTGAGGTTCATACCCTGCATGTAAATATTGTTTTGCGATACGGCCGTGTTGGTAATGGTAAACTTTTTGCCATTCTCCAGACTAATCACCGCCTTATCAAACTGGGGCAGGCCCACCATAAACTGCTGCTGGCCGGGGCTAACGTTGTAGATGCCCATAGCGCTCATTACATACCAGGCCGACATTTGCCCGCAATCCTCGTTACCGGCAAGGCCATCGGGGCCGTCCTTATATTGCTCCTTGAAGATCTTGCTCAAGTACAACTGGGTTTTGGTAGGGTCGTCGGTAAAGTTATATAGGTAGGCCATGTGGTGGCTCGGCTCGTTCCCATGCGCGTACTGCCCAATGAGGCCGGTAATATCGGCCTGCTCGCGGCCGCTTAGCTTACTGGTGGTGGTAAATAGCTCGTCCAGCTTGGCTTCAAATTTATCCTTGCCGCCCATCTTGGCCAGCAGGGTTTCCTCATCGTGCGGCACCAGGAATGCGTATTGCCAGGCATTGCCCTCGGTATAATTGTTGTTCACCTCGGTAGGATCAAAAGGCAGGTACCAGCCGCCATTCACCCGGGCCTGCATAAAGCCGTTTTGGTTGTTATACTGGTTTTTCCAATACTGGGCACGCTGAATGTATTCGGCATAATCCTGCTGCTTACCCAGCATTTTGGCAAATTGGGCAATACACCAATCGTCAAAGGCGTACTCTAAGGTTTTTGATACCGATTCGTGTTCGTCATCGGCCAAAACCACGCCATTCTTGCGGTACGAGTCAAGCCCGAACTGGTTACGGTTTACGGCGGCTTTCATGGCGCGCAGGGCCTTGTCGGTATTAAAATCGCGGATACCCTTGGCATAAGCATCCACAATAACGGGGATGCTGTGGTTACCCACCATGCAATAAGTTTCGGACGAGCCCACCGGCCATACGGGCAGCAGGCCGCCATCATCGTACATGGCTAAAAAGGTTTTAATAAAATCCAGCGTACGCTTTTTATCTATCAGCGATAGCAATGGGTGTTCGGCCCTATAGGTATCCCACAGACTAAAGATAGTATAGTAATTAAAGCCATTGGCGGTATGCACTTTTTGATCCATACCGCGGTACTGGCCATCCACATCGTTATAAACATTAGGGGCCAGCATGCTATGGTACAGGGCCGAGTAAAATATGGTGCGCTTGATTTTACCATAATCAATAAAAACAGGTTTAGCCCGCTGGTTGGGGTTAGCGTTGTAACCGCCGTAAGGGTTATAACCGTTATAGGCATTTTGCGCATTCTGTACCGACTGCGATTGCGGCGGGGCGCCGCCCTCTACCTGTATCTTGGCCAACTCGTTCACCCACATATCGTGGGCTGCTTTTTGTACCTTTTTAAAATCGAAATCGGGCACTTCGGTATCCAGGTTTTTTAAAGCGCCATCGGTACTTACGGATGAGATACCAACTTTGCTGATCACCTCGCCGGGGTTATCAAATACCAGCACCATTTTAACGTTTTTACCCTCAACCTTGCTTTTGCCCTGCTGCACCTGATCGTCCAATGCAATTTCGTAGCTTTTAAAAGGCTTGCTGAACTTGGCGTAGAAATATACATACTGATCCTTAGCCCATGAACGTGAACGGCGGAAACCGCGTACCTCGTGATTGCTGATCATCTCCACCCACGATTCGATCACGTTGTCGCGATGTTTTAAATCGATTACAATATTAGCCTGCGGGGTTGATGGGTAGTTATAACGATGCACCCCTACCCTTGTACTGGCGGTAAGCTCGACACCGATATTGTATTTATCCAACCGGGTTTTATAGTAGCCGGGCTGGCCGGTTTCGTTCTTTTTTTTAAAGCCCGAACTGTATTCGGTATTCAGCAGCTTAGGGTCGCCCGTGGTGGGCATAAACAGGATATCGGCATAGTCGGGGATGCCGGTACCGCTTAGGTGTGTGTGCGAGAAGCCGTAAACCAAGGTATCGGTATAATGGTAACCCGAGCAGCCATCCCAACCATCTAAACGGGTATCGGGACTTAACTGCACCATCCCAAACGGAACAACAGCGCCGGGATAGGTGTGGCCATGGCCGCCCGTGCCTAAAAATACGTTTACATTGGGGGTATTATCCACCTTTTTTTGTGCCAGTGCCGGCAGCGTTACACAGCCTACAGCCACAGGTAAAATAAAACGGAATAAGAACTTCATTAACGGGGTTATTTAAAACTTTTTAATAAACGCAAATTAAGGCTTTAATGTTGTTTTTCGGAATAAAATTGTTGATAGCAGGCATGGTAGTTATTTAACCACAAAGAGCGCAAAGGTTTGCACAAAGAACACAAAGGCGTTGCGCAAACTATATGGCTACTGTTTCGTTTACTTTGTGAACTTTGTGATTTTTCCCTTTGCGTGCTTTGTGGTTAAATCTTAAAGCAATTATTTAACTTTGTTAGTATACCCATACCCCATAATTATGAAAAATAGAGATTCGAGCCTGCTTTACCTGTTTTTGGGCATTTACGCCATGTTGGTCAGCTGGCACTACAACCATTCGCTCATTATCCTGCTGTTAAGCTGGATCTTTTGGCCGGTATACCTGCTGTACGAGTTGCTTATCGGTCACCTTGCCCACGGTATGTGGAAAGAGATACCCTTATCGTATTTTAAATAGGATAACAAAACCACCACATCATTGCTGTAAGGTACGAAGCAATCATCGGCAAGCAGAGCAGCTTTGCATATCGATGACTGCTTCGTACCTATCCATGTCATGTTTCTCACCGGATGTCATGCTGAGCCCGTCGAAGCCTGGTGGGCAGGCCTCTCCGCACCACCCTTCGACAAGCTCAGGGTGACACCCTCTTATCTGTCACTTACACCTTTGCAGTCCCGCCGGGATTCCAAAACTCGCAATGACAAATAGTATTTGTCCTGTTATGTCCTGCTTGTCCTAATCCCCACATAACAAGACAACAGGACACAAAAAAAGAGGCACAACGTATTGTGCCTCTCCAGTATAAATATCATTCCGAAATCCTTAGCTCACCGCTCCTATCCTTTTCAATAACTTACGGTTTTCCCTGCGGTGTATCAGTTTGTACACCATGGCGTAAATTACAGGCAGCAGCAACAGGGTAAGGATGGTTGATGTAACCAGTCCGCCAATTACCACTACGGCCAGCGGTTTCTGCGTTTCGCTGCCTATACCGGTTGATATAGCTGCCGGCATCAGGCCTATGGCGGCCATCAGCGCGGTCATTACTACGGGGCGCACACGGGATATTACGCCATCCAGTATGGCCTCGTCTAAATGCATACCGGCTTCCAAATTTTTGCGGAATACCGATACCAATATCACCCCGTTTTGGATACAAACCCCAAACAAAGCGATAAAGCCAATACCTGCCGATATACTGAAGTTGATGCCCGTAATATGCAGGGCCAATATCCCGCCTATCAGCGCGAAAGGCACGTTCAGGATAACCAGCGTAGCATCCTTTACATTACCAAAGGTGACAAACAGGATAAGGAAGATCACCAGTAAACATATAGGCACTACATGGGCCAAAGTGTTTGATGCACGGGTTTGATTTTCAAACTCGCCCGCCCAGGCAATGGTATAACCCTGGTCGAGGTGAACCATTCGGTTTACTTTGGCCTGCGCTTCGGCAATGGTGCTGCCCAAATCCCGGCCACGGTTACTAAATTTCACGGCTATGTGGCGGGTATTATTATCACGATAAATAAAGGCCGGGCCGGTAATGGTTTTTATATCGGCAATTTCCTTTATGGCAATTTTCGATCCGTTCATGGTAGGTACCATCAGGTTTTCTATTTTATCCTGGGTATCCCTAAAATCCTTTTGGTAACGCACGCGGATATCAAAGCGGCGCTCGCCCTCGTATAGTTCGGTAGCGGCCTTACCTCCAATAGCCATTTCAATTACGGCGTTGGCATCGGCAGTGGCTACGCCATACATCGCCATCTTACGCTGGTCCAGCTCTATCCTAAACTCGGGCTGACCTAAATTGCGCAGGACACCCAAATCGTCCACACCTTTTACGGTTTTTAGCACACGCAGTACCTCGTCGGCTTTTTCATCCAGTACATTAAAATCGGGGCCGAAAATCTTTACCGCCAGGGCGGCGTTCACCCCCGCCACGGCTTCCTCCACGTTATCGCGGATGGGCTGCGAGTAGTTAAACACCGCGCCCGGTATTTTGGTTAACTGGGCATCCATCTGGTCTATCAGATCGTCTTCCGATACGCCTTTGGGCCAGTCTTTTTTATCCTTTAAATCAACCTGTATCTGTACATCAAAAAAGCCTTTGGGGTCGGTACCATCGTTGGTACGGCCTACCTGTGCCAGCGTTTGCTTCACCTCGGGGAATTTGGCCAAAATCTGCATCATCTTTTGATTGATACTTTCGGCTTCGGGCAGGGATACGCTCATCGGTAACTCGGCTTCTACCCAAAGGGCCCCTTCGTTCAAATCGGGCAAAAACTCCGATCCCAGGAAACGGGCCGAGAAGAACGTTAGCGCCATAAAAGCGATAGCCACCAGCAAGCTGAGTTTTTGGTTACGATAGGTAAAGCTGAACATGCGCTTAATACCGTTCTCGAAAAAGATAACAACCGGGTTGTGTTTTTCTTTTACATTTTTTTTCAGCAGGATGCTGGATAAGGCCGGCACCAATGTTAAGGTAAAGATCAAGGCTCCTAATAAGGCAAAACCTAAGGTATAAGCCAACGGTGAAAACATTTTACCCTCCACCTTTTGGAAAGCGAAAATGGGGATCAGACAGGTGATGATGATCAGCTTAGAGAAGAAGATGGCCTTGCCCATTTCGGCACCTACGTTTTTAAACAGACCCAGTTTGGCCAGCTTATTAAACTTATCCATACCTACTTCCCTGGCTTTATGATCGAGCGCGACAAATATGCCCTCCACCATCACCACGGCGCCATCTATAATAATTCCAAAATCTACCGCGCCCATGCTGAGCAGGTTGGCGCTCATGCCCTTTATGCGCATGCAAATAAAGGCAAACAGCAGCGCCAGCGGGATGATGATGGTTACCACCAGCGTAGTGCGCCAATCGGCCATGAACAGGAAAACGATAACCGTTACCAGCACAATACCCTCCAGCAGGTTATGGATCACCGTTTCGGTACAAAAATCCATCAGGTTGGTTCTGTCGTAAAACGTGTCGATCTTTACATCCTTGGGCAGCACGTTCTCGTTCAGGTCCTTCACCTTGGCGCGCACACGTTCCAATACCTCGGCGGGATTTTCGCCCTTACGCATCACAATGATGCCTTCAATCACGTCCTTTTGCTTATCTCGGCTAACTTGTCCCAAACGCGGCAAACCGGCTTCATGCACATCTGCTACGTCCTTAGCCAGGATAGGCACATTATTTACGTTTTTGATAATGATATTGCGGATCTCGTCTACATTACCAATCAGACCAATGCCACGCACTACGTAGGCCTGGTCGTTTTTCTCAATCACATCGCCGCCTACATTTATATTACTGCGGTTAATGGCGTTAAAAACATCCAACGAGGTTAAGTTATATTTCTGTAACAAAGCGGGGTTTACGCTTACCTCGTAGCTTTTTTCCTCGCCGCCAAAACTGTTTACATCGGCCACACCGGGTACAGATTTAAACTGGCGGTCAAGCACCCAATCCTGTATAGCGGTTAACTCATGAAGAGACTTGGTTTTGCTTTTCAGCGTATAACGATAAATTTCGCCAGTTGGGCCATAAGGTGGCTCAATCTCGGGCTTAACACCATCGGGCAAATCGGCATTGGCCAAACGGCTTAATACCTGCTGACGGGCAAAGGCATCGTCCACATCGTCATCAAATATGATACGGGTGTACGATAAGCCAAAGGCCGATGTAGTACGCAGATTCGATTTCTTCTGTACCGAGTTCAGCACCGTTTCTATAGGGATGGTGATAAACTTCTCCACCTCCTCGGCACTGCGGCCGGGCCATTGGGCAATAATGATGATTTGCGTATTGGTTACGTCGGGGAAAGTCTCAATGGGCGTATTGCTGTAACTCCATACCCCTATCACCACCAAAATAGCAGTCATAAAAAACACAAAGTAGCGGTGCCTGAGCGAGAAATAGATAATATTTTTAATGAACTTATTCATTTTTGTTGGTCATTAGTCATTTGTCAATGGTCATTAGTTTGCATGGGGAGTAATGGACTGGCCGGTATACCGACTTAGGCTTTCATACTCCAGACTTAGAACTTAATCCGCGGTTAGCGCATCGTAAAGCAACAGTTGGTTTTTTGAAATTACTTTATCGCCCGGTTGCAGGCCCGATGCGATATAAGTAACATCGTCCACCGTTTTTATCACGCTTACTTCGCGCACTTTCAAGTCGCTGCGGCCGTTATATACCACTACATAGTTTTTGCTGCTATCAAACACAATAGCCTTGGCCGGTACCGATACCGATTGGCGGTTCTCGTTATTGGTGATGGTTACGTTGGTAAACATTTCGGGTTTTAGCAGCATATCCGGATTGGGCAAGGCTATTTTTATTTTCATTACCTTATTATCCGGGTCAAGTACCGAGCTTACCTCGTTCACCTTGCCCATAAACACCTTGCCGGGATAGGCTATGGTAGTCACTTTAGCGGTGTAGCCTACCTTTACCTTACTGATATCGCTCTCGAACACGTTGGCCCAGATCCACACATCCTTCATATTGCTGATAGTGAACATACTGCCATTATTATCCTGGCGGATAAAGCTGCCGGCGGTAATGTTTTTCTCGATCACATAACCGCTTTGCGGGGCTTTGATGACCAGCATACCGTTCTCGTTAGTATTGCCGCCGCCGTTAATTGACAGGGCCGATTTTACCTTGCGGTTAGCGGCCACAGCCTTGTTGTAATTTTCCTTAGCTTCGGTATAATCGCGCTCGCTGCTAATGCCGTTTTTGTACAGGTATTCGGCCTGGTCAAGCTGGCGTTTGGCAATGGCTAAATCCGAATTGGTAGATGACAGATCGGTATAGTTACCGGCTACATCGGCGCTGCGCATTACGGCCAGAGTTTGGCCCTGGCTTACTTTATCCCCCAGCGAAACCTTTACTTCTATCACCTGCCCGCTGCTAAAAGGGAATACCTTTACCACGTTATTATCATCGCTGGCTACCTCGCCCGACAGGCTTAGCTCATCCTTCATAGTAGCGGTTTTAGCCGTATCAATCGTGATCATTTTAGCCAGCGAATCGCTAATGCTCACACCTTTGCTGGCGGTATCTTCTTGCTTTTTCTCGTGGCAGGCGGTTAAGCAAAGTATTGCGGATAAACCGGCCAGAAACATTTCTTTTTTCATTGTATGTTATATTATAGGGGCGTATAGATTAGGGTTTAATTACAGTAGTGCCGGTGGCGAAGTTTAAATCGGCAATGGCTTTTTGCAGGTTGTATTGCTGCTGCAATATTTTCAGCTTGGTATCCTTATAGGTGTCAAAAAAATCCACAAACTCAATCAGGCCTATTTGCCTTTCCTGGAAACCTTTCAGCATGCTTTTAAATAGCTTATCGTATTGCTCGTTAAACGCGGTTTGCTGGGTGCTGTATAATTGCTGGTTAAGGTTATACTGGTTAACGGCCGATACCACATCGTTTTTCAGGTGCATTTCGTTATCCTTTACAGTAGTTTCCTGGCTCATCATATTATATTTAGCCGATTTGATATTACCCTGGTTGCGGTTAAAAAATGGCAACGGCAAGCCAATCTGCAAACCATAGTAATTAGGGGCATAGCTGCTGTTTTTGTCGTAAGCTACCCCAATGGTTACATCGGGCGTAGCCATGGCCTTTTGCAGGTTGAGATTATGCGTAGCCGATGCCAGTTGATATTGGTTGCCCAAGTAATCGGCACGGTTGGCTTTGGCCTGTTCTATCAGCGCCGGGATATCCAGCTTTACACTTCTATCGGGCACATCATTTATAATGGGCGATACAAAAGTAGTTTCTTTGGTTTGCAGCAGGGTTTTCAGCTCGGTTTGCAAATCGTTTATCTGTTTGCTGTTCTCTATCATATCGTTCTGCAAGCCAAACAACAGGGCTTTCAGGCGGATCAGGTCTTTCATCGAGGTGTTACCCACATCAAACGATTTTTGGATGGCGTTAACCAAATTAGTGGCTGATGAAATTTCGTTTTGGTAAACCTTGCCCTGATCTATCAGCGTAGCCAGCTGACTAAAATCCAATTGCAGGTTATAACGCAGGTTGCGCATCAGATCGTTAAACTGGGCTTCCTGCACCTTGGCATCGTCCTTTGCTACCTGCACTTGCTTGCCGCGCTTACCAGCGGTGGTAAATACCTGGCTAAGCTGCACAAATACCTGCCCCTCGCCTAAGCTGTTGTTATGGTAAAAGAATTTCTTGCTGCCGCCATCGTAAATGTTCTGGTCGGTGCTTAGCACGGGGTTATCCCATAGTTTAGCCTGATCGATGATAGCTTTGCTTGCCTCGATATTATATTTCTGCGCCAGCAGGGCCAGGTTGCTTTGCAGGAATTGCTTTTCAGCATCCTGAAAGTTGAGCCGTAAGGTGTCTGTTTGGGCATTTGCCGTATGGAAAAAGACCATAGCAAACCCACAGAATAGTCCTATTCTTATTTTTTGTTTTAGCATGAGTTTAATCAATTCTACCTTACAAAAATTCATAATCAGTATGAAGTTTCTATGAAGCAAGCGGGTGTGTTTTGTAATAGATTTGTGATAATGTGTAGAATTGACAATTATTCGATCCGGGGGCAACTTCCAGCGTTAGGGATAGGAGCGGATACCGGCCTGTGGCTAAGGCCTTGTGTAGTATAAGCGGCTAGCCCGGGCCTTGCCACGGCGCAATTCCCTCACACGCTGCGGGCTTTCCACTACTATCCCTAACGCGGGGAAAGTTCTAAAATAATTAACAGGCCTGCTTTTATACCCCGATAATCTTTTATAGTTTAGGCATGTGAACAAGCACCCCGCCTATAAGCAATGAAAGATGAACTGATACTGGAAACCATTTCCATCACCAAGAATTTTTTTGGCAATAAATCTTCCGGGGTTAATAATATTACGCTGTTTATTCCGCGTGGGAAAATTACCGGTATTGTGGGCGAAAGCGGCAGCGGCAAAACCACCCTGCTTAACTTACTGGCCGGTAAAATGGTACCCGACTCGGGCGATGTGTTTTTTCACCAGGAATTACTGCCCGACCGCGAGAACGAGCGGCAGGAGGTTCACCGCTCCATTAAATTCCTGACGCAGGATCATTACGAAATGGATTTGAACGCTACCGTTTGGGAAAACGTAAAGGCGGGATTATCGGACAGCGACCTGCATTACGAAACCAAAAAAGTAACCGAAGCACTTAACAGTTGGAGCATACAGCACCTGCACGACCAGGTTTTTAGCAAGCTAAGCGGCGGCGAAAAACAAAGGGTAACCATTGCCAAAGCCATGATCAGCCTGCCCGAAGTGTTATTGCTGGACGAGCCCTTTAACCAGGTGGATGCCCGTTACCGCGAGGGTTTGCAGCAGGATATCCGCAATATTGTAACTAAACAGGGCGTAACCGCCATCCTGGTATCGCACGACCCGGCCGAATTGCTGAGTATGGCCGATCAACTCATCGTAATAAAAGAGGGCGAAATTGTAGAAAGCGGCAGCGCGGAAGAACTATACGAAGAACCTAAATTATTATACACAGCCTTAATATTAGCCAGTTGCACCCAGCTTACCCCTACCCAGGCCAAAGTTTGTGGCATTACCAGCAGGCGCGGTAACGTAGTAGTTTACGCCGAGGATGTGAAAGTTAGCAAAGGATTAACCAATAGCTGGATAGTGAACAAGGTCCTATTCAAAGGTATTTACGAGGAACTGATCGTCGAGTGTAAAAAGGTAAACATCCGTGTACTCAATATAGCCAAAGGCAAATACAAAATTGGCGATAAGGTAAGCATTAGCATCCGCCGTTACCACGAGTTTGGGAAGTGGGCGCGGTAATTATATAAGAAGCTACAGCTTAATGATCGATGAAAATAGTTTTTCCGGATCTTGCCTATTATCCCAAAATATCAGCAATTCTGCTTTGTTATTTTCAACATGATAATATAAACTTACTTGCTTTACAACTACGCATTTATATATTTCAACATCCTTGGAATAAGAGTAAAAATACGGGTTTTGACTAATATGATTGATGACTGTTTCTGTTCGATGAATGAAGTTTTCTGTTACACTTTCAGGCCAGTTCTCTTCAAGATATTCTAAAATATCAAGATAGGTAAGACTGGCCACAGGTGACCAAATTACATCATAATTGGTCATCTTACCTTTTCAGAAATCTTTTTTTTACTTCATCCATCATTTGTTGATGAGGTATGCCCTGACCTTCCTTCAATTGTTTCTTGGCTAATTTAATAGCTGTTTTTACCTCAATTGGTAAATCCAATCCGAAATCTCTATCAGATAACCCTATTAATGCTTCCACTTCATTCAACAGCAGATCATCATCACTCTGAAGTATTTTTTCAACTATCTTATTTTTTACAGCGATATCCATAGCAGCTAATCAATAATCTAATTTACATATTTTACCTGTCAATATAAAATTTCATTACCCTTTCGGCTTTGTCCCCTCAGCTACCTTAATATCCTGCCCGTCGCGGATCTCGTCATTGGCAGATTTAATTAACTCGTCGCCCGCTTTCAAATCGCCATGTACTTCTACCTTATCGCCAGCTTGCATGCCTTTTTGTACGGGCACCCATTGGGCTTTGCCGTTAACTACACGTATTACAAACACTTTCTCGGTAGATATCACCAAAGCTGTTTTTGGGATCACAAAGGCGCTGTCGCGTCCCGGCAGGGGTAAATTCACCTCGGCGTACATGCCGGGTAATAATTTTTTAGTAGTATTCAGCACATCCATTTCCAAACGCTCCGATCGTAGTTTATCATCCAGCGCACCGGCTAAACGGGCTACCTTGGCGGTAAATTTTTGGTTAGGCAAGGCCCGTACGGTAAAGCTCACCTCGTCTTTAGTGCTTAAACCACCGGTTGATGATTCGGGGATGGAGATCACCAACCGCAGTTTATTTTGCTGCTGCAAAACCAGCAAAGGCTGATCCGACCCTTTACCCGATGGGCCAACATAAGCACCCAGGTTTACATTGCGCGCGGTAATTACTCCGCTAAACGGCGCACGGATCTCCAGATAATTACGGTTAGCGGTAATCTCTTCCGATGCGGATTTGGCTGCTTCTACATTGGCGTAATCGGCATTTTTACGGGCCTCGGCCTGGTCAAGGTCGTTTTGCGATATGGTGCCGGGGGTTTTGCTGGTGCTAAGCAGGCGATCGTAATTGGCCTTGCTGGCTAAATAAATAGCCTGCTGCTGCGCTATGCGCGATTTAGCCCCTGCCAGTTGCGAGTTGATCTCGGGGGCTTCCAGGGTAACCAATAGCTGGCCCGCCTGCACCTCCGACCCAACATCGACCAGCATTTTTTTAACGTAGCTATTCACCTTGGCGTAAAGGTCTACCTGTTGGTAAGGTACTAACTCGCCTGGTACTTGCAGGCTGGTACTCAATATGCCTTTTTCGGCGACAACTACCTCAAAAGCAGCCGCGGCAGGTTGCGCGGTGCTATCGGCATCGCCGGTTTTTTCTTTTGTACCCGAGTGGCAGGCTGATAATATGCTAAACGCTGCTGCCAGCATCAATACGGTTGTGATATGTTTATTTTTTATGCTCATGATGCAGGGGTATATAAAATTTACTCTCTTTATCTTCAGGATCTAACGAAACAGATTGTGTGGTGGCATTGCCTTGTACCCAGGCAAATACCAATGGTAAAATTAACAAAGCGGCAAAGGTTGATGCCAGCAAACCGCCAATAACGGCACGGCCCAACGGCGATGTTTGGTCGCCGCCCTCGCCCAGGCCCGATGCCATGGGGATCATCCCAACAATCATGGCCACACTGGTCATCAGGATGGGGCGCATGCGTAAAGCTGCCGCTTCGCGGGCTGATTTCAGCGCGTCGCCGTTATGCTTGCGCAATTCTTCGGCATTGGTAATTAACAGTACCGAGTTGGCAATGGATACCCCAACCGACATGATCATACCCATGTATGATTGCAGGTTGAGTGTAGCGCCGGTCAATCGTACCAGCAATAGCGAACCCAGCAATACCGCCGGTACCGTAGATAATACCACCAGCGATACCTTAAAAGATTGGAAATTAGCCGCCAGCATCAGGAAGATCACAATTACGGCTACCAATAGGCCGCTTTGCAAGCTATCCAACGTATCGGTTAAGGTGGTGGTTAAACCACGTGTATTAATGTTCAGGCCGCGGGGCAGCTTCCCTATCGATTTAATTGCTTTTTGCACATCGTCGTTAGCGGTTCCCAAATCCATATTGTTAATGTTGGCGGTAACGCTTAGTATGGGTAAGGAACCGATATCGTCATTTTCGCCATTGGTAAGCCCGGGGGTAATATCGGCCACATCATTTAATACCGGGCGCGATTTATTGTTCATTAACGGTATCTCGCCCAGGTTATTGGCGCTGGCCATCTGGTATTCGGGCACTTCTACCTGTACACTGTAGCTTAGGCCAACTTTGGGGTCAATCCAAACGTTCTTTTCGGTAAACCGGGATGACGATGTGGATGCCGTTAGCGACCGGGAAATATCATTTACACCTAAACCCAACTGGGCGGCGCGCGTACGGTCGATATCAATATTCATGGCCGGGTAGGCGATGGATTGGCCTAACTGCACATCGCGCAGATAAGGGATCTTTTTCAGTTGATCCATTACCTTAAAGGCATAAGCCGCGTTTTGCTTTTTATTTTTACTGCCAATTACCACTTCTACCGGCGTGGGCGAACCCTGGCTCAGGATCTTGTCGGTCAGCTCAATCGGCTCGAACGACATTTTAACCGCCGGCATTTCTTTTTTTACGGCAGCCCTTAGTTTTTCCTTCAGTTCGTCCAGGTTAACCTTATAGTCTTCTTTCAGGTTTACCTGTAAAACAGCTTCCTGCGGGCCGGCCATAAACAGGTAAATTGGGCTGGTAGAGAACTGCCCCGGGTGTTGCCCTACCAATGCCGAAGTTACCTCGATATTGTTTTTACCCACAATGCCTTCCAGTACATGGATGGTGTTCAGCGTCATTAGTTCGGTACGCTCTAAACGGGTACCGTCCGGCGCGCGCAAACGTACCTGGAACGTGCCCGAGTTTACCTTAGGCAATACATCGCGCCCGATGGTGGTGATCAGCAATACCACCAAAGCAATAGCACCGATAACATAAATGCCGGTAATGATTTTGCGGTTGGGCAGCATCCGGTCTATCAAACGCATATATCGTTCGCGGAAACGGTCGAACCTGCTTATTTTGCCATCCTTATCGTGCGCGGGGTGTTCAACCAAAATCTTTTTCTGGTCCCAGCTATCGCCCTCTTCAATGGTATGGTGCTTGCCGTAGTTTTTATCCTCGTGCTTATTGATCATAATCCAGTTGGCCATTATAGGCACAAAGGTTTGGGCCAGCAGGTAAGATATGATCATGGAAAAGCCAATAGCCAATGCCAGCGGCAGGAAAAGCGCTCCGGGGATCCCCTTCATGGTAAAGGCCGGGGCAAATACCGCCAGGATACAAAACAAAATCAATAATTTAGGGAAGGCGATTTCCTTACAGGCATCCCATATAGCCAGGGCCTTGGGCTTACCCATATCAAAATGCTGGTGGATATTCTCTATCGTCACCGTCGATTCATCCACCAAAATACCTACTGCCAGCGAAAGGCCGCTCAATGTCATGATATTGATAGTTTGATGGCACAGGCTAAGGAACAGTATCCCCGATATAATGGAGATGGGGATGGTAATAATAACGATCAGCGCCCCGCGCTTATCACCCAAAAACAACAGCACCATTAAGCCGGTAAGTACCGCGCCGATAGCGCCCTCGCTTACTAAGCTTTTTACGGAGTTAATTACATATACCGATTGATCGAACACGTAGGATAGCTTCACATCCTCGGGCAGCAGGGCCTGGAATTTGGGGATGGCTTTCTTCAGGTTTTGCACCACCTCCCAGGTAGATGCATCGGCCGATTTGGTGATGGGCAGGTAAACCGATCGTTTACCGTTCACCAACGCGTAACTACTGGTAATATCGGCCCCGTCTTCAATAGTGGCCACATCTTTCATAAACACGGTTTGCACACCGTTTTTATACAGCGGGATATCGCCAAAATCGGCTATATTTTTCACGCCGGTGTTGGTTGGGGTTAAATAGTTATAGTCGCCTATACGTACGTTACCCGCGGGCGATGTTTGGTTATTATCGCGCAGGGCGGCCACTAATTGGTCGGGCGTCAAGTTGTGCGCGCGCAACAGTTCGGGATCGGCTTTAATCACAATGGTACGCACGTTACCACCAAAGGGCGCGGGCGATATCAGGCCTGGAATGGTACTGAACGAACCACGCACGTATACGTTAGCCAGATCAAGCAACTCGTTATTGGTACGCGTGGGGCTGGTTAATACTAACTGGCCAACGGGTAGTGTAGATGCATCGAACCGGATAATAAATGGCGGTTGCGAGCCATTGGGGAAAATAGCCTGGGCCCTGTTGCTAAAGGTCGACACCTCCGCTGCCGCCTGGGCCATATTGGTACCCTCGTAAAATGTAAGTTTTAATAAAGTTAAACCCTGTATATTACGTGTTTCGATGCTTTTTACACCCGATACATACAGCAGTAAATTCACATACTGACGGCCAAAGTATGATTCCATCTGATCGGGAGTGAAACCACCGTAAGGGTGCGAAATATAGATTACCGGCAAATTCAAATCCGGAAAAATGTCGATTTTTATAGTACGGATAGCGCCTATCCCGAAGAAGAACAGCCCTGCCACAATAACCAGTATGGTTATGGGCTTTTGCAACGCGCTTTTTATCATTCCCATTTTATATGCTGCTTATTGTTAAAAATTATTGATAAAGATCCCAAAATCGCCCGTGGCAGCTGCCTTGTACAGCATAGCCTGCCATACATTATTATAGGCAATATCGCGGTCGGTTTCGGCACGGTTTAAGGTAAACAGCGCGGTAGTAAGATCAACTATGTTTGATAGCCCGTTTTTATACAGCGTGTTTTTTTGCAGGTAAGCATCGCCGGCGGCCTTAACCTGTATGGGCGCTTCGCGGTAGTTTTTAAGCGCGTTGCTAATTTTGCTTTCGGCCAGTTGCTGCTGGGCGCTCAGGCGCTGGGTAACCAGATCATACTCATCCTTATACTGCATGGACGTGTACTTTTGCGATTGCACCTGGTATTTGATGCGCAGCGGGTTGGTTAAGTTCCATACCATCCCTACGCCAAACAGGTAATTATACCGTGTAGGGTCAACACCGGTGCCGTAGCTATGGGTATAATCGCTTAAATTGGTGGCATAATCTGATTTAAAGCCCGATCCCCTGCCCTGCATCACCCCAAATAAACTAAAGGTTGGGTAGGCAAATGTTTTATAATATTTAGCCTGCTCGTCGCTTACGCCAATCCGGTTCTCGTAATATTTAAGCAATGGATGGTTCTGTACCGTTAAGGCCGATTGCTGATCAACCGATTTTGGCGACCGGGTAACGAAAACGCTATCCAAAGTAAACACCTGCGGCGGGATGCCTAAGTATTGGGCCAGGATATTGGCCTGCTCCTGCTCCACATCCTGTGCGCGGGTCAGTGCTATTTTAGCGCTGGATACCTCGGCATTAGCCAGCGAGCTATCTACCCCGGCATTCAAGCCGTTTTTTACACGGGCAACTACCACGCGGGTTAACTCCTGCGCGCGGGCTAAATTGTTTTCCTGCGATTTTGATAAACGTTGCGCGGCCAGCAAATTTAAATAAGCGCCGGCAACCCGCACCTCGTGCTGAAACTGCTCCTGTTGCAGGTCGGTTTCGTTTAGGTTTACTACGCTTTGCTGTACCTTAATTTTTTCTTTCGATCGGCCAAAGGTGAAAAAGTCCCAGTTAATGTTGCCTAAGTATAAGGCGCCAAAAGCCGAGTTCCAGTTTTGATTGTTCAGCGCCGGGCCCGATGAGGCTACGCTTAAGCCGCGGTAGCCGTAAAGCGGGCCGTTGGTTCCGTTCACCGTGCCATAGTCCTGTTGGGCCGATACGTTTAGGTCGGGCAGGTATTCGGATTTGGTTTCTTTTAAATATGCTTTTGAAGCATTTAGCTGGCTGGCTTTGGCTTTTATAGTACCGTAATTATCGAGGGCCGTTTGTATGGCCTCTTTCATGGTGAGTACTTTTTGCCCGTGGGCATTAAAAGCAAAAAAACAACCCGTTAAAACTAAAAAAACACAGAGCGTATTTTTTTTTATCATAGGGGTAGTGTAGGTAGTACACGGCAAATGTAAAACACTGTAATGTATGAAAAAAATGAATTAATTTTGTGAACATCATTAATAATATTCATACATGAATATCGCGCTGCATCATTTTCGCCTGGTAGATACCATACATAAAGAGGGCACCCTTACCAAAGCCGCCGAAACTTTGCACCTCACCCAATCGGCTTTAAGCCACCAGTTAAGGGAATTGGAAAGGGAAATGGGTGTAGATGTTTTTCACCGGCAAGGCAAGCGCCTGCTGCTGAGCGAGCAGGGCGACCGCTTTTTGCAGAGCGCCAAAAAGATCCTGGCCGAGATTAAATCGTTAGAAGAGGATATCAGCAATTTTAAGAACGGGCAGGTGGGCAAGCTGAGCATCAGTATGCAAAGCTATACATCGTACCATTGGCTGCCGGCCATTATTAAGGATTTCAGGAGCCGCTGGCCGGATATTAATATCCAGATAGTGGCCGATGCTACCCAACGCCCGCTGGAATACCTGCTGCGTGGTGATATTGACCTGGGTATTGTGCGCACCCAAATGGTGAATACTAAAATAGCGTACGAAAAGGTGTTTGAGGATAGTTTGGTGGTGATCATGTCGACCGATCATCCGCTGGCGGCCAGGGAGGTAATTGAGTTTTCGGATTTTCAGGATGAAGAACTGATTTTAGCCATGTACGATCCATCGTACCAGGATACACCGCTATTTGAAGCCCTGATACAGGATAAGCAGGTGAAGCCCAAACACCTGCACCGCATCCATTATACCGATGCTACTATTGATATGGTGAGCGCCAACCTGGGCATAGCCGTAATGGCCGATTGGGTGATTAAACCCTACCTGCACGGCCGTAATATTATATGCCGCCCGCTGCCACCTGTTATTGCCAAACGTACCTGGTATGCGGCTACCACACAGCAAACCCCGGCCTTGCAAAACTTTTTGTGTTGTTTAAAGGCGTATTTTGGGGAGGGGGATAATGCACTTGCGGGGGCTATCGTAGGTTAATTAACCACAGAGATTAACTGAGGGAGAATGCACAGAGCTATGTGTTATTCCCACCGCAGTAAAAACCCGGGTTTTATTTTTTTTCATCTTCAGGCCAAAATTCAAAATTGCTTCATAATTGGGCCTTAATTTAGCCATCTGTTAAATAAGTTACCTATGTGGTAAATACTGAATAACATGTTTACTAAAGTTATATTTGATTAAGCCCCCTATTAATTCGATGGTATTTCGTCAATTTATCTCCGGCCACCCGGATGCTACACAAGTTATTTTATACGCCCTGGTTATCACCGCGCTTTGGTTCACCGAAGTTTTTTTCACCACGGGTATTACAACTATTAAAGATAAATGGCAGCACAACCGGGTTAACCTGCTGTTTATTGGTACCGCCCTGCCCATCCAGTTGTTTTTAACTGTTTTTGTGCTGATGATTGTTGGCTGGGCCAACGCGCATCATTGGGGACTGATCAATTATATCCCCTATCACCGTAATCCCTGGGTTTTTTATATCAGCCTGTTTATGCTGCTCGACCTGGGCGAGTATACCTATCACGTTACCATGCATAAAATAGATACGCTTTGGAAATTCCACCTGGTACACCATAGTGATTTACAGGTAGATGTATCTACCACCGTACGCGAACACCCGGGCGAAACCTGCGTGCGCACCGGCTTTTTAATGCTGTGGGTATTTATTTGCGGCCCGGTAGTTGGTGTGCTGATACTAAGGCAAACTTTCCAAACTGTATTTAATATTTTAGCGCATACCGAGTTTCGCCTGCCAAAAACGGTTAACAAAATACTGGGACTGGTGTTTATTACCCCTAACCTGCACCATGTACACCACCACTACCAGTTGCCTTATACCGATTGCAACTACGGCGACGTATTAAGTATTTGGGACCGTATTTTTGGCACCTATACCGAACTGGACGCCAGCGACACCATTTTTGGTATTGATACCCACATGGAACCCGCGGTTAATGCCCGCTTTGCCAGCATCATAAAAATACCTTTCCAAAAACTGGTAAGGAAGCACGGCCATCAATAGGACTGAAAAGATTATCTGCACAATTTTATCCACATCGGCTACCGCATTTAATTTTTTCGTAATATTGAATTAATGAACACCGACAAACTGGAAGAACTGATTGCCGCCGGCGATTTAAACGCCCTAAACACTTTATTGCAGGAAAACCCGGCGATTGCCAAGGCTAAAACCAGCCATAACGTGTCGCCGCTGATGCTGTCGTGCTATTTTAAAAAGCCCGAGGTATCGGCCCTGCTGCTGAAGTTTGTAGATGAGGTGAGTTTGTTTGAGGCAGCAGCTGTGGGTAAGTTTGATGTGGTGGCCTATATAGTAGGCACCCACCCCGATTCGGTTAACGATTATGCCCCCGATGGTTTTACGCCGCTTGGTTTAGCCTGCTATTTTGGCCAGGCCGAAGTGGCCCGCTACCTGGTACTAAAAGGTGCCGATGTTAACCTGCCATCAAACAACGGTTTCCATGTGCACCCTATCCATTCGGCCGTGGCCGGTAATTATACCGATATTGCCCGCATGTTGGTGAACAATGGCGCGCTGGTGAACGTAAA
The DNA here is from genome assembly GCA_040389105.1 of Bacteroidota bacterium. Classification (GTDB taxonomy): domain Bacteria; phylum Bacteroidota; class Bacteroidia; order Sphingobacteriales; family Sphingobacteriaceae; genus Mucilaginibacter. The sequence goes on from JAZKAO010000018.1 coordinate 254,354, forward strand.
GCAACAGGCAGGCGCTACCCCGCTGCATGGGGCGGCGCAGAATGGCAATACCGAAATACTGATCCTGCTACTGGAACATGGCGCTGAAGTAAACACCCGCATGGAAGGCGGCAAGCTGCCCGCCGATTTGGCTAAGGACAAAGGCTTTGACGAGATTGCGGAGATATTGAGTTAGTCCGGAAGTCGGGAAGACCGAAAGTCCGGAAGTAGAAGTTTAGTTACTATTTGTTAAATTGCACCTTATATCAATTATAAATACATCCGGCTTCCCGTCTTTCGGACTTCCGGACTTTCCGACCAAAAAATATGAAAGCAGAAAAGACAATTATGGTAACCGGTAAGGAATACCAGCATATAAAAGAACACCTGGAACACAATCCCGAATACGACTACCACGCCGGTAGCGAATACGATCCGCAGATCATCAAGGTTACCGAGATTTACTTAGATACCGACCCCGATTTTACCCGTAACCCTAAACAATTTGCCCGCATTAACGATGATTTAAGGGTGCAGGTGAAAATTGTTTTTGAAGAGGAATAAGAGAGCCTCACCCTGCCCTCGCCAAAGGAGAGGGTTCTAAAACATTCCGGCTCCCTCTCCTTCGGAGCTACTGTGTGGACACATCTTTTTAATAAATAGGAATTGTCATTCCGAACCCTTGGAGGGTAGGATATGGCGGGGCAAGGGTGAGAAATCTTATACGATATGCATGATTTACCATGCTTGAAACTGTGCGTATAAGATTTCTCCTCATCCCCACCACGCAATTCCCCGCTGATTCGTTCGAAATGACAAGCTGTTAAAAGATGTGTCACACATTAGCCCATGGGGCGGGCGGTGTGAAGTCTAAAAAAAAAGCCGGACGGTGCCGGCTTATATGTATTCAATAAAATTTTGTTGTAAAGCAAGTTTAAAACCTGCGCTTGCCACCGTTGCCGCCGCCGCCATTTGTTGGGCGCGGGCCTTTGTCTTCGGCCACGTTAACACGGATAATGTTTTCATAATAACGTTGTCCGTTCATGTATTTAATGGCTTCCTTGGCTTCATCCTCGTTTACCATTTCAACAAAACCAAAGCCCTTGCTTTGCTTTGTTTGATGATCCTTAATAATACGGAGCGATTTTACCGGCCCGAAATCACTAAAAACCTCTGTTAATTCGCCCTCTCCTACTTGTAAGGGCAGTCCTGAAATAAATACCTTCATTAAATGCTTTGAAATTGTTTTTTGATGGCACAAAGATACACATTCGGCGGCCAATAATTGTAGTAGAAAGGTAAATATGTAGTGACCAATTGGCGGTATTGAGTTAACAGTTTGCAGGCTTATAATTATTATTCATATTACACAAGCTAACCGCAAACTCGCGTACTGTACACCGCTAATTGCCCACTGCAAACCGCTCAGCCACCAAACACCAGCTTCCACAACAGGGCCACTTCAAGCTTTACCGAGCGCGGGCATTTATCGCTGAAGCGGATGCCCGGGCGGGTATTTTCGCTATTTTTAATTATTGGATGGGCAGGGTGCATTACCGTGAAATAATTGGCCATATCCATATTTTTAGTGTGACTGGAACTGTGTACCAACGTACCAAATTCGGTCAGTCTTTGATAAAACACGTTCATAAATATCTCCTTGTTTAGTGTATCCTGTTTATTGCTTCGCAATAGTATAATAACAGATAGTTAATTTTTTTGTTCAGGAGGATAACACGCTTTTTATCAACAGGATATACACATAAAACCCCTGGATACTAACAGGCAATGTGCATAAAGTGGCTTGATTATGAACATCTTAATCTAAATGAAAAAATGATCAACCGAACAGGAAAACACTTGTGTAGGGATATAAAACTAAGTATAATTAACCAGTAAGAAAAGCAAAAAAGAGAAATTAACAATCTTGTAAATTGCTGTGCCAATACCTCAAACCTTAATGATCTTATCCTTTCCCGGTTTATCATCCTCATCATGTGGCTTGGGGATGGCTTTAACAATACCTATCAGCGCGTGGGCAATGGTACTCATGGCGCCAATGCCAAATTTCACAAAGGGCTTCATCACGCTCAAATCGTAATGATGGTGTTCGGACAGGTTTGCCTTGCCTTTATTTAGTTGTTTTATATCGCGGGTCGCCATAACGTTATTCAGTTTTATATTTATAATAAGTACCGAACAGCGCTTTTGTTTGGGCTTCCCGATACATTCGTCATCTGATGTAAATTACTCCGGGCTTGTCGGTTGGCAATCGTTCACCATGCTTTAAGGGCCCGCGGCCTTGTGGTGCAAGCGTCCATACATTAATTACCACATCGGCCAAATCATCTTCGGGCTTATCCCTGATCACATCAATTTGGGTGATTGCCCGGGTGGCTACCACTATGTTTTCGTCATCAACAAAAAAGCCATCGACCGCAAATTTTGCCCCGCCATTAATGTTCATCCATTTTTTAATTTCTCTGAACGATTTGGTTTCAATTTTGGCTTTCTTTTTCAGCTTAACCAAAATCACCCCGTACTTACCCAGGTTTTTAAGGTTAGCCGGCATATCCGCCCGCGACTTTAAAATATGTATCGAATCGATATTGCCGGGTAAAACGCTATTGAGCCCACCAATAATATGCGAATTAATGACTACCAGTGGGGCGCTTTGCTTAGCATTACTTAAATAGCGATAGGTGGTATCGGTTTGGGCTATAGCTGTGTGGCATAAAAAAACGAGGGCAATTAAAATACGTTTGTGCATAGGTTGATGTGTATGTTTTTATTTAAGATGCAGCCCTGCCTTAAATTCCATAACTTTTTTTATTTATTTTCACGCCATGGATAATCCCGCATTCTTCAGCTTTGATGATATCGTTATAAAGGAAATTGCCCCCGGCTTTTTCTCAAAACTGATACATACCGATACCAATACCGTTAACTTTATTGAAGTTAAAGCCGGCTGCTCGGTGCCGCTGCACAGGCATGTTCATCAGCAAATGTCGTTTGTGTTAGAGGGCGTGTTTGAAATGACCGTAAATGGCACACCGCAACAGTTGGATAAGGGCCTGTACTGCATTATTCCATCAAATGTGGAGCATGGCGGCATAGCCATAACCGATTGCAAACTGATTGATATTTTTAGTCCTGCGAGGGAGGATTATAAATAGTCATTAGTCATTAGTCATTAGTCATTAGTCATTAGTCATTAGTCATTAGTCA
>JAZKAO010000019.1:0-89444 GCA_040389105.1 Bacteroidota bacterium
TAAAAAATATTTGATACTTAACACAGAATCTTTCCGCCGCAGGCGAAGAGAGGGCCGACCAGCGAAGCAATGTCGGGGTGAGTATAGCCAATATTGTTTTTACAAATCAAAGACCCATATTAAAGCCACCTTAATGTACATTTGTACGTAATAAATAAAAATGGCCTGTAAATACCTAAAGCCATTTAAACCCGCATATTAAAATGCTGAATACGATAGAAGAAGCGATAGCTGCCATACAAGCCGGTAAAACTATTATTGTTGTTGATGATGAAGGCCGCGAAAACGAAGGCGACTTTTTAACCGCCGCCCGCAATGCCACCCCCGAAACCATTAATTTTATGGCTAAATATGGCCGTGGCCTGGTTTGCGCGCCTATTACTGCCGATCGCGCAAAAAGGCTGGGACTGGAGCCGATGGTATTGCAAAATACCACATCGCATGCTACTAATTTTACCGTATCGGTTGATTTGCTGGGGCATGGCTGTACTACAGGTATCTCGGCGTCCGACCGTTCCAAAACGGTATTGGCATTGATTGATGATCACCTGGATCCGGCCGAACTGGGCCGCCCGGGGCATATTTTCCCGCTGATTGCTAAGGATGGCGGCGTACTGCGCCGATCGGGCCATACCGAGGCTGCTATCGACCTGCCGGTGATGGCCGGCTTTGAGCCTGCCGGTGTAATATGCGAAATAATGAAAGAGGACGGCGAAATGGCCCGCCTGCCCGATCTGTTAGAGATGGCTAAGGAGCATAACCTGGTTATTATTTCGATAGAAGACCTGATTGCCTACCGCCTGCGTACCGAGAGTTTAGTAAACAAGGAGGTGGCTGTTAAAATGCCAACCGAATGGGGCGAGTTTGATATGATCGCTTATACCCAAAAGGATACCGGCGAAAACCACCTGGCCCTGGTTAAAGGCACCTGGGAGCCCGGTGAGCCTGTGTTGGTACGGGTACACAGTTCATGTGTCACCGGCGATATTTTTGGCTCGTGCCGCTGCGATTGCGGCCCGCAATTGCATAAAGCAATGCAGATTATCCAAAAAGAAGGTAAGGGCGCTATTATTTATATGAACCAGGAAGGCCGCGGCATTGGCCTGGTGAATAAGCTGAAGGCTTATCACTTGCAGGAGAACGGCTTTGATACTGTGGAGGCTAATATCCAGTTAGGCTTTACAATGGATCAGCGCGATTATGGCGTTGGCGCGCAAATACTGCGCGATTTGGGCATCTCTAAAATGCGCCTGCTGACCAATAATCCAAAAAAACGCGCCGGGTTGGTAGGTTACGGATTAGAAGTGGTAGAGAATATCCCTATCGAAATTGCATCAAACCCGCATAACGAAAACTATTTACGCACCAAGCGCGATAAAATGGACCATGCCATTATGCTAGCCCATTAAAATTGATAGCTATTTAGGTTAACGGCACTTATTTGAGCCGCCCATTATCGGTAACTTAATTAACATGCGTTCGGGATAAGCAACCCTCCCATGTCATTTCGACCGTAGGGAGAAATCTTATACAAGCGACTTACAGCGCCGTATAAGATTTCTCTTTCGCCCCCGCACACAGTACCCTCCCCGGCTCTATCGAAATGACACGTTTTGTGGATTTATTATAATCATTTCTTTTATCCCGAACTCACGTTAACACTACTCTTCATTTTCATCTTCGGGCTTATCCATCTCGCCTTTGGGCGCGGTATCAGTTGTTTTAACTGTTGGTACAAGCGGTTTGCGCCTGCGGCTGAACAGGCTCCTGATAAACTCGCCAAAGGTGTCAAAATCGCGCTGGTAAACTAAGCCTACACCGTTTACGTATTGTACGTTCAGGTTATTATACAGATCCAGCGTAGTGCCGGTTAGTACCCGGTACGAGTATCTGGCCCTCAATCGTCCATCCTTCCGCAGCAGGTAATCGGCCTCAAAATCCTTGGTGAAGCTGTTAATATCGGTATTAAAGAAATTGCCCGATGTGCCGCCAAATAAATTGTTATTACCAGCCGTATTGTACAAGCTGCCGTTCAGTACCAGCCTGTCTTTAAAAAAGCGGAAGGCAAAGCTGGCATCACTGGTAGAGCGGATGTTGATATCGGCAAACTTGATGTTTGATTGCGATATAAAGGTATTCAGTTTGTTAAAGGCAAACTCGCTTAAGGCCTGCTCGGCGGTTTGGGCCACCTGGTTAGTTAAGTTATTGTTATTGCCCGATGAAAACTGGCGGCGGATAATTAAGCTAAGCGCCTGCTGGTTGCGGTTACTTTCATCTGTTAAATAGGTAGCCAAATCGTCCTTAATAGATGGGTCGGTAGGGAAGGTAAAGTCGAAATTAATTTTAGGCTGTAACAGCGTATTGGTTAAAATTAATTCGGCCTGTACCAGCTTTTGCTGGTGCCCCTGCGGCGGGGTTAAGCCACCGGCAGTGTACAGGTTGTAAATATCGGTACGTACCTCGTAAAGGGCCTTCATGTTAATGTCGGCATTGCCGGGGTTGCTGGTCCAGCGGATGGTACCACCCTGATCGACCGTAAAGTTTTTACTGATGAAATCCTTTGCGGTAAATTCAAACTTGCCCGATGAGATCAGGAAATCGCCAAACATTTCAAAATCACCCAGACTATTTATTTTTAACTGTAGTTTGTTGGATACACCGCGGCCCTCCAACCGCCCGTAATCGGTAGTGATCTTCACCAGCGTTTTTTCATCTACCGTTAATTCTAAATTAAGGGTAACACCCTTAAAGGCATTGGGCTGTTCGGTTACCTTAGTGGTATCGCTATGGCCCACAAAGCGTATAAAATCGTAATCGCTGGCGGTTGATGAGGTGTTTAACGGAATGTTGAATACGGTACCATCTTCGGTACTGGCCTTAATATCAATATTCATGTTATCGGTAGGGCCGGTAAAGGTAAAGGTGCCTGTACCGTAAGCCGTTCCATAATAAATATGGTTATCCTTATAGGTAGTGTTCAGCGCCATAAAGTTGGTGGCCTTTACGGTAACATCCAGTGTTGGGTTTGATATATTGTTCAGATCGACCGTACCGTTAGCTATGGCTTCGTGGCCCTTAATATCTTTCAGGCTTAACTTATCTATTTTTATGATGCTGTTATTTACCGTCAACTCATCGTTAAGGGTATAGGCCGTTTTTAAGTAATTTACGGTAAGGCCGGTATTCACCAGCGTAACTTTGCCGTTAAGCTGTGGTTTTGATGGCGTACCGGTCAGCTTCAAATCGGTTGATATGCCGCCCTTAAGGCTGGTTACCAGGTCTTTCACAAATGGGTCAAAAATAATGGCCTCGGTTTGGTTCATCTTCACATCAAAATCCAGTACGTTGTCCACGTCCTTACCCAGGTTATAAACGCCGCTGATATTCATCGTTTCCAGTCCGCGGTTTAAAATGTTCAATTTTACATTGGCTTGTTTGCGGTCGTTATCCAGGTTCGATACCAGCTTTACATTACCAATCAGCGTTTCGTTCATTTTTAGCGAGTCTATCACCAAATGGGCGTCTACGCCCGGCGCTTTGGTAATGGCGCTTAACACCACATCGCCATTTAAACTGCCTGTTAGCTTAATACCCGAGGGCTTTGTAAGCTGGTTTAAGGTAGTCATGCTGAATTTATCAAACTCCACCTTTAGCTTATCGGCGGCGTTATCAGATATAAACCCGTTAATGCGTACCTTTTGTGTGCCGTTTGAAAGTTCGAAGCCCGATACCTGCGTTTTACCATCCAGCAAACGGATGCGTACCTGCTCCTGGATCTTCCAGCGTTGGTTTTCCAGTATCACATCCGATGGCAGCAGGCTTAACTTGGCGGTAGTATCGCGGCCAAACTCCACTAATCCGTAAAGGTCTAACTGGTTAATAGCGTCCTTGTCCGATAGCTTTACGTTAAATTTAAGGCTGTCGCGGTTAAGCACGTTGGCAATGTTTACGTTTTTAATATAAAGGTCCTTATTCAAATCAACCTTGCTTAAGGACACGTTCAGGCCCAGGAAACCATCGGTGGTGCTTTCATCCAGGATCAGATCGTGAAACACCATGCCGCCATAATTAACGGTTTTAATGTAGCCGCTTAATGAGGCCGTTTTATCGGCCGAGTTAAACTGGCCCACAAAATTACCCTGGTCGGGGATCTTCAAATCGGGTTCAAACAGGGCGATCAGCGGGTCGATATTCTTTACCTTAAAGTTAAAATCGAATTGCTGCGTACCAAAGGGAACAATATCGGTTTTTAAGGATGGGATGTATTTTTTTACGATGGTTTTAAAATAGGATGGGAGGGTAGTTAAATCGTAATTACCCTTAATGCTGCCTTCGGCCATTGGCGATTGCAGGCTGATCAACCTTTCGCGGCCGGTGCCCGATGCGGTAAGCGCTACCGAATCAACCAAATAATTATGCCGCGGGTCCACAATACGGATGGGCTGCAACAGGATCTTACCCGTAAGGTTATTGAGGTTATTGCCGGTAAACTGCGTATTAACGTTGGCGCTTAGTGTAATGGTATCCTTTAACAGGTGGATGGTATTCAAGTGCGCGTCAATAATACTGGCGTTAAGGTTATAGGCCGGCATGGCGGGGTTTAAATCGGCTGTGCCTTTTAAATTTAGCTTAATGTTGTTATCGTTAATGGCAACGGTACCGTCAAACACTTTCCTGATCACCGATCCATCTACACTTACGTTTTTGTAGCGGTACTGCTTATAGTCGATATAAGTAATTTTGGCGTTCACCTTTTCGGTGAGGTTTTTCAACTCATCGCCGCTGCCCTTTACATCGGCTGCAAAGGTAATGCGGTTCAGGTCGGGTTGATCTATCAGCGTACCTAAATCAAAATCAAAAGCTTTAATATTACCGCTATAACTTGGTGTGCCCGCCTTGCTGATCTTCAAGTTTACATCCGACTGGAAGCGGCCCAGCTTGGTTTTAAAATCGCCGTAGGCAATAAAATCATTTTGCACCCCGGTAAACCGCCCCTTAAAATTTACATCGCCAAATTTTTGGATAATGACCGGCAATTTGCGGTTAGTAGTGCCGCTAAAGCGGTTATACAAATAGTCAAGGTCTTTTTTGTTGGTAGCTATCTGGTCAAAGTTTAGCTCCAGCAAGGTATTGTCCCAATCGGGCAGGCCTTTCAATTTAAAATCGCCTTTTAGGTAGGTAGCCTGGCCCGCGGTGATAGTAAGATGGCTGGCCTTTAGGTTGCTTACCAGGCCTTTAATATGCCCGTCTATGCCCAAATCAAACTTGGTTTTATCAAGCGAGGTTGTAAAGTAAGCAATATCGGCCGATGAAATTTGCGACGATTTAAAATCGGCGTCCATTATTACCTTATCTTCAAAATCGTTACCAATATCGCCAAACTTATTAAACCTCATCCTAAAGTAATCCTTTAGCGATGAGTGGGTAGTAACCAGGAACATGTGCTGCGCCAGGATCTGGTTGGTATCAACCGTGGCTATGGCATTAAAGCTTTTAATGTAGAAGCCGCTTTTCTCCTGCAGGGTAAGGTGTTGTACCTTGCCCTTAAACAGGTGGTGTACAAGGTCCATATTTTGCACTTCCACGCTAAAATGGTTTACATCCAAATCGTCAAAATTAATCCGGTTGCTGATCAGGCTATCGCGCATTTTATTTTTAAAGCGGAAGTGGAAATTGTTCACCACCGTCTTCTCGAAAACCAATGTCCAGGGCTTGCTTACCTTTTTAGCTGTATCGGGCTTATTAAAGTAGTCGATTATAAAATCGATATTGGCAGTGGTATCATTCAGCTTTTTAAGATAAACCGATCCGTTATCTAATTTGATCAGGCTAAAATCCAGCTTGCGGTCGCTAATGCTGCTTAATAGCGAGAAGCCGTTTAGCTCTACCGTTAGTTTTGGGGTATGGATCAGCGTATCCTGTTGTTTATCCAGCACGTACAGGCTATCAATAACAACCGACGAAAAAGGCTTAATGTAAATACCGCCAATGTAAACCTTGGTTTTCCACTCGTGCGAGAAATGGTCGGCCACCTTTTTTGCGGCCCAGGTTTGCACCGGCTTATATTGAAATACCAATAATAGCACGCTAACCATCAGCAACAGGAGCAGAACAATACCAAGCGCTATTTTGAGTACTTTTTTAATAACTTTGCGGTTTAAGAATAATTATTGATTTAGTGAATTATTGATTTATTGAATGTTTAACATCATTTGCATCATATAGTTTAACAATGTACCAAATCAATAATTCAAAATTCAATCATTCAAAATTAAAAACGTGCCTGTAATATTAGGAATTGAATCATCCTGCGATGAAACATCTGCTTCGGTTTGTGCCGATGGTGTGATATTAAGCAATGTAATTGCCAATCAAACCATTCACGAGGCCTATGGGGGCGTTGTGCCCGAACTGGCCTCGCGCGTACACCAGCAAAATATTATTCCCGCGGTTCAACAAGCAATACTTAACGCAAAAGTAAACAAAAATGATATTGGTGCGGTAGCTTTTACACGCGGCCCTGGTCTTTTAGGTAGTTTACTGGTTGGGGTGTCCTTTGCCAAGTCGTTCGCGCTGGCGCTAAATAAGCCGCTGATAGAGGTAAACCACATGCAGGGCCACGTATTGGCACATTTTATTGGCGATCATCAACCGCGATTCCCATTCCTGTGCCTTACCGTATCGGGCGGGCATACGCAAATAGTTTTGGTGAAAGATTATTTTGATATGGAGATCATAGGCCAAACCACCGATGATGCCGCCGGCGAAGCGCTGGATAAAACCAGTAAGGTGCTTGGCCTGCCTTATCCGGGCGGACCGTTAATTGATAAATACGCGCGCCTGGGCAACCGCGATGCCTATAAATTCCCCGAGCCGCAGATCCCCGGGTTTGATTTTAGCTTTAGCGGATTGAAAACATCTATCATGTACTTTATCCGCGATAACGTAAAGGCCAACCCGAACTTTCTGGAGGAGAATATGACCGATATTTGCGCGTCGGTAGAGTATAGGGTGGTTACTATTTTGCTGAATAAACTGAAACGCGCCGCAAACGAATACGGCATTAAGGATATAGCACTTGCAGGCGGCGTATCGGCCAATACCGGCCTGCGCGAGGGTTTGCAGCTATTGGCTGCCGAACAAGGCTGGAATGCCTTTATCCCCAAGTTTGAATACTGTACCGATAATGCCGCCATGATTGCCATTGCCGGTTATTACAAATACCTGAAAGGCGAGTTTGTAGGGCAGGAGATAGCGCCGCTGGCCAGGATGCCGTTTTAGGCGCGAAGCGCCAGTTGGAAAGACCGCAAGTCGGTAAGTCCGAAAGAAAGAATATATTTACACCATAAAAAAAGCTTCCGGACTTACCGTCTTCCCGACTTCCGGACTATTTGAAATATGAGTATTCCATCATTAATATTCTGGGCTGTATTTGTACTCCCGCTGGTTGTGTTTTTAGTTTGGCTGATTAAACAGGACAAAAACAAAAAAATGGGTATCACCGGGCTGGTGATGCTGGCTATTTTGGTGGTTGTGGCCATTGTGTACATGTATGTGAAAACAGGCGGGCGATAAGATTAACTGTAATTTAGCGTTAACGTTGAAAAACGCTATGTTAATAAAGTTCTCCGAACAGATAGTCAATAACTTCCTAATACCATCGTTCACTGTGGCAACGGGTGAAATAGTAGTCATTCAGATTTCAAGCGGGGCCTTATTTTATCCAACCGAAACAGGACTAATTAACATACTTACAGGTGAGGTTCCCAATAATCATATCGAAATCGACGCACTTTTTAGCTATGTAAAGCATTTAAGGGAAAGAAGTTTGATCGATTACTTTATACCCATGACTATCAACAGATATCATAACAGGTATGCAAATAAGGCCAATCCGATCTATAAAAAGATATATGATATCGACTGGATGAAGCCTGAAATCAAGGTCAATACATTAGGCGGCAAAGTAAAAAGGCTTCTTGCGTTGTACACTACATTATCATGGACAAATAATCTTATTTTTGATTTAGTTGGTGTTGACCCGGAGGGAGGTCAAGCTATTTATAAATTGGTAAAAACAATCGCAACCGAAGGCGGCGCGGCAATTTTGATTGACTATAATGACGAGTTTAAGAACGACTGCACAACTTTTGTTAAAGCTGAATATCTTGACAGTTTACAGTAAACCCGCGTTAGAGATAGCAGCGTAAAGCCCGGGGCATGTAATGGCCTGTGCGAAAGCAAGGCGAGGACTTGCAGCGGATAGCCCGGGCCGCAGGCAACGCCAAAATTATTCGTTATTTGGCCGCCCTCACAAAATACTGATCATCATGTCCGTAAACAGCGTCCTTGCCATAATACGCCTCATTACCAATAATAAGAGTGTCGGATGTAAGCTTTAGTATGATTGTGGTTGGCTTTCCTTCAAATACCGGCATATCCTTGCCATTTAGGCTCGTAACAATAAACAGCAGTTTTTTCTCATCGTCCGCAAACTTCCATTTGCCTGTTATTTTCAACATGTTGTTATACTGAAATTCATCGTATGTGTTATTATCTTTTAATACATACGTAATTGCCATATCAGCTGTAACAGGCAAAGGTTTTTCCTGGTCGTGCCGTTTAGTGGCAAATTGTATCCATTTTTGACTAATCATTTTTGTGTTGTCGTTATCGGTTTTCATCGACATTAAGGCAACCCCTAATAATATCAAAGCATATCTATTCATGGATAATGATTTAGTTAAGTAAATATACGATCAAAAATTAACATCCCCCTTATCTCTATCACCCATTAATCAACCGCTATTTAGAATATATCCAAATAAGATTTACCCCTTTATCCATTACCAAATTATTTGTAAAATTTGTAGCTTCGCCACCTTAGGGCTGTAGGCAGCTTTAATCTCCGCCGCAGCTATTTCTTTTCACTAAAATCAACAAGAAAGATGGCTTTTGATTTAGATATGATCAAAAAGGTTTACAACCGTTACAGCACCCGTACCGCGGCTGCACGTACGGCTACCGGTAAACCACTTACTTTAACCGAGAAAATTTTATACGCCCACCTAAGCGAAGGTGATGCTAAAGCAGCTTTTGGCCGTGGTGTGGATTATGTAGACTTTGCACCCGATCGTGTGGCGATGCAGGATGCTACCGCGCAGATGGCCCTGTTGCAGTTTATGCAGGCCGGACGCCCGCAGGTGGCTGTACCTTCAACCGTGCATTGCGATCACCTGATACAGGCTAAAATTGGCGCTGTAGAGGATTTGCATACCGCCGTAGATATTAATAAGGAAGTTTATGATTTCCTGGCTTCGGTATCTGATAAATATGGTATCGGTTTCTGGAAAGCCGGTGCAGGCATTATTCACCAGGTTGTATTGGAAAACTATGCTTTCCCTGGTGGTATGATGATTGGTACCGACTCGCATACCCCTAACGCGGGTGGCCTGGGCATGATTGCTATTGGTGTTGGCGGTGCCGATGCCTGCGATGTAATGGCCGGCTTACCATGGGAACTAAAATTTCCTAAACTAATTGGTGTAAAACTAACCGGTAAATTATCGGGCTGGACATCAGCTAAGGATGTTATTTTGAAAGTGGCCGGTATCCTTACCGTAAAAGGTGGTACAGGCGCTATTGTTGAATATTTTGGCGAAGGCGCGCAATCGCTATCAGCTACCGGTAAAGGTACTATTTGTAACATGGGTGCCGAAATTGGCGCTACCACATCGGTATTTGGTTACGATGATAAAATTGCTACTTATCTTAAAGGTACCAAACGTGCCGAGATTGCTGAACTGGCTGATGCCGTTGCCGAACATTTAACCGGCGACCCTGAGGTTTACGCTAACCCTGAGTTATACTTTGACCAGGTGATCGAGATCAACCTATCCGAATTAGAACCACATGTAAACGGTCCGTTCACACCTGATTTGGCCTGGCCTATCAGCAAGTTTGCTACCGCTGTTCGCGAGAATGGCTGGCCTGCAAAGCTGGAAGTTGGTTTGATTGGTTCATGCACCAATTCATCCTACGAGGATATTACCCGTGCGGCATCTATCGCCACGCAGGCTATTAATAAAAACCTAAAGGCTAAGGCCGAATATACCGTAACCCCTGGTTCGGAACTGGTACGTTATACCGTTGAGCGCGATGGTTACCTTAAAACCTTCGAGCAAATTGGCGGTGTGGTATTGGCTAACGCTTGTGGCCCTTGTATTGGCCAGTGGGCCCGTCACACCGACGACCCTACCCGTAAAAACTCTATCATTACTTCGTTTAACCGTAACTTTGCTAAACGCCAGGACGGTAACCCTAATACCCACGCGTTTGTGGCATCGCCCGAAATTGTAACCGCTTTCGCGATTGCAGGTGACCTTACCTTTAACCCGCTGACCGATTACCTGACCAACGAGCAGGGCGAGCGTGTTAAACTGGATGAGCCACTGGGTATCGAGATGCCGGTAAAAGGCTTTGCCGTTGAGGATGCAGGTTACCAGGCACCGGCCGAAGATGGCAGCGTGGTAAATGTAATTGTTGATCCAAAATCGGCGCGTTTGCAATTGCTCGATCCGTTTAAGGCTTGGGAAGGTACCGACCTGACCGGTTTGAAATTGCTGATTAAAGCTAAGGGTAAATGTACTACCGACCATATCTCCATGGCTGGCCCATGGTTGAAGTTCCGTGGCCACCTGGATAATATCAGTAATAACATGCTGATCGGTGCTATTAACTACTTTAACAATACCGCTGATAGCGTGAAGAACGAACTGACCGGCCAATACGGCCCGGTACCGGCCACGCAGCGCGATTATAAGGCGCATGGCATAGGTTCGGTTGTTGTTGGTGACGAGAACTATGGCGAAGGCTCATCGCGCGAACACGCGGCTATGGAACCACGCCACTTAGGTGTACGTGCCATACTGGTAAAATCGTTTGCCCGGATCCACGAAACCAACCTGAAGAAACAAGGTATGCTGGGTATCACCTTTGATAACACAGCTGACTACGATAAGATTCAGGAAGATGATGTGATTGATATTACCGGTTTAACCACCTTTGCGCCGGGCAAGCAACTAACCGTTGTATTGCACCATGCCGATGGTACTACCGATAGCTTCGCGGTTAACCATACCTATAATGCACAGCAAATAGAATGGTTTAAAGCCGGCGGCGCGTTGAATATCATCCGCGCGCAAATGACTAAATAATTTCGGATCTCGGAATTCCGATTTCGGATTTAAATAATCTCTACAAGCCTCTCCAATTTGGAGGGGCTTTTTTGTTCGTATTACCCACCACCGCGTTATTACGAGGTACGAAGCAATCCCCGGTAGGCAGAGATCTTATGGTTGCTGGGAAGATTCTTAGTTCCCTCCCATGGGGAGGGGTGCGGTTGATTGTGCGGTGGCAGGGAAGGGTTTCTACGCTTGATAAAACCCCTCCTACACCCCAATGTCATTAAGTTAAGGATAAATCAGCTAACTAAATGAGCCGATTAGTGGTGTGTGAAGACACAGACCACGGGAAGTTTACCCGGTGCCTGTGGGGACACAGACACCGGGCAATTGTCTCCGAGGTCTGTGTCCTCACAGACCTCTTGTTAGCAAACTATTATGGTTTACATTGCCTTAACTTAATGACATTGCCCTACACCCTCCCCATGGGAGGGAATCGCACAAACCCATCCTTTTTCTAATCTTCCAAACACCTGTGGTGACAACACCAACAACGGCATTAAATCAGCGAAAAAGGGTTTACACAAGGTTTACACTTTTTAATGTATTATTATATTAAATAATTGATAATCAAATAATTGTGAAAACAAAAGGTTTGCATTATTTACTGCCCGCTCAAGCGGTATATATTACTCACCACAGCGTCATTGTGAGGTACGAAGCAATCCCCGGCAGGCAGAGGCCTTATAGTAGTTGGTGACAGCACCAACTACGGCGTTAGTGGGGCAATCGTTTTTAATCACTGGCATTTATGTTCTTGTAAATATGATCAGAGATCATTATTTTCATCACACTAAAACAAACAAAACCAATCACATGCAAAACGATCAAAACCCTGAACCTAAGGAAGCTGTAACGCCGGCAGTTGCTACTATCGAATTTCCAGAAGCAGAAACTGTGTATGCAGAAGAATTTAACGACTATGAGGAGCGATTACGCATTGCCATCCGCGAGCGTGCTAAAAAAGATATGTTGTACGGCGCACTTTGGTGCGTAGGAGGCACCGTGCTAACTATAGCAGACGTAGGCTTTATTTTTTGGGGAGCTATTATATTTGGTGGTATCCAATTTTTCAGGGGTTTATCAAATTATAACAAGGCGTAGGTAGCATTTTATAACACAGTCTGTATCTTAGATCATTATGCTACGATCAGTTATCATCATAGTTCTAAGTGCTTTTTCATTACAAGGCTTGGGCCAGGTAAAAGATATTATTGATAAAAATATAGCGCTTATTAAATATGTGCCCTATGGCAAGAGTGCTTACCAGGACTCGCGTAAACTGAAACGAGCGAATAAGCTTTATCGCTTACATAACCCACAATACCGTGAAATATTATCGTTAGACACGTTAGCGATACCTTATCTTATCGAAAAGATAAGCGATACTATAGAAACAGGCATACACGTGCCTTGTATCACACGTACGTTAACAAGGGGCGATGTTTCATTTGTTTTGCTTAATGATATTATATTTATACCCTGGAGCGCGGTGACCCATAGCCAGTGGGATTCATTATCATGCGGCCCCTTACCCGATGGCGCATGGGAGTACCTGGACCATCAACGCAACCGCTTTCAAAAGGAGCTTAGGGACTATTTTTTAAGTGAACACGGTAAAATTTGGATGAAGATATTCAAAGCAGACCTGAGTAAGGAAGAGCGGGCAAAATTATGGAAAGGATTGCCACCCCGACAGAACGCTAACTGAACAATTGCAGATCTATCGGCCAATTAACAATGGAGCTTTTACAAAAAATAGAAATAGGTTTAACCTACGTGTTCTTATTCGTCACCATCGGTGGGTTCGCTTACTGGATATCCGTCACTACCGAAAAACCCCAATGCCCTAAATGCGAAAGTGATAATATAAAAGTTAAAAGCAGGCGGCGATATTTACGCATATCGGCTTTATGCTTATATCTTGTGTCGCTTGCTTCTTTATTACTGTACGGTCTGTATAAAGAAAATGATGCGGATCTTACTATCCTATTTGGTTTTTTGGTAGGAGCCATCGTATTTTCTTTATTTGCTATACGGGGGCTTTATTTTTTTATACTAGGCATTTTAATAAAAAAAACTGTTTATCAATGCCTGGATTGTAAAAACAAGTTCGGGGAATCATACGCGATATCCAGTAATTAAATTTCAACAAAAACTAAATGACACCCGGAGCAGAAAAACAAATAGCCGAATTTTTAGCAGGTAAAAGCGAATATACATTAAGCTTGTTCCATCACTTTATCGACCGTTTTCAGGAGATTGGTCATATCACTGTGGAGCCCACAAAAACCATGATAGGTATCTCTAACAGCCATAAGCGCATTGCCTGGGTAACGCAGCTGGGTAAAAACTTTATACATGTGGTATTCCCGTTTAAAAAGGAATATCCCGATAACCTTTGCTTTACTAAAATGGCGCAGGTGCCGGGGCAAAATCAATTTAATCACCACTTTAGGATGAATTTGATAGAGGACCTGAACGATGAGGTATTGGGCTTTATGCGCCTGGCTTATTTTGAAGAAGGAGTATAACGATAGGCCCTTAGTTTCCTCCCACGGGGAGGGGCGCGATGGGCATTGCAGTGGTAGGGAGGGGTTTATGGGGATTGCATAGTAACCAAAGCCCTCCCTACACCCCAATGTCATTAAGTTAAGCTTTTAAGGCGCCTGTGAGGACACAGGCACCGGGTAAACTTCCCGTGGTCTGTGTCTTCACAGACCACTAATCGGCTCATTTAGTTAGCTGATTTATCCCTTAACTTAATGACATTGCCCTACACCCTCCCCGTGGGAGGGAATCACACATCCCCCGTGCTTTTCCTATGTGTACAACAAGCATTTCGACATAAAAAGGCCCCGGATAAACCGGGCCTTAATGGTATCACTAATTAAAGAGTGCATATCTGCCTTTACCAGGGTACCAATATTATTAATACGCTATGCGGGTAATGGTATGGGTAAACTGCCCAAAGTTGTATACCACGCTGTGGCTGCCGTCAACCATTAAGCCGCCGGTGGCATTTAGGGTTACACTTAAGGCCGCGCCGGTATATGTGGTGCCTGTAACACCCGAACCTGCAAAGGTGGTTACGGTGTTGGTACGGGTATCTAACTTACGGATGCGCTGGTTGCCGTTATCGCCAATATAAATATTAGAACCGCTTACCGCGAAACAGCTTACACCGGTAAACTTAGCGTCGGCCAGTCCGGCATCCAGGTAGCCGCCGCCTGGCAGCGCTGCTACCGTTGTGCGATTTTTACCGGCATCAAACTTATAAATAACCGCATTGGTATTGGGCGATCCGCTTACATAAGTTAATACGTACAGGGCACCGCCGTCAACCGTCATATCGTAGGCATTTACACCGCCCAGGGTATTATCAACGCCGGTACCGCCCTTTAAGTAAATTTCGTTAGTGCCATCGGTTTTTAAACGCAACACATCATTATTACCATAGCGGCTGCTAATCATCAGCACATCGCCGGCAGGTGTAATGGCAAAACCGCTGGAGCCTTTCTCATAAAATTGTGTTTCAAAATCCTTGGTCACCACACCTGCTGTGCTGATAGATACCACAAAGGTTGGGTTGCCCTGCCCATTACTGGCCGAACCGTAGATGTAGGCATGTATACCACCATTAGCATCGCGCGCTAAACCGCGGCACAGGTAGCTGCTTAATGCCGCAAAAGTGATATTAGCCGGAGTAATGGTTTTCAACTGATCGCCACCCAGGTACGATTCTTTATTGATCTGGCCATTGCCATCAACTAACCATAGGTTGCCGTCGTTATCGTAAGTTTTATAAGCAGGTTCAAAATATACGCTGTTTAAACCATAGGCTTGTCCCGGTGTGCCAAAGCCTGTAGCCACAATAACACTAAAGTTATTTACAGCGGGGCCGCCAAGCGGGTTAACATATACGGTAGCATCGGTCCCCTTTACTTTAAGCGTCACCAAACCGGTGGTAACACCCGCTGGTACGGTAACCGTTAATAGGGTTGCTGTAGCCGCGGTAACAGTAGCTGGTGTGCCGTTAAATAATACTACGTTATCGGTTAAGGTAGTGCTAAAGTTAGTGCCGCTAATTACCACAACATCGCCTGCTTTACCGTTGGTTGGTGCCATTTGCTGGATATTTGCCGGGATAACCACGGTAAAGGTTGGCACAAACTGCGCGCCAAGTGTAGCATCCTTGCTGCGTACTTTAAGGGTAACCGGTCCGCTGGTAACCGTGGCAGGCACCTCAACTGTAATAGTTGTAGCAGTTGCGGTTTTTACAGTTGCGGCAGCACCATTAAATGCAACCACGTTTTCGGTCAATACCGTGCTAAAGTTAGTGCCTGTTAAAGTCACCACATCGCCAGCCTTGCCGCTTGCGGGCGATAAGGCTGTAAATGTTGGCGGTAATACATAGGTAAATGCAGGGCCGGTGGTAGTTTCGCTATTGGCCACTTTAACGGTTACCACGCCGGTGGTGCTGCTTGGTACAGTAACCGTAAGCCGGGTAGCTGTGGCGGTTTTAACGGTGGCTGCAACACCGTTAAATTTAACCGCATCATCTGTTAGTGTGGTACTAAAATTGGTGCCGGTAATTACTACTTCATCGCCTGCCGTGCCTGCGGTAAGGGCTATGTTTTCGATAGTTGGCTTAGCTGATACGGGAGTAGGATCCTTAACTTCGGTTTTCGGTTTGGTAACTGCCTTATAAAAGTAAATGGTAAAACTGCCTGCCGATGTAAACACACGGCCGGTGCCATCCTTAAAGCTAATATCCCATTTAACGGTAATATGGGTATCATCAATAGTAAGCGTAATACTGCCTGATATAGCATAATAAACATTACCCGTACTGGTGTACGAGATATAGGTTTGGGTAGTAGTAGCTGTGGATGCGTTTATTTTTAAGGTAGTATTGCCGGGGTTTGATGATGTGCCCAGTTTTGGCGTAATACTATAGGTACCGGCAGTAACATCGGGTATAAAAAAATCCATTTTGGTGCCGCTGGCATCAAGCGCGGCGCTGGTCATCAGCGAACTGGGTTCGCCTGCGCTGGCAAAGTAAGTGGTGGTTAGTGCCGATTCGGTAATGGCGATATCCTTGCCATCTATTTTACCCGCCATGTTTGATGTAGCAGTCGGGGCCGGATCTTCTTTGACGCTTTTTTTACACGAGCTTACTACTGCCATCAGCAATAGTAATAACCCTAAGGTTTTGGTGAGCGTAGTGGTTAATTTTTTCATAGTAGGTTTTAATGAGTGGTTTTGAGAGCAAGATGTTCAGATCAAAAATGACCAATAAATAAGGAGGGAAAAATACTACATATGTGGTATTTTGATGTGCGTATAGGTACGGGACAATAGGAGTGTATTCACCCAATTATTTCAGGTGTGTTTGATTTTCAATAAGTTGATAATTTGCCGGGGTGGGGATGCTTAATAGTTGTATCCCGGGCAAGCTACCGTGTACCCATACCTCTTTCTATGCCCCCAGCGGGGGCTACCTGTTTGTAGCAATTAACCCAAACCGGAGATGCACCAGGGGTGCTACCCTAAAATAGCGTACTTATTAAAGCTTACACGGTATGAACCAACACCTATATAAGGGAAGGGTAGTCCCTCTCCGGGGACATTTTCGTCTTTTTGTCTTCTGCTATAAACAGGTAGCCCCCGCTGGGGGCATAGAACAATGCCATACCGAAGATATGGTTACACGGTAGCCGGGCAGGGGGAGAGGCTGTGTAAAATAATAAACACAAAAAAAGCCCTCCCGATTAATCGGGAGGGCCTGTATCAATTTAACCTTTTAGGGAGATTATTTGGTCTCCTCGGTTTTGGTTTTCTTAGCTTTATTCTCAGCACCTTCCATTTGTTCTTTCAGTTGTGCTAATACGCTTAAGTCGCCCAGGGTTGATTTCTCAACAGATTCCTTAACTTTTTTCACAGCGCTTGTAGTTGCTTTCGCTTCTTTCTTGCGGTTTTCAAAGTCGGTTACCCTTGCTTCAGTACGTTGGTCTTCCCAAATACGTGAGTGAGAAATAACGATGCGTTTGTTTTCCTTGTTAAATTCAATGATTTTGAATTCAGCAGTTTCTTCAGCTTTTAAAGCTTTGCCATCTTCTTTAACCAGGTGTTTGGTTGGCGCGAAGCCTTCAACACCGTAAGGAAGGGCAACAATTGCACCTTTATCAGTTACCTTCAATACGGTACCTTCGTGCAGAGAATCTACACCAAATATCGATTCGAAAGTATCCCATGGGTTTTCTTCCAGTTGTTTGTGGCCTAAGCTCAGCTTGCGGTTTTCAACGTCAAGTTCTAAAACAATCACGTCTAATTTCTCGCCTACCTTAGTAAACTCGTTAGGGTGATTAACCTTTTTAGACCATGATAAGTCGCTGATGTGGATCAAGCCATCAATGCCGTCTTCCAGTTCAACAAACACACCAAAGTTGGTCATGTTTTTAACGGTAGCAACATGTTGTGTACCTACCGAGTAACGCTCGGCAGCTTGTTGCCATGGATCAGGCGTTAATTGTTTAATACCTAAGCTCATTTTGCGTTCGTCGCGGTCAAGTGTTAACACTTGTGCTTCAATTTCGTCGCCAACTTTCAGGAATTCCTGAGGGTTGCGCAGGTTTTGCGACCACGACATTTCTGATACGTGGATCAAACCTTCAACACCCGGAATGATTTCTAAGAAAGCGCCGTAATCGGCAACGGTAACAATTTTACCTTTAACCTTGCTGCCGATAACCAATTCGGTATCAAGCGACTGCCAAGGGTGTGGAGTAAGTTGTTTTAAACCAAGGGCAATACGTTTTTTCTCGTCATCAAAGTCAAGTACAACAACGTTGATCTTTTGATCCAACGCCAATACTTCACGCGGATGCTCGATACGGCCCCATGATATATCTGTAATGTGCAGTAAGCCGTCAACACCACCAAGGTCAATAAATACACCAAAGTCGGTAATGTTTTTAACGGTACCTTCCAATACCTGGCCTTTTTCTAATTTGGCCACAATTTCAGTTTTTTGGTTTTCCAAATCGTCTTCAATCAGCACTTTGTGCGATACCACTACGTTTTTAAACTCGTGGTTGATCTTAACAACTTTAAATTCCATTGTTTTACCAACGTACACATCGTAATCGCGAATAGGCTTGATATCGATTTGTGAACCTGGTAAAAAGGCTTCAACGCCCATAATATCAACAATAAGGCCACCTTTGGTACGGCTTTTAACAAAACCGGTGATGATCTCATCATTATCAAGAGCCGAATTAATGCGCTCCCATGATTTTTGTGTTTTAGCACGCTTGCGTGATAATACTAACTGACCGTTAGCATCTTCCTGCGATTCAACAAACACATCTACGGTATCACCGATCTTCAGATCAGGAGTGTCGCGGAATTCAGATAATGATACCATACCGTCGGATTTAAAGCCGATGTTTAATACCACATCCTTGTTGTTGATGTTTACAACAATACCTTCAATAATTTCACCCTGGTTAATAGAGTTGAAAGTAACGTCGTACATTGCTTCTAACTTTTCGCGGTCAGCAGCGCTGTAGTTGCCAAACTTTTTGTCGTCGGCGTCCCAGTCAAAATCCTGGTTTGAAGTAGTGATGTTTGCTTTGATCTCTTCGATCGACAGTGAATCAGCTTCTGATTCAATCACTTCCTCCGGTGCAGTAGCTGTAACTGTATCCAGTTCAGCCTCTTTTGCTTTTAATTCGTTTTCTACTTCTTGTTTTTTTGCCATTAAATTTTTTACTCCTTTTTTCCCAACCTAATTGGGACTGCAAAGGTAAGAATATATTTTTGACTGATAAAAACTTTTTTAATGTTAAATATTGATTTTTAGGGCGTTTAATTACGAAATTGAGATTTCGGATGCCCGGTTTCGGATTTTTTTGGTGATTATGATCGGTATTCGCTTTAAAGCTTTAGTCTTTATGCTTTTAGCTTTTGCCTAACTTCTCATCTATCTCCTCAAATATCTCCATAAAACTATCGTGTATGTCAAGTCGGTAATCCATAATAACTTTACTCATATCGGCTTCCTGTTCGGGGGTAAATGGATGGTGCCATACCCGCATGCAGATGCGTTTAAGTGCATAGGCCACCTGTGCGGTATCGGTATAGGTTTGCAGGTAGCGGTGTTTTTTAAAGGCTTCAAAAAAAGTGAGGAACACATCGGTATTGTGCAGCCCGCTAAACGTCAGGAACTCGTTAATTACTTCTTCGTCGCAGGCGCCTAAATGATCGTAAAAGCCATCAACGGTTATTTTTTGGGTGGTGAGCAGCAGGTTATCCAGTATCAGTTCGATAGCGATGTGGCCTAAAAAGAATGGTTTAACTGGCGATCCCTCGATCACCGGGCGCAATGCCTCTTTTAATCCACGACTGTGGAGAATAAAAAACTGCGACGAGTGGAAATGCCGATCGATATCCAGGTGTTTTTGCCAGCCTGCTATAATGCTATTAACGCTGTCTTTATAGTGCCGTAATTTTTCGGGGTGCAGGATGATGGTTTTATCGGCATTTTTAAGCAGGTCGGGCAGTACCGTTCCCAAAATATGGTAACAGTTGGTCGAATCCCTGTCGAAATAATAATGCGATAAAAAATTCATAAGCCCTTACCTGCAAGGTAACTTTTGATGTGCAGATATGCAAATATGCAGGTGTGCGAATGTGTAAATGAGGAATTATGATTTGAGTTTTATGATGCGCTCATAATTTGCATATTTGCACATTCGCACATTTGCATATTTATATAGGATGAACTTTGTTGAAGAATTACGCTGGCGCGGCATGCTGCACGATATTATGCCGGGAACCGAAGATCTGCTGAATAAGGGTATGGTATCGGGCTATATTGGCTTCGACCCTACGGCCGATTCACTGCATGTAGGCAGCCTGGCCCAAATTATGACGCTGATCCATTTTCAACGCGCGGGGCATAAGCCGTTTGCGCTTGTTGGTGGCGCTACCGGTATGGTTGGTGACCCGTCGGGTAAATCGGCCGAGCGTAATTTGCTTTCTGCTGATGCTTTGCAGCATAACCTTGATGGGATTAAAAACCAATTAGAGCGTTTCCTTGATTTTAACAGTGGTGTTAATAGCGCCCAAATGGTTAATAATTACGATTGGTTTAAGGATTTTAATTTCCTTGATTTCATACGCGATGTAGGCAAGCATATTACCGTTAATTATATGATGGCTAAAGATTCGGTAAAGAACCGCATCAGCGGCGATACGGGTATGTCGTTCACCGAATTTAGTTACCAGTTGGTGCAGGGCTACGATTTTTACTACCTGTGGAAAAATAACAACTGCGCACTGCAAATGGGCGGTAGCGACCAATGGGGCAATATTGTAACAGGTACCGAACTGATCCGCCGTAAAGGTGAGGGGAAGGGCGAGGCTTATGCCTTAACCACCCAGTTGATCAAAAAATCGGACGGTACTAAGTTTGGTAAAAGCGAGGGCGGTAATATTTGGTTAGATCCGGCCAAAACATCACCTTACAAATTCTACCAGTTTTGGCTGAATACCAGCGATGATGATGCTAAAACCTATATCCGCATATTTACTTTATTTGATAAAGATACCATAGAGGCTTTGGAAGCAGAACATGCGGCCGCGCCACATCTGCGTACCTTGCAAAAGGCATTGGCTAAAGATATTACTACCCGTGTACACAGCGAGGCCGAATATGAAAAAGCCATAAAGGCATCCGAATTTTTATTTGGCAATACCGATATCCAGTTTTTAAACGAACTGAATGATGCTGAAGTGCTTGGTTTGTTTGATGGTGTGCCTAACTTTACCATCAGCGCAAGCGAAATTGCTGAAGGTATTAACGTGGTTGACCTGCTGGCCGAAAAAACGACTGTATTCCCCTCAAAAGGGGAAGCTAAAAAAATGATTGTCGGCGGCGGGGTTGCTGTTAATAAAGCCAAATTGGGCGGTGTTGATGATGTGTTTAATGCATCGCACCTGATTAATGGTAAATACCTGGTAGCACAAAAAGGAAAGAAGAATTACTTTTTGATTGTGGCAGAGTAGAATTTAACCACAAAGGTCACAAAGATTTTCGCAAAGGCCACAAAGCTAATGTCATTTAATGCAATGATTAGCTTTGTGGCCTTTGTGCTTCCCTGTCTTTGTGAACTTTGTGGTGAAAATTAAAAAAGATTTGCAATTACGACAAATGTGTTGTATTTTTGGATTAATGTCTGATAAAATAAAACATATCGCCGCAAATGAAGTTAATGAACCTATGGTAGCATATTTAGCCGCAGGTGCCGATAACTCATTTTATGCCCTGCTAAGCGGGGTTAAGCCAGCACGTTTCAATACCGATTTCGATCTATTAAAACTTACCCGCGAGGGGCTGCCTAAAAAAGTATTAACCGCGTTGGCTAAAAAGATATCTCTAACCATCCAGGAGTTAGCCGATATTATGCATATTTCCGAGCGTACTTTGCAACGTTATGATGATAGTACGGTAGTTAAAACGGAGTATGCCGAAAAAGCTATTGAGTTAGCTCGTTTATATACCCGCGGCCAGGAAGTTTTTGGCTCGATGGATAAATTTAAACGCTGGATGAAAACACCGGGGCATGTGTTCCGTAACGAAACACCTATTTCGCTTTTAGATACCTCGGTTGGTTTTGATATGGTGCTAAGGGAGTTGGGCCGTATCGAGCATGGTATTTTTGCCTAAGTATGTTATTATACCGCATTACCCGCTGTGTTTACGCAAATGATATGAGTGGTACCGGTGCCCGCCTATATGGTGGCCGCTGGAATAATATTGGCCGTGCCATGGTTTACACGGCATCATCAATGGCATTAGCTACTTTAGAGGCGCTGGTGCATTTACCCACCGCTATTATCCCCGATGATTTTTGCCTGGTGACCTTTGATGCCCCCGAAGATATATTCGAGGCTGATACCCGCTTGTTCCCACCTAACTGGAATGCCTATCCCGAACCTGAAATATTAAAGCGTACCGGCGACTTCTTCCTGAAGCAAAACGAACACTTGCTGATGAAAGTGCCATCGGCCATTGTGAAAGCGGAGTTTAATTACCTGATAAATCCATTACACCCCAAAGCTGCTGAAATAAAGATATTGGGCAGCGAACCTTTTACTTTTGATGAAAGGCTTTTTTAGTCATTGGTCATTTTTGCTACGCATCATTAGTCATTGGTAGCTGTGGCGATGTGCCATCAACTATGATCCATGTACCACCGAAGAAAGCATCTGGATATATAAATCAATCCCCTCTTTTATTTCATCTACATATACAAACTCATCGGCGGTATGCGAGCGGGCCGAATCGCCGGGGCCTACTTTTAGCGATGGGATATCCAGCAGCGATTGATCGGATGTGGTAGGGGAGCCATAAGTAGTACGCCCTAAATTGATACCTGATTGTACAATGGGATGGTTTTTATCTATCGACGATGGTTTTAATCGGATAGAACGGGGCTTTACATCGCTGCTTACATGCTGGCGGATGATCTCCAATACTTCCTCGTTACGGTAAGCATCGGTTACACGCACATCAACAGTAAATACACAAGCGGCCGGAACCACATTATGCTGCGTGCCGGCATTAATAATAGTTACCGACATTTTTATAGGGCCAAATACTTCCGACTCTTTTGGGAATTTATAGCTGCGGAACCATTCGATATCGGCAAGCGCTTTGTAAATAGCGTTTTCGCCCTCTTCGCGGGCGGCGTGGCCGGCTTTGCCATGGGCGGTACAATCTAATACCATCAGGCCGCGTTCGGCTATGGCTAACTGCATTTGGGTGGGTTCGCCTACGATGCCAAATTCCAGCTGCCCAAGATCGGGGATAATTAATTCAAGTCCATTTACGCCGGATATTTCCTCTTCGGCGGTGGTAGCCAGGCAAAAATTGTATTTTAAATCCTGCTGCTTATAAAAATGCAGGAAAGTCATGATCAGCGATACTAAACATCCCCCGGCATCATTACTGCCTAAGCCAAATAGTTTGCCGTCTTCAATTGCAGCATCGTAAGGGTCGCGGGTATAACCCGAGTTTGGTTTAACCGTATCATGGTGCGAGTTAAGCAATATGGTAGGCTTAGCCGCATCAAAGTGTTGGTTATATGCCCAAATGTTATTTAGCTTGCGTTGCGTTTTTACACCTTGCTGCTGTAAAAAATGTTCTATTACATCGGCAGTTTTATCCTCTTCCCTGCTAAACGAGGGGATACGGATCAATTGCTGTAATAAACTAAGGGCTTGCTGGTGTAAATGGCTAATGTCGGTCATAGTAAATCGGGAACAAAAATAGGGCTTTTTTATGAAGTGAATATGAAGCTAATGTTAATTGGACATCAGATGCTGTTGCTGGTTTAATTTTTTAATGTGAATCACTCGCCATTTCCATAATTTATCTGGATATATACTTGTCATTTATTGTTAGAATGCATCATTTTTTTATTTTTGAGTAAAATATCGCATTTTAAAAAGCCGGTCGCAGTTTTATGTTTTTTTCAGGGAATTACCTTTATTATATTACTGTTGCCATACAGGTGCTTTGCGGCATCCATTGTTTAAGGCGTGGTAAGCAAGGTTGGTTATGGATCATTATATTTTTGCCAATGGTGGGCAGCCTGATCTATTTGTTTATGGAAATACTGCCATCAAGACGGATAAGCGCCCCGCGGATTGACGTAGCCGGGATGATTAACCCTGGTGGAAAGATCAAAAAACTGGAAGAGAACCTGCGCTTTACCGATACCTTTAATAACCGCGTGCTATTGGCCGATGCCTATATGGCTGCCGGGCAAACCGATAGGGCTGTTGAAGTTTATGAAAGCAGCTTGACCGGTGCCTTTACCGAAAACGAACACGTATTGGCACAGCTTGTTATTGCCTATTACCAACTGGAACGTTATGATGATGCGATAAAAGTTGCTGGTAAAATATACAAGCAGCCGCAATTTGCACGCTCGCAGGCGCACTTGTTTTATGCCATGGCATTGGAAAACTCGGGGCAGATGGATAAGGCCGAGGCGGAGTTTAAGGCCATGCAGGGCCGGTATTCTTATTACGAACAGCGTTATCAGTATGGCATGTTTTTACGGAGGGCCGGCCGTGATAAGGATGCTGAAAAGGTATTTACCACTATGCTGGAAGAAGAAGCCCATTTAAGCGCCATGGAACGTAAAAGCGCCCGTGCCTGGTGCGCCAAAGCCCGTGCCGAATTGAAAACGATAGCTTAATAAGGCTATTTCTATTCTTCCTGTTACAAATCATTATCCAGCAGCTTTAAGGTTTATATTTGCTTTACTATGAAGAAACACGCTTTACTATTATTTGCCGTTTTATTTGCCCTGTCGGCATCGGCACAGTTAACTACCACTTACAAACGGAAAGGCTATACGCTTAATTATACCAATACCGATGTTACGCTGGATAGCGCTTTGCAGCAAAAAATGATCAATACTTTTTTTGAGGTATATCCTAAACTGGCTAAGGAGTATAATAAGGAAACGGATAAGGTGGTTTACATGATACTGGATACTACTTACAAAGGTGTTGCGGCTACGGGTAATGCCCACGTACGCATTAGCCCAAAATGGATGCACCAGCACCCCGAAGATATTGATGTAATTACGCACGAGGTAATGCATATTGTACAAAACTACGGCCGTAGCACCGGCCCGGGTTGGTTAACCGAAGGGATTGCCGATTATGCCCGTAACCAGTTTGGTGTGAATAACCCGGCTGCCAAATGGAGCCTGGGCGAATACAAGCCGGGCCAAAATTATACTAATAGCTATCGTATTACAGCCCGCTTTTTATTTTGGATAGAAAAGAAGATAAAACCTGGAATAGTAAAAGAACTGGATAAGCAAATGCGCGACCATACCTTTACCGATGCCGTTTGGGCCAGTCAAACCACTAAAACCCTGGATGAGCTTTGGGCGGCTTATATAGCTGATCCGGCTATTTAGCCTCCACCATGTCATTGCGAGGTACGAAGCAATCGCGGAACTATGCAAGACCGCTCTTTGGGTGTGCGATTGCTTCGTACCTACCCATGACAGATTTAGTGCAGGGTGTCATGGTGAGCTTGTCGAACCATGGCGGGAGGGCCTGCCGCACCACTCTTCGATAGGCTGGATGATACCCTCCTCTCTGTCATTTACACCTTTAAAGTCCCCAGTGGGATTTGATAACTCGCAATGACCTAATGTATATAAACAGGAAAGGCTTTCATTTTGAAAGCCTTTCCTGTTTATCAGTATTTTTAAATGAGGTGTTTTTAAGCCGCGAAATTGCCGGTAAAGTAAAGTACAATAATAATCAGGCCTACCACAATACGGTAAAGACCAAACAGCCGGAAGCCCTTTTTCTCTAAAAAAGTAATAAAGCTGCGGATGGCCAGCATGGCTACTATAAAGGCAATTACATTACCTATGATCAATAGTTTAACCTGATCGCCGGTGAAGAGTTGCTCGTGAGTTTTGTGGAAATCATAAATCTCCTTAACGGTGGCGCCAAACATGGTAGGCACGGCTAAAAAGAACGAAAATTCGGCAGCGGCGGTGCGGGTTAGGCGTTGGCTCATACCACCAACAATAGTAGCAGCCGAACGGGATACACCCGGTACAACAGCTAAACATTGGAAAAAACCAATTTTTAAAGCGGTTAAATAGCTAATATTTTTTTCTTCCTTAACCTGCGGGCGCTTAAACCATTCATCAACAAAAAGCAGGATGATACCACCTATCAGCAGCGAAAATGCTACCACCAGCGGGCTTTCCAGCAACTGGTTGATTTTTGATTTAAAAAGTACGCCAACAACAACG
Organism: Bacteroidota bacterium; assembly: GCA_040389105.1. Classification (GTDB taxonomy): domain Bacteria; phylum Bacteroidota; class Bacteroidia; order Sphingobacteriales; family Sphingobacteriaceae; genus Mucilaginibacter. The sequence goes on from JAZKAO010000019.1 coordinate 26,114, forward strand.
GCGGGCAATACACCTACTATTAATTTGAAATAAAAATCGATAGATTTAAAAAAGCGCTTAAAATAAAGCACCACTACCGATAGGATAGCGCCTAACTGGATCACTACTTCAAAAAGCTTCACAAAATCATCTTTACCAATCCCCATCAGGGCGCTGGCTAAAACCATGTGACCGGTTGATGATACAGGTAAAAACTCTGTCAGCCCCTCAATAATAGCGAGGATGATGGCATGGAAAATATTCATGCCCGGGTTATGATTTGATTGACGGCTTTTTTAACAAAGCATAAAAGCCAAGGCCAAAACCAGCCAATACCACTAAAGGTGCAATCACAATTTTGGCGGTGCTATAAATATCTGTATTGCCGGCCATAATCACAAAACCAATAGCCACAATCAGTACGCTGACAGCGATGAGGGTGTAATTGCTTTTATCGTAAATAAAGTTAACCTGTTCGTTATCTGCAGTGCTTTTTGCAGCAGGGGTGGAGGGTTTGGTATATTTTTGTGCCATAATATTATCTGTATAAACTAATCATTTTAGAGCGAAGGAATTTGCTTACTGCAAGGTAGGTGCTAAAGCCGGATATAAAAACACCCAGGCCTATTACTACTAAAAATACCAGGCCAAACTCGGCGTAGTTTTGCAGTACTACCAATTCGGGCAGGGTTTTGTTGGCCAGGTAAAGGGTGCCCATTAATATAATAATGGCTATCAGCGCGCCCAGCAGGCCATGCCATATACCGTATAGTAAAAATGGTTTACGAATAAACGACCGTGTAGCACCAACCAATTGCATGGATTTGATGAGGAAGCGCTGCGAGTAAATAGCCAGCCTGATGGTATTATTGATCAAACCTACCGATACCACAACAAACATGGCCGCGAAAGCCAGGATAACCAGTGTGATAGATGCCAGGTTCTCGTTCATTTTATCAACTAACGATTGCTGGTATTTTACCTCCTTAACCAAGGGGTTTTTTAGTAATTCGTCTTTAAATTTGGTGATATCCTTATTGTTGGCGTAATCGGCCTTCAGGTAAACATCTATCGATTGCGATAGCGGGTTATAGCCCAAAAACTTCACAAAATCTTCGCCCAGGTCTTTTTGCAGGTTACGGGCGGCCAATTCCTTGCTTACATATTGGGTTTGCTTAACAATGGGGTTATTCTCCAGTTGGTGCTGCAATTGTACCACATCGGCTTCGCGGGCGCTTTCGTCCACAAAAATATTAACTACAATGTTTTCCTTTACGTATTTAGATAAGTTATTGGCGTGTACCAATATCAAGCCTAATAATCCAATCATCAGTAAAACCATAGCAATACCAAATACAGTTGATATGTAAATGGTTTTGGTTTTGGTAGCCGATTCACTTGCTTCAAATTCTTCCATAATTGTCCTGTTGGATTGCGAAAATAAGAAACCCTGCATAAAGGTAGAAATTATGTGCAATTATTATGCGGATGTTGATTGTTTGGGTTGCTGATTTAACAAAAATTAACGAGTGTTAGTTGATTGGGTATGTTAAAACTGTTTTAAAGTATGATAAGCTATTAGCTATATTTATTGTCAAATAGCAATTAATTGAAAGAAACTAAAGTATACAGTTTTAAACAACATAATTTAGTAATTGATACCATACTTGCGATAATCGTTATAGGCGTTATGGTGATGTTTTTCCGTATTCTATTTATTTCAGCATTTGGCTTTTTATTAATAGCGCCAATTCTTGGGTATATGGCATATTTTCAGATCTACGGTATATTATTATCACATCAGTATAACAGGTATGATAAAAATAAAAGCATATCTATCAGCGAAGACAGACTTTCTCTTACGGTTATACAGAATGATGTTAAAAAAGTGATTAAAAGTGAAGACGTGGTTAATATCGAAGTGTATGAGGGCAAATCATTAGGTAAGTTTACTAACCTCAGCTACATCATAATAAATACCGTAGCTAATGAAGAGATTTTAATAACCCAATTAACCATTCCCTTTTTGATCTACGATAAAATATTGGAGACCTTTTTAAGAAAGAAACCCAGAGTTTATTTTAAAAAGAATATCAATTTTATTAAAGATCAGCCTATACTTTAGTCCGTTTGTCCTGCCAGCAGGAACAGCACCGCCATCCGTATCGCCACACCATTTTCTACCTGGTCCAGTATAATAGATTGTTTGCTGTCGGCTACGTCGGTGGTGATCTCCACGCCCCGGTTAATAGGGCCGGGGTGCATTACAGTAATCTCTTTATCCAGCCCATCCAATATCTGCTTGTTTAAGCCGTAAAGCATAGTGTATTCGCGCAGGGATGGGAAGTATTTTATGTCCTGCCGCTCTAATTGGATGCGCAACATATTAGCTACGTCGCACCAGTTAAGGGCTTTAATCAGGTTATGCTCAACCTTTACACCTAACGATGTGATGTATTTGGGGATGAGTGTTGTTGGCCCGCAAACCATTACTTCGGCGCCCAGCATTTTAAGGCAAAGGATATTGGATAGGGCTACGCGCGAGTGCAAAATATCGCCCACTATTACCACCTTTTTACCGGCCACATCGCCATATCTTTCGCGGATAGAAAAGGCATCCAGCAGGGCCTGGGTGGGGTGTTCGTGCGCGCCATCGCCGGCGTTTACTATCTGGGCCTTTACATGTTTGGATAGGAACACACCTGCGCCTGCATAGGGGTGGCGCATTACTACCATATCCACTTTCATGGCCAGGATATTGTTAACCGTATCAATCAAAGTTTCGCCTTTGCTTACCGACGATGATGATGCCGCGAAGTTCACTACATCTGCCGAAAGGCGCTTTTCGGCCAGTTCGAACGATAAACGGGTACGGGTAGAGTTTTCAAAAAAGATATTGGCAATGGTTACATCGCGCAGGGAGGGCACTTTCTTTATCGGGCGGTTCAGTACCGATTTAAAGTTATCAGCCGTTTCAAATATCAGCTGGATATCCGCAGGAGTTAAATCTTTTATACCTAATAAATGCCTCGTACTTAATGCCATGTCAGTTAATTTCGGATTTCGAATGTTCGATTTCGAATTTATTATTGTTTAGATTTTATCTATCACTTAACAAAACTATTTTATCTTCTCCATCGGTTTCCTTCCAGGAAACAACAACTTTTTGCGATGCGATGGAATCCACCTCAATCCCGGTATAATCGGCCGCTACAGGTATATGCCGCGAATAACGGCGGTCAACCAGGGTTAAAAACTCAATCTTTTCGGGGCGGCCAAATGCCATCAGGGCATCCATTGCGGCGCGGATGGTGCGGCCGGTCCACAGCACATCGTCCATCAAAATCACCTTTTTGCCTTCCATCACAAAATCTATCCGTGTTTGGTTAGGGATCAGTTGTTCGCGGCGGCGAAAATCATCGCGGTAAAAGGTAATATCCAAGTCGCCGTGTAAAATGGTGCTGTCAGGTAAAATTTTACGCAGTTCTTCGGCAATACGCTTGGCCAGGTAAATACCGCGGGGTTGTATACCTATGATAACCGAGTTCGAAAAATCGTTATGATTTTCAATTAACTGGCGGCATAAACGATGTATGGTAATTTGAAATTTGGGACCGTCGAGCAATATAGGATTGAGCATCGTTGGGGTTGATTTGGGCAAAGGTAAAAAATTGTTCTGGTTTTTTATACTTCATTTATTTGCATTAAAGCATTGCCGGTTTTGCTTTTTTAATAGATGCTGCCTATATTTAAGCATTAACTATTATTTCCTGCCCTAATTTTACCCAAACCATTATCAAAATGAAGAAACAGCCACGCGTAATCCGCTTGTTTTTATTATTACCCGTATTGCTGACTATGGTGAGTATAAGTTATGCTCAGCAGGGTACAGATAGTGCCGGTATTAAAAAACTGCTGGATAAGGTGGAAGCCCATCAAAAAGCCCTCACATCCGAAAAACTGTATCTCCATTTTGATAAACCCTATTATGCCGTTGGCGATACTATTTGGGTTAAAACCTACCTGCTAAACACGGCCACGCGTAATGCATCGGCCTTTAGTAATAAGGTGTATGTTGATTTACTGAATGATAGCAGTAAGCTGATACAAACGTTAGTTATCCCCATGGCCAGCGGACTGGGGCAGGGTGATTTTAAACTGAGCGAAAGCCTGCATGAAGGGGCTTATACTATACGGGCTTATACCAACTGGATGCAAAACTTTGGTGCCGACTGTTTTTTTCATCAGCAGTTTTATATTGGCAAGCCTGAAAAAAACTCGTGGCTGGTATCCGAACAGCACCAGGCAAACCTTGCGGCCGATGGTAAACAAGTTAAAATGGCGCTGAAGCTAAAGGATACGCAAGGCCGGCCTATAGTTGGCGAGGCTATTACCATGCGGGTGCTGGACGGTAAAAGGAGTATCCTGAAAAGCGATGTACAAACCGCGGTTGATGGTAGCATTCATACAGATTTGCTGATACCTGCTAAAACGGATGGCCGCAAGTTGAGCCTGTTATTAACCAGTAAGCAGGATAAAAATAAAACCATCAAATTCCCGCTTTATGCGCAGGTAGCCGGGGATATCGATTTGCAGTTGATGCCCGAGGGCGGTAGCCTGGTAGCCGGTTTGTATAATAAAATAGGCTTTAAAGCTATTGGCGAAGACGGCCTGGGCGCTGATGTGGAAGGCCGGATAGTGAACAGTAAAAACGAAGATATAGTTGCCTTTAAAAGCCTGCATAATGGTATGGGCTGTTTTACTATGGTGCCCAACGCGGGCGATACTTACACTGCTAAACTAAAATTGCCCGGCGGGCAGGAGAAAAACTATAATTTACCGATAGTAAAAACATCGGGCCTGGTGTTGCGGGTTGATGCTGTTAGCAATCCGGATACGGTACGATTATATATAACAGGTATGGCCGATAGAACGGCGGCAAACGCAAGCTATTATTTACTGGCGCAGGGAAAAGATATCAGTTATTTTGGTGTCGATTTTAAGTTAACGGGGGGCTATTTTAACACCCGGATCCCCAAAAAAATGTTCCCAACAGGTATTATTAATTTTACTGTATTGGATCAGGATGCAAGACCGGTTAATGCCCGTAATATATTTATCAACGGGCACGACCAGTTGAATATCGCTATGCTAAGTGATAAGCCTGTTTATGCCGCTAACGATAGTATTGGGTTAAACTTTATGGTAACCGATAAAGCGAATTTCCCTATACAGGCTAACTTTTCGGTTTCGGTTACCGATGACAGCCAGGTAAAAAATGACTTGCGCGACCAGCATATTAATAGCTACATCCTGCTATCGGCCGAATTAAAGGGCCATATAGAAAACCCTAACTGGTATTTTAACGCAGCGCAGCCATTAGCAGCGCAGGCGCTTGATAATTTAATGTTAACACAAGGCTGGATAGGGTTTACTATTAATAAAGCGTTGGAAAAAACAAGCCCGCAACCGGTTTACCTGGCCGAAGCCGATAATAGCATTGAAGGTAAACTAACCAATTTTTTTAATAAACCCGCGGCAAACAGGCAGGTAACCTTAATGTCGCACTGGCACGATATATTAATTATGGATACCATAAGTAACCAGGAAGGCAGGTTTGTTTTCAAAAATCTTCCCTTTACCGATTCGGCCTCTTACACTATAAAAATACACAACGCAAAGGGTAAGGAAGCCGCCGTTGGTATAACGGTAAATGAATTTAAACCTGCCGCAATGCCAGCACCTGATAGCATCCGCCTAATGCCCTGGTATGTAAATACCGATACTACATTGCTGCGCTATTTAGATAATAATCAAAAACGAATTGCCGAAAAGCCTGGCCCGGTTGATGCAAGCGGTAGGCTATTGAAAGAAGTGAAAATTAAAGGAGCAAAAAAGGCCCGGCTTCAGGGGCAAGGCGGCGAGGATATTTATTTTGCCGATCTTGACATTGACGATAATGTGACCACCAAACAAGGTAATATATCACTTTTAACCTATTTGATGGGGAAAGTGCAAGGTTTCCACGAAGGCCACAATAAATACGGCGAATTGCTTTTTATGAAGGCGGCTTTTGTGGCGAATGTTCAGATTGATAGCGTATGGGTCAGCCGCTACTGGACGCGGGACACTAAAATAATGGATTTTTACAAATTAATGTTGGATAATATCCCGGCAGCAGCGGTGAAAAACTTAGTGATCTATCACAAACCAACACCAAATGGTAAGGATTGGATGTCGTTTGTGATTATAAAAACGCGTAGTGGCAATGGCCCGGTTTTAAAGGAAACACCGGGTGTGTATGTTTACCGGCCTTTGCCGCTTTATATACCGCGCGAGTTTTACCGGCCCCGTTATGCAGTAAAAAATCAATCTGCCAAAGCCGATTTGCGCTCTACCATTCATTGGGAACCTAATTTGGTAAGCGACGAACATGGTAATGCTAAACTTTCATTTTACGCGGCCGATAAGCCGGGTACATATACCGTAACCATTGAAGGCACCGATATGCAGGGCCATTTTGGGGCAGATACCCGAAAAATTATAATTGCGCCAGGTACAAGTGCTAAGTAGCTTTTTGTTGATTTAAATAAATATGTATATGATACATAATTTTAACAGGTTGTTTAACCGGGCTTCGGGAAGGAGAGTAAGGTTGATTTGCTTATTACTTGCATCGGGGTTTGCGTTAAAAAGCCGGGCACAAACAGCTACCGACACTAATTTGGTAAAGGGCATCGTATCCGCCGTAGCGAAATATAATAATACCTATACATCCGAAAAGCTTTATCTGCATTTTGATAAACCGCATTATGCCATTGGCGATACCGCCTGGTTTAAAGCTTATGTATTAAGCGGCAGCAATCATGGCGCATCAACCAGTGCCAAACTATATGTAGATCTGCTGGACCATGCCGGTAAAAAAGTACAACAATTGGTGATCCCCGTGTTTGACGGACTGGCACAAGGCTATTTCCCCCTCAACGAAAAGCAATTGAACGATGGTAGCTATACCATAAGGGCCTACACAAATTGGCTGCAAAACTTTGGCGGCGATTATTTTTTTTACAAACAATTGTATGTAAGCAGCCTGGGCGGCAAAGCCTGGCTGCTTACCGAGCAACACCGCCGCGATACCGGCACCGACAGTAACCGCGTGCAACTGGCCATGCGCTTTAACGATGCCAAAGGCTTGCCATTGGTTATGCGGCAGTTTAGTATAAAGATACAAGAGGGCACCAAAACCATCCTGAAAAGTGAAGTGGCAACAACGGTAGATGGTACGCTAAATAGTGCTTTTAGCTTGCCCGGCAAAGCCAATAAACACAACCTGAATATACTGGTGGAAGATGTGAATGATAAAAGCCAACATATTAGCTTCCCATTCTATCCATCTGGTGCTGATGGCGATATCGACCTGCAATTTTTGCCCGAGGGGGGCAAACTGATAACGGGCTTGCTAAACCGTATTGGCTTTAAGGCCATAGGCGAAGATGGTTTAAGCCGCGATATAAAGGGTGTGGTGGTTGATAGCAAAAACGAAGAAACTGCCACGCTGCAAGCAACGCATAATGGCATGGGTAGCTTTGTACTGGTGCCTCAGCCCGGCGAAACCTATACCGCTAAGATAATGGTTGATGGTAAGGAAAAACGCTATCCGCTGCCAACAGCCAAAACACAAGGCATGGCATTACGGGTAGATGGTATTAACCATGCAGACGAATTATATGTATATATATCGGCCACCGCAGCCGATAACAAAAGCTACACCCTTATTGCCCAATCGGGCGATAAGGTATACTTTGGGTCGGGCTTTGTGCTGAACGGGGATGGTTATTACAATACCCGGATCCGCAAAAGCCTGTTTCCAACAGGGGTAGTTAGTATAGTTGTATTAAGCCCCGATCGTAAACCCGTTAGTAGGCGCAGTGTGTTTATTGATCGTCAGGATGCCTTACAAATTAGCGCCCTACCCAGTCAGGCCGCCTATAACCCCGGCGATAGTATAGCCCTTAATATGCATGTAGTGAATGGTAGTAACGCGCCGGCCCAGGGTAGTTTCGCGGTATCAGTTACAGACGATACCCAGGTGAAGGATGCCGTGCAGGCCGATAATATCCAAAGCCATATCCTGCTGGTATCCGAGTTGAAGGGAAATATCGAAAACCCTGCCTGGTATTTCACCAATGGCGAAGAGAAACTGAAAGAAAAAGCCCTGGATAACCTGCTGCTTGCCCAGGGCTGGCAAGGCTTTGATTGGGAAAAGGTTGATGCCCCGATACCAGTTGCGGCTTATCAGCCCGAAACGGATATCAGCATTACGGGCAATGTTAAAGGGCTTTTTAAAAAATCGGATGCGGGGGTAAAAGTGTCTGTGTTGGCAAATGGTAATCATCCATTTTTACAAGATACTATAAGTGATATAAATGGCAGATTTGCCTTTCATAATTTGCCCTTGACTGATACTGTAGCTTATTTATTAAAGTTGCATAACGTTAAAGATAGGGCGGTAGCGGCCGAGATAATTGTAGACGAGTTTAAACCTACTACTGCTGCATTAACAGACCTTCCGAGACGGATGCCCTGGAATATGAATGCCGATACCGCGCTGATAAGCTACATTAACAAAGCCAGCCAGCGCAGCCAGCAAAATGTCGTTTTTGCGCCATCGGTGGCCGGTAAATTATTAAAGCAGGTAGATATTAAAGCCAGGCGAGAGGCAACGGATGTGGGTAATGAGCTGGCTTTAGAAATAGCTAGCATTAGCGAGGAGGAATTGATAGCCGCGAAAAAAATGAGCCTGATGGATCTTATTTATAAAAAATTCCCGTTGTTCAAGGAATCGAGCATATACGCGATCAATGTAAGCAGTAGGACACGCATGTGGCCCGAAATGCAATTTGTTAACGGCACACAATGGATGGTAGATATTGTTGCCGATGGGCAGTTTGTTGCAAGGGGCCAGTATGCGCTCAGTATGCACGATAGATACCTTTACCAAAAAGAATATTTAAATACTCTCGGTGCCGATGACGTAAAAAGCATATCGTTATCCAGGGGACGTTATTTGTACATGGTGATCCATACCCGTAGTGGCCGGGGGATATATGCAAGGACGCCGGTGGGTACCTATGCTTATCGCCCGTTGGTAATGCAGCTGCCTAAGCAATTTTACAGCCCGCGTTATACTGTTAAATACACCCAGCCCGATTTGCGGTCAACTATCCATTGGGAACCTAATTTAATTACCGATGCGGCCGGCAATGCCAAATTATCCTTTTACGCGGCAGATAAGCCGGGTACCTATACGGTGGTAATTGAAGGCACCGATATGCAGGGCCACTTTGGCGTAAGAACACAAAAAATCACCATATCGCAAAACACAGCCGGGGTAAAAAAGTAAGGCATTGAAATTGTGGTTTCACCAAAAAGCAAAAGCCCCGGATTACAAATCCGGGGCTTTTGTTAAATATAATGATAACGGCTTTGCTTACGCTTCGGTTAGGCTGTCGCCGGTTACTGTTTCTTTAATTTTAGCTTCCAGTTCATCCATCAGTTCAGGATTATCCAGGATCAGCTGCTTCACCGCGTCGCGGCCCTGGCCCAGGCGGGTTTCGCCATAGCTAAACCACGATCCTGCCTTTTTAATAATGTTATGCTCAACACCCAGGTCAATAATTTCGCCGGCTTTAGAGATACCCTCGCCAAACATAATATCAAACTCGGCTATGCGGAATGGCGGCGCAACTTTGTTCTTCACAATCTTTACCTTAACACGGTTACCTGATACCTCGTCGGTATCCTTAATTTGCGAGATACGGCGTACATCTAAACGGATAGAGGCATAAAATTTCAACGCGTTACCACCGGTAGTAGTTTCGGGGTTACCAAACATAACGCCAATTTTATCGCGCAGCTGGTTAATAAATATGCAGCAGCAGCCGGTTTTGCTAATAGTACCTGTTAGTTTACGCAATGCTTGCGACATTAAACGGGCGTGCAGACCCATTTTCGAATCGCCCATTTCGCCCTCGATCTCGCTTTTTGGCACCAAAGCCGCAACCGAGTCGATCACCAAAATATCAATAGCGCCCGAACGGATCAGGTTATCGGCAATTTCCAATGCCTGCTCGCCGTTATCGGGTTGCGATATCAGCAGGTTCTCTACATCTACACCTAATTTTTTGGCATAAAAACGATCGAAAGCATGCTCGGCATCAATAAAGGCGGCAATACCACCCGCTTTTTGCGATTCGGCAATGGCATGGATAGCCAGCGTGGTTTTACCAGATGATTCGGGCCCATATATTTCTATTACACGGCCTTTAGGCAAACCGCCTACACCCAGTGCAATATCTAATCCAAGCGAGCCGGTCGAGATTACCTCGATAGGTTCTATCTCGGTATCGCCCAGTTTCATAATGGTTCCCTTACCGTATGATTTTTCCAGCTTATCTAATGTAAGCTGCAATGCTTTAAGTTTATCTGCGTTAGCCATTTTAAAAATTGTATGGACAAATATAAATATTTAATTTATAAATACTAATTTTTTTAGTAATAATTTTTTAGTAATAATTTTTTTGTCCGGAAGTCGGGAAGACCGGAAGTCCGAAAGAAATGTAAGTTCTTACAAAGCTCTATTCAAACTTACTTAATGGGGGTATAGCAAGCAAATTTGTTTACCAACATTCTATAAAGCTAATAACCATTTTGCTAAACTCTTCCGGACTTTCGGTCTTCCGGACTTTCGGTCTTTTTTTAATAAAAAATTCCTGCTGACATAGGGCTGTCACTACCGCATGGTTCCTTTGTATCATCAACAAAAAATTAAAAATATGAACCTGATTGAATTCTTTTTAACTGGTTTGGAGCAGGAAGCCCAGATCACCCGTAAAATGCTGGCCGTTGTACCTAATGATAGCTACGATTGGCAACCACATGCTAAAAGTATGACCGTTAGTCAATTGGTTAGCCATATAGCCGATATACCCGGTTGGATAGCCATGACCCTAACTACTAACGAGCTGGATTTTGCCACAGCGCAAAAACCACCGATGTTTAATAACACCGAAGCTGCTATAGCTTACCTGGAGGAAAATGTAGCCAATGCCAAAACCCAGCTGGAAGCCACCAATATGGCCGAGTTGGATAAACCATGGAGCATGCGCCATGGCGAGCAAGTTTATTTCACCATCTCTAAAGCCGAAGTGATCCGTATGTCGTTTTCGCAATTAACCCATCACCGCGCGCAATTAGGCGTATTCCTGCGTTTGTTGAATGTAAGTATCCCCGGCAGTTACGGCCCAAGCGCTGATGAAATGATGGAAGAAGCGTTTAATTAAGAGATAAACTATAAATTTTATAAAGCAGCCTTTTTAACAGGGGCTGCTTTTTTGCTTACTACAGTTTGGTAATACTTGCAAAAATCCGTCAAGGGGCAAATTTCACATTTTGGGCTGCGGGCTACGCAAATATAGCGGCCATGCAAAATAAGCCAATGATGGGCAATGGCTATGGTATGCCGGGGCAGGTGTTTCATTAATTGCTGTTCTACCGCTAGTGGGGTACGGGCATTGCTGGTTAAGCCAATGCGGTTAGCCACGCGGAACACATGCGTATCTACCGCCATAGCCGGGATATCGTATATTACCGATGCAATTACATTGGCGGTTTTGCGGCCAACGCCGGGCATTTTTTGCAACTCATTTAAATCAGACGGTACTTCGCCTTTAAACTCACCGGTTAGCATTTGGGCCATACCTACCAGATGCTTGGCTTTATTATTAGGATAACTAACACTGCGGATATAGGTAAAAACTTCTTCGGGTGTGGATAGTGCTAACGACTCGGGCGTGGGGAAGCGATCGAACAGGGCAGGGGTAACCTGGTTAATGCGCTTATCGGTACACTGGGCCGATAGGATAACCGCCACCAGTAGTTCATATGGATTGGTATATTTTAACTCGGTAACGGGATTGGGTTGGTGCTTCGAGAAATAATCGACAAACAGGCGGTAGCGTTCTTGTTTAAGCATCAGCAAATATAGGGAAGTCATTGGTCATTTCGCTGCGCTGTCATTGTTAACAGACTTACGAAGTTTTTAAAACTTCGTAAGTCTTATGCCCTATTAAGTGTTTTCGATATGATATCCCAATCAATTAGCTCATCTGTATTTTCTTTTGCCTTTTTTATACGCTCATTTACTAAGCGCTAATGTTCTATTGAGATAATCTCAATGATTTCATCAGACTCATCATTTTCTGTTAGTGATAATTTCAAAACCCAGATTTTCATTTTGTTTAAATACGTTCAGACTGGAAAAAGAAAGGCGAGCCCGGGTTTCGGGATGTGGAAGAAAAAGTCTTAAGTCAAAAAAATATCGGATAATTAAAAACAGGTATGAGCAAGGTGCAATTGACTCAAGACTTTTTTTGGGTAAACGGTTACCGCAAGCTTTTAGAAAAATTCAGTATGTTATCAATAGTTTGCTGTTGAGGTACCCTTTTCAGCAAATCCAAATCGGCACGGATGGCATGATAAAATACCATATCATCTGCATCCATAAGCGCTATAACATCTGATTCTTTCACGGCAGCTTGGTTAACAGTTACATTTAAAGTTGTTGTAGAGGTTTCATCCATAAGCTTTCTGATCGATTTATATGGTTATTAACGAAAGGTACAATGAAATATTTTGTTAAATGAAAATTAAATGAAATTTTTTTCAGGAAATGTGAGTAGGGGGAGAATTGTAGCTGTATGATGAACGCAACACAGCAGTAAAAATTGTGAAATAAAGGCATAAAATAAAAAATGCCCCTTAGCGGGGCATTCCGTATTCATAAAACATAATTAAACTAATTGTTAATCAGACAACTAATTTTTTAAACTCAATTCCTTGTTCTGCATCATTTTACGCAGGTTATTTAAGGCATAGCGCATACGGCCAAGGGCGGTGTTAATGCTTACCTGGGTAATATCGGCAATTTCCTTAAAACTCAGGTCGCCAAAGTGGCGCATAATCAGTACCTCTTTTTGCTCTTCGGGCAGCAGGTATATTAATGATTTCAAGTCCTTATAGGTTTGTTCGCGCACCAGTCTATCCTCGGCACTTTCGTCGTAATTACCTAATACTTCAAAAATATCAAAGTCGTCGCCACCGCTAACTAATGGCGTGCGTTTCTCACGGCGGAAATGGTCGATCACCAAGTTATGGGCTATACGGGTAACCCAGGGTAAAAACTTGCCTTCTTCGTTATACTTACCGGCTTTAAGGGTATTAATAACCTTAATAAACGTATCCTGGAAAACGTCCTCGGCCAAAGCCTCGTCTTTCACCAATAAATAAATGGAAGTGTAAATTTTGGATTGATAACGCCTGATCAACTCTACCAGCCCGTTTTCATCACCGGCTATATACAGATGGATTAAATCCTGATCACTTTTCAATTGAAAATCCATAGAACTTGTGCTACTTTAAATTAAAGTTAAAAACTAAAATATGTCTCTTTTAAAGTAAAGTTCTAATCTATAAGGGGCTCCTCTATCGTTTGTGTTTACCAAATAAAATGATAAATCATTTAAAAAACAAATTATTTACATTTATTAACATTTGGATGATCGAAAACAATAATCCCTCTGTTTTTACGTGTAACGCGTTATTTAAATGTCCATCAATAATTAACTGTCTAAATATAGAGAAATTTAGTTGATGATTGCAAGGATATAAACTATTTTTTTAGTTTTTATAAAAACGGAAGGGTAACTTGCTACCCTCCCGCCCGGTTTTCCATCAATTATTATTTTTTAAGATTTTTCGGGGCATAAACCTGCAGGCCGCCCACCCATGTTTCTGCAACTGGGATATTACGCATTTGCAGGCCATCTGGTAAATTAAGCGGGTCATCACCAAGTATTACAAAATCGGCAAAAAAACCCGTATTTAACGACCCTATCCATTTTTCGGCATAACATTGCCAGGCTGCATCGTAAGTGGCTGCAACCAGTGCCTGCTCTGCTGTAATGCACTCGGCAGGGTTTAGTATATTATTATTATCCGGACTGGCCGGCGCGGCTTCCATAAAGCGTGTAATTGCCTGCTCCATCAGGCGCAGGGGCCCAAGTGGGGTAACCTGGTTATCGCTATGCAGGCTAATGCGCATGCCGCTGCTAAGTGCCGAGTTGCAACGATCAAGCATTTGCGATTTTTCGTTGCCAAATATCACCTGGTTAAAAGCATAACCCCAATAGCCCACATGCCCTATCAAAAAACTTGGCGAAATACCCAGCGTAACCATGGTTTGTATCTGGTCATCCGTCAGTAACGAGCAATGCTCTATACGGTGGCGTACCTTACTGCCGGGTTTAACTGCGTTTTGATAGGCCTCAATCGCAAATGTTACTGCCGTATCGCCATTGGCGTGTATCATTAGCGGCCAGCCTTTATTACCTATTACGTGGGCTACCATAGCTTCGTAAGCAGGCGGTATGGTTTGCGGGTTAACTTCTGCCTGCGGGAAATTGAACAAACCATAATTATTTGGCGGGTTACAACAATACGGTGCCGATTGGTAGCCGGTTAGCCCCTGGTTAGATCCATCCGAAACCAGTTTTACATGCCCGTAATAAACATGTTGGTAAGATGCCGGAGGGGTATATTTCGGCAAATTGTTAACGTCATCGGTAGTAAGGCAAAGCTGGGCAGCGCCTACGCGCATTTTTTTATACCCTAAGTCAAAATAAACATCCAGCCCTTCTTTATAATTGGCGGTCATGGCGGCATCGTACATAAAGGTTACCCCCCGCGAGTTTGCCAGTGTAAACAGCTCGTCGATAAATTTTATCGCCGGGATACTTAATATGGCCAGCTGTGCTTTTACCTCAATTACCTCCAGCGCCGGGCCCATTTCGGCTTCCTCCTGTAATTGCCCCTTTGTTTCGTGCATGTAATGGTGCAGGGTGACATACTTATGTCTTATTTTTTCGCTGTTATCAAATACAAATTTAAGGGCCGGGCTATTTAAATATAGCGTATGCATAGATGCACTTAGTAAAAACATCGGCGTTTTTGCATCAATCTTGTCAAGGTCTTCGTAATGTATAGTCTGCAGCTCTAACTGGGTTGAACCGACTGCCGAAACAAATGGCATTAAAGCCGGGTCCATGTCCTTACCAAAAATAAAATCTACCGGGTAGTTTTGCCGGCCATTGATTACTTTACCCACGTAATCCATATCGTACCCCTCTTGCAGGTCCTGGTTATTAAACCCACCTACATCCAGCCAGCCCGTTGTTAACGCGGTAGGCATAATGTGCACATGCGGCTCAATAAGGCCGGGCAACAACGTTTGTGAACCAGTTAATGTTTTAGTGCTGTGAAATGGGTGGTGGAAAAGCATATACTCTTTCACATGGATCTCCGTTCCGGATACAACCACATTGCCGCCGGCTATACCTATGGCTTCAACCGTATCGGTAGATCCGTTTATCATAGGCCTGATGGTGCCGCCGGTAATCACCATTGATTGCGGATCGCCGGGGAAGATGGATTTTGGCGGGGCGGCTGCAACCATTTTTTCGCGGTTAGCCTTGCTGAAAATAGTTTCGCCTAATATTTCAAAAATTGGGTTGTTGCACGCGCAATGCGTACAGGTGTGCGTGTGGTGATGCATAATTGATAAGTTTAGATTTAAAATGGTTTATTACTTAGTCTTTTCCTGCCATGCCGGGTATGTATTAAACTCGATGCGCCTTTTTAGCGGTGTAAAGGTTATAACCAAGGTATAAATATGTTTAGTTAAGGCAGTTGAAAACAAGGACAGAGCGTCAATCTATGGTGATGAAACGGAAATTGATGTATACCAATGGATTAAAAGCACTTTCAGGCACCCAAAAAACATGGTGGATTAATGATTATACCCTCATATATTAACTTACAATCACCTGATAATTAAATCCCGATCGCATTTGGAAAGTGCTAAATTTTTTAGGATTTTTGCGTTTCGCTGAAAGCGAATAGCTTATGGTTACCAGATCATAGTTCATAGCCCCATTTCATAGGCTTTTACTATGAACTATCAACCATGAACCATTAACTAAAAAGAATGAGTACAGAAGCAGAAAAAGATCCTCAACATCATATTATTATTAAAGGGGCCAGGGTACACAACCTTAAAAATATGGATGTGGCCATCCCTAAAAACAAGCTGGTGGTTATTACCGGCATGTCGGGATCGGGCAAATCATCCCTGGCTTTTGATACGCTTTATGCCGAGGGGCAAAGGCGGTATGTAGAGAGCTTATCCAGCTATGCCCGCCAGTTTTTAGGCCGTATGAACAAGCCCGATGTAGATTATATAAAAGGCATAGCCCCGGCCATCGCTATAGAGCAAAAGGTAATTACCAGCAACCCGCGATCAACCGTGGGAACATCAACCGAAATATACGATTACCTGAAATTGCTTTTCTCGCGCATTGGCAAAACCATATCGCCGGTATCGGGAAAGATCGTTAAGAAGGATACCGTAACCGATGTAGTGAATTTTATCGCGTCGCAACCCGACGAAACACAGGTAACCATCCTGTGCCCATTGCATCCACACAATAACCGCAGCCTGAAAGAAGAACTAGCCGTGCTACTGCAAAAAGGCTTTATCCGTGTAGAATATAACGGCACACTGGCCCGTATTGAAAATATACTGGAAGACGAAAGCATTGTAAACGTGCTGATGGGTGATGAAGCGGAAGGCAAAAAGACCAAAGCTAAAAGCAAAAAAGAAAAAGCCGAAGCGCTGGAGCCAACCATCCGTATAGTTATTGACCGTATTGTTAAAAACAACGAAGACGAAACCTTAAGCCGCGCGGCAGACAGTGCCCAAACCGCCTTTTTTGAAGGTAAGGGCGATTGCTACGTACGTTACCAGCAAGCGGATAGCGAAACTGAAGGCGAAATATTTTTTTGCGATAGGTTTGAGTTAGATGGGATTAAGTTTGAAGAGCCATCGGCTAACTTTTTCAGTTTTAATAATCCTTATGGCGCTTGTAAGCGCTGCGAGGGGTATGGCAAGGTGATTGGTATTGACGAGGATTTGGTGATCCCCGATAAAAGCAAAAGTGTTTACGATGGCGCTATTGCCCCATGGCGCGGCGAAAAAATGCGCGAATGGAACGATAACCTGGTAAAAAACGCGCTGAAGTTTGATTTTCCTATCCATCGCCAGTATAACCAGCTGACCGAAGAACAGCAACGTTTATTGTGGACCGGCAACAAATACTTTATCGGGTTGGACGCCTTTTTTAAGGAACTGGAAGAGCAAACCTATAAAATACAATACCGGGTAATGCTGTCGCGTTATCGCGGCAAAACTACCTGCCCCGAGTGTAAGGGCAGCCGCCTGCGCCAGGATGCGTCATACGTAAAAATTGCCGGTAAAAGTATTACGGATATGGTACTGATGCCGCTGGATAAGGCGCTGGATTTTTTCAAGACGGTTGAATTAAACGCGCATGATGAAAAAATAGGTAAGCGTTTACTGATCGAAATTAATAACCGCCTGCTGTTTTTAAATGATGTTGGTTTGAGTTATCTCACCCTAAACCGTTTATCAAATACGCTATCAGGCGGCGAATCGCAGCGGATTAACCTGGCTACTTCGTTAGGCAGCAGCCTGGTGGGTTCGGTTTATGTGCTGGACGAGCCAAGTATTGGCTTGCACCCCCGCGATACGCAACGATTAATTACCGTGTTGAAATCCCTGCGCGATGTGGGTAATACCGTTTTGGTGGTTGAACACGAAGAAGAGATTATGCAAGCTGCCGATTACCTGATTGATATTGGCCCGGCAGCCGGTACCCACGGCGGCGAACTATGCTTTGCCGGTACCTACAACGAAATTATAAAGGACGATAAAAGCCTTACCGGCCGCTACTTGAGCGGTAAGGAACAAATAGCCATACCTACCCAGCGCCGTAAATGGAGCGATTTTATTGAACTAAAAGGCGCGCGCGAAAACAACCTGAAGCATGTAAATGTGAAGTTCCCGCTGCAGGCGTTTACCGTGGTTACGGGCGTATCCGGATCGGGTAAAACCAGTTTGGTTAAGCGCATATTTGCCCCGGCCTTACAGAAAACGCTGGGTAATTACACCGGCGAACAAACCGGCAGCTACGATAGCCTGGAGGGCGATTATAATAAAATTGAGCAGGTAGAAATGGTGGATCAAAACCCCATTGGCCGCTCATCGCGATCTAACCCGGTTACTTATGTAAAAGCCTGGGACGAGGTGCGGAACCTGTTTGCCAGTCAGCCGGCCGCTAAAGCGGCGGGATTGAAGCCATCGGCTTTCTCGTTTAACGTAGAGGGCGGCCGCTGCGATGTTTGCCAGGGCGAGGGCGAGGTGAAAATTGAGATGCAGTTTATGGCCGATATATTTTTACCATGCGAATCGTGCAACGGCAAGCGTTTTAAACAGCATGTGCTGGATGTGCAGTATAACGAGAAGAATGTATCGGATGTGCTGAGTATGACCATTGACGAGGCCCTGGAGTTCTTTAAAAAGGAGCCTAAGATATTAAACAGGATAAAGCCATTGGTTGATGTTGGCTTGGGTTATGTACAATTAGGCCAATCATCCAACACGCTATCGGGTGGCGAGGCACAGCGTATTAAGCTGGCATCGTTCCTGGTAAAGGGGAATAATACGCATAAAACCCTGTTTATATTTGATGAGCCAACCACCGGATTGCATTTTGCCGATATTAAAAAACTGCTAAAATCATTTGATGCCCTGCTGGATAACGGCAACACCATTATTGTGATTGAACACAATATGGATGTAATAAAAAGCGCCGATTGGGTAATTGATATTGGCCCCGAAGGCGGCGATAACGGCGGTAAGGTAATGTTTGAAGGCGTACCCGAAGATTTGATCAAGGAAAAGGATTCGTATACGGGCAAATTCCTGAAAGAGCGCTTCGCTTTTGGTCATTAGTCATTGGTCATCAGTCATTAGTAAAAGGCCCGGCATTGAATATACCGGGCCTTTTGTTTATGTATAAAACCCAATGACTAATGACGGCGCAGCGAAATGACAAATGACTATAAAAAAACAAAGGCTGCTTTTGAATTGCTCAAAAACAGCCCGTTAATAGGGGTAACTCGAAACTAAAACTTACGCAATATCGCTACCTAATATGAAGATTTAGTGAAGTTATGCCCGGTTGTTAAAAGTAAGCTTAAAGGTGGTGCCCTTACCCTTGTTTGATTGTATGCCAATATGGATATTATGGAACGTGGCAATACTTTTTACTATCGCTAATCCTAAGCCAAAGCTTTCCATTTCGTCGCTTTCCAGTTTTTCAAAACGGTTAAAAGCTTTTTCAATTTGCTCAGGTTCCATACCCGCGCCGGTATCGGCAATTTGCAGGGTGTAGGTATTGCCGCTCACATCGTCGGATATTACAATATGGCCCTTTATATCGTTGTATTTAATGGCATTGTTTACAATATTAAACAGCAGCGTATGTATCAGCGGGCGGTTGGCCGTTATGCTGTACTGGTAGGCAATGCGGTTATGAAATTGGATCTTTTTAGCTTCAAGCCGGTCTTCCAGTTCGTCGGTGATCTCGGTTAGCACATCGGCAATTTTAACCGAATCGCTTTTGTTAAACTGGTTATTCTCTACTTTAGATATCAGCAGCAAACTGTTAATAATAGATTTTAAGCGATTGAGTGTTTTTAACGATGCAAACAGTTTGTTTTCGGCATCCTCGCTCAGGTTTTCCTGTAGCATCAGGTTTTCCAGGCGGGTACTAATGATAGAGATAGGTGTCAATAATTCGTGCGATACATTGGCAATAAATTGTTTCTCTAATAAGAACAGGTCGGTTATCTTTTTCATCAGCAAGCTGATGCTATCGTCCAGCAGGTTAAAATCCTGGGTGGTGGTTTTTACCTTTTCGTAATCAAAGTTCAATGGGTCGTTTACTTTGATCAGCTTGCGGTCGATGATCTTATAAAAGGGGTTAAGCAGGTACTTGGTAAATATCAAATCGCTGGCCAGGGTAAGGCCAAGGGCAATAATAAGCACTACCAGTGTAAACTGTTTAATAATGGTTTTTAGGTCTTCAATAGTCTCAATACTTTCGCCAATTTCCAGTAAATAAGTATGGTTTTTAAAATTAAGGCGCGTGCTAAGGATATGATAGGTTTGTATCTCCGTATCCTTATTATCCAGTTTGCGGCTGCTGGTTCGGAAATATGAGGCGGTTGAGGGGGCAGCCTCGTAAGGCTGGGGAGTTACCTGTATAAATTCTTCTTTAATTAAGTTATAATCGGTATAGGTTTTCTTTTTACTCAGCAGGCTGTCAATCTCGGCAGATGGCAGATGCTTTATCTGTTCGTTTTTGGCTTTCTCTAAGCGTAGCTCAATGTGGTTATATGATATTTTTTCGATAGCCAGCAAGGTAAACACCCCCGTAAACAGGATGACCGCAACCTTGGTCAGCGTATTATAAAGGGCAAGTTTAAGCTGTAGCTTCATGCACCCCTCCTATATCCTCCCCAAAGGTGAAGACTTTATCTGCATAATCTAAAATGATAAAATACTCCATTGCAATAAATATGTAGCCCCCTCGCCCTCGGAGAGGGGAGAGGTGTTAAATATTGATACGATAACCAATACTGCGTACCGTTTCAAACCAATCTAAAGTGGCAAAGGCCGATAGCTTTTTACGCAGGTTTTTCACATGTACATCCACAAAATTCGAGTCGGAATTAATCTCCAGTACATCGCCCCAAACATGTTCGGTAAGGTTAGTGCGCGATATTACCCGGTTTTTATTCAGCACCAGGTAATTAAAAATCTCAAACTCCTTTTTGGTCAGGTTAATACGTTCCTCGTTATAATACACCGTGCGGTTTTGTATGTTCACACGGAAACCGTTAATATTGATCTCGTTACTCTCCAGTTTATGCTTGCGGCGGGTTATGGCGTGCATACGGGCCAGCAATTCGTTTAAACTAAATGGTTTAGGCAGGTAATCATCCGCGCCTTCTTCCAGGCCTTTAATGCGGTCGTCTACCGCGCCGCGGGCAGTTAAAATAATAACGGCATCGCTGCGGTCGGGCAGCTTCTTAAACATTTTCAGCAGGTCAAAGCCATCGCTGTCGGGCAGGCCCAGGTCAAGCAATATAAAATCGTAATTATTAACAAATATCTTTTCCTCGGCCGATTTTCGGGTGCGCGAATGCTCTACCGTAAAACCTTCCCGGCTCAAAAATTCGTCAATTTCCAGCGCCAGGCTTTTCTCGTCCTCAACAATCAGTACATTCATAATTGGTGCAATTTACAAAAACATAAAACTTATAGCGGCTGCAAATTGTCTTGTAAATATATATCTTACAACCCAGCGCTTTTTATAGGCTAAAGGTTGTAAAATTGTTCAAATCAATTTAGCACAAAAGGTGTTAATGATTAAAACTTGTTTTTTAGTATGAGACTATCCATTGAACGCAAGCCCGTAAGAGTTAATCCCGATTCTAAACGTGTAATAGCCCGGTTTTTTTTTAACGGGAACGATAGGGCCAAGGAAGTAATAGAACGTGTGATGGATATTACCGAAGACGAAGCTTTCGGTATTGTCTCGCCCATATTACAAGAATATTCTAAGCGGCACCGTAACATTACCCGGGTATTAAACCGCCATTGCAGCAAGCTGAAAAACCTGTTTGCCGAATTAAGTGTCGATTTTGACAGCCTGACCGTGTACCGCAAATTGCTGGTAGGTTCATATTTTACGCACGAATACTCTATCGAATCGGCCGCGTTTTTTAATCCGTCGATAGTAGATGACCCCGACCAAAGCGAACTGGAAGATGGCGAACGCAGGGTGATCATCAGCTTTAGGGCTGTGGGCGAGGGGCACATATCATCCATCACGTTCCGCCGCGCGCTGATAGATAAGTTTAACAATATTACCGTAATACCCGCCGGCGATTATATAGACGAGGCCGAGATTGTCCGTAACGCGGTTTACAATAAAAAGCTGTTTTTTGATAAGGCTGTAGCCACCCAAATAAATGTGGACGTACTGCGCGAAGTAGAACAAAAACTGGATCATCACTTTGAATATGCTACACTGCGTCGCGTTATCCTCGACTCGCAAAATTTGCAGGAAAAGGATTTTAACAAGCTGGAATACGACAAGATCCTTTGGCTGGCCGATAGCTATTACGAGATCGTATTCTCGCTGGATACGGATATATCGGACAGGGTAATATTCCCGATATCCGAGTACGAACGCAAGGGTATTGAGGATGCCCGCTTTGTGAAATTTATTAACGAAGACGGTACATCGGTTTACTATGCCACCTATACCGCTTACGATGGATCGCTGATTATGCCCAAGCTGTTGCAGACCAAAGATTTTTACGATTTCCGCATTATGCCACTTTATGGCGATGGTGCGCAAAATAAAAACCTGGCCCTGTTCCCCCGCAAAATTAACGGCAAGTTTGTAATGATATCGCGCATTGATGGTTGCAATAACTACATCATGTATTCGGATAAGATCAATATATGGGAAAAGCCAATCCTGCTGCAAAAGCCCAAATTTAGTTGGGAGTTTATCCAGATAGGTAATTGCGGTTCGCCTATTGAACACGAAAAAGGCTGGGTGGTAATTACCCATGGTGTAGGCCCTATGCGCCGCTACGTATTAGGTGCCAGTCTGCTTAATTTAGAAGACCCTACCAAAGAGATCGGCCGTTTAAAAGAACCGTTATTAATACCCAATACCGATGAACGGGAGGGTTATGTCCCCAACGTATTATACTCCTGCGGATCTATTGTACACAACAACAAACTGATCATCCCTTATGGCTTATCTGATTATTCCACCTCATTTGCCGAAGTTGATATGGACGCGCTGGTGAATAAACTGCTGGAGGATGGGCCGGCGTAGAACTGTAGTTAAGCATTGCGTTTAGTTTGTCTAAAGCCACGCTTTTAATTTGCTCATGCGCCCCATAAATGGGACGGCAATGAATGTGACATTATTGTCTTATAATCATTCATTATTAATATTCATTGCCGTTGGCTTTAGCCAACGGGATAAGGTAGAAATTAATGGCTTTAGCCAAAATGCCGTGATTTTCTTATCTTGCCTCAATTCATGAAGCGATATTTACAGATACTTTTCTTTTTTCTCGTCACCCTAAAAGCCACGGCCCAACAAGCCATGGTTTACGATGATAAGGTATACCGCCCCGAAATTAAAAGCGTTGAGTTTTATGCTTTGGGTAAGGAGGGGAGTTTCCCCATCATCAACCTGCGGACTAACGAGCAGGTGATGCTCTCGTTTGATGACCTGCGTGGTGACTCACGCAGTTATAGCTATACTATTGAGCATTGCGATGCGCAATGGCAATCATCAAACCTGTCGCCAACCGAATACCTGCAAAGTTTTACTGACGACCGACTGCGGGATTATCGCTATTCTACCGGTACCCGGCAAAAATATGTGCATTACGAATTGACTTTACCTAACCAAAGTATCGCGCCCAAAATAGCCGGCAATTACCTGCTAAAGGTTTATGATGACGGCGACCCAGCCCACCCCATCCTTACCCGCCGGCTTTATGTGGTAGGCAGTAAGGTAAGCATAGCTGCCGAGATCATCGCGTCGCAAAATACCAGTCTGCGCGAAACCAATCAAAAGATCAACTTCCAGTTAGATTATGGCTCGCTGAATGTGCAAAATCCGTATAACGATATCCGCACCTTCATTATGCAAAACGCCCGTACACCAACCGGTATAATGAACACTAAGCCGGCTTACGTGCGCGGTTCGCAGTTGATCTACAACGATGTAAGTACCAATGATTTCCCCGGAGGAAACGAGTTCAGGCATTTTGATACGAGGTCGCTCAGGGTAAACTCGGATAGGATCGACCGCGTTTACCGCGATACTGCCAACACCGTAATGCTATTGACCGATCACCTGCGCGACAAACCGAATTATACCTTTCAGTACGATAATAATGGTAAGTACTTTATTGGCAACCAGGATGGCCGCGACCCACGTACCGATGCCGACTATGCCCACATATACTTTAACCTGGCCGCCAACAAAACTGATAAGGATGGCGCAGCTTATGTAGTAGGGCAGTTTAATAACTACCAGTTGAGCGCCGATAATAAAATGGACTTTGATAATACCAGCGGCCGCTTTTATACCAGCCTGTTTTTAAAGCAGGGCGTGTACGATTATGCCTATGTTTGGGTGAGTGCTGCCACCCATAAGCCCGACGACACCCTGTTAGAGGGCAGCCATTTTGAAACCGAAAACGATTACCAGCTACTGGTATACTACCGCCCCGTAGGTGCCCGTTGGGATGAGCTGGTAGGGTACAGGTTGCTGAATAACGGGGCGAGGAAGTGAACCCCCTAACCCCCTGAAGGGGGAACTAATGTGCAGGTAAGTGAATGTGCAAATATGCAGATGTGCTTATGTGCAAATGATCAATTCAATTAATCAATTTCATTAAAAAACACTTGCATAGCACCATTTGCACATCTGCATATACGCACATACGCACATCTGCACATCTGCACATCCAAAATTCCGTATCTTTACGCCGATATGCACCATAACATGAACGCCAAGGCCCCAAAAGAATCGTACACGATAATGAATGAACTGGTATTACCCAACGATACCAATACGCTGAACAACCTGATGGGCGGGCGCCTGCTACATTGGATGGATATTGCAGCCGCTATATCGGGGCAAAAACATTGTAACCGTACGGTGGTAACCGCATCGGTAGATAATGTATCCTTTAAACAGCCTATTAAACTGGGCGATGTGGTAAGTATCGAAGCTAAGGTAACCCGCTCGTTCAATACATCGGTTGAGATACGATTGGATGTATGGGCGCAAAATATACCATCGGGCACTAAGGTTAAAAGTAACGAGGCTTATTACACCTTTGTAGCGCTGGACACAGATGGCAATACCGTGCGTGTGCCCGAGTTGCTCCCCGAAACCGAGGACGAAGCCAGCCTGTTTGAGGGTGCCCTGCGCCGCCGCCAACTGCGCCTGATATTAAGCGGCAAAATGAACCCCGATGATGCTACAGAATTAAAGGCCTTGTTTTTTGCGGCGAAGCAGTAAATGCCACTCCCACCATGTCATTTCGACCGTAGGGAGAAATCTTATATGAGCGCTATACTTGTCGTAGAAGATTTCTCCTCGTACCTCGTTCGAAATGACATATTAGTTAAAAACTACCATCCCAATCCATTGTTATACCCACATGAACCCACGCATAAAAGTGATCCAGGACGATATTACCAAACAACAGGTAGATGCCGTAGTGAACGCCGCCAACAGCAGCCTGATGGGCGGTGGCGGCGTTGATGGTGCTATCCATCGTGCGGGCGGTAAGCAAATATTGGACGGGTGTATGGATATCATCAACCGCCAGGGCCGCTGCAAAGTAGGCGAGGCGGTTATTACTACAGGCGGTAAACTCCCGGCCCGTTACGTGATCCATACCGTTGGCCCGGTTTGGAATGGCGGGACTAAAAATGAACCGCAATTATTGGCCAATTGCTACAAAAATAGCTTACAATTGGCGGTAGAAAAAGGCATTAAAACCATCGCTTTCCCAAATATCAGCACAGGTATTTACCATTACCCCAAAGCCGAAGCAGCCGGGGTGGCTATTACAGCCGTTAACAATTTTTTAAAGGGCAATGAAGGTATTGACCAAGTTGTTTTTGTGTGTTTTGATGAAGAGAATTTGCGGTTGTATGAAGGATTATTAAAAGCGTAAACTGGAATGTAAGTCGAAGACTGCGTGCGCAGGCCTGCCCACCATGCTTCGACAAGCTCAGCATGACACTCTATTTAAACACGTCATGGGTAGCGGAGCGAAGCTCCGCTACTGATCATCCTTGCTTCTCTTCCTCCCGGCAGCGGTTCGGCTTCCGGAAAGATCAGGCAAAACGATGGTGGCCCTGCGGGTAGGAAAAGGGAAGCGGATTTGCCGGAAGCGTGGCTATGTGGGTGCGAAAGCAGCGGCAAATTCTTGCGTACCGTGGTTTTGCCTGGTGCGGGTAAAGGCCCGGTGCGGTAAAGGAAGCATTACCGCTGTCTTGACTTTTGGTTACTTTGTGTCGAAGACAAAGTAACAGCCCTTCCGGCGGCGAATGAGCCGGACCACCGTTCATAAAACACAAATTTGCCTATGAGATTGCCACGCTAACCCTTACAACAATGACAAAGGGTTTTAATAATGTCCTCTTATCTGCTTATAAATCTGCTCATCATATAACTCCCGTAAAGCCTGATGCGTGTCAGCAGGTAGGGCCGGCAATAAGGATGCTTCTACATTGCTATTTACCTGGCTAATCTTTGATGCGCCTGGGATAACAGTAGTTACCTCGGGGTGGTCTAATATCCAACGGATAGCCCATTGCGGCATGCGGTCGTCTGGCAGCAGGGTTTTAATTTGTTGCGATAGCTTAACGCCCTCCTTAAAATCAATCCCCGAGAAAGTTTCGCCGGCATTAAAGGCCTCGCCATTGGCGTTGTAATTGCGGTGATCCTTAGCTGCAAAGGTGGTATCGGCATTAAACTTACCGGCTAATAACCCGCTCGCTAAAGGTACGCGGACAATGATAGCCACACCTTTTTCCTTTGCCTTAGCAAAAACCTCATTAGCCACATGCTGGCGGAAAAGGTTAAAAATGATTTGCAGCGATGCTAAACCGTCCTGCTCCAGGCAAATCAGTGCCTCTTCGGATGTTTCCACACTGGCGCCAAAATGCTGTATCAGCCCCTCCGATTGCAGCTTGCGCAGATGATCGAACACTTTGCCCGATGCCATTTCTTCAGTGGGGATGCAATGCAATTGCTCTAAAAACAAATGCGGGAGGTCCAGGTGCTTCAGCGAATCCTCTACGGCGCGCTTCATGCCATCGTAAGTGAAGTTTTGCGGCCAACCATTCGGCGCATCTCCCCGGCGACCGAGTTTAGTAGCCACGTATAATTCCTTATCCGTAGTTTTTAAAAACTTCCCTATCACGGTTTCGCTTACGCCCATCCCGTAAACATCGGCCGTATCTATAAAATTACCACCGGCATTTACATAAGCCTGCAAAATGCCAAAGGCGGCGGCCTCATCTACATTGCCCCAATCAGCGCTGCCTAATTGCCAGGTGCCCAGGCCAACTTCGGCTATATCGGTATCTTTAAATTTTCTGTAGTTCATAATGTTCTTATAAGTCCGGAAGACCGAAAGACGGGAAGTCCGAAAGATTAATTTGCAAATTAGTTCCCTCCCATGGGGAGAGGTGCGGCTGCCTGTGCGGTGGCAGGGAGGGGTTTGTGCGATACTGCATCATGACTAGACCCCTCCCTACACCCCAATGTCATTAAGTTAAGGGATAAATCAGCTAACTAAATGAGCCGATTAGTGGTCTGTGAAGACACAGACCACGGGAAGTTTACCCGGTGCCTGTGTCCTCACAGGCGCCTTAAAAGCTTAACTTAATGACATTGCCCTACACCCTCCCCGTGGGAGGGAATCGCGCATGGCCTTCGCTTTTAGGAGGGGCTACTAACTCCCCAACTCCAAAATCCTATCAAACTCCTCGACTTTTAAGCCCATAACCGATAGGCGGCCCTGGCGTACCAGGCCAACGTCTTTTAGTTGCGGGTCGGCTTTTATTTGTTCAAGGGTTACCGGGTTTTTAAGGCTTTGCACAGGCGCAAGGTCTACCACTACCCAGTTTGGGTCGCTGGTGGTGGGGTCCTGGTAAAAAGATTTGACTACTTTGGCTATCCCAACAACGGCCTTACCCTCGTTACTGTGGTAATATAGCACCAGGTCGCCTTCCTTCATTTCGCGCAGGTTGTTGCGGGCCTGGTAGTTACGTACGCCATCCCAAAAGGTGCGGCCCTCGCTTAAAAACTTATCCCAGCTATATTTTACAGGTTCTGATTTTACTAACCAATGGTTCATTGTGGTAATGATTTTTGAATGTGGTAAAAATGCGGAAAAGCCCCGACAAACGGAAAGATTTTTGGATGATGATAAGCGGTTGTTTATATTGCCTATCGGTTTAAACCATCCATCATGTTAAGGAAGATTTTCACGCTGCTCATGGTTATAGGCACCGCTAAACTTGCGGTAGCCCAAACACCCAAAGTAAGCAGCGGTACCATTCAGCATATCCAGGATTTCCCATCCAAATTTGTGCCTGCGCGTAATGTGGATATCTGGCTGCCTGATGGGTACGATGCCCGTAAAAAGTACGCCGTATTATACATGCACGATGGTATGGCTTTGTTTGATGCCGCTATCATGTGGAACAAGCAGGAGTGGGGCGTAGACGAAACCATGGACAAGCTACTGGCCCAAAACAAAATTAAAGATTGCATTGTAGTAGGCATTTGGAACGGCAACGCCAACCGCCACCGCGAATACTTGCCGCAAAAGCCATTTGAAAGCCTGCCTCCCCAAAAACAGGATTCCATTTATAAAATTAAGGCCGGCGATACCAAACTGTTTTCAGGCAGCATCCAGTCTGATAATTACCTTCAGTTTTTGGTTAAGGAACTGAAACCTTATATCGACAGTCATTATACTACGCTAAGCGATCAGCCGAATACATTCATCGCAGGATCCAGCATGGGCGGGTTGATATCGTTGTACGCCATTTGCCAATATCCCAAAGTATTTGGTGGCGCGGCTTGCCTCTCCACCCACTGGACCGGTACTTTTACGGTAGATAACAACCCCATCCCGGCCGCTGTAATGGCTTACCTGGCTAAACACCTGCCATCGCCCCGCAAGCATAAAATCTATTTCGATCATGGCGATCAAACGTTGGATGCGCTGTACGCCCCTTACCAACAACAGGCCGATGCCTTAATGAAAACCAAAGGCTATACCGCGCAAAACTGGCAAAGCCGGGTATTCCCCGGTGCCGATCATTCTGAAAACTCCTGGGCTAAAAGGCTTGATGTGCCGCTGCTGTTTTTGTTGGGGAGATAATTTAGGGGTGATTTAACCACAAAGGCCACAAAGGATTTTGCACAAAGGACACAAAGTTTTAGTGTTAAATAATAAGAAAAAAATCTTTGTGTCCTTTGTGTTAATGAACTGTTTGTTTCTTAGTGGCCTCTGTGGTTAAATCGTCCTTAATCCTGTCCTCCTAAAAATCTGTTTAATCATGGTTCAAACAATCCCGAAAATCATGGTTACTTTTGCACCATGTTAACCTTGCGCCAGCTTTTTTTAGCCAATAATGCCCAAACCACCAACTTTCCACTGCTGCTGGAATTTGAACGGGCCGAAGGCGTTTACCTGTACGATAAGGACAACAAACCCTATATCGACCTGATTGCCGGCATTGGCGTAAGCAATACCGGCCACGGGCATCCTTATATAATTGATGCTATTAAAGCCCAACTGGATAAATACCTGCACCTGATGGTTTACGGCGAGTATGTGCAAAGTCCGCAGGTTAAACTGGCCGAAAAATTGGTATCCCTGCTGCCCGAAAACCTGCAATCCGTATACTTTGTAAACTCGGGTGCTGAGGCTATTGAGGGGGCTATGAAACTGGCTAAGCGTTATACCGGTCGCACAGAGATATTGGCCTGCCATGGCTCATACCACGGCAGTACACAGGGCGCGTTAAGTATAATGGGTAACGAAGAATATAAGCAGGCTTACCGCCCGCTGCTGCCGGGCATTGGCTTTATCCGTTTTAACGAAATGGCGGATCTTGACCTCGTCAGCACCCAAACCGCCTGTGTAATTATAGAAACCGTACAAGGCGAAGCCGGCATCCGTGTGCCTGATATGGCCTACATGCAAGCATTAAGCCAGCGCTGCAAAGCAACCGGGACGCTTTTAGTATTAGACGAGATCCAGGCCGCCATGGGGCGCACGGGTAAGCTATTCGCTTTTGAGCATTTTGATATAGTGCCCGATATTTTGGTATTGGCTAAAGCTTTAGGAGGCGGGATGCCGCTTGGGGCCTTTGTAGCATCAACACCAATTATGGACACGCTAAAGGAAAACCCTATGCTGGGCCATATTACCACATTCGGCGGCCACCCGGTATGTTGCGCGGCCGGATTAGCAGCTTTAGAGGTTTTACTGAACGAGCATTTAATAGATACGGTGGCCGAAAAGGAAGCGCTGTTTCGCGAGTTATTGGTACACCCCGCCATTAAGGAGGTACGCGGCAAGGGCCTGATGCTGGCTGTTGAACTGGCCGATTTTGATACCAACAAACAAATTATAGACCGTTGCATTGCCAACGGCGTTATTACCGATTGGTTTTTGCATTGCAGCAACTCCATGCGCATTGCTCCGCCGCTGGTTATCACCAGGGAGCAGATTCGTGCCGCTTGTAAAGTAATATTGGAAGCTATAGGGTAAAAACCTTGTCATTACGAGGAGCAGTGCCGGGCTGTGAAATGGGGCGACGCGGCAATCTCATAGCATTCAGGTCGGTAAGTAATTAACGTCAGTCTGCTCTTAGCCGCAGGGGCCAAGTCACTTTTTCTTGATAAAAAGTAACCAAAAATCAAGACAGCGGAAATGCTTCCCCTGCCGCACATGGCCTTTGCCCGCATCAGTCAAAACCACGGTGCGCAAGGATTTGCCCCGGCTTTCGCTCGCGCATGGCCACGCTTCAGGCAAATCCGCTTCCCTTTCCCTTCCCACAGTCCACCATCGTTTTGCCTGATCTTTCCGGAAGCAGACCGCTGTCGGGAAGAAAGAGAAGCAAAGCTGATTGAAATCGGAGCTTCGTTCCGGTTCCGTCGGCCAAAAGCCGAACGGATTTGCATACTATACAAACCGACGAACCTTTAATAACCGTCCTAAATGCGGCCTCGGGAATCTTCGGGAGTTACCGGCCCTGCCAAAGCACTAACTGTTCGTAGAAGATAACCAAGCCGCGAGCTTCTTTTTGGTTACTTTTTCTTTGCGGGAAAGAAAAAAGTGACATCCACTGACTTTCATAAACTGATTTACCAAGCCTAATGAAATACTGAACGAACGTTTAGCAATAACAGATTTAATTAGCATCCCCATCCTGCACGGTATACTGCCAGGTTTCGTTATTATTAACCGGCAGGGCCGACATATCTCCGTGAGTCATTTGCCACCAGAAGTGCAGGCGTGGTTTATCGCGGTTGCCAATCTCGTTCATACTGTCCGAATCGTACAGGCGACCGTTCACCATTACGTATTTTATCTTTTCGCTATTGCGGATCTCGTCAAGCGGGTTCTCGTTCATCACTACCAGGTCGGCCAGCTTGCCTACCTCCAGCGATCCTATTTCCTTATCCATACCCAAATAGGCAGCGCCGTTTATGGTAGCGCAGCGGATGGCCTGCAGCGGTGTCATGCCGCCTTGCGCCAGCATCCACAATTCCCAATGCGCGCCCAAGCCCTGGATCTGGCCGTGTGCGCCCAGGTTAACCTTAGTGCCGCCGTCGGCAATCTTTTTTACGTATTTTGATACCTCGATATGGCCGTAATCGCCATACTCTGATGTAGTCCTTCGGCGCGACCGTGCATCCAATATCCCGGTAGGGAAAAAGTTTTGCAGGTGGTCGTTTTTCCAAACGTTGGTACGGTCGTACCAGTAATTTTCGCCAAACTGGGTGCCGTAGCTAACAATAAGGGTAGGGGTATAACCGCTTTTGCTGCTGTTCCACAGGCTGGTTACATCCTTATACACCGGCCAAACGGGGATATTATGCTCAATGCCAGTATGCCCGTCCAGTATCATGGTCATATTAGTAAAAAAGGTCGATCCACCCTCGGGCACCACTTCCATCTGTAATTCACGGGCGGCTTCGATGATCTGCTGGCGCTGTTCGCGGCGGGGCTGGTTATAGCTTTTTACCGAGAACGCCCCTACGGCTTTCATACGGCGCAGGTTACTGCGGGCATCGTCCATGTTGTTAATTACTACCTTAAAATCGCCGTCGGCACCGTATAATATACTCCCGGTTGAGTATACCCTTGGCCCCACCAGGCGACCGGCTTTCAGCATTTCACTCTGACTAAACACCATCTCGGTATTGCTGGATGGATCGTGCGAGGTGGTTACACCGTAGGCCAGGTTAGCGTAATAGCTCCAGTCTTGCTGTGGCGAAACGCCATCGGGGCTGGTATGTAAATGCGCGTGTACATCTATAATACCCGGCATCATGGTTTTGCCGGCAATATCAATCACCTTGGCATCGGCGGGGATGGGTACATCCTTACCAATGGCAGCTATTTTATTATGATCGATAATAATGGTTCCCTTTTCAATCACCTCGTCACCTTTCATGGTAATAATGCGGGCATTGGTAAAGGCTATTTTGCCATCGGGTACGTCGGTCATTAATTTCAGGCCAATATCGGTACCCACGGTATCCACCGGCGGGGTTTTATCGGGGCCACCCTCTACAAAGGGGAATGCGTTACGGATATCGCGCGTAAAGTATTTAGGCCCCAATGTCCACATTAGTTTTTGGCTGTCGTGGCTCCAGTGCAGGTAAATACCGGCATCGCGGGTTAGCTTGCTTAGTGGGATGGCTTTATTGGTGGCCGACAGGTTTTGCGCGCTGCCGGTATTAACCATGGGGGTAATATAGCAGTTAAACAATTCGGTAAAGGCCATCCATTTCCCATCCGGACTTGGGGCAAACTGTGTGGCATATTGCGATGTATACAGCGTGCGCTGGTTGGCACCGCTCAGGTCCATTATTTTGTAGGCCTTTTTATCGCCCTCGCTGCTTTGATAGTAGATATGGCTATCATCAGCGCTAAATTGCGGGTGAATGCCATTGTCTATCACCAGTTGCGGTGTACCTGCTGTTAGCGGTAAAGCGCCGCCAATGGTAGCCACGGCCGTGCTGGCCAGCGGCATGATATAAATGCCCGGGTTTTTACCAAAGGCATAACCCAGTTGCTCGTTCCCCTCGCCTTTGCGGTAAATGATCTTATCGCCCTTGTTCGAGAATTTGGGCGAGTAGTAAAAACCTTTCTCGGTAGTAAGGCGGGTAACCAGCTTACTGGTCAGGT
The DNA here is from genome assembly GCA_040389105.1 of Bacteroidota bacterium. Lineage (GTDB taxonomy): Bacteria > Bacteroidota > Bacteroidia > Sphingobacteriales > Sphingobacteriaceae > Mucilaginibacter. Next base: position 59,207 of record JAZKAO010000019.1, read on the forward strand.
CTACCATGTTGATAGAGCCCTTCAACTCGTCGCTCCAATCTACATATACCAGGGTTTTACTATCCGGACTAAACTCGGGTTCAAATTCAAAATCGTTGGTGCTGGTAATGCGCTCGGGCTTGCCGTTGGGCAGTACTTTGGTATAGATATAACCGGCAGCGTTAAAGGCTATCATTTTGCCATCGGGCGATGTGGTAGTTTGCCGGATCATCTTAACCGTAAACTCATCCTGAAAAACCTTTTGCTGAAAATGCACCGCGTCGGTAATCATTTGGGTTGATGTTACCTCGAACGGGATATTGGTAGCGTTCAGGCTATCTACATCCAGGTTCCAGATTTTCCCCTTGGCATAAAAAATGATGTTCTTGCTGTCGGGCGTCCAGCTAAAGTTAGGGTATACGCCAAATATGGCCCAGGTTTCCTGCTGATCGTGCGACAGGTCATCATATACCGGCCATTCCTCGCCGGTTTGCAGGTTTTGCAGGTACATCACCGATTTTAGGCGTACACGTTTAACAAATGCCAGCAATTTGCCATCGGGCGAAATTTGCGGGCGGCAGGCTCCACCCGCGCCGCCGCTGATGGTTTGTATATCGCCGGTAATGCGGTTAAGGCGTTTTATGGCGTAAATGCCCTGGTTAGGGTCTTTATTATATTGAAAATTGGGGCCGGGGGTAACGTCCTCGCTCCAGTATACGTATTTATTATCGGGCGATATAATGGGCTCGCCGGCATCCTGCTGGTCGTTTTTCTTTTTTGTTAGTTGGATGCCATCCCCGCCGTTTTTATTATACAGCCACATTTCGCCCGCGCCTAATGATCGGCCCGCGGTAAAATGCTTGCGCGCCACCAAATACTGCCCATCCGGCGACCATGACGCGTTGTTTAACAATCTAAAAGTTTCCTTAGTAATGGAATGCTTACCGCCGCCATCGGCGTTCATCACCCAAATGTTATCGCCACCCTCCTTATCGCTGGTATAGCTGATCTGCTTGCCATCGGGGCTGTAGCGGGGCTGTACTTCGTACGATCTTCCGCCGGCCAGCAGCGTAGCTTTGCCGCCTTTTATGGGCATGGTATAAATATCGCCCAGTAAGTCGAACACAATGTTTTGCCCGTTGGGGCTAACATCAAGGTTCATCCAGGTGCCTTCATCAAGTGTAAATGAAACTTTTTTAGCCGGGCCGGGAGGGGCCTCTACATTCCATTTGGTTTGAGCAGCGGCTATAAATGAAAGGACAACAAGCGGCAATATTAAGAACGTGCGTTTTTTCATATCGATGGTAAAAATGCAAATTTAGAAAAGAATGGTGCATGTGATGGTTTTGTATTCTATTTTTATGCAATCTTTAAACCTTGTAACGTAAAATGGCAAGCAGAAAAAAACTCACCAGGCGGTTGTTGATCATCATAGGCAGTATTGCAGCTATATATATAGTGCTGGTGATATATAACGTAATTAGTTTTGGGGTAAGTTTTGGATTGTTTGATAAAGACTATACCACTACCGACCTGATCAGTAACTTTTATAAAAGGCGGGCGGAGATCTTCGAGGCTAAAAGATACTTCGCATCAAAAGTGCCGCCACGCACCATCATCGAGATTGAGTTTAAAAACGACGCGCAAATAGCACGCTGGGGCATGTATCCCGGTAAGGACGAGCCCGATCAAACCGTTAAATTTTTAGAGTGGAACCTGGATGTAAATTCGGGCAAGGTAGCCAAGCTGTTAAAAACAACCGGCTGGACAGCCCAAACACTAAGAACCATCAAACAAAAATTAGATGCAGCCAATTGTATCTCCATACAAAGCGGCGAGCCGGCCAAGATAGGCTTTAAGCGTAGTGGCATGGGGATGTATTTCTTCGATGTGTTTGACCGGCCTGTACCCGATAGCTTAAAAGCCCGGTATAACGATAGTTGCACCTATATTTATGCCAATCGTAAATTGGTATTAGAGTATGGCGGTGGGGCGGTTGGAAGCCAGTGCTTCCCTGTGCAGGGTAAATAGTTGAAAAGTAGTTCAATCAATCCGAAAAAATTAGTGTCTTACTTCAAATAAGGGTGTATTTTCGCAAACGGTCGCAATCCCTCCAATGACTAATGACAGCGAAGCGAATGACCAATGACAGCGTAGCGAAATGACGATACAGGAGATCCTTAAACATTACTGGCAGCACGACAATTTTCGCCCCATGCAAGAGGAAATTATCCAGTCGGTACTGTTGGGGTACGATACTTTGGCGCTGCTGCCTACGGGTGGGGGTAAGTCGGTATGTTTCCAGGTACCGGCTTTGGCTAAGGATGGGATCTGTATTGTAATCTCGCCACTCATCGCCCTGATGAAAGACCAGGTTGAGAACCTGAAGGCTAAAGGCATCAACGCCATCTCCATTGTATCGGGCATGAGCAAGCGCGAGGTGGATATTGCCCTGGATAATTGTATTTATGGCCCGGTGAAGTTTTTATACCTCTCGCCCGAAAGGCTCCTGTCAGATTTGGTGCGCGAGCGCGTTAAATACATGAAGGTAAACCTGTTCGCTATCGACGAGGCGCATTGTATCTCCCAATGGGGTTATGATTTCCGACCACCCTACCTGCACATTGCCGATCTGCGCGCGTTGCATCCCAATGTACCCGTACTGGCGCTGACGGCTACCGCTACGGTGGATGTTAAGTTTGATATCCAGGAAAAGTTGCTGTTTAAAAACCAAAACGTTTTCCAAAAAAGCTTCGAACGCAGGAACCTGGCTTATGTAGTGCAGCAGCACGAGGATAAACTGCGCAAAATGCTGGATATAGCCCGCGGCATAAAAGGCAGCGGCATTGTATATGTGCGCAGCCGCAAAGAAACTTTTGAGATTGCTAAACACTTTACCCAGCACGGCTTCAAGGCCGATTATTACCATGCAGGCCTTCCGGCTGATCAGCGTTCGGCTAAGCAACTGGCCTGGAAGAGCGGTAAGGTACCCATTATAGTAGCCACCAATGCCTTTGGGATGGGGATTGATAAGCCTGATGTAAGGTTTGTGATCCATGCCGATATGCCCGAAAGTTTGGAAGCTTATTACCAGGAAGCCGGTCGCGCCGGGCGCGATGAGCAAAAAGCTTATGCCGTATTATTATATGGCCCGGCCGATAGGGCAAAGCAGGAGCGCAAATTTGTTTCGGCATTCCCAACGCTGGATGAAATTAAGGCCACCTATCATTATATCGCTAACTACTACCAGATAGCCTACGGCGCGGGCGAGGGCCTAAGCCTGAACCTGGACCTGGCCGAGTTTTGCTCGCGCTTTAAGCTGGAGCCGATTAAAACACTGAATGCCCTGAAGTTTTTAGAAAAAGACGAATACCTGGCTTTTAACGAAAGCGTTTTCCTGCCATCGCGCTTTAGGTTTGAGGTGATGAACGAGGAGTTATACAACTTCCAGATCCAAAACCCAGGCTGGGATGCCTTTATCAAGATCCTGCTGCGATCGTACGCCGGGGCTTTTGATAACTATGTGCGCCTGCGCGAGTTTGACCTGGCCAAACGTACCCACATGAATGTGCAGCAGGTGATAGACGCGTTAAACAAACTGCAAAGCTTCGGCGTGCTGAACTACCTGCCCCAAACCGATCAACCGCAGGTAACCTGGACACGCGCCCGGCAGATCCCCGATAACCTGACGATTAATACCCAATATATAGAAGAGCGCAAGACTACCTATCGCCGCAAAATGGAAGCTGTGTTTGCTTATGCCGAACACCAACGCTGCCGCAGCCAAATGCTGTTAAGCTATTTTGACGAGCAGAACGCCCCCAAATGCGGCGTATGTGATATTTGCCTGGCCGAAAAGCGCCAAAACAATGCATCGTCCATTACCGATGATATTGCCGATGAGTTATTACAGTTGTTACTCACCGCCCCGCTAAAACTGGACGACCTGGTATCGTCCATCCACACCGGTACCGATAAAGAGAAGATAGACACCCTGCGCCTGCTGCTGGATGCCGGCCGCATCAAGACGGACGGGAATAGGTACTATATTTAGTCATTGGTCATAAATCCTGCGGATTTATTTATCCGTGTACAAAGTGTACAAGTTGTACGATTGAACACTTTGTACACCTTGTACACTATAACCCGCATGTTAATTAATACAAATGACAGTGTACTTAACAATCATTTGTATGAGCTACCAATCTGCTAATGACAGCACAGCGAAATGACCAATGACTAGCATTAGTGTTAATTGTACAATAAGCTCTAATTTCTTTAATCCCCAAACCTTGCCATCTTTTTAATTTAAGGGCATAAACCATGCTGATTTTTTAATATAAATATATAATGCATGCATAGTATTGCAAGGATGGAAATTTGACTGTATTTGACAATTAAATGACAGAAATTGTGATATAAATAATCTTACCTTTGCGGCCTGAAAACAGAGCAGAAAATTAATATAATAAAAAAAATTAAATTATCTGTAACGTTTCTGAAAATACATCGTCTTATAGGTGTATTTAAATTACAAAGACTATATAATTAATTGACAATCAAACAAATAAACATATCATGAAAACAAATATCATAACAATCGCCGCCCTGCTAACTATAGCAACTATAACAAATACAGCATTTGCTACAACAAAAAAAGATCAGACAGCAACCGTATTAACCGAGGTTAAAAATTTCAGCAAAATTGAAGTTCGCGGTAACGTAGAAGTATATTTAACCAATGGCGATGCCAACAGCGTAAAGGTTTTAAACAACTATTACGGCGAAAGCGCGCTGGTTCAAAACCAAAACGGTACCCTGCGTATCTCATCGTATACTAAGGATGCTTTAGTAGTTTATGTAACCGCTGCCGATCTGCGTACCTTATCGGTATACGATAACGCCCTTGTAAAAACCGGTAAAGGTTTTTCAGCTATCGAGTTAGATGTTAACGTGTACAATAACGCTACTGCAACTTTAGACCTGGAAGCTTACAGCGCAAACATCACTATTAACGATACTGCAAAAGCTAACCTAACTGGTAGCGTAACCAATTGCGATATGCAGGTTAACCAATCGTCATCGGTAAACAGCACTTACTTTGTTGCCGAACACATCACTAAAAAAGTAAACAAATTAGCCCACGAGGTTAAAAACGACCAGGAGTTGGTTATTTTATAATCATCCTCCTTCCTTATATAATATAACCCAACAAAAAGCCTCCCGATTATCGGGAGGCTTTTTTTGTGCGGGTGATTTGGATGATTTTCCCCTAACTGGCGCGGGTATAATGTCATTATTTAAGAGATTCGCTTGCTCCGATAGGAGCAAAATGTCGGTAGAAAACGTACGATAGCCATGTTTGCATGTCTTAGGTATGCTACAATAGTTCCGTACCGCTGGCACGGATCGACTAAATCGAATCTTTACTACCGACATTTAACCCCGATGGGGTTTAAACGCTTAACTGGCGCGAGTGTGCAGCGATGGCCTAAAAGGTGGCGTACTCGTGACTTATTCGTAGCTTTTTGTTTGTCAGGATACCTTGAAGTTTTTTTTATCTTTATCAACGAAACAACCTCATCATCATGCCCAATAAAAAACTACCCTTTTACCTTGCGGTGGCCAGCATTATACTTGCCGCGTGGGGGCTTTACACCAATGTTACATTAAGCGCCGGCATCAACATCCCTTCTTTTTTCAGGCAGGCTTTAGAGCTGGTATACCTCGGCCTCCCTGTTAACAGCGGTATGAATTATGCTATGGTAGTTTTTCATGTTTCGCTGTTGTTGGGAAGTGTCTTGTACCTCGGTTCATCCGGTCGCGAGGTGCGGCTTTTCAGGGCCTGTTTTGGGGTCATCTTTTTCTATAACATCATTATAGCCATATATGGTACCGGTTACCTGTTATTCGGCAGGCCAATGCCCGGGTCGGTAACAACTGTAATATTGCTGCGGATATTCTATTATCTGAAAGAGTTTTTACTCATTTCGTTATCGTGGCGCTTGTTGCATTACTTTGATCAATATAAAACGGTAGCGATAGAAGCGCATGAATATAATGGCGAGACCGTAAGTTTTACCGTAGCGGCTGGTTTATGGCAGCGCCTTACCCATGCGTTGCTTGATGCCGCGGTCACTATTTTTGTATTCGCGCCAATTATTGAAGGGATGTTGTATGCGCTTAGCCGAAGCGAAAGTGTTTTTTTTAGTAGTTATCTGCGCGATGACAGGTCTGTGCTATGGTTAATATTTATACTATGCCGGATTGTATACTATCTGATTTTTGAAGGCTTGATCGGCAGTACCCCTGCCAAAATGATGACCGAGACCCGCATTATCGATAGTGAAGGCTTGCAGCCGGGTTTCCCGCGCATCCTTGGTCGTACCTTTGCCAGGCTCATCCCGTTCGATGGTCTTTCATTCCTGTTTAAAGCTAAGTGGCATGATAATTTAAGCGGTACACATGTGGTGCAGGATAAGCGCACAGGTAAACCTGGGGCCGTGTATTACCTGCTGCCCGTGATACTGCTCGTTTCTATTGTAGGTTATAATTCCATCCGGAGGCAGATAGCCGTAAATAAGATGATGAGCGCGCGTGAGGACCAGCATGAGCAGGAGCAGCGAATACTGGAAGATCAAATACAGCACCCGGTCAAAACCGAATTCTTTTTGTTAGATAACCTTGATGCATCCAACAGTTACCGCACAGGCCCGCCAAGTGCCATTTATTTAAAGGCAGAGCAGGATAAGGGCGATTCCATCCGCTTTACCAAACTCGAGGCGTATGGGCTTAAATATACTTTGCCTGGTCAGCAAGAGGTAGAGCATCAGTACACCGCTGCCCGTGATACCCTGCTGCAGATCACTTTGGCCAAAGCCGACCTTAAAAAGGCATACCTTGAAAATGGTTTTTCCTTACAGGATGGTGAAAAGGCTTTAAATATTAACGGCACCAATTATGGCATAAAAAGCATCCAAAACTTTTTCAGACCACGTGTGGACCTCGATGGCTCAGGCGGTTATGGTGTCAACTATTTATCGATCGGCCTTAAGAATAGCGGCTGGCCGGCAGATATTATTAGCGTGGATATACTAGAAGGCGGCGGCACCCTGAAAAGTATATTGCCTATCAGGTTAGAGCGCACCGGCTTTGCCAATGGTAATGCAAGTATCACTATTAGTACCGGCCACCCTAACGACGATATTAAACTGAACCTTACCGCGCGCGATACCACCGGCCGGCAGTACCGGTATCAAATCAGCGGTTCAGACGGCAGATCAGGTACACTAAGGATACAGGAGTTAAAATAAGGTGATTTAATATGCAGGTAATAGAAATTTTAACCTGTGGCCGGTGTGCTGAACACTATAGCTATCGGATCGACTGCTGGCTGGTAATATTCAGACTTCGTTTTAAAAATTAAGTCTCTCAGGGATTTTGCTAATCCTAAAATCCTGAAAATTCTGATTTAGAAAACGTTAATGCAAAAAATATTAGCAATTTATAAATTCTAAATACTACCTTTAGCGCATATATTAAACAATATACTATTCAAATTAAAAGAAAATGACGGCATAGCTAATTAGTGTTTCGCATTAAAAGTGGGTGAAAAAACCAATTTTTAAATGTTGAAAACTTTTTGTGGGTGAAAGTGGTTGAAAGTGGAGAAACTGCTTTACTTTTACATTACCATTAATGGTATAGTTTTGCCCATGTCATACTTTTTCGGCGATTATTCATGTAAGCTGGATGTCAAATCACGATTGACATTGCCATCCGCGCTTAAACAGCAGCTCCCCGGCGACGGGAAGGAGCCGCTGATGATTGCCCGTGGGTTTGATAAAAACCTGCTCATCTATACCAAAAAAGCATGGGATGAAGTTGTTGCCGAATTACTGAAACTAAACCAGTACGAGCGCGAAAACCAGCAATTTATCCGTCACTTTACCCGTGGCGCTACCGAAATTGAACCCGATGGTGCCGGCCGTATTTTGCTGCCTAAGTTATTATGCGCGCATGCCGGTATCGACCCTGAATTGGCTAACGAGATCATCATCAGTTGCCAGATCAATAAAATTGAAGTTTGGGAAAAAAGCGCGCACGATGCCATGCTGGCTAACGAGCCTGCCGACTTTGCCGCATTAGCCGAACGCGTAATGGGCGGAAAGGGAAGGAGGGGCGATGAGTAATTACCATACCCCGGTGATGCTGCAGGAATGCATTGAGGCGCTTAATATTAAGCCCGGCGGTACTTACGTGGATGTAACTTTTGGCGGCGGCGGCCACTCGCGCGAGATTATGAAGCATTTGGGTGCCGACGGCAAACTGCTGGCTTTTGACCAGGATGCCGACGCGCAGCAAAACCTGATAGATGACGACCGTTTTATTTTTGTAGATCAGAACTTTAGATACTTAAAGAATTTTTGCCGTTTGCATGATGCTGTTCCGGTTGATGGCATCCTGGCCGATCTGGGTGTTTCCTCATTTCAGTTTGACCAGGCCGAGCGGGGTTTTTCCATTCGTTTTGATGCCGAGTTGGATATGCGCATGAACCAGGCATCGGACCTGAGCGCTAAAGAGGTGGTAAACACCTATGCCGAGGCCGATCTGCATCGCATTTTTGGGATGTACGGCGAAATTCAAAATTCCAAATCGTTAGCGAAAGCTATTGTTATAGCGCGCTTAAACGCGCCCATCAATACCGTGGCCGACTTGAAGAACGCCATCCAAAACCTGATCCCCCGGGGTAAGGAAAATAAATACCTGGCCCAGGTTTTCCAGGCTTTACGGATCGAGGTTAATCAGGAACTGGAAGCGCTGAAAGAATTTTTAATTCAATCGGCCGAGGTACTGGTATCGGGCGGCAGGCTGGTGGTAATGAGTTACCACTCGCTGGAGGACCGTTTGGTGAAAAATTTTATAGCCAAGGGCAAATTTAGCGGCGAAGTGGTGAAAGACTTATATGGTAACGACCAAAAACCGCTGGATGCGGTTAGTCGCGGCGCTATAGTGGCTAACGAAGAAGAAATACAATTAAATAACCGGGCACGCAGTGCCAAATTAAGGATAGCTGTAAAGAAATGACCAATCGTTTACGTACAGAAATTCAGGAGGAAGAAGCTGAAAACGAAACCGTAATAGAGGAATCGCCTAAAAAGGAGGTCCCCGAAAACTGGTTTATTACGTTTTTAAGCAAAGGGGTGATCTCGACCGAGACCGCAACCAGCGCGCTGCCTTTTGTTTTGTTTTTGGCGTGTTTGGGTATGATCTATATCGGCAATATGCACATAGCTGAAAACAATATCCGCGATATTGATAAGCTAAGTAAGGAAGTAAAGGAATTAAGCTGGGATTATAAAACTACCAAAGCCGACCTGGCCTTTAAAAGCACCCTGACCGAGGTAATTAAACGTGCCGATACGCTGGGCTTAAAGGAACCGGTTGCGCCGCCGCAAAAAATTGTAGTAAACACAGGGGAGGAGGAGCAGAAATGAACATCAGGGCAAACATATTAATGCGTGTTTATATCGCCTTTGGGGTGATTGTGCTGTTTGCGGGGGCTGTGGTGGTGCAATTATGCCGGGTGCAGTTTGTGCAGGGGAAAAAATGGCGGGCTATGGCCGATAGCCTGTCTACCAAATATGTAAATGTAGATGCATCCCGGGGTAATATCCTGGCGCTTGATGGCAGTTTGCTGGCTACATCGGTACCCGAGTACGAGTTGCACATGGATATGCTGGCCGCCGGTATCGAAACCGAAAAATTATTTAACCAAAGGATCGATTCGCTGGCCGAAAAAATGGCATCGTACTTTGGCGATCATAGCGCGCAGGAATACTCGCGCGTGTTGCGCAATGCCCGTAAGGATAGCTTGCGTTACCAGTTAATTCGCCGTAAGGTAAGTTATCAGGAGTTGAAGGACATCCGTAAGTTTCCGGTTTTTAACCTGGGCAAGTATAAGGGCGGCTTAATTGTGGTGCAAAAAAACAAGCGCATCTTCCCCTTTAAAACACTGGCGCAGCGTACCATTGGTTATAATAACGAGAACGTAAAAAATGTAGTTGGCCTGGAGGGCGCTTACAAAGATTATATCAACGGCGAGAACGGTAAACGCCTGATGCAGCGCATGGCCGGCGGCGTTTGGGCCCCGGTGAACGAGGATGATGAAGTGGCGGCAAAGGATGGCGCGGATATCATGTCGACCATTGATGTCAACTTTCAGGATGTGGCGCAAAAGGCATTAAAAAAACAATTGGATAGCACCCAGGCCGATTTTGGTACGGCAGTACTGATGGAAGTAGCCACGGGCGAGATACGTGCCATTGCCAACTTTACCCGTACCAAGGATGGCGACTACCAGGAGCGGATGAACTATGCCATAGCCCAATCGGCCGAACCGGGTTCAACTTTTAAACTGGCATCGTACATGTCTATGCTCGATGATCATAAAATTGATACCAGCAGCAAAATTGACGCGCAGCACGGCAATTTTGAAGTAATTAATCCCAAAAATGGTAAAGTAGTGCTGCACATTAGGGATGCCGAAGACCCGGGATCGATATTAAGCGCCAAGCGTGCATTTGAAGAATCATCAAACGTGGCGGTGGCCCGTTTTGTAAACGGCGCTTATCACGATAACCCGCAGGCGTTTATTGATAAGTTATATAGCTTCCATTTGAACGAGAAAGCAGGTTTGCAAATTAAAGGCGAAGGCAAGCCCCGCATTAAAAATACCCATTCGGAAGATTGGAATAAACTACAATCGCTATGGCAAATTGCTTACGGTTACGAGTCTAAACTAACGCCGCTGCAAATGCTCACCTTCTATAACTCGGTGGCAAACAACGGCAAAATGATAACGCCAATTTTTGTAAAGGAAATCCGCCGCATGGGTAACACGGTCGAGCGTTTCCAGGCAAGGGTTATCAACCCTAAAGTATGTTCGGATGAAACACTGGGCAAAATAAAAGGGATGCTGGAAGGTGTGGTGCTGGAGGGTACTGGGAAAAAGGTGATCAAAAACAATTTATATAGCGTAGCCGGTAAAACAGGTACGGCACAAATAGCGCAGGGTGCCGGTGGTTATGGTGAAAAGAATGCGCACCAGGCATCTTTCTGCGGGTACTTTCCGGCCGATAAGCCAAAGTATTCGATGATTGTGGTGATCAGTAACCCCAGGGTGGGTTCGCACCTGGCGGCCTGGGTGGCTGGTCCGGTATTTCGCAAAATAGCCGATAGGGTTTATGCCAGCGATTTAACCATGAACCACCCGGCAGCGCAATTGCATTTGGTAGGCAATACCCAGCCACCCAAATTTAAGGATGGCGATTATAAAGCCTTGAAGGAAGTGTATACCAAGTTAGGCGTTAAGCCGCTTTATGCTTCAAATAACCCGGCCGGTGGTGCCGATACCAGTGCCGGTATTGTGTTTGAGGATGCAAAATATAAAAAGGGTACTGTACCGGGCGTTACCGGTATGGGCCTTAGCGATGCCATGTATGTACTGGGCAACGCCGGTTATAAAGTGAGTGCAAAAGGGAGCGGCGTGGTGCTTAACCAATCGGCAGCGGTTGGCAGCGTGATGCCGAAGGGATCAACCATAACGATAGTGTTGGAATGAAGTATTTAAGCGAGTTACTGGAGGGTTTACCATTTACCGAACTGCAGGGCAGTGCCGATGTAGCCATATCGTGCGTGGTTTTTGATTCGCGCAAGGTAGTGCCGGGCTGTTTATTTGTGGCCGTAAAAGGCACCGCTGTAGATGGGCACGATTTTATTGAACAAGCCGTAAAGGACGGCGCCGCGGCTGTGATATGCGAAGAACTGCCGGGACACACAGCAGGCGGCGCGGATTTTTTAATGGTACAAAACTCGGCCGTGGCGCTGGGGATTGTATCGGCTAATTTTTACGATAACCCATCCGATCAGTTAAAGCTAATTGGGGTAACCGGTACTAATGGTAAAACCACCATCGCTACGCTGCTTTATAAGCTGTTTCGCGATCTGGGATATAAATGCGGCTTGCTATCGACTGTAGAGAATCAGGTGAATGGTAAAGTGATCCCCGCCACCCATACCACCCCCGACCCGGTAGCGCTGAACAGCCTGCTGAACGACATGGTGCAACAGGGCTGCGATTATTGCTTTATGGAAGTAAGCTCGCACGCGGTGGCCCAGCACAGGATAGAGGGCTTGCAGTTTTCGGGCGGTATTTTCTCTAACCTAACGCACGACCATCTGGACTATCACAAAACTTTCGACGCTTATTTAAAAGCCAAGAAAACGTTTTTTGATACCCTGCCAAAAACGGCTTTCGCTTTAACCAATATCGACGATAAGAACGGCAGTGTGATGCTGCAAAACACCAAAGCGCATAAAAAAACCTACGGCTTAAAAAATATGGCCGATTTTAAGGTAAAGATATTAGAGAACGAGTTTAACGGCTTGTTGCTGAATATAGATGGCGCCGAGGTTTGGTTTAAACTGGTGGGCAATTTTAACGCCTATAACCTGCTGGCGGTTTATGCCGCGGCCATGTTGCTTGATCAGGATAAATCAAAGGTACTGGTAAGCCTGAGCAAGCTAAGTGGTGCCGAGGGTAGGTTTGATGCCATTGTATCGCCAAACAAGGTGATTGGTATTGTGGATTACGCGCACACCCCCGATGCTGTGCAAAATGTATTAACCACCATTCACGATTTGCGCAAGGGTACCGAACAGGTAATTACCATTATTGGCTGCGGCGGCGACCGCGACCGTGCCAAGCGCCCCGTAATGGCAGCCATGGCCTGCGAGTGGAGCGACAAGGTGATCCTGACATCGGATAACCCACGGTCGGAAGACCCGGCCGAAATTATAAAGGAAATGGAAGCCGGTGTAACTGGCGCTAATAAAAAGAAGACGATCAGCATAACCGATCGCCGCGAGGCTATCAAAACCGCTTGCCACTTAGCTAAACCTGGTGATATTATCCTGGTAGCCGGTAAGGGGCACGAGAAGTACCAGGAGATAAAGGGCGTGAGGAACCATTTTGATGATAGGGAAGAGTTGGAAGCGCAGTTTGCATTGATGAATGAGTAGATAAACCAAAGAGTAGGGTGTCACCCTGAGCCTATCGAAGGGTGCGTGTGTGGGCCTGCCCACCATGGTTCGACAAGCTCACCATGACACCGGGTGCTTACGAAGTACGGAGCAATCCCCGGTTTGCCGGGCCGCTTAGCTTGCTAAGGGACATAAAGGATAATAAACAGAAGAACCAATAAAACAATAACCAATACTAAACAAAGAGCCAATGCTATATTACCTGTTTAGCTATCTGAATAAAAACTATAATATTCCCGGGACGGGGGTGTTTCAGTACATCACGTTCCGTATGGCAATGGCAGTTATTACATCGTTGTTAATTACAACGGTTTACGGCCGTCGCTTAATTGATTACCTGCACTTTAAGCAGGTGGGCGAAACTGTGCGTAACCTGGGTTTAGAAGGCCAAATGCAAAAGGCCGGTACCCCAACCATGGGCGGGCTAATCATTCTGTTGGGTATACTGGTGCCAACGTTGTTGTTTGCCAAACTGGGGAATATTTATGTTATCCTGATGATTATTACCACCGTATGGCTGGGCGCGATAGGCTTTTTGGATGATTATATTAAGGTATTTAAAAAGAATAAGGAAGGGCTGGCCGGCCGGTTTAAAATTATTGGTCAGGTTGGTTTGGCGCTGATTATTGGGTATACCATGTATTTCAACAGTGATATCACTATGCGACAAACGGTAACCCTTCCGGTAAAATATGATGCCCCGGTTGATTTCCACATGAAGAATGACAAGCCGATTTATACCCAGGATATAAAATCGACTAAAACGACTATGCCTTTTTATAAAAATAACGAGTTTGATTACGGTAAGGTGTTAAAAATATTCGGTCATGGTTACGAGAAGTATACACTGTTAGTGTTCCTATTCTTTGTCATCATTATCATCACATTTATATCAAACGGGGCCAATATTACCGATGGTATAGATGGCCTGGCAACGGGCACATCGGCCATTATCGGGATGACACTGGCTATATTGGCTTATGTATCCAGTAACTACTTTATTGCCGATTACCTCAATATCATGTACATCCCTCGGTCAGAAGAGCTGGTGGTTTTTGCGGGCGCTTTTGTAGGGGCCTGTGTGGGTTTCCTGTGGTACAATTCGTATCCGGCCCAGGTGTTTATGGGCGATACCGGCAGTTTGGCCATTGGCGGTATCATCGCCGTGTTTGCCATCATGATCCGTAAGGAACTGATGCTGCCTGTGCTTTGCGGGGTGTTTGTGATAGAGAACGCGTCGGTAATTATGCAGGTAGGCTGGTTTAAGTATACTAAAAAGAAATTTGGCGAAGGCCGCCGCGTATTTTTAATGGCACCGCTGCACCACCACTATCAAAAAAAGGGTTTTCATGAAGCAAAGATTGTAACCCGGTTTTGGATCCTGTGTATTATGCTGGCCATCATTACGATAATAACGTTGAAACTGAGATAGTACCCCTCCCGGCCTCCCCGAAGGGGAGGAGTGAGAAAGTAATATAGTTTAAATAGATGTCTGAGATTAAAAACATACCAAACCAATCGTCTCCCTCTCCTTCGGAGAGGGCCGGGGAGAGGTTATGCATCCTTGGTGCCGGCGAAAGCGGCGTGGGGGCGGCATACTTGGCGCAACAGCAGGGGTATGATGTTTTTGTATCAGATTTTGGGCCGATTGCCGATAAATACAAACAGCAACTGCAAAGCTGGAACATCCGCTTTGAGGAAAACCAGCATACCGAAGCCGAGATACTGAAAGCGGCAGAAGTGGTTAAAAGCCCGGGGATTCCCGAAAAGGCGCCAATGGTAAAAAAGCTGCGGGAAAAAGGCATCCCGGTGATATCCGAAATTGAATTTGCCGGGCGATATACCGATGCTAAGATGATTTGCATTACAGGATCGAACGGTAAAACTACCACCACTACGCTTACCTATCATATCCTTAGTAAAGCGGGATTAAATGTGGGCTTAGCCGGCAATATTGGCAAAAGCTTTGCCTACCAGGTGGCTACCGAAAAGTTTGACACCTACGTGCTGGAGATCAGTAGCTTTATGCTGGATGATATGTATCAGTTTAAGGCGGATATAGCCGTGTTGCTAAACATTACGCCCGATCATTTAGACAGGTACGATTATAAGCTGGAAAACTACGCGGCATCCAAATTCAGGATTACGCAGAACCAAACGGCGGGTGACTATTTTATTTATTGTGCCGATGATACCGAAACTATCAAGGGCATGCAGGGGCGCAGCTTCGCGGCTACGCAATTGCCATTTTCTATCGAAAAAACTATGGAAGCGGGAGCATATCTCGAAAACGACAATATTGTCATCAACGTAAACCAGGAACATTTTCAAATGTCGATCACAGATTTGGCCCTACAGGGCAAGCACAACACTTACAACTCTATGGCCTCGGGCATCGTAGCCCGTGTATTAGAGATCCGCAACTCAACCATACGGGAGAGTATGATGGATATCCAGCCGATAGAGCACCGTTTGGAGTTCGTAGCTAAAATTTCGGGTATCAAGTTTATTAATGATTCCAAAGCTACCAATGTAAACTCTACCTGGTACGCGCTGGAAAGTATGAGCAGCGGTGTGGTATTGATCCTTGGCGGGGTTGATAAGGGGAACGATTATACCATGCTGCAAGAGTTGGTGAAGCAAAAGGTAAGCGCAATAGTTTGCCTGGGCAAGGATAATAAGCGCATTCACGATGCCTTTGAAGATGATGTTGAAGTGATCGTCAACACATCATCGGCTGCCGAGGCTGCGCAGATCGCTTTTCACCTGGCTAAAAAGGGCGAAACAGTATTGCTGTCACCGGCCTGTGCCAGTTTCGATCTGTTTAAAAATTACGAAGACCGCGGCCAGCAGTTTAAAGCGGCAGTGATGGAGTTATAGTAAATGTGCAAATGCGTGGATATGCAGATGTGCAAATAAAGAGAGTGAATGTGCAAATGTGAATATATGCAGATGTGCAAATGAAGAATGAATAAATAAGATGATGAATCGGTGAAATCAAGGGAAATAATCGGTGAAATCAAAGAAAATAATCGGTGAAATCATAAACAGAAATGAATAACATACTCAATAATACAAAAGGCGACCGCTGGATATGGCTGATCGTTATTTTATTGTCTATTATTTCTATGCTGGCTGTTTACAGTTCGTCGGGTACGCTTGCGTTTAAACAGGGCAAGTCTATCGAGGCTATATTGCTTAAGCACATGCTAATGATATTTGCCGGTATTGTGCTGATGTATATCTCGCACAAATTAGATTACCGGTATTACGCGGGAATCTCAAAACTGCTGATGTATATCACCATCCCCTTGTTATTATATACCCTGTTTTTTGGCTCGAATATTAATGGCGCAAGCCGTTGGTTAGTTATACCGGGTACAGGGTTTAGCTTCCAAACATCCGATTTGGCTAAACTGGCGCTGATAACCTACCTGGCACGCATGTTATCGCGTAAGCAGGAAAATATTAAGGATGTTAAAGAATCCTTTGTGCCCATAATGGGGGCGGTGTGTATCGTATTCGCGCTTATTGGCCCGGCCAATTTATCAACGGGGTTAATGTTGTTTGGTGTTAGTGTGCTATTATTAGTTATTGGGCGTATTAGCGTAAAGCAAATTGCGGTGGTATGCCTTATGGGTGCCGTATTACTGGCCGGTATGCTAACCTTTGGCCACAGGAAGGGTACACATAGTTCGCGGATGAAGATATTTTTGCATCCCGAACTGGCCGATCCCGATCAGTTGTACCAATCAAACCATGCTAAGGTGGCTATTGCTACAGGTGGCTTATTTGGCAAGGGCCCCGGCCGCAGTACCGAACGTAATTACTTGCCCGAAGCTTTCTCTGACGAGATATACGCCATTATTGTTGAAGAATATGGCTTAGTTGGCGGTTTTGCCGTTATAGGCATCTATTTATTCCTGTTATACCGTTGCGTAAAAATAGTAACTAAGGCACCAAAGGCATTTGGGGCATTGCTGGCAGCCGGTTTAAGTTTTAGCCTTACCATACAGGCTTTTGCTAATATGGCAGTAGCAGTGGGTTTGGGCCCGGTAACGGGTGTGCCATTGCCACTGGTAAGTATGGGCGGTACATCCATTTTGTTTACCAGTATAGCCTTTGGTATTATCCTGTCGGTTAGCAGGCATATCGACGAGAACGAGGAATTAAAAAGTATAGAAAAAGCCGAAACCACCGGCAACAGGAATAATAAAGTAGTGGTGGGCGAGATAGGGTTAGCGTAGTGAATGTGCAGATGTGCGAATATGCAGATGTGCAAATGAAAGAATGAATGTGCAGGTATGTGAATATGCAGATGTGCAAATGAAGAGTAAATAAGATGATGAAATCGGTGCAATCAAAAAAATAAATAGGTAGTAAAAAATGAGCAGTAGCAAAAATACACCCAATAAAAAACTCTCTCTTCAGGGGGTTGGTGGGCTACGCGTTATTATCAGTGGCGGCGGCACCGGGGGGCATATCTTCCCGGCTATTGCTATTGCCAATGCTTTGAAGCGGCTTGATCCGGCTACCGAGATCTTATTTGTGGGTGCTAACGGCCGCATGGAAATGGAAAAGGTCCCGGCTGCAGGATACCGTATTATTGGTTTAGATATCCAGGGGATCCAGCGTAATTCCATCTGGAAGAATATAATGTTCCCTGTTAAGCTGATAGGCAGTGTGCGCAAGGCCCTGCAAATTATAAAAGAATTTAAGCCTGATGCCGCGGTGGGCGTGGGTGGTTATGCCTCGGGGCCATTGTTATATGCGGCGGGTTTAAAGGGCGTGCCTTATTTAATCCAGGAGCAAAACTCGTACGCGGGCATTACCAATAAATGGTTGGGAAAAAAAGCGCGGAAAATTTGTGTGGCTTTTGATGGGATGGAGAAGTTTTTCCCGTCGAACAAGATCATCAAAACAGGCAATCCTATCCGTAAAGAATCGGTTGATATTGCCAACAAACGGATGCAGGCTATCGAGTTGATGAAGCTATCGCCCGATAAAAAGATCATTCTGGTAACAGGTGGTAGTTTAGGTGCGCGTACGCTGAACAATAGTGTAATGGGCGACCTGGATAAAATAATAAAAGCCGATGTGCAGGTGATATGGCAAACTGGTAAGTTTTATTATAAAGGCATTATGGAGACGCTGGGCGAAAATTATCATCCCAACATCCGCGTAATGGAATTTTTAAACCGGATGGACCTGGCTTATGCTGCCGCTGATGTAATTATCAGCCGGGCAGGGGCGGGAACGATAGCTGAGCTTTGCGAGGTGAAAAAGCCGGTGATACTGGTACCATCGCCAAACGTGGCCGAAGACCATCAAACTAAAAACGCGCTGGCCCTGGTACAGGAAAATGCCTGCGTTTTTGTGGCCGACCGCGATGCCGAAGCTAAATTGATAGATACAGCAATTGAATTATTAAAAGATAAGGATAAACAAAAAACGTTAAGCGGCAACATTGGTAAACTGGCTATGCCCAATGCCGATGATGTGATAGCTAAAGAAGTTACCCAAATAACAATCAACAGTTAAACAGGTCCTGCTGCTTGTTAAATAGCAGCGGACCTTTTTTAAGGGTAGTTATAAATGTGCAAATGTGCGAATATGCAGATATGCAAATGAATGAAATAAGAAGATAAAATCGGTGAAATCAAAAAGTAATCGGTGAAATCATAAAAGAAGAATATGGAATTACGCAACATACAACGGGTTTACCTGGCGGGCATTGGCGGCATTGGCATGAGTGGCCTTGCACGTTACTTTGCACACCTGGGTTGTATTGTGTGCGGTTACGATAAAACAGCTACCGACCTAACCATTGCCCTGCAAAACGAGGGCATGCAAATTATTTATGACGACCGTGCGGATTTTATCCCCATGAGTTTTCATAAACCTTGCGATGGTACGCTGGTGATTTATACCCCGGCTATGCCTAAAGATTCGCCTATTCTGCATTTCTTTAAGCAAAAGGGCTTTGAGTTATTTAAACGCTCGCAGGTATTAGGGTTAATTAGTAAAGGGATGTATACCATAGCGGTTGCCGGTACACATGGCAAAACCACTACATCGTGCATGATAGCGCATATCCTGAAAGATTCGGGGAACGATTGTTCGGCGTTTTTGGGTGGCATTGCCGCTAATTACCAAAGCAATGTGCTGTATGGCAGTAACGATGTAATGGTGGTAGAGGCCGATGAGTACGATCGCTCGTTTTTGACCCTGCACCCCGATGTGGCCATTATTACATCAATGGATGCCGATCATTTGGATATCTATGGCGATCATTCGCATCTCACCATGTCGTTCCAGTTGTTTGCTTCGCAGATAAAGGAGGGCGGCACGCTCATCTACCGTAAGGGATTAAACCCGCAGCACAATGGTATTACTTATGCCGCGGGCGAGGAAGCCGAGGTGATGGCTACTAATATCCATATTGAGGATGGCGATTTCTATTTCGATTTCCATAATACATCGCAGCAGATAAAGGATATTAAAATGGGCATAGCTGGGACCCATAATGTGGAGAATGCTACTGCCGCTATACAGGCTGCTTTGTTGCTGAATGTTGATCCGCAGGCTATAAAAAGCGCGCTGGGCAGCTTTAAAGGCGTAAAGCGCCGGTTTGAATATATTGTTAAAAACCCGGCGCATATTTATATAGATGATTACGCGCATCACCCCGAAGAATTGCGGGCGGCCATATTATCGGTAAAGAAATTATATCCCGGTAAAAAGCTGACCACCATTTTTCAGCCGCATTTGTATACCCGTACCCGCGATTTTGCCGATGGCTTTGCCGAGGTGCTGGATATGAGCGACGAACTGTTGTTACTGGATATTTACCCGGCCCGCGAATTGCCTATTGAGGGTGTGGATGCCGATATGATATTAAACCGCATGAAACTTGGCAACAAGCGCAAATGCGGCAAGCAGGAAAGCCTGGATTTGATACGTAATGAACAACCCGAACTACTGTTAACAGTTGGCGCGGGCGATATAGATCAATTAGTACAACCATTAAAAAATATACTTGACCATGTTTAAGAATAAACGGTTATGGCGGAATATTTTGTTTGGATTTATCTGGATGGTAAGTTTGAGTGGGCTGGTTGTGCTGATGAGTTTTATAGAAGTGAAAAAATCGACCATGGTTTGCAAAAAGGTGAATGTAACTATCCCCGGCAACCAGTTTTTTATTGATAAGCAAGAGGTGGATAATATATTGGGCCTAAGTAGCAACACATTGGTAGGCCTGCGGCTGGAGCATATTAATATGCACAAGCTGGAAAACAAACTGAAGGCTAATCCATTTGTAGAGCGGGCCAGTGTGTATGCCGATATGGATGGGGTGATTGAGGTAGAAATTAGTCAGCGCCAGCCCATGATGCGGATGCTGAACCAAAATGGCCGCGATTTTTATATCGATCAGCATGGGTTTAAGTTGCCGTTATCAAACAACTTTACCGCCAAGGTGCTGGTAGCTAACGGTTTTATAGACGAACCTTTTGCCGATAGGGTGGATACCTTAAAAACGGCCATGGCCCGCAGCCTGTTTAAAACGGCCGACTTTATCCGCAAGGATAGCTTATGGGCAGCCCAGATAGCGCAGATTTACGTGAACGAAAAACACGAGATTGAACTGATACCCCGCGTTGGCAATCAGCGCATATTGCTGGGCAATGCCGACTCGCTGGAGGTGAAGTTCCGCAATTTGCTGGCTTTTTACAAGCAGGCAGTGCCGCAGGTAGGCTGGGTAGCGTACAAGGCCATTAATATTAAATATACCAACCAGGTAATCGGCATTAAAAACGATAACCTAAAAAGGGATACAGCAGTAAATAAAATAAAAACAGATTCGCTAACAACGGCTGTTAAGGATACGACATCTATTAAAATAAAAAAGTAAGGGATATGGACAAAAGCTCAACTCACGAAAAAAGTGCGCCAATTGCAGTTGGATTGGATATTGGTACCACTAAAATTTGCGCTATTGTTGGCCGTCGCAGTAAGAACGGCAAAATTGAAGTATTAGGTATAGGCAAAGCCGAAAGCGCCGGGGTTACCCGCGGGATGGTTTCCAATATCGATAAAACCGTGCAGGGTATTATCCAGGCGGTAGAGATAGCGGGGACACAATCAAACGTGGAAATTAAGGTGGTGAACGTAGGTATTGCCGGTCAGCATATAAAAAGTTTACAGCACCGTGGGCTAATTACCCGCCGCGCGCTGGATACCGAGATTAGCCGTAAGGATATAGAAAAACTGGTGGAGGATATGTACAACCTGGTGATGTCGCCGGGCGAGGAGATTATCCATGTGCTGCCGCAGGAGTTTACGGT
The DNA here is from genome assembly GCA_040389105.1 of Bacteroidota bacterium. Classification (GTDB taxonomy): domain Bacteria; phylum Bacteroidota; class Bacteroidia; order Sphingobacteriales; family Sphingobacteriaceae; genus Mucilaginibacter. Next base: position 80,638 of record JAZKAO010000019.1, read on the forward strand.
GGATAACGAGCCGGGTATTAAAGACCCGGTTGGTATGGCCGGTGTGCGTTTGGAAGCCAACTTCCATATCATTTCGGGCCAGGTAACCGCTATTAAAAATATTGTAAAATGTGTTAACAAAGCCCACCTGGATAGCCAGGAGCTGATATTGGAGCCGCTGGCATCGTCCGAGTCGGTTTTGAGCGACGAGGAAAAAGAAGCAGGTGTAGTACTGGTTGATATTGGCGGTGGTACAACCGATGTGGCCATCTTCCACGAGGGGATCATCCGTCATACCGCCGTTATCCCTTTTGGTGGTAACAGTGTAACCGAGGACATCCGCGAGGGTTGTTCGGTAATGCGTAACATAGCCGAACAACTGAAGCTGCGCTTTGGTTCGGCCCTGGCTGATGAAAATAAAGAGAACGAAATAGTTTGCGTACCGGGCTTACGTGGCCGCGAACCAAAGGAAATCTCGGTGAAAAACCTGGCCTTTGTGATCCAGGCCCGCATGGAAGAAATTGTTGAGCATATTTATTACGAGATCAAAACATCGGGCTACGAGAAAAAACTGATAGCCGGTATAGTGATAACCGGTGGTGGCGCGCAGTTAAAGCACCTGTCGCAATTGGTGGAGTTTGTTACCGGGTTGGATTGCCGTATTGGTTACCCTAACGAGCATTTGGCCAAAAACGAAGTATTGCCAAAACCAACATACGAAGAATTGCAAAGCCCAATGTTTGCAACCGGTATCGGTTTGCTGATAAAAGGCATCCAAAAGATGGAATACGAGATGCAGGGACAATTGCCCAGCAGCGAACTAAAGCCCGAGAAACCAAAATATGCCGACGAAAAGAAGTTCGGTTTGTTTGGCAAATTGCTGGAAACCGGTAAAAAGTTCATCAAGGATGACATCAAGGACGAGGACTTTTTAAAATAATTATTAACAAGGGTTGAATTTTCCACATATTAACGATTGTTAAGAACTTGTGTGGAAAAAGCTATATTATTACGATAGCTAAAACTAAATATTCATCAGATTATACATAGCTGAAAACGAGGATTATGAAGTTTGAAATGTTAAAAGAAAAATCGTCTATCATCAAAGTAATTGGTGTTGGCGGTGGTGGCGGGAACGCGGTGAACCACATGTACAAGCAAGGTATAACAGGGGTTGATTTCATTATCTGTAATACCGATGCCCAGGCTTTAGAGTTAAGCCCTATCCCCAACAAAGTACAGTTGGGTGCCAGCTTAACCGAAGGAATGGGAGCAGGTTCGATCCCCGAGGTGGGTAAAAATTCAGCTATCGAAAATATTGATGATATTAAGCAAATGTTGGGTTCAAATACCCGTATGCTGTTTATCACGGCCGGTATGGGCGGTGGTACAGGTACAGGTGCAAGCCCCATTATAGCTAAAGCCGCCCGCGAGCTGGATATCCTGACCGTAGGCATCATCACCACACCGTTCAGCTTTGAAGGCAAACGCCGTAAAATGCAGGCCGATGAAGGTTTGGAAGAACTGAAAAAATACGTGGATAGCTTCCTGGTGATCAGTAATGATCGCCTGCGCCAGATCTTCGGTAACTTAACCTTAGGCTCGGCATTTGCACAGGCCGATAATATATTAACCACGGCCGCCAAGGGCATTGCCGAAATTATCACACTGCCCGGCTATATCAACGTGGATTTTAAGGATGTGCGCACCGTAATGAAAGATAGTGGTGTATCCATTATGGGTAGCAGCGCCGCCGAAGGCGAGAACCGCGCTTTGAAAGCAGTAGAGGGTGCCCTGGCATCGCCATTGTTAAAGGATAACGAAATTGAAGGTGCCCGCTATATCCTGCTCAACATCAGTTCGGGCACTATGGAAGTAACCATGGATGAGGTAAGCGTAATTACCGATTATATACAGGAAGAAGCTGGTTTAGCCGCAGACCTGATCTGGGGTAACTGTCAGGACGATTCGCTGGGCGAAAAGATCTCGGTAACCATTATCGCTACCGGTTTCCAAACTAAAGACGAGCGCGAGAAAGAACAAAGCACCAAGCGTGTAGTATCTATGCTGGTGCCCGATGATAAGGCTACGCCATTGGTACGCCCGGTTAACGAGTTTATTACGCCAATTGCCCCGCCTGCCGAAGGATTTGCCACCGAGCCATACATGAAAGGCAGCGAGCCAAAACAACAAACGGGTTTGTTTGATCTGTTTGCGCCATCATCATCGGCAGCAGCTGAGGAAAATAGCGATGTGGTTAAATTTAACCTGGCCGAAGAAGAGCCAGCCGCGCCATCGGCCGAGCCTGAGTTTGGCGAGTTTACCTTTAAGGTATCGGATAGCATGATGGAGTTTGAATCGTTTAAGGAAGAAGCTTTGGCCGAACCTGAACCAGAGCCGGAACCACAAGCCCCGGTTGGTGCCGACGATCATAAAACTAACGAAACGGTTGAAGAGCAAATGCGCAAAGCCCGCGAGCGGATTATGCGTCTTAAAGACCTGACACTGAAAAACCGTAACGGTAATATCCAGGAGCTGGAAAATGTACCGGCTTACAAACGTAAGGAGATTGCTTTGCAACAAACACCATCATCATCAGAGAGCGAGATCTCCAGGTTTTCGTTACTATCAGACGATGAGGGTAATACCGAAATCAGAAGGAATAATTCCTTTTTGCACGATAACGTTGACTAACCATCAATGAAACTTTGATTAAACCAAAGCCTTTGTATAACCATACATAGGCTTTTTTGTTATAACCTATAATAAAAAGTTATAGCCTTGTGCGGCTTTGCTTTAAAGATTATATTTGTATATTGGAAATTAAATAAGTAAAGCATTTTGGATTTATTTGATAAGATATCAAAAAACATGGGCGGGCCGCTGGGTCAGCATCAAAAATGGTCGCATGGATATTTCTCGTTCCCTAAACTGGAGGGCGAAATTGCTCCGCACATGATGTTTAAAGGCACCGAACATTTGGTTTGGAGCCTGAATAATTATTTAGGGTTAGCTAATCACCCCGAAGTGCGCAAGGCCGATGCCGAAGCCGCTGCCGAATTTGGCATGGCCTACCCAATGGGTGCGCGGATGATGTCGGGCAACTCTACCCATCACGAAGAACTGGAAACCGGTTTGGCCGAATTTGTAGGTAAGGAAGATGCTTTCCTGTTAAATTACGGTTACCAGGGCATGGTATCTATTATTGATACATTGGTTGATCGTAATGATGTAATTGTATACGATGCCGAATCGCACGCCTGTATTATTGATGGCGTACGTTTACACATGGGCAAGCGCTTTGTGTACCAGCATAACGATATGGAAAGCTGCGAAAAACAGCTGAAAAGTGCCGCCCGCCTGGCCGAACAAACAGGTGGCGCCATTTTACTGATCACCGAAGGAGTGTTTGGTATGTCGGGCGCGCAGGGTAAACTGAAAGAAATTATCAAACTGAAAGAGAAATATAACTTTAGGTTACTGATAGATGACGCGCATGGTTTTGGCACCATGGGCAAAACCGGTGCAGGCACACACGAGGCACAGGATTGTATGGATGGGGTAGATGTATACTTTGGTACCTTTGCCAAATCAATGGCAGGTATTGGTGCTTTTGTGGCTGCCGATAAAACTATTGTTGATTACCTGCGCTATAATATGCGGTCGCAAACTTTTGCCAAGGCATTGCCTATGCCCATGGTTATCGGCCTTAAAAAACGTTTGGAACTGTTACGGTCTAAACCCGAACTGCGCGAAAAGCTTTGGGAAATAGCTAACGCCCTGCAAGCCGGTTTGCGCGAGCATGGCTTTGATACCGGCGTTACCAACAGTATGGTTACCCCCGTATTTTTGAAAGGTGATTTGCAGGAAGCTACCAGCCTGATTATGGATATGCGCAAGCGTTTCAATATCTTCTGCTCTATAGTGGTGTATCCGGTTATCCCTAAGGGCTTAATTTCGTTAAGGTTGATCCCAACTGCTGTGCATACCCTGGAGGATGTAGAACGCACGCTGATAGCTTTTAGCGACATTGCCGAAAAGCTAAAGGCAGGTTATTACAAAGAAGATAAAATGGCTGTAGCGTAAGGCTGCGGTTATATGATATTGAAAAGCCATTCAGCTATTGTTGAGTGGCTTTTTTATGGCCTCAATTTTACCATTCGTACCTCGCAATGACGTGTTTGTTTTAGACAGCTTGTCATTTCGAACGAACGGGGGTTGCCGGTGTGATAGCGTGAGGAGAAATCTTGTACACGCGATAGGCAAATCGTATAAGATTTCTCTTTCGCCCCTTCGCGCAATTCAACCCGGCTCTTTCGAAATGACAAGCTGATTTTAACGTCATCTAACCTTTAAAGTCCAGCCGAGATTTGATACCTTACAGCAATGACGCGTAATGTAATTACCGCATCCTCAACAACATCTCCGCGATAGCGATATCCTCGGGGAAGGTAATCTTAAAGTTTTGGTAATTGCCTTCGCAGATATGGATCTGCGCGCCGGCCTTTTCGGCTACGTTGGCATCATCGGTAAAGCCGTTGTTAAACTCCTGTAAATAGGCTTTTTTTAATAAGGCAGATTTAAACGTTTGGGGCGTTTGCACCAGGTAAATTTCATCGCGTAGCAAACTCTCTGATTTTCCGTTGCGCAGGCTGCGTACCGAATCGCGGCTTTTAACGGCTACTACGGCATTGCCATATTCTGCCGCTTGCTGGTAGGCATTGTCTATGATATCTACGCTGGTTAAGGGCCTAACGGCATCCTGAACGGCAACCAGGCTGTTATCATCAACCAAGGCTAAACCCTGCTTTACCGAATGGAAACGTGTTTCGCCGCCATCGGCTAATTGATACGGGATAGTGAAGTTGTGTTCAGCGCATAATTCCTGCCAGTAAGTATGAAAATTGGGGTGCAGCACTACAATAATCTGCGGCTGATAAGCAGACTGATAAAAAGCTTCCATCGTATACATCAGCACCGGCCGTCCATTTAACAACAGGAATTGCTTAGGCACTACTGACTGCATCCGTGTGCCGGAACCACCAGCGACTATGAGGGCATAGGATTTCATTAAGTCTAAAGTCTTGAGTGAAAAGTCTAAAGCCAAAAAAAGTCTTGAATTTTAAGGCTTACCAAATGTAAGACTTAGAACTCAAGACTTCAGACTCGTGACTTAAAATATTAGATAATCAGCATGGCATCGCCATAGCTGTAAAAGCGGTATTTCTCTTTAATGGCTACTTCGTAAGCATTCATTACATGGTCGTAACCTCCAAATGCGCAAACCATCATCAACAAGGTTGATTCGGGTGTGTGGAAATTGGTGATCATAGAGTTGGCAATGCTAAACTCGTAAGGCGGGAAAATGAACTTGCTGGTCCAGTCGTTTACCGGTTTAAGGGTACGGCCAGCCGATACAGCCGATTCAACCGCGCGCATAGATGTTGTACCAACGGCACAGATCCTGCGTTTGTTTTCGATACCGCGGTTTACAATATCAACTTGTTTTTGCTCGATGATGATCTGCTCCGAGTCCATTTTGTGCTTTGTTAAATCTTCTACCTCAACCGGGCGGAAAGTGCCTAAACCAACATGCAGGGTAACCTCGGCAAATTCAACACCTTTTAGTTCCAGGCGTTTCATTAGTTCACGGCTAAAGTGCAGGCCGGCAGTAGGGGCGGCAACAGCACCTTCGTGCTTAGCAAAAATGGTTTGGTAGCGCTCTTTATCTTCGGCAGTAGCTTTACGTTTGATGTATTTTGGCAGCGGTGTTTCGCCCAATATCTCGATGTTGCGACGGAATTCCTCGTCGGTACCATCAAACAAAAAGCGGATAGTGCGGCCGCGCGATGTAGTATTATCTACCACTTCGGCAATCAGCAGGTCGTCATCACCAAAATATAATTTATTACCAACGCGTATTTTACGGGCCGGGTCAACCAGTACGTCCCATAAACGCAGTTCCTTATTCAGTTCGCGCAGTAAAAAAACTTCAATTGTAGCACCTGTTTTTTCCTTGTTGCCGTACATACGGGCCGGGAAAACCTTGGTGTTGTTCAGGATCATTACATCCTTGTCATCAAAATAATCCAAAACATCTCTGAATATTTTATGCTCAATTTTACCGGAATCCTTGTGTAAAACCATTAACCGTGCTTCGTCACGGGTATTAGCAGGGTTGTGTGCAATAAGTGATTCAGGTAAATTGAATTTAAATTGAGATAACTTCATGTTTATAATTAAATATAATTTTAGCGCGCAAATGTATGAATTTTATAACTAATATTAAACGGATAAACCCCGTGTTTGTGTGGCAATTAGGTCATTTTATATTTTTAGGGGCCGGGCGGTTCTTGTTAGGGTTTAAATAAACACGGTTAAGCAGATAAAGCCAGGCGAAACCCAATGCATCCGTCGTTTGCCTCGGGCGTAATTTCATACCGCTTGGTAGATGTACAATGTACAGCCCCGTTATGGTGGCAACCGCCGCGCAGCACCCTATCTGTACCCGGCCCCTCGTAAGCACTGCCATCCTTCGGGATGTAGGTAGCATCCCTTATAAAGCTATCCTGACACCATTCCCATACATTGCCATTCATATCATGTAAACCTAACTGATTGGGGCGTTTTAACCCTACAGGATGGGTTTTCCCGCTGCTATTGTTTAAATACCAGGCTACATCATCGGGGCTATTGCTGCCGGCAAACATAAAATCGTCCTGCCAGTTTTTGCCGCCACGCGCGGCATATTCCCATTCCGACTCTGACGGGAGGCGAAACGTTGCCCCGTTTTGCGGCAACAGGTTGCTGATATGCCGCATCATATCGCTATTGTTAATTCTATCCAAAAAACCTGCTTTGCTGGTAATATCATACCATGCAACATGCTCTGCCGGGTTAGTATCGCCGGCGTGCCCCCAATGTTTAAATTCATCGGCCATTACATGTTGCCATAAAGCCTGCGTGGTTTGAAATTTAGCTATATAAAAGTTATTGATGTGTATAGCTTGTTTTTCGGCACCGGCACCAAACAAATACGGTTGGCCTGCCGCCGTACCCTCAACAAAAATCAGCTCGATGATATGGTGTGTATCTTTATGCTTATAATTGTAAATCAGGTTATTCATTGCTGCAAGTTTTTTAAAATTACCAATAAATAAGTAATAGGAAAATAGCATTTAAAAGTTACAATGACACAAGTATCCATAAAAACTTAACAGTGATCCTTATAGATGGATAGCATAAACAAGCAAATAAATAAAATTTACAAAAGCTGTAACCTAAGGAGGCATTAGGTGTCTAATTTATACACGGCATGATATTTTTAAAACTTTTTAGGGAAAGCTTTTTGTTCGCGTTTGATGCGTTGAGACAAAATAAGCTGCGCACCATGTTATCTCTGTTGGGGGTAACCATTGGTATTTTTGTAATTATTTTTGTTTTTTCGGCTGTTGATACCTTGCGGAACAACCTGCAAACCAGTATTAACAAGTTAGGCAGCAATAGTATTTATATCCAAAAATTCCCGTGGATGATGGATGGCGACTCGCCCTGGTGGAAATACCTGCAACGCCCAAGCCCCAATATGCGCGACTATGAAAAGCTAAGCGCTCGCTCGCAAACTGCCGTTGGTGTAACCTATCAAATTGGTATTGATAACCGTACCGTAAAATATAAAAGCAACTTTGTTGAAAATGCCCGCATCAGCGCGGCCAGTCATGATTATTATCTTACCCGCACTTTCGATTTGCAAAATGGCCGCTACTTTACCGAAAGCGAATCGCGTACGGGCGCGCCGGTTGTATTAATTGGTGCTGATGTGGCCACGGGCCTTTTCCCTTACGAAGACCCTATTGGCAAGCGTATTAAAGTAATGGGCCGCTATGTATCGGTAATTGGTGTGTTTGTTAAGGAGGGTGATAGTATGATTGGGATGACAAACGATCAGCAGATCCTGATGCCGGTAAACTATGCCCGTAATATTATTGATATCCAAAGTGACCGTTACAACGCGCAAGTGGTAGTAAAAGGTAAAACAGGGATATCCGAAAACGAGGTGGAAAGCGAGCTGAAAGGCCTGATGCGGTCCATCCGCATGATAAGGCCCGGGCAAGAGGATAATTTTGCCTTGAATAAAGCCACTATACTATCTAACGGGTTAGACCAATTGTTTGGCTTTGTAAACATTGCCGGCTGGATCATTGGCGGTTTCTCCATTTTAGTGGGGGGATTTGGTATTGCCAACATTATGTTTGTATCGGTTAAGGAGCGTACCAATATTATTGGGATCCAAAAATCGCTGGGGGCCAAAAATTACTTTATCCTGCTGCAATTTTTAATTGAAGCCATTATACTATGCCTGCTTGGCGGATTGATAGGGCTGGGCTTTGTTTACCTGCTTACGTTGGGCATTAAAGCCGGTGCCGATGTTGAAATAGTGCTTGATGCCAGTAATATGATACTGGGCATTAGCATATCGGTAAGCATTGGTATCATATCGGGCATTATACCCGCTTGGTTTGCATCAAAATTAGATCCTGTTGAAGCTATCAGGACTAATTAGGTTATAGTCATTAATCATTAGTGAAAAACAGAAAGGTCCGGTGCTAATACGCCGGACCTTTCTGTTTTAATTCCTTGCGCTCGCCTGCGACGGGTCTCCTGCGCCTGTGATGCTTCTCCAGGCGATGCAATCGCCAAGCCACTTTAAGCACTCGTCATATACGAGCGCAGGGGTTATGGATTGCAGTCAAAAATGCCGCAGGCATTTTTGACTAATGACTAATGACTAATGACTAATGACTAATGACTAATGACTAATGACTAAT
>JAZKAO010000020.1:0-188134 GCA_040389105.1 Bacteroidota bacterium
GAAGCTCCCTTTCCCCTAATTAATTTAAACTATTGATTAAACCCAAAACAAAGAACAAAAAAACCTCAGCTTGGGCGTCTGAGAATTCAAAATAAAGTTTTTCACTGGTAGATGTATTCCTTTATATCGTATTATCTTTTCACAGATAAGGTAGAGCCGTGTAATTATAATAACAAATGTAAAGCCATTAATCTGCCGCTACAAATACTTATACGTCAGAATTTATAAAAAGGTTCTATCTTTATAAATGAATCGTTATTAAATCCTTAAAATTTTTACTTTTAACGCATTCAATACTCAAAAACCCGATTATATTATATGTTACTAACTGATTTTGAATATCTTAACAATTCGGAAGACGCCTTTAAAAAGAAAGTATCACTGCAAATCAAGCGATTACGCCGCCAAAATCAGGTAACCCAGGAGAAGTTTTATAGTGAAACCAACATTAATATCGCCCGTTTAGAGTCGGGTAAGATAGATGTGCGATTAGACACTTTACGTAAGGTTTGCTATTATTTTGATGTTTCGCTTTCAGGTTTTTTCCAGGGCATCTATTAATTATTAATTAACTCACTTTTTCTGCTGTATTAATTATTGCTCATGTTTCTGTTATTGTATACAATGCTGTAGCTTTATGCCTACAAAATGTGCGAAAATGGTGAATTGCGCCATCTGCGCATAATGTTACAAATCCGCTCCGGATAAATAAGGTGTTTTAATTAGGTTTGTTATAAACGATTAATCCATATATGAAATTTAGCACAAAGCACATTGCGGGCATCGCCCTGGTATCGGTGTTTATTTTAAGCGCTTATCAAAATAGCAGCGCCCCGGCCAAAAAAACCGATCCGGTTTTTGATAATCTCGATCAATCGGTTAAGCCCGGCGATAACTTTTTCCTGTACGCTAACGGCGGCTGGATCAAACGCAATCCTATACCGGCTGCTTATTCCAGCTGGGGAATAGGCAACGTGGTGCAGGAGGATATTCGCGAACGCCTGCGTAATATTAACGAGGCTGCCCTGAAGGCCAACGCAGCTAAAGGTACCGCCACCCAAAAAATCGGCGACTTTTACTTTAGCGGTTTGGATACCATAGGTATCGAGCGCGAGGGCCTTAACCCTATCAAATCTCAACTGGCGATGATTGATAAAGCGCAGGATGTGAAGGGTATCCTGGCGGCTACGGCTTACCTGGGCGCTTATGGCGTACGCAGTATGATAGGTGTCGGCGTTGGACAGGATGATAAGAATAGCGTGAAAATGATCGTCGACTTTAGGCAGGGTGGCTTGGGTTTACCCAATCGCGATTATTATTTTAAAACGGATGCCCGTACCACCAAGATCCGTAACGATTATACCGGTACGTATTTGCCAACCATGCTGAAACTATCGGGCTGGGATGATGCTAAAGCAGCCAAAGGCGCGGAGAGTATTTATAAAATAGAAAAGTTTTTGGCCGACAGCACCCGCAAGCTGGAAGATATGCGCGACCCATACCGCAATTACAACAAAATGCCGCTGGCTAAACTAAACGCCCTTACACCTAACATTAACTGGAGCGAGCAGTTTAAGTTGATGGAATATAAACCGGTAGATACGGTTATTGTGGGCCAGCCCGAGTATTACCGCGCGGTTAATAAAGCGCTTACTACTTTTTCTGTAGATGACTGGAAAGCCTACCTGCGCTGGAAAGTCCTTTCCGGCTATGCGCCATATTTAAACAAGGCTTTTGAAAATGAAAGCTTCCGCTTTAGCGGAAAGGTACTGGCCGGCCGCAAGGAGCAATTGCCCCGTATTAAACGGGTAACAGATACCGAAAACCAGTTAATGGGCGAGTTGCTGGGGCAATTATTTGTAAAAGAATACTTCCCGCAAACTTCAAAAGTTAGGTATAACGAAATGGTGGCAGCCATGCGCCAATCGTACCGCGAGCATATTGCCAAACTGGATTGGATGAGCCCCGCCACCAAACAAAAAGCGCTGGTTAAATTGAATGCTATTCACCCTAAAGTAGGTTACCCCGATAAATGGAAGGATTTCTCGACCCTGGAGATCGACCGTGTATCCTATGCGGGCAACGTAATGCGTGCCAGGCATTGGGCATACCTGATCAATATTAACAAATTAGGCAAGCCGGTAGATCACCGCGAATGGGGCATGACGCCGCAGACTTATAATGCCAGTTACAGCCCGTCAAATAACGAGATCACCCTGCCGGCAGCCCAGTTTATGATACCGGGCGTTAAAGATGCCGATGTAGATGATGCCGTGGCTTATGGCTATGCAGCAGCATCGACCATTGGGCACGAAATTACCCATGGCTTTGACGACGAAGGCCGCCAGTTTGATGCCAAAGGCAACCTGAAGAGTTGGTGGACCAAGCAGGATTCGGCCAAATTTACACAGCGCGCCCAAATGCTGGTGAACCAGTTTAACGGCTACGTAGTGCTGGATAGCCTGCACATTAACGGTAAGGCCACTCTTGGCGAAAACATTGCCGATTTGGGCGGCATTGTGTTAGGTATTGATGCTTTTAAAAAGACCAAACAATATAAAGAGGGTAAACGCATAAACGGATTAACCCCTATGCAGCGCTTCTTTTTAGGATACTCGCTGGGTTGGCTGGGCCATACCCGCGATGAATCATTAGCGAACCAAATATTAACCGATGTACACTCGCCCGGCTTTTTACGTGTGAATGGGCCGTTTACCGATGTGCCGGAGTTTTATACGGCTTTCGGCATCAAAAAAGGAGACAAGATGTGGCTGGACCCGGATAAACGCGTACGCATCTGGTAGGACCATGATTTTAGGATTAAAGGATTCTCTTGATTATGTTTATAAAAATGGAGTCTTTTAACCCTTAAGCTAAATCCGATAAATTAAGATCACTAATCAAGCAAATCCTTTAATCCTTAAATCAAGGTCAATATGAAGAACAAACTTTCTTTAACCGGCTACGCGGCTTTGGCGGCGCTGGCTTTTAGCGCTTGCCAGTCGGGTAACAAAACGCCCGATTATGCCGCGCACGATGCTGTATTTAAAAACATGGACACCACTGTTAAACCCGGCGATGATTTTTTTCAGTATGCTAATGGCGGCTGGCTAAAAAAGAACCCTATCCCGGCAGCGTACTCGGCCTGGGGTATCGGTAACGTGGTGCGCGAAGATATCCGCGACCGCCTGAAAAAGATTAATGAGGATGCGCTGAAAACCAAGGCCGATAAAGGGACAAGTACCCAAAAAATCGGCGATTTTTATTTCAGCGGGATGGATACGGTAAATATTGAAAAACAGGGAATAGAACCATTAAAGGGCGAACTGGCAAAAATTGATGCTATAAAAGATCTCAATTCCCTGCAGGATGAATTTGCGCATTTATCAAGTATTGGTGTTACTACGCCAATTGGGGCTTATGTTGGCCAGGACGAAAAGAACAGTGATAAAATAGTGTTGCACCTGGGTCAGGACGGCATAGGCCTGCCCAACCGCGATTATTATTTTAATACCGACGAGCATAGCACCACCATCCGTAACGATTACCAGCAGAAACATTTACCCGCCGTGTTTGGCCTGTTACGCCTTTACCCCGAATCGGCCGATGCCGCTACCAAAAAAACTTATGCTTTAGAAAAATCGTTAGCCGATAGTTCCCGCAAATTGCAGGACCTGCGCGATCCATATCATAACTACAACAAAATGCCGGTGGCAGACTTGAGCAAATTGGCTCCCGATATTAACTGGAAAAAGTTACTGGAAAACATGTCGTTTGGTAAAGCCGATACGGTAATTGTTGGCCAGCCCGAGTATTACCGCGCGGTTAATAAGGCGCTGAAAACCTATAGTATAGACGATTGGAAAGCCTACCTGCGCAAAAACCTGGTTGATGCCTACAGTGCCTGCCTAAGTAACGACTTTAATGCCGAGAATTTTCGTTTTTACGGTATGGTGCTATCGGGTCGTAAGGCACAGTTGCCCCGCTGGAAACGTGTGATAGATGCCGAAAATAGTATGATGGGCGAGGTATTAGGCCAACTATTTGTAAAGGAATATTTCCCCGAAAAAACCAAGGAGCGTTATGTGAAACTGGTAGAAGCCATGCGCGTTAGCTTTAAAGAGCATATTGAAAAGCTGGACTGGATGAGTGCCGCCACCAAGCAAAAAGCTTATGACAAGCTGGCCAAGGTAACGCCAAAGGTGGGTTACCCCGATACCTGGAAGGATTTTTCGTCGCTATCGATAGATCGCGGGCCTTATGCCCAAAATGTAATGCGGGCCAATAATTTTTGGTACCGGTATAGTGCCAATAAGTTGGGCAAACCGGTTGACCGTACCGAATGGGATATGACACCGCAAACGTATAATGCTTATTACAACCCTTCAAATAACGAGATTGTTTTACCGGCAGCGCAGTTTATTGTTCCCGGCACTACCGATGATGATTTGGACGATGCCGTAGTGTATGGTTATGCCGCCGCATCAACCATTGGGCACGAGATGACTCATGGCTTTGACGACCAGGGCCGCCAGTTTGATGCCAAGGGCAACCTGAAAGCCTGGTGGACCGCGCAGGATTCGGTAAAGTTTACCCAGCGCGCGCAAATGCTGATAGACCAGTTTAATACTTATTCCATTTACGGCCTTCATGTGAACGGCAAGGCTACCCAAGGCGAAAATATTGCCGATCTGGGCGGTATCGTTATCGGCCTGGATGCCTTTAAAAAGACCGACCAATACAAGGATGGTAAAGCCATTAACGGCTTAACACCTATCCAGCGTTTCTTTTTAGGTTATGCCTTAGGTTGGTTAGGCCAGGAACGCAAGGAAGCATTATCCAGCCAGATCCTGACCAACGAACACTCGCCGGGTTTTATGCGTGTAAATGGCCCCTTTACCGATGTGCCCGAGTTTTACGAAGCCTTCCACATTAAAAAAGGCGACAAAATGTGGCTTGACCCTGATAAGCGGGTACGGATTTGGTAGACAATGATTTTTAAATTAAAACCATGATTAAAAGGATTTAAAGATTGATCCGATTAGAACAGTGAAGCATAAGGAATTGACAGAAAAAATTATAGGATGTGCCATGAAAGTACATAGCACTTTAGGTAACGGCTTTCAAGAAGTTATTTATCAGCGATGTTTAGCCATTGAGATGGAGAAGCTGGGGTTATCCTTTTTAAAGGAAATGCACATGGTTATTTATTATGATGGCATATCCGTGGGAACAAGACGGGTTGATTTTTTTGTTGAAGACTGCATTATGGTTGAATTGAAAGCCCTTGTGGGTTTGGAAGATGCGCATTTAGCACAGGCTATAAACTATTTGGAAGCCTATCAAAAAGAGGTAGGACTACTGATTAATTTCGGTGCCAAAAGCCTACAATTTAAACGGGTTTACAATAATAAGCGCATAAATGATCAGTTTAACCCTAATTAGGATAATGCGAAAAATCAATTCAATCTTTTAATCCTATTAATCATGGTCCATTTAATACAGTCACTGGTCGATTGGTGGCACCAGCTAAGCTGGCTGGAGGTTATTGCCGTTATTACGGGTTTGCTGTGTGTTTACCTTGCCGCCATTAATAATATCTGGAATTGGCCTATCGCTATTATCAGTACCGTTATTACCGTTTATGTAATGGCTAATAAGTATTTATATGCCGATATGCTGCAATACACCTATCTCACCATTATCAATATATATGGCTGGTACGTGTGGAGCAAGCGCCCGGGCAGCGATGATAAACGCCCCGTAGCACGCATATCGCGCAAGCAAATTTTATGGACAGTAGCGGCTGTTATTGTTATTACACCGGTTTTGGGTTACACCCTTATTACTTTTGCCGCACGGTTAAACTACCAGCCGCCGGCGTTTCCTTATCTGGATAGTTTCTGCACCGTAGTAAGCCTTGCCGCACAGGTGCTAATGGCCCGTAAAGTTTTAGAGAACTGGCTGATATGGGTTTTTGTAGATATCATTTACGTAGTAATCTACACTGTTAAAGACCTGCAGGCCTTTGCCTTTATGTTTGTGGTATATATTGTAATAGCGTTGGTGGGCTATTTCGATTGGCGAAAAGTGTGGCGGGGGCAGGCAACTTGATCATTCATCATTGTTTGATGCCATTATTAAATGATAGGTCCATCTATTTGCGGTAAAATTAAACTCTTTTGTTACCGATTGGCTTTTGTCGTTTAACATATATTGCTCGTACAGTTTTACTTTGGTTGGCGAAATTTGCTCAGCATGAATACTTACAACTGTTTTCCCAACTCTACAGCTATCCCACAAACTCTCCGGATACTGATTCTTAAACTTGTATTTTAATACAGTATCCATTACTGCTTCATATTCTTTTATCGGTACAATAGTCTGGTTTGTAATGTTTGATAACTGTCTGCGATAAAGAGTGCTGTCCATTTTTAGGTCAAACACCACCGTGACCTCCTCTGGCTTGCTATTGCCGCAAAACGCCCATTGATGATCAACAATTAAAGTATCTGTTTTTGCAAATGGGTTTTTAATACTATTTATGATGGCCATTCTTAGATCATCTGGTTTGATAACGGGTTGTTTATTTGAGCTTCTCCAGTTGTTAGAACAGGCGACGCTAACCACTAAGACAATCATTATAAATACTATTGACCTTATGTATCGGTGCCTCATTGCCATCAATTTTATGCTTTCTCTTCCCAAACCATACATAAGTGCAAAATAGTTTGCACCGCCTTTTGCATATCCTGTATCGATACCCATTCTTGCCGGCCGTGAAAGGCATGCTCGCCGGCAAAAATATTGGGGCAGGGCAAGCCCATAAACGATAAACGCGAACCATCTGTACCGCCACGGATACTTTGCAAATGCGGTTCCATTCCCCCGCGCCTGATGGCTTCTATTCCGTATGCCACAATATGGGGGTGTTTATCCAAAACCTGTTTCATATTGCGGTATTGGGGCTTGGTAACCAGTTGGTAGGCAGAGCCGGGGAATTGCTGCAAAACCTTATCAGCAATACGGCAGATCACATCGGCATGATCTACCAGTTTAGCGTCATCAAAATCGCGGATAATAAAATCGATCTCGGCCTGTTCCACATGTCCCTTTATAGCAACCGGGTGTACAAAGCCTTGCTGATCGGCTGTACCCTCGGGCGATAGGTTAAAGGGAAGCGCGGCCACAATTTGCCCGGCAATTTTTATAGCGCTTTCCATATTGCCCTTAGCAAAACCGGGATGCGCGCTCACACCGTTAATGGTTAGTTTGGCGCCATCGGCGCTAAAAGTTTCATTCTCTATATGGCCGGCGCTTTCGCCATCCATCGTATATCCGGCGTAAGCGCCTAATTTTGTAATATCAACATTGTCAACCCCGCGGCCAATTTCCTCGTCGGGGGTAAACAATATCCGTATTTTACCATGCTTTATTTCAGGGTGATTGATCAACTGGTAACAGGCATCCATAATTTCGGCTACACCGGCTTTGTTATCGGCCCCCAAAAGGGTAGTCCCGCTGGCGGTGATGATGTCGTTACCTAATTGGTTCTTCAGGTCGGGGTGTTCGCTCATCCGCAGCACCTGTGTGCTGTCATCGGGCAAAATAATATCCTGCCCGCTGTAATTGCGGTGTACCAGCGGCTTAACGCCGTTGCCGCTGCAATCGGGCGCGGTATCTACATGCGAGCAGAAACAGATGACAGGTACGTCCTTATCGGTATTAGCAGGGATGGTAGCGTACACATAGCCATGCTCATCTAAATGGGCATCATTTACCCCCATTTCCAGCAGTTCCGTCACCAGCAAGCGGCTCAGGTCCTTTTGCTTTTCGGTTGAAGGGCATGTGGCCGATTCCGGGTCCGACTGTGTGTCGATTACCACATATCGTAAAAAACGGGCATCCGCGGTAAATGTTAAATCAGCTAAATTCATCATATTATGTTATAACATTAAGGATGTTATTTTATTTTTGAGCATATTTAAGCAATTCAGATTAAAAAATAGCCATTACAACCATATTGAAAAAAATAATCTTCATCATCGGCCTTTTAATTAGCGGTTTTTCGGTAAAGGCGCAATACAATTACTCGGAGTGGGGCATAGGCGGCGGATATGGCACAACCAGGCCATACTCGGACCTGAAACAAAACGACACCAATAAAGGCATGTATTTTGGTGTGTATTATAACTATAGCCCTTATTTGCCATTCGCGCTGGAAATGCAATTAGGTAAACTATCGGGCGGTAATGATATTACCGACGCGTCGCACCGTTATTTTGTAAATAATTACATGGCGATTAACGTGCATGGCGACCTGCAATTAGGCGAGGTAATGGATTATGAAGGCGATTTTTTTATGGAGCGTTTTAAAGGCCTTTATATGGGCCTTGGCGTAGGGGCTATATTTAATAATATCACCAGTATAAGGCGGTACGCGGTAGATGACCCTAACTATGTTTTCCCCGGCAAATCGAACAGCATTAACGCCCTGATACCTGTTAGGTTTGGTTACGAGTTTAAGATATTTAATTATGATGACGAGCCTTTTATGGCTTTAAATATTACCTACACCCATAACTTAACATTTGCCGAGGGTTTAGATGGTTACGATGATTCGAGCAAACACTTTAAAAACAACGCGCAAGATATGTTTAGGGCCATTACTGTTGGGATAAAGATCAATTTTGGCAACTCGGTATCCTATATTAAATCTATACGCTAAATAAATCAAGTCGTGAATATTGAAGTATTACGCGAATACTGTATCAGTAAGCCTGGCGTAACCGAAGGGTTTCCTTTTGACCAGGATACCCTGGTTTTTAAGGCCGGCGGCAAAATGTTTTTGCTGATAGGCCTTGGCGATGCCAGCAAGTTTAATGTAAAATGTGACCCTGAACTGGCAGTTGAACTACGTGAACGATACAGCGAAGTGCAGCCCGGCTACCACATGAGCAAGGTGCATTGGAATACGGTACACATGGATGGCAACCTGACCGAAAAACAATTGCGCGAAATGATAGACCACTCGTACGGGTTAATTTTTAAAAGCTTACCTAAAAAGCTACAGGAAGAAATTAACCTGCAATCCTAAAAAGCATTTTTGATACGGGGGATTTGATCTTTTATATAACAAGGGTGACGATATTGTTGCAAACTGGGCCAAAGAAATGTGTGAATTAGGGTATATATTTGATGGTGAATTTGATGGGTGGGGAACAAGCCCCCATCAATAAACCAATACCGTTTCAAAACCATATAGACTATTATTAATCTTATCAGCATATCTGTTATGAAAAAAACCTTACTCATCCTTTTTGCTGCTTGTGTAGTATTTTCCGCCCAGGCCCAGCTAACCCCTTTCGAACTTAGCAAGGATAAAAACTATACAGCTACTTACAGCCAGGTAATTAGTTATTACCAAAAACTCAGCAAGCAATACCCGCAAATGAAGCTGATGAATTACGGCACTACCGATATTGGCCAGCCCCTAACCTTGATTGTGCTGTCAAAAAACAAGGTGTTTGACCCGGCGCTTATCAAAAAGCAAAATAAAAGGGTATTGCTGATTAATAACGGCATCCACCCCGGCGAACCGGAAGGTATTGATGCCAGTATGATGCTGGTGCGCGACCTGCTGAAGAAGAATAAGTTGCCCAATGATGTGGTGCTTTGCTTTATTGCCGTTTATAATATTGATGGCTGTATGAACCGTGGCCTGTCCCGCATCAGTCAAAACGGCCCCGAGGCTTATGGTTTCCGTGGCAACTCGCGCAACCTGGATTTAAATCGCGATTTTATAAAAGCCGACAGCCGCAATGCCCTTGCCTTTATGAAGATCTTAAATACCTGGAACCCCGAGGTGTTTTTGGATAACCACACCAGCGATGGCGCCGATTACCAGTACGTAATGACCCTGATTGAAACCCAAAAAGATAAACAAAACCCTATCCTGGCCGAATATACCAGCAAAACCCTATCGCCAGAATTATACAAGCGGATGAAGCAAAGCGGTTTTGAGATGATCCCTTATGTAGAGGGTGGCCGTGGCGGCGGCCCCGATTCGGGCATTGTGAGTTATTTGGAAACCCCGCGTTACGCTACCGGTTATACTGCCCAGCACAACATCATTAGCTATATTACCGAAACCCATATGCTAAAGCCTTTTGATAAGCGTGTTTACAGCACCTACGATTTTATGGTGAACCTGTTTGATATTGTGCAGCGCGATCATCAGTTAATAGGCGAACTTAAACACAAAGCCGATGAGCAGGTTAAACAGCAAACCGCCTTTGCCATGAACTGGGAACTGGATGCCACCAAATACGATACCATTACCTTTAAAGGATACGCTGCCCTGCATAAACCCAGCGATATTAGCGGCTTGAGCCGTTTATATTACGACCGTACCAAACCATGGACAAAGGTGATCAAATACTTTAATACCTATAAGGTTACCCAAAATGTAGATAAACCGCTGGCTTATGTTATTCCGCAGGCCTGGGGTAAAATTATCGATCTGTACAAGCTGAATAACGTGGTTATGCACCGCCTGGCGCACGATACTACGGTAGGCCTGCAAATGTATTACCTGGGCGATTTTAGGAACGGCCAACGCCCTTACGAGGGGCATTACCTGCACAGTGGTGTAAAGCTGACCAAGGTTGACCAAAATATTAAATTTTATGCTGGCGACTATGTGGTATACACAAACCAGTCGCTTAACCGTTATATTGTGGAAACACTGGAACCCGAAGGAGTAGATTCGTTTTTTGCATGGAACTTTTTTGATTCGGTACTGGGGCAAAAGGAGGGTTACTCGGACTATGTTTTTGAAGACATAGCCGCCGATTACCTGAAGAAACACCCCGAGATGCGTAAAAAACTGGATGATGAAAAAGCGAAGAATCCCCAGCTGGCTAATAGCGGCAGGGCGCAATTAAACTGGGTATATGTTAACTCGCCTTTTTACGAGCAAACCTATAACCGTTACCCTGTGGGCCGTGTACAAACGGACATTAAATTTGATTTTGCTAAATAATGGAAGAACTTTTTTCTGCAACGCCTGTAGCCTGGACGATATTCCTGGTTACCATTGGCGTTAGTCTGCTGGTTTTTGCTAAGGAAGAATGGTATGGCCGGCTGATGCTGCATCCATACAGCGTTTACCGAGGCCAGCGGACCTATACCATTATTACCAGCGGCTTTATCCATAAGGATTGGACGCATTTGATCTTCAACATGATGTCCTACTTCTTCTTCGCCTTTAGGCTGGAGCAGTATTTGGGGCATTGGCAATTTGGCCTGCTGTATATGGCCAGCCTTATTTTAAGCGACATGCCCACCGTTATAAAGCAAAAGGACGATTATGGCTATCATAGCCTGGGTGCTTCGGGGGCTATCAGCGCGGTAATTTTCAGCTGTATTTTGTTCGATCCGCGCAGCAGCATGTACCTTATGTTTTTGCCTATCCCCATCCCGGCCTGGATTTTTGGGATATTATACCTGGTTTATTGCTGGTACGCCTCCAAACAATCGCGCGATGCCATTAATCACGATGCCCACTTTTTCGGCGCCATCAGCGGCATTATGATCACCATTTTGCTGTACCATCCTATTATCGGTCATTTTTTACAACAGTTTGGTTTGTAACCTTAGTTAGCGTACAAATAGCAGCCGGTTTTTTGATGGCATAAAACACGTTCATGTCATTTCCGCAAGGGGGCATTATCTCCTTAACCGGCTTTTATTATAACTTTACCAAAATTTTTGAGC
Organism: Bacteroidota bacterium; assembly: GCA_040389105.1. GTDB lineage: Bacteria > Bacteroidota > Bacteroidia > Sphingobacteriales > Sphingobacteriaceae > Mucilaginibacter. The sequence continues at coordinate 11,779 of JAZKAO010000020.1, forward strand.
CACATTGTTAAATGCCGGAAAACGCACTAAATACCGCTAATCGATCGGACAAGCCCATCTGGTATTTCCTGCTTTTGTGGACCATCATCAACGTCATCCAGTCGTACACGCTGGAGCTGCACCCCGACGAGGCTTATTACTGGATCTACTCGCGCCTGCTGGATTGGGGCTATTACGATCATCCGCCCATGGTGGCCGTTTTTATCCGCCTGGGCGATGCCGTGATGCATAACGAATTAGGCTTACGCCTGATGACCATTCTGGCCAGCAGTACATCCATCTATCTACTGTGGCTTATCCTGAAGCAATATGCTATCGAGGCCCGCTGGTTTATACTGGTGATGTCGGGCATTCTCATCTTCCACATTTATGGCTTTACCACCACGCCCGATGTGCCCCTGTTTTTTTTCACCACGCTTTTCTACTTCATCTACCAAAAATATATTAATGATGATAAACTGAAATGGGCGCTGCTGCTGGCGGTAATTATTGCCGGCTTGCTATACAGTAAGTACCATGGGGTATTGTTAATCGGTTTTACGGTGCTATCAAACATTAAATTATTAAAGCGCCGCAGCTTCTATATCATCGCCATCCTATCGGCGGTATTATACATTCCGCACATTTTATGGCAGGTGCATCATAACTACCCATCGCTTAACTATCATTTGTACGAGCGCTCGGCCGATGTTTATGACCCTATTACTACGCTGCTTTATTTCCCCGGGCAAATACTAATGGCTGGCCCGCTTATTGGCTGGTTTTTGTTTTACCTGGCGCTTACCATTAAGGTAAAGGATTCGTTTATCCGCTGCCTGCTGGTTAACTTTATTGGTACGGTACTGTTCTTTTTACTGAATACCCTGAAAGGCGAGGTGCAATCGCACTGGACGCTGATCGCTTTTGCGCCGCTGGCTATGCTGGTGCTGATCCGCTTTAAACAATTGGACAAATTACCGACCTGGTTTGGCAAGCTGGCGGTGGCTAATATAATACTGGTGCTTGCCTTACGCGCGGCCTTAATATCACCGCCCGATTTTATCCGCAACAGCTCCCGCTTTCAAAGCTATTATGGTTACCGCCAATGGGCGCAACAGGTAAAGCAAAGGGCGGGCGATAATTATGTGATACTGATCAGCGGTTTCCAGGAGGCATCTAAATATTGCTATTATACCAACTCGTTAAAAGGTTTTGCATACGATGACCGTGCCTACCGCCGCACCCAGTTTGAGCTTTGGCCTATTGAAGACAGCATGCAGCACAAGCGCGCCTATTATATTATGGATTTTTTAGGCAAAGGCCTGCAACTGGATACCTTTGCAACCGCGCGCGGCACCTGGCATGGCGCATGGATTGATAGTGTGCGCACCTTTCAAAAGGTTGATTTCAGGATCAAAGAAAGCGCGCTAAAGGCTAAGCCCGGGCAAGCCATGGCTTTAAACTTAACTATTAGCAATCCTTACGCCTACCCCATTAACTTTAAAAACTCGGGCTACCCGCACGAGTTAATTGTAGCCGCCTGCTTTTTTAAAGACGAAAGGAATGATTTCCCGGTGCGCTTCGGGCCGGAGATTGGGAATATCACCATACCGCCGCATCAAACCATACCCTACCATTTTGTATTTAAGGCCCCGCCTGTAAAGGGTAAATACCAGCTGGTTTTTTCTATCCGTACAACGCCTTTCCCCGGCGGGCGCAACAGCCGGGCCATTAGTTTTACTGTTGAATAATTTGATGATATGATCAAGAAACTTTATCTGCCTTTCATCCTGCTTTTTGTTGTTGCCACTACAACCATGGCACAAACTGTTGATGTACATTTTAACGGCCTGGGCTTTTTAGATAATCACGAATATAAAGAATTTGTAGCCCGCTCGCGCACCTATTCGGGTACCCGTGTAGCGTTGGATTTTGGCCTTAACCTGGATACCACCAATCGTTTTGTGGTAGGCGTTAACGGCCTGCACGAGTTTGGCGCTAAACCATTTTTTGGCAAGGTAGATCCGGTGGCTTATTTTCAGCATACCAGTTCGCAATGGCAGTTTAACGCGGGCGAGTTCCCGCGCGAGGGGCTGGTAAGCAATTACCCCCGCGCCTTGCTGAACGATACCCTGCGCTATTACCGCCCTAATATTGAGGGTTTGCTGGCCCGCTACCAAACCCACCACGGTTACGAAACCTTTTGGCTGGATTGGGTAAGCCGCCAAACCGTTACAGATCGTGAGCAATTCATTTTCGGCGCATCGGGCAAGTACACGCCTAAAAAGGATGGCAACTTTTATATCTCGCACTACTTTTTACTACTGCATGATGCCGGGGCCGAGGTGCTGCTGCCTACCGACCATATTAACGATAACGGCGGCGCGCAGGTGCGTTTAGGGATGGATTTTAGCCATAAACAAACCACGTTCGATTCCCTTTCGGTAGAAGCCGGCGCCATGATCTCGCTGGAGCGATCGCGCGGTGTAGATGGCTTCCAGGTGCCTAAGGGTTTTGTGGCCAGTGTTTATTTAAGCTATCATAAAATAGCCCTGTTCGATGAGTTTTATGCCGGCCAGGGCCATCATATTATTTACGGCGATTCGTACTTCTCTAAAAAAACCTATAACCGGCTGGATATCATTTATACCCCTTTTCTGTTTAAAAACATTAAGGGGCAGTTTGTATTCAGTTTCCACCAAACCCCTGAGAGCACGGGCAGCAATCAGGAGGTATTCCGCATTACCTATGATTTAGGGCGGAAAGTAATTGCGAAGTTTAAGGATAATTAGCCCCCAGCCTTAAAGCCTATGAAAAGACAGTTCCCTCCCATAGGGATGGGTGCGAGGGACTGTGCGGTGGCAGGGCAGGGTTTATACGACATGCATCGCGACCAAACCTCTCCCTAAACCCTCCCTATGGGCTATTACTCTCAGTAGGAACCAAAAAACATACCTCATGGATAGGTACGGAATAATCGCAAACCCAAAAGCAGTAAGAATAGGGTTTACACAAAGTTTACACATTTCAATTTTTTTTGCATCAAATAATTGATAATCAATAAATTATAAAATCATCGGGTTTACACTATTTTAGTCAATTTAATGACAATGACCACTGCCGTAAGCCACCGCCCATTCAAGCGTGTGGAAGCCTGTCCGACGCGGTTATACAAGGTTTGTAAATTTCACCAAACGTTCCGATGGCACGTTTGGTTGATATCGTGGAATGCTTTCTTACTTAACCGTGCCAGCCAATAAGCCATCTAATAATACCCCCGTTTGTTTGGCCGATGGCAGGTTACCTTTCATGGCGGTAATTTTAAAATCCTTATTGATCACAATCGTCCGCGGGATATCAATCACCGAATAATCGTTCAGGCTGCTGCGGTCGGCTATGCTTTGTATGCCATCGGCTTTCATGCCTTGCAGCATCTTTTTCCAGGCCGGGCGGTTATCATCGATAGATAGCGAAATGAAAACCACATCGGGGTTACCCTTATACTTTTCCTTTAGCTTTTCCATGTAGGGTAGTTCGGCAATGCAGGGGCCGCACCAGGTAGCCCATATATCTACAAAAATAATTTTGCCGGCATAGTCGCTCAGCTTCAGCTTTTTATTATCGGCCGTCATCATGGTAAAATCTATGGCCTTATCGCCATTACCAAATTTCACCAGGTTTTTATAGGTATCGGCAACTACCGTGCGGTATTGCTGGTCTGCTATGGCATCAACCTGCGGCTTCATGGCTATAATTTCGTCCTTGCTGCCCAGGTGCTGTATCTTGTAAGCCACCTCCTCGGCATTCAGCCAATCCCTTACCTGCTTTGCTGCGGGCGATTGATCGTCCTTGTTCAAAATATCACCCGCGATACCTGCATATACCTCCAGCTTTAAATAATCGGGACTGATAAAGCCCTTGCTGTATTGTGCCTGGTAAGGGGCTATTTGCTTTTTAAATTCCTGCTCAAAAGCAGGTACCGAATCCTTGGGGATTTTGCGCACATAAGGATAGTAGAAGTTCATATTGGTCAGGCTATTCAGTATATCGGCCTTAATACGGGCCTGCTCATACTCCCTGAATTTGGCCGATACGTTTTTAATCAGAGCCAGGTCCAATTCCCTTGCATGGCCAATCACTAAAATGGTATCAATAGTTTGTTTGATGTTTTTCCTGATGTTTTTGCCTGCTTCTAAAAATGAGCCGCCGTGCGGGAAAGGTGTCGCGCGTAAATAATTATTGGCTTCGGCACCAGGGCCGGTTATTATGGCCTTGTTGGGGTCGTTATAGTCAAGGGCCACCTTCAGGTCGTCGCCGGGGCTTAGGTATAGCACGTTGCGGCCTATTTTAAAGTAGTTGGGCTTATCCAGTTTAAACGATACTGTGAAATGACCGGTGCTATCGGGGATAAAGGTGCGCTCGTCGTTAGGCAGGCGCAGGCTCTTCATTTCCGATACATCGCTTACCTGCATTTTATTGTTGATATGGATAATGGTGCCGGTAATAGTTACCGTGCCGGGGGCAGGGCGGCCAAAAACAGCAGATATGCTTAATGCGGCGGCAAACAGCAGCAGGATGCTTTTAAACTTCATGGTAATAATAGTTTGGATAGGTGAAGATAATAAAAGCCGCGGTATTAACCGCTAAAAAGGCCACGTTCGCCGACTTGTTGCCTGCCTCTGCCAGTATTGTATTGGCAAAACTTTATTGTTACCTTAGTTTTACATCATAATTACAAACACAATCACTAAAACAACAACTAAAATGGACACGCAACCAAATGCCTACATGATGCTATCCGGTATAAGCGCCGAAGAATTAGGTTTCTTACATCAGGCAACAACAGGTTTGGATGAAAATCAACAAAGGAATTTTTTTAACTTATATCGCGATAAAAGAAAAAACCCTAATGATATTTTATTATTTACCCTGTTGGGTTTTACAGTTATAGGTGCCGGCATACAGCGCTTTGTACTTGGGCAAATATTAATGGGGCTACTGTACTTTTTCACCGCTGGGTTTTGCTTTATTGGTACCATTGTAGACCTTATTAATAACAAAGAACTAACCCTTGATTACAACAAAAAGATGGTTTACGAAAGCCTGCAAATCATTAAAATGGGTGGCAGTAACTTTACGTTTTAATTGCCCCAATTAATATAAAGCCCCGTTATTGCTGATGAATAACGGGGCTTTTACATTTACTGCTGATTTAAGAAATGATCAAAGGTATCGCTCCTTAACCCAAGCCGGATAGTTTCCAGCGGGATCATATCGGCGGGGGCTATGTTGCCCAGGTTTACGTTGGCACCCAATAGTTTAATAAACCAAACCTGTTGCGGCTTTTGGGGGGCCTCCCAAATAATTTGTTCTTCGGGGATCTGGGTAAGGATCTCATCCACCAAACCCTGGCGTACCTCGCCCGAATCGCGGTAGATGCCAACGTTGCCGCTTTCGCGGGCTTCGGCAATCACCTTCCAGCTGCCAGCCTCCAGTTCGGCTTTCATCAGTTGGATCCATTTATAGGGGGCAAATATCTTCTGCACGTCTTTCGATCCTACTTCGGATATTACCGTTACCTGTGTTTTTAGCTTGTGGATATACTCGCACTTTACATCATGCGGAATAGTAATAGAGCCGTCGGATACTTCGGCAAACTCCAATTGATATTTATCCAGCAGGCGGCAATAATCGTCAAACTGGTTGCGCACAATAAAGGCCTCGAACAGTGTACCGCCAAAATAAACGGGGATACCGGCATCTTTATATAGTTTCAACTTGGCATCCAAATTAGGGCTAACGTAGGATGTTGCCCAGCCCAGTTTTACAATATCGGTATTGGCCCCGGCCGTCTCAATCAGGTCTTCTACCCCGCGCAGGCTAAGCCCTTTATCCATTACCATGGTCATGCCGTTATTACGGGGCTTTGCGGTGCGGGTCGGAAGATCGTTTATGATATAATTCATAGTTATAAGCTATAACAATAAGTTGTAACGGTGTAAATTTAGATAAATTATCCTAAAATAACGCCCTGAAAATAAATTGGCTGATAATCTATCACTTATATTTTTTCTGTTTTTCACTTTAAACTATAGGCAATATTTGCCCGTCAAAACCCATATAAATACATTAATCTTATCACTATCATGAAAAATCACTTAAAACTCGCGCTTATCTTACTCACTTGTATGGTTATCAGTTCGTGTGCGGCATTGCGCTTGCCGCAATTGGATAAATTAGCTATCGGTATGGATAAAAACTCGGCTATAACCGCTATTGGTAAAAAACCTGATGCGGTTGTAGGGGCCAAGCAATATCCGGGTGGCAATGTAGAAGTACTGCAATACGTTACGGGGGTTAACGCCAACGGCCGGCCCGAAGTATCGTGGTTGTTTTTTTATAACGATAAACTGGTGCAATTTGGCCGCCCTACCGGCAATTGGCAATACGATGCTGATGCTATTGCGCAAAACAACGGGAGTAAATAAAAAAAGTGATATTTAATAGAAAGCGGCCTGTTTAACAGGTCGCCTTTTTTATGCGGATCTTCTTCCCCGGCAGCAAAGGGCTTCCGGGTGAAAACTATAGCTACCTGCAACAACCATAGAACCATGGTGGGCAGGCCCTCAGACAGGCGCTCCTGGTGACACCCTCCCATCTGTCATACAACCTTTAATTCCCGCCCGGGCTTGATTAGTCAGTGTGGCACCCTACTGTTGCCCCATTGTAACAAATTATTGCGTTACTTATATTTTACACAGGCCTAACACATTTGCCATTAATTGGAGTTAAACTTGTATCAGCATCCGCAGTAAATTAATAGGGCGGAGGCATTTAACAGAAACCCTACATCCATTTTAAATGAAAATCGGAATTGTTTGTTACCCTACATTTGGCGGCAGCGGTGTAGTTGCAACCGAACTGGGCAAGGCACTGGCTGATAATGGCCACCATGTTCACTTCATTACTTATAACCAACCCGCCCGGCTCGATTTTTTTTCGGAGAACCTTTTTTATCACGAGGTAGCCGTAAGCAAATACCCACTGTTTGATTACCCACCCTATGAGTTGGCCCTGGCCAGCCGCATGGTTGATGTGGTACGGCACGAGCAACTGGATCTATTGCATGTACACTATGCCATTCCGCATGCTTCGGCGGCGTTTATGGCTAAGCAAATTTTGGCTACTTATGGCATAACTATCCCGGTAATTACCACTCTGCACGGCACGGATATTACGTTGGTAGGGAACGACCGTACTTACAAGCCGGTAGTAACCTTCTCTATTAACCAAAGCGATGGTGTAACCGCCGTATCGCAGCACCTGAAGGACGATACCTATCGTTTTTTTGAAATAACCCGGGATATTAAGGTGATCTATAATTTTATAGACCTGAAGCGCTTTACCCTGAAACCCCGCGACCATTTTAAAAAGGCCATAGCCCCCAATGGCGAAAAGATATTAGTGCATACGTCCAACTTCCGTAAGGTGAAACGCACGCAGGATGTGGTAAAGATATTTGCACAGATTAATAAAGTTATCCCGGCTAAGCTATTAATGGTAGGCGATGGGCAGGAACGCCCCGAATGCGAGCAGCTATGCCGCGATTTGGGCGTGGCCGATGATGTGCGCTTTTTAGGTAAGCAGGATGCGGTAGAGGAGATCTTATCCATATCGGATATGTTCCTGATGCCGTCTGAATCAGAAAGCTTTGGTTTGGCCGCGCTGGAAGCTATGGCTTGCAAAGTGCCGGTGATTAGTACCAATGTAGGCGGTTTGCCCGAGTTGAATTTAGAAGGCGAAACCGGTTACCTGCGCGATATTGGCGATATAGACGGTATGGCCGAAAAGGCGATCTATATTTTACAGGATGAAGCCCGGCTGAATACTTTTAAGGAAAACGCCCTGGCCCGCGCCAAACAGTTTGACCTGGCCTTTATCCTGCCCCAATACGAAAACTATTATCGCCAGATTATCGAGGAAAGTAAGGCGAAGGCTTAACGCCTTCCCTGTAATTAATGCGAATCGACTACAGGAAATACGCCTGTAATTTGGATGAATTGTGGTGGACTGGTAGCGGCATGATAGGAAATCTTATACGTATGTAATTTGCAATAACGTATAAGATTTCTCTTTCGCTCCATCGCACAATGTCGCTCCATCGCTATAGGAAATGGCAAATATATTTTATGGACGTACCAACACCACCCGCATCGTATCCAACTCGCCCTGCCTGGTTTTACTGTTCAAAAACTTCGGCTTCAGCATCGAGATCCAATAGTTATCAAACGATTTTACGGGTTCAATCTGCCAGCCTTTGGTGGCCAGTCCACGGATACCTTCGTCGTTACTAAACAGGTAAAAGGGTTTTGCGGGGATAGTGCCGATACCCCCCGGTTGGATAGTGGTTAATTTGCCCCGGATATAAAAATCGAGCGGGAAATTATAGTTATTGCTGAACTGCGCTACCGGATAGTTGCTGGTATTGTGCTGATTGATGTACATGGCCGCCTCGCTGCCGCCTTGATAGTGCAATAACGCCGGGTAAAACGACAGGTTAAGATAAAGATTAACCACAAAGGCCGCTATTACCGAGCGGATGATGGTTTTGCGGATATCGCCAATGCCCAAATGTTTGGGGATGGACATGATCAGGATACTCACTAACGCGATAAGCAGCAGGATAGGCCAGCTATGGTTGGGCCTGAAAAAATAAGCCAGGGCAACAATAATCAGCAGCATTAAAACAATCACTACCGATTGTACCCTTTGCACCGCGTATTTACTTTTAGGTGATTGCAAATTATACAGGTAAGCCGCCAACTGTATAGCGAAAAGTGGGAACACAATATTTAAATAATAGGGCAACTGGAATTTAGATGCCGAAAACACCAAAAAGGTTAACAGCGAACCACTTAAACAAAGCCACTGGCTGTTCTTTACATCCTTACTTTGCTTTTTGATGGATTGATAAATAGCCGCGAACAATAACAGCGACCATGGTAAAAATGCCCAGGCCAGTGTATGCACAAAAAAGAAAGGGTCGCCGCTGCCTTTAATGGGGCCGGTGTTGAAAAAGCGCCCAAACTGGCTATCCCAAAAAAAGAATTTGATGCCCGATACATGATGCTGATCAAAAACCAGTTTCTCAGGGTGCAGGTCGAACTGTTGGTACAGGCAATAAATTTCGGGCAGGATAAATATGGCGGTAAGCACGATAGCCAGCAGCCAGCGCAAATGAAAAAGCTGGCGCCACTGTTTGGTAATAATAAACTGCCCGGCAATAGCGCCGCCAATGGGTATGATAGCAAACATGCCCTTGGTCATAATAGCCAGCGCGGCAAACAGGCATCCCCATAATAACTGCCAATAATTATTACGGGTATAGGCTGTATAAAAATGGTAAATGGATGCGATGATTAACCCGGTTAAATAAGGCTCGGCGCGGACATCGTTATTGGAGATGATAATATGTTCGGCTGTCAGCAGTATCAGTACCGACCATAAGGCGGTCTCCTGGTTGTATAGCTTTTTGGCGAAATGGTAAGTATACACCGCTGCCATCAACAGGAAAAGGATTCCCGGCAATTTATAGGCCCAGGTTTGGAAGCCAAACACCTCGAAAAATATAGCCGTAACCCAAAACGGAAAGTGGGGTTTATCTAAAAATTCCTTGCCTTGCGCATATAGGTTTACATAGTCGTGCTTTTGTACCATGGTTTTGGCAATGCCGGCATAAAAGGTACCATCGGGGCCAATAATAGTAACAAACAGCGCGCTGAAATTGACCAGCACGGCAATGCCTATCAGGATATAAAGCCACTTGAAATAAGAGGGGTTGTTTTGCTGGTTCATAAAGGGGATAAAGATAAATAAAAACCCCACCCTGCCCTCGCGTTTGGAGAGGGATCATTAAAAATCTTTTCGGCTCTCCCACTTTGGGGGAGTTGGAGGGGGTGCGCTACTTACAATACCTTGCGATAAACCCATCGGCCTTATCACTGCCAATGTTGCGGATAAACTTCCAGTCGGTGCAGGCGCCATCAGTATCTCCTTGTTTTAATTTGGCCGATGCCTGTTTTAACACATCGTCTATCAATTCATCATCAAAGCCTAATTGCTGCTTCAGGGCATCGATATAGCTTTGTTTGGTGGTATCGGCCTTGCCGGCGTATTTATTTTCGTAGTAATTGGTTACGGCGTTCTCCAACTCCTGCCGGGCTTTGTATTGGGTAATAGCCTGCTCTATACTCATTGGGGTTGCAGTACTGCAATGCGAGTAATCGGGTGTAAAGCGGATGGGCAGCAGGTAATTGGCGGCAGCAATCCCGGCAGGCAGTGTCCATTTACCACTGGTCATTTTTACTACACGTATGGCCTCATCATCCAAATCGATACCTAAACCGTTATTGGTTTTTACGTTGGTCACCTTGCCGGTTTTATCTACCCTGAAACTCACTTTTATACTGGCCGATATGCAGTTTTTTGATGAAAACTCCGGGTAAATAATATGCTCTTTCAGGAAGTTTTCTAAAGCTTGCCCACCGCCCTTAAAAACGGGCTGTGCATACGTGGCAAAACTACTGCATAGGATACCGAGAACAAGGATAAAACGCCCAAGCTTATTCATATATAAATATAACGATAAGATATTGGTTTTGGTTTGCTAACTATACAAAGCAGTCACCTGGCTTTGGCCCGCAAGCATTAGGCGGGGACTAAAACCCACAAAAAAAGGCCCCGATATGTCTCGGGGCCTTCAAATATGTTAATAGCAGTCAGGGCAATCCCTAAATCCTAAAAATCAAGGTCTTATTTAGTAACGTACATTACCTCTTTAACTGCCGCGATTACGCGATCGGTATTTGGCAGATATTCCTGTATTAAAGTAGGCGCATAAGGCAATGGCACATCGCCACCCATAATGCGCAGGATAGGCGCGTCAAGGTAATCAAAGGCATCTTTTTGTACCTTAAAGGCAATTTCGGTAGCGATTGATCCTAAAGGCCAGCTTTCTTCTACCAGTACCAAACGGTTGGTTTTCTTAACCGATTCGATAATGGTTGGGTAGTCGATAGGGCGTACAGTACGTAAATCAATTACTTCGGCGCTGATGCCTTCTTTTTCCAGTTCAGCAGCGGCGGCGTTAACCACTTTCATAATTTTACCAAAACCTACCAAAGTAACATCGGTACCTTGTTTGGTTATGTTAGCCTTACCAATTTCAATATAATAGGTTTCTTCAGGAACTTCACCCTTATCGCCATACATCAGTTCCGATTCCATGAAGATAACCGGATCGGGATCAATAATGGCCGATTTTAATAAACCTTTAGCATCGGCCGGGTTTGATGGTACAACCACTTTTAAGCCCGGGCAGTTAGCATACCAGTTTTCGAAACACTGGCTGTGCTGCGAGCTTAACATACCCGCGTTACCGGTTGGGCCGCGGAATACAATTGGCACCGAAAACTGGCCACCGCTCATACTCATCATTTTGGCCGCACCGTTAATGATCTGGTCTATTGCCACTAACGAGAAGTTAAAGGTCATAAACTCGATGATGGGCTTTAAGCCGTTCATAGCCGAACCGATACCGATACCGGCAAAGCCTAATTCAGATATAGGTGTATCAATAACGCGCTTAGCGCCAAATTCATCCAGCATACCCTGGCTCACTTTGTAGGCACCGTTATATTCGGCAACCTCTTCGCCCATCAGGTAAATAGTATCGTCGTTGCGCATCTCTTCGTTCATTGCTTCACGAAGCGCTTCCCTGAATTGTATTTCTCTCATTATATCTTAAATGAACATTTTTTCGAACGCAAATATAAGTAATGAAGTGTTAAAAACAATTGGCTGGCAACGATAAACAATTGCCGAATAAATATTTTACAAACCGGGCCGCCTGCCAATAAAACAGCCCAAATAAGCAAAGTTTAAAAAGGCTGTTACATTAAATGGCCAAGCGTAAAAACAGCAGAATATTATTTTACAAAAGCAGGTAATTGATGTGCAAAGTGAATAGGTGTACATTATGCTGATGAAAGAATAATCCCGTGAATAAATATCTGCAAAAACAAATACCGGCGATGCTATTATCCACTACCTTAGTGTTAATAACCTATTTCAATCGCAATGAAACTTCCATCTATCAAAAAACTGACCGAAAGCGCGGCCTCCGTCATTAAACGCTTCCCTTTCGAAATGCTTTTTGCCCTTACCGGCACCATAGCGGGCATTTGCTATATAGAACTGCAATACATCAGGCCCGCAGCCGAAAGCTGGAGTGTGAGGGTGTTAATGATGGCTAACCTGGGCTTGTTACTTAGCCTGGCGGCTACCTTATACGCAGGCAGCAAAAACTTATCGGGGCGTAATACCCTGTTGCTAAAATTGGCAGCCGCTGTATTTGCGGTGGCGCTTATTGTTTTGATTAATCCCTACACCCGCGAGGCCGACCGTACCCGCTTCTTTTTGCTGAGTTTGGCGTTTCACCTGCTGGTAGCGTTCGCGGCATTTACCAACCGGGGGCACGTGCAGGGCTTTTGGCAGTTTAACAAGGCTCTATTTCTGCGGTTTTTAACCAGTGTGTTATACAGCGTGGTATTATTTGGCGGCATATCGGCAGCTATAGGCGCTATGAACTTTCTGTTTAATTTTAATTTTGAGTGGGATTGTTTTGCCATATTGTGGTTTTGTATAGTTGGCCTTTTTAATACCTTGTTTTTTTTAGCGGGTGTGCCCGATGATCTGCAAGCGCTGGATGCCGATGATAGCTACCCTAAAGGATTAAAGATTTTTACGCAATATGTGCTGATTCCGCTGGCTACGCTGTATGTGGTGATCTTACTGGCTTATGAGACTAAGATACTGCTGCAATGGAACCTGCCTAAGGGCCTGGTATCAAACCTTATTTTGGGCTACGCCGTGTTTGGCATCCTATCTATACTATTGGTTTACCCCATACGCGAACGGGAGGAGAATAAGTGGATAAAAACCTACGCCCGCAGCTTTTACTTTTTAATGCTGCCTTTACTGGTGCTGCTATTCCTGGCCATAGGCACAAGGGTTTTTCGTTATGGTATTACCGAAGACCGTTACTTTTTAGTTGTACTGGCCATTTGGCTGTTGTTTATCACCGCGTACTTTCTCATCGCTAAAAAGCAGAATATTAAGCTGATCCCCATATCGCTGTGCATCATTACCCTGCTGGCGGTTTATGGCCCGCAAAGCGCCTTTACGGTTTCCATGTATTCGCAACAGCATATTTTGGTAAATTGCTTTAAAAGGATGAATGCCTTTAAAGATGATAAACTACAACCAGTAGATAGTATGAAAGTTAACCACAAGGAGGCCAATAAAGCCGTGGCAACACTGAATTACCTGATTACCCATCACGATATGGCATCCATTACACCTTATATGCCTGTCGGTTTTAGCATAGACAGCAAGGCGACAAATATCAAAAACCCCAGATTTGGTAAAGTGATGATGTACACGCGGTACGATTATAGGTGGGATAAACTGCAAAGGTTTAAAGCGTACCTGCATTTAAGCCGTTTTTCGGGCTACGAATATGGCGATATAGACGAGCCGGTGATGATTAGCAGTTATCAGTTTACCCCGGCAGACGATGAACTGCTAAACGTAAAGGGGTACGATTACGTAATGATGGGCAACCAATTTGAAAACGATACGCTGGAAACCCGTGTAGGTGATATGCATATCAGCCAGCGCGGTAAAAATAATGATAGCCGCACGCTTAGCTTAAACAAGGAGGTAATGGTTTTTGATATTAAGGCGAAAGTGAATGAATTGCTAAAAGACGAAAAGACTTTAGCAATTCATAAAGATACGGCTAATAACACCGGGTTTGACAAGCGCTATACCATGCCACAGGCCGTATTGAACATTACCCAAAAATCCACCCATTTTGAAGTGATGTTAAACATTAGCTCCATTACTTTTGAAGTAGATAAAGCCACAAAAGTTGATCACATTAATTTTGTGAACGGGCAGTATTTAATAAAAGTGAAGAAGTAGGACTGCTTTTATAATCGTTATTGGTGTTGTCAACATAGCCGTTAATTCAGGTAATCGGGCGGGAAAAATTGCTGACCATATTTCTCACCAATAATCTTCATTTTTTGCAGATCATCCGGATCTAATACCGGCGGGGGTAAAAACACACCAGGTTCAACCGGTTTTCCAATCTCGGCAAACATATCTTCCATTCCGGCCGGCATTACTGTACACCATAAGCGGGCCAATGCGTCTGATTTATTTTTAAAGCAATGTACCAGCCCACCGGTAGGGATGTTTATGAACGAACCCTTTTTTGCAATATAAGTGCCCGCTTCGCTTTTTACCTCCACTTCACCATCCAGCACATAAAACGATTCCTGTATTTCAACATGTGCATGCGGACCGGGGCCACCCATTGGCGGTACCAGCATCTCAATAATGGCATAGGCACCACCTGTTTCCCTGCCCGAAATTACCACGCGGTAATTACCACCTGCTACCGAAAATGTTTTACCCTCATCGGCGGCAACTGCTGTAATACTTTTTGTTGAATTTTCCATGATGGTTTAACGAGTTAAGTGATGTTTTGTGTGGATAAAAAAGAAAGGCCGACCTTAGTTATAAATTGTTGCACAAATAACGCTTTGGGGACGGAGGCTAAAATATTGCCTCGGCTATCCTTTTGGTTGGTCCGGCATTACTCATGGTGTAAAAATGTAGCACAGGTACACCGAATTTAACCAGTTCCTTACATTGGTTAATAGTCCATTCAATACCCAGGTCTTTTACCTCTTTTTCTGATTTGCAGGCATGTACCGCATCGCAAAGGTCTTCGGGCATATCAATATGGAAAGTTTTAGCCAGGCCAATTAATTGCTTGCTATTGGCCAGCGGCTTCAAGCCGGGTATAATAGGCACGTTGATGCCATTGGCGCGGCAGTTATTTACAAAATCAAAATACTTTTGGTTATCAAAAAACATTTGGGTAACAATAAACTCCGCGCCCATATCTACCTTTTGTTTAAGATACTTAAAGTCGGTTTTCATGTTGGGGGCTTCAAAATGTTTTTCGGGGTAACCGGCTATGCCCGCGCAGAAATTGGTTTTCAAATTATCCTCGCTATGCTCGTGCAGGTAAATGCCGTTATTCATATCTACCACTTGTTGCAGCAAATCGGTGGCATAGTTATGCCCGTTAGGGGTCGGGATAAAGGAGGCATCGCCACGGCGGGCATCGCCGCGCAGCACCAATACGTTCTCGATACCTAAAAACTGCAGATCGAACAAGCCGTTCTCGGTTTCATCTTTAGTAAAGCCGCCGCACAACAAATGCGGAACAGTATCTACATGATACTTATTCATAATAGCAGCGCAGATGGCAATAGTACCCGGGCGCTTGCGATAGCTTAGTTTTTCTAACAGGCCGTTATCGTGTTCCTTATAAATATAATCCTCGCGCAGCGATGTCACATCAATAAACGGCGGCTTAAACTCCATCAGCGGATCAATAGCATCGTATATCCCCTGGATGCTCTGTCCCTTTAAAGGAGGGATCAGTTCAAACGAAAAAAGTGTTTTGCCGTTGGCGTTTTTTATGTGTTCGGTGATTTTCATTTTTGCTTTGCCCGTATGTTATAAAGTTTGTCATTGCGAGGTACGAAGCAATCGCGAACTATGCATACCGCTCTTTGGGTGTGCGATTGCTTCGTACCTCGCAATGACATGGTGTAAAATTAATAATTCAAATTCGGCCCTAACCATCTCTCTACATCTTCCAGCGCCATACCTTTCCGTACCGCATAATCCTCCACCTGATCCTTGCTGATCTTACCGAGGCCAAAATACCTTGCCTGCGGGTGCGCGAAATAGAACCCGCTTACCGACGCGGCCGGTGTCATGGCCAGGCTTTCGGTCAGGTGCATTTTGGCGTTGTCTTCCGCTTTCAGGATCTCGAATAAGGTCGTCTTTTCCGTATGATCCGGACAGGCCGGATAGCCCGGTGCCGGGCGGATGCCCTGGTATTGCTCTTTAATCAGTTCGGTTGCGCCTAATTGCTCGTCTTTACTATAACCCCAGTAATCCTTACGCACCAGTTCGTGCATTTTTTCGGCAAAGGCTTCAGCCAGACGGTCGGCCAGAGCTTTGGCCATAATGCTGTTATAGTCGTCGTAATCGGCTTCAAATTTAGCAACCAGCTCATCGCAACCAATACCCGCGGTAACCGCAAAGCCGCCCCAATAATCGGGTACGCCACTTTCTTTCGGCGTAATGAAATCCGACAAGGCATAGTACGGCTCGCCTTTTACTTTTTCGTTTTGCTGGCGCAGGGTGTAAATGGTGGTTAAAACCTGGCTGCGGGTATCATCGGTATACAATTCAATATCATCGCCCACGCTGTTGGCTGGCCAAAAACCAATAACGCCATTAGCTTGCAGCAATTTCTCGCTTACAATTTTATTCAGCAGCATCTGCGCGTCGTCAAATAATTTTTTGGCTTCAACACCTACATATTTATCATCAAATATTTTCGGATAGCTGCCCCTCAACTCCCAGGTGTGGAAGAAAGGCGTCCAATCGATATACGGAACCAGTTCCTCCAGCGGGAAGGCTTCAATCACTTTGGTGCCTAAAAACGTAGGCTTTGGTGCTACATCCCCATCCAGGCTGATCTGGAATTTATCGGCACGGGCCTCGTCAATAGTTTTAAAGCGCTTGTCCGATTTTTTGTTCAGGTGCGCCTCGCGGGCTTTGGCGTATTCATCTTTAATGCCCTGAATGTAAGCTGGGCTTGTTTCGCGGTTCATCAGGCTGCTGCAAACCGTTACACTGCGCGATGCATCCAGCACATGGATAGCAGCGCCCGAATAATTTGGCGCTACCTTAACCGCAGCGTGGATACGTGAGGTGGTTGCCCCGCCAATAATCAGCGGAATGGTAAAACCTTCGCGTTCCATCTCTTTGGCAAAATGTACCATCTCATCCAGCGATGGGGTGATCAAACCACTCAGGCCAATAATATCTACCTGTTGTTTTCTTGCTTCTTCAATAATGCGTTGCGCGGGCACCATCACCCCCAGGTCAATCACCTCGAAGTTGTTACAGGCCAATACCACGCCTACAATATTTTTACCAATATCATGTACATCGCCTTTTACGGTGGCCATTAAAACCTTGCCTGCATTGGCACGGCTGCCGCTGCTATCTTCGCCGGCATCTATCACCCGTTGTTTTTCCAGTTCGATAAAGGGCAGCAAATAAGCCACGGCCTTTTTCATTACCCGGGCCGATTTTACCACCTGCGGCAAAAACATCTTTCCGGCGCCAAACAGGTCGCCTACTACGTTCATGCCGTCCATCAGGGGGCCTTCAATTACCTCTAAGGGTTTGGGGTAGGCCTGGCGGGCTTCTTCTACATCATTATCCAAATACTCAATAATACCCTTCACCAGCGAGTGCGATAAGCGCTCCTGCACAGTGCCTTTGCGCCATTCTTCATCGCGGACGATCTCCTTACCGGCACCGCCTTTAATGGTATCGGCAAAGGTTACCAGGCGTTCGGTAGCATCCTCGCGGCGGTTCAATAATACATCCTCTACCAGTTCCAGCAGTTCTTTAGGGATCTCTTCGTAAACTTCCAGCATCCCGGCGTTCACAATGCCCATATCCATACCCGCTTTAATGGCATGGTATAAAAAGGCCGAGTGCATCGCCTCGCGCACCCGGTTATTACCGCGGAACGAGAACGAGATATTACTTACCCCGCCGCTTACTTTAGCGTAGGGCAGGTTTTCTTTGATCCATTTGGTAGCTTTTATAAAATCTACCGCGTAATTATTATGTTCTTCTAAACCGGTTGCAACGGTCAGGATATTCGGGTCAAAAATAATGTCTTGCGGGGGGAAGCCTACTTCATCCACCAGGATATCGTAACTTCGCTTGCAGATCTCTATCCGGCGTTCAAAGCTGTCGGCCTGGCCCTGCTCGTCAAAAGCCATTACTACGGTAGCCGCGCCATAGCTTAGTATCTTGCGGGCGTATTGTTTAAACAGATCTTCGCCCTCTTTAAGGGAAATAGAGTTTACAATGCCTTTCCCCTGCAAGCACTTCAAGCCGGCCTCAATAACGGTCCATTTTGATGAATCGACCATGATAGGCAGCTTTGCAATATCCGGTTCGGAGGCCAGCAGGTTTAAAAACTTCACCATCGTCGCTTCCGAATCGATCATGCCCTCGTCCATGTTCACATCTATCACCTGCGCACCGCCTTCCACCTGTTGGCGGGCAACGGTTAGCGCGCCTTCAAAATCCTCGGCCAGGATTAGCTTGCTGAATTTTGGCGAGCCGGTAATATTGGTACGTTCGCCCACGTTCACAAAGTTGGCTTCGGGGGTTAAGGTAACGGCTTCCAGTCCGCTTAAGCGCATAAATGGCTCAATCTCGGGCCTTTTACGCGGCGCTACCTTTGCCGCTTTTTCAGCAATGGCACGGATATGGTCGGGCGTGGTACCGCAACAACCACCAACTATGTTTACCATCCCATTGAGCATAAAATCCTCTATCAAATGGGCGGTTTCGTGCGGCACTTCATCGTATTGGCCAAACTCGTTTGGTAAACCCGCGTTAGGGTAAGCCGATACATACACATCGGCTTTAGCCGCAAGCTCTTCTAAGTGCGGGCGCATTTCTTTAGCACCCAGGGCACAATTCAAACCTACCGATAGCAGATTAGCATGCTGTACCGAATCCCAAAAAGCCTCCACAGTTTGCCCGGACAAGGTACGTCCCGATGCATCGGTTATCGTCCCCGATATCATTAGTGGTAAGCCTTTATAAGCGGGGTTTGTATGTCTTAATTCATCTTCGTATCGTTTAGCGGCAAACAGGGCCGCCTTAGCGTTAAGAGTATCAAATATAGTTTCAATTAAAAGTAGGTCCGAGCCGCCATCCACCAAGCCACGGATCTGGGTATAATAAGCCTCGGCCAGGATATCAAAATTTACCGCACGGTAACCCGGGTCGTTTACATCGGGTGATAAGGATGCGGTACGGTTAGTAGGCCCTACGGCGCCGGCAACAAAGCGTAGTTTTTCGGGGGTTTTCAGGTTATATTCGTCCACTACCTCGCGCGCAATGCGGGCACCCTCGTAGCTCATTTCGTAAGCCAGTTCTTCCATGTGATAATCGGCCAACGATATCACCTGCGTGCTGAAGGTATTGGTTTCTATAATATCCGCGCCCGCGTCTAAATATTCGGCATGGATAGCTTTTATCACATCCGGGCGGGTAAGGTTCAGCAAATCGTTATTGCCTTTAAGGTCTGATTTATGGTCGCGAAAGCGCTCCCCGCGGAAATCTTCTTCCGTCAGGTCGTACCGTTGGATCATGGTACCCATAGCCCCGTCAATAACCAGGATGCGTTTCTCTAATTCTTTTCTAATATCCATTTGTTTGATTTCACCGATTTTCTTTAATGATTTCACCGATTCTTTGTTGGGATTTCATCGATGTGTCCGTAGGCAGTACATACGAATAATCTGTGAAATCAATTCTCAAATCTGTGGAATCATTACAAAAATGCTTATATCGAAAAGTCGGGTGGTGGTTGACTTTCGCTTATCTGTCCCATTGCCTTTCGGCTGATGAGTAGAATGTAGCACCTTGTAAGTACAGGTTGCTAAGACATCGCAGGGTCTAATCCCTCCGTCTTTCTCTATAAGCACCACAAAGATGCGCAATAGGGCTGTAAATTGCAAATGGAATGAGTAAGGGAAAGTCCGGAAGTTGGAAAGACGGGAAGCCTGGAAGATATTGTGACAAATGGAGGAGATTGCAAGCCCGCTTATACAACCTCTAAAACTTGATATCCTTTACCATTCAACCCAAACTCATCACCAGCTTTACAGCCTGACATTTTTGCGCCAATAGGCGAAGCCGATGATATAGCAAAATAACTTTCATCGCCCAGTTTTAAAACACCCGCACTTACCGCAATGTAAAAGTTGCCGTTATTGGTTTTCACCACGCTGCCGTCCTCTACTTTATCAGATTTTCCCGATGTGCTGATGCGATTAAGGGCGATCATTAGTTTATTGGCTTCGGTTAATTGGGCCATGCCGCGGTTTTTTTCCTGCTGCAACATCTCGCGACCGGTTTCGTATTTATCGCCGGCGCTGCTTTTGGTATCCTCGGTAGATGATTGCTCGGCCGATTGGATGGCCTGTTGGGCGTTATCCATACGCTGCTGTACAAAGGTGGTACAAAGCTGGTGGAGTTGTTTTTTCAGTTCGTTCATTTGATGGCGACAAATATAGCTGGTTTTTTAACCACAAAGATTTGTTGGAAAGGCTATCAAAGGCTTATCCCAACAAAAAACCTGTTAGATGCTTGAATTAAGCGCGCTCGTTGTACGATCTTATCATCTGTATCTTTTTTTTGAAAATATAATAGGATACGTTTTTTGTATCCGGGTTAAAAATTTAGCTTATAAGGATGATATGCTATTTCAAAAAAACACTTATTCCCGGACGTTTTTTATGGGGTTTTTATAAACAAGCTAAAAATAAAACTTGATAAAATGGTATAATAACACCCTTATACAAAAGCGGTATACCACAATATACTCAAAATATCCGGGAAAACCTAATGGATAAATCGGCCGTAGCATCTACTAAACCACCACCCTTAATAATGTAGACCGCGCACTGGTTTATATGGTTGCAGATGCCCTTATCGGGGATCATAAAACTAAACATTCCCTCGCGCCAGCATATAGGTACACACACAAGGTTAACGATTTGCAGCCGTGGCATTTCTTTTCTATCTTCAAGTATCAAAAACCAATGCCATGGCCAAACCATTAAACCACCAGCAATACATCGGCACATTTCCTGAAGCGACCCAGGAATTATTACGGCAAATGCAGCATACCATTATAACAGCGGCCCCGGGCGCGGTAGAGGTAGTTAGCTATAGCATGCCTGCGTATAAATTTAATGGCATGATGCTGGCCTGGTTTGCTGGCTACGAGAGGCATATCGGTTTTTATCCCGGCTCATCGGCCATAGCAGCTTTTCAGCAGGATATTGCTGGCTATAAAAATGCCAAGGGATCCGTTCAATTTCCGCTGGATAAGCCGCTGCCGGTTGAGTTGATTACCCGTATGGTGCAGTTTAAAGCAGCCGGGAACTTGCAAAAGGCCGGTAAAAGGAAGAAGGAAACGCTATAAATTGCATCAGCCTGTTACCACTTCGTGCTTTTTAATATAATCGGGGTCGATATCTACACCCAGCCCCGGCCCTTGCGGAATCGTTACCACACCGTTCTCGCTTTTCAGCGATGATGTTTTGCACGCAAAGGGCAAATCCTTACTCAGATCCTTAAACTCGTGGAAGCGCCCTGCATTGGGTATGGCCGATATAAAGTGCGCCAGGTATACATAGCCAAAGCCATCGCCGGTGGTATGCGGCGTGCAAACTTTACCGGTGGCCTGCGCCATGCGCGCTACCTTCATCGACCGGATCATACCGCCAAAGTAAAACTGGTCCTGCTGTACCACCTTTAATGCATCGGTAGCTATCAGCCAGCGGAAGTTATGCATACTTGGTTCCTGCTCGCCGCCGGCTATGGGGATCTTCAGCGCTTGCGCTACCTGCCGGGTTTCTTCGTACCAATCAAAGGGAACGGGCTCTTCGTAAAAATCGTATTTATAGTCCTGCATGATCTTACCAATGCGGATAGCCTCCTTCACATCATACGATCCATTGGCATCGGCCGATATCACCATATCATCGCCAAAGGTTTTACGTACCATGGGGATCAATAACTCCGACCGCTTTGGCGGGTATTCGGCATGGCTCATGCGGCCGCCTAATTTAAATTTAATGGCCTTTGCCTTCGATTCTGACAATTGCTTTTGCAGATGCTCAATAGTTAACTCGGCAGTAATATCCCTTTCGCTATTGGCCTGGTAAACGGCTATTTCTTTATGATGGATGTCACCTATTAATTGCCCTATCGATTTATTGGCTATGCGGCCCATCATATCTAAAATGGCAAACTCCAGCGTGCCCAGCGGGTTCCAAAGGGCTATGCCTTGTAGCTTATAATTGCTATCGTACACATAAACTTCATCAAGCAATGCCTCCAGGTTGCGGGCATCCTTACCTAAAAAATAAGGCCTTACCCGGTTTTGAAACACGGGGTACAGGTACTTCATTTGCAAACTATTACCAACCGAAATACCCTCGGCCCCATCCTTCGATCGTACCCGGCACAGGAAAGTATTTTTATAGCGCAGCAGTTCAATAGTATCAATAATAACCGGCTGCTTAAACAATTCGCGCTTAAAAACAGGACGGTTCATGGCCTCGTCCAACTTGGTATAATCGGGTTCGGCCATGCCGGAAGATACTGATGCTTGCGATGAAAAGGGCAGCGCGGCGGCCATCCCGCCCAAAGCGGCAGTAGCCAGAAATTTGCGTCGGTTAGTGTGCATAACAGGTTACAATAAAATGGTTTATCCCGTGGTTGCGGGTTGTATTGTGGTTTCCGGAAACTAAGATAAATAAGGTGTTTTAATTCGCCGTCATGGTGTGTATGCTGGTTGTTTTGTAAACAGCAAAGCCGCCTGAACTTGCGATCAGGCGGCTTTGCCAAAAAAACATACTAAAATTTATTGCTTAGGGGTTTCGGGCGCTTTACCTATCAGGTCCATAAACTGATCGAGCTTAGGGGTGATGATAATTTTTTATTGCTTAGGGGTTTCGGGCGCTTTACCTATCAGGTCCATAAACTGATCGAGCTTAGGGGTGATGATAATTTGTGTGCGCCTGTTTTTAACCTTACCGGCATCGGTAAGGTTATCGGCAACCGGATTATATTCGCCGCGGCCACCAGCTGTTAAACGCTTAGGATCGACCGCGTAATTGGTTTGTAAGGCCTGCACTACCGATGATGCCCTTAGCGCGCTCAAATCCCAGTTGTTACGGATATTGGTTTGCTTAATAGGCACATTATCGGTATTACCCTCTATCAGCACATCGTAGCCCGAGTAATCGGTAATAATTTTGGCTATTTTACTTAAGGTTGCTCCGGCCTTATCAGATATTTCATAACTACCCGATTTGTACAGCATATTATCCGACAAGGAAATATAAACCACACCTTTTAATACTTGTACATCCACATCCTTCATTTCATCGCGGCTAAGCGAGCGGGTAAGGTTGTTAGTTAAAACCATATTAAGCGAATCGCTTTTGTTTTTGGTTTCTACCAGGTGTTTAATGTATTTGTTTGATGCGCTGATCTCGTCGGATAGTTTGGAGATATTAATACCTCCCTGGTTATTGCCCGATAAGCATTTATTTAACGCGGCCTGCAATTGTGCCGAGTTTGACCGTTCGGCCGCTATCTGTTCTTCCAGGCTTTTTACCCGGGTAGTTGCACCTGTAAGCGCTTGCTGGCTGGTTTGATATTTCACATTCAAATCGCGCGTATCATTTTGTAACTGCGTGTAGTTGCTTTGCAGTTCGGCATACTTTTTATTACTAACGCAAGCCGGTGCTACCATGGCCGCAATTAGTATTAATAGTATCGATAATTTCGTTTTCATAGTTTAATGCATTTAATAAATCGACTATAATGTATTTATAATCAACACAATGCTATAAACAATGCAGTGGCCTTAAAGTTTATATTAATTTATTTGTGGCCCCCAAAACGGGTATTATCCCCTTAAAAATTCTTCAACTAATATGGCTGTTAACGCGGGCATTTTGCTGCCCGGGTTAAAGTTACAGGCCTCGCCAATGTACGAGCCATGTACGCCCGGCAGTATGGCCAGTTTGGCACCTGGTATCAGGCGTGTCATTTTTAGTGTATGCTCGGTGATAACTACATCGTTATGGGCTGCTATAAACAGCGTTGGCGCAGCAATACCTTGCAGATGGGCATCGGGCCAATCCTTAAAAGTAATCATCCGCTCTTTATCCTTGTTAAACATTACCTGCAAACCATCCTGGTTAGGTGTTACCTTTAAAAAGGCTTCTTGCAGCGGCAAAGGCATATCGGCCAGGGTTACGTTCTGCATGCCATCAAAAAAGCCGGGGATAAAACCGTCCCGCCGGTAAGCCCCGGCATCAACTACTATTTTATTAACTATACCTGCGTGCCTTATGGCTATTTGCATTGTTGTGCTGCCGCCATTGCTAAAGCCCCAAAAGTTGGCCTTAGGGATATTAAGATACTTTAACAAACCAGCCACATCGTCGGCATCCTGCTCAAAGCTTTCGGGGGCATCCCTGTCGCTTGTGCGGCCATGGGCTTGCAGTTCAACCGCAATCAGTTTACCATGATTGGTTAATAATGGCAGGATGTTGCCAAAGGTAACCTGGATGGTAGAACCGCCACCGTGGATCAGCACCAGGGGCATATCGCCATCGCCATATACCTCGTAATACATATTAAGGCCATTTACCGGGGCATAACCCGCTATTTTTAACGTTTCCATATTAATTGCTTTACGTTTATCAAATAAATCCTAATACGATTATTTAAGCCCGGCTAAGTAAACTGCCAGCTTCTCTACATTTTGCTTTTGCCCCTCGGCTGCATTATGTTTTTTCACTACTGCTATAAATTGTTCGGCAGTTTCAAAAAGCATGTGCCATTTAATTAATGTTTGATTGCCCTGCGCCTCAAAATCGATAGTTGCCAGTATGTTTGGATAGGAAGCATGCTCGTAAACAATCCGTTTAAACGGAATTATTTCCTTAAAGACGCTCCGGTTAGGGTAATCCGTTCCGTCGGGGCCATGCATTACCAAGTTCCATTCGCCGCCGGGAACCATATCCATAGTGGTTATGGTATTTGTGAAGCCATTAGGGCCCCACCATTTAGCAATATGTTGGGGTTGTGTCCAAACTTCCCAAACCAGTTCTACAGGTGCATCCAAAACCCGCGATAAGCGTAGTTCCCTGTCCTTGGTATCATTAGTGATTTCCATTTCGTTCTCTTTTTAATTGATCTATATATTTTTCTAAACTGTCTAATTTATTTTCCCAATGCTGCTTGTACTGATCAACCCATACGGCTACCTCGCTAAGCTGATCTAAACGCGCCTCGCAAAAATGCTCGCGCCCTTGTTTTTTTACCTGTATAAGGCCGCAGTCGGTCAGTATTTTTACATGCAGTGATATAGCCTGGCGGGTCATCTCAAAATTATCGGCAATAGCATTCACATTTTGAGGCTGCGCGGCAATCATATTAATAATAGCCCTGCGGGTTGGGTCGGCTATGGCCTGGTATACATCTCGTCTGGCTTTCATGTTTATGCAAGTAAGTGCTTGCAAATATAAGTGCAAGTATTTACTTGCGCAATAGTTTGCGGTTATTTTTTTTTCTTTTTAGATTTTGGCGATAAATGGGACCTGGATAAAATTAGCAAGGGTTTAAATAAACAAAGCCACTTAGGTTTTACTAAGTGGCTTTGTTTATTTAGGATTTAACAGGATCGGGCTTACCTGGTATTTAGATGATTCATCCTTATTCTATTACTTTGTAAATAACAACAGGTTTGGCTTTGTTTTTTAAGGACACCTCGCCTATTTTCTCGAAGCTGAAAGATTCCTTTGCCTTGTGGTAGGTTTCTTCGTTTACAACAATTTCGCCTGCCTTTGCAGTGGCTTGCAGCCGCTGGGCCGAATTAACAACATCGCCTATTACGGTATAATCCAGCCGTTTTAACGATGCCGAGCCGATATTACCCGAGATCATTTCGCCCGAGTTGATACCGATAGAGATTTGCGGCTGATATGTTTTATCGCCAACAATAAACGGTTGAACACTGCTTATTTGCTCCCTTGCTGCCAAGGCAGCGTCGATAGCACGGTCGAGGTGAAAATTGCCACGGAAAACGGCCATCACGGCGTCGCCCATAAACTTATCTACATGCCCGCCCTGGGCTATAATTTCCTGTACAATTTTGTCAAATAATCCGTTCAATAAGTTTACCACCTCGTTTGCGGGTGCCTGCTCGGTAATGGAAGTAAAGCCGCATACATCAAAAAACACTACGGTAGCTTCCAGTAGTTCGTTTTTTAACAGGCTGCCTTCAAACTCCTTGTGGGTCATAAAGTTCAGCACATTCTCGTCCACATACATTTTAAGGATGTTGTTTTCCTTAATAGCCCTAATGGTATCCTGTAATTGCTTAACATGGGTGATGGTTTTTTCCATCGTAAGGTCAAGGTCATCAAAATCAACAGGTTTCACCACAAAATCAAAAGCACCCCGGTTCATGGCAGTACGTATGTTTTGCATATCGCCATAAGCCGATACTACTATGGCCTTTATCATGGGGTTAGCTTCGGGTAAACGGCTTAGTAAGGTAAGCCCGTCCATTACAGGCATGTTAATATCACTCAGGATGATATCCAGATCGGCATGTTCCTTCACTTTTTCAAGCGCTTCTTCGCCATTATGCGCGAAGATGAACTCGTAAATATTTTCCCTGATCTTGCGCCTGAACTTTTGTTTTACCAGCAGTTCCAGATCAATCTCATCATCAACCACTAATATTTTGGCCATTATGCTCCTAAGGTTTTAAGTTTTTCTTTTAATAAATTAAAATCAAGCGGCTTAGTTAAAAAATCGTTAGCGCCATTTTGCATAGCCTGCCTGTGGTTTTCCTCGTCGCCGTAAGCGGTAATCATCATTACAACCGGCGGCGGGGCATCATACTGGTGCCTGATGCGCGATAGCAGATCAATGCCGCTCATCCCGGGCATATTAATATCCGACAAAATTAATACTACTTCCGAGTGTTTTTCCTCTAAATAAACAAGTGCTTCTTCGCCCGATAAGGCAAAGTCAAACTCCAGTTGATGGTCGCGTATTTCTTTACGAAAACGCTGCAAAAACAATGGCTGCACGTCGGCCTCGTCGTCAACTACTAATATTTTCATAGGGCTTTAAATATACCGCTTTTAAACTTATACAAATAATGAAATAACAAATTCCGTATACACGCCTTCTTCGCTAAATACCTCTATTTTTCCGCCGTGGCCCTTCACCACTATATCATAACTTAAAGATAAGCCCAGGCCCGTACCTTCGCCGGTGGGCTTGGTGGTAAAAAAGGGCTGCATGATTTTATCTTTAATAGCATCAGGCATGCCGATGCCGTTATCTTTAACCTTAACCCCGCAGCCCCCTGAAGGGGGAGCGAAAGTAGTTACCTCCACCGTTGGCTTATAATCCGTCCCTGCCGTTTTCTTTTTTTGGTTTACCGCGTAAAAAGCGTTATTAAACAGGTTAAGCAGCACCCGGCCCATATCCTGTTGCACTATATTTACTTTGGGCAGATTCTCATCAAAATTGGTCACCAATTCGGCGTTGAAGTTTTTATCCTTGGCCCGTAGGCCATGATAGCTGAGTTTCAAAAACTCATCGGCCAATAAGTTGATATTGGTCGGTTGTTTTTCGCCGGTACTGGTGCGGCTGTGCTGTAACATCCCTTTTACAATATTATCGGCGCGTTTGCCGTGCTGATTTATCTTTTGCAGGTTCTGCGTCAGATCATCAGCGATTGCTAAAACATCTTCGGTATGCCCGGCTTCGGCTTCCTCTTTCAGTTCCTGCAATAACTCTACACTCACCTCGCTAAAGTTATTGACAAAGTTTAGCGGGTTTTGGATCTCGTGCGCTATGCCTGCGGTCAACTCACCCAGCGATGCCATTTTTTCGGATTGGATGAGTTGGGTTTGGGCTAGCTTCAGTTCCACCAGCGACTGATTTAGTTCTGCCGTGCGTTCGGCTACCTGGTACTCCAGCGTCTCATTCTGGGTGGCAAGTATTTGCTGCTTTTCAATTTCCTGGCTAAGACTCCTCGCCGATAGCGTTTGAACTTCCCCGAGCATATGCGTCATTTTTTTGTTGGTAATGGAACCTTGTATGCCGAGGTAAAACGACATTCCGAGGGGGAAGCAAACTACTCCTGCGCCCCAAAGAAGCTGGGCCATAAAAGTGCTTTGGTCTAACTGAGCGCTTATAGCTACCAGCGTAACAAATGACACAACTCCCAACAGGGTGTATCGCGCATCTTTTCTTTGCTGCTTAATAGCCCATATACAAACATGTACTGCTTCAAACATAAAAAGTATGGGTATAAGACTTGTACTGATGAAAAAACCTGTCGTCCCCCCGAAAAACATATAAATAATGGCGCCCCCCCCAATAAAAGCAAGCCCGGTAAAAATCTTCCGGTGCGGATAGCCACACATGGCATAAACCGTTAGCAACAGAAATAACATGCCGATCACAAAACCTGATCCTTCGGCATATTCTACCCACATTTGGCTTGCCAACTCACCAAAGCGATTCATCCCGAACAACTCGTTTGGCAGTGTGATGTAACATATCAGCAGGCAAAAAAGCGCGTAATACAAATTGAGTTTATTCCTGCGATCGAACAAAAAATAGACAATATGAGTAAAGAAAACGATGAGTACAGCGCCGCCGAACAATGAAAAAATAAGTACAAAACCTTTAAGATTTTCCTCATACGCATTATAATTTGCCACAGCAGACGGGTAATCATTGATGTACGCTGCGAAGGCGTACAAAGGTTCAAAAAGCGACGATATATAGGGTAAACCGCGTTGATACCCCAATCTTACAGCAATAACATTCTCGTGTCCGGGAATCAATTTTATAATGAAAGGTTTTTTTGATGTTACATAACCGACTGTACTTTTACCGTCGCTACTTACATAGCCATAACGGCCTATCAATTGTCCATTCAGGTAGACCTCCGAGGCGGTAACCTGGGAGATCCGTAAAGCCAGGACATGCCCACCCAAAGCGCTATCGACCTTTATATGCAAACGCAGCCAGCCTGTCCCGGCATCTTTTAAAGGCTTAAAGCCCGACACGTCAACACTCGGGTTAACAGTTTGCCATTTATTATCGTTAATTGCGGGCTTCCGCCAGCCCAGGTTATCACCGGCATGGAATTTCCATCCGCTCAACAGTGTATCATTTTTCGTCAACCGGTTTAAATTAAAAACCTGCGATGGTTGCGCAAAAGCAATTGCGGGTAAAAAAAACAAAAGCGCTAACTTGAGGTAATATTTCATAATCGCTATTTTAAAGGCAGCGCAACTGTAAACTCTGTAAACTCATCTTCTTTAGTATCTACACTTATGCTTCCGTCATGCCCTTTTACAACAATATCATAACTTAAAGACAGGCCTAAACCAGTGCCCTCGCCCGTTGGCTTGGTTGTGAAAAAGGGCTGCATAATTTTATCTTTTATAGCATCCGGAATGCCAATGCCATTATCACGAACTGAAGCCCCCCAGCCCCCTGAAGGGGGAGCAAAAGTTGTTATGGTCACCTGTGGCGCGTAATCCGCACCGGCTGTTTTTTTCTTTTCATTAACCGCGTAAAAGGCATTGTTAAACAGGTTAAGTAACACTCGCCCGATATCCTGTTGTACGATGTTTAATTTGGGCAGTGTTTCATCAAAGTTGGTAATGAGTTCGGCATTGAAGTTTTTGTCCTTGGCACGTAAACCGTGGTAGGATAGTTTTAAAAATTCATCGGCCAATACATTGATATTGGTTAGCTGCCGCTCGCCGCTGCTGGTGCGGCTGTGTTGCAGCATGCCTTTCACAATAAAATCGGCACGTTTACCGTGATGATTGATCTTTAGTTGATTTTCTTTAATATCGTTTGCGATGGCCTTAACTTCCTCAAAATCGCCTTTATCAATTTCCTCCTGCATCTCATCGATCAGTTCGGCGTTCACTTCTGAGAAATTGTTAACAAAATTTAGCGGGTTTTGTATTTCGTGTGCTATGCCTGCCGTCAGTTCGCCTAACGAAGCCATTTTTTCGGACTGGATCAGTTGGGTTTGGGTTTTTTGCAACGTGACTAATATTTTTTTATTTATTTGCAGTTGCCGGTAAATAAAAAACAGCGCACCACTAATTAATAACAGGGCCACTAACGAAACGATGGTTATGATATGGCTTTTATTAATCACCGCTGCCTGTACAGCCCTTTCCTGCCTTAAATTATTAATGTTCTCGGCCTGTTGGTGCTCTTTCTGTTCATTTTCATAGCGTGCAATTTTTGCTGAACCTTGCTCACTTTGCATACTATCATTCAGGGTAAAATACTTTTCGAAATATAATTTGGCCTCACTACTGCTTTTCTTAGCGGCAAACCATTGAGACAATTCCTTCAAATACTTCAATTGATCGTCGTTAGATCTTTCATCAACGGCTTTTTTGTAAGCAGCTAATAATGATGCCTCCGCCTCCGGCTGTTTACCTATCTCCTTGTAGTAAAGGTGCCAGGCAAAATCGGTTTCCAGCGCTCCGTTTTGATTTAACAGCTTGTCGCCACCTGCTACGGTATCGCTAACACTTTTTGCGCGCACCAAATAAGGATAGGCCATTGTTGCTTTATGCAGGCTTAAATAAATAAAACCCTTTTGCAAGGTTGCCATGGCGTAATCGCGATTAGCAGGCTTAGCAGACAAATCTTTTATAGCCTCATCTGCATAGGCCAGTGCTTTTTGATAATTTTTATGTTTTAAATTAATATTGGATAACGCCATTAGCGCAAAAGTGGTCGCCCCCAAAGTACTACTGTGGGTTCGCAAATATGGCAGACTTTTGCTTAGGTAATAGGATGCTTTTTCAAAATTCCCCCAGGCTGCATATTGCACACCTACTACTTGCAAGTCATTGATATACCGGCCGTATGAAAATGTCTTGTAAACCTCAGCGGCTTTTAGATAGTTAGATATAGCCAGATCATAATTCCCTTTATAAACATAATACCCACCTAAACCATGATAACAGGCTGCTGTATTTTTTACAGGGCCGTTAATAAGGTAGTAATTCAATTTCTCATGGTAAAATTGGTAGCGCTCCTCCTGTTTGTTTAGCACGTTATATAGTAGCCTTACCATGGAAAGTAAATTTTCGATCTCTTTTTTATCCTTGTCAAATCCGGTTATCGCCACTTTATATTTATCTAAAGCTAATTGAGTTTCCTGTTTTTGAATTAAGGATATCGCCTCGCGATAAGCGATATATGGTGCCGGGTCTACGGTCTTGGTTTTCGTATTAAGCGCAATGAGTTGGCCTATTATGGTATCAATTTTTAAACCTATCCCACGGTAGTTAAGAATTACCTGTTCCAGCACCTTCACTTTTTCGGTGTCAGTTTTTTTCAGGCTTACCTGTTTATACAACGAATCAACATCGCAGTCGTTACAATTCTGCGCCCACAATCTGTCTGATACTAACAGTATTAACAAGAGGCAAAGCGGCTTAAATAGGTTTCTCATATCAGATTATAATTTATTAGGCAAACTCACAATAAATACTGAACCCTCGCCCTCGCTGCTTTCAATAGTTATTTTACCTCCATGCCCTTTCACCACAATATCGTAACTTAACGAGAGACCTAAACCCGTACCCTCGCCCGTTGGCTTGGTGGTAAAAAAGGGCTGTATAATTTTCTCCCTTATCGCTTCGGGTATACCGGTACCATTATCTTTTACTTTAATAACAATGTTCCCCGGGATAGCGCTTGTACTTACATCAACCGCGGGTTTATAATCGGCCCCTGCTGTTTTCCTTTTTTGATGCACGGCATAAAAGGCATTGGTAAACAGGTTAAGCAGTACCCGGCCTACATCCTGCGGCACAATATTTAGCATGGGCAGGTTATCGGCATAGTGGGTCAGCAAATCTGCATTAAATGTTTTATCCTTAGCCCGCAGCCCATGGTAAGCCAGGCGAAAATACTCGTCGGCCAGGGTGTTGATATTGGTTGGCTCCTTGGTATCGCTGCTGGCCCGGCTATGCTGCAACATGCCTTTAACAATGCCATCGGCGCGTTTACCATGGTGGATGATCTTCTCCAAGTTTTGCTTAATATCGCCGGCTATGGCCATGGCTTCGTCCTTATCGCCCTTGTTTAATTCCTCCTCCATCTCATCTATCAGTTCCATACTAACTTCAGAGAAGTTGTTGACAAAGTTTAACGGGTTTTGTATCTCGTGCGCTATGCCTGCGGTCAATTCCCCCAGCGATGCTAATTTTTCCTGCTGTATCAATTGTGCCTGGGTAGCTTGCAGTAGTTTTACAGTTTCCTGCAACTCGTTTTTTTGATTAGTTAATTCGGCTGTGCGTTCGGCCACCAACCTATCCAACTCGGTGTTGCGCAAGGTGGCGATTTTTAACTCTTCCTGTTGTTTTTTTGAGTTAGCCCAACGCGCGTATATCCAGGCAAAGCTGCCCAAAATGGCAAACATAAAGTAGTTGTTCCACTTATCGTGAAAGTCGGGCGCTATTAAGCGGGTTAATACATTAATTATACCAACAGCCACAAGGGGGTAATGCGCCTGGATATAAAATTGAAAAAGCTTAAAATCGGGTTCCTTATCAATAAATGCTAATACGCCTATCAGCACAAGGCTGCCTATAATATCGTTAGTTACGCCATCAAAATAATTTTGCTGCACAGCGTATAAAACCATTACGCCCCAGCTGCCATAATTAAGCAGGTTTTTCCATTTATAAAATGTGGGAGAAAGGCGCAGCACTTTTTTCAAGCGCATGATGAGTAAAAAGGTTGCCAGGAAATAAAAAATATCCATGCTATATAAAATTGTGTTTACGTAAAGGTAATTATTTAAACCTAATTGGGCCCGGCTTACAAATGTTGATGATTTACCCGGCAACCAAGCTAAAGGCAACAGGATGATGAAGGCATCATTTGGTTAAACGAAAGTGGCAGGTGTATTTATGGCTTATAAAAACATTTAATATATTAGCCCGGTAAAACAGGGTATGATATGCAGTTTGAACAAGCTGGCGATTTTATTTTAAACAAATTACGTAACCAGCTGCCGGCGCACTTTACCTATCACCAGGTTAATCATACACTTGATGTTTACCGCGCGGCCGAGCGTTTAGCCTTGCAGGAAAACATTGGCCCCGAACAAATGCAACTGCTGCTTACCGCGGCATGGTATCATGATACAGGTTTTTTAGTAGGCCCCGAAGGACATGAAGAAGAATCGTGCCGGATAGCAACAGAAACCTTGCCGGGATTTGGATACAGTGCAGACGAAATTGTTACGATATGCGGATTGATCCGTGCTACCAGGATACCGCAAACGCCCCACAATCACCTGGAGCAAATATTGGCCGATGCCGACCTGGATTACCTGGGCCGGCTTGATTTTGATGAGATCGGTAATAAACTTTATAATGAGCTTTTGTTTACAGGCAAGGTGAGCAACAAGCGCGAATGGGATTTTGCACAGGTGAAATTTATGGAAAACCATCATTATTTTACCCAAACAGCAATTAACGCGCGCCAGGTGCAAAAAGACATTAACTTAGCAAAAATAAAAGCACAAATAAATAATTAATCTACTAACGTGAAAGGATTGCAATTACCCCATTGGCTTATTGATACCGTTTATATTATTGCAGGTATTTTGTTTTGCGGCTTTGCCCTTAAAAGTTTTTTGGTGCCCAACCAGTTTTTTGATGGCGGCGTAACCGGTATATCCCTGTTATTGCATGAGCTTTATCACTTTGATATTGCTTACGTAATTGTACTGGCTAATATCCCTTTTATTATTATGGGGGCCTTCCAAATAAATAAAGCCTTTGCTATTAAAACCATTATTGCCGTAATAGGGCTTGGCTTGTGCCTGTCGTTTATCCATTATCCGCAAATTACATCCGATAAATTACTGGTATCCATTTTTGGCGGTGTTTTTATGGGGATTGGCGTAGGGCTGGCCATCCGTGGTGGCTGCGCTTTGGATGGCATTGAAGTGCTGGCGCTTTATACCGGCCGCCGCATTAGCTTTACCATTAGCGAAATTATTTTAGGCATCAATATCATTATCTTCCTGATAGCGGCTATTGAACTGGGGCTGCCAACCGCCTTATACTCCATACTAACTTATTATACCGCATCGCGCACTATTAGTTTTGTGATAGAGGGTTTAGAAGAGTATACCGGCGTAACCATTATTTCGGGCGAGAGCGCGCAGATAAAGGAGCGGCTTGTGATGTCGCTTGGCAGGGGGATCACAGTTTACAAAGGGGAACGCGGCTTTTTAAAGGATAGTTTTGATATCAGCCAGCCGGTAGATATTGTTTTTACCATAGTAACCCGGTTGGAAGTACGCCGCCTGCGTAACCTGGTACACGATATCGACCCAAAGGCATTCATCTTCACCAGCACCATTAAAGAAGCCGCTGGCGGGGTGCTGAAGCGCAAACCACGCCATTAAATGCAGGTGGCATGGCCAGCCAATATTGTTTTTTATAACGCTGGTGGCGCAGGCAGCTATAAAGTAACTTTAGAAAGGATGGATACCAATACAGGCCTGGTGCGAAAAACGTTTACCTATGCTGTGAAATAATTGATGCTAGCAAAAAAACCATAACAAACTATAGATGAAACCCTGCCTGAAATATATTTTAATTGTTTTTGCAGCTTTTGCTACAAGGGTTAGTTATGCCCAAAAGCTTCCCAACGTGCAACAACGCAGCTTACGCGCGCCAGCTAATATTAAAATTGATGGTAAGCCAAGCGAGTGGAATAACAATTTTGAGGCATATAACCGCGCTACTAATCTTTATTATACCCTGTGTAACGATGATAATAACCTGTACATGGTCATCCATGCCAGCGATCCCGATGTATTAAGTAAAATAACCAACCGTGGCGTAATATTGCTTATTGACCCCTCAGGCAAAAAGACAGATAAAGATGCTGTTTCTATTACCTACCCTATTTTTGATCTGCGATATGGCAACAAACCATATATCCATTTTAGTAACGCCGGCGGTTTAACCCATACGCAGCGGGCAGCTATGGAAGCGAATCCTGATTCGATGTTAAGAGTGGCGAACAGAAAGCTGCATGAGAGTGAAAAATATATCCGTACAACGGGTATGGCGGATATTGATACCCTGATCTCGGTTTATAATGATCAGAAGATAGTGGCGAGGGAGGGTTTCGAAAAAGGCATGATCTACACTTATGAGCTGGCTGTACCTTTAAAATATCTTAAATTATCTTCTGGTAACCCTATAAAGTTTGCTTACCATGTGGTAGTGCCAGGTCTTAATATAGATGTTGATTTCGGGATGACAACAACTAAGTTGCCTGATGGTCAAACCCTTGTTTCCTTTGCCCCAGGGATTGCAACTGTAGGTAGGGATCACTTGCCTATTGTTACTTCTACAACCGACTTTTGGGGCGAATACACCTTGGCGAAAAAGCCGTAATAGATTTTTAATAAATTTAAGACGATGACAAAAAGACGGCATATATCAACAGGAATAATGACTGCATTAATAGCGGTCACCATGCTGGCTTTTACCCCTACTGATGAACAGATGGACATGTTGTTATCCCGTCTGAAAAAACTCACCAATGATGCCCCGCAGGAAAAAGTACACCTGCATTTAGATAAACCTTATTACAGTGTAGGCGAAGATATGTGGTTCAAGGCTTACGTGGTAGATGCGGCCGGCAATACCCTGTCGGACCGGAGCAAAATATTGTACGTTGACCTGCTGGATGCCCGCGATTCGGTAAAACAAACCCTGCTGCTGCCTCTAATAAATGGCATGGCCAGCGGTAATGTACATTTAAGCGATTCGGTACTATTGGCAGGTAACTACCATATCTGCGCCTATACCAAATGGATGCAGAACTTTGGCAGCGAATACTTTTTCAGGAGGGATATTTCCATTGTAAACGCGCTAAAAGAAACAGTTAATGGGGGTATTGGCCACGATGCTTTAACTAAGAACAAGGCACTGGCCGCTGTTGCCGATGTTCAATTCTTCCCCGAGGGCGGGCATTTGGTTAATGGCATCCGGACCAAAATAGGCTTTAAAGCTTTAAAGCGCGATGGCCTGGGCGAGGACATCAGCGGGTATATTGTTGAGGAGGGCGGTAACGAACATTTAGCCGAATTTAAATCGGAACATGCCGGCATGGGGGTATTTGCTTTGATGCCTGTTGCCGGTAAAACCTATAGCGCCATTATTAAACGCGCGGATGGCTCTGAAAAGCGCTACCCGCTACCAAAAGCCGATGAAAGCGGTTATGTATTGAATGTAAACCGTATGGGCGACAGCCTGTCTGTACGTATCTCTGCCAGCCCTGCTTTTACCGACGGGCGCGAGGTGGCCCTAATAGCACAATGCAACGGCGTGGTGCAATTTGCCGCCAAAACTAAACTGGATAAAGCATCTAACCTTAGCTATATACCTATAAATAAATTCCCGACAGGTATCATCCAGTTCACCCTTTTTTCTCCCGGTAATTTGCCTGTGGCCGAAAGATTGATATTTGTTGACCGTAATGATGGCTTAATAGCCAACGTTAACACCGATAAACCCGAATATGCCAAACGCGGGAAAGTAAATATAGGGCTGGACGTAACCGATGCACATCAACAGCCCGTGGTAGGTTCTTTTTCGGTAGCGGTAACTGATGAAAACAAGGTAACAATAAATGAAGATAACGAGGCTACCATCCTGTCCAACCTGTTGCTCACATCGGATATTAAAGGTTATATCGAACAACCGAACTATTATTTCAACCCAAACAATCCTGACAGGTTAAAATATCTCGACCAGTTACTATTAACGCAGGGCTGGCGACGCTTCAGCTGGGTCGACCTGCTGGCTGATAAATTTCCGGTCATCAAATATCAGCCTGAACAAAGCCTGGCTATCAGCGGCAGTGTACTTACATTGGGTAATAAGCCGGTACCAAAAGCTAAAGTGAATTTAATTGCCCGCTCGGGCGGTGGGCTAATGATGTTAGATACCGTAGCTGATGAGCAGGGGTATTTTGTCTTCACCGGGCTTGATATCTCCGACAGTGCCAAAGTGATGGTAAAAGCTACCAAAGCCAATAACGGCACACAGGTGAAGACGGTCATCGATCAGAAACCACGACTTAACTATGCCGGAAATCACAGCGTTTTTTATGTGAACAGCACTGGCCTTGATAATTATTTAAAGCAAACCCAGCAGCAATTTACCGAACTGGCTAAACTTGGGCTGATAAAAAATGCCACAGCGCTTAAAGAAGTGACCATTAAGGCTGTAAAAGAACGGGATAAGTTTACCATGGCCAAAATGATTCCGCATTCTGCTAATATTGACCCGGGCTCGGCAGATTATGTGCTCAAGCCAGATAAGCTGGACCATGTAACCTATTTAACAGATGCGTTATTAATAGTTCCAGGCCTTGAAATGAAAAAAGGCGGCATCTACTCGATACGTGCTGAAACCTCCTTTACCGGAAATAGGCCGATGTTGGTCATTCTTGACGGAGCACGAATCTCGCAGGGAATGATGAATGCCATTATTCCTGCTGATGTAGCTGGCGTAGAAATTCTTACGGGAAATTCGAAGGTTATCTATGGCGGGGAAGGCAGCGCCGGGGTTATCATTATCACCACCAAACGGGGTGGTGAAACCACCCCGATAGACAATTCTTTCAACAAACAGCACTATACTACGCAGGGCTACACCCCCGTTAAGCAGTTTTACTCGCCTCCATACGATACCCCCGACCAAACCAAAATGGCCGACCTGAGATCCACCATCTACTGGAACCCGGATGTGGTAACCGATGCGCAGGGCAAAGCAAGTATTTCTTTTTATAATGCCGATGGAACCGGCAATTATAAGGTTACCTTGGAGGGTATGGACACCAAAGGCGGGCTGGTACGCAAAACGTTTACTTATACCGTGAAATAATACTTAGTATAACTGTCGCTGGTACGGGCCTCAAAAATAATATCGGGGTAGCCGTAATGTTTTACAAGGTTGGCTATGCGGGCGCTTAGGGTGTAACAAAATCGGTGTAATCAATAAGGCCGTTTTGAAAAGTGACAGAAACAACCGGATCTCCGTGCTAACCATAGCTTAATAAGCAGGTACGCCGGTCTTGATCAAAAAGCACCAATGGCAAGATTACAGGTTAAATAAAAATGCGTTTGCCAACGTAGTTTTCCCTGAATTCTTTAGGTGTATAGCCTTTTTTGTTTTTAAAGGTGCGGTTAAAATTGGCCATATTGTTAAAACCACATTTAAAGGCCACTTCGGCAATAGATTGGGTGGTATCTATCAGCATACGGGCTACATGGCCAAGGCGTATTTCATTCAAACTGTCTATAAAGCTGTAGCCGGTACGCTTTTTAATAAATCTGCTAAATGAAGCTTCGGGCATGTTGGCTATTTTGGCAACATCGGCCAATGTTATCTGCTTGCTGAAATTATTATTCATAAACTCAAATACTTTTTCAATGCGGCGGCTGTTGTAATTGAACTGCTCGACGGTGAAGGTAGAATCAGACAGCAGTTTAATATCCCTGGAGATAGAGAGGTCGTGAATGATAGAAAGCAGTTCGAGAATAGAATCGAACCCGCTTTTTTTGCTGAGCGCCAGGATGCGCGGCGCAATGGCATCTACCGTGTTTTTTGAAAAAAGCAGGCCGCGTTTAGAGTTTTCGAACATATTTCGGATGTTGATAAGCTGGTTACGCTTCAGAAAGCGCTCGTCAAGCAGATCTTTATGGAATTGAATAGTAACTTCCTTAATATTGGTGCCGGTGCAGTTATGAGTAAACCAGCCGTGCGCCAGGTTCGACCCAACGCACACCAGTTCCCGGTCATCAATCTCGCCAATGTGGTCGCCTACTATGCGCTGGGCACCGCCCGCATCAAGGATAAGGTTCAGTTCCATATCCTCGTGATTGTGCAGCGGAAAATCAAACTCTTTTTTTTCTCTCGAAAAAATAGTGAAACAGTCGTTTTGCGTCAGTGGCGTAATTTCTCTTACAATGTCCATTGCTAAGTATGCTGATTAGTTAAAATAATACTACTTGGTTTCCGCCTTTTTAAAAATACGGCCGGCGGTCTGTTAATTGGTTTACAGGATACAATGTTAAAATAAAATTAGATAAATAAAAATATTTTTTACTGTCAATTGGCTGTATTTAAAAGGTTTGATTGTTTGTATGACTTAATTTACCTGCGGTTGTGGTAAATTAATATTATAAAATGTTGTAATTGTATTGATTGGTTATTTTTAGGTGTAAATGATTAATATGATTATTTGTTAAAATACTATTAATAAGATAATGGCGCTTGCTTTAGTTTTGGGATATCAATTATAAACTGACACGGTGTGCTTAATCCCGCCGGTTTAGTTTCAAAAACAAATGGGTACCCTAAATATGAATAGCTTAGTTAAACATTTGCCGGGATATTTTTTGGCGCTGATGATCACTCTTTCTTCGTACGGGCAATCAGCGCTGACAGGTTATAAGTTGCTGAATAAAACCGTAACCGAATATGAAAAGGCCGAATGGGATATCAGCATCAGCAATGTGTTTGCTAATCCTTACGATCAAAAAGAAGTAACGCTTGATTTGGTGATGACCGCGCCATCGGGCAACCCGGTTACTTTGCCTTGTTATTTTGACAGTGCGGGCAACTGGAAGGCCCGCTTCGCCCCGCAGGAACAAGGTAAATACACGTATCATTTTCACATGGTTGTTAAGGGTAAATCAGAACAATCGCAAGATGGGGCATTCGTTTCGCTGCCAGGTAAAAAGCAGGGCTTTTTGCATAAAAATGGTTTGTACACTTTTAAGTTCGATAACGGTGACCTATTCCGTGGCATAGGCGAAAATGTAGGCTGGGAGGCGCGGGCAAACGAAAATCCTAAATATACTTACGATCTGTTATTGCCGCCTTTGGCTAAAAACGGGGCCAACTTCTTCCGCACCTGGATGTGCCCCTGGAACCTGCCGCTCGATTATCAGCGTGTAAACAACCCTAAGCGCTACAGCAACACCACCGAATATTTTAACCCCAGCGGCATTAAACGCATGGAAGAACTGCTGCACCTGTGCGATTCGCTGCACCTGTATATGATGCTAACCCTGGATATGAATAGCGGCAAACGCCCCGAATGGTTTTACAGCCAAACCAGCATGGATAAATATAAAAACAAGCTGCGTTACCTGGTGGCCCGCTGGGGGTATAGCACCAATATAGCGGCCTGGGAATTTTTTAATGAAATAGATAACGGTGTATTTAATAAGAGCGACAGTGTGCTGATCCCGCATATATATGTAACTAACTGGCACGATGAGATGTCGCGGTATTTGAAGGATATTGAC
The DNA here is from genome assembly GCA_040389105.1 of Bacteroidota bacterium. Classification (GTDB taxonomy): domain Bacteria; phylum Bacteroidota; class Bacteroidia; order Sphingobacteriales; family Sphingobacteriaceae; genus Mucilaginibacter. The sequence goes on from JAZKAO010000020.1 coordinate 52,058, forward strand.
CCTTATAAACACCTGGTCACCACCAGCATTTCGCACCGGGATATTGCAGGGATGAACTCCATTGCCTACCTGGATTTTAATCAAAAACATATTTATAAGCATACCGAAAAGATCCCGGCCATTTACGGCGATTATATCCAAACCTATGGCAAGCCTTATGTAGTGGGCGAATTTGGCTACCGCTGGGAAGATGCCAACCCTAAATACGCTAAAGAAGCTGATTATGATTATAAACGGGGCCTGTGGTTCGGGATGTTTAGTCCCACACCCATACTGCCCATGAGTTGGTGGTGGGAGTTTTTCCATGAGCAGGATATGGAACCGTATTTTCGGTCGGTACGTGCCATTAGCGATGAAATGCTGGCCGCAGGCAACGGCAGTTTCGAACCACTGAACATTCAAGCCGGGATGCTGCATGCCCAGGCTGTAAAATGCGGCAACAAATACTTTATTTACCTGCTGAACGAAAGTGATGAAACGATGACCACACCAGTAATTTTATCCGCTGGCGGCAATCAATATTTCAGTGCCAAAAACCTTATTCCGGTAAGTATGCAGTATGGTAAGCCGGGTAGCTTTGCCGTTAAAAATAATAAGCTTACGTTTAATCAGGTTTCGCTGGCGGGCAAGCAGGAAATAGTGATCATCGCGACAGCGAAATCAAAACCATTAAAATAAACCAACATTTTGCCAATTATGAAAAAAATATACCTCCTGTTATTAATGTCGGGGCTAACGGCATCGGCACAGGCACAAAAAAAGAGTAAGTTTCAGGTGCTGAATTATTTGAACAGCATATCGGGCAAGCAGACTATCGCGGGCACGCATAATAAAGAGCCCAACGCTACGCCGGCACGCTGGACTAATAAGGTCGACAGCGTATCAGGCCATTACCCCGGCCTGTGGAGCGGCGATTTTTTGTTCCAGGCCGATAATATCAACAACCGCCAGCTGATGATTGACGAAGCCGTGCGCCAATGGAAAAAGGGCGCGGTAGTCAATATCATGTGGCACGCCTGTAACCCTGCGCTGGAAGAACCCTGCGGCTGGAAAGGCGGCGTACTGAGCAAACTAACCGACGAACAATGGAAAGAGATTACCACCAATGGCAGCGAGCTGAACAAAAAATGGAAAGGCCGTGTAGATGAAGTATGCTTTTACCTGCAACAGCTGAAAGAAAAAGGGGTGGAGGTGCTTTGGCGCCCTATGCACGAGATGAACCAGGGCGTATTTTGGTGGGGCGGCCGCCCCGGGCCCGATGGTACGCTGAAATTGTACCAAATGCTGCACGATTATATGGTGAAAGAAAAGAAACTGACCAACCTGATATGGGTATGGGATATCCAGGATTTTAAAACATTGGCCGATGATGCCAAGGCCTATAAACCCGCGCCGCAGTACTGGGACCTTGCCGCGCTGGATGTATACGACAGAAGCGGTTACACCGATGAGAAATATAAAATTATGCAAGAGGCCTGCGATAGTAAGCCGATAGCCATTGGCGAGTGCGAACATTTCCCCAGCGCCGAAATTTTACTGGCACAGCCTAAGTGGACTTTCTTTATGGTTTGGAGCGAGCTGGAGTTTCAGGGTAACACGCTCGATCAGATTAAGGCGGTGCATAACGCGCCTAACGTAATTACACTGGATAAAATGCCGGGCTGGAAGAATTAGGGTAGGTTATGATATTGAAAATATGGAATTAATGGAGAATAGAATACAAACCGGGTGTCTGCCTAAGCATTATCTAACGATGGTGCGTAAGCCCGCCAGCCATGTTTCAACCATGTTCGCCATAGCACCCCTCTTACTGGCATGGTGTTGCATGGCGTTGCTTTACACAAATACGGCATTCGCTCAAAACCGCACTGCCAATACCTACAGCATAAAAAACTGGTGGGGGCCGCCCGCACCGCCTTTCTCGCCGGTGGTGAATGCCGATCATAGCATCACCTTCAGGATCAGGGCAAAAAATGCGCATATTGTCAGTTTGTTATTCGGCGAGTGGAATATTAAACCGCAGCCGCTGGTTAAGGATACCGCCGGTGTGTGGAGCATCACCATTGCGCCGGTACAGCCGGATATTTACTCGTACCTGTTTAATGTTGATGGCGTACAAGTGCCGGATATGAACAATCCGGGTATTAAAATTGGTACGCAAATCTATCAAAGTATAGTAGAGGTGCCAGGTACACCGGCGCGGTTTGATGAGGTGCAGGATGTGCCGCACGGCACGCTGATCACCAAGCGGTTTATGTCGTCGTCCCTGAAACGGATCCGTAGTTTCACCATTTACCTGCCGCCAAATTATGATGCCGAGCCAAATAAAAAATACCCCCTGCTGATATTAAAGCACGGCGGCGGCGATGACGAAACCAGTTGGACACAACGTGCCGGAAGTGCCGATGTGATACTGGAAAATTTGGTTGCGCAAGGTAAAGCCGTACCTATGATCGTTGTGATGCCCAACGGCCTCACTAACAGCACCTGGGCTGGCGGCAGCACACCCGAAGCTATGAAACTGTTAGAGCAGGAGATGCTGAACGATATTATCCCTTATGTTGAAAAAAACTACCGGGTTTTGCCGGGGCGAAACAACAGGGCTATTACCGGCTTATCCATGGGCGGTGGGCAGGCTTTTGTAATGGGTTTGCGTAACCTGGATAAATTTGCCTGGGTGGGCGAGTTTAGCGCGGGTTTGCTTAGCGATATCGATTTTAAAATAGACGAGACCTTGCCTAATATAGTTAATGCCAGTTACCTGAACCCTAAACTGAAACTGCTTTGGATAGGCTGTGGTACCGACGATCCGCGTTACCCCGGCCATTTAGATATTGAAACCTTGCTGAAAAAACGCGGCATCAACAACGAGTTTCATGATGCCCCCGGTGGGCACGAGTGGAAAGTGTGGCGTGTGGAACTGGAAGGTTTTATGCAGAAAATATTTAAGTAAGATAAACATGCTGATGACTAAAGCAGGAAAAAACATTTTGCGGGATACCTTTATAGTCGAACTGGATAATATCCTGAATTATTGGACAAGATATACGGTAGATGAGTTGGGCGGCGGCTTTTACGGCGAAGTAACCAACGATAACCAGCCTGTACCCAAAGCCCTAAAAGGTTCAGTGCTGAACGCGCGGATATTGTGGAGTTTTTCGGCTGCGTATAATTTGGAAAAAAGGCCTTCGTATTTACATACCGCACAGCGTGCGCTGGCTTATATTAAACAGCATTTTATTGACGAACACATGGGCGGGGTTTACTGGTCGGTTACGGCCACCGGCCAGCCAGCCGATACCAAAAAACAGATTTACGCCCTGGCTTTTACTATTTATGGCTTGTCGGCATATTATCTGGCTGTGCCGGATGAATCGGTTTTGGTTTTAGCACAGTCGCTTTACCGGCAAATTGAACAGCACAGCTTCGATACCCAAAAAGGCGGTTATCTGGAAGCTTTTACCCGCGATTGGCAAATGATAGATGACCTGCGCCTGAGCGATAAAGATGCCAACGAAAAAAAGACCATGAACACGCACCTGCATGTGTTGGAGGCCTATACGGCGCTGTACCGTATTTGGCCTGATGCAAACCTGGGTGAGCAGATCAGGAACCTGATCGGGTATTTTGAGCGCTACATGGTTGATGCCGGAACCCATCACCTGGTATTGTTTTTGGACGAGGATTGGGCTGTTAAATCAAATACGGTATCGTACGGGCATGATATCGAAGCATCGTGGTTATTGCTGGAGGCGGCAGAAGTTTTGCATGATGAAGTTTTGATTAACCGGGTAAAGGCGCTGGCTGTAAACATCGCCCGGGCATCGGCCGAAGGTTTGAACAGCGACGGTAGCATGAACTACGAGTACGAACCATTGCACCAAAAAATAATTGCCGAACGCCACTGGTGGGCGCAGGCCGAAGCTGTTGTGGGTTATTATAACGCTTTCCAGATCAGCGGCGAACAGCATTTTATGGATAAGGCTATAGCCACCTGGGGTTATACCCGCCGGCATATTATCGACAACGAAAAAGGCGAATGGTTTTGGGGGATTAATAATGATGGTTCGCTGATGGAAGGTTACGGTAAAGCCGGGTTTTGGAAATGCCCTTATCATAACAGCCGCGCCTGTATAGAAATGATCAACCGGTTAAGCATGGCGCATGAGCAGGGGTAAACTGCAAGTATTTGTAACTGCTGTTTTTTAAAGCCCGGCAGCAACAAAAAAACAAACAAAACAGCTGGAAGAAGTGGCCGTTACCGCGCAAAAAACCATCGAAGATCCGCAATAAATACCGATAGGCATAGCAATATTATTGACCAAAAAAGTAGAAGAAATTCGCTTTTAAATAACTTATTTTTATATGTAAATAACCTGCCGGTGTGCAACCATAATACAATCTTTAGTTAAAATAGTATTAACAGCAAAGGGTCGCCAAGTCTATTTTTGATTAAAATTATAACCTTATAATTACTGCATACAGTTATAGATTGGATTAGTGAGGGGGTATTTGATTTGCGGCTGTATTTGCAGCGCGCAAAAAATTGATAAAATAATATTAATAAAATTATAAACCGAAGGTATACACCTGAATATAAATGAAACTGCACCTTGTTGATGTCCTTATCCTGCTGGCGTACCTGGCAACCATGATATTTATTGGTTTTTGGCTGCGCAAAAAAGCGGGCGAAAACAAAGATAGCTATTTAATGGGGGGCAAATCCCTGCCCTGGTATATGCTGGGGCTAAGCGATGCTTCGGATATGTTCGATATCAGCGGCACCATGTGGATGGTGGCGCTATGTTTTGTATACGGCTTTAAAAGCATTTGGATCCCCTGGTTGTGGCCGGTGTTTAACCAGGTGTTTATGATGATGTTTTTAAGCAAATGGCTGCGCCGCAGTAACGCTAATACAGGTGCCGAATGGCTGCAAACACGGTTTGGTTTAAAAGGGGCGGGTATTACCTCATCGCATATTATTGTTATTGCGTTTGCGCTGATAGGGTGCCTTGGCTTTATGGCCTACGGCTTTATTGGCCTGGGTAAGTTTGTAGAGATCTTTATCCCCTGGGATTTGGTTAAAGGGTATGTGCCTTTTGAAGTGAGCGCAAAATACGTACCGCACTTTTATGGCATTGTGTTTACGCTTATTGCCATGCTTTATTCCATATTGGGCGGTATGCACAGTATTGTGCTGGGCGATGTGATCAAGTATATGGTGATGATTGTTGCCTGTTTATCCGTTGGCGTTATTGCCTGGCAACACACTGGCGACCACACGTTAAACACACCCGGTGGCTGGGCCAACCCCTTCTTTGGCTGGAAACTGGACCTCGATTGGTCGCACATTGCGCCTGATGCCAATAAGAAAATTGCCGAGGACGGTTTTGGCCTGTTCGGGATCTTTTTTATGATGATGCTGTTGAAAGGCGTTTTCGCATCATTAGCCGGCCCAGCGCCAAATTATGATATGCAGAAGGTGCTAAGCACCCGCAGCCCTAAGGATGCCAGTAAAATGACGGGTTTTGTGAGTATTATCCTATTACCCATCCGTTATTCGCTGGTGGTTGGCTTAACCGTGCTGGCGCTGCTTTATTATAATCAGATAGATATTAAAGGCCCCGATGGCATGTCGGATTTTGAACGGATCCTGCCTGCATCCATTAATGCCTTTTTGCCTGTTGGTATTATGGGCCTGGTGTTAACCGGTTTAATGGGCGCTTTTATGGGTACGTTCAGCGGTACGCTTAACGCGGCACAGGCTTATATTGTAAACGATATCTACCTGAAATATATCAACCCGCGGGCCAGCAATAAAAGAGTGCTGTCTATGAATTATATTACCGGTATAGCTGTGGTAATTGTGGGTACCATATTTGGTTTTATGGCGCATAACGTTAATGATATTTTACAATGGATAGTAGGCGGCCTGTATGGCGGTTATGTGGCGGCAAATATTTTAAAATGGTTTTGGTGGCGCTTTAATGCAAATGGGTTTTTCTGGGGGATGGCCGTGGGGATTATTGCCGCGCTGGTTATGCCCTATATTACCACAGGTTTGCCGCTGTACTGGTGGCCCGCATTGTTCGCTGTATCTATGGCCGCCAGTATTATCGGTACTTATGCCGCCCCGCCAACCGAAGCTTCGGTATTAATTTCCTTTTATAAAACAGTGCGCCCCTGGGGCTTTTGGGGGCATGTCCATGAACTGGTAATTGCCGAAGATCCTGGTTTTAAGGCTAACAAAAACTTTAAGCTGGATATGTTTAACGTAGTGATCGGCACCATTGCACAGTTATGTTTAACCATACTGCCCATGTACGCCATTACCCGCATGAATTATCAGCTATTGGCAGTAATAGCCATATTGGCCATCATCGGCTTTGTTTTAAAGCGTACCTGGTGGGAAAAACTGGAAGATTAATACAAAACAGATCAAGATAAAAATTAACAGATAAAAAATATAATATGAGCAGTGCATTCAGAGAGCGCTTAGAGGATTTGCATCAGGCACACAAACAGCTTATTAACAGGCCTAACAGCAAGGTTAAAGGCGGTAACGGGGTATACGATAGGTATTTGTACCCGGTGCTGACTGCGGCCCATACACCGTTGGCCTGGCGGTACGATTTCGACTCCAAAACCAATCCGTATTTAATGGAGCGTTTCGGCATTAACGCTGTTTTTAACGCGGGTGCTATGAAGTGGAATGGCAAATATATATTAATGGCCAGGGTAGAGGGGAGCGACCGAAAATCGTTTTTCGCGGTAGCCGAAAGTGCAGATGGTATTAATAATTTCACTTTTTGGGACAGTCCGGTGGTTATACCGGAAACAAGTGAACCCGACGCTAATATTTACGATATGCGCCTGACCGCGCATCAGGATGGTTGGATATATGGGGTGTTTTGCACCGAGCGTCGCGATCCTAAAGCCAACGAAGGGGATCAGGCATCGGCCATTGCACAGTGCGGTTTGGTGCGCACCAAAGACCTGTTGAACTGGGATAGGCTACCCGATTTAAAAACACCATCGCCGCAGCAGCGCAACGTGGTGCTGCACCCCGAGTTTGTGGATAATAAATATTGTTTTTATACCCGCCCGCAGGATAGCTTTATTGAGGCAGGTTCGGGCGGCGGAATTGGTTACGGTTTGGTATCTGATATATTGAACCCGGTAGTTGAACATGAAACGGTGATTGACAAGAAAGTATACCATACTATTTACGAAGCAAAAAATGGCCTTGGCCCGGCACCTATAAAAACAAACCGCGGCTGGCTTCACCTGGCGCACGGTGTGCGCGGTACGGCGGCAGGTTTGCGCTATACCCTTTATATGTTTATGACCGATTTGGACGATTTGACAAAAGTGATCCATAAACCGGCCGGTTACCTGATAGCGCCGGAAGGCGAGGAGCGTATCGGCGATGTATCTAACGTGGCATTTTCAAACGGCTGGATATTGGACGATGACGGCACCGTATTTATTTATTACGCGTCATCAGATACCCGTATGCACGTGGCGGTTTCAACCATTGAAAAATTGATAGACTATGTAATAAACACGCCTGAAGACGGTTTGACTTCGGCTTCGTCGGTAAAAACAGTTGTTGGCCTTGCCGAACATAATAAGGAACTGGTGAATAAAAACATGAGTTTATCGTAAAAACTTTAGGCGGGTGAACAGGCTGTAAAACATTTAATAAGAATAGTTGGATTGGTTTAAAACCGGGTGAAGTGAAATTCCCCCGGTTTTTCTATATGTAGTTATATCATACGTTTTTGTTAAAATAGTATCATACATGCTTTGTGTTTAAAGCATCAGGTATTAGATGCTGAAAAAAGAACAACCCAAATAAATGCGGGTAAATAGTAAGCTTAGTTATCGGGTAATATCCAGATAGCAACAGGTACGCATTTACAGGCATTAAAACCCTTCGATGTTTGCACCAGGGAAAATATGATCATGTAAAATATACACTTATTATCACTAATAATCAATTATTGGCTAATATGGGGCTAACGCTACGTTTGTTAAATGCGATAAATTTTTTATGTGATATCACCTGTTGCAGATAATGATGCCGGGATAATGTAAAATTAATATTGCAGGCCATGTAAAGCTGTTTATAGCTAATTTTAGTATAAAAACGCTGGTTTTAATATTACATATTGTTAAAATAACATTAATAAGTAGCCTATAAATCGCCTAATATTGTTATGCAATTATAAACGGTTATAAACCAATATTTAACCTAAAAATAAATAAGTATGGAAAAACTTCTACGCACATTTTTAGTGTGCATATTTTTTGTTTGCACAAACTTTATACACGTGTTTGCGCAGCAAAGGGTAATTAAAGGCACGGTTACAGATGATAAGGGTGCAACCCTGCCGGGTGTAACGGTAAAAATAAAAGGAGGAACGGGAGGCACGCAAACCACTGCAGATGGTAAATACAGCATTAGCGTATCCGGCATACGCCCTACCCTTGTTTTTTCTTTTGTTGGTTTTGCATCAAAGGAAGTACCGGCAACATCTGCCGAGTTGAATGTATCCCTTACCGAGCAGGTAGGGAGCCTAAGTGAAGTTGTGGTAGTGGGTTTTGGACAGGAGAAAAGAGCCAATTTAACGGGCGCGCTGGGTACTGTTACAGGTAAAGAACTTGTAGCCACTTCTGTTTCAAATTTATCTACCGCGTTAGTAGGTACTGTGCCGGGTATAGGCGGCTTGCAAAGTAGCGGCGAGCCTGGCCGGAACCAAACATCCATATTTATACGCGGACAAGGTACCTATGGCAACTCCAACGCGCTGGTAGTTATTGATGGCGTTGAACAAGCGGCCGAAAGATCAACCGATGAGTTGAACTCTATTGATGCTAATGAAGTAGAAAGCGTTACGGTATTAAAAGATGCTGCTTCTACAGCTGTATATGGTATCAGGGGCGCTAATGGTGTGATCATTATTACTACCAAAAGAGGTAAAGTAGGTAAAGCCACCATCAGCTTGTCTGGAAACTTTGGCGGAACCAGAGCTACCAATCTTCAAAAAGGCACCAACTCTTATGACTATGCATTAATGCGGAATGAAGCGGTAAATAGCGAAGTGAACAGCTTTGGCAATACTGCAGATGCCGCGTGGTTATTCTCGCCAACCGATCTGTGGAAGTTTGCCAACAACCGTGATTTTACACCTGCCGAGGTAGCTGCTTACCCGGGGCTGACAGATGCGCAGCGCGCACAATTAAATAACAGCCCGGCCGTATATTACGGCAGCCATGACCTTTATGCCGAGCAATTTGGCAATACAGGCGGCCAGCAGCAACTCAATATGTCTATCAGGGGCGGTACCGAAAAAGTAAAGTATTTTACCTCTATCGGTTATTTCCAACAGGGTACTATCTTAAATAATACCAGTTATGGCGGTGCCAATACTGCATCAAATTTTAACAGGTATAACTTCCGTTCTAACTTTGATATCCAGGCCACTAAAAAACTTAGTTTTACTATCAATTTATCAGGTCAATTCGGTACTACGGTTGGGCCGGGCACAGGCGCTGGCCCGTACGATCAGGGAGGGCGTTATAAGATCATAGAGCAATATATCTATGATGGTAACCCCATCAATACACAGGGTTTATTAAATGGGCACCTTACCAACAACGTTAATGGTGTTGCGGGTACCTTTGCTAACCCTTTGGGTTTAAAACTGAACAATAACTCTATAGTTGGCAGCCAAAACGCGGTCTATAACCTATTAGCGGCCGGCACGGGTACTATTAACAGCACCCTGCTCGATAATATGATCAAGGCTGTTTATAATTTAGATGATATCACCAAAGGCTTATCTGTACATGGCTTAGCCAGTTACCAGGATAACTACTCTAAATATGTTACTCAAAATATAGCGTTCCCAACCTACACTTTTCAACGGGATGCAGTAGATCCCAACATCATTGATTATTATGGCGGCGCGTATGGCGCAAGTGCCTTTAACGCAGCCGCGGGCAGCAATTCAACATGGAAAAGGACCTATTTTGATGCCGGTTTTGACTATAATCGCAGTTTTGGCACGCATGCCGTTAGTGCATTAATCTATAGTAAAGCCCAGGTTTATAGCTTGCCGGGCGACTCGTACAATTCCCCGTCGGGCTTAACAGGTTTGGTCGGGCGTACAACCTATAACTATAAGTCGCGATATTTCTTTGAATTTGACGTAAACTATAGCGGTACCGAGCAATTTGCCCCAGGTAAACGCTATGGCTTCTTCCCTGCATTTTCAGGTGCCTGGACACCCACTAACGAGGCGTTCTTTAAGCCGGGTAAATGGCTAACTTATCTTAAGTTTCGTGGTTCGTATGGTGTCATCGGTAACGATCAGTTAAATTTTGGCGGCGTGATACGCAGGTATTTGTATCTTCCAAACTCTTACAGTTTAGGTTTAAATACACCTAACAACAACCAGGGTTATTACTTTGGTAATAGTAACGGCACAACCCCTAACCCTTACTATGCCGGCGCGGCAGAGGGCGCGATAGGTAACCCCGATGTGACCTGGGAAAGAAAAAGAAGTGCCAATATTGGTATGGATGCAAAGTTTATTAACGATAAACTGAACCTGACGGTAGATGTTTTTAAGGAAGACCGCAGTAATATCTTAACTATTTTGAGTACCATACCGGTAACTTACGGTGTATCATCATCAAATGTGCCGCCGGTAAACGTAGGTATCACTACCAACAAAGGGTACGAGGTTAGTTTGGGATGGAATGATCATATAGGCCAGCTAGGTTACTCGGCCACCGGATCGGTAGCTTATGCTATAAACAAAATCATTTACCAGGCCGAGCCGCCAAACCCTTATCCATGGATGAACCGTACAGGTTACCCGATAAACCAGAAATTTGGTTTGGTAACCGACGGGTTTTATAACACTTTAGATGAACTGGCAAACCGGCCTTACAATACCTTCAATTCTAATCAAACTACCTTAGGCGATATAAGATATAAGGACCTTAACGGTGATGGTAAGATCGACAATAAGGATGTAGCGCCTATAGGTTTCCCCAACTTGCCCCAATATAATTTTAGCTTAAAGTTAGGGCTAACCTATAAAGGGTTTGATCTGAACGCTTTATTTACCGGCACGGCTAATGGCACCTACTACCTGAACCAAACTATTACCCAAGCCTTCAACAAAGGTATCGGTAACGTTTTTCAATGGGAATATGATGGTAGGTGGACTGCCGCCAAGGCAGCTGCAGGTTTGCCTGTAACCTACCCGCGGGCCGCCATAGCCACGCAAACCGGTACAACCAACTTTTCGCAGGCAAGTGATCTGTGGGCAATATCCAACAGCTATAAACGGCTAAAAAATGTGGAGTTAGGCTACACCATACCCAACAATGGGTTTTTCAAAAAAGCAGGTATAAGCAATGTAAGGGTTTATGCCAATGCTAATAATTTATTTACCTGGGATAGCCCACTAACCAAAATGGGTATAGATGCCGAATCGACGGATGGCGGAGGTTATATATACCCACTTACCCGCGTGGTGATTTTTGGTGCGAGTGTTAGATTTTAAAACAGCTATAAAAAGATAAGATATGAAAAAGTTATTCATTTTTTTGCTGGCCGTAAGTATGTTCTTCGGGATATACTCCTGCCAAAAAACATTTCTGCAAATACCCAATACTTCCGGCCAGGCTTCATTGACCACCGTTTATTCATCGTCACAAAATGCTTTATCCGCGCTGTTCCAACAGTATCATAATGTATTGGCGCAGGGTTGGGCTATCACCAATATTGGCGTTGGTTTTGGCCACGGCAACTTAGGCGGCATCTCAGGCGAGAATTTCAGAGGGTCATCATGGCATGGTACGTATGCAATTACAAACAATGGCCTTATAACTACCAGTTTCGATGGCGCCGAAGCGGGTGCAGATAATTTTTCGGGGAACTTTTCCTTTGTGCGCGGCGCTTACCTGGTAGCTGAAAATATAGACCAGGTGCCGGATATGGATGCCACCAATAAAGCTTACGTTAAAGCCGAAGTAGCTGGCCTGGTTGCTTACCGCTATATGGGTATGTTCATCAGGTATGGCGGTATGCCCATCGTGACCAAAAGTTTCCTGCCTACCGATAACCTGGCCGTTCCACGCAACACCTTGCAGGAAACACTGGATTTTACCAATAAAATGGCAGACCAGGCCATCGCCGGCTTGCCTGATAAATGGCCGCCAAACTCTACAAATAACGATCAGACCGGCCGTTTAACCAAAGGGGTAGCTTTATGTATCAAGGCAAAAGTTGCCATGTACGCCGCAAGGCCGCTTTTCAACTCGGCCACCCCTTACCTTGACTTTGGCACTAATAATAAGCTGATTTGTTTTGGCACAGCTGATGCGGCCCGCTGGCAAACCGTTATCACAACTAACCTGGCCGTTTTAACCTGGGCCCAGGCTAACGGTTATACTATTATCAATACCGGCGGGGCCGGGGTAGGCGCGCCTAACCCAAATGCCTTTGTTGATTACGCTACCGCTACCTCCACACCCAACAATCCCGAAGTGATCTTAGCTTATAAAGATGATAATACGGCTAATGGCGATGTGGCAACAACCAGTAAATGGTACAATATGTCGGCATATTTTACCAGCAATAATTACGATACCGAATATGTGGGCATGACCAGTAATTTTTTGCCTAACTATTATAAGGCCGACGGTACAGAGCAATCGTGGCCGCAGGTTGGTGATGCCGCCCGCCCAATGAGTGATTATATGACCAGGATACCTCAAATGGAGCCCCGGTTCTTAGCAGATCATTCTTTCATTGGGTTTGGAGCAGCTAACAACCCGAGCGTTAGCCAATGGTCTGCCACTGGCTGGCCGCACGATATTAGTAGCGTGACCCCGGGCGGAAGCGTTGCGCATGGCGACGGTATCCCAACCAAATTCTATTACCTGGCCGGTAGCAGGTTGTGGTTTGAGCCACCGCTGTTCCGTTTGGCCGAAACTTATCTTAACCTGGCCGAAGCCTATAATGAAGTAGGCGATGCCGCTAATGCCCTGAAATATCTGAACGTGATCCATAACAGGGCGGGTTTACCATCCATCACCCAAACAGACAAAACGCTTTTAAGGGCTATCATACAGCGCGAGTGGGCAGTTGAATATTATAACGAAAGCCATCGCTATTACGATGTAAAACACTGGAAACTGGCAAATATCGGTAACGGTATTATAGGCGGCAACATTGCAGAATGGAGATTTAATGGTAATGGGGCATCTCCGCGAAATTCGGCTACTAACTTAATCAGTTATTATACCGCTAATACCTACGTAGGCTACTGGGCGCCAAAAATGTTCCTGGAGCCAATACCACAAACCGAGGTTAACAAGGGGATCATGCTACAAAACCCGGGATATTGATCAACACCACCAATTTAAACTAATATATAGAAGAGAGAACTATGAATAAACTATATAAATGGAAGGGCATATTGATAGGTATGGTATTTGCCGCTGCTGGCCATGTAATGGGCCAAACGCCAACTCATAACAGTGCCGATACTGCCAAAGCAGACAAACCTGCCCTCTTACCCGGGCGTCTTTTTAATAACACGGTGATGAATTCGACCGGGGCAACTTCAACCATATCCGGCGAAACATCTTACCAAACCCCAACCCCTAATATAACCAATACACTATATGGGCGGTTATCGGGCCTTACGGTTGGCCAGCGCTCGGGCGAGCCATCTCCTAACGGAGATAACGCGCAGTTGGGAGTAAGAGGCATCGGCAGTTATGGTATCATTAACGGTAATGGGTTCAACGCGCCCAAATACTATGTGGATGGTTTCGAGGTGAACCTTGATTATGTATCGTATCTGGCAGCCGCCGAAATAGAAAGTATCACGGTGTTAAAAGATGCTGCCGCCCTGGCAACTTTAGGTATGCGCGGATCTAACGGCGCTATATGGATAGTGACCAAACGCGGCAAGGCGGGTAAAACTACCTTTCAGTTCCAGGCCAGGACCGGCTTGCAAAGTGCCATTGACATCAACAAACCGCTGGATGCTTTTGGCTACGCGACGCTTTATAACCAGGCCGTCAGCAATGATAATGGAAATATTTGGACACCAAAGTATACTACTACCCAACTACAGGCCTACCAAAATGGTACAGGCACTAATGTTGATTTTTACAAACAGGTATTAAAAAGCCGTGCGCCCTATACCGATGGCGACATGATGTTTAACGGTGGCGACGCTAATACACAATATAATGTTGTTTTCGACTATGCTAACCAACAGGGTTTATATAACGTCAGCAATTCGGATATAACGTCCAACTCAAGTTTGGCAAAATATAATTTACGTGCCAACCTGGATTTTACGATCTCAAAGATATTTACCGCCAGGGTTGACCTTGGGGGGCGAGTTGAAGACAGGCGGGCGCCAAATTATGTAGACGGTAGTTATTCGACCGCCAAGATCTTTAATGATCTGGCCGGTTATCCGTCAAACATATACCCTGTTTACGATGGGGCGACCACCAACTTTTCGGGTACTACTGTTTATCCCAATAACCCAGTCGGTTCTATCCTGGGCTTAGGTTTTCAAACTAACCATACGCGCATCCTGCAAGGCAACTTCGGGTTAAAAGAAAAACTTGATGTTATAACTCCGGGGCTTTACCTGGATGAGGCTTATTCATTTAACAGCTTCGCATTCAGTACTTATAACAAAACCGCTACCTACGGGCGCTTTATTGGCGGTGTAGCGCAAACAACAGATAAAACAACCACTATTGCTGCGGGTGGCCTCGGGGCACAATCGCAGGAAGATTGGCGCCAAGGCATGATCACTTTAGGGTACGACCATCAATTTGGTTTGGGGCATTTGGCATCGGCAATAAATTTCCATCAGTCTGATTATAGGGGCGAAGGTACCTTTGGTTACCAATATCACTATCAAAACCTGAACGGCAGGATCAATTATAGTTATAACAACCGCTATATTGCCGAGTTTGGGTTCTCCTATTTCGGTATCGATGCTTACCGGCCTGGTAATCAGTGGGGTTTTTATCCAACGGGATCTTTAGGGTGGATCGTATCGAACGAAGATTTCCTAAAGGATAATAAAGTAATTAATTTCTTTAAGCTTCGCGGGTCGGTCGGTAAATTGGGCGGTGGCGATTCGAACGCGGCTAACATCCTGTCGGGCGTGTTCAGCGGTGCTAACGGCAGGTATCTTTATCAGCAATATTATGCCGGTGTAGCAGCCTCGTCGCCTTCTACGGGCTTGTTTTACACCAGTTCTGGTGCGGCCACGCAACCAGGTACTTTAAGGCCTTACTTTATAGCTAATCCTAATATTTTTGCCGAGCAAAGTATCAAGTATAACCTGGGGGCCGATATCACATTGTTTAAACACCTTAGTTTAACGCTTGATGCCTTTATGGATAAACGTTCGGGAATAATCACCCTGGATAATTCTATCCCGGCTGACTACGGGCTGAATTACTATTTCAGCAATGTAGGTAAAATGACCAGCAAAGGGCTCGAAGCCGGCGCTACCTACAGCAATAAATTTGGAGAAGTAAGCTACACCATTATGGGTATGGCCTCGTTGAACAAAAACAAGATCGATTATGCAGCAGAGATACCTCCGGCTTATAGTTATAACGGCATCACCGGCCGCGCCTATGGTACCCCTATCGGTTTAGTAGCTACCGGCTTTTATCAACTAAGCGATTTTAACGCCGATGGATCATTAAAAACCGGGTTGTCTGTGCCGGCATTTGGCAAAGTACAGCCCGGCGACCTGAAATACCAGGATCTGAATAACGATGGTAAGATAGACCAAACAGACGTTACCGCCATTGGCAAGCCTGCTTTTCCGGAACTGACCTACTCTTTTGGCGCTAATGTGAATTACAAAGGCTTTGATCTGGGTGTTTTCTTCCAGGGAACCGAAGGCTCTACAGTCAACCTCATGGCATCTAACCTGATCAACCAAACCCAGGCGTTTGTGAGCAACGGCAACGCGTTCGCCATAGCGCAGGGGGCCTGGGCTTATTATCCTGATCAGGGTATCGATACGCGGGCTACAGCAACTTATCCAAGATTGACAGCCACCGCCAATACCAATAATTATCGCAACAGTTCATTCTGGATCAAAAGCGGCGATTTTTTGCGGATAAGAAACGCAGAACTGGGATATACTTTTAGTTCAGGCTTCAACCACAGATTAGGTATATCAAAACTGCGGGTGTATGTTAATGCGGCAAACCCCATTACCTGGAGTACGTTACAAAAAAATTATCATATAGACCCGGAAACACAAAGTGGTTATCCCGCGCTAAAGTCAGTAAATGCAGGTTTAGCCGCCACTTTTTAATTAATAACATAAAACGTGATGAATATGAAATATAAATACACACTTGTTTTAGTAATTATCCTGATATTGGGGGGTGTTAGTTGCAAAAAGGACTTTCTTAACACTAAGATAGATACCCTGGTTACCCCAACATCAGCCGCGACCGACAGGGGCACGATGTTTAGTTTCGGCAATGCCGTTTATACATCGTTGCAATACGGATTTTTAGCGTTCGATAATAACCTGTTTGCAGCAGCTACAGACGAGGCGCAGGAGTCTACCACGGTATACGGCACAAATTACCTTGCTTTTAACCAGGGTAACCTGAACGCTAATAATATCCCCGATGGTTATTTGTATAAGAACTACTACGATGGCATAAGGGCGGCAAATTTCTTTTTGGACTACTCAAAGAACGGGAACAAGTTTCTTGCGCTTAACCGCGATACAGTTACAGATGCTTTTAATTATGGGAATGATAAACTTAACCTTGGTTGGCTTAGGGCCGAGGCTCATATTGCCAGGGCTTATTATTATTCTGAATTGATCAAACGTTGGGGGGGCGTACCCATCATTACTCAAACGCTGCAGCAAACCGATAATTTGTATGTGGCCAAGTCGTTATATGATGATGTGGTAGCCTACATTGTTTCAGAGATTGATAATAATAAGGCAGCTTTGCAAGTGAACTGGAAAACCGCTCCGGCATTTGCAACCAGTTATGATGGGCGTTTTACATTGGGTGCGGCGTTAGCGGTGAAGGCCAGGGTATTATTATATGCTGCCAGCCCACTGCATAACACTACCAACGATGTTACTAAATGGCAAAAGGCTGCTGCGGCTGCTTATGATGTTATTAATAATGATGTTGCCAACCCATCTGCTAAATTTAATTACGCGCTTGATGCATCATACGGCAGTTATTTTACCGGTGCCAACCCTTTAACCAGTAATGAAACCATATTTTCTGTAAGGCGGCCACCCAATAACAACCCCGAAGTAGCGAACTATCCTATCTCTACAGCAGGCGGTAACAGCGGCCTGGCACCGTCAGACAATCTGGTGGCGGATTATGAATATACAGGCGCTGTAAACCCTGCTAACCCCTATGCTAACCGCGATCCGCGTTTGGCGGCATCTGTCGTTACCAATGGCAGTACCTGGAATAACAGGACGATCGACGAATCGCCGGGTGGTACCGATGATATGGCAAAGCCCAATACCAGTAAAACAGGATACTATCTGAAAAAATTCCTGACCGATGCTTTAAACCTTACACAAGGGCAAACTGCACAAAACCAATGGGTGGTATTCCGCTATGGGCAGGTGCTTTTGGATTATGCCGAAGCCATGAACGAGGCTTATGGCCCCGACAATGCTAATGGATATTCGTTAACAGCCCGGCAGGCGCTAAAAAAGGTACGTGACAGGGCAAGTACGTCATTACCGGTAGTGACCGCCGGCAGCCAGGCCGACTTCCGTACCGCGATCAAACACGAAAGAAGGATTGAGTTGGCGTTCGAAGATAACCGTTATTGGGACCTGCTGCGCTGGAAGGATGCCGCTACGGTGTTGAATCAACCTATTACGGGCGTTACGGTTACCAAAAGCTCAACGGGAGTATTCAGTTATTCAAAAGTGAACGTAGCTACGCGCACATTTAACGCCGCTGCCAATTATTACTATCCATTTGCACAGGCAGAGATCGTTAACTCTAAAGGTACTTTAGTTCAAAACCCTGGTTATTAAATGTTATATATAGTTTAAAATTTAAATAATGAAACGGATCATCATACATACGATCTTTTTAGCGGTATGCACAGTTGCTGTATTTACCGGTTGTAAAAAGGCAGATTCCAAAATACCAGTTGGTCTCACTTATATTTATATGCCACAGGCTACCGTATCAGGCGGGACCACACTTAATTATTTAGTTCCGACGGGGCTTGACACCAACACCTATAATTTCCGGATAGATACCCGGAATAATAAAGTGAATGTGCCTTTGGGGGTTTTGCGTTCGGGCGAGCAGATTGGCGCAGGTTATACGGTTACCGTAACAACACGTGCCGATACCGTAACACAGCTGATCAGCAATGGGCTGATCAAGGTTGTACCTAATGCCACAAAAACGGTAGTGCTTTTACCCGCTACAGCATATACCTTGCCGGCATCTGTTACAGTCCCCGATAATCAGTACATGGCCAATTTTAATTTATCCATTGATCTGCCCACACTAAAGGCTTATGCCGGGCAAAAGGTGGCGCTTTGTGTAATGATATCTAATGCCTCGGCCTACACCTTAAATCAGGTAAATAATAAAGTGGTGATTATTATTGATGTTGACAGTTTAAAGCTACCGTAACGTGCAGGCTTACTACAGATAAGATCAACAACACTAACTGATACGAACAAATAGGCCTTAGTTATTTAATTATTAAATATGAAGACATCAATTATCAAAAGGATATGTTTAAGCGCGTTTGTTGCCTTTGGGGTGGCATCCTGCCAAAAAGATCAGGTTTTTACCTCGAATGTTGTGGACGGGGTTAAACCCGCTTCGGCTTTCACTTATAACAACGCTGCCAATGCGTTGGTGGTTACGTTTACATCAACCTCAACAAGTGCCACTTCTTACTACTGGCAATTTGGCGATGGAACCACATCCACCGAGGCCGCGCCGGTGCATACTTATCCCACTGCGGCTAAATATACGGTAACCTTGAAAGTGAACAGCGCGGCGGGTTACGCTACCACAAGCAGCCAGGTAGTAAGCGCTATACCGGGGGCGGTTTCAAACTTCAGCGTAGCTGCTACATTTGAGCTGGCGGTTACCTTTAGTAATACGTCAACTACGGTAGCATCCGTAGTCTGGGATTTTGGCGATGGTTCAACTACCTCAACCACCATATCTCCGCAGCACCGGTATGCCACAGCCGGTACTTACAATGTTAAACTTACAGTAACCGGTTTAGGCGACGATGTGGTCAGCAAAACACAGGCCATTACCGTTACTAATACCAACTTGCTTAAAGGCGGCGGTTTTGAAGCCGGCACAGGTACCAATTGGTCGGTATGGAGTTCGCAGGCCAGCAACCCGCCGGTATATGGCTTCACCGGCGACAGCCCTTCCGGCGGATACGATGCCTGTTTGCGCTTCCCCTCATTCACCAACTCAGCAGGCTTTAACGAGTTGGTTTACCAGGCTGTGCAGGTTACCGCCGGCAAGCAGTATAAACTATCGGCAGTGGTTAAAGCCGCGGCAGCCGGCAAAAACGATTACCTGCAATTTTACATCTCAACCGATCCTAATACCTGGAACGAAAACACCGGCGCTACCTCAAACTTTTTCTTATGCCTCAATAATTACCATGCCTGGGGATCTACCAGCAGCAGTACTACCGCCGTGAACGGCGATCTGCTGGCGGCCTGTCTGGCTAACGGAAATTACGGTTTAGGTGTAGCCACCAATAGCATTTACACCGCCACTATTACCGGTACAGTTTACATCGGTATCCAGTGCGGAGTGTATGGGGGCACCTCAAACGGCGATATTTTGGTTGATAACGTAAACTTTATACAAATTAATTAATGTACAAAATGCCGGTTTTTTCGCAGATTTATAGCAATATAAACCCTAAAAAACCGGCATTTTGAATTGGATCAAACGTAATAAGTGGAGCGTACTGGTAATCATTGTTATTGCAGTTGATGCTTACCTGTTTGTGCCATGGCACAAGGCCCCAAAAAATGGAATCCACTTTATCCCCGCTACCAAAAAACAGGTAGAGCAGGGCAAAGCGTTGGCGGCACAATATTGCCAAAGCTGCCACATGCTGCCCGATCCGCAGCTGCTAACGAGGGAAATGTGGGCCACCGGGGTATTGCCGCGTATGGGGCCATTTTTAGGATATACATCCTTTCACGGCAAAACGTATTTCCGCGCCAATGATGTAGACTTGTCCTTTTTTCCGGCGAAGCGGGTGATGGACTCGGTAAAGTGGCAACGCATTAACGATTACTTTACCACCGTGGCGCCTGATAAACTAACTGCGCAAGCTAAAACGGTACAGATCATCAGGCAAATGCCCTTTTTTGAGATAGATACGCCATCGTTTAAAACGCTTTACAGCAAAATGGCTATCGCATCGTACGTAAAAATTGATACCACGGTGAACCCGCACCGGCTGATTGTTAACGACGGAGCGGCCAGCCGGTTTATCCTGCTGGATAAAAACCTGCAGGTGCTTAATGCCTTTAATACCAAAGGGGTGGTTGTTGATCTGTGTCTTCAAAAAGATGGTATACTGGCCTGCAGCATCGGTAAAACAATGGAGGCTAATAACCTGGCTAATGGCAATGTTACGCGCATTAGTATAGATAGCAAAGGCAATGTTAAAGCCGATGCGCAACCACTTTTTGGTAAGCTGGCCAGGCCGGTTAAAGTTACGGCTGCCGATTTAAATGGCGACGGTAAAACGGATTATATCCTGTCCGAATTTGGCAATCTGGTAGGTAAACTATCGTGGGTGGAAAATAAAGGGAACGGCAAATATATCAGCCATATCCTGCGCCAGCGCCCGGGAGCGCTGACCACCATTGTGCAGGACGTGAACCACGATGGCAAACCCGATATATGGGCGCAATTTGCGCAGGGCGAGGAAGGTATTTTTCTGTACACCAATAAAGGGAACGGGGAGTTTGACGAGCGCGAGGTGTTGCGTTTTCCGCCGGTTTACGGTTCAACCTCGTTTGATGTGGTAGACATGAACCACGATGGTTACCCGGATATTATTTACACCTGCGGCGACAACGGCGATTATACCCAGATCCTGAAGCCTTATCATGGTGTTTATATCTATATCAACGATGGGAAGAATAATTTCAAACAGCAATATTTTTATCCGATAAACGGATGCTATAAAGCCATTGCCAGGGATTTTGACGGGGACGGGAATATGGACATTGCAACCATCAGTTTTTTCCCGGCGGCGGCCCAGCCCGAGGAGGCCTTTGTTTTTTTTAAAGGTAAAGGCGGTCTTAATTTTCAGCCGTATGCCATGCTGGCCGGTACCCGGTTCCAAAAAGGTTTGACCATGGATGCCGGCGATTTGGATGGCGATGGCAAACCTGATCTGGTATTGGGTAACGGCTATTTCAGCAGCGATACGGTGAGCAAGTACACCGAACCGTTGTTCATCGTACTTAAAAACAGAACAGCAGGAATAAAATATTGATTATAAGTTATTTACGGATCTTGTAATCATGATATGGAGACGCTGATTCCGGTTTTTGGAATAAATTAACCATAGAGAAATTTTGGTGTATTCTTCGGTAAAATCTGTGTAACATCAAAAAAAATTAAACTGTTCATTATCAAATATTTAATTAAAAAATAGGCCGAATTAAGTTACACTATGTTAACCCTATTGAAAGTTAAGATCTGATCATTAATATCAAAGCATATGAAAAATAACCGGAGGGAGTTTCTGCAAAAAGCAGGCTTGCTGGCATCGGCAGCGGGGCTTGGTCTTGCACCGGCCTCACGGGCGTTGGCATCGACAGCTATTGAGGGACAGGATGATAAACACAGCGTTATCGCGTCGGCTAATATCGCTGTTGCCGATACGGCTTACGGGAAGGTGCGCGGTTATACGCGCAATAATACGTTTATCTTTAAAGGCATCCCCTACGGGGCAAGCACCGCCGGCAATAACCGTTTTATGCCCCCGCAAAAACCTGTACCCTGGGCCGAAACGCGCGATTGCTTGGTATACGGCCCTATCTGTCCGCAAAAGCCGGATACCGGCTGGTTTCAGCAGGAGTATGGGTTTTTGTACGAATGGGTAGACGGGATGCACGACGAAGACTGCCTGCGCCTGAATGTTTGGACACCGGCGCTGGACGGCAAAAAGCGCCCGGTAATGTTTTGGATCCATGGCGGGGGCTTCGCGTCGGGTTCCAGCCAGGAACATCCATCTTATGACGGCGAAAGCCTGACCACACTGGGCGATGTGGTAGTGGTTTCTGTTAACCACCGGCTCAATATCCACGGCTTTTTAGATCTTTCGGACTATGGCGAAAAATACGCCAAATCGGCCAATGTGGGGATGCTGGACATTGTAGCCGCGCTGGAATGGGTGCGCGATAATATCAGCAATTTTGGGGGTGATGAAGATAACGTCACCATCTTCGGCCAATCGGGCGGCGGCACCAAGGTAATTACGCTGATGGCCATGCCGGCCGCAAAAGGGCTATTCCACAAGGCTATATCACAAAGTAACTCTATTGTACAGGTAGCCACGCACGCCTATGCTACGCAATATACGGCGTTGGTACTGGCCGATCTGAATGTCGGCAAAGAAAATATAGCCGAACTGCATCAAGTAAAACCGGTGCGCTTGCAGGAAGCGTTAGCCGCCGCCGAACGCAAAATGGGCGGGAATGTACCGGCGGATGTCGGCCGCCCGGGCTTGCAGCCAGTGGTTGATGGAAGGGTATTGCCCATGCACCCGTTTGATCCAACAGCCCCGGTCATATCGGCCAATGTGCCTTTTATGGTAGGCACCACCCGTAACGAAGCCTCGGCCAGCATTAATAACGCGCCTATGGAAAGTTTAGATGAAGACGGCCTGAAAAAACGCCTCATCGATAAATACAAAACCAATGGCGAACTGGTTTACCAAACCCTGCGCAAAGTGCATCCTGATGTGAAGCCGGTAGAGATATTATCCTTTATCAGCGCGCAAAACCCAATGGCTTTTTTGCAGGCCAGCCGTAAATCGGCGCAAAATGCGGCGCCGGTTTACCTGTACCTGTTTGCCTGGCATACCCCGGTGCTGGATGGCCGGCCCCGGGCGTTCCATTGCAGTGAAATTCCATTTGCATTTGCCAATACCGCCCGCTGCCAAAACTATACCAGCGATACATCCGAAGCCCGGAAACTGGCCGATAAAACCGCGCGTGCCTGGCTAAATTTTGCCCGTTACGGCAACCCAAACCATAAAGGACTGCCCGAATGGCCGGCATTTACCGATGCCAATGGCGCTATGATGGTATTTAACAATAAATGCGAAGTGCGCAACGACCCCGACGGCGATGCCCGTAAACTGTTACAGCGCCTATTTTACAATAAAGAAGTTTAAGCGATGAAAAAAACAATGATCACCCTGCTGATCCTTACCAATACCCTGTTGTTACAGGCGCAAAGTAAGCGCATATTGGTATTCAGCAAAACGGCAAGGTACCATCACGAGTCTATCCCCGATGGGATAAAGGCTATTCAAAAAATAGGGGCCGAAGACCATTTCGTGGTAGATACCACTACCAATTCGGCTTTGTTTAACGAAGCTAACCTGAAAAAGTACGCGGCCGTTATTTTCCTGAACACATCCGGCGATGTGTTGGATACGGTACAAAAAACCGATTTCCGCAGGTATATTGAGGCTGGTGGCGGTTATATGGGCATCCACTGCGCGTCATCGACAGAAAAAAGCTGGGTTTGGTACGGCCATTTGGTAGGCGCGGTATTTACCGATCACCCCGAGCCGCAGGAGGGTGTGATCAAGGTGATCGATCATCAAAACCCCGCTTCGGCACAACTACCCGCCCGCTGGCCATGGAAAGATGAATGGTATAATTTCCGCGATATCCAACCCGGCCTGCATGTACTGTTTATGGCCGATGAAACATCCTACAAAGGCGGCAAAAACGGTGCCGATCATCCGCTGGCCTGGTATCACCCGTACGATGGCGGCCGCTCGTTTTACACGGCCCTTGGCCATTTCCCCGAGGCTTATGTAAACCCGCTATATGTAAAACACCTGCGCGAGGGTATCAAATATGCCATGGGCAACAATATCAAACTCAATTACACTAAAGTAAAAACAGCCCGCATCAGCGCACCCTAAAAATCAACTAAAACCAATAGCAGCATCCCTCATGAAAATCTCCATCGCCCTCAAAAAATACAGTATTTTAACTTTACTTGTGCTGATGCTTGGCCTGTTTACCGCGGGCAAAAAACCAGATGCGCGGGGAAAGATACTGGTATTTTCTAAAACAAGGGGATGGCACCACACCTCTATTCCGTTTGGGATAGCGGCCATTCAAAAAATAGGGCAGGAAGGTGGTTTTGGGGTAGATACCACCACCAATGCGGCCATTTTTACCGATGACAACCTGAAACAATACCGGGCTGTAGTATTTATGAGTACCACCGGCAACGTGCTGAACGGGGAACAACAGGCCGCGTTTGAACGGTATATACAAGCAGGAGGCGGTTTTGCCGGCGTACATGCCGCGGCTGATACCGAGTATGGCTGGCCCTGGTACGGCAAACTGGTAGGCGCATGGTTTGATAGCCATCCCAATAACCCCAATGTGCGCAAAGCTACGGTTGATGTAACCGATAAAAACCATTTGGCAAGTAAAGACCTGCCCGGCCGTTGGGAGCGCACCGATGAGTGGTACAATTACAAATCTATTTACAGCGACCTGAAAGTGCTGGCTTATTTGGATGAAAGCAGTTACCAGGGAGGCATTAACGGCAGCAACCATCCCATAGCCTGGTATCACCAGTACGATGGCGGCCGGGCTTTTTATACCGGCATGGGCCATACCGATGAAAGCTACAGCGAACCGCTTTTTTTGAAACACCTTGCCGGAGGTATTAAATATGCCATGGGCGATGGTACGCCGCTTAATTACAGCAAAGCCTACGCTAAGGTTACGCCCGAGCAAAACCGCTTTGTGAAAACTATCCTCGCCACCAACCTTAATTCGCCGATGACGCTGGCTGTATCGGATAACGGGCGCATCTATTTCACCCAATTATTTGGCGAACTGTCCGTTTACGATACCCGCACCAGCCGGTCGAAACTCATTAATAAATTCCCGGTAACCACTACCGGCGGCATGGGCTTGCTGGGCATCGCGCTCGATCCGCATTTTGCGGCTAACCGCTATATCTACCTGTATTATTCGCCGGGTGGGCAGGTAGATGAACCACTGAATTTCCAGCTTTCGAGATTTACATTAAAGGCAGGTGATGCGATAGACCTGACATCCGAAAAGGTACTGCTGAAAGTGCCTGTGCAAAAAAACAGCGGTTCGCATCATGGCGGTTCGCTGGCCTGGGATAAGGAAGGCAACCTGTATTTGTCTACCGGCGATAGCTCCAGCCCGTTCTCGTCCAATGGCTATTCCCCGCTTGATGAACGGCCGGGACAGGAGCACTATAGTTTAGATTCGCAGCGTGGTGCAGGCAATACCAACGATTTGAAGGGGAAGATCCTGCGGATCCATCCCGAACCTAACGGCACTTATACCATCCCCGAAGGGAACCTTTTCCCCAAAGGTACGGCCAAAACCCGGCCCGAAATTTATGTGATGGGCGTGCGCAACCCCTACCGCATATCGGTAAACCCCCGCACCTCGGTTTTGTACTGGGGCGAACCCGGCCCCGATGCCGGTAAAGACAGTATACAGGGCCCGCGCGGTTACGACGAATTTAACCAGGCCAAAAAACCAGGTAATTATGGCTGGCCCTACTTTGCGGGCAATAATATACCCTATGCCCATTGGGATTTTGCCGCTAACAAAGCCGGCCCGTTGTTTAATGCCAGCACGCCGGTAAATAACTCGCCCAATAATACAGGTCTTAATCACTTGCCCCCGGCTCAACCAGCCATGATCTGGTATCCGTATGCCGCATCCGAAAAATTTCCCGAATTAGGTTTGGGCGGGCGTTGTGCCATCGGCGGGCCGGTGTATGTGTACAATGCCAAAGGCGCGGCCGGGCGTTTCCCCGATTACTATGACGGTAAATGGTTTATAGCCGACTGGATGCGCAATTGGATAATGGCCGTGCAGTTTGACGCGAACGAGAACTACGTGCGCAGCGAACCCTTTATGGCCGCCAACGGCGATTTCAGGCGGCCCATTGATATCAAATTTGGCAGCAATGGCGTAATGTACATGCTGGAATACGGATCGGTTTACGGTGTGGCCAATAAGGATGCCAGTTTAGTGCGCATTACCTATAATACGGGCAACCGCGCGCCAATTGCCAAGGCATCGATAATAGATTCGGTGCAGCAGGCGCTGGCTAACAAGCGTGCCTATTTAACCAGCGATGGGAAGGATTTGTCGCCGATAAAAATTATATCGGGCGCGGTGCCGCTTAAAGTAAAATTTACGGCAAACGGCAGTATGGATTTGGATGATGACGATGAGATCAGTTACCAATGGCTGTTTGATGGTAAACAGGCAGGTGCTAAAACAATGGCCGCGGCCTATACTTACCACAAGCCGGGCCTATACAAAGCCATACTGAAAGTGACCGATAAAGCCGGCCTGTCATCGCGCGATACACTGCTGATCAAGGTAGGCAATACCATGCCTGTAGTTACCATAGGCGGGCCGGATAATAAATCTTTTTACTGGAAAGGCAGGCCGTTTAACTATGCCATTACGGTAAAAGATGCCGAGGATAAAAAGATAGATCAAACTAAAATAAAGGCTTTTTATGTTTACAACGCCCAACCTGCCGAAAATGCCGGCGGTGAAATATTAAACGCCCATTTGGGTGAAGTGAACTATCCCGGCAAGGGGTTGATGGCGGCAAGCGACTGCAAATCGTGCCATCAGTTGGATAAAGCGGCCGTTGGGCCCAGCTTCATCGCAGTAGCTATCCGTTATAAAACACAGCTTGGTTCGGTTGATAAATTGATTAAAAAGATCATAAATGGAGGCGTGGGTAGTTGGAGCAAAGACCATGTGATGAGTGCCCACCCGCAGCTGGCCGCAGCCGATGCCAAAGAGATTGTAAAATACATCTTCTCGCTGACGGATAAAAAGCCTAAAAGTAATATCGTGCCGATACCCTTGCATGGTACCCTTAATTTGAAATATAGCGATGCCGAACCACGGGGCGAGTATACCATAGCGGCCGCTTATACCGATAAAGGCGGCAAAATTGTTGGCCCGCTTAAAGGGGTAAATGTAATTACCCTGCGCCATGCCGATTTTAACACGGCTTTCGCGGATGATATTTCCGGCTTCCCGCGTTTTAGGGACGATCTTTCGGAAGGCGGCGATAACGCTTACCTGCACATGAAAAACATCGACTTGACAGGCACCAGCGCTTTTAATTTTACTTACGGATCGAAAGATGACGGCGGCGAAATTGAAGTAAGGCTTGATTCGCGCGCGGGGCTGGTCATCGGCAGGGCGGCTATCCAGCGCACGGGATCATTTGATAAAACTACCGGCCTGACAATTAAACTTGATGCGCCGGTAAGCGGCCGGCATGATGTTTACTTTTATATTGTGAAGCGCGGCCGGCCCGGCAATCCGTTTATCAAAATGAAACGCGTTGGTTTTGTGGACTAAGGCGTAGTATCCCGGAGTTCGTGGCTTAATAATATCCGATAATGTTAAAATAACATTACAACCGGCAGGCACACAATTTTAGCTTTGTTATGCTGATCAACAGCAAAACCAATTAAGCTATAACCTGAAATATGATCATCAAAAAAATCTGTCAAATTGGACTGATAGCTGCGGGCATAACACAAAATTCGCTGTGCTTTGGGCAAACTGCCAACTGGTGGCTCACCACTAACGATAAATCGGCATTGCTTGCTAAACAAACTCCGCTCGCTTTTGGGCTGGGCGCTGGCGGTGAAGATCTGCCGGTAATAAAGGTCGACCCGTTGCAAAAGTATCAGTCGATTGACGGATTTGGATTTGCGTTGACCGGCGGAAGCGCCCAGCACCTGTCCCGCATGTCGGCCGGCGAACGGAAGAAGATATTGCAGGAACTTTTTGGCAAAGGTGAAGGTGATGTGGGCATCAGCTACCTGCGCCTAAGCATCGGTTCGTCCGATCTGAACGACCATACATTCTCATACGACGATATCCCGGCAGGGAAAACCGATACCAAGCTGGAACACTTTACGCTGAAAGAAGACGAAAAAGAAGTGATACCGGTGATGAAGGAAATACTGGCGATTAACCCGGGTATCAAAATACTGGGTTCGCCATGGTCGGGTCCGCTGTGGATGAAATCGAACCACAACATACAGGGCGGCCGGCTGATGGACCAGTATTACCCGGTTTACGCGCAGTATTTTGTAAAATACATACAGGGTATGAAACAGCACGGGATCACCATTGATGCCATTACCGTGCAGAACGAGCCTTTTAATGATGGCAACACCCCCAGTATGCAGTTTTTGGCAAAAGAAGAACTGAACTTTATTAAGAACAACCTTGGCCCGGCATTTAAACAGGCAGGTATTAAAACCAAGATTATCCTGTATGATCATAACTGCGATGCACCTGAATATCCGATGTCTATCCTCACAGATAAGGATGCTTACAAATATGCTGATGGCTCGGGCTTTCATTTGTACGTAGGGCAAACATCAGCCCTGAGCAAGGTGCACAATGCCTTCCCTGAAAAAAACCTGTACTTTACCGAAATGATGGCTGTAAGCCGTACCGATTTTAACGTAGCTAATCCCGAGGAACGCATTGTAATTGGAGCCATGCGCAACTGGAGCAAAAACGTGATACTATGGAATATCGCTGCCGATCCTTTTAATAAACCGCATACCGATAATGGTGGGTGTGGCGGCTGCCAGGGAGCTATCACGATAGATGGTGATAAGGTGGGCCGAAATTTGGCTTACTATACTATCGGCCACGCGTCTAAGTTTGTGCCGGCTGGTTCGGTACGGATAGAAAGTTCGATGCCTGATGGATTAGCTAATGCCGCCTTCCGCACACCCGATGGTAAGACGGTGCTGGTGGTGGCCAATAAAGGTAAATCGTCACAAAACTTTAGGGTAACATATCAAAATAAAACCCTAACGGCACAATTAGGCGCAGCATCGGTAGCAACCTATGTGTGGTAATTATAAACCTCAAATCAAATTTCAGCATGATCAAAAATATTGTTTTAGCAATGGCGCTGCTATCCGGATTTAACGCCGTGGCACAAACGGCCGGTCCGCAGGTTAAAATCGCTAACGGAATGCTGGAGGGCGTGACCGAAGCCAGCGGCGTGACATCGTACAAAGGTATTCCGTTTGCACAGCCGCCAGTGGGTAACCTGCGCTGGAAAGAACCGCAGGCGCCCAAAAACTGGGCGGGTATCCGCAAAGCCGATCATTTTGGCCCGAACGGACTGCAAAAAGTAATGTGGGCCGATATGATCTTCCGCAGCAGCGGCCAAAGCGAAGATTGCCTGTACCTGAACGTGTGGACACCCGCCAAATCGCCTGCCGATAAATTGCCTGTGCTGGTTTATTTTTACGGCGGCGGTTTAGTAACAGGCGATGGTTCGGAGTACCGGTATGATGGCGAATCGCTGGCAAAAAAAGGGCTGGTCACTATTACCATTAACTATAGGCTGGGTGTATTCGGTTTTTTGGCGCATCCTGAACTGACCAAAGAGTCGGCGCATCATTCGTCGGGCAATTATGGCTTTATGGATCAACATGCCGCGCTGGTTTGGGTGCAAAAAAATATTGTGGCCTTTGGCGGCGATCCGGCCAGGGTGACCATTGCCGGGGAGTCGGCAGGCGCTATGTCGGTTTGCGCGCAGATGGCGTCGCCTTTATCGAAGGGTTTGTTTGTTGGTGCAATCGGCGAAAGTGGATCGCTGCTGGGCAATCTTTCGCCCGTGCCGCTGGCCGATGCCGAGCAAAGCGGGGTGAAATTTGCCGCAGCAGTTGGCAAAACCTCGCTGGCCGACCTGCGCAAAATACCGGCCGATTCCTTATTAAAATTGGCAGATAAAGGCCATTTCCCTACTACGGTGGACGGATATTTCCTGCCGGAATCTACAGAAACTATTTTTGAAACCGGCAAACAAATGGACGTGCCGCTGTTGGCGGGATGGAACTCGGCCGAGGTGGGTTACGGTAATTTTTTAGGTAAGAACCCACCAACGCTGGACAATTACAAAAAAGCGCTAAAAGATGCCTACGGCGAGCGGGCCGACGAGGTATTGAAAATGTACCCAGCAGCAAGCGATGCCGATGTACCGCAGGTGGCTACGGATTTGGCATCAGACCGTTTTATTGCTTATGCCACCTGGAAATTTATTGATATCCACAGTAAAACAGATGGCAAACCAGTGTACCGGTACCTGTTTGCCCGTAAGCGCCCGGCTATGGTAAACGCCCCGGCAGGCTGGGCCGACCATAGCTTTGGCGCGGCGCATGCGTCGGAAATTGAATACGCGCTGGGGAACCTTACCGGAGATAAAGTTTATGCCTGGACAGCCGACGACTATAAAACATCGGAAACCATGCAGAACTATTTTGTGAATTTTATAAAGACCGGCAACCCTAACGGCCCCGGTTTAGCCACCTGGTACGGCCTGCAAAGCAGTATCCCCAAGGTGATGGTGATTGACGCCGAAAGTAAATCGGCTCCCGAGAAAAACTTGAAGCGGTATGTATTGCTGGATACGTTCTTTAATAAGTGATTTGGAGAGATTCAGGAGGTTAGTATCAGGAATCAAGCGGGAGATTTGTAAAACCGCCTGGCAGCTGTCTTTGATCTAATCTCTTGAATCTTGATACTAACCTCCTGAATCTATCTTAAAATGTTAAGATAGTATTACAGCCCGAACCGCAGTTATAATAGCTTTGAAATGGTAATTAATAATTCGGTTAAATCAGAACCTGAACAGCATATCGGGCAGCCGGTATGCTGTTTTAATTAAGTCGCCTTAAATCAAAAAATAGCATGATGAAGAAATTTTTTCCGGCAGCCTTGCTGCTGGTTTTTGCCGGTAACCTGCTTTTTGCACAGATATCAAAAATAACCTTACTAAACCCCAAGCCCGGCGAATACGGAAAAGCCGAATGGGATATCAGGCTAATTGCCAATTGGGAGAACCCTTACCTGCAAGAGGATATTACGCTGGATATGCTGCTCACCACGCCGTCGGGTAAAAAACTGGTGCTACCCTGTTATTACGAATTGGGCGAAAGTGGGCAGGAATCGCTTTGGAAAGCGCGGTTTGCCCCGCAGGAAATTGGCAGGTATACCTATATCTTTAAACTGCGCAAGGGTAATACCGAGGTAGGTGAAAGATCGGGAACGTTTACATCTTACCCTTCAAAAAAGAATGGCTTTTTACACGCCAAAAGCAACTGGGCGTTTGAGTTTGATAACGGCAAACCGTTTCGTGGAATAGGGGAGAACATTGGCTGGGAATCGCGCAAAAATGATGACTCTAAATTTTTTAAAGCCCTGCACGAATTACCGAAGTATAACTATGAATATATGTTGCCATCGCTGGCGCGCCATGGCGGCAATTTTTACCGCACCTGGATCTCGGCTTTTAATTTGCCTTTAGACTGGCACCGCAACTTCAACAGTACCCGCTATGAACCATCGGACGCGTACTTTAACCCCAGCGCTATAAAAAAAATTGACCGTATGTTTACCCTGGCCGATTCGTTAGGGGTTTATGTAATGCTGACACTTGGCCAGGGCAATTACAGCACGCGCGACGGCGGCTTTTCACCCAACGCCGCCGATTTTTTTGTAAACCCGAAATCGAAAGAGCGATATAAAAACCGGCTGCGTTATTTTATCGCCCGGTGGGGCTATTGCACCAGCATTGGCGCCTGGGAGTTGTTTAACGAGGTAGATAACGTGCAGTTCGGCAATAAGAATAAGCCCATCAGCGCCGATTCTATTGTAACCTGGCACGATGAAATGAGCGCCTATATTAAACAAACCGACCCTTATAAACATTTGGTAACCACCAGCATATCGCACCGCGATTTGAAAGGTTTGAACTCGCTTGTCGCAATCGATTTTAACCAAAAGCATATTTATAAAAACACAGCAACTATACCCGCCGCTATTGTTAAATACGAACAGGACTTTGGCAAACCCTATGTAATAGGCGAGTATGGTTTTGAATGGGATTGGTCGAAGAACTTTGATGAGTTTGCCCCCGATATGGACAGTGATTTTAAGCGGGGAATGTGGTACGGTCTGTTTTCGCCTACGCCTATATTGCCTATGAGCTGGTGGTGGGAATATTTTGATAACCGTGGTACCGATGCCTACTTTGACCGGATAAAAACCATATCCGACCAAATGCTGGCCGCCGGTAAAGGATCGTTTGAGCAGGTACGGGTCACTGCGTCGGTAACCGATGCTAAGATGTATGCTGTTAAATGCGGTGATAAGCTATTTGTTTACGCCTTTAACCCTACAGATATAGTGCAGAAAACAGATATTGAATTTGATGGGGATGTTAAATTTAAATACCTGGTAACCGCTTTTGATTGCGAAACGGGCAAATACATTAAGACGACTTTAGGAAAACCGGGTACACAGCAATTAAATATTAAGGGCTGGAACCTGCCTGCAAAATCGGATGTGGTATTTGTGATCAGTAAAATTGAGTAAGTAAATATGGTTAGTTTTAATGGGTTGGGGATAGCTGAAGGCTATCCCTTTTTTGTTTGTGCTTTATGGGATATTAACCACAGAGACTACGGAGAAAGAAACCACAGCGTACACAGAGATTTTGTTATGAATAAAAACATCTCAAATTAGCGCTGTGAAAAACGCTGTGTGTGGTAAAAGAGCTACAAAATTAAATCCGCTCTTTATTGCGGGTAAACCAATTTTGGATACAAGGCATAAAACGCGTTAGTCCCCGTAGCTATACCATTAAAGGTGCCATAGCCATCGTTTTCCCATGGGTTTTTCCAACCGCATACGCCGGCGTATCCGTTTGTGTAGGATGTTTTGTAAAAATCGGCCATTGTGATGTTATAGTTGGCTGCATTGCCTTGCGTGGCTGCTGTGACATCGCCGCCATAGGTTTCCTCAATCAGTACAGGTTTATCGGCGTTATCCAGCCAGTTGGCCACAGTTTTGCTCACCGGGCTGTCGGATGTTTGCCACTGGTACCAATGTGGCGAATAGAAATCAAGGTAAGCGGCGCTGTTGTTATATTGTGCCTGCAGTGCAGCATTGCTATAGTTATTGCCGGCATAAGCAGCCCAGCCACTGCCGAAACGGTTACTGTCGTATATGATCCACATTGACCCTACGGTGACCGGCTTGGTAGTGTTTTGGTGAATAGCGGCAGCTGTATAGGCTACAAAACGGACCACATTATCATGATTTAAAGGCCCGCAGTTAGCATCGCGCCACATGTGTTCGGGCTCGTTGCAAATATCATAGCCCATTACATAGGGCTCGTTGGCATAACGTTTTACAAAAGGGACCAGGAAATTATTGATATATGATTGCAATTTGGTTACATCGTTTATCATATCCCGGTATTTGGTATAATTAGTAACTGTGGCATCGTTGATCACCATCCCAAACGACCAGAATGTGGGAATGATATACACTTTTTTAGCAGTGGCAATTTTAACAAGGTTATCCATATCGGCCCAAAACTGATCACTGGCACCAGTGGTAATGCCGTCAGCATTCAGGCTTGGGCTGCTGTTACCACGGCCATGTATCCAAATGCGGGCCAGGTTAATGTGATTATCAACATATTTCTGAAACTCGGTATTCCAGGCAGTGGCATCATAATTTTTGCCTAAAAAATCCAAGCTGTAATCGCTTTGCTTTTGCCAGGCCGAGTTAATCCCGTTAAAAAAAATCTCCTTACCGCCGGTGTTAAATTTGCTGCCGGCAATAGTGATATTTAAGCTTGTGGTTGTTACAGGTGTAGTTACCGGCGTGGTTGTTACAGGTGTGCCGATACTAACCGTGTTAGGTGATGATTTTTTGCAGCCGGTTGCCACACTTAACATAAGGATCCCCGAAAGGGCAATAAAGTTTTTCCGCATAAATTATATATAATTTTATGGCTGGGGAAAGAACTTAGCCTCAGCATTTGTAAAGTTACCGGCGTTAGCTTGGTTTTTGTAATGCTATTTTACCAATTGAACATACAAATGACTGTTTAGACAGCAGAGCTTAAATCGCTCGAACAAAAAATAGAAGATCTTGAAGCAAGTTACTTCCGCAAGGATATTGAACTAAGCACCTGTAAACGATGGCTCTCAAAATACACTATCGACAAAGGCCATCCGTTAAGGGATATTAATGATGCCAATGCTAAGAATAGAAGCATTTGGTATAATAAGCTGGAAAAGTTTTTGGATTGCCAAAAAGCATTAAAGAAGTTTATGAAAGAGCGAGTATATTCGATAAGCATAAGCTTATTACCTACTGCGCAACCCGTAAAGAAAAAAACGTCGTTCTCTTGTAAGAAAACAACGTTTGAAGTAGCCCGTAGGGGAATCGAACTTTGCCCCAAACCCCGTTGATTACTAATATTTTATGTGTGCGAAAATCTGGTACTCACCGCGTTTTTTTTTGACTAAAATTGATCACAAATCTTATAGAACAAATATACAAAATATTGCCCGCTAATTTAAATAGTTACACAATTTTCCGTCGCCAATCCCAAGCGATAAACAGATGTTTTCCGGGGTAACCCGCTGTTAATTTCGAGCCCCCCTCTGCGAGCGAATGAACCCACCATCCCTTATTTACCACTTGAGCAACCACCAGCGCGAGCCGGGTAAAATGTCAAGGCCGGGGTGGAGCCGCTGAAAGCGGACAACCCGCGCCCCGCTTGTATAGCCTTGACTTTTTATCCCGGCGGCGGGCTATTTTTGCGACAGTGGTGAATTAGGGATACCTCCCAACTATACTTTGGCCACTTAGCCGGTGCAATCAGCGGATAGCCGGCTTCCTTTAATATAGTGTTGATAAGGGGGCTGTTACATTTTAGTTTAAGTATTGCTCTCCCCGATACTCGTTAGGGGCTTTACCAAACAACTTCTTAAATTCTTTACTGAAATATTTTCTGTCGGAAAAACCAACCATGTAAGCTATTTCGTAAACTGTTTTATCCTTTTCCTGTAGTAATTCCATTGCCTTATTTAGCCGTATAAATTTGATCAGGTCATTTACACTGCTTCCTGACAATGCGTTTAATTTCTTGTACAGTACCGGCTGGCTCATGCCCATCTCTCGGGATAAAAAAGGAACATTTAATTCAGGGGAGTCGATATGCAGCACGATTAAGTTTACTATTTTTTGCAGGAAAGCATCTTCAATCGGGCTTGATAAAATTGTGCTGGACAATTTCTCATCATTTTGCAAATTGGAAGAACTGCCTTTAACTAACGGGGCGGGGTATCTGATTTGATTATAAAACCGTTCATGGATTTTTTCCCGCAAAAGCAATAAGTTACTAATCTGTAATGCTAATACTTCAATGCTGAAAGGTTTTGTAATATAAATAGTGGCACCTGTAGTCAAGCCTTCTACTTGGTTATCTGTTGAAGATTTTGCAGTTAGTAATATGACAGGTATGTGGTTTGTTCGTTCGTCAGCTTTAAGATGATTACACAAAGTAATTCCATCCATTTCCGGCATCATAATATCGCTTATAATAATGTCGGGAATAAGTTCGGTTGCGCGGTTCCACCCTTCCTGGCCGTTCGCGCATTCAACAATATTGAATTGCTGCTGCAAATGTTCAGCAATAAACAACCGCAGATCTGCATTATCCTCTATTAGTAAAATAGTATGGCTAAATGTCTCTCTGCCCTTATACATACCAGCGCTATTATTGGGAGTACCTATAATTTCATCATTTTGGTGTGGTTTGTGGCTAAGTGCCGGGTTATTTGGCTTGTTTACAGGCTGCTGCTGCTTAAAATGATGAAGTCCCTTTTTCAGGATAACTGAAAAACTGGTCTTGTTACCCTCAACAGAAGAGAAACTTTCAACCTTAATAAGGCCTTTATGCAGATCTACAATACTTTTAGCAAGCGCAAGGCCAATGCCATACCCTGTATTTTGTTTACCATGGTCATTTTCCTGGAAATAGTTTTCAAATAAATTATTCAGGTTATGGGGGGCAATTCCTCTCCCGTTATCGGTTATAATAATTTCAACGCTGTCTTTTTTCTCTTCTATGCCGATCTTTATGAAGCCGTAATCATCTGTATATTTACAGGCATTATATATCAAATTAAAAAAAACTTTCTCCAATTGCTCTTTATCAAAATAAAGTAGAATATGTCCTGTTGATGATTGAAAGTCTGTGCCGATATTCTTTGAAGAAAAGTCATGATGGAAGGATAAATAGATCTCATTTAAAAACCCTACAATATCATCTTCAACGAGGTGGAGTTTTACATGGCCGGCTTCTGCTTTTCTGAAATCCATTAATTCGGTTACAAGCTGTAGTAAGCTGTTCGAATTTTTTTTAATTATTTGGAGTTGCTTATTAGGGAACTGCTGTTCTTTTTCCTCCAGGATCAGTTTTTCAACAGGCCCTGCGATTAAAGAAAGGTGGGTGCGAATCTCATGTGAGATGTTGGTAAAGAAATTCAACTTCAATTGGGTTAACTCTTTATCACGCTTTAGTAATGATCTTAAAATAAAGAACCGGATAATCAGAAAAAGGATACCGCAAATAAATAGTGAATATAAACCATAAGCCCAAAAAGTTTTCCAGAATGGGGGCAGCACTTTAATGGTTAAAACGGCAACTTTGCTCCAAATACCATCATTATTTGTTCCTTTTGCAGAAAAGGTATAAGTTCCAGGCGGAAGATTAGTATAGGTTGCGGAGGGAATATTAGTAGACACCCAGTTTTTGTCGAACCCGGCAAGCTTATACGCGTATTTGTTTTTTGCAGATTTAATATAGTTTAAAGCTGCAAATTCAATAGTGAATACATTTTGTGAATTCGAGAAAACAAGATGATCAGTAAAGCTGATATCCTTTGTAAGCAATTTATCAGCCCCATTTATCGCCACAGGCTGGCCACCCAGCTTTAATGATGTAAAAATTATCGGGGGTGGGATATTGTTAACAATTATTTTTGATGGAAAAAAATTAGTGAGGCCATAAAGCCCGCCAAATAACATTTCTCCTTCGGCAGTTTTATAGCATGAATTTATATTAAACGTGTTGGCGCCCAAGCCGTCAGTTTTACTATAGTTTTTAAATAGATGCGACCTGATATTAAATTTTGAAAGGCCATTACCGGTGGAGATCCAAAGGTTCTTGTTATCATCTTCCAGGATACCTACCACATCATTGTTAGCCAAGCCATCCTGATCAGTATAAGTGATAAAACTTTTTTTATGAGGGAGATACATGGCTAAGCCGCCGTTATATATCCCCACCCAAATTGTGCCGTTACTATCCTGGTATATACATTGAACCGTTGCTACATTTAGGCCGTTAGTATCGCCATATTTACTTATTTTGGTTAAATGGCTGTCCAGTTTATATAAACCATCATCTGCTCCTATCCATACATTTTTATTGTTGTCCTCAAAGATCGTAGCAATAGCTTTCCCCCCTATTGCTTTAATAAAGGGGCTGTTTATCTGTTGCAAAAATGTACTGTTCCTTTTAAAAAGCAACAATCCTTTATCTGTTCCTACCCAAAAATTGTTTTTTGAATCCTCAAGGAATGAAGTAACCTCTGAGTTTAACGCACTCCGGTCGTTCTCTTTATATAAGTAGCGGCGAAAATTTTGGCTTGCGGGTTCAAATAAATTGAGGCCGCCGCCGTGCGTGCCGACCCATGTATTTCCACTTTTATCGATATAAATAGCTTTTATTAAATTACTGCCAATTGAAAGCGGGTCACGTAAATTATTTTGATAGCTTTTTATAACATGGGTTTCCTTATTATAATAACTTAAGCCCGCACCCTCTGTGCCTATCCAAAGGTTATGGTCTTTGTCTTCGGAAATAGCACTAACAACATTATTATTAATAATAGCATGATATTGTGCTGTTTGAAAATCTGTAATATAATTAGAGGCCATATTGACACCCCCGAAATATGTTCCGATCCAGGCCGAGTTGTTTTTATCAATATATATACTATATACCGAGTTCTGGCTTAAGCTTTTTTTGTCATCTGCATCGTGTCTGTACGATGTGAATTTTTGGGTAGACGGGTCAAGGATACTAATGCCCCATTGTGTACCTATCCATATCTTCCCCGCTCTGTCCCGCGTTAATACTCTTATATTATTATTTATGGGGTCATTTATTTTATTATAATTTAAAAAGCCGGTAAATACGCCTTTAACAGGATCGTACAGATAGATACCGCCATGCAATGTTCCAACCCAAAGTTGATGGCTTAGATCTTCGGAAATAGCAGTGATATTGGGGTTATTTAAATTATTTATTTGGTTGGCTTCTTTTTGATAAACAAAACGATCTCCTTTCTTTTGCATCCTGATAAGCCCTTCAGATGTACCTATCCAATAAATGCTATCATGATCCTGGTAAATAGTATGGATCACATACGTGTTAACTCCAACGGCAGCATCAAACGAAGAAATGAAAATGCAGGTAAATGGGTTTTCAGTTGACAGTAAATA
The DNA here is from genome assembly GCA_040389105.1 of Bacteroidota bacterium. Taxonomy (GTDB): domain Bacteria; phylum Bacteroidota; class Bacteroidia; order Sphingobacteriales; family Sphingobacteriaceae; genus Mucilaginibacter. Next base: position 90,895 of record JAZKAO010000020.1, read on the forward strand.
GAGACCGGATCTTGCACATACCCAAATATTTCCTTGTTTGTCCTCATAAATATAATTGATCATTTGCCGGTATGTGTTTTTGTCCGGCTGTTTAAATACAACATGAGTGAAATTGTCGCTTTGGGGATCATACCTATCCATACCCTTATCGGTTCCCACCCATAGCCTATGATGCGAATCCATCAATAACTGTCTGATATAATTAGATGAGATACTATGCTGATCGGCTAAGTTATTCCTGTAAATTTTAAACCCGCGGGTATTATATTTATTAAGGCCATTGATGGTTCCAAACCACATAAACCCACGGTCATCCTGCGAAATAGACACCACAGAGTTTTGGGATAAGCCATTATTAACGGTAAGGTTTTCAAATGTTATATGCTGACCGATTGCTGAGAGCGGAAGAATTAATAAAACATAAAGTTGCAGAAATAGCACTTTCATAATAATCAATAAGTCAAAATAAGCAAACGGATATTGAAAAGAATATTTAAAAAAAAGCCCCTGCGTAAAATTATATATTACAAGGCATGGCTAAATATTTTGCCAAAAGTAAATAATTATAATTTGTAATGGTTATGCTCCAGCAAACCGGTTCCCATACTTAGTCTCCCCATCGAAATAGCATTTACCGACAGTACTGCTCTATTTTAGTTTGAAAAACACCCCTAAAACATTAGGATTTTACCCCCATCCATCAGAAAAACCAAGTGACATTTACAGCTATCCGAATCATTAATTAATAATGGAATAACTAGGAATGGGATAATTAATTATAATTCCTGGTTCGGTTGATGGGTTTTCAGCGGATAGGTATTGACGGTAAACAATTAGCCATGTTACTAATGCTCAATCCATAATACCCATGTTGTGCTAAACTAAAAAAGTGTTAAAAATTTAAACAGAAAGGAAACATGGATTAAAATTTACATAACAAAAAAAGGAAGCGCAGCCACGCCTCCTCCATACTTAAATGCTTAACAAAAGCAGTTAACTCCTACGTTAATCAACTCTTGTTTGTTAAACCTAAAATTCTACAAAGATATGAATTTATTAATCCCGGCCGATGAAATACTCTGTCGTGAAAGCCAGCTTATTAAACCAATAGCTGCATTTAAGAACAGCTTCATTGTTGCTATACGAACAATGATCATTTTATTAACCATAGCAGGAGGCATGCCAGCCTATGCAACAATCCATGCAAAGCGCATCGAAATTGATTATAAAACGGCACCAATCACTATTTCCGGAAGAGTAGTCGATGAAACTGGCCAACCTTTGCCAAGCGTTACCATTAGAATTAAAGGGACCCAGATAGCCGCACAAACTAATAAGGATGGTGTATTTAGCATTAAAGCAAATGAAGGTGATATCCTGCAATTTGCTTTCGTGGGTTATAAAACAGTAGAAAAGACCGTTCGTGGAAAAGCAGATCTTACTATAAAAATGGAACCTACGCAAACGGGGCTAAACGAAATTGTAGTAGTAGGTTACGGTGTAAAAACAAAGGCAACCAACGTTGGTGCCCTATCTACCGTATCTACAAAAAACCTGCTGCAAAACCCTGTTACCAATTTAACCAACGCGCTGCAAGGCCGGCTGCCTGGTTTAATTACCCAGCAAACATCGGGCGAACCCGGGCGCGACAATGCCAGTCTGTTAATAAGAGGCATAACCACGTTAAGTTCTGCAGCGGCAAGCCCCCTTGTTTTAGTTGATGGGGTTGAACGCCCTTTTGGGCAAATTGACTTTAACGAGGTTGAATCCATATCCATCCTTAAGGATGCTTCTGCTACGGCAGTTTATGGGGTGCGGGGTGCTAATGGTGTGGTATTGGTAACTACCCGGCGGGGTGTTGCAGGCGCGCCAAAAATAAGTTTGTCTTCAAATTTTGGCGTACAAACCCCTGCGAGGTTGCCAAGTTTTGTCGGTTCGTATGATTATGCTGTATTAAGAAATGAAGCGGTATTAAACGACAATCCAAATGCGGTAGTTCCATACAATCAACAACAGTTGGATGGTTATAAGAACCATACCGATCCGTATCTGTATCCCGATGTTGATTACTACAAAGTGTTTTTGAAAAAATTTACACCACAATCAAACATCAATTTAAACGTTAGCGGCGGCGGAAAGCTGGCCAGGTATTTTGTATCAGGCAGCTATACCAACCAAAACGGCATTTATAATTTCACACAAGGCGATTTCTTTGATGCCAGCGCAAACTACAAGAGATTTAATTTTCGTTCAAATGTAGATATCGATGCTACTAAGACCACGTTGATTTCTATCAATATGAATGCCATTGGCGCGGTAAATAACAGTCCTTATGGCGCAAGCGGCGGAAGTGCAACGGGTTATGGCGGTACAGGGGATATTTTCAGTGGGCTCTCCCGTACAGCCCCAAACGAGATGAATCTGTTAAACCCTGACGGAACCTACGGCGCCAGTAGCCGGCCGGCAAAAGTTCAGAGAAACATTCTTGGAGACTTACAGGAACGCGGTGTGACCGAACAGTATGATAATACGGTCGAGATCAGCCTTGTCGCTAATCAAAAACTTGATGCTATTTTAAAGGGGCTTACCGCTAAGGTTAACATGTCTTTTAATAGCTATTACACACAATATTACAATACTTTTCGTGGAAATAGCGGAGATATAGCAAGTGCCTACCGAAGGTATTCTGTAGATGGTACCGATGCCAGCGGAAATTATATTTATACACAGCGCACCGGAACTTACAACCCGCTGATATCTACAAGCAGCGCCTACGGCGATGGCAGCAACCGTAATTTTTACTTAGAGGGATCGCTATTCTGGAATGGGAAAACAGGCAAAAGCGATCTTTCTGCCCTGGTGCTTTATAATCAATCAAGGAAAACCAATAATACAGCAACCAGTGATCAACTTATCGATTTTCCGTTTTCACGAATGGGTGTAGTTGGCCGTGTTACCTATGGTTATGCCGGTAAATACTTTGCAGAGTTAAATGCCGGGTATAATGGTTCCGAAAACTTCCCTGCGGGCCATCGCTTTGGGCTTTTTCCTTCTTTTTCAGCCGGATGGTTAATATCCGAAGAGGATTTTATTAAAAAGAGGTTACCAGCGATCACCTATTTGAAGCTAAGAGCATCAATTGGCCAGGTGGGAAATGATGCCATTTCTGGCAGGCGATTCTTGTACTATAATAATTCATATGCTTCTGGTACAGGTTATAGTTACGGCCTTTCACAAGGAAGTGCTGTTGGGGGACTTGCAGAAGGGGCGATACCGACCAATAATGTAACATGGGAAAGGGAAACCAGCGAAAATCTGGGTTTAGAAATGAATTTATGGGGCAAAAAGCTTGGATTGGTAGCAGATGTTTTTTATAAAAAGCGTAGTAATATTTTAACCACGCCAACAAGCACCCCCCTTGTAGCCGGTATTACTTTACCGGTTGAAAATATAGGGGTGGTGGAGAACAAAGGGTTTGAGTTGGAAGCGAACACGATGCATACCATAGGTAAAGTTACGGTTTGGTTAAGGGGCAATTTTGCTTTCGCGCGGAATAAGATACTGGCGCAGGACGAACCCACGCCAAAATATCCATGGCTGGCGCGCACTGGTCAAAGCGTAGGGCAAAGTTTTGGCTATTTGACGAATGGTTTTTATAACAGCCAGGCCGAGGTAGATAACAGAACGGTCCAGACTTATTTTAGCGGACGCTTACAACCGGGAGATTTCAAGTATAAAGATATCGATGGAGATGGCTTTATCACCGCTTATGACCAGGTTCCCGTAGGCAAACCGACTTTCCCTGAAATAACTTATGGATTTAGTACAGGCTTTAGTTATAAGGGGCTTGACGTAAGTGTATTATTTGCAGGCGCGGGCAACACTTCGATGTTTGTTACCGACGAAGCTGCCTGGGAATTTTTTAACGGTGGAAAGGTATTAAGTTATCAGTTAAACAGATGGACACCCGCTACTGCGGCAACGGCCACTTATCCCCGTTTATCCAGCGATCCGCAATCTACAGATAACAACTATGTAAACTCGGATTTTTGGATTAGGGATGCCTCCTATATACGCCTTAAAAATGCCGAAATAGGCTATACGTTCGCCCCCAATTTTGTTAAAAAAATAGGGCTGAAAAACCTTAGGTGTTATGTTAACGGGCAAAATCTGTTTACCTACAGCAAAGGTATTACCTACCTGGATCCAGAAAACAGGCAAAGCCGGGGATGGTACTATCCTCAATCTACTGTATATAATGTCGGAATGTCAGTTACTTTTTAATCAGAAAATAACATGAAATTATTATATCAATTTATCATTATACTTTTTATAGGCGCCGGAATTACCGGGTGCCAGAAAAGTTTTTTAGCCCCGCCCCCCAATAATGTTACTACTACAGATTCATCTGTTTTTAGTAGTGAATTGCAAGCCAGGCAGTTTCTTTCAACTACTTATTCTTTAATGCCTTCAAATGAGCTTAACAGAAGTAATGGCCAACTGGCTGATGGCTGTTTCGAATCAGAGCAAGGCATACAATGGTCGCCTTTTCAGGCCTATAATGTAAATGCTTATAACGGGGGTGCCAGTAATGTAGACAATGCTTATGGCACTTTTTACACCATGATACGCAGGTGCAATGTGTTTATCAAAAATGAAAAGTATATGAAGTTTACTCCGGCAAATGCGGTTTACTTTAAAGCAGAGAATCATTTTTTACGTGCGTTTGCCTATGTAGAGCTATTGAAACGTTATGGCGGTGTGCCGCTGATCGATTCCGTTTGGATCTATTCAGCGGATGACATCAAGCCTGAATTTCGCTATCTATTAAAGCGGGCAAGTTTTGATGCCACCGTAAAGTTTATTATTAAGGACCTGGATTATGCACAGGCTAACCTTCCATGGATATGGCCCAATGCGACGACCGACTATGGCCGCGCTTGCAAATCGGTTTGCCTGGCCATGAGATCACGATTGCTTTTGTATGCAGCCAGCCCTTTACATAATGCAGATCAGCCTTATCTAAGCGATCCCAACTGCCCGGATACATTATTTAAATATCCGTCTTATAGTATCCAGCGCTGGAAGACCGCTATGGATGTGGCCCAATCTTTTATAGATACCAATAATTTGCAGGCGTTAAAATATTCGCTGTACAGTAATTATGGCGATATGTTTGTCAATTTAAAAGGGAATGTAAATCAAAAGGAGGTGATATTTTCTCATGCTAACCAGGTAGCAGGCCCCTCGCAATCTAACCCGACCCTAAACCTGGTCGATATGTACGACATGGCTAACGGGAAACCTATTTCCGACCCGACCTCGGGTTATAATGAACAAAACCCTTATGCAAACCGGGATCCCCGTTTATTGCAAACCATTTTAACCAATGGTGTAGCCTGGGCAGGCAGAACGTTCGAGCCATTCATTAACGGTGGGCAGGATTACCAGGGCGACAGAACAATAACAGGGATGCTGCAAAAAAAATATGTAGGTATCACATCGCAAAGCCAGGGAGCGTCCAGATTCATATTTTACAGGTTTGCTGAAATTTATTTGAATTATGCAGAAGCACAAAACGAATATGATGGAGCGCCAAATGCCAATTCATATACCTACGTTAATTTGGTGCGCGCCCGGGCTGGCATGCCTCCCTTACCTGTGGGCATAAATAAAGCAGATTTTGCGGCCAGGGTAAAAAAGGAACGGATACTTGAATTTGCATTTGAAGACACCAATATTTTTGACGAGCGGCGCTGGCTAATGGCCGAGACATTAGATGCCGGCAGTTTTTATGGATTTCAGATCACGAAAAACGCGAACGCGACCTTTACCTATACCCGTAAAGTTTTTGAGACAAGGCTCTTTTCAAAAAGGTTTTATCAATATCCGTTCCCTGACGCCGAAATTACTAAATCTCCTAATCTGAAGCAGAATCCGGGATGGTTTTAGGCGGTGGTCTTAACATAATTGATTAGAATTTATCAAACTTAATCTCATTCACATGCGTTTGAAAGTTATTATACTACTATTTTTAAGTTGCGCCTGCACCATACGTGCCTATACGCAACAAAGAACTATAATTACTATAGTTAACCAAAAACAGGTTTCGGTGATAGATGCCGAAATACTTGTTTATTCATCAGGTAAAAAAGATATTACCAATACTAAAGGTGAAGTGCGGGTTGAATTAACAACCAGCGATAGTGTCAGTATTTATGCAAAAAATTATTTGCCTAAAGTTTTTGCAACAGGCGCAAAAACCGGGCAAATAACCATCACAATCACAGCCTTAAATCCCTGGGAAGGAACGGTTGAGCTACCCTGGATGTCTCAGAATAAATTATACTCAAGTTCAGCAACATCGTCTGTAAGCGGAGATATTTTGGCGAAAAACCCTGAGGGAAATTCCGGGAATCTTTTAGGCGGTTATTTGCCCGGCCTCATTGTAAGACAGGGCAGCAGCCAGCCGGGTGGCGATGGCGCTACATTTAATATCAGGGGTTTTAGTTCTTATAATTCGCTTTCCCCTTTAGTTTATGTTGATGGGGTGGAAAGGGATATTCAGCAGATCGACCCACTGGAGCTGGAACAGGTTACCATTTTGAAAGACAATGCCGCAAACGGCACTTTTGGTATAAGGGGTTCGGGCAGGGCTATAATGGCTACTACAAAAAGGGGGATCGCTAATTTAAATGAAGTTACGATAACCGCCCAAACCGGTCTTCAAATTACCGGGAAAACACCTGATTATTTAGGTGCCCAGCAATATATGCAACTATATAACGAAGCGGCTATTAATGATGGGTTGCCGGCAAAATACACACCCGCGCAAATAAGCGCCTATAATGACCCGAACAGAGATCAGTTATTGTACCCGGATGTTAACTGGAGAAATGAGATCCTTAAGAACTCTACCTATGAGTCCCGCTATAATGTGGCTTTCAGGGGAGGATCAAATGCTTTTCGCTATTTTGTTATTGTTGGTGCGTTAAACCAGGATGGGATATTTAAAAATGGCAACATCAACAAAAATGTATTCGGCTTTAGCAATAACATCGATTTTCACCGCTATAACTTCCGGACGAATCTGGATTTTCAGGCTACTAAAACAACGGTAGTTTCCTTAGATCTTTCAGGCAGGTTGGAGCAGCGAAATTATCCCGGCACCGCTACCTCAACTATCTTTAGTGCCATATCCACCTCGCCTGTAAATCAATATCCCGTTACGTATCCTGATGGTAAAATTGGCGGCAATACACAATATCAAAATAACCCGTATGGGTTAGTTACCAATACCGGCTACACCAACGAATTTAGGCGTACTTTTTTGGGAACTGTTAAAGTAAACCAGCAGTTAGATATGATCACACCAGGTTTATCAGCTAATGGTGCCTTTGCTTTTGATAGCTATTTTCTGGCCAGTGGCGGACGTGCAAAAACATTTGCCGTTTATAGCAAACAGGCGGATGGTACTTATGCCACATACGGAACAGAATCATTACTTAGTGTAAGGGGAAGGGCGAATGCCCAGGACAGGACGACTACTTTTTATACAAACCTTGCTTATAACCGCGATTTTGGCAAAAGCCATATTGATGGATTTATTAACTACAATCAGAGTGTTGAAAATGGCAGCGGATTTGATTTTCCATACGTTACCCAGGGTTATGCTTCAAGGCTGACCTATGTGTTCGATAAGCGATATGTTGCTGAGTTCAATGGCTCTTACAGTGGGTCTGAAAATTTACCTCCAGGCAAGCGTTTAGGTTTTTTCCCCAGCCTTTCTGCCGCGTGGATAGTTTCTAACGAGCCTTTTATGAAAAACCAGGCTTTTATCGATTTTTTAAAGATCCGGGGCTCTTTCGGTTATACCGGCAATGCTGAAATTACAGGTACAGGTACCCAACGTTTTCTTTTTCAGGACTATTATCTGACGGGCGCAAGCTATGTGTTTGGATCTAACCCAGCAAGTGCAGGGGGCCGGGCGCAGGCCCGGCTAGCCAACCCGGATATTACCTGGGAAACATTGCGCCAAACCAATTTTGGCTTTGATATGTATTTCATGAAAAGCAGTTTTAATTTATCGCTCGATGTATTCCAGGAACGAAGAAAAAATATCCTTACCAACCCTGTAGTATCCAGCACAATTGGTATCGCTTTAGCATCAGATAACCAGGGTATATTGGACAATAAAGGTATAGATGGGCAACTAACCTATACTTATAATAAAAATAAAATTGGTTTTTCGTTGGGGGTACAAGGGTCTTATACCATAAATAAGCTCATTTTTAACAATGAGGTTTATCGCCCTTACGATTATTTAAAACGCACAGGGGTACCAACCAGCCCAATTTTTGGATTACAAAACCAGGGCTTTTATACCGCACAGGAAGTGGCGACAATAAACAGCGAGTTGTCACTCCCTCCGGCCCAAAAAACCATCCCTCAGCCTTTGTTCGGCGCTGTAAAACCAGGCGACATGAAATTTAAGGATCAAAATGGAGACCATGTGATAGATGTATACGATCAGGTAGATCTGGGCAGCAATTTGCCCAAATATTTCTACGGCTTTAATGGCTCGTTCAGATACGGGAAATTTGATCTGAATTTCCTGTTCCAGGGAGCTGCCGGCGGCATGGTAGATCTGCGCAATGCCAGCACTCAAGGTTTCCAGAGTGGAGGTAACCCTTCCACTTATGTGCTGAACCGCTGGACGCCGGAAACTGCAAGCACCGCAAATTTCCCGAGGTTATCGGTGGTGAGTAATGCCATAAATTACCAGACATCAGATTTTTGGCTGGCTAAAGGCGATTATTTAAAATTGAAAAGTTTAGAATTAGGCTACTCCATTTCAATCCGAAACAACGGAAAAGTAATTGCTAAAAAAGTAAGGTTTTTTGTTAACGGTTCTAACCTTTTTATTCTTGATAAACTGCCGGTTAAATGGATGGACCCAGAGATGCTTGCAGCCGGAATTACAGATTATCCTAGGTTAAGCACCATTAATGCCGGAGCGCAATTTACCTTTTGATCCGAATTATCAATATCGTATAACAACTTGATGATACATCAATACTAAAAACAATAAGATGAAAAAAAGTATTCTTATCCTGATCTGTATTTCAGTAGCTCTTTCTTCCTGTAAGAAAGGCTTGCTGCAAACACCACCCAGTATACAGGCACCCGAAAGCCTGATCTTTACAGAGATCACCTATACAACCGACTTTGTAACTGATATTTATGGCGCCACGTTGAAAAATGGGTTTAGTGCCACAACAAGCTCCACATTTATTGAAGCCGCAAGTGATGACGCTAAATTGTCAAACTTATCGGCTGAAATACAACGATTTGGAACCGGCGCCTGGAGCGCAGATAACAACCCGGATGACGTGTATGCCAACTATTATGCGGGTATACGTAAGTGCAATAAGTTTTTTGAACAAATTGGCCAGGTAAAAACGGTTGATCACGGCGCGCCTATCATTATTAATAACATTACCGCTGATGTGCAAAAACAACGCCTCATTGGGGAAGTGTTTTTTTTGCGGGCATATTTCTATGCAGAATTGATAAAAAGATATGGTGGTGTTCCATTATCAAGTAAAACCATCAATTTAGCCAATGATGCAAACATAGCCCGATCCAGCTATGACGATTGTATTAAATTTATTGTAAGGGATTGTGATTCGGCTTTCAATCGTTTGCCGGTAGATTACACAGCAAGCAGTGTACAAAACTACTTTGGACGGGCTACCAAGTGGTCGGCACAGGCCTTGAAAGCCCGGACATTGTTGTATGCAGCAAGCCCTTTAAATAATACCAATAACGACCTTTCTAAATGGGATGCAGCAGCAACGGCCGCCTTACCTTTTACCAATGGAACAGCACCTTTCTCGTTGACATCAATTAGTAATAATATCGCCAATTATGTCGCTAATTTCATAGGTACTGCTTATTCAAATAAAGAAATGATATGGGTATTAAATGAAACCAGCCAAAACTATCTTGAAACCCGGAATTATGCAGTAGGTTTTGATAAGGGTAATGGCGGTATCTCGCCATCGCAAAACCTGGTTGATGCTTTTGAGATGAAAACTACAGGCTTGCCCATTTCCGACCCGGCTTCCGGTTACGACCCCGCACAGCCTTATTTGAACCGCGACCCAAGGTTGGATGCCGATATTTTACGCCACGGGATCACGTACAACGGACGTGTGCTTGATATCACATCGGGAGGTGCCGATGGGCCGGGTAAAGTAAACGGGACGGTAACTGGCTATTATCTTAAAAAATTCCTTAATCCAACGCTCAATTTAACGACCAGTCAAACAGCTACGCATTTTTGGATATTTTTCCGTTTGCCCGAGATGCTGCTGAATTATGCCGAAGCGCGAAATGAAGCAACCGGCCCGGACCTAACCGTGTACACAGCTGTAAACGCGATCAGAACAAGGGTAGGAATGCCTGTTTTACCCACGGGGTTAACCCAAGCCCAAATGCGGGATAGGATACGTAATGAAAGAAGGGTTGAATTGGCATTTGAAGGACACAGGCCCTGGGATGTGAGAAGATGGAAAATTGCAGAGAGCACATTAGGTGTCCCTTTACGCGGAGTAAATGTGGCGCAAAACGGCACGTCAGTTACTAACAGCTTTTTTACGGTGGAAAATAGAGTTTTTCAAACTAAAATGTACCTGTATCCCATACCGCAATCTGAAGTTGACGCCAATACGGCGATAGGTAGGAAAAACCAAAATCCAGGCTGGTAAACGGCTTGTAGTGTAATATAACACAGACAAATAAATAAGGATAAGTTTGCCGATTTTAAGGGCAATGGCGGGGGTAAATGTACGGTATATCAAGTTCCCCCGCGTGCCTTTCTTGAAATATAGCGCAAGCACACGGATACCCGTAACATAATTATTTATATAAAAAACAACATAAAAAAATAATGCAAAGAAGAATTTTTATTAAATGGTCATCGCTACTTGGTACGGTTGGTTTACTACCCGCCCAGAACGTATTTGGAGAAAGCAAAGCGCTTGCTTTGGATAAAAGTTCAGGTACTAATGACAGAGCGTATTGGGTAAGTTTACTTGATAAAATAGCATCACCGGTTTTAAGCAATATCAGCAAAGGCGAACTCCGTAAAAATATGGAGCTACAGGTTAGCCCTCACTGGGGCAATGCTAATAAAGAAGTAGCCTACCTGGAAGCATTTGGGCGCCTTATTGCAGGTATGGCCCCCTGGTTTAACCTGCCGCAAGATAATACGGCTGAGGGAAAGATCCGTAAGCGCCTGCACGAACAAACTTTGCAGGGGATAGCGAATGGGTTTGACCCGCAAAACCCCGATTATTTTTGCTGGGCCGGCCATGCCAGTTCACAGCCCCTGGTAGATGCTGCTTATGTTGCACATGCCCTTATCCGAGCGCCAAAAGCCCTATGGGAGCCCTTGAGCGAAACCACTAAAAAGCAAGTGATCCATGAATTTATAGGGCTTAGGCAAATTACACCAGGAGAGAACAACTGGGTGCTTTTTGCCGCTATGGTTGAAAGCTTTTTACTAAGTATCGGGATAGATGTCGCCCCTCACCGTATCGATCATGGTATAGATGCAATTAACGGCTGGTATTTGGGCGATGGCTGGTATGCCGATGGAAAGTATTTTCATTTTGATCATTATAACAGTTATGTAATACATCCCATGCTACTGGACATACTTCGGATCAATGTTGATAAAGGGCGCCGCCCGAAGGCTGAACTGGACCTGGCATTAAAAAGGATGAAACGTTCGGCACAGATCCAGGAAAGGTATATATCACCCGAAGGGACATACCCAGTTATTGGCAGGTCTTCTACTTATCGCATAGCGGTTTTTCAAGGTTTAGCGCAAATGGCTTTAGAAGATGAATTGACCCCGGAGATAGAGCCTGCCCAGGTGAGATGCGGCATAACAGCGGTCATGAAGCGTATTTATATTCCCTCCACATTTACATCAAATGGCTGGTTAACATTGGGCTTTATTGGAGATAAGCAGATAAACATAGCCGATTCTTATTCCAATACGGGCAGTATGTACATGTCTTCTTTAGCCTTTCTTCCATTAGGGTTGCCAGCTTCGCATAAGTTTTGGTCGGGTCCGTTTACCGATTGGACATCGCGTAAAGCATGGAGCGGACAAGTATTCAACATAGATCATGGGATCTAATTTGTAACCTCAATTTCTAATTCGCATGAGATAACTGTTCAACAAATTCCATCCCTGATCCTATTGCTCAGAAGCATTATTGGTAGATCAATGGAAAATTAACAGGAAGTTTTTGTGGGGCAGAATGCTCATGCGATACATAACGAAACAACACCTAACTAATTTTCAAAGTAATTAAAACAGATTTAATGTTGCTAAAAAGATACTTCATAAGCGCCATTTGGCTTTTGTGGGCTGCTAATTCATTCGCGGGAAACTCAAAGAAAACTGATACGGCCGATAGTATATACTTCTACATGAAAAAAGTTGCCGATTGGCAGTGGCATACCCTGGAGACCAATGGCTGGAAAAATAACCGGAAAGACTGGACCAATGGTGCCATGTATACAGGAATGCTGGCCTGGGCAAAAATAGCTAACGATGAAACCTACTATCAAAAATTGGTTGGTGTTGGAAATAGTACGAAATGGCAAATAGGTAGAAGCAGGTTTTTTGCTGATGATTATTGTATTGGGGCCATGTATGCGCAACTCTACAAAATTTATCAAAATCCTTTGTATATCGCCGATTTTAAAAACATGGCCGATTCATTAATCGTACTTCCGCACACAGAACCATTATTGTGGAAAAACAATGTTCATTTACGTGAATGGGCCTGGTGCGATGCTTTGTTTATGGGGCCGCCTTCGTTAGCTTATTTATCCGATGCTACGGGAGATCAAGCGTATCTGAACATGGCTTGTAAGCTATGGTGGAAATCAAGCGACTTTTTGTATGACACCGATGACCACCTGTTTTATAGAGATAACCGTTATTTTACTCAAAAAGAAAAAAACGGGGAAAAGGTATTTTGGAGCAGAGGTAATGGTTGGGTATTGGCCGGAATAGCAAGATTGTTAACCGTAATGCCCGATAAGCACCCCGACAGGGCTAAGTTTATTAAACAGTTTAAACAAATGGCAAAAAAGATAGCATCATTACAGCAATCGGATGGCAGTTGGCATGCCAGTCTTTTAGATCCAGCCAGTTATTCGGGCAAAGAAACAAGCGGCACTGGTTTTTTCTGTTATGCCCTGGCGTGGGGTATCAACCAAAAAATATTACCGTATAAACAGTACAATCCCATTGTTAACAAAGCATGGCAAGCGCTCACAACATCTGTTCATCCCGATGGTAAATTAGGATATGTACAACCGCAGGGTGCTGCCCCCGATAAGGTGGGTTTTGATGATACCGAAGTGTATGGTGTGGGCGCTTTTTTATTAGCAGGAAGTGAGATGCTGAAATTAAATAAAGTTACCCTTTCTGGCCGGCGGATAGTTTCAGAGCGGGATACATCAATAAAATGAATAAATTTATAAAAAGGATAGTTAAGATGAAAACATTTCATATCTCCATATCTCATAGGTTAATGTTGCTGGCCCTTGCGCTTTTAACATTCTTGTTTTTTACGCCGGCATTTGCCCAACAAAAAGTTATCACTGCAAAAAAAATTAGCCAGACAGTGATTGAAGTATCACTTTCCGGCAATCAGCGATTGGTATTTGATTTTTATAGCGACCAAATATTCAGACTTTTTCAGGATAATTCCGGCGGAAATATGAGAGACCCGGAGGCAAAACCTGAAGCTAAAATTCTGGTGAATAATCCAAGAAAGCCCGTTTCAACATTAACACTGACCGATAAAAATAACCTTGTTATTTTTTCAACAGGTAAAATTAAAGTTGAGATAGATAAAAATAGCACTTTATTAACGATCAGAAGCCTGGTTAACAATGCTATCATTCTACAGGAGGCAACACCGGCCCATTTTGATAAAGGAGAGGTGACGCTTTCATTAAAAGAACAACCACAAGAATATTTTTATGGTGGTGGGGTACAAAACGGGCGTTTTTCTCATAAAGGAAAAACCATAGCCATAGAAAATCAAAACCGCTGGACAGATGCAGGGGTAGCATCCCCGGCACCCTTTTACTGGTCGACTAATGGGTATGGCGTGATGTGGTACACCTTCAAAAAAGGTAAATATGATTTTGGTGCCAAAAAAAAGGGGCTGGTAAAACTGTCGCACGAAACAGATTATTTAGATGTGTTTTTTATGATTGGCGATGGTGCCACGGCAATTTTGAACGACTATTACCAGTTGACAGGAAACCCGGTATTGCTGCCTAAGTTTGGTTTTTATGAAGGCCATTTAAACGCTTATAACCGTGATTTTTGGAAAGAGGATACAACCGGGATTTTATTTGAAGATGGCAAACGTTACAAGGAAAGCCAAAAGGATAATGGCGGCATAAAAGAATCTCTGAATGGTGAAAAAAACAATTACCAGTTTTCGGCCCGTGCCGTTATAGATCGTTATAAAAAGAACGACATGCCGTTTGGCTGGTTACTGCCTAACGATGGTTATGGCGCCGGCTACGGGCAAACCGAAACATTGGATGGCAATATCCAGAACCTGAAAAGCTTAGGCGATTATGCCCGTAAAAATGGCGTTAATATTGGGCTATGGACACAATCAGACCTGCACCCCAAACCCGAAGTTAGTGCCTTGCTGCAAAGGGACCTGCTTAAAGAGGTAAAAGATGCCGGTGTACGTGTATTGAAAACGGATGTGGCCTGGGTAGGCGCAGGCTATTCATTTGGACTTAACGGGGTGAGCGATGCTGCCCAAATCATGGCTAAATATGGCAACGATGCCAGGCCGTTTATTATATCATTGGATGGCTGGGCAGGTACGCAGCGATATGCAGTGATCTGGTCGGGCGACCAAACCGGGGGACAGTGGGAATATATCCGTTTTCATATCCCTACCTATTTAGGCTCCGGCTTATCCGGCCTGCCTAATATTACATCGGATATGGATGGTATTTTTGGCGGTAAAAACCCGGTAGTTAACATCAGGGATTTTGAATGGAAAACATTTACCCCGATGCAATTGAATATGGATGGGTGGGGAGCTACGGAGAAATATCCACATGCGTTAGGCGAGCCGGTGGCCTCCATAAACCGGACCTATTTAAAGTTCAAATCAGAATTAATCCCTTACACCTATAGCATAGCGCGCGAAGCGGTTACCGGTTTGCCAATAATGAGGGCAATGTTCCTGCAATATCCAAACAATTATACCCATGGGGCAGCTACACAATACCAGTTTATGTATGGCCCCAATTTCCTGATCGCGCCAATTTACCAGGCAACCAGATCGGATGATAAAGGCAATGATATCCGTAACGGGATTTACCTGCCCGAAGGGATTTGGATTGATTATTTTACAGGGGATAAGTACACCGGAAACAGCATTGTAAATAATTTTGACGCGCCGATATGGAAACTGCCGGTTTTTGTTAAGAATGGGGCAATTATCCCGATGACAAACCCGAATAATAATGTATCGGAGATCAATAAAAAAATCCGCATATATGAAATTTATCCTTTTGGAAAAAGCTCGTTTAAGGAGTACGATGATGACGGAACAACAGAACAATACAAGGCAGGCAAAGGGGCATTCAGCCTGATCGAATCTGAGGTAGATCAGCAGCACAATGCCAATATTACCATTTATCCCACGCAAGGCGATTTCAACGGTTTTGTTAAAGAAAAGGCTACTGAGTTTAGAATAAATGTTACCGAAAAACCAAAAAAAGTAATTGCAAAAATTGGAAACAAGGCGGTTAAACTAACGGAGGTAAACTCTATCGGCTCTTTCTTAAACGCTGATAATGTGTATTTCTATAACGCTGCACCTAATTTGAATAGATTTTCTACCAAAGGGAGCCTTTTCGAAAAAGTTGTAATTACTAAAAACCCCCAGCTGTTGGTAAAAATAGGCACTACTAATATTGCGGCAAATGCGGTTAAGCTTACGGTTGAAGGATTTAAATTTGAGCCTGTGGACAAACAACGCATCTCATCGGGGCAATTAACTGTACCGGCTGATGCCCGTATTACAGATAAAAATACGGAAGCGTATACCCTAAAACCCACCTGGCAAAAAGTTAACCATGCGGATTTTTATGAAATAGATTTCGACGGAATGCGCTATACTACCATCAAAGACACCAGCTTGTTATTTGAGGGATTGACGCCGGAAACAGCTTATTCATTTAAAATTCGTGCGGTAAATAAAGGCGGATATTCTGCGTGGACTGAATTTAAAACTACTACTAAACCCGATCCGCTGAAATTTGCGATCCATGGCATTGTTGCCGAAACAAACGCCGAAGCCCAAAGCCCCGACCGGTTATTTGATTTCGACGAAAACAATTTATGGCAAACCAAACGGGGTATAAAATCTGTTCCTTTCGATATTATTATGGACCTGAAATCAATCAATCAGCTGGATAAATTCCATTACCTGCCTCCTCACAAAGGAAGGGGAAATGTGAATGGGATAATACTGAAAGGTAAAGTTTCCTATAGCAACAGTAAAGAGAATTGGACAGAAGCGGATTCATTTACCTGGGCAAACAATGATGATGTTAAAATATTCAATTTTGCTAAGCATCCCTCAGCCCGTTATATCAAAATCTCGGTTACCGATGGGGTAGGTGATGTGGGCGCAGGCCGCGAACTGTATGTATTCAAAGTACCGGGAACAGAAAGCCACCTTCCCGGCGATATTAACAATGACCATTTGATTGATAAAAATGACTGGACATCGTATATGAATTATACCGGGTTGCGGAAAGGTGACGCCGACTTTGAAGGTTATATCAGTAATGGTGATATTAATAAAAACAACCTGATCGACGCGTACGACATTTCTGTTATAGCCACCCAGCTTGACGGCGGGATAGATGATAGTAAAATTGATAAATTATCGGGTAAGCTTGAAATAAGCACTGATAAACAAGATTATAATAAGGATGAAATTATTGAAGTTAAAGTGAAGGGGATTAAGCTTCAATCGGTTAATGCTTTGAGTTTTGCATTGCCTTACAGCACCCAGGATTATGAATATTTAGGTGTAAAAGCTTTAAACGTTAAACAAATGGAAAACCTGACTTACGACAGGCTGCACACCAACGGAACTAAAGCCCTGTATCCAACTTTTATAAACTTGGGTAATAAACAATCATTGGCCGGTGATACCGATTTATTTGTAATAAGATTTAAGGCAAAACGTAAAATTAAATTCGACCTTAAACCCATTGATGGGATTTTAGTTGACAAGAATCTTAGTTCTGTGAAGTTTTAACAAGATGCATACAAGTATAGATCAGCAGCAATCGGATAATTAGTAAATCCCTTGAAAAAGATAAATAACAAAAAGATAGCATAAAAATTTAAAGAGATGAGAATGGCAGCAAATAATATGAATAAACACATAAAACCGAATGTTATATTACTCTTTACATTGTTTTATAGTATTGGATTATTTGCCCAGGTAAAAGATCTGCGAACGCAAGTTTGGACACCTGATAATGGTAACGGTACCTATACTAACCCATTAATGTGGGGCGATTGGCCCGATCCTGATATTATTCGTGTGGGTGACGAATTCTATTTTATTTCTACCAGTATGCATTATGTACCAGGTTGCCCAATTGCCAAATCAAAAGACCTTGTGAATTGGGAAATGGCCGGCTATGCTGTTCCCCGGTATGATGAAGACCCCCGGTATGATATGAAGGGCGGGAATATGTACCTAAGTGGTTCCTGGGCAGCCACCATACGTTACCATAATGGCATTTTTTATGCCGGCTTTTGTACCCCTAACAGGTCAGGTGCCAATGGAGGGCATTTTTCAATATGTACTGCAAAGGATGTTAAAGGTCCGTGGTCAAGAACTATTTTTAAGGAATATCTGTACGATCCTGGGCTGTTTTTTGATGACGATGGAAAAGTTTATGTGGCGCACGGACAACAAAAACTATTTATAACTGAATTGAATAGCGATGCCCGATCAGTAAAAGTGCCTCAAAAGGAAATTTATAATAATCCGCAATACCCATATCTGGAAGGGTCACATTTGTATAAAGTAAATGGTAAATATTATCTATTAGGCTCCACAGGTGGAAGAAAAGGCAGGCAGGTCTGCCTTCGTTCAGATAATATTTATGGGCCTTACGAATCAAAAGTGGTAATTAACGACGACCATACTTATCCCGGGAATGGATTGCATCAAGGCGGTATGGTGCAATTGAAAGATGGCTCCTGGTGGTTTATTATTATGCAGGACCGCGGCCCTATTGGGCGTGTGCCTAACTTGGAACCAGTTACCTGGGTAGATGGCTGGCCAATGTTAGGCAAGGATGGTAAAGGAGTAGATAGCTATAAAAAGCCTAATGTTGGGGGCACCTATCCTATCACAGTTCCCGCTACATCCGATGAGTTTAATTCTAAAAAACTCGGATTGCAATGGCAATGGAACCACAATCCCGACAACGAAAAATGGTCACTTACAGAACATAAAGGGTACATGCGATTAAAAGCGAATAACGCTAAAAATTTGGCCAGCGCCCGCAATACCCTTACCCAGCGTGTGCAAGGCCCGAATTCAGAAGGCACGGTTGAAATGCATGTGAACGGCATGAACGACGGTGATGTTGCTGGGTTCGGTGTATTTGAGTTTCCTTATGCTTTTGTCTCCGTGCAACAAAAAGGAACCGAAAGGATGATCGTGATGATGAACAATGACACTACCATAACTACAATAAATTTTACTGGCAGTACCGTTTGGTTTAAAGCGAGTGTTACGCACATAGGTTTTAAAGCATCGTTTGCCTACAGTACCGACGGGAAAAGCTATCAACCTATAGGTAATGAATTACAAATGAAACTGGGGTTGAATTGGACGGCTAATCGTTTTGCATTGTTTAACTATAATACTAATAGCGATCAGGCGGGTGGTTATGTCGATTTTAACTGGTTTCATTATGGAATTACCGGCACTGTAAAATAGCGGTAAGCCTTGTTAAAAAACAACAGTTTATAAAAAATCAATATATGAAAATTCATCTGCCAATTTTATCGTTTTTATGTTGCCTGTTATGCTTTCAGACAAGGGGCCAATCATCTATGCTGGCCCGGACACCGCCCATGGGCTGGAATAGCTGGAATTTGTTTGAAGAGGATGTTTCTGAGCAACTGGTAAAACAAATAGCAGATGCTATGTCCACCTCGGGCATGAAAGAAGCCGGGTATGAATACATTGTTATAGATGATTTTTGGGTGGGTGGCCGAGATGCTAAAAATGACCTGTATGCCGATAAAAGCAGGTTTCCAAGTGGTATGAAAGTATTAGCCGACTATGTCCATTCAAAAGGCCTAAAGTTGGGTATTTACTCCGATGCCTCTCCCTTAACATGCGGTGGGGTTACCGGCAGTTATAATTTTGAACAGCAGGACGCGAATATCTTTGCTAAATGGGGGATCGATTATTTGAAATATGATTATTGTAATGCACCAGCTGATATGGCAACAGCTTTTGAAAGATATAAGAAAATGGGCGATGCCCTGAAAAAAACGGGCAGACCGATAGTTTATTCTATATGTGAATGGGGACAACGCAAACCCTGGCTTTGGGCAAGGGCTGCAGGCGGTAATTTATGGCGCACTACCTGGGATATCAGGGATACGTGGTCTGCAAATACCTATACAAGCTCAAGCAACGGGATATTGAACAGCACTGACCAACAAACAGGACTCGAAAAGTACGCCGGGCCGGGAGGATGGAACGATCCTGACTTACTTGTGACCGGTCTGTTTGGAAAAGGAAAGTCATCATCGGAAAATGGCAGGTTTAAGGGATGCACCCTCACGGAATACCGTAGCCAGTTTGCCTTATGGTGTATGATGGCATCTCCGCTTATGCTGAATTTGGACATCCGGAATTTAGATAATGATAGCAAAAGAATTATTTTAGATAAAGACCTTATCGCCATCAATCAGGATACGCTGGGCGATCAGGCCCGGAGTGTCTATAAAAACAATGGTTTGCAGATCTTTAAAAAAGAATTGACCGGCAACCGTTATGCGATATGTATTTTAAACCGTGGTGAGAATAGCAGTAACTTTTCATTTGACTTAAAGAATGAATTGAAGCTAAACGGGAAATGGAAAGTGGTGGATTTACGGAAAGGGAAAGAATCCCTATCGTCAAAACAATTGACAGGATCACTACAGCCCCATGAATGTTTGGTGTATTTATTCAAGACGATATAGTAAAAAGAAATTGCAAAATCACTCACCAAAACCTGTACCAATCCAATACAAATGATGAAAAAAAGAATGATTCTTTTCTGGATGTTGCTCAGCACCGCATCTATTTATGCACAGTCACTAAAACCTTTTAACCTCAGTTTTACAAAATTGGCTACCCAATGGGATGAAGCCATGCCGCTTGGAAATGGAATGTTAGGCGCATTGGTTTGGGAGAAGAATCAAAAGCTTCGCCTCTCGTTGGATCGTGCCGACCTATGGGATGAGCGCCAGGCCTTAGATATTTCAAAACTCAACTTTAAATGGGTAGAAGAACAAGTACTTCAAAAAAACTATTCAATTGTACAAAAAATAGGCGAGGATCCTTATCATAACAGCCCATACCCTACCAAGTTGCCTGCTGCCGCGTTAGAGTTCGATCTTGGAAAATTAGGCAAGGTTTTAACGAATGAGTTAGATGTTAAAACTGCCTTAAACACCGTTAAATTTGAAAACGGAACAATTTTCAGGAGTTATGTACATGCAACCGCACCAAGGGGCTATTTTAGTTTCGAAGGAGTTAGAGACGCTTCGGTACTGCCAGAGATTATCGTACACAACTACGCGAATAATTTGGTAGAAAAAGATGATAACAGTCATGCTGGTGAAGGCTTACAAAAACTTGGCTATGCTAAAGGAAGCATTACCCGAACTGCCAACAGCATTCTTTACCACCAGCCTACCGCAGAGGGGCACTATTATGAAGTTTTGGTACAATGGAAAGTTTCAGACCATAAAATCATAGGCTCATGGACCATCAGCAACAATACTCTCGCAAGTTTACCAATTATAGCTTCAACGGCGAAAGAAACAGCCGTATGGAAGGAGCATACCACCTGGTGGGAGCAATTTTGGAACAGATCGAACCTTTCGGTCCCGGATTCGCTGGTGCAAAAACAATATTATTTGGAAATGTACAAGTTGGGTTCCTTGGCGCGCAAAGGAGCCCCGGCCATTACATTACAAGGTGTTTGGACCGCTGATAACGGAAGTTTACCTCCGTGGAAAGGTGATTTTCATAACGACCTTAATACCCAACTGAGTTATTGGCCAACGTATACGGGAAACCATTTAGAGGAAGCAGCAACCTATACCGATTGGTTATGGAAAATTAGAGAACGAAACTTAGCTTACACCAAACAATATTTTGGCGTAGCTGGGTTAAATGTGCCAGGAGTGGTAACTTTAGGTGGTGACCCAATGGGTGGCTGGGTCCAATATTCATTATCCCCATCTGTAGGCGCCTGGACATCTCAGCACTTTTATTGGCAGTGGAAATATAGCATGGATGATGTCTTTCTTAAAACCAGGGCGTATCCCTATATTACAGAAGTAGCTACTTATTTAGAAAATATTACCCGATTAAAGGATGGCACCCGTAAACTACCTTTAAGTTCAAGTCCCGAGTACCACGACAACAATATCAAGGCATGGTTTTTTAATTGGACCAACTATGACCTATCGCTTGCCAAGTTTTTATTTAAAGCTGCTGCAGAAGTTTGCCAGGCAAATGGCAAACCGGCGGAAAGTAACCATTGGATAACAATACTCAATCAACTTCCAGATTATGATACTAACCAAACCGGTTTTACCATTGCT
Source organism: Bacteroidota bacterium (assembly GCA_040389105.1). GTDB lineage: Bacteria > Bacteroidota > Bacteroidia > Sphingobacteriales > Sphingobacteriaceae > Mucilaginibacter. The sequence goes on from JAZKAO010000020.1 coordinate 112,913, forward strand.
CCGGGTACAGATCAAACCAGTTCGCACCGCCACATGTCTCCCTACATGTCGATCTACCCGCTTGGCCTGATTGATGTTAATTTAGAAAAAGATAAAGTTATAATCAACAACTCGTTTAAGCAATTGGAAAAATTGGGAACCCGTGCCTGGTGTGGTTATTCTTTTAGTTGGATGGCCTCGCTGTATGCCCGTGCTTATCAAGCCGACAAAGCCGTTAGGCAATTGCAGATCTTTGCTTCCAATTTCTGTTCACCAAATAGTTTTCATTTAAATGGCGATCAAAAAGGAGGGCAATATTCTGGCTTTACTTATCGCCCTTTTACTTTGGAAGGGAATTTTGCCTTCGCACAGGGAGTTCAGGAGCTTTTACTGCAAAGCCGAAATGGCTATATCCAGGTTTTTCCTGCGATACCAGACAGTTGGAAAACCGTTTCTTTTAATGATCTCCGTACAGAGGGCGCATTTTTAGTAAGTGCTAAGAAAGAGGATGGTTTATTTGTTTCGGTAAAAGTAATAGCAGAACATGGAGGGGATTTGAAAATAAAGCTCCCTTTTAAAAATTGGCATGTAAAAAGCATCCCCACATCTTCAATAAAGAAAGATGAAGCTGGTATCGTTTCGGTAAATATGCAAGAAGGACAGTCTGTTGTGTTTGAAAACGTTGTTGAGTAATTAAAGAATATTCATTTAATTTCAATTATAAAGAAACATAACTTTAGAATATAATATCCGAAAGCAGAATGAAGTATGATATGAGCGCCCGCTCATGTCATACTTTAAAGAGCATTCAGTTTATGGCTGATTCTTTCATATAGCTAAGATCGTCTTTTTAATTGTTCGGTTGGGGGTATATTTTGATGATGAAACCTTTGGAGATGGTGATCATACCGTTTCAACTTCATACCGCGTCATTCAGCATCATCACAATTTTACCTACTGCGCGACCCATAAAGCAAAAAACGCCGTTCTCTTGTAAGAAAACGACGTTTGAAGTAGCCCGTAACTTACGAAGCCTGAACTTTTTTGAGAATGATTTAGGTCTGGCGGTGGCTATAAATGACGATACAATAACCCTGCAATAGTATTTAAAGCCCGGTTTTTGAAAAGACTGGGCTTGTTCGATCTTGTTCGACTTATGTTGTTCGAGGGTGTTATGTAATCTCAATTGGCTGATAAACAATCTAGGATCTCTATTTTTATTTTATCATATTGGAAAAGGTTGTGTTTTTTAAAGATTTCGGCTATTGGGTTGATGATCTTATATTTCTCTTTAAATAAATCTACCTCAATACCAATAGATGCTTTAGTTAAATTGTTAATCAACTTTGTAATAACCGAACCATTTGTAAACAAAACTAATGTGTAAATAATCAGTACTGAAAACATTTCCCGCTCTAAAATTTCAGACAGAACAGCTCCTACCTCTTCATGGTTATTTGAAATATAATTTACTATAATTAACGCTTTTATAATAATGTAAAACAAAATTAACACTACAGAGATTACAAAGCCGAGAATGATGAAACCTAACGATTGAATTACTATTTCAGGATTGCCAAATGCTTCGGGCCTGCTTGGTGGTTTATAATATTTTACAAGTTCATCTTTCAGTTTTAAGAGGTAAAAGTCGTTGTATTCTACTATCTTTTCTATCCGCCTGATTTTATTGTTAAACGAAAAACAAACTGAATCGCCGTAGACATGTATAAATAACTTTATTGGAGCGGGTAATATGTAGAATTTTGACGGGTGTATTTTTTCATTTTCCTTACCTGCGTATTTATTGAGTGGTAAAAACTCAAACGGCAAGATATAGGAGGTTGCTCTATCATGGCTCTCGGTCAAAGTAATTGGATTATTTACAAGTCTTTCCACTCCAATTGTATAACAAAACCCTGGGGTTATTACTTTTTTATTACCCCATTGTTCAGGCTTTCTAATACTAACCTGGTTAAAATTTAAAGTTTTTCGCTCTTTGGTTTCCCAACCCAATACCAATTTGCCTAAAGAGTCGATTTGAGTGTCTGGAAATCTATTGGTAATATATCCTTCTTCAATGTAAATTTTATAGCCAATCAAGAGGTCGGGGGTACCCTGGAATTTATTCCAGCTTACCAGGTATGATTTTTCATTTTTTTTTACATTAATGCGAAACTGACTCAAAGCGATTGCTGGTAGAAACAGAAAAATGAGTATGCCCGTCCGTCTTTTCATATTATTCTGAGCTGCGATAATTAATTATTCCTTTCCCAAGGCTATATGACGCTAAGCCCGAACATAAACCCCAAACGAGCGAATTAATGATTTGCGTTTTATCCGTAACAAAACCCGTCCATATGGGCTTCAAACAGGTTTCGTAACATATCATATAAATAAGGTTAATGGCAAGAGTAGTGACGGATAATCTGAAAGCGATGCGTACGTCCATTTTAGTCAGCTGGCCTTGTCGTACCAAAAAGTCTGCCGTCTTTCTATAAATCAAAATGCAAAATATAGATAGGAAGATAGTATAATTACATATTATCGCGGAAAAAGATGTTACCCATGAAAAAGATATTTTACCATGGATTCTGCTATTTCCGATATTTATAAGGTATAAAATATTGCCTAATAATGAAATAATGAGGGCGGTAACACCTATCGTAATTACCATCGCTGCAAGAACAAAGAGCGAATTTAGATAATGCGATAATGGTATTGAACTTACTCCGATTATGTAAATTACAAACAAAACGAATAAATTCAATCCTAAATTCCCAATTTTTTCCTTGAAAAAATGGCTTACGGTAATTACAAACAATGCAACCCAAACTAAAAACGAGGCCAGGAAACTCGGAAGCCACAGGTAGTTAACAAAAGCAACAGTAATTCCACTAATGGCCGTTAAAACAGCAAGGATATTTAATAATCTTCTGAAGATATCCTTTAAGCTAAGAATGGCAATGCAGAAAATAAAAATAAAAACAGAGACGGCCAGCGGAAAAAACAGATAGAAAAGAGGCACATTTGACATCCCCATTGACGTTTCATATCTTAAGTTTAAAGAGCCTGAATATGCTAAACCAGAGACAATAAAAATATATATCCAAAAAAATTTTTCAAATAAAGTATCATTTTTTTGCAGGTACTTGCAGAACGTTATTCCCAAACCTAAGCCAATAAACATGAATCCTATCGGAAAATTAAAGGTATTTAAATAGGGTGACAAGTAACCGGCAGTTAATCCGAGTAAAACTCCAACTATTAAATGTTTCATTATGTAAGGTTATTGATTCGGTTTCAGGTGTAATATAGCATTTTATAGGTTTACATTGCAAAGTCTCATAACAAAACAGCAGTTGCTCTAACTCAGAATATCCCTAAAGGGAAATCGAACTCTTAAAAGTGAGGTTAAATGATAAAACAAGCCTGATATAGTCCGATTTTGAAATTGGTATAGATTTTTATTGAAAAATTCCAACTCTTTTTTATGGGAAGTAACCACCTGTTTATCATTTTGTTAAAGACGATAAACAAGAAACGCGCCGTGAAGCGCGTTTTGTTAAGTAGCCCGTAGGGGAATCGAACCCCTGTTTCCAGAATGAAAATCTGGCATCCTAACCCCTAGATGAACGGGCCAAATTTTCGAGGCATAACCTCTTGTTTTGGGATTGCAAAGATAACGCTTAAACGGAATTATTAAAATAAATTTTAAAAAAAATATTTGCCGACCGTGTTTCGCGTCATAAACTGACAAATCAAAAACAAAAAGCCTGCTTTATTTCTTTAAAATCCAATTAACTTTAACATGTTAAACCAAGGCGATATCATTACCTCCTGAGGGCCTGCACATCATGAAATAACCTATGAAACAATACGACGCGATTATTATTGGTGCCGGGCAGGCAGGCGTACCATTGGCCAAAAAATTGGCCCTGACCGGTAAAAAAACGGCTATAGTTGAGATGCGATACATTGGCGGCACCTGTGTAAACGATGGCTGCACGCCTACCAAAACTATGGTGGCATCGGCTAAAATGGCTTATATGGCCAGCGTTAGTGGTGCGCTTGGTGTAAAGATCAAAAAGTTTTCGGTTGATATGGCCACCATTAAAAAACGCAAGGACGATGTGGTACACATGTTCCGCGGTGGCAGCCAAAAGGGGCTGGAGGCTACCAAAGGCCTCGATGTGCTGTTTGGCGGGGCTACTTTTACCGGTGGCAAAATGCTATCGGTAAAAATGAACGATGGCGGCACCGTGGAATTACAGGCCGACCTGATTTTTATTAATACCGGCGCTAAAACATTCGTTCCGGGTATTGAAGGTTTGGGCGATATCGACTATCTAACATCTACCACTATTCTTGATTTGGACCATGTGCCCCAACACCTGCTGGTGATTGGCGGTAATTATATCGGGTTGGAGTTTGGGCAGATGTTCCGCCGGTTTGGGAGTAAGGTGACAGTGGTGGAACGGTCAGGCCGCATCGTATCGCGCGAGGACGAAGATGTATCGGCCGAAATGACCAAACTGCTGGAAGCCGAGAAGATCAAGATCCTGACTAACGCTAACGCCACATCCTTTAAACAAAAAAAAGGCGGCAAAATAACCGCCACTATCAGTGCTAATGGCAAAGAGCAGAAGATAAAATGTACACATGTGCTGGTAGCTGTTGGCCGTACACCTCAAACCGAAACGCTTGGCTTAGATAAAGCCGGCATAAAGACGGACGAGCGCGGCAATATCATCGTCAACAATAAACTGGAGACCAACATTCCCGGTATTTATGCCCTGGGCGATGTAAAGGGTGGCCCGGCTTTTACGCACATCGCTTATAACGATTATACTATCGTTTACCGTAATTTGATAGAGAAAACCAAATACACTACCGATGATCGCCCGGTACCTTATTGCATGTTCACCGATCCGCAATTGGGGCGCGTGGGGATAGATGAGACCGAGGCTAAAAAGCAAAAGCTAAAAGTAAAAATAGCCAAGCTACCCATGGCCCATGTGGCCCGTGCTATTGAGACCGGTGATACCCGTGGTTTTATGAAAGCGGTGGTTGATCCCAAAACTAAAAGGATACTGGGCGCTACGGTGATTGGCGAGCAGGGCGGCGAGATTATGACCGTGTTGCAAATGGCCATGGAGGGTGGCATCACTTACGATAGGATCCGCTATTGCGTATTCGCACACCCGCTGTTTGCCGAATCGTTAAATAACTTGTTTATGGCGCTCGAAGATTAACACCGCATGATCAGGGTAAAACAATTAAGTAAAGATTTTTGCGGGTTTAAGGCCGTTGATTCCATCGACTTTGATGTGGCTGAAGGTGAGAACCTGGTACTGCTGGGTACCAGCGGCTGTGGTAAAACCACCACACTTAAAATGCTGAACCGGCTGATAGAACCTACATCGGGCGAGGTTTGGATAGGCGATAAAAATATCCTGCAACAGCAGCCCGAGCAATTGCGCCGGGGCATTGGCTACGTATTGCAAAACACGGGGCTATTTCCGCATTATACCGTTTTCGATAATATTTCCGTAGTGCCTAAGCTGCTGGGCTGGGATGATGCTAAGATAAAAAGCCGGATTGATGAACTGATGGAAAAGCTGCACCTGGATACCGGTGTGCTGCAAACCTATCCCGGTCAGCTAAGTGGCGGGCAGCAGCAGCGGGTGGGGCTGGCCAGGGCACTGGTGGCCGATCCGCCGGTTTTACTAATGGACGAACCCTTTGGCGCGCTGGATAACGTAACCCGTACCAAAATACAGGCCGAGTTTAAACAACTGGACGAACTAACTCGCAAAACCATCATTATGGTTACGCACGATGTGCAGGAAGCCTTTGAATTGGGCGATCGTATATGCCTGATGGATAAGGGCAAAATTATGCAGATTGGCACACCTTCGGAGTTACTGTTTAACCCCGCTAACGATTTTGTGCGCGACTTTTTGCAAGGCCAACGCCTGCAACTGGAATTTAAAGCCATTACCCTGAATGATATTTGGGAGCAGTTGCCTGATGCCATCACCGAATCGACCACCATGATTGCGCCGGATATGAACGTATGGGCGGCTATGGAGCAATTGAAAGCAAGTGGCTCGGCCATTAATTTGCAACGGCCAAATAGTAACCAAAGTAAGTCGGTCAGCTTTGAGCAGTTAATGGCGGCCTTTAACCAGTACCAAAACCATAAAAGCGCATGAATAACCAGCAGCAAAGTTTATGGTCGTTCATGTACCAGGAGGCCGATAAGCTGGCGGCGCAAACCATGCAGCATATTGGGTTAACTTTTATTTCGCTCATTATCGCCGTGTTAATCGGTTTACCGTTGGGCATTTTTATCGCACGTAAAAAACAGTTTTCGGGCGCGGTATTAGGCATAGCTGGCGTTTTGCAAACTATCCCCAGTATTGCGCTGCTTGGTTTTATGATCCCGCTTTTAGGTATCGGCGCCAAGCCGGCTATAGTAGCGCTGTTTATCTATGCGCTGCTGCCCATCATCCGCAATACCTATACCGGCATTTTAGGGGTTGATGGCTATATTACCGAAGCCGCCACTGCCATGGGTATGAGCAAGCGACAAATACTGCTTAAGGTTGAACTGCCGCTGGCTATGCCGGTGATACTGGCCGGTATCCGCACCGCTACGGTCATTAATGTGGGTGTGGCAACACTGGCATCGTACATTGCCGCGGGTGGCTTAGGCGAGTTTATTTTCGGCGGCATCTCGCTAAACAATACCAATATGATATTGGCCGGGGCCATCCCCGCCGCGCTGCTGGCTATTATTTTCGATTTCCTGCTATCGCGATTGCAAAACCTTAAACTAAAAAAGCTAAAACCAGCCACTGCAATACTGCCTGTGCTGCTGCTGCTCCTGGCCTCGTTGTACTTCATTCCATCCGCCTACGGCGGCAAGCTAACCGCGGGGTTCACGCCCGAGTTTATGGGGCGGCAGGACGGCGACCTGGGCCTACGGCAAAAATACGGGCTGAAGATCCACACCATCGTTATCAGCGATGCGGTGATGTATAAAGCGGCTTATGAAAAAGAGTTGGATGTGATCAGCGGGTATTCGACAGATGGTCGCCTGAAAGCTTTTAACCTGATTGTTTTGAATGACGACAAGGGTATCTTCCCGCCTTATTATGCCGCGCCGATTGTGAGGGATGAATCGTTAAAGAAATTTCCTGAACTGGAAAAAACACTGAATTTATTATCGGGCCACATAAATGATAGTGTAATGACCGAATTAAATTACCGGACTGATTACCTTCACCAAAGCCCCGAAAAGGTGGCTAAAGATTTTTTGGTGGAGCAGCGCCTGTATAAACCATCGCGCAATGGCACCAATGGTATGGTACGTATCGGATCAAAAATATTTGGCGAGCAATACATCCTGGCACAAATGTATACCATGCTGATAAAGGGCTATACCGATTACGATGTAGCTGCCAAAACAGGCCTGGGCGGCACTAAAATTTGCTTTGACGCGCTGACCAATAATCAAATTGATTTTTACCCGGAATACACCGGCACCGGTCTGTTAGTTTTATTACAGCCTGATGAAAAACTTGTTGAAAGCTTAACACACAATAAAGATGAAACCTATAATTATGTAAAGCAGCAATTTGAAAAGCAGTACCACATTACGTGGTTACAACCTATAGGCTTTAATAATTCGTACGCTTTAATGATGCGACAAAAACAGTCGGACGGGTTAGGTGTTAAATCTATATCCGATCTTAAGCTTTATCTCGACAAAAAATAAATATGGATCAGGTGTTCAATATCATTGCCCCGTCCTTTAGGGCGGGGATAAATATAGAAGAGGGATCTGGCTTTAGCCAAACCCATTTTGTTTGGCTAAAGCCAGCGCTATTTAACTATACTATCCCCGGGCTAAAGCCCAGGGAAATGAACGATAATGTGATGCGTTATCTCGATAAAAAATAAATAATGGAGTTAAAAGACCAATACTATAAAGTACGCCAGCACACCGAAGCCATTTGCAGCCCCCTGCAAACCGAAGACTATGTGGTGCAACCGGTGGTAGATGTTAGTCCGCCTAAATGGCATTTGGGGCATACCACCTGGTTTTTCGAGACCTTTATTTTGAAGCCCTATTTTATGGGCTACCAGGAGTTTGACCCTGATTATAACTACGTTTTTAATAGCTATTACGAAACCGTTGGTGCAAGGGTAATCCGTACCGACAGGGGCAATCTAAGCCGGCCATCGGTTAACGATATTTATAAATACCGGGCTTATGTAGATAAGGCCATGGCCGATTTCCTTTGCGCCGAACCATCGGCCGGGGTAAAGGAATTGCTGATACTGGGCTTTAACCATGAACAGCAGCACCAGGAATTATTGTATTATGATATCAAATACATTTTGGGCAATAACCCCTTATTCCCGGTTTACTCAAAGGAGTATGTATCGCCCAAAGTGGCTCATATAGACGTACCGTTTATTAGCATCCCCGAGGGAGTTTATGAAGTTGGCTTTGCAGGCGATGGCTTTTGTTTTGATAATGAACTGAACCGCCACAAGGTGTACCTGAATGCATTTGATATCAGTCCCAACCAGGTAAGCAATGCCGAGTTCCTGGAGTTTATTAATGCCAACGGCTATCACGATTTTCGCCATTGGCATGCCGAGGGCTGGGATTGGGTGAATACTAACAAAGTAGAATGCCCCATGTACTGGCATCTGGTAGATGGCGAGTGGTATAACTATACCTTCTACGGTTTGCAAAAACTGAACCTGAACGAGCCGGTTACGCATATCAGCTATTTTGAGGCCTATGCTTATGCATCGTGGCGGGGTATGCGCCTGCCTACCGAGTTTGAATGGGAAATAGCCGCGCCGCAATTTAAATGGGGCAAAAGCTGGGAGTGGACCGAAAGTGCCTACCTGCCTTATCCCGGTTTCAGCAAAGCGCCCGGGGCCATTGGCGAGTATAACGGCAAGTTTATGGTGAACCAAAAGGTGCTGCGCGGCGCATCCGAAGCTACGCCGCCGGGCCACGAACGGATCACCTATCGCAATTTTTTTCCGACTAATTTACGCTGGCTTTTTAACGGCATCCGTTTAGCCAAATAATAGATATACCTGCCATGAGAAATATGATGGAAGCACTAATGAGGATAAAACCCGCCCTATCGGCAGGCTTTAAAGACCGCTTTTATAACGATGTGGTTAACGGACTGCAACAAACCCCTAAACGGCTCGACTCGAAATACTTTTATGATGCCGAGGGCGACAAGCTTTTTCAGCAGATCATGAATTGCGATGAGTATTATCTCACCAATTGCGAGATGGAGATTTTTACTAAGCAAACCAACCAGATTGCCGGAGTTATGATGCAGGGCGGGCAACCGTTCGACCTGATTGAGTTGGGTGCGGGCGATGCTACCAAATCAAGCCATCTGTTAAAAAACCTGTTAGCGCAAAAGGTTGATTTTACTTATTTGCCTATCGATATATCGGGGCATGTTATTGCATCATTAAACGCCACTTTGCCATTATCCCTGCCGGGGCTAAAAATAAAGGGCTTGCAGGGCGAATACTTCGAGATGTTGCAAAAGGCCGCGGCTATATCCGGCAACCGCAAGGTGGTGCTGTTTATGGGATCGAACATTGGCAATATGCCGGTGGCTGATGCCGAAGCTTTTTGTGCCGAATTACGCAACAACCTTAACCCAGGCGATATGGTGATCATCGGTTTCGACCTAAAGAAGAACCCCGAAACCGTTTTGGCCGCTTATAACGATAGCCAGGGCATTACCAAAAAATTTAATTTGAATTTGCTTACCCGTATTAACCGCGAATTAGGTGCCGATTTTGACATCAGCCAATTCCACCATTATGCCATGTACGATCCTGAAACCGGATCGTGTAAAAGCTATTTAGTAAGCCTGAAAGACCAGCAGGTGCGCCTGCCCGATACCGAACTGGTCCACTTTGAAAAGGATGAGTACATTTATATGGAGATATCGCAAAAGTACAGCCTTAACCAAACCGAGCAGTTTGCCATTAAATCGGGCTTTAAGCCGGTGACCAGCTTTTTTGATAGCAAGGAGTGGTTTGTTGACGCGGTTTGGGTGGCGGAATAGCTAGTAATAATCAACTTACCCCAGCACCTCCTCTAATACCTCGTGCGACCGGATATTGCCAAAGCCTTCTACATGTTGGGCATAATACTCCAATAACTTATTCAGCAGGTACCGGCGCTCATCATTTTTAAGGCTGATGTTTTCCATTTGCTCAAATCCAAACTTCAGCAACTGGTAAAAATTTTCGGTATGCGGTGGCGATAGATACTGCCAGTTTTCGGGTTTGTACTTGGTAAATACCCCGTTCTTTATGTCAAAATAGTCAGCCCCATCGGGTTTGTTCGTATCGGGGTAAAAGCCTAAATAACGGCTTAGTCGGGTTAAAAACACCAAATGGAAATTAGCGGGGTTGGCCGTTTGCTGGTCCAGCAACTCTACAGCGTGAAAGATGAAGTTAAACAGGTTTTCGTCGCCGTTTTGCTGTTTGATGGATTTGTATAGCACCTCGTTAAGGAACATGGTGAGGCTGCTTTTAATCACATCGTAAGGGATGGTTTGCAATAAGGGGGCGTTCTTTAACTCGGCAATGCGCTGTACCGATCCATTGTTTTTATGATATACCACCATATCCAGCAAATGCAGGGGTTGCAGCATATTGCGATGGATTTTAGCCTTGGGCTTTTTAGCCCCGTTTACGATGTACGATTGCAGCCCGAATTTTTCGGTATACACCTGTACTATTACACTGCTCTCGCCGTAATCGGTCACCTTAAAAACAATGCCGCGGGTTTTATGCAGCATGGATCAACGCGATAATTTTAGGTAAAAAAATAATGGTGCCGGTAATCAGCGCGAAGATGGCTGTTACCAAAACTGCCCCGGCGGCAACGTCTTTTACGTGCCCGGCCTTTTCGTTATAATCGGGGGATACTAAGTCGGTCAGCACTTCAATAGCGGTGTTAAATAACTCGGCAGCCAATACCAGGGCCATACAAAAGATAATCCAGATCCATTCAACAGTAGATACCTTCAGTACGTAGCCCAGCAAAGCTGCCGTTAACGAAGCCCCTAAATGAACCCTGAAATTGAGTTGGGTAGTAGTAGCATACCCTATCCCCTTAAAAGCAAAGCCAAAGCCGCGGATGAATTTTTTCATTTTTTGATGGGTTAAAGATACGGGATAGTCGGGAAGTCCGAAAGTAGGAAAGACCGAAAGAAAAATAACATGCCATAGCTCTCGCGAGGGACCAGTTTTTAAACAGGGCGTAATTTTTGATGGAGAATTAGTATTGCATAATTGTTGTTTATAAATTTGTACCTTTAGATATGGCTTTTGAAATTGCAGAAATAGAAATTAAAGACGGAATCCAGACGGTAAACTTACCCGAAGAATTCAGGATAAATGATGACCGTGTTTATATTAAAAAGCAAGGAAATATGATTTGTCTTATTCCATATCATTCTGCCTGGAATAGTTTTTTTACATCAGAAAATTCAGTTACAAAGGATTTCATGGAAGACAGGGGTGACTTAGCCGACCAAGAACGGGAATCATTCGACTGATGGGTATTTATTTACTGGATACAAACATTTGTATCTATATTTTAAAACAAAAGCCGATTGTGGTATTACAAAAGTTTCAAACCATTGACCCGAAAACAATTTGTATTTCATCTATTACCGTTGCCGAACTAATGTTTGGAATAAATAAGAGTTCATCGCCTGACAAAAACCTATTGGCTGTTAACGAATTTTTGAATCTTGTTAAAATATTAAATTTCGATCAAAGTGCTGCAATACAATATGGTATCATAAAAAATGCTTTACAAAGTAAAGGAACTCCAATTGGGCCATTAGATACTTTAATCGCCGCTCATGCAAAAAACCTCAATGCCATACTTGTAAGCAACAACCTTAAAGAATTTAATAGGGTTGATGGCCTAATAACCGAAAACTGGATCGAATAACCCTATGGACCTTAAACTCACCAACAAAGTAGCCATTGTATTAGCCGCCAGTAAAGGCCTGGGCCGTGCCATTGCCACCACCTTATCTGCCGAGGGCGCCAGGGTGATCATCGGCTCGCGCGATATGGTAGAACTGACCAATACCGCTGCCGAAATAACACAGCAAACCGGCAACGAAGTAACCGCCATGGCCATTGATGTATCGGATGCCGAAGCGCTGACTATTTTTATTGAACAAGCCGCAGCTAAATATGGCCGGGTTGATATATTGCTGAACAATGCCGGTGGCCCGCCGTTTGATAAGTTTGAAAACCTAAGCGATGAGCAATGGCAAAAAGCCTTCGACCTTAACCTGATGAGTTTTGCCCGGGCCAGTCGCCAGGTATTGCCGTACATGCAAAAAGTGGGTGGTGGCCGCATTATTAATATCATTAGCGGCTCGGTAAAATCGGTGCTTAACCTATCGGTATTATCTACAAGTATGCGCATGGGCGTGGTGGGCATGGCCAAAATGCTGGCCGATGAGTTTGGCCCTTATAACATTACCGTAAACAATGTAGCCCCCGGACTAATCCTGACCGACCGTATAAAGCACACTTTCCCCAAAGATGCCGACCCCGAAAAAGCAATGCAGGAAAAAGCCAAAGCCATCCCCTTAGGCCGCATTGGCAAACCCGAAGAACTGGCCGCGCTGGTAGCCTTCCTGGCGTCGGAACAAGCTGCTTATATTAGTGGTACTACCATACAGGTTGATGGAGGGGCAAGCAGGGGGATATTTTAGGAACCTCACCCTGCCCTCTCCAAAGGAGAGGGTTCTAATAAAAAGCTTCTCAAGTCCTCTCCTTTGGAGGGGATTTAGGTGAGGCTATTAAAAAGCTTAAAGGTTGCTTGTGAAAGAACCGTTGTTCCCATTTATGGGCTTAAATATTGGGTTAACACAAAGTTGACACAATTTGATGTTAAGATTTGATAAATAGCTAACAATCAATAATTTAGTGTTTTGCAGGGTTGGCATAAAAAGACTTTTTTAGGCAGTTTAAATGCAGGGTGTCTGCCTGTTTTTTACCTTTCGCCTTTTACCTTTAAGCTTTCACCTCAAGAGATTACTTCTCCCCTTTCCAGGCCTCAGCAAAAATCAGGATAATGCCAAACACCCCTGCCAAAGCTATGCCGCCCGATGCGCCCTTTAAAACGTTACTGAAGGTTGTGCTTACCCGGGTACCTAAAATCCCGGCAAGGGTATACAGGGCACAGGCAAAGCCTATCATTAACAATGTGCGCCTAACTTTAGCTTTCATAATTGGGCCTGTTTAGGGCGTTGCGCAATGGCAACAACTACCATTAAAATAGCCACCGAAGCGGCACCTACCGAGCCGCCTTTTAAAAAGTCGGCAAACTTGCTGTCCTTTACTCCGGGAATAAAGTAGGCTGTTATGATGATCAGCACAGCTACGCACGCGATGATGATAGCACGTTTTATAGGATTTATCATGCTGCAATATATATTTTTAACTTAATAATCCGTATTTTTGCACCTCAAATTTTGAGGCGAATACACTGATGTACAAGGAATATAAGCAATTAAACTTATCGCAAACAGGGAAAGATGTACTGGAATTTTGGCAACAGAACAACATCTTCGCAAAAAGCATCAGCACCAGGCCGGCTACCAACCCATATACTTTTTATGAAGGGCCGCCCTCTGCCAATGGTATGCCGGGCATTCACCACGTGATGGCCCGCGCCATTAAGGATATTTTTTGCCGTTACAAAACGCTTAAAGGCTACCAGGTAAAACGCAAAGGCGGCTGGGATACGCACGGCTTGCCCATTGAACTGGCGGTTGAAAAATCGCTGGGCATTACTAAAGATGATATCGGCAAAAAGATCTCGATTGAGGATTATAACGAAGCCTGCCGCAAGGAGGTAATGCGCTATACCGATGTTTGGAACGATCTGACCGAAAAAATGGGTTACTGGGTCGATCTGGAAAACCCGTACATCACCTATAAAAACGAATATATTGAAAGCCTTTGGTGGATCCTGAAGGAACTATACAATAAAGGCTGGCTTTATAAAGGTTATACCGTTCAGCCGTACTCGCCCAAATCGGGCACGGGCTTAAGCTCGCACGAGTTGAACCAACCTGGCACTTATAAAATGGTGAAGGATACTACGATTGTAGCCCAGTTCCATTTAAAGAACGATCAGCAGCACCCGTTAATGTCAACGCTGTTTGAAAGCGCGGACGAGGATACGGTTATATTAGCCTGGACAACCACGCCGTGGACCCTGCCGGCAAACTGCGCGCTGGCTGTTGGCGAAAATATTGATTATGTAAAGATCAGCACTTTTAACCCTTACACTTATCAACCGGTAAGCGTAGTGTTGGCTAAAGTACTGGTAAGCAAATATTTTAAAGCCGAAGGCGAGAATGCATCGTTTGCCGATTATCAGGATGGCGATAAGGTTATCCCATGGGTAATAAAAGCCGAGTTTAAAGGCAAGGCTTTATTAGATCTGCGTTACCATCAGCTAATGCCTTACGTAACCAATGCCGAGTTGGAAGCAAAAGCGTTCCGTGTGATCCCTGCCGATTTTGTGACTACCGAAGATGGTACCGGCATTGTGCATACCGCATCTGTTTTTGGCGCGGATGACTTTAGGGCCTGTAAGGAAAATGATGTACCATCGGTAATGGTGCTGGATGAAACCGGCAAGGAAGTACCGCTGGTAAACAAACAAGGCAAATTTGTTGATGAAGTGACCGATTTTGCCGGCCTGTATGTAAAAGAAGAATATTACAGCAAGGAAGAGCGCGAAGTACCCGGTTTTAAACCAACCGACGTGCTGATCTCTATCATGCTGAAAACGGATAACAAAGCATTCGACGTTAAGAAGTACGAACACAGCTACCCGCACTCGTGGCGTACCGACGAGCCTATTTTATACTATCCACTGGATAGCTGGTTCATTAAAACTACGGCTGTTAAGGATAAATTAGTCGAGCTGAATAAAACCATCAACTGGAAACCGGAATCAACCGGTACCGGCCGCTTTGGTAACTGGCTGGAAAACTTAGTTGACTGGAACCTGTCGCGCTCGCGCTATTGGGGTACCCCGCTGCCGATATGGCGCGAGGAAAACGGTGCCGAAGAAAAATGTATCGGTTCGATTGAAGAATTGAATAAAGAAATTGATGCTGCTTCTGCCGCGGGCTTTATGCCGAAAGGTTTTCGCCTGGCCGATATGCACCGCCCTTATGTGGATGATGTGGTGCTGGTATCATCAACCGGCAACAAGATGTTCCGCGAGCCGGATTTGATTGACGTTTGGTTTGATAGCGGTGCCATGCCTTACGCGCAATGGCATTTCCCTTTCGAAAATAAAGAACAATTTGCCGATGCCTACCCGGCCGATTTTATTGCCGAAGGTGTGGATCAAACCCGTGGCTGGTTCTTTACCCTGCATGCCATAGCCGTAATGCTAAGCGAAGCCAGCGACGAGGTTAAAGCTGTAAATAAATTAGTGGGCAACCAGGGTATCGCGTTTAAAAACGTGGTATCAAACGGTTTGGTGCTGGATAAAAACGGCAACAAAATGTCCAAACGTTTAGGTAACGCTGCCGAACCTTTCGAAACTATCGAAAAATATGGTGCCGATGCCGCCCGCTGGTACATGATTAGCAACGCGTCGCCATGGGATAATTTGAAGTTTAATATTGAAGGTTTGGACGAGGTGCGCCGCAAATTCTTCGGTACGCTGTATAACACTTACTCGTTCTTCGCGCTGTATGCCAATATCGATAAATTCGACTATAACGAAGCCGAGATCGCGATAACCGACCGCCCCGAAATTGATCAGTGGATCATTTCCCTGCTGAACACCTTAAGTAAGGAGGTAGATGCTTTCTACGCCGATTTTGAGCCGACCAAAGCCGCCCGCAGCATCCAGGAATTTGTGGATGAGCATTTAAGCAACTGGTACGTGCGCTTAAGCCGCCGCCGTTTCTGGCGTTCGGATAGCGATACCGATAAGTTATCAGCTTACCAAACGTTATATACCTGTTTGGTGACGATCTCTAAACTAATGTCGCCTATAGCGCCGTTCTTTGCCGAACGCTTATATACCGACCTGAACAGCATCACCAAAAAGGAAAGTTTTGAATCGGTGCACCTGGCCGATTTCCCGGCTTACCATGCCGATTTGGTGAACCAGGCATTGGAAGAGCGTATGCAAATGGCGCAGCAAATTTCATCATTAGTGTTATCGCTGCGTAAAAAGGTGAGCATTAACGTGCGCCAGCCGCTAAGCAAAATATTACTGCCTATCTTAGATAAAAACTTTAAGCACCAGGTAGATCAGGTAAAAGAATTAATATTATCCGAAACTAATATTAAGGATATAGAATATATTACCGATGCAGCCGGCTTTATTAAAAAGAAGGTAAAACCTAATTTTAAAGCTTTAGGCGCTAAGGTGGGCAAGGATATGAAGGCTGTGGCCGAAGAAATTGGCAATTTAAGTCAGGATGATCTTGCTAAACTGGAGAGTGAAGGCACATTCCAACTGCTAACTGCCAACTACTTACTGCAAACTGCCGACGTAGAAATCATAGCCGAGGATGTGCCGGGCTGGCAGGTTGCAAATTTAGGCAAACTAACCGTGGCTTTAGATGTTACCATATCCAACGAGCT
The DNA here is from genome assembly GCA_040389105.1 of Bacteroidota bacterium. Classification (GTDB taxonomy): domain Bacteria; phylum Bacteroidota; class Bacteroidia; order Sphingobacteriales; family Sphingobacteriaceae; genus Mucilaginibacter. Next base: position 129,629 of record JAZKAO010000020.1, read on the forward strand.
GAAAGAGGAGGGTACATCGCGCGAATTGATTAACAGGGTGCAAAACCTGCGAAAATCGAGCGGCTTTGAGGTAACAGATAGAATAAATGTGAGATTGGGTAAGGCCGAGTTTCTGCGCGATGCGGTGAACAATAATTTATCCTATATTTGCGCCGAAATTTTAGCCGATACAATACTGTTTGACAAGGAGTTAACAGATGGCGAAAAAGCCGAGATTGACAGTAATGAAATTATAATAGCTATAAAAAAAGTATAATGAAAGACGAAAACGTAAAAACCAGATATTCTGATTCGGAATTGCAAGAGTTTAAAGACTTGTTATTAGATAAATTGCGTATTGCTAAAGAAGAGCTGAACAACTTAGCTTCATCGTTAAGCAGCCCTAACGCCAACGGCACCGACGACACTGCCGGTACTTACAAAACCCTGGAAGACGGTTCGGCTACGCTGGAGAAAGAATCAATTAACCAACTGGCTGCCCGCCAAAAAAAGTTTATCGAGCAGTTAGAGGCCGCTTTGGTGCGCATCCAAAATAAAACTTACGGTATTTGCCGCGAAACAGGCAAGCTGATACAAAAGGAACGCCTGCGTGCCGTACCGCATACCACGCTAAGCATGGAAGCTAAAATGAAACAGTACTAAATGAAGATAGCTTACGTAAAGCCTTTTTTAATTGCGCTGATCATTATTATTATCGACCAGGTTATCAAAATCTGGGTGAGGAAACACATGTACATTGGCGAGGAAATCCATTTCCTGGGTAACCGTGGCATGTTGCACTATACCGAAAATAACGGGATGGCCTTTGGCTGGGAAATTGGCGGCATAGCCGGCAAACTGGCATTAACCATTTTCCGTATTGCTGCTGTTGCCGCTATTGGCTACGGCGTGGTTTATTTAATCCAGCATAAATACCACCGTGGCTTAGTGCTTAACGTAGCGCTGATATTTGCCGGCGCGGTTGGTAATATTATCGATTCGACCTTTTATGGTGTGATTTATAAGTATGCCCCTATTTTTCAGGGCCGTGTGGTTGATATGTTTTACTTCCCGCTTATCCGTGGTACCTACCCATCGTGGTTCCCATTTTGGCATGGCCAGTATTTCGAGTTCTTTCAGCCCGTATTTAACTTTGCCGATGCATCCATATCGGTAGGCGTTATCCTGATACTGGTATGGCAAAAACGCTATTTTAAGCACGAAGTGATTGAAGAAAGCAATTTGAATAGCGAGGTAGTGGAGGAATAGGTTTTAGTCCGAAAGCCGGGAAGACCGAAAGTCCGAAAGATATAAGAAAGCCGCGATTAGCGGCTTTTTTTGTTTAAAGCTATGAGTATCGCAAGTTGTGCTTTTAATTTTAGTTAACGAGGTATCATAAATTGCCATTTATATTTAGTTTTTAATATTTAATTTGCCCTCACCAATTTAAGGGCGTATAGCCTGTATTATTTAAAGCATTTACATTTACCCCAATGAAAAATTTAAGATTAACCTGCGTTATCCTGTTTCAATTAGCAGCTGTATCAAGCATGGCGCAAAAGGCAGTGAAGGAAAACACACTTACCGCCAAGGAAAAAGCCGAAGGCTATACCATGCTTTGGGACGGCAAAACCGGCCAAAACTGGCGCGGCATATTTAAAGATAAATTCCCCGAGAAAGGTTGGGAAATGAAAGACGGCGTGCTGACCGTACAGGGATCGAACGGGAAAGAAGAAGGCCTTGGCGGCGATTTGGTAACCACTAAGGAGTATGCGGCCTTTATACTGAAGTTTGATTTTAAACTAACCGAAGGCGCTAACAGCGGCATAAAATATTTTGTAACCGAGCAGGAAAAAACCGAAAAATCGGGCATAGGGCTGGAGTACCAGGTGCTGGACGACGAGCGCCACCCCGATGCTAAACTGGGCCGCGATGGCGACCGCAAACTGGCCTCGTTATACGATTTGATCCCATCTAACAAACCGGCATCTATCATTAAACCTATTGGCGAGTGGAACTCGGGCGAGATCAGGGTTTATCCAAACAACCATGTAGAGCATTGGCTAAACGGCACCAAGGTATTGGAGTACGAACGTGGATCGAAAGCATTTAAAGATTTGGTAGCCATAAGCAAATACAAGGTTTGGGAAAACTTTGGCCAGGCAGCTAAAGGCCATATCCTGTTACAGGATCATGGCAATACGGTATCGTACAAAAACATGAAGATCAAGGAGCTGAAGTAATAACAAATGTTGAGCAAGTTTAAGCACCGGTTTGCGCGATGGATTAAATGTGGCAGTAAAAAGTTTGGCTAAAGCCACTTATCGGGCTTGATTAATCCGCCCCATAAATGGGACGGCAATGAATAGAATAAATATTTTGCGGCCCGGCTGTGCGATGGATTAAATATGATGTCACCACGGTTACGCTGCGCCAAACCCGCGGCAGCTAAGAATGGAGCAAATCAAATTCATTGCCGTTGGTTTTAACCAACGGACACTATAGAAACAGTCCCGGGGCTTTAGCCCAAACAACCTTGGCTTAAGCCAATAAAATATAGATAAATACTGGGTGCCTTTTGCGCACGAGTGGGGGCTCTCGGAGATAACTACCAAATTCATTGCCGTTGGTTAAAAGCAACGGACAAGTATAGAAACAACCCCGGGGGCTTTAGCCCAAACAACCTTGGTTAAGCCAATAAAATTATAGATAAATGAAGACATGGTGTATTGCTTTAACCGGGACATTTTGCAGCATCATACTGCTCGCCTTTATCCCGCCAAGGCCACTCCAAAAGTTCCATATCCAGGGTTACTCGCAGGGTACTACTTACCAGGTTACTTACTATGCGGCCGATAGCGTAGTTAGCCAAAAGCAAACCGATAGCTTGCTAAACAGGTTGGATAAGTCGGTAAACTTATATCAAGCCAATTCGCTAATATGTAAGTTTAACGCATCGCCGAAAGGCATTATGATCGACGGGCATTTTAGGATCCTGGTTAAAAAGGCGCTGGAAATAAACCACGCCACCGGCGGACTGGTAGATGTTACCGTAAAGCCCCTGGTTGATGCCTGGGGTTTTGGTGTGAAAAAGCCGGCCCACTTCCCCGATTCGGCGCGGGTAAAAACTATTCTGAAAAATATCGGCTCTGATAAAATATGGCTCCAGGGCAGCTTCCTGCATAAAAAACTACCCGGCGTACAAATCGACCTGAACGGTATTGCGCAAGGCTACGCTGCCGATTTGCTAAGCAATTTTTTACAGCGCAAACACGTTTATAATTACGTAGCCGAAATAGGCGGCGAGTTGCGCATACACGGCCGCAAACCAAATGGCAAACCGTTTAAAATAGGAATAGAAGCAATTGACGATAACGATATAAATCCGGGTCCGCTGCGCAAGGTGATTACGCCGGGTGATGGGGCCATAACCACATCGGGCAATTACCGAAAGCATTTGGAAGCGGGCGGCAGGCAGATCTCGCACATTATGGATCCTAAAACGGGCTATCCCACCCAAAACGAAATGATCAGTGTTACGGTATGGGCGCGGGATGGCATCACCGCCGATGGCTACGATAATGGCTTTATTGCAATGGGATTAAAACGAACGCTTCGGTTTTTGCAGAAAAGAACCGATATTGGGGCCTACATCATTTACCAAAAACCTAACGGCGCTGTAGCGGATACCGTTACCGCCGGCTTTAAGGGATATAAATAAAAAAAGCAAATGGAAAGACGCATCTTCATTAAAAACACCGGTATGATAGCCGGGGGATTGCTTATTAACAAAACACAAAATATTTTTGGTGCCAGCGCCGGGGCTATTGTAAGGATAGCGGTAGTTGGCTGCGGCGACAGGGGCAAGGGTGTGATGTCGGTGATTTTGAAATCGCCGGATAAGTTTAAGATAACGGCCGTGTGCGATGTGCTGGACTTCCGCTTAACCGAAGCCAACAAGATGAATAAAACCGGCGATACCTGGAAAAACTATACCGACTATCATAAACTGATGGACGATAAAAATGTGGACGCCGTAGTAGTTGCCGTTCCGCTGAATATGCATTACCCCGTTGCCGTTGAGGTATTAAAAGCCGATAAACACCTGTACCTTGAAAAAACCATGACCTACAATATAGAGCAGGCGCTTGATTTGGTGAAGATGGTTAAGGCCCGCCCCAAACAGGTGGTGCAGGTTGGTCACCAGTATCGCTACTCGCCCTTGTACTACCGGGTGAAAGAGATGATAGCCAAAGGTTATTTAGGCAAAATAAGCCAGGTAGATTGCCGCTGGGACCGCAACGCCAACTGGCGCAGGCCCGTGCCAAGCCCGGGATTGGAACGCCAGATTAACTGGCGCATGTATAAGGAATATTCGGGCGGTTTAGTGGCCGAATTATTATCGCACCAAATTGATTTTATTAACTGGGCGTTTGATACCCACCCCGAAGAGTTTATGGCCACCGGTGGTATTGATGTGTTTAAGGATGGTCGCGAAACTTACGATAATGTACAGGTATTACTGCGTTACCCCGAGCAAGGGATGATAGGCAATTTTGGCGCCACCTGCGGTAACTCGCGCGATGGTTACCTGTTTAAAATAAAAGGCACCAAGGGCACGGTATCGTTACTAACAGATCAGGGTATGTTTTACCCCGAAAAGGATTTGCTGAAGGGTAACGATGTAGTAGATGGCGTTACCGGCGCTACCCGCATTGTGTGGAACAAAGAGGGCGGCAGCCCGATATTACCCGAACCCACTAAGGACGGTACCTGGTACGCGCTGAACGATTTTTACGATAAAATAGGATCGGGTAAATTACCTGATAGCAATATTTACACCGGCGCCAAAACCGCCATCTGTGTTTCGCTGGCCAACCAGGCGTTGTATGGTAAGCAAATTACTAATTGGAAAAAGGAATATAGCGTGTAAGCTATCGCTATCCCCGATATTATCAGCCGCGGTCATTTTTTGGCGCGGCTTTTTTGTGCAGATTAAAAAAAGGCGATTTTACGGTATTAAAAAAGGCGAAATATACCGGCATAATGCCATGGTTAACAAGGACTTTAGCAGTAATTAATTATATTCACGCTAAACTTAAAACCACACATCATGAAAAAATTATTTTTAGGTATTGCAGTCCTGGCAATAACAGCCTGCGGCAATACCAACCAAAAGTCATCAGCAAATCCGGTTAAAGATACACCTTCAGTACAAACAAAGATGATGGCCGCGGGGGCTGCATCCACAATTACAGGCCCGTGTACCCTCGATGGCCTTACTTTTAAAAAAGCAAACGAATGGATAGGTAAATTCAAAAAAGACGGTAGCCATACAAAAGATGTTATAAGTATTTGGTTTAGCAAAGATTGGGTAAAGCAAACAAGAGACCTGCTTGATATCGAGTACAATAACGATACAAAAACAAATGGGTTTCGTATGTATTTTGCAAAAAACGACAATAATGACTTGACTTTGGTAGTAACTGCTACAAAAGATGGCCCCCCCTATATAGCTTCTAATGGAATGAAGGCAATCACACATCAGGATTTTTTTACCCATAAGAATCCTGTAACTATGCTACGATCATCTACTAAGGATTTTACGGAAGAGTACGCCCGTAATGATGGTACCCTCTTGTATACCCTTACAAAACCGTATCCGCCGACACTGTGTTTACCCACCAACACCAATCACGTTATTTCTACTACAGATGCTGTGAGATTTGTTAGTCAATTTGATAAAAACCCTATTAATACCCGGTCGGAATGGTATGATAGAGATGCGATAAAAAATCTTGATGACGAGTTAAACGCTGGACCAAAAAATGCAGATGGCTTTCGGGTTTATTTTGCTAAAGATGATGACGGTTTTAACATGCTTGTTTTGGTAACAACAACAAGTGAAACAAATAGTGCCGGAGTAGTTTATCATAAAGATGATTTACAATGCTATACAAAAGTTAACACTAACTTAAAGTACAAGAAAAGGAAGCCAGATGTGGGCGAATTTGATCGTGGTGAAAAGTGCCCTATATATTGTAATGGTGTATTACCATGTGATAGTTGTGATGACGATGGTAACCCGCCACCTAAAGTCAAAAAGGGTAAGACGGGACATTAATTAAATACGATTACATGCTATTAAAACACCTGACCCCGATTATAGATGCTGAACTGATATGTTTAGGTGTTGCTATAGTATGCCTTTTTAAAAATAAAAGTAAGGTATGGCGCAGCATGATATTATTTATGCTGATCACCTGCCTTACCGAACTTGGTGGTTTATACATCAGGCGTGTGCTTAATCAAGGTAACGATTGGTTATATAATATCTATACCATTTTCGAACTCGGTTTTCCCAGCCTTATGTTCGCGCATTTGTTAGGTAAATATCGTAACAGTAAGCCTCTTATTTTAACCGGGCTTGCTGTTACGATATTTATTTATATTATTGAGTTGCTGGGCTATCATATATTAGGCGCACAAGACTTGGCCATATCGGTTATGTCGGTTTGCTTTGTTGTTTACAGCTTGGTGTATTATTATCTGATTATTAAAGATGAAACCTATATTAACCTTAAGTTTTCGGCGGCATTTTGGTGGGTGAGTGGAGCGTTGTTTTATTATTTTGGTTCTACAGCTAATAATTTATTTTTCAAAATTATTTTCGAGCAAAACCAAGTTACTAAAGGTGGAGTATCTGCTGCAAGCCTCTTATCCTATAATATATCTACCGCCCTTAATATAATGATGTACGTATGTTGGAGTTATTCATTTATATGCAAAAAATGGCTGACGAAATAGGAAACCTGATACTGGTTATCACGCTTATATTTTTAATAGCGCCCGCTTTTATTATTATATATATGTTTGTTTACAACGAGCGGAAGAAGCGCCATATTAAGGAAAAGATGCAAATGAAATTGGCCTTTGATGCCGAAATGGCCAAAACCCAATTAGAGGTACAGGAACAAACCATGCAAACCATTGGCGCCGACCTGCACGATAATATTGGCCAGTTATTGAGCCTTACATCGCTTACCTTAAACTCGGTAGAGCTGGAGGGGGACCCAAAAGCCAAAAAGAAGGTAGACGCGGCCATCGACCTTACCCTGCGATCGATAAAAGAACTGCGCCAGTTGGGCAAGCTTTTACAGGGCGATCAGTTAATAGCCATTGGCCTGGTAGCAGCCATCCGTCACGAAATTGACTGGGTAGAGCGGTCGGGTAAGTTTAAGGTAACGTATGTGGATGAGGGCGAATTACCCGCTGATGGGAATACAGATAAGGATTTGATCGTATTCCGCATTTTGCAGGAGGCGTTGAATAATATTATCAAACACGCGTCGGCCAGCCATATCCATATTAAAATAGAATATCGCGATGCCGTGCTGCAATTACATATTAACGATAACGGGATTGGTTTTGATGCGGATAACCTACAGCTTGACAAACAAGGCATGGGCCTGCATAATATTCATAAACGCGCCGGCATTATTGGGGGCGATGTTATCATCCGGTCGAAACCCGGCGAGGGCACTGCCATTACTGTTATTATTCCTTACGCTTAAATAAATGGAAACCGAACAAATTTTAATTGCCATAGTAGATGACCATACACTGTTCCGTAATGGGGTAAACGCCTTAATGAGCGAGTTTGAAGAATTAAAGGTGGTATTTGAGGCCGATAACGGCAAACAGCTACAGCAAATGCTGCCGAAGCACGCCATACCGCAGGTGGTATTAATGGATATTAACATGCCTGAGATGGACGGTTACGATGCTACCGCCTGGCTAAAAGTGAATTATCCGCAGGTAAAGGTTTTGGCGCTGAGCATGTTTGAAGATGATAAAGCCGTGATCCGCATGATCAGGTGCGGCGCCAGCGGATATGTACTAAAGGAATCAAAACCGAAGGAATTGCTGGAAGCCATTAAAGCGATCGCGACCAAAGGGGTGTATATAAACGAACTGGTTTCGGGCAAACTTATCCGCTCGGTAGGCGGTAAAAGTGATACCCCCGAACTGACCGGCAAGGAACTGGAGTTTTTAAAACTGGCCTGTTCCGAACTAACCTATAAGGAAATAGCCGATAAAATGTGCATAAGCCCCCGCACCGTAGATAATTATCGCGAATCGCTATTCCAGAAGCTGAGTTTAAAATCGCGCACAGGCATTGTGTTATACGCCATACAGAATGAGATTTTTAAATTTTAAGATTTTAAATAAATCAATTGCTTGATAATGTGAATGATACATAGTAGCTTTATAGTATTAGCCTTAACTACTATTAACTCAAACTTAATCACATGTCTTCACTATCCGCTACAGATGCGCCTGTTGCAGCGCCCCTAAACAAAAAAGAACGGATCCTTTTTATCGATTCCATCCGCGGTATTGCCCTGTTAGGTATTTTACTAATGAACAGCATGGCCCAAAGCCAGGCGCATTGGTTTTATAATAACATGAATTTAAACCAGCCCATTACCGGTAAAAACTTTTACGCCTGGGTGTTGGAGATGGGCGTTTTTGAAGGCACTATGCGCGGTCTGTTCTCCATTCTGTTTGGCGCGGGTACCATCTTGCTTATTAGCCGGTTAGAGAAAACCCGGGGGCATTTAGATGCTGCCGATATTTACTACCGCCGGATCCTGTGGCTGCTGGTTTTTGGGTTAATTAATTCCTTTATATTTTTGTGGTTGGGCGATATTTTGTACTCGTACGCATTGTGTGGACTGGTGCTGTTCCCTTTCCGCAAAATGTCGCCGCGCAATTTGTGGATCGGTGTATTTATACTGCTGGCTTTTGGCACCTACCGCGAATCGGCCAGTTTGTATGATAATAAGGAAACCATAGCCAAGGGCAAAAAAGCCGAACTGCTAAAAACCCAGCATAAAAAACTAACCAAGGAGCAAACCGGCGACCTGGAAAAATGGCATGGCTACCGCGATAAAAACGATAGCAAGGGCATTATGAAGCAGGCGATGGAGGAAACGGCGAAAGTCCAAAAATCAAACTATAAGCAACTGTTTGTTTACTATCGCGATATTAATATGAATATTGAAAGCTGGGGTTTTTACAATAGCTGGTGGGATATGCTCATGTTCTTTTTTATAGGCATGGCACTGTTTAAGTCGGGCTTTTTAACGGGGAATAGCCCTAACTGGCAGTATGCCACCATAGCAGTATTGGGTATAGGCCTGGGCCTGGCCATTAACTACATGGGCCTGAAAATGATGTACCATGCCCGTTTTGATGCCGTTAAACTAACCGAAACCGCGCCCTTTGAAATATACCAGATCAGGCGCTTTGTGCAAACCATGGGCTATTTAAGCCTGCTGGTGCTGTTATATAAATTAGTGCCGTTGCGGGGCTTGTTCCACCTGCTGGCGCCGGTAGGGCAAATGGCCTTTACTAATTACCTGTCGCAATCTATCATTGCCGCTATTATATATTATGGTATGGGCTGGTTCGGGTATTTTCAACGTTACCAAATTTATGAAATAGTAGCCGCCATATGGGTCTTCCAGATTATTACCAGCACTATATGGTTAAAATATTTCCTGTTCGGCCCTTTCGAATGGCTTTGGCGCAGTTTAACCTATATGAAATTGCAGCCTATAAAACGTGTAAAGGAAGATGTGCCGCCTGATGCTGTATCGGGCACGGTGGCCAATTTGTAGAAAATAAAAGCGGGGTTACTCATTAAGTAATCCCGCTTTTATTTTCATAGATAAACGGAGTTTACCGTTTCACCGCGTAACCCAAACCAATATTTAAGCTTACAAATACAGCGCTTTGCTTGTTGCTGGGCCCATTGTTTAACTTATAGTTCTCGTCAATTTTCCATTGCGTATTGGTGGCTTGTAAATAATAACCTACACGTATGCCAATTGGGATATTACGCTGAATAGTATAGCGATCCATTTGTTTGGGTTTTAGCTTAATTACATAATCAAAGCCGCCGCCAAATTCAAAACCCAGGTTGGCGTTCCAGATAGTTTTACTGGCTGTGGTGTTCAATAGCTCGGTCGAAAAATCGGAGGTGGATTGCGTGCGGTTATCATCCTGTATGCGCAGCATCGCTTCCGATAGGTTTAAGCCCACAAAAGGGTACAGGCGGAAATTCTCATCTTTAGATACATTATAGGCCGCGCGTGTATAAAACTGAAACTGGTTGTACTTAGCCCTGATGCCGTTCACGGCATTACGGTCGCCGGTTGAGGTGAATGTACCACCCAGGCCATCCTCAAACAACCAGTTTTTGTGTACATGGCTCATGCTCAAATTCAGCCAAACGTTATTGTCCTGTAGCGATGGGATGCCGTTTTTATTCAGGATAGCGTTTAGCTGGCCCAATTTACTTTGGCGATAGGTTACCTGGATCTGCGCGGCACCGGCCATATCGCGTTTAAACCAGCCGCGGTGTTTGGCGGTATCGGTTTGCGCGTGTGCCGCGGTTAAAATGGCTAGGGCGCATAAGGTTAATGTCAGTTTTTTCATAAATGAGTTTTAATAGGGTATGAGTAAGGTTAATCGAAACCTTAAACGCTTTGTTTTATTTAATAATATGTACGAGGGAAAACAGAGATGGGATTTAACAGTATTTTAACAGTATTATTATTACTGTCAGGAGCAGGCCGGGATGTGCTTTGGGGATGACTATCGCCCGATCAAGCATGTTGCTTGATCGCATTAGTTTATGAGCGTCCCGCTCATATTACTGGGTTAAAAGAGTAAGCGTACACGCTTACCAAATCGTGCAGACAAGCAACATGCTTGACTGGGCAATAGGGCAATATTTCCCAACCCTCTCCCCATTGGGGAGAGGGTTGGGAGGGGATTTATTTCTTCAAGCCAATCTCGCGTAAGCGCTCGTCCAGATATTCGCCGGCGGTCATATCGCTAAATTGTTTCGGGTGTTGGGCATCAATGGTTGATGGCAGGCTGGTTAAGTCCATATCCGAGCGCGGGTGCAAAAAGAAAGGCACCGAAAAGCGCGAATTCTTCATCAGCTCGCGCGGCGGGTTAACTACCCTGTGCGTGGTCGATTTTAGCTTACCATTAGTTAAGCGCTGCAGCATATCGCCAACGTTAACAACCACATCCTCGCCATGGGCGCTCACCGGGAACCAGGTATTCTCGCGGGTCAGCAGTTCTAAGCCATCGGCACTGGCGCCAATCAGCAGGGTGATCAGGTTAATATCTTCGTGCGCGCCGGCCCGTACCGCGTCGGTAGGTAATGAATCGGGGTCTTCGATACCAAAGTAGTGCAGCGTACGCAGTATCGAATTACCGTTATGTACATGCTGGTCAAAGTAATTTTCGTCCAGGCCCAAATAAATGGCAATGGCCTTTAATACCGATTTACCGGCGGCTTCCAGCTTTTGGTAAACTTCCAGCGTTACCTTGTTAAACTCGGGCAGTTCGGCCACCATTACGTTATCAGGGTATTCGTCCTTAACGGCGTCGCCATCGGTTACGGTTTGGCCAATCTGCCAAAACTCTTTCAGGTCGGGCACTTTAAAGCCTTTGGCGGTTTCCTTACCTTTGCTGGTATAGCCACGCTGGCCGCTTAATTCGGGGATCTCGTATTTTTCCTTTACGGCATCGGGCAGGGCAAACAGGGTTTTAACCTGGGCGTAAAGGTTATCTATCAGTTCCTTACTTAGGCCGTGGTTGGTTATAGTTACAAAGCCGGTTTGGTTAAACGCCTCGCCAATGGCGTCCGAAAACGCTTTCCGCTGTTCCGCGGTGCCGTTAACATAAGTGTTAAGGTCTAAACGGGGGATGTTTACTGTACTCATATTTAAAAGTTTAAAAAGTAAAAATATCCAATTAATATTTCATAAAGCGCACCTGTGCAAAAATATTTAGCAGGGGCGACTTTAATACCGGTTGCTAACCAATATGCACATTTAAGGTTTATGGTTTAAAAATGTTTTAACAGAATGTTACTCAATCCGAATGATCGGCCACATAGGCTAAATACCACTTATTGTCCTTTAGTTCAAACATAAAATCGTTTTGAAAGCCGGTATCTTGTATCTGGAATACCACATTGCATTTATCGGGGCCTTTTCTTTCCTTACGAAGCACCATCTTGCCCTTGTTTGATATAAACATTTTATTAAAACCCACCTTGCTTTTAGCGATATATTTTGTCGAATCGTTTTCACCCTCATCGCCGGTAACAATATATTTAAGTGGGAATATAGTCCGCGATATTTGGAATGCGGAATCAATTTGGTAACGCTTAAAAAACTTATCGAAGTTTTCGATTGTAGCATTGGGAGTTGGTGCAAGCTTTAACGGATCCTTTTTGCCCTGCTTTAACTTTGGGCTGTTATTGCAACTGCATATAAATGCGGAGATGATGAATAATAATAAGTATCTGTTAAGCATGGTTATTTCGCTAATCAGGGTTTATTTTTCCGTACTAAAACGTATTTAAAAAACAATAAGTTAAACATTTTGTCGTAACATAAGTCAAATAATGGAAATTATCTGAAACTAAAACCATGAAAACACTAAATAAGTTATGGGGGGCAGGCTTACTGGCATTGGTATTAATGCTGGCCGCGCCTCAAAAATCGAAGGCACAATACGGTAACGAAATATCCTTCCAAACATTTTACGACGAACTTTCGCCTTACGGCATCTGGATCGACGACCCCGACTACGGCAACGTATGGGTACCCGATGTACAGGACGATTTCCGCCCTTATGGCACCAACGGCCACTGGATAGTAACCAGCTACGGCAATACCTGGGTATCCGATTATGAATGGGGCTGGGCGCCGTTTCACTACGGCCGCTGGCGCTACGATGATTATTACGGTTGGGAATGGATCCCCGATTATGAATGGGGACCGGCCTGGGTTAACTGGCGCACGGGTGGCGGCTACTACGGCTGGGCACCATTAGGCCCTGGTATTAGTTTAGATATTGCCTTTGGCAGCGGTTACGATATCCCTTACAGCTATTGGAACTTTGCGCCTTATGCGTATATCAATAGCCCATACATATACCGGTATTATGTGCCACGCACACGTTACAGGAGCTTTTTCCGTAACACCACCATTATCAACAATACTTATATAAATAATGGCAACCGTTACGTAACAGGCCCCCGCCCGCGCGATATTGAGCGTTACACGCATAATAAGGTAACCATTTATAATATTAATAACGACCGCAGGCCCGGTACTACCCGTGTGCAAAACAATACGGTTAATATCTATCGCCCAAATGTGCAGCGCAGGCCCGATGCAAGGCCAACCCGTGTGGTTGATGCTAACGCTTACCGTACGGCCAACCCGGGGCAGCGTATTGCCGAGCAAAAGGGAACAGCCCGCATTAACCACCAAAACGCTACCCGCTTAGCCGACTTTGCCCGTACCGCACCGGCTGATAATAAAATTGTGCGCGAAAATAACCGCCCTAACGACAGGCGTGGTAACGGTAACCAGGGTACTATCCCCGCTAACCCCAACGATAACCGCAACAACGGCAAACCAAATGTACCCCGTACCGATGGCCAGCCTACCCCGGTTAACCGCCCCGGCCAGCCTACAATGAACGATCAGCAGCGCAGGCAGGACGATCAGCAACGCCGTCAGCGCCCGCCGGTTGACCAGCAGCAGCAACAAACTGCCGATCAGGCCCGTCAGCAACAGGCAGCTGAGGCGGCCCGCCAGCAACAGCAGCAAACACAACAGCAGCAAACACAACAGCCGCAAACCACCGATCAGGCCCGCCAGCAACAGGAGCAGCAAAGGCAACAGGCCCGCCAGCAGCAGGATCAACAGCGCCAGCAACAACAGCAACGCAGGCAGGACGATCAGCAGCGCCGCCAGCGCCCGCCGGTTGATCAGCAACAGCAGCAAACGCAACAGGTGCAGCAGCAACAACAAGCTGCCGACCAGGCCCGTCAGCAACAACAGGCACAGGCCGCCGAGCAAGCCCGCCAGCAACAAGCGCAGCAGCAACAGCAGGCCCGCCAGCAGCAGGAGCAACAACAACGCCAGCAGCAAGATCAGCAACGTAAGCAACAGGATGACCAGCAACGCCGTCAGCGCCCGCCGGTAGATCAGCAGCAACAAGCCGCCGATCCGGCCCGCCAGCAACAAATGCAACAGGCGCAGGAAGCCCGCCGTCAGCAGGCACAAGCCGCCCGCCAACAGCAGCAAACCCAACAGGCCGATCAGCAACGCCAGCAACAAGCGCAGGCAGCCCGTCAGCAGCAGGACCAGCAACGCCAGGCCCAACAAGCTGATCAACAAAAGCAGCAGCAAGCGCAAGCCGCCCGTCAACAGCAGGATCAGCAACGCCAGCAACAGCAGGCGCAACAAGCTGCCCGCCAACAGCAAGCCGAGCAACAACGCCAGCAACAAGCAGCCCGCCAACAGCAAGATCAGCAAAGGCAGCAGGCCCGCCAACAACAGGAAGAGCAGCGCAAGCAACAGGAAGAGCAAAAGAAAACACCACCACCGCCAATGAGGTAGTATTATTGGAAAATAAGGTAAGGCAGAAAAAGGGGTATCCGTTTACATCGGATACCCCTTTTTCTGTTTTAATATCATAGTTATTCTTGCACTATCCTTGCGCTCGTCTGCTACGAGTGCTTAAAGTGGCTCAGCGTCTGTGACGCTTCTGCGCGATGCAATCGCACACGCTTGGTGCGATACAATACATTACAACAAAAAAGGCCGGAACACTCTCGCAGTATTACCGGCCTCATACATCTACCTATGAAAAACAGCCCTTTAGATGGGCATAATAGTTAATACCATATTTATGCCAGTTAAACAATTAGCCGTTTTTAAGCTAAAAACAAACGTTAATTGAGGGATACTTAATTTTTACCGGGATATTATTCTACAAAGCGGGTATTTTTTAACCCATGGGTTGTTTTTAGTTTAACCAATACGATATCGGACAGGCGGGCGCTATGTATTCCGTGGATGATTTAGAGTCGCCCGGGATGATCTCACCGGAAAATAGCGGCAAAAAAAAGACCGGGAATACTCTCGCAGTATTACCGGCCCTACATCTACCTATGAAAAACAGCCCTTTTGGAAGGGCATTAATCAATAGTCAACATTAATGCCAGTTAAGCAAATAGGCTTAATTGACTTAAAAAGGGCAATTTCAAATTGAGCCGTTAAATATCCACGGGAAAAATATCCACAAATCGGGAACTTTTTAACTCGCTGGGTATTTGCCGGTTAAATTTTACCTGCCGGATAAAATAAGTGAGATAATGTAAACCAAGCGGCCAATACATTGTTAAGTTTTATTATGGACCACAATGTATATTTATTAGCCACCGACCCGAAAAACCCCTGTCGGGATGTGATACATTCGCGGGATACGGGTTTAAAGGTGAACGTGTTTTGCATTGATAACGAACAGTTCCATCCCAACACCGACGAGATACAGTTATACGCTTACGCCAACAGTAAGCTTTACGCGTTTGAAACCATTAACGTTACGCCCGACGATGCCCTTGATGTAATAGATGCCATACAATGGTATGCCGAATATGTGGACTCCCCCGAAATGGAGATACTCCCCGAAGACCCGCGCATAGGCCGCAATTTGGCTATGTGAATTAAAAAACTGCCCTAATTGCCCACCTGTTACATACCCCTTACATTTCCATCATCTTCGCTTTGGCCTTGTGCCCCATTTTCATAAGGGCCGGGCTGATCCTTAAATAAACATCGAAACCTACCGGCGCGGTGCCATATAAAGTTTGCAATGGTGCCGGCGAAAAGTTAAGCGTACCCTGTATGCCGCCCCTCACATCGGTATTTTTAAAAGTGCTTAGGATACGGCTTAGCCCCAGTGTAAGTGCGTTGATGTTAAAGTTGGGATTAGTGGGGTATAGCGTATGCAGATCAAACTCTTCAGCATCCTTGCGTACAAACTCGTAACGGCCGTAAATGGCGGTTTTAGATAATTGCAGGGTACTTTCCAGCAGGGCCGATGGCAGGGTTTTACCGTTATCTGAATAATGGTTTTGCCCATACACAAAAGTTGTGGCCACATAGCTATCGGCGCTTAGCATTTTAGTGTGCATGGCCGATGCCGTAAAACGGTCGATGTTTTGCTGCGGTTCCAAATCTTCGGGACTATGGATCCATCCGTTGGATACCTGCAAGGCCCATTCCCGTGATGGATTGTACGATAAGCGCAGCGAGTACGAGTCCAGCTTTACCGGGTCAAAATCATAACGGTGTTCATCCGGTTCGCGGCCGGTAAATACCGATCCCTCCAGCTTTATATCCCGGTAACGGAAACCCAGTGTGCTTACGCCGAAAGTAATGTGGGTAGCATCGGCATAGTGATGTTCCAGCGGTGCGTCGGGATTATTCATGGCTGATAAACGGTGCATAAACACGGGCGGCCCCAAAGCAGGTTCGCCGGGATAACCGAAAGATACGTAAGCGTCGGCATCCTTAGCCAAATGCTGCGCGTAGCTCACACTCAACTCGGCAAACAGATCGTGCGGGTGCTGGCGGTCTACCAGTTTTTGCCCTTGGTACGATTCGCCTGTTTGATACAGCAGCGGGTAGCCCCCGTTGCCCACCAAAAAAGGATCGAGCGAAAGCATGGCATTAACGCCGAACAAACCGTTTTTACCCACCTTGCGCTGGCTCATGCCCATTAGCATATTAGGCGCGTCGAAGTGATGGCCGCCCCGGCTGCCGGCTTTAAACATATCCTGCACATTATAGCGGGCAAACAGGTTGCCGTGTATCATGGTCATCCATTTTTTACCATGGATCATATAAGCATACATGGGGCTGTCATCGGGCACCCACGATGTGCCCGATCCATCGCGGTTCATAGGCAAATCGGGCGAGTATTGGCTGCTCATGCTCATGGCCATTTGATGTGGCATGGTGTCTTTTTTCATAACAATGCCCGGCATATTTTTATGCATATTATGGTCCATGACTTTATGATCGGGCATCGTCATTTTGGTCGTATCGGCTTTGGGCTGCTGCGCAAACGCGGCGGCAGCGCCCAGTAGTAATGTATAGGTGATCAGATGTTTTTTCATGGCGATGGATAGCTTAAAAAACATTAAACAAATTGTACTCCAAGCGTACCAGGTACATGTTTTTACTGTTGCGGGTCATATCGTTATACAAAGGTGTACGATACGATAGATCAACCCTGAAAACGCTGTTAAATATCAGCTGTACAGCCGGCGCGGCATCTAAATAACTTTGCCCGTAACCGGGGTTGTTTTTGCCCAGTAACTCTATATACAGGTTCAGGTTCACCTGGTTATAATCGGTATACGATTTGGGGAACAACAGGTAACCAGCCGATAGACTATAACCTATCGCGTCGCGGGCATTACCAACGGGTAGTTGGTACCCACCTCGGTTATCAAAGCCCCGCAGGTAACTGGCCGAGCCGGATAGGGCCAGTTTATGCAGCAGTTGCGTAAATGTCACGCCGCTTTGCCAGCCCGAGTTATCGCCCTCTAATGCAATCTCCTGGTTAATAAATGGGTTATTAATACTCGATAGCTTGGCAAACACGGCGCCACGGAAGTGCCGCTGAATGGTATCAACCGATAAAAAGCGGTACTTGGCATAAGCGCTGGCCCCTTCAAAATGACTGGTCGGTTGATTAAAGTTAGAGGCGTAGAAAACCGTATGCAGCATCAGGTTTTTATTAGCCCCATACATCAGTTCCAGCGTGCTGCGGTTTTTAAACCCATTGCTGTTAAAGCCCTGGTTTTCCAGGCGGATGCCTAACGATCGGGTGGCCATATTGCTGGCAGGTTCGGTATTTACATACAGTTCCTGCGCCAGCAAGGTGCCGGCCGGGGCCATCAGCCCCAGCACGACAATTATTTGCTTTAACATGGCTTAAATAATTACCCGGTAAAGCTTGCCTGTTTTTGCTTCGGGAGTGGTTTGGCCGGCGTATTTTTTGTAGACCGATGCCGGGGCAAAACCCTTATCAACCACGGTAAACGCAACCGGGCCGACAGGAGCCTTATCTGCACCGCTCACCACCAAAAAGGTATCGCCCGAATAGCTGAACGTGTTGCTATTAAGTTTTGTGGCAAAATTAAAAGTAGCTTTCAGGTTGTTGACCGAGAAACCGGCGTTTTGTACTTTTTTACTGATCTGGTCCAGGTTTACCGGGGCATTACCTTTAAAGGTAAGTACAAACAAATTACGGTTAAGGTCGGGTTTAATGTCAGCAATAAAGTCGAGCGTGCGCAGGGCCTTTTCGGTAGCCTTTGAACACATGGAGCAGGTAAGGCCGCTTACTTGCAGTTCGGCTTTGGTAAATTGTGCTTGTGCGCCAATGCTTAGCATCAGCAGCAGGGAGAATATTTTAAGGAATTTCATAATTGTCGGAATAATTAACGTTAAAAACAGACCGGCACAGCGAAGCAATCGCAGGCAGCCAAATAAATTAAGCGGAAAAATTATCGACAGATCAGATCCGGAAGTTGCAGTTTTGGATATACTTAGGTGTGGCCGCACTTCGGTCGGGGGGGCCACGATCGGTTGGGGTAGTTACAGCTATTTCCTCGGCCGGGGAAAGGTAATCCTCAAAGGGTAGTTTGGGCAGGTCAACAAAAAACAGCTTGCTTAAAAGCGATGGCGTTTTAGCCTGATGGGCATCCTTTACCTTTACCTCTAAATGTTTATCCCGGCAGCATTTCATTTTTACCGGGCTGCATTTTTTGGCAGGGGCATCAATTTTTACCGACGCGATGATGTTGCCGCAATAATGCAAATTAAGCGCAAAGCCCGATGCCGTAACCAGGTACAGCAACACAAGGGTTAATACGCTTACTTTTTTAAACATAATGCAAAGGTATGTGACGGTTTTCGTATTTACAAACGAAAGATTTAGGTAGATATTGTGTAAACAAAAAGCGGCAAGTTTTAAACTTGCCGCTTTTTGTTGTCTATTGTCTAAATTAATTACCCTGCTTAGCCTGTGCTTTCATTTGGTCGTTAGCTACAATGGCTATTTCTACACGGCGGTTTTGTGATCGGCCATCGGCGGTAGTATTATCGCCAATAGGCTCGCTTTCGCCCTTGCCTTGTGTACTCAGGCGTGCGCCATCAACTCCACCGGCTACGATGTATGATTTCACTGCTTCGGCCCTGCGGATGGATAAGTCCATATTATGCTGGTCGGTACCGGTATCATCGGTATGGCCTACAATTAAGATATTAGTTTGCGGGTTACTGCTTAATGATGCAGCCAGGTTTTGCAAATTGCTTTTAGCCGCCGATTTTAAGCCGGTTTTATCTACATCAAACAAAATACCCGAATCAAATTTTACAATAATACCCTCGCCCTGGCGTACCACAGTAGCCCCCGGAACCGATTGCTGTATCTCGGCAGCCTGCTTATCCATTTTGTGGCCAATTACAGCGCCGGCAGTACCGCCAACAGCGCCGCCAATAATTGCACCTAATGCCGTATTACCGGCCGCTTTACCTATAAATGCGCCTACAACGCCGCCCGCGCCCGCGCCAATGGCCGCGCCCTTTTGTGTTTTTGTAAATGAGTTACACCCGGTGCCTAATAACCCGGTTGTTGCTATAGCTATGCTTAAGGCAGCTACTTTAATTCTTAACGTTTTCATGGTTGATTTTTTTTCTCTGCAAATATATTCACAAAGTAAATGCCAAAACCGCCGGATTGTTTTATTTATATTTTGGTGGGATAAATAGGTGTGCCGCATGGCGAGTACTCACCCGGTCTACGCTGCGCTGGACCACCCTCTCTTCGCCTGCGGCGGAAAGAGGGGATAGGTTGTTCGATATTGCTTCCCGCCCTCTTTCCGCGCAGCGAAGAGAGGGCCGGCGAGTGAAACGATGCCGGGGTGAGTCACACAGCAATTTTTATATATCTTTATATCAATGAAAAAATTTATCATCGTACTGTTATTCATAGCCGCCTGCAAAGGCAAACAGGCCAACCCTGTTAGTATTGTGGTTGATAAAAGCCATCATACTGTAAAAATCGCGGGCTTAACAGAAACTACTTTAAATGGTATTAAACGCGATAGCCTGCCCATTGAAGCCTGGCAAGTTTTGTTCCCGGTGTTTACTATGCCGGCCGATACCGATATGCGCAACTACCAGGCCCCCCTAAAGGGCAGGTATGAAATTACAGGCAAAGAGCTGACCTTTACCCCCGATACGCTATTTAAACCCGGTCAAACCTATTTTGCCCGCTACTACCGTTTTGATGAGCATATAACCGATATGGATTTGGTGCTGCACCGCCGCGAAACAGGCAAAGCATTATATACCGAATTGATTTTTAAGTATTAAGAAATTGGATTATAAAAAAATTACTATATTTGCATTTAATACAGGAGAGGGGGCTATAGTCCCCTCTTTTATTTTGCCGATTTAGCGGTTATGGATATAGAGAAAAAAATAAGGGAACTGGCCGAAGAAAAGATCGCCGAAATTGAACGGCCGGATATTTTTGTGGTTGATGTAAAATTTAACCCCGTGGGCCGCCAGGCAATTATTTTACTGGATGGCGACCGTGGTGCCGGGATTGACGAATGCGCGCAGGTGAGCCGCTACGTAGGCTTTAAGCTGGAAGAGGATAACGTGATAGAAGAAGCTTATAACCTGGAGGTATCATCGCCGGGTATTGATACGCCGCTGCTGCTGGTGAGGCAATACACCAAAAACATTGGCCGCACCGTAGCCGTAAAAATGGCTGAAGGTGTTAAAAAAGAAGGCAAGCTGCTGGCGGTTAACGCGGCAGATATTGTAATAGAAGAACAAATAAAGGAAAAAGGGAAAAAGGCTACGGTTGCAGAAACCACCATCCCAATGGATCAGATTATGGAAATCAAAGTTTTAATATCATTCAAATAAAATGAGCAATATTAATTTAATTGAGTCTTTTCAGGAGTTTAAAGACTTTAAAAACATCGACCGTCCAACCATGATGAGTGTGCTTGAAGATGTTTTCAGGAGCATGATCAGGAAAAAATACGGTACCGACGAGAATTGTGACGTAATTGTTAACACAGACAATGGTGACTTGGAGATCTGGCGTACACGTGTGGTAATGGAGGACGGATTTTCGGAGGATGATGACCTGGAAATTGAATTAGCCGAAGTACACAAGTTAGACCCGGATTTGGAAGTTGGCGACGAATATGTAGAACTGGTTACGCTGGAAAGCTTTGGCCGCCGTGCAATACTGGCTGCCCGCCAAACTTTAGTATCTAAAATTTTAGAGTTAGAGAAAGACGAGATATTTAAGAAATATAAAGACCGTGTGGGCGAAGTGGTAAGCGGCGAAGTTTACCAGGTTTGGAAAAAGGAAACTTTGGTGCTGGATGACGAAGGCAACGAGCTTTTATTACCAAAAACCGAGCAGATCCCGGCCGATTACTTTAAAAAAGGCGACCACGTGAAAGCGGTAGTGTATAAGGTTGATATGATGAATAGCAATCCTAAGATCATTATTTCGCGTACAGCGCCCGAGTTTTTACAACGCCTGTTTGAACAGGAAGTTCCCGAAATTTTTGACGGTTTGATCACCATTAAAAAAATTGTGCGCGAACCGGGCGAACGCGCTAAGGTAGCTGTAGAATCGTACGATGACCGTATCGATCCGGTTGGTGCCTGCGTAGGTATGAAAGGCTCACGTATCCATGGTATCGTTCGCGAGTTGAAGAACGAGAACATCGACGTAATAAACTTTACTAACAATATTCAATTATATATCCAACGCGCTTTATCGCCGGCAAAAATCACTTCCATTAAACTGGATGACGAGAAAAAAACCGCGGCCGTGTATTTAAAACCCGATCAGGTATCGTTAGCTATCGGCCGTGGCGGGCACAACATTAAACTGGCCGGCAAGTTAACCGGTTACGAAATTGATGTTTACCGCGAAGCAGGCGAGAACGAAGAGGATGTGGATATCGAAGAATTTTCAGACGAAATTGAAGGTTGGATCATCGACGAATTTAAACGCATTGGCCTGGATACAGCAAAATCTGTACTGTCCCTTAGCGTTGGCGAATTGGTTAAACGTACAGACCTGGAAGAAGAAACCATTAAAGATGTGTTATCAATTCTGCAGGCCGAGTTCGAATAACGATGATTACCAATTAAAAAATCGTATTTTTGCATAAAATCAAGACGAGAAATAATAATAAATGTCAGAAGACAAGTCAATAAGATTAATAAAAGCAGTAAAAGAATTAAACATTGGTATGAATACCATTGTCGATTTTTTAGCTTCGAAGGGCTACAAGGTTGAAAAACAACCAATGGCCAAGCTGGATAGCGACATGTATACCACCTTGTTAAAGGAGTTTGCGGCCGACAAAATTATTAAGGAAGAAGCCAAGCAGATCAACATCGGCAAAATACGCCGCGAAGATGTTGTAGAGCCCGGCCCTGCTAAACCTTTTGAAAGCCAACGTTCCAAAGACTTTGAAAACGAGGAAATTTTAATAAAAAACACGGGCCACAGCGCCCCGCCGCCACAGGTTGAAAAACCAAAGCCGCAGGAACGTGTAGAGGCTTCGCTACCCGGTGTAACCGTGGTAGGTAAAATAGATTTGGATAACCTTGGCAAGCCGCAGCAGGAAGAAAAACCAGCCGCAGCACCTGTGCCTGCACCAAAACCTGTTGAGCCGGTTGCCCCTAAAGTGGAGGAGCCTGCAAAACCCGAGCCTGTTGTAGTTGCCGAAGTGCCAAAGGTCGTTGAGCCGGTTGCCCCTAAAGTAGTAGAGGAACCTGCAAAACCCGAGCCTGCTGTAGTAGCCGAAGCACCAAAGGCTGTTGTTGAGCCGGTTGCCCCTAAAGTAGTGGAGGAGCCTGCAAAACCCGAGCCTGCTGTTGTTGTTGCACCACCGGTTGCCGTTGAGGCACCTGTAGCACCTGCACCTGCTGCCCCGGTAGAAGAGGAAGTAGAGGATGAAGTGATCCGTGCGCAGGCACAACGCTTAAGCGGCCCAACCATTATTGGTAAAATACAATTACCTGTCGATCCGTCAAGGCGCAGTAATAACCCTATCGCATCGTCGGGCGCGGCAAACAATGCCGATCATAAACGCAAGCGTAAACGTAAGGAAGGCGGAGGCCCGGGTGGCAATAACCAACCGCAACAAGGCGCTCCCGGCCAGGGACAAGGGCAAGGTGGCAACAGGACCGAAAACAGGCCTAAGCCATTAACCAATACACCGGGCCGTCCTGATTTCAGGAACCGTACACCGATAACTAATAGCCCGTCTAACAGCGGATCGAAGGAAGAACCTTCAGAAAAAGAAATACAAGACCAAATTAAGGCAACTTTAGCACGTTTAAGTGGTGCGGGTAAATCGGGCAAATTTGCCCAGCGCGCAAAATTCCGTCGTCAAAAACGTGATGATGTGGCTGCATCGGCCGAGGAAGATGCATTGGAACGCGAACTGCAATCAAAGGTATTAAAGGTTACCGAGTTTGTAACTGCTAACGAACTGGCATCAATGATGGATGTACAGGTTACGCAGATTATCAGTACCTGTATGAGCCTGGGTATGTTTGTATCCATTAACCAGCGTTTGGATGCCGAAACCCTAACTATTGTGGCCGACGAGTTTGGTTATGAAGTAGAGTTTGTGAAACCACAGGACGAAGAGGGCAGCCTTGACGAACCTGATGCACCGGAATCGTTAGTTCCCCGCGCGCCAATTGTGACCATAATGGGCCACGTTGACCACGGTAAAACATCGTTGCTGGACTTTATCCGTAAAACCAACGTAATAGCCGGCGAGGCGGGTGGTATCACCCAGCACATTGGCGCTTATGACGTTGCTTTAGAGGATGGCCGTAAAATTACCTTCCTGGATACGCCAGGCCACGAGGCCTTTACTGCCATGCGTGCACGTGGTGCCCAGGTAACTGATATTGTTATTATCGTAATTGCTGCTGATGACAGCGTGATGCCGCAAACCCGCGAGGCCATAAACCACGCGCAGGCTGCAGGTGCCCCTATCATCTTCGCATTCAATAAAATCGATCGTCCCGGCGCTAATGCCGATAAGATCCGCGAGCAACTATCTGCCATGAATATTTTGGTGGAAGAATGGGGCGGTAAATACCAAACGCAGGAAATATCGGCCAAGCAAGGCTTAAATATTGATCTGTTGCTGGAAAAGGTATTGCTTGAAGCCGAGCTATTAGAGCTAAAAGCTAACCCTAACAAACGTGCCGTTGGTACCGTAATTGAAGCCGCGCTGGATAAAGGACGTGGTATTGTTACCACTATCCTGGTACAATCGGGTACTTTAAAAGTTGGCGACCCTATACTGGCAGGCTGTTATAGCGGCCGTGTAAAGGCACTTACCGATGCCCGTGGGCAGCGTATAGATTCTGTTGGCCCATCGGTACCGGTACAGGTATTGGGTATGCAGGGCGCGCCAACAGCGGGTGATAAGTTCAACGTGCTGGAAAGCGAAGTGGAGGCACGTGAAATTGCCAACAAACGTTTACAATTACAACGCGAGCAAGGCTTACGCACCCAAAAACATATTACCCTTGATGAAATTGGCCGTCGTTTAGCGATTGGTAACTTTAAGGAGTTGAACATCATTGTAAAAGGTGACGTGGATGGTTCTATCGAGGCTTTGTCAGATTCGTTACTGAAACTATCAACCGATCAGATCCAGGTGAACATCATCTCGAAAGCGGTTGGTCAGATCTCCGAGTCGGATGTATTGCTGGCTTCGGCTTCAGATGCGATCATCATCGGTTTCCAGGTGCGCCCTTCAGGCAGTGCCCGTAAGCTGGCCGAGCAGGAGCAAATTGATATCCGCCTGTACTCTATCATTTACGACGCGATTAACGAGATCAAGGCGGCAATGGAAGGTATGCTGGCACCAACGTTTGAAGAGAAGATCGTTGCTAACGTGGAGATTCGCGAAACATTCAAAATTACCAAGGTGGGTACAATTGCCGGCTGTATGGTATTGGATGGTAAGATCACCCGTAACAGCAAGATCCGTATCATCCGCGATGGTGTGGTGATCTACACCGGCGAACTGGCTTCGTTGAAACGTTATAAAGATGATGTGAAAGAAGTGTTAACCGGTTACGAGTGCGGTTTGAACATCCACAACTTTAACAACATTGAAGTAGGCGACATTGTTGAAGCTTACGAAAACGTAGAAGTTAAACGTAAATTATAAGGTGAAAGCCTAAAGGTAAAAGCTTTTTTGCTTTGATACAGAAACAGGAAAGGCGCTTAATAGCGCCTTTCCTGTTTTATGCCTTTGTTATTTATCACTACGTAGAGTAACAATAAAAATTTACACTATTTCTATCACCACCCGCACCTCATTTTGCTCCACGCCTAAGGGCAAGGCCTCAAAGCCCGGCACAAAGTTAAATATGCGGCCATTGGTGGTAGGTAGTTTTTGTAACGGCTGATCGGCGGTTACTTTTACTATGCCGCCTGCACGGTTAATTTGTAAAGATTTATTATTGATGTTCACCACCTTTTCGGATGATAAAGCAATCACCGGGATAATGATCTTGATCAGGCTTTCGGCTTGTAGCAGGTTATGTTTAAAATGGATGTTCACCTGCTTATCGGTAAACTCATAATCAACCTCGCAATTCACGGTACCTGTGGCGGGTTCCTTTTGGTCTTTATCCACCAGTTTCGACCGGGTTTTGATCGTGATCCTGTCGCCCTGCTCCTGTGTAGTTATCACCGCGTCATGGTCGCTAATGTTCATATATAATTGGCCGTCTACCCGCATTTCTATACGCGGCGTTAGCGGCATGGCATGTGTATCGGTTTCTACCTGCTGGTTACCGGCTTCTACCATTTGGTACTCGTTCATACTGGCGCACAAAATGGGGCCGGTTTTTTTGTGCCATAGCATGGTGAGCGCGCCACCATTAGCATGGCCGTTGGGGGTATGCTTATAATCGCGGTCGTACCCGGTAACGGTGGCGCGGTAATCGCCTTTGGCTACCAGCCAGGTTTGGATATCGGTAAATGCGCGCAGGCCGTAAGCCTTAACCCTTGGCAGGCTCACATTCATTAAATTTAATTTGGTTTGCGGGTGCTGCAATATATTAACCAGCGCCTTAATATGAGTAAAAGTGTGGTGAACGCAAACCGGCACACCATGCGCGGCAAAATGTGGCCCGCCCTGCAATAAGCCGTTTACGGTAAGGCTTTGCATCAACTGGGTATTCATTAAGGCAACCCGGTAAAAGCGCGGGTCGCGATCGGCCAGCAGCGCATAAGCGGTTTGGCACCCGTCGGATGTGCGGCTGCCCCAATAGGTCCACTTGTAATTGCGGGTACCCCAGCTATTATCCCAGGCGCCATCGGGCAGCATCAGTTCCATGTGGGTTTGCATAGACCGGGTTACGGCTTGCAGCACTTCCTCGTCTTTAGTCAGTAAACCATACTGCACCAGCGCCGGCAGCGATTCCTCTACATTATAACCCAAATCCACCGAGAAGCAGCCTTTTTTACTGGCCTCGTAATACGGGTCGCCCTCGCCTTTCAAAAAGCCATCTTTGGCGGTAATAAAGGCCAGAGCCTGGTGCGCCAGTTCACGGCCTTTGGCGGTAAATTTTGGCTCGTTTAAAACCTCGCCCAGCAGGGCTAAACAGTACGAACCCGAAATAGGGTAATTGATATTGCCGAAGTTGATATTAAAGGTATCGTAAATAAAATCGCCGGCTTTTTTTAAGCGGGCCTGCAGTTCCGTTTTAAAGGCTGCATCCATCAGCGCGCTATGGTGTTTCAGCGTTTCGCCCAGGGCTATCGACATAAAAACGGTGGTTCCCTTCCACGACCCCTTTACCGGCTCGTTCAACCACGATCCATCGGGCTGGCTTACCCGGCGCTCTATCCAGCGGTACAGCAACATAGCCGCATCGGTATAACGGCTATCCTTAGTTACCGATGCCATATAAAAGAAAGGATAAATAGCATCGCCTACACGGCCATGCACCGCCTTATCAGCAGGGCACCATATACCGCCGTAATCATCTGTACGCTGCTTATCGGTTACCTGCAATTTAAGCAAGGCTTCGGCCCATTGGCGTACCGTTGTACTGCTTAAGCTGTACAAGGTGTACACCTCGTCCAGGGCAAAGGCATCGGTTAAACGCAAGGCGCCTGCCAGGCCTGCACCTGCAATGGCCGATGTTTTAATAAAGTTTCTGCGGGTTAGGTGTTGGCTCATGTTAAACCGGTAAAATTGGTAAAGTAATATTAAGGTTTAATTGCTTGCGATGCGTTATTAAACAGCCTGTTGGGTTAGCTATTTATTCTGTTTAGTATTCAGGTTATACTCACCCGGTCTACCCTTCGCTCAATATCATTATTTAAGCGATTATTAAAACCCCATCGGGGTTTAATGTCGGTAGAAAAAATAAATTCAATTGATCCGTGCCATCGGTACGGAACCGGTAGCATACCTACGGCATGTGAAATTAATGCGATATATTTTCTACCGGCATTTTGCTCCTGACGGAGCATCGAAATCCTTAAATAATGACATTGACCTTTCGCAGGGCGGCGGGTGAAACGATGTTGGGGTGAGCTAAGCTTCTCTATCTCTTAGTAAAGCCACTAAACCCAGTATCGGCCCAACAGCCAGCAGCATATAAATATATTGCGCATTAGTATCGGTACGCAGGGCATTAATGAGTTGTATACTGGCAATTGTAATAGAAAAACCGATACAGTTAACAATGGTCAGGGATGTGCCCTTTGCTTCGGCCGGGGCGTTGCGTGCCACAATGGTTGAAAACAACGGCGAATCGGCAATGACGGCCATGCTCCACACAAACAGGAATATGATCAATACTACGGTGGAGTGATTAAACAATAACAATGGAGAAACTACGCAGCAGATCCCCGAGATGGATAGGGCAATAGTAGCCGTCCGCTTTGCACCTAAACGCTGCGATATTAACCCGCTGACGACACAAGCCAAACTGCCCGACGCGATGATGAGGAACGATAGCAGCGATATATTAAAGCCAGCATTGGGGTAGCGGGATTTATATGCGCCCAATATCACCGGCACAAATACCCAAAAGGCATATAATTCCCACATGTGGCCAAAATAGCCAAAGGCCGCGGCACGGAACTTTTTATCGCGGAAGCCGGTTAAAAAACCGCTTAAATTTAATTGCTGCCCGGGCTTGCGGTACGGTCCGTCGGGTACTAATAGCAGCATGGCCAAGCCGCCAATGGCTGATAAGGACGAGGTGGCGTAGATCACATATTTCCAGGGCAGGGTGGCGGTCATACTTTTTAGCAGGTGGGGGAAGGCGGTACCTAAAACTAATGCGCCCACTAAAAACCCTAACGATTTACCCAGGCCCTGCTCGTAATGGTCGGCAGCTATTTTCATCCCCACGGGATAGATCCCCGCCAGGAAAAAGCCGGTCATAAACCGCAGCGTGATCAGTTCGGATGAGTTGATGCCATCCAAACAAAGGCCTAAGTTAATCAGCGCGGCGATGATGGCGCAGGCAAAAAATACTTTAGAGGGCGAAAACCGGTCGGCTATACTCAATATAGCAAAAATCAGCGTGCCGGTAATAAAACCCGATTGCACAGCGCTGCTCAGGTGCGCCAGGTAGCCGGGTTCCAGTTGAAATTGTCGGGCAATATCGCTCATAATGGCATTGCCCGCAAACCAAAGCGAGGTGCAAAAAAATTGTGATATAACGATTACGGGTAATATCCGTTTCATAGGTTTAAACAATAAGCCTCCCGCTAATGCACAATGCGGTTACATTACCGGGGGCGTAATTTCTGTAAAGCTAACGCGATAAAAGATTAATACGAAGATTTTTTAAAAACGGTTACGTTGTTAGGGCTATTAGCCCCAATAAGGCAGTACGTTGAGTTATTATTACGAATATTTCGGAATAAGGGTTGCTCTTTAAATGTTATTATTATTCGCTAAGGGTTGTTTACCTTTACTACAAATAAAGCGGCTATGCAACACCATGAACACCATGTAACCAGTTCGGAAACCATCAGGGATATTGTTATTGGCATGTCCGATGGTTTAACAGTGCCTTTTGCACTGGCAGCGGGACTGAGCGGGGCCATCACTTCATCAACCCTGGTGGTAACAGCCGGTATTGCCGAAATTGTGGCCGGATCGATAGCGATGGGGCTTGGCGGATTTTTAGCGGGGCGTACCGAGCAGGATCATTATCAATCGGAGTTAAAACGCGAATACGAAGAAGTTGA
Organism: Bacteroidota bacterium; assembly: GCA_040389105.1. Taxonomy (GTDB): domain Bacteria; phylum Bacteroidota; class Bacteroidia; order Sphingobacteriales; family Sphingobacteriaceae; genus Mucilaginibacter. The sequence goes on from JAZKAO010000020.1 coordinate 158,891, forward strand.
CCGTGTGCCTGAGCAGGAGAAACAGGAAGTAAGGGAAGTGTTTGCCGGATTTGGCCTATCGGAAACTTTGCAGGTGCAGATAGCCGATGAAATGGCTAAAGACAAAAAGAAATGGGTTGATTTTATGATGCGGTACGAATTAGGGTTGGAAGAACCCAACCCCAACCGCGCCACCCGAAGTGCCTTTACCATCGGTGTATCGTACATTGTTGGGGGCATTATCCCACTATCGCCTTATATTATTATCGGCAACGCCCATGAGGCTCTTTATTACTCCTGTGTGGTTACCTTAATATGCCTGTTTATTTTCGGCTATTTTAAAAGTAAAATGACCGGGCAGCCCGCTTTAAGCGGTGCCATAAAAGTGGTTATTATAGGTACGCTGGCAGCCGGCGCAGCCTTTGGGATGGCTAAGCTGATTACCGGTAAGTAGGTGCTTAAGCCTCCCCGCCGTTGATCATGTCTGAAACGATACCCTTGCTGTCCTTACGCTCGGCCAAAAATACACCCAGCAAGTGAACCCCTATAAAGGCCAAAACCAAATACATGCAAAAGCCGTGTACTTCCTTAACGCTATGCCTGATGGCTTTATAGGGTGCAAAAAAGTCTTCGAAGGCTAAAAACAAGCCGGTGGTAACCATTATAAAAAGCACGATATAAAACAGGGAATAAGTAATCTTCACCCCCAACTCGCGGAGGGCCAGCTCCCGGTTCTTTTTGGTGGTTTGAAAAGCCGAGTACGCGCTTTTTATTTTACGGATAAACTTTTGATCGGCCACCTGGAAAAATTCCAATATAAGCCTAAACAAAAACAGTGCGGCCAACGCATAACCAAAGTAAATATGCACTTCCCAAACCTTATCGCCCAAATCGTGCCCTACTTTACCGGCCTGTTCATCAGTTACCGCAACACCGCTTTTTTGCAATGCCTGCACAACAACCGGCGTAACATTCTTACGATCGGTTATGGTAGCATTGATCAGCACGGTGATCAGCGAACCGCTGATCACAACGGTATTTGCCCAATGCCAAAAACGTAGCGATGCCGAGTGTTTTTTTACATTTTGCGGATGATCGACATCCCGGCGTACCGGCTCAATAACAGACATATATGCTTGGGTTTAAAACAGGTTTTTAATTGGCTGCACTAAACTACAAATTGAATTTGGAGTAATTCTGTTTTAATATCGCATATTAATTTTTTTTGAGATAAGGGATGTGCAACACAGGGATGTCACCCTGAGCGTGTCGAAGGGTGCGTGTGTAGGCCTGCCCGCCATGGTTCTACGGGCTCACCATGAACCCTGCGCTAAACCTGCCATTAGTAACAAAAATACGCACGAACTCTTCGCCTCCCGCCGATGTTGGTGTTGTCACCATAAGTGTTCGGAAGGTTCTTAATTCCCTCCCATGGGGAGGGGTGCGCTTGGTTGTGCGATGGCAGGGAGGGGTTTCTAGGGCTCGGTGAAACCCCTCCCTACACCCCAATGTCATTAAGTTAAGGGATAAATCAGCTAACTAAATGAGCCGATTAGTGGTCTGTGAAGACACAGACCACGGGAAGTTTACCCGGTGCCTGTGTCCTCACAGGCACCTTAAAAGCTTAACTTAATGACATTGCCCTACACCCTCCCTATGGGAGGGAATCGCACAAGCCACCGCTTTTATTACCGATCTTACTTTATCCTCACCTCCAATAAATTTACCGAATAGGCATCAAACACGTGGTTATAGCTGGCAGCCATACCGCTAATATTTTGTGTTATGGGGATGATTTTATTTGGTTCGTCAATAGAATTAGTATCTTCTACTTTACCGGCTTTTAGTACGGTTAGGGTAGCCTTGCTATCTACAGCGGCAATACCTTTCATGTCAAGCGTAACGGCTTGCGCTTTGCCCGACGCATTGACGATTTTGATATACAAAATACCTTTTTTTGTATCGCGGGTAGCTACATAAAACATAGCCGGGATGGGTTTAGGCAAGGTGCCTGCTGTACTGTCCCGTTTAGTTGCCGGGCGGGTTTGGGTAGGGATATTTTCACCAGTCATAGGGATCACCCTATCGCCCACATTGGCGCTGAACATTTTTTGCGCGTAGTACGATGGCGACCCATAGCTGTTTATGGCATCGTACCCTACCAGATCCGATTTCCATTGCGTAGCGCCCGGGTTTACGTTAACAAACAGCGGCGCATAGCACGACATCACTACATGATCCGAGTTGCGTTCCATGCCCGTCATCCAGGCGGCATCGCCCAGGGCGCCATTCATGTTAGGGGTAGGCGCGCCCTCGCGGGTGGCCCATTCGCCAACAAATATTTTAGGGCTTTTACGGTCGTAGTTATCGTAGTGGCTGGCATCCTCTTCCATTTGCCAGGCGTTGCGGTAGTAATGCTCATCAAAGGCATAAGGCACACGGCTTTTAATGGGCGTGCGCGATCCCAACCCATCTTTACCGCCAACGGTAGATATTACTTCCAATTGCGGGTATTTGGCTTTAATGGCATCGTAAAACTGGGTAAAGCGCCCATCGTAACTGTGCGATTTATCAAAGCCATCCTCGTTACCCACCTCTATATAACGCAGTTTAAATGGCGCCGGGTGGCCGTCCTTAGCGCGCTGAGCGCCCCATTTGGTATTAACGCTGCCGGTTACGTATTCAATTTCTTCCAGGGCTTCATCCACAAAGGGTTTCAGGAAAGGGCCGGCATCCATGTGGTCGCCTTTTAGGGTATAGCCCGCGTAAACGGCCAGCAGGGGTTCCATCTTTAAATCCTCGCACCACTCTAAAAACTCCAGGAGGCCCATTCCGTCCGATGCGCGGTAGCTCCAGCAGCCGGCGTGGCCGGGGCGGTCTTCCAGCGGGCCTAAAGTTGTTTTCCAGGGGAAGCGGGTGGCAAACAGATCGCCCTCTAAAAAGTTACCACCGGGGAAACGCAGAAAAGCAGGCTTCATATCGGCCATTAATTGCATAATATCGGTACGGTTGCCATTAGGGCGGTTGTTGTATGTGGGTGGGAAAAGCGATACCAGGTTAAACCAATAGGTGCCGGTATGGCTTGCGCCGATAACAAAGCGGGTTTGCGTAGTAGGTTTAACACCGGCCGCGGTAGTTAAAGTAGCCGTATATTTTTTCCAGCTGCCCTTAGCAAGAGTAATCTGCGCGGTGGCGTAGGTGCTTGTGCCATCATTGCTTTCAATACTTAATGTTAGCGGCCCGGCGGCATCGTCGGTAGCTTTGGCCCAAAACGATGCCTTGTAGCTGGTGGCCGGTTTTACCGGGATACCCCAATAGCCTTCGTTAGCCAGGCCAACCCGGCCGGCGCTGTTATCAACCGTAAGTTTCAAACTAACAGTTAGGGCGGTGTTAATAACTTGCTTTTCATCCAGCTGGATATTGGCCTTGCCGCCACCGGTCTCCACAACCGACCATTTAATGGGTAGCTTGGGGTCATCCTTAAAGGTGCGGTTCTGGATCAGTTCGGCATATAGGCCTCCATCGTACGAGTGGTTAATCTCCTCGGTCATTAAGCCGTATAGCATGGGGCTAACCGTAACACCGGGCTTGTCCAGGTTTAGGGTAAGCCTGGTAGTTTGCGCTTGCAGGCTAAACGGCGCGCTAAGGCATAGCAAAATGGCCGGAATAATTACTTTTCTCATGATGGTTTTATTCTTTAGGTTTTAAATTGTCTGTTTGACAATTATTATATTGGATACGAATTTATATATTTTTTTTGAATATTGCATCAATAAATATCGCTAACGGCTCCGTTTCGATATATAGAATTATGACGCATTCGCGTTGTTGTTATTTCTGATCGGTATTAAAGGTAATCTTCCAATTGATGCCAAATTTATCCATAACAATTCCGTAATGGTTACTCCAGAAAGTTTGGGCCATAGGCATTGTTATTTTTCCACCTACCGACAATTCATCAAATATGCGATAAGCATCAGCCTGATCGGCGGTACTTATATAAAGAAAAAAATTATTGATAAAGGCGCCTTTTGATTTTTCGTAAGTCTCTACACTATCATTGCCCATTATAACGGTATCTGCATTAATTTGTAAAGTGGCATGCATAATTTGTTCATCTGTGGCACCCGGAAACAATTGCCTGGTTACCGGTGGTACATCTTTATAGCGCCCCATAAATAAAATTTCGCCGCCGAAAACTTTTTTATAAAAATTAAATGCCTCTTCACAATTATCTTTAAAAATCAAATAAGGGCTTAGTGTTATCATAACTATAATTTTTTTTGATCCGGTTGAAAACCCGGGAGTAAATATATACATAAAATAAACTGCTATAAGGGGTTCTACCAGCTCACATCAGGTGCCCTGTTTCAAACCGGTACACTACCGGATAATTGTATATGGTTATACCATTGCACACTAAGGATTAATTGCGCTTATAAAAATTAGCTTTACCTTTGCAGCCTGATGAGAAGGAAAACCCCCAACGAGGTATTTGAAAACGTAAGCATTATTGATATTGCCGAAGAAGGCCGCGGTATAGGCAAACCCGGCGAAATGGTGTTGTTTGTAGATAAGGCCGTTCCAGGCGATGTGGTTGATGTGGAGCTTTACCGCAAAAAAAAGAACTTTGGCGAGGGTAAAATCATCACGCTCAGGCAGGAATCGATACACCGTACCACGCCATTTTGCGAACATTTTGGCACCTGCGGGGGCTGCAAATGGCAACACATGACCTACCCTGCCCAACTGCAATTTAAGCAAAAAGCTGTACACGATGCCCTAACCCGCCTGGCTAAGATAGATGCCGGCGATATGCTGCCGATAGTACCATCGCCGCAGGACCGTTATTACCGCAACAAGCTGGAGTTTACATTTTCGGATAAGCGCTGGCTGTACGACGGTGAAAACCGCGAGGACGAGCAACTGAATATGAATGCCCTGGGTTTCCATATCCCCGGCCGTTTTGATAAAATTTTGGATGTGAACCACTGCTACCTGCAGGCCGATCCATCCAACCAACTGCGTAACAGTATTAACAATTTTGCCAAACAGCACGGCATTAGTTATTACGGTATCAAAGCCCATACCGGCGCATTACGCAATTTGATTATCCGTACATCAACCACCGGCGAACTGATGGTGATCGTAGTATTCGCTTTCGCTACAGAGGAGGAAGTGAACCTGCTGATGAACTTTGTTGACAAGGATTTCCCGCAGATCACCTCCTTACTATATATCCTGAACGAGAAAAAGAACGATACCATATTTGACCAGGAGGTACTGGTTTGGCGCGGACCGGAATTTATTCACGAGGAAATGAACGGTATAAAATTCCGCATCGGGCCGAAATCGTTTTATCAAACCAACTCGGTGCAGGCTTTGCGCCTGTACGAAATAACCCGCGATTTTGCCGGGTTTAAGGGCAATGAACTGGTTTACGATCTGTACACCGGCGCGGGCACTATTGCCAACTTTATAGCCGGTAGCGTGCGCGAGGTAGTGGGCGTGGAATATGTGCCATCGGCTATTGAGGATGCTAAGATCAACTCCGCAATTAACAACATAGCCAACACCAAATTTTACGCCGGCGATATGAAGGATGTGCTGAACGCCGAATTTGTAGCCGAACACGGCAAGCCCGATGTGATCATCACCGACCCGCCACGGGCGGGTATGCACGCCGATGTGGTAGCCCGCCTGATGGAAATTGAAGCGCCGAAAATTGTATACGTAAGCTGCAACGCCGCCACACAGGCCCGCGATTTGCTGGTACTAAAAGAGAAATATAACGTTACTAAAATACAACCGGTAGATATGTTCCCGCATACACAGCATGTGGAGAATGTGGTGCTACTGGAGATTAGATAATTATTGAGTTATTAAATGCCTGAATTATTGATTGTTGTTTATGAATGACCAATGACACCGCAGCGAAATGACTAATGACGCGCGAAGCGCATAATGACTGAAAGAATGGATCCGGAAGAATTATTATACGACCAGAACGGGCCGAAAAAGGAAAGCCCGCTGAAGAGTTTAGAAACAGATTTGCGCTTATACAGCGAATCGCTGCGCGAGATAGCGGTGGAAATAATAGTAGAGGGTATTTCGCGCCATCCCATATTTGTGGCGCACCAGCACGAGGTTAGCCTTGGCGAACCCGTAATGGAAAAGGAAGACCTGAACACCGACTGGAACATTAACGCCAGCACGCTTGACGAGTTTATGGAGCGCGGCATCATTAAAAAAGAACTGAAGCAACGCTTTTTAGATACCTATAAGGATCCGCACGATTTTATGTGCGTATTTGTGATTGTACCCGAGGGGGCTAATTTTATATTCTTCCCTTATTCGGAGGAGTGATACGAGGTTAATGTTCAAAAAATGGGATTCGGGTTCAATATTTTTATAGCTTTTATCATTTTTCCATTAACCATAATATTGGTTATTGTATGGTTGTTTAACAGGTCTAAGCTGTTGCTTAAAATATTGGGGGTGATATGGGGTTGCATTTTTGGCCTTGCGTTGCTATCATGCATTGTGCATTTTTTTACAGATAAAAGGAATGTTAAACGCGATGATGTTTACGGTGAATATATTATTGACCGTACGAGGTTTAAGGGCACGCAAGCAGACTGGCAATACAATCACTACCGCTTTGAAATAACCAGGCAAAACAAATTCCTGTTTCATATTCTTCGAAACGGAGATGTCATTCATACCGATAGCGGTTCTGTTCGTTTTGTAGAATCATACGCAAGCCCCCGTATTATTATAACTGTCCCGACACCCCGTAATCATATTATTAACGACACCCCTACACTTTATCGTGTGCCATTTTCTTTTTACTATGTATTCCGCTCGCCAAAATTTGGGAGTGTCTTTTTTATGAAAAACAAATGGAAGCCGTTAGATAAATAAATGCATTAATAAAACGTTCCAAATTGTAACTTTACAACATTACAACAACAGGAGCCATGTCCGATAAACGCATACCGATACTTACCCATCAGCAAATTCAGCAAAAGCTGGACCGTATTGCCTACCAGATATTAGAGGATAACTACGGCGAAACAGAACTGGTGATAGCCGGTATTTTGCCCCGTGGCAATTTCCTGGCTGCAAGGTTAAAAAAGATATTGGAAGAGATCTCGCACTTTACCATTACGCTCATCAATATCGAGATAGAAAAACAAAGCACCAGCCTGATAGCCAAAACCGATACCGGTTTGCAAATTTGCGGCAACAAGGTAGTGATACTGGTTGATGACGTATTGAACAGCGGCAAAACGCTGGCCTATGGCTTCGGCGTTTTTTTAGATGTTCCGCTAAAAAAACTGCGCACGGTAGTATTGGTCGACCGTAACCACAAAAACTTCCCCGTTACTACGGATTATGCCGGCATTGCCCTATCTACCGTTTTAAAAGAACATGTAGAGGTGGTACTAAGCGAAGATGGCGGCGAGGATGAGGTTTATTTGAGGTAAACCTACCAACTTGTCATTGCGAGGTACGAAGCAATCGCACACCCAAAGAGCAGTTATAGTTCGCGATTGCTTCGTACCTCGCAATGACAAATTTTTATAACCACCCTACTTCACCTCACTAAACTCCTCATCCACACTTTCCCGCAAATCATAAAGCAGCCACTGCTTGTTAGCTATCGACCGTGTTTTCGATCGCAGTAGCTTGATAAAATCCTGCACGCCTACCGGTTCGTTACCATTGCCGTGGATCAGCACAATACTGCCGGCTTGTGGTTGCTGGCCTTTGGCCAGCCAGGCATCGGTACCAATGGGGATCAGGCCGAAACCGGTGATACGGTTCACCAATTGCTGATCGGATACCAATCCCGGGAAACGGAAAAATACCGATGGCATCAGCCCGTTTTGCAGCATGGCTTTTTCGGTTTCCAGTACTTCGTAAGTAATATCGGTACCGGGTTCCAGTAAAAAATTATCCTTCAATGGCCGGCTTTTGCTTACGCGATGGTTAAAGGAGTGATTGATCCAGGTGATGTAGATCTCGCGTTTTTGTTCCATTTGTTTTAGCCATTCCAAATCCTGCGGGTGCTGGCGCATCCATATACCGGTTACCGAAAGTGCTATCGGTACGGGCCGCTCTACCTTACCAAACTCGTTAAAAATATCGGTAAAAATGATCCTGTCCAACGGCCGGTGCGATGGGCATAGGTCTGCGGTTAAACTAATGCCTGCCTCTTTAGGCATACCACGTTCAATCCCGGCATCCTGTATCATTACCGATTGCTTTTCGGCCTTAGCCAGTGCTTTTTGGTAGGGCGTGTTTTTAAAAAACGCGCGGGTATCGGCCATGCTCATGGGCTTCACCTTGTAAATATCGCTGTCGTTCACCTCGGTTTCCAGCGTTAGCGGGTTCACCATTAAAAACAGGGTTTTGCCATCGTTCTCAAACCGGCGGATCACCATTTTATCTTGCGGGTAAGCATGCGCCCAACCATAATAAGCCTTGTAGTTTTTTATATGATGGTATACGGCCTGCGCCCTAACTGCACAGGTGACAGCAGCAAGTAAAAAAATAAGTAAAATAGGTTTTATGCGGGTTTTCATATTAACATTGCAAATAAATCAAACCCCAATATTGTTTGGGATTGTTACGATATTTGAAAATCGGTTTAAATATAGCTTTATATGACACGCTTATCCGTCAACATTAATAAAATAGCCACCCTCCGCAATTCGCGCGGCGGCAATAATCCCAATTTGGTACAGGTAGCAAAGGATTGCGAACGCTTCGGAGCGCAGGGTATTACGGTACATCCAAGGCCCGATGAACGCCATATCCGCTACCAGGATGTTTTCGATTTGAAAGCTATCGTCACTACCGAATTTAACATCGAAGGTAATTGCCAGGAGCAAAAGTTTATTGATTTGGTGCTGGCCAATAAGCCCGAGCAGGTTACCCTGGTGCCCGATGTGCTGGGGCAACTAACCAGCAACCATGGCTGGGATACCATTAAGCATAAGGGTTACCTGACGGATATGATCGGTATGTTTAAGCAAGCCGGTATCCGCGTATCGATATTTGTAGACCCCGATGTAGCCATGGTAGAGGGCGCCGCCCAAACCGGTACCGACCGTATTGAACTATATACCGAGGGTTATGCCACGCATTACCCGCAAGGGCGCGAACTGGCTATTGCCCCTTACATACAAGCCGCCGAAGCAGCCCAAAAACTGGGCCTGGGCCTGAATGCCGGGCACGATTTGGATTTGCACAACCTGCAATACTTTGCCCAAAACATCCCTGGATTGATGGAAGTAAGCATAGGCCACGCCTTAATTAGCGATGCCTTATATTACGGCTTGGAGAATACGGTACAGATGTATTTGCGGGCGTTATCCAGTTAGCAGTTTTAAGTTGGCAGTTAGCAAATAACTTTATCAATCTCTTTCTGTTAACAGTACATCGTTAACTGCACACCGCCAACTGTTTTTCCATTGTCACTATTTGTTTACTGATTGTTAGTCAATTGTTAAAATAGTACCTTTGCGCCAACAAACAAGGGGACAATACTTTCATGACACTGAACACCGCTTACCAGGAAAAATTCCAATCGAGGCATATTGCACCAAATGAGGCTGATACGGCACAAATGCTGAAAACAGTTGGTGTAAATTCGCTCGACGAACTGATTGATCAAACCATTCCGGCCAAAATCAGGCTTAAAAAACCGCTTAACCTGCCACCGGCATTAAGCGAGTTTGATTACCTGAACACGCTGAAGCAAACCGCATCAAAAAACAAGGTATTTAAAAGCTATATAGGCCAGGGTTATCACGATGTAATTGTGCCCGGCGTAATCCAGCGCAATATTTTAGAAAATCCAGGATGGTATACCCAGTATACCCCTTACCAGGCCGAAATTGCCCAGGGCCGTTTACAAGCCCTGCTAAATTTCCAAACCATGGTATTGGATTTAACCGGGATGGAGATTGCCAACGCGTCGTTATTAGATGAGGGCACCGCCGCCGCCGAGGCTATGTTTATGCAGTACAGCCTGCGCAACAACCAAAAGGCCAGTGTTTTCTTTGTATCCGAAGAAGTATTGCCGCAAACCATCGATATTTTAAAAACCCGGTCCGAGCCTTATGGCATCACCCTGCAAATAGGCAACCACCGCACTACAGAGCTGAACGATACCATGTTTGGCGCCATTGTACAATACCCTGCTGGTAACGGCACGGTTTATAACTATACCGATTTTGCTACGGCTGCACATGCCAAAGGCATTAAGCTAACGGTTGTGGCCGATATAATGAGTTTGGTACTACTTACCCCTCCGGGCGAGTGGGGTGCCGATATTGTGGTAGGTACATCGCAGCGCTTTGGCGTACCCATGGGCTTTGGTGGCCCGCACGCGGCATTTTTTGCCACTAAGGACGAGTACAAACGCAGTATGCCGGGCCGCATTATTGGTGTAACTATTGATAGCGCCGGCAACTATGCCCTGCGTATGGCCCTGCAAACCCGCGAGCAACATATCCGCCGCGATAAAGCTACCAGCAATATATGTACCGCGCAGGCATTATTGGCTATTATGGCCGGTATGTATGCCGCTTACCACGGCCCTAAAGGCTTAAAGCTAATTGCCGAGCGCATCCACGGACTGGCGATTTTATTAAGTGAATCATTGGGTCAATTAGGGTACGAGCAAATTAACGGCGCGTACTTTGATACTGTACGTTTTGACCTGGGTGTATTAATTGAGCCTATCCACGCCGAAGCGATCAACAACGAAGTTAACTTCCATTATAAAGGATCGGAAGTAAGCATTGCGATAGATGAAACTACATCGCCCGATGATATTAAAACCATCGTCAAATTTTTTGCCCGTGTTAAAGGCAAAAGCATTAACGATGTGGACTTTGACGGTCTGCAAGCTAAACTGCAAACCGTTATCCCTACTGAACTGCAACGTACATCGGCTTACTTAAGCCACCCGGTATTTAATAGCCACCACAGCGAGCATGAAATGCTGCGCTATATTAAATCGCTGGAAACAAAGGACCTTTCGCTTTGCCACTCGATGATAGCCTTAGGGTCATGCACCATGAAACTGAACGCGACTACCGAAATGGTACCTGTTACCTGGGCCGAGTTTAGCAAAATGCACCCTTTTGCACCGGCCAACCAAACCGGCGGCTATATGCAACTGTTTGACGAACTGAATAACTGGCTGAGCGAAATTACCGGCTTTGCCGCCATGAGCCTGCAGCCAAATGCAGGTGCCCAAGGCGAATACGCCGGCCTGATGGTAATCCGCGCTTATCATAACGACAGGGGCGACCATCACCGTAATATCGCGCTGATCCCATCATCTGCCCACGGTACCAACCCTGCTTCGGCAGCTATGGCGGGTATGAAGATAGTAGTGGTGAAATGCGACGAGAATGGCAATATCGACGTTGCCGATATGCGCGCCAAAGCCGAACAATATAAAAACGAATTGAGTTGCCTGATGGTAACCTATCCATCAACCCACGGCGTGTTTGAGGAATCGATCATCGAGATATGCGAGATCATTCACCAAAACGGCGGCCAGGTGTATATGGATGGCGCCAACATGAACGCGCAGGTAGGTTTAACCAGTCCGGCCAATATTGGTGCCGACGTTTGCCACCTTAACCTGCATAAAACTTTCTGTATCCCTCACGGTGGCGGCGGCCCCGGCATGGGCCCAATTGGTGTGGCTAAGCACCTGGTGCCTTACCTGCCCGGCCACGCGGTAGTTGATATCGATAGAGGGAAATCTATCCCGGCTGTGTCGGCAGCGCCATGGGGTTCGGCTTCTATTTTGATCATCTCGCATGCTTACATCGCTATGATGGGCAGCCAGGGTGTAACCGATGCTACCCGCTACGCTATCCTGAATGCCAACTATATTAAAACCCGCCTGCAGCACCATTACCCGGTATTATACACCGGCGCTAACGACCGCTGCGCGCACGAAATGATACTGGATTGCCGCGCCTTCAAAAACTTCGGTATCGAGGTAACGGATATTGCCAAGCGTTTGATGGATTATGGCTTCCACGCCCCAACGGTATCTTTCCCGGTTGCCGGCACGGTGATGGTTGAACCAACCGAATCGGAACCTAAGCACGAACTGGACCGCTTTTGCGATGCCATGATCGCTATTCGCCACGAAATTGACGATGTAGAAAAAGGCCTGTCGGATAAAATCAACAACCCGCTGAAAAACGCACCGCATACCGTATCTGTAGTTACCGGTAACGATTGGGACCACCCATATACACGCCAAAAAGCAGCCTTCCCGCTGCCTTATGTAGCAGCCTACAAATTCTGGCCATCGGTAGGCCGTGTAAACGATACCTACGGCGATAGAACGCTGATCTGCTCGTGCCCGCCATTAAGCGATTACGAGTTTGAAGAAAGCGAAGTGACTACACCCGAGTTTGGGACTTAAGCCGAAAGGTTTTAGAAAGAGTAAACAGAAGCCGGTTCAATTTTGAACCGGCTTCTGTTATTTTATGTCCCCGCAGGGTCTCTCGGAGAGGACCCTGCGCACGCGTGCAAAGTCTGCGTAAAAGATTTATCTTAGTGCAATGGCCATTAGAACCCATCACGAAATAACAGACCGAACCTGGTTTATTACATTCACTTGTTACGATTGGCTACACTTGTTTGAAATTACACAATCATACGACTTGGTTTACAACTGGCTAAAACTCATCGGCGATAAATACCAGATTAAGACACTGGCTTTTGTAATTATGCCAAATCATGTTCACCTGGTTTTGTATCTGACGGATGATAAAGTTAATTTAAATACAACTATTAGTAATGCCAAACGGTTTATGGCTTACGATATAGTTAACAGGTTAAAAGAGCGGCATAATAATATATTAGACATACTCGCTGCCGCATGTACAGCAAAGGAACGATCCAAAGGACAAAAGCACAAAGCATTTGAACCATCGTTTGATGCAAAAGTGATTTTCAGCCTTGATTTTCTTTATCAAAAATTAGATTATATTCATCATAATCCGGTGAATAAGAAATGGAACCTATGTAATGAATTTACAGATTATGCCCATAGCAGCGCGGGGTTTTATGAGTTAGGGATTTTACATTCTAATGTAGTTATCGCCGATTTTAGAGAATATTGGTTTTGATATGCATGGCCGACCTGCATAGGTGCGCAGGGTCCTCTCCGAGAGACCCTGCGGGGACGTCAAACAGAAGCCGGTTCAATTTTGAACCGGCTTCTGTTATTTAACCACCTTGTCATTGCGAGGAGCGACCCGGGCATGCGAGGTGGGGCGACGTGGCAATTCCATAGGACAAACAACGAGGACATGCCTATGGGATTGCCACGCTATCGTTCGCAATGACAAGGTGTTTTTTGCCGGGGTTAAAATGTAGAAAGGTTTTAGAAAATAACATAAATTGAGGCTCCTTAATCAGGGGCCTTTTTTATGGAAGCTGTTTACAAAAACGAAGAGTTATTAAAGCTAACCGCCGGGAGTTATTACATCCATGATGCTGTTGTTGCTCGTTTTGATATTTATCAGCAGGATTTTAAATTGTGCATCGATGTGTATTTTGCATCGCTGAATAGAAAACTAAAAAGAGAGCCGCAGTTAAAAATTCATTTTATAGATGTGATTGAATATAGCTTTTATTATCATAAGAGCTATGATTTCTATAATGTTGAGTGTTATAAATTTTATAAAACCGAAAAAGGATATTATCTAAGCCTTGATCCGTATGAGGGAGTGGTAGGAGAGCCATCTGAAGAGGACCAGGATTTTATTTGGTGCGAAAGTGTTGAGGGGTATTTGACTTAATTTTAACTTCAGCCCGATCAGGCGTCCACCCCCAACTGGCGCGAGTATGCAGCGCAGGCCTAAAGAGTGGCGTACTCGTGACTTTCAACTAAATTCGGGAAGTCACGAGTACCCTCCCCCACATCCCTCCGCTGCATACTCGCGCCAGTTGGAGGTGTGAATACGGACTACTTGGTAGGATGTAATTTTGAACTGTTCCATCGGCATACGTTATTGGATCTCCAAATTTTCTCCATCCCCCCTGATTGGCATTTGTATCAATCCAGCTGTTTATCTATAATATTCTTTAAATAAATTATCATCATAGCCCCTTGCGTACCATTGACCTTTTATATAATAATAGGGTTTTGATCCTAAAGCAACAATAGGTAATAAACCGCTTATTTGTTGCTTGTTTGATTGCTGCGTTTTAGGATCGTTGACGGTGAATGATTGAGTTATGCTTTTGTGAGCGCTAAAAAAGATACTTCGACTTGAATCGTAATTTAAGGTCACTTTCCTATTCCTAATATAGTTTTGTTTTGGAGAAGAACTGGACTGATGTCGATCATAAACATTGGCTAATAACTTGAAATTACTTTGATCATTTCCAATTACATTAAATTTAATTACATAAAGGCTTCCATCGATATCACTTCCGAAAGCCTTGCCAAAAGAATTCACAATTATTGCAATACATATTTTATTTCTTTTGACAGATAAGATTACAGTATTTCTCGATTGATAACCTGAGCCGCCTCGTGTGTCATAGATAATCTCAAGAAACTTATGATTCAGTACATGAACTTCGTTCGTGCCATTATAATCTGTCAAAAATAGGCTATCGGTTACGCAAGATATTTTTTCGCCATAACGTGAGTTGTCAGTGCTGTAGTTTGTTATGAGAATTTTTGTCGCGTGGCCTTCAAAAGATTCTACCGAATAGGATTGCGCTCTTGCGCTATTCCAAATCGTGAAAACGATCACGAATATTAGTTGCATTTTTTTTGTCATGTCTAATTTATATTAATTTTTTATGTCCCCGCAGGGTCTCTCGGAGAGGACCCTGCGCACGCGTGCAAAGTCTGCGTAAAAGATTTATCTACCGCCGTTGTTGGAGTTGTCTCCAACAACTCTTGAATATGCAATTTAGCTCGACGATGGCCATCACACACATTGTTGGAGACAACTCCAACAACGGCCCCAGAATTATATTTTTTCTATATATTTATGAATTAAGGCCTTTTTCAAATTCTAACCCGTACAAAATGAAAGCACTCTACGCTGAATACGCCAGAATGAGCCTTTTTTGTTTTAGCCTATGCCTGATCGGCATGACTAATCCTTGATTGGTACATACCCGTTATCACGATTACAAAAGATAAATAATAAGTCGAATAGTAATTATTACAATTGCTAAACGAAGCCCCACTTCTCCGTAAGAAGACGCGACTGAATCATTCATTAGAAACCAACGTTTAAAATCAATTAGCATTTTGACTAATTTTTTTTGAAGTTGCTTCATAATCCTCTATAAAATTTGTAGGACCACCTGCCCGTTTTTATAATTTAAAAAACAACACCAAACACAGCCGGTTAAATAACAGATAAATCCTGTAAGCAAAGTGAGTTTATTTTTTTTCATTTCTTAACAAGTTAAGCAATTTCACACAACCAGCTCTTAAACTTGCGACAGCAGTTACCCATGCAAACTATAGCACCGTGCTTGTTATCTCTGTGAATAGGTATTTTGCATTAGCAGGTATCTGAAATTTTTCTGGGACAAATAGTACAACTTGCTTTTTGGAGCTTTTTATAATATCCCTTGCAAAAAAACCTGTTTCAATGTTTATGGCTGTATCTACAGCAACTTGCGGTGGTTCAATACATTCATTAAAAATATAGATCGTATCCGAAGTTTGGGTTAGCCTTCTTTTGCAAATAAAAAGGTTCGCGTATTTAATGCCATTTGAACATTTTTTTTGGATGGGATACGATTTCAGTATTTGAATACTGGTATATCTTACATTGAAGTCTGCACTATCAAGTTTTATTTTCTCTAACGATATAGTTTGCTCAATACAGCTTTCTTTTAGCTTTTTATCCCCACAGCTTATTGTAAATGATATAAGTAATGCCAAATAATAAAATTTGATTTTGGTTAGTGCTTTCATAAAGTTATTAAGCCTCCTCCTTTCCCGCCTCAAAATCGGCCACGGTAGTAAAGTACTGTAAGCCTAAAACTAAGCTAACGGTAAGGGCCAGCGCCAGCTTTTGCAGGGTGGGTAAAATGCCGAGGTAGCTGCGGGTATAATAAATGTACATGGCGCTATAAAAAACAAGCAGGCAAGCAACGGACAAAACTTTAAACAGCGTTAGCTTTGATTTGAATATAAACACAGTAGTATAAAACAAACTAACCAGTACCAGGGTGCAGCCCATCGTCACCATAATATCGTGATAGGGCGTTACCGCCAAAAAAGCGCAAAGCGTAGCGCCAATGCCAAAGTAGCGGATGATATTGGCCGGGCGCTTTGCCGGGATCTTTTTGGAGAAACCTGTAAAAAACCAGGCAATACTCACACTCAGGAAAAACATGCCGGCATCGGCCCAGGGGCGTGACGTGTTAGGTGCGCCATTAACAGCTTTATCGCCAAACAGGTTGCTGAGGTAATTTTGCCGCCAACTGAACCCAACCGAGTTCTTATCAACTTGCGAACCGCCCGGGTAATACTGTGTAGCCACCACAAGCAACAGCAGCGCGATGATAATCCCAATCAGGATGGTGTGTTTTTTAAACATGGCGTATAGGTTTTAGGGTTGATGTCTCGGCGGTATCTCACAAAGAGAGATATGGCGTACATGTACAAGGTCTGCATAATTTAGGAAATAAGCAAAAGCGCAAAGGTGGGTTTGTTTTGAATTTCCGACAGCAAAGGAGCTTCCGGGCGAAAGCGGGCAGAACATGGTGGCTTGTGCGAAGGGAGGGCATCAACGTTTTGCAGAAGGAGGGGTTTGTGTGAGCGACAACGGGGCAAATAAGCGTAGCTGTGGTTCTGCCCGGTTTGCAGGGCAAAGGCTATGTGCGGCAAAGGAAGCATTTTTGCTGTCTTGATTTTTTGTTACTTTTTCATCAAGGAAAAAGTAATAGGCCCCTGCGGCCAAGAGCAGACGGACTTTCATTACTTACTGACCTGCGTGGCAGCCCCCCCCCGGTCAGGCAAAAGCATTTGCTTTTGCCGATTTTTATGACTATATTGTAATAGCCATCAACCCGGTAAATGGGTGCCTAATTGCCGGTTATACTATCTTACCCAATTTCATTTTTCTCTTGCATGATAAAATTGCAACAAAAGAGATAAAATCGTTATCCGTTATTTGATAATGCAAATTCAACCAAGTTCGAAGGCACGATGCCTGCCATCAAAAGCACGCAAAAAACTGCTCCTCCAAAAATCGAAAAAATAAAGTTCCGAAGATAAGATTCTACAGGGCCCCTACATCCCTTTCTGTATCGCCGAAATAGCCACATCCTGGATCCGGCCACGAATTTGCAGGCTGCTCAGCTTATCGCTTACCTTAGGGTTTACCCGGTTTGATAGGAAGATGTACACCATATTAGTCTTGGGGTCAATCCAAAAGCAAGTACCGGTATAACCCGTATGCCCAAAGGTTGATGGCGATGCCAATTCCGACGGGTAATGCTTGCTCACTTCAGGGTCCCAGCGGTCAAAACCCAACCCACGACGGCTCACATCCGATTGCTTTGCGGTGAACAGGTCCACAGTTTCGGGCTTGATATACTGGGTGCCGCCATAGCTGCCCCGGTTGAGGATCATTTGGTAAAGGATAGCCAAATCGTTAGCGCTGGCAAACAGCCCCGCGTGACCGGATACACCGCCCATCATACCCGCGCCCTGGTCATGCACATAACCAATCAGCAATTGATGGCGAAAGGTTTCGTCGTTTTCGGTTGGGATAATACGGTCTTTAGGGAAGCGTTGCAGGGGCAAAAAGCCGGCGGTTTGCATCCCAAGCGGGTTATAAAAGTTTTGCTGTACATATACATTAAGCGGGGTGGCGGTAATCGTCTCTACTACCTCCTTCATCATGTACATGCTTACATCGCTATACACGTATTTACCCCGGGTTTTAAGTGGCGAGGCCAGCATACTGGGCCAGGTAATGTTTTTAAAGTAATCCTTCCGCAGGTAAAAGTTGTCGGAGATCTTGGTTGGAAATATAGCCGATGAATCATGACTGGTGTTAACCGGTTGCAGCTTTTCCCAGGTGGCTACGTCGGGGACTAAGCCGGCCTGGTGGGTCAGCAATTCGCGCATTTTAATATCGCTTTTGTCGCTGGTACGGGCGGTGGCTATATAGCTGCCCAGGGTGCTATCCAGGCCCAGTTTACCCTGGTCGTACAGGCGCATTACCTCCATGGTAGTAGCCGAAACCTTGGTTACTGATGCCAGGTCGAAGATATCGGTTAGCTTATCAGGCTGATTGTTTTGGTAGGTATGATAGCCATAAGCCTTATTAAAGATCACCTTACCATCCTTTGCTATCAGCACCACACAGCCGGGGGTAGCGTGTTCGCGCATGGCTTCGGCGGCTACCTTATCAATACCGTTTAGGTTGTCGGTGTTAATGCCGGCATCCTCGGGCACGGTATATTGCAGGCGGGTTTTAGTAGTGGTTGATCCGCTGTTGGCTGTGTACTGTGTAGAAAATGTTTTAGGCAGCTTTTGGGTGATAGCCACACCGCCAAACACCGCCTGCGCGCAAAATGCCGCCGATACCGGCGTCACCTTCTCCGACCAGATGATGGGTCCGCCTACCGTATTTAACCGGGCAAGGCTGCTGCCATTGCCAAATACAACCAGTATCACATTTTTTATCTTTTGACTTGTCGCGATGAAATTCATCAGCGGCTGGTTGCCCATGTCGGCCTCGGTGAGTTCCAGTATAATGGTGTTATACATCTTCAGGTCGTCGGCCAGGTTGTTGATATTCTTTAGGCCGCTGTACTCGCTGCCGTTAAAAGTATCTACTACGGTGTACTTGTTCAGCAGGCTATCAAACGGGGTGGAGAAAGTGTACTGGAAGTGTACGCTGGCTACCTTAACCTGGTCAAGGTTTTGCAGTGGGATTAAAGCCTGTTTGTTATTTAGTAACGCGGTGGTATTTGCTACCTGCTGTTCATCTTTAACAAACTTCATATTTTGCTGATGCGGCGATTGCGCGCAGGCAAAATTGAATAATACCAACATCGATCCCATTATGGGGAATGCTCCCCATTTATTTTTTCTCATACACTTTTTCTCCGTTAACATAAGTACTTAGCACCTTTACGTTTGGTATCTTGGCGCCGTTTATTTTCATAATATCCTGGTCCAGTATTACAAAGTCGGCGTATTTGCCGGCCTCGATACTGCCTTTTTCCTTTTCCTCGAAATTGGCTTTAGCCGCCCATATAGTCATACCCTTTAATGTTTCGGCACGGCTTAAAGCATTGCTCATTTGGAAACCATCTTCGGGTAATCCCTTTAAATCCTTACGCACCACCGCGGCATAAAACGTATACATCGGGTTAATGTTTTCCACCGGGAAATCGGTACCCAGGGGCATCCAGCCGTTGGTGCCCAATAACTGTTTATAGGCATAGGCGGTTTTAATGCGCTGCGGACCCAGGCGCTGGGCAGCCCAAGTCATGTCGGATGTGGCATGGGTGGGCTGCACCGATGGGATAATGCTATAATCCATAAAGTAATGCACGTCGTCGGTAGCTACAATTTGCGAGTGTTCAATCCGCCAGCGGCGGTCATTGCGGCCTTTCAGTAGCTTGCTGTATATTTTAAGCATGGTCCGATTAGCCGAATCGCCAATGGCATGGGTACACATCTGGAAACCTTTGTCAAAGATCTTTTGGGCTACCTCCTCAAAATGCTTAGGGTCGCTTAGTAAAAAGCCTTTCCATTTTTTTTGGTCGCTGTAATCCTGCAACAGGCAAGCCCCGCGCGATCCTAAAGCGCCATCGGCATAAACCTTAAAGGCGCGCACATCCAAGCCCGGGGTTTTAAATACACCGCGTTTAAACAGGTAATCGTAGTTTTCGGGCTTGTCGGATAGCATTACATACATGCGCATTTTTAGTAAGCCCTTGTGCTGTAACTGGGCAATCACATTTACCATGGGGAAATCCAGTCCGCAATCGTCAACGGTAGTTAATCCCACCGCGAAGCAATTGCGCTGCGCATCCAAAAAGGCATCCTGGGTTAGCTGCTCGCTGGGCATGGGGATCTTACGTTTCACAATACCTACCGCGTTATCAACCAACACACCGGTTAGCTTACCCTTAATGGTTTCAATTTGCCCGCCCTTAATGGTTTGGCCGGGTTTAATGCCGGCTATATTTAATGCGGCCTGGTTTACAATGGCAGCGTGGCCATCAATACGGGTTAAAATAACAGGACGAACGGGGAACAGCGAATCCAGCTTACTCTTCTCGGGGAACTTCTTCACCTTCCAGTGGTTTTGATCCCAGCCACGGCCAACTATCCAGCCTTCGGTGTTATGGCGAGCATAAGCTGCAACGGTATCTACAATGGCCTGCCAGCTTTGGGTGCCTACCAGGTTGGCTGTTTGCAAATCGAGGCCGTAACCATAAAAATGCGCGTGGGCATCAATAAAGCCAGGATATACGGGTTTGCCCTTGGCATCAACCACGGTTTTGGCGTAATAGATCTTCTCCAGGCTATCAGCTTTGCCAACTGCCAAAATTTTTCCGCCCTTTACCACAAAGGCATCCGCCGTAGCAAATTGCGAATTAACTGTATAAACCAGTCCATTTTTTACCAGCAGGTCGGCATTGTATTCTTTTTGCTGGCAGGACGTTATGACGGCAATCAGCAATAGTGGCAGTATTTTTCTCATAGAACAGATGTGGCACAAAGATGAATGTATATAAATTGTAATGTTAGATACAATTAACTAAGCGTAAAGTTATGATATCAAATATTTAATTTAGCATCGAAATAGAATTAGAGGGAATTTTTACATGGTGGATATTATACAGCTTTTACCGGATGCGGTTGCTAACCAGATAGCGGCGGGCGAAGTTGTGCAACGGCCGGCATCGGCGGTGAAGGAATTGGTGGAAAACGCGATTGATGCCGGGGCCGATAAAATACAATTGATATTAAAAGATGCCGGCAAGGCATTGATACAGGTGATTGATAATGGCTGCGGTATGAGTATTACCGATGCCCGCATGTGCTTTGAGCGCCATGCTACCTCTAAAATACGCAAGGCCGACGACCTGTTTGCCATCCGTACGATGGGTTTTAGGGGCGAAGCCATGGCATCTATCGCCGCTATTGCGCAGGTGGAGTTGAAAACCCGCCGGCATGATGATGAATTGGGCACAAGTATATTGATAGAGGGGTCGGAAGTGATTAAACAGGAGCCATGCTCCTGCAACGCGGGGACTTCCATCAGTATTAAAAACCTGTTTTATAATACCCCGGCGCGCCGCAATTTTTTAAAAGGCAACCCGGTAGAAACACGTCATATAATTGACGAATTTCAGCGGATAGCATTGGCTAACCCCAATGTGTTTTTTACCATGCATCACGACGGGCAGGAGGTTTATCACCTGCCGGCCGCGCCGCTAAAGCAGCGCATTGTGCATCTGCTGGGTAATAACTATAACCAACGTTTGGTACCGGTAGAGGAGGATACTTCCATTATTAAACTGCACGGCTACGTAGGCAAGCCCGAGTTTGCCCGCCGAACACGCGGTGAGCAATTCTTTTTTGTGAATAACCGTTTTATTAAGGATGCTTACCTTAACCATGCGGTATTAACAGCTTTTGAAGAATTACTGCCCGACGAAAGTTATCCGCTATATGTATTGTTTATTGATATCGATCCATCGCGCATTGATATTAACGTGCACCCTACCAAAACCGAAATTAAATATCAGGACGATAAGGCTATTTACGCCATTATCCGCTCGGCAGTGAAACGGGCTTTGGGGCGCTATAATATTACCCCGAGTTTGGATTTTGAGATTGATAACAACATCCAGCACATGATAACCCCTGTACCGCTGGAAGATATTGTGGCCCCAAGCATTAGCTTTAACCCCAATTTTAATCCCTTTGCAAAGGATAATAAAGCCCCCGGGTATAGCAGCAACAATAGCAGCGGCAGTTACCAGCGTGCAGCTATCCCAACTAATTGGGATACCTTATACGAGATCAGCAAAAAGGAAACCAACACACAGCATACGCTGGATGTGGAGACTGAACAAATTACCGTTGAAGACCAGTTGGTGAATAAACCCAGCGAGCGGCAATTATTCCAGATCCATAACCGGTTCATTCTGTCGCAAATTAAGTCGGGCTTTATGTTAATCAGTCAGCAGGCAGCACACGAGCGCGTTTTATACGAACGCTTTTTGCATCAGCTGGAAAATCATTCGGGCGTAAGCCAGCAAAGCCTGTTCCCGCAAACAGTGACGTTGAACAGCAGCGATTTTGAACTGCTGAAGGAACTGTTGCCCGATATCCGTGCCCTTGGCTTTGATATCCGCGAGTTTGGCCCAAACAGCGTGGTGGTTGATGGTGTACCGGCCGACCTGAACAGCACCAGCGAACATGCCCTGCTGGAACATTTACTGGAAGGTTTTAAAAACAACATGGCCATTTTAAAGTTGGATAAGCGCGATAACCTGGCCCGCGCGCTGGCCCGCAACGCGGCTATTAAAGCAGGCACAGCGTTGTCTTTAGAAGAAATGAACATGCTGATAGACCAGCTTTTTGCCTGCCAGATGCCCAACCTGGCGCTGAACGGCAAACCGGTGATCAGTACCTTTAATATGAACGAATTATTAGACAGATTTGAAAAATAGCCTTTAGGCCTTATTATATATATGATACAAAACCCCTTTGCTAACATGACGCCGGTTGTAAAAAACCTGCTGATGATTAATGTTGTATTTTTTGTAGCCGCCTACTTGTTGGGCCATGCCGGTGTGTTTGATATGGACAGGTGGCTATCGGCCTACTACCCCGATTCGCCTAATTTTAGGTTGTGGCAAATTATTAGTTACATGTTTATGCATGGCGGCTTGTTGCACATCGCCTTTAATATGATAGCGCTGGTTTCATTCGGGCCTATTATTGAACAAACCATTGGCGAGAAAAGGTTCCTGAGCTTTTACTTTATCTGTGGTATTGGCGCGCTGGCATGCCAAATGGCAGTGCAGGCTGTTGAATTGCATTATATAGTGGGTTCGTTTTCTATTCGTAATGTTGGCAATATTGCCCTCGACCCATTGCAAATTCAAAAGGTACAATCTATTTATGCTACGGGTTTGGTTGGGGCATCGGGCGCTATATTTGGCGTATTGATTGCTTTCGGGATGTTATATCCCAACCTGGAAATGATGGTAATGCCTATCCCCGTGCCCATTAAAGCCAAATATATTATTCCGATTTATATTATTGTCGAATTAGTTATGGGGGTTGGCCAGTTTGCCGGCGACTCGGTAGCGCACTTCGCGCACTTGGGCGG
This sequence comes from Bacteroidota bacterium, assembly GCA_040389105.1. GTDB lineage: Bacteria > Bacteroidota > Bacteroidia > Sphingobacteriales > Sphingobacteriaceae > Mucilaginibacter. Next base: position 182,287 of record JAZKAO010000020.1, read on the forward strand.
GGCACTTGTTGGTTTTATTGTCATAAAATCGTGGGGATATCACCGCCGGAACAACTTTTATTAATTTGATGGGTTATCTTTGATATATATTATTGGCATGAGTACCTTGTGGAAAGATATCCGTTATAAAATGCTGCACTCGGGCAGTAAGCTGGGGTTGCTTATCGGCATTAATATGATTGTTTTTTTAGCGATCAATATCCCGGCTGTATTTGAGCAGCTTTTCCGTGGCTTTGGCAACAGCGCTATTGCCAATGTGGCTTATAGCTACCTGGCCATGCCATCATCGCTACCCAAATTACTTACCCACCCCTGGACACCCATTACCTATATGTTTATGCACGATGGTGTTTTCCACGTGCTGTTCAATATGCTGTGGCTGTACTGGTTCGGGCAAATTTTTGAAGAATACCTGGGCAATAAGCGTACGTTAACCCTGTATTTTTTAGGCGGGTTGGCTGGCGCTATATTTTTTGTGGGCAGTTTTAATATTTTCCCGGGCTTTGCCAATTCGGGTATTTTGGGCGGGGCTACTATTGTAGGCGCATCGGCCTGTGTAATGGCAATTATTGTAGCTACAGCAACCCTGTTGCCCGATTACGAGATCTTCCTGATGTTCCTGGGCCCGGTTAAGTTGAAGTGGCTGGCTTTGTTTTTTGTGATCATTGATTTTTTAAATGTGGCCAGTGCCAACGCCGGCGGCGAACTGGCCCACTTAGGTGGCGCATTAATAGGCTTTATTTATATTAAGCAGTTAAAACGGGGCCGCGATTGGAGCGCGCCTATCAATAATATATTTACGGCTAAATCAAAAATAAAGGTAGTAGCAGGAGGGGGCGGGGCCGATGGTAAAAAGGCATCGTTGCCAAGGCAGGATGAGGTTGATAGGATACTGGATAAAATATCGCAAAGCGGATACGATAGTTTAAACAAACAAGAAAAAGAAACCTTATTCCGCGCCAGCAATAATGAGCGTTAAAAAAAATGGACTTACATTTTTTGACCGATTAATACTATGGCTAAACTATGCCATGGTAGCCGCACTGCTAATAGGCTACCTGGCACCCTGGGTGGACCCGCGTACGGTTTGGCTCATCGCCTTTTTTGGCCTGGCTTACCCGCCGGTGCTTTTATTAAATGTTATCCTGATCGTTTACTGGCTGATCCGCAAAAGCAGATGGGCGCTACTATCTGTCATTTGTATTCTGATAGGCTGGACGGTGCTGAACAATAATATCGGTTTCCGGCTGCCAACCACCCAGGTAGCGCATAGGGATAGTAATGTGATCAGGATGATGAACTATAACGTACATAGCTTTAAAAAGTACGGCGCTAAAAACGATGTATCTACCCGGCACGATATATTAGAGATCATCAATCACGAGCAGCCTGATATTATCGGTTTCGAGGAGTTTTACTCACGTAAAAATAGCCCTTACGCCATGGTTGATTCTATTGAAAAGATATTGAAAACCAATCAATGCCATTTCGAGACTATCCTGTATAATACCATGGGGATGGCTATATTTTCTAAATATCCTATTATTAACAGGGGGATAGTATGGCTGAACGAACCGCAAAACCTTAACCAGTGCGTTTTTGTAGATATAAAAAAACAGGAGCGCACTTTCAGGGTATATATCATCCACCTGCAATCCATCAGTTTTAATCCCGAAGATTATAAGTATTTAAGCGATGTATCAAAAAAGGGAAAAACAGATATGACAAGCTCGCGCCGGATAGGCGGCAAATTAAAGCATGCCTTTTTAAAGCGCAGCGAACAGGTGGCCATGCTAAAGAAAGATATGGCTACTTGCCCTTACCCCTATATTGTTGCCGGCGATTTTAACGATACGCCATCATCATTCGCGGTAAACCAAATGGCTAAGGGGTTGAAGAATGCCTTCCGCGAAAAGGGTTCGGGATTGGGGCGTACCTATAACGGCGATTTCCCCAACTATCAGATAGATTATATTTTAACCACACAGCAGTTTGATGTATTAACCTATGGTGTGATCCGGAAAAAACTATCCGACCATTACCCGGTATACAGCGACCTGCGTTTGAAATAATATCGACCATGAAAATAGCATTAGCCTCGCCGCCATTCCCAAAATCAATTAGCGATGGTTTATACTGGATTGAAAAACTGGTAAAGGACGTGGCCAGCCAAGGCGCGGAGCTGATCTGCTTCCCCGAATCGTATATCCCAGGTTATCCGGCTATTGAATATGAAGTTGACAAAGCGTCGCCCGAAGTATTGCAGTCGGCGCTTGATACAGTTTGCCAAATTTCCGCCGCAAATAACATCGCGATCATCATCCCTATGGATTGGTACAACGGTGATGGCTTTTACAATATCGCCCACGTGGTATCAAAAACCGGAAGATTATTAGGTTATCAAACAAAAAACCAGTTAGACCCCACCGAGGATAACATCTGGATCCCCGGAACAGAGCGCCAACTTTTTGAAGTGAACGGCTTGAAATTCGGCATCGCCATTTGCCACGAAGGCTTCCGCTATCCCGAATCGGTACGCTGGGCGGCCCGAAATGGCGCGCACGTGGTATTCCATCCGCACCTGGCCGGCAGCGATGTTGCCGGTAAACTACCTGTTGAATGGGGCAGCATGGATAACCCCTATTACGAAAAAGCCATGATTATGCGCGCCGCCGAAAACACCATTTACTTTGCCAGTGTAAATTACGCCATGGCCTACCCCGAATCGGCCACATCACTGATAGATCCGGATGGTAAATGTGTAGCGTACCAAGCTTACGGTAAAGTAGGCGTTGTGGTTGCAGATATCGATTTTGATAAAGCAACCGGGTTATTGGCTAAAAGGTTTAAGCCCGAATTGTACGGTTAATGGTGGTTTAGTGGGGATTTTAACCACAGAGGTCACAGAGATTTTTTCACAGAGACCACAGAGGTTGTACGAAAAATTAAATCTTAAAATAGCTCTGTGCCCTCTGTGATTTCTCCCTCTGTGACCTCTGTGGTTAATTCTACAGTATACAGACACTAAACCCGAAAATTGGCACACCTTTAGTTAGTATTAATATATGGGTAATAAAAAAACATTGGTTTTAGGCGCTACTCCCGATAGCAGCAGGTATGCTTACCTGGCCGCTAACCGTTTGGTAAAGGCCGGGCACGATATTATTAATGTCGGGCGTAAAAAAGGCGAAGTAGCAGGTGTGCCTATTGAGCAGGCTGAAATAATTCATACCGATGTAGATACCATTACCTTATATGTTGGCCCACAAAACCAGCCGCCGCTATATAACTATATAATGGATACCCACCCTAAACGCATCATTTTTAACCCCGGTACCGAAAACAGCGAGTTACGCAAAATGGCTCACGAAAAGGGTATCGAAACAGAATATGCCTGTACTTTGGTGCTGCTGAGTATCGGGCAATATTAAGTGAGTTCGGATTTCGGAATGCCAATTTCGAAATTATCTTGTTGTTTATTCCGCAATTGGCATTCCGCCTTTCGCATTTACTTATCCTTGTTCTGCGGAAAAACCCGCACCACTTTTACAAACCGTTCCTGGTAACCGGCGGTAAGCCCTGAAATAGTTACGCCATTATCCCGGCCGGATGTAGAATGAATAAATTGCAAGGGTTCGCTAAAAGCGGCAACCACTATACCCATGTGCCCAACAATACGGATATGGCTATCAGTCCCCGTAAAAAGGATCAGATCGCCGGGGAGGGCATTTTGAAGTGGCACCTCGTGCTTCACATCAGTAAAATCAACCGAAGTGCGCGGCACAGCTATCCCAAAATGATTAAAAACATAAGTAATAAAACCCGAGCAATCGAATCCGGCCTTAGGATCAGACGATGCGTATAAGTAAGGTATACCAATAGCTGTACGGGCAAAAGCAATTAATTGCTGCGGGGTAGTTTTGCCGGTATTAATATCATTCATGGTATCGGTACCGTCAGTTGGTGCAAGGATCACCGTTTTGCGCCCGGCCGCATCCTTTACGGTATCGGTAGGCTTAGGCACATAATCGGGCTTATCCGGGTTACCGCATGATAGTATTAAAACATATATAATATATAACCCCGTTTTAAAACGCATATATTACTAATGCTAAAAGCGGGGAATGGTTTGGATTTAAATCTCAGCCTATAGCTGCGGTGCCTGGCTCATGATCCTCATCTCCTTTGGATAATAATTATTAATGCGGTTAGGTAACAACTTCGCCCATCCCAGCGGGTGGTTTTCAAAGGTCATCAAGCTCCAGCCTTTTTGGCTGATATCTAAATCAAGGATATTATCGCGGCGTAAATAAGCAATGGCCTGTTCGCGGGTTAGTTCGGTATTCAATACAGCGTCCCGATTAATCATCAGGCTCAATGCCAGTTCATGGTCGGGTATCAAATCTTTCCCGGCCAAAGCCCCTAAGCGCACCCCCGATTTTTTAATATATAAGTGCTGCTGCAAAATCCCCATGGCATCTTTATGGGTACGGTCAATGGCCAGCCAATCATCATTTACTTTAAAATAGTAATAATTGTCGGCATCCTTTATATAAGGCTTCAATATATCTATGGCTTTATAATCCGGCTTTTGGGTGTTTTTGTTTTTATAGTTAGATGCCCCCGCGCTATTATTTCCAGTTTTGCGCAGGCAAGCGGCAAACAAACCCTCGCCCTGCACCTTGCCGGGATAAAAGCGGTAACCATAAGCCTTGTGCAAATCACTCTGACTTTCCACTATACCCCAGGCTTGTTCTATCGGGATCCGCACACTTTCCAAATCAAACTCGGCGCATAGCCAATCCAGCACGGCCTCGTTCTCGGCAACCGAATACGAGCAGGTACTATATATAAGGTGTCCATCGGTATTAATAGAAGGATATACATCGGCCAGTATGCGTTCCTGCCGTTGGTGGCACATGTTCACGTTGGCTTCGCTCCATTCGTTCATCGCGTCGGGGTCTTTACGGAACATGCCCGAACCCGAGCAGGGCGCATCAACCAGTACCACATCAAAAAATGCTTTGAGGCGGCCAAAATCCTTAGGGTCGTTATTACTGGCTATGATATTTGATGGGCCCCATTTGGTGAGGTTATCGGTTAGTACAGGTACGCGCGTTTTAATGATCTCGTTAGCCACCAGCAAATCATCGGGCTTTAAAGCCGAACTAAGCAGGGTGCTTTTACCACCGGGCGCCGCGCAAAGGTCAAGTACTTTAATGGCTTCATCATTTTCGCTCCTTATATATTGTAGTATATGCGCGATGAACATGCTGGATGCCTCCTGCACATAATAGCAGCCGGCATGAAAAAGCGGATCGAAAGTGAAAGATGGGCGCTGCTCCAGGTAGAAACCATTGGCACACCAGGGCACCTGCACACCTTTATATATAGGATGGTATTTATAAGGGTTAATGCGGATAGTAGTGGGTGATGGCAAGTTTTGATGCGTGTTAGTGAAATTTGGGGCGTCGAAACCCAGTGCATCACTAAGCGATTCGATAAAATGATCAGGAAAAGTGGCGGTACTCATATACTAACAAAGGTACAAAATAAAGCCACAGGCTGTTGCCGGGCGGTTTTACCATGTTTAAGGTGATTTTATGCCGCTTAGTTTTCAGGTAGTTAAAGGATTGTTTTAAGTATTTGATGATTTATGTTTGCAGATGCCGGAAATGTGCTTACATTTGTATCCGCTTAAGAAAAAGGCGTTGTTTTTTAACATATTTAAGGAGGAAAAAATAAAATCAAAAAAAGTGAAAATAACACTTGACAATGATTGAAATAATCCCCACCTTTGCAGCCCGCAAACGACGAAAGAAAATCTTCAAACGGAGATAGAAAACGT
>JAZKAO010000021.1:0-3059 GCA_040389105.1 Bacteroidota bacterium
TAATGACTAATGACTAATGACTAATGACTAATGACTAATGACTAATGACTAATGATTATTCAGCCGCGCTCAACTCCGCAAAGTATTTGTGGAAAAGCGGCAGTGTTTCAATGCCTTTATAGTAATTGTAAATGTCATACTTCTCGTTTGGTGAGTGCAGCGCATCGCTATCCAATCCAAAGCCCATTAGTACCGTTTTAATGCCTAATACAGCCTCAAACAAGGCTACAATAGGGATACTGCCCCCGCCCCGGGTTGGGATGGGTGCTTTGCCGAACGATTCGGTAATAGCTTTTTGCGCCGCGCGATAGGCAACACTATCGGTTGGGGTAACTACCGGTTCGCCGCCATGGTGCGGGGTAACGGTTACCTTAACATAAGGCGGCGCTATTTTTATAAAGTGATCGGTAAAAAGCTTAGTTATTTTGTCCGATCCCTGGTTTGGGACCAAACGCATAGATATTTTAGCGTTAGCTTTTGATGGCAGTACGGTTTTAGCGCCTTCGCCAATATAACCGCCCCAAATGCCGTTTACTTCTAACGTAGGGCGTGTGCCGGTACGTTCGAAGGTAGAATAGCCCTTTTCGCCCCAAAGTTCGTCAACGCCTAAATCTTTCTTGTATGCTTCTTCGCTGTAAGGCGCAGCGTTTAAGGCCTTGCGTTCATCAGCTGTCAAATCTAACACATCATCATAAAAACCGGGTATGGCAATATGGTTGTTCTCATCGTGTAGTGACGCGATCATTTTGGCCAGTATAGTTGCAGGGTTGGCTACAGCGCCGCCGTATACACCCGAGTGCAAATCGCGGTTTGGCCCAACAACTTCAACCTCCAGGTACGATAAGCCACGCAAACCTGTCTCCAGCGACGGGTCTTCCATGCTGATCATCGAGGTATCAGATATCAGCACCACATCGGCCTTTAAACGCTCCTTATTGGCCTTAACATATATGCCCAGGTTGTTTGATCCAACTTCCTCCTCGCCTTCAATCATAAATTTAATATTGCAGGGCAGGGTATTGGTTTGCATCATCAGTTCAAAAGCCTTAACGTGCATGTAAAACTGGCCCTTATCATCGCAGGCGCCACGGGCAAATATTTTACCGTCGCGTATGGTAGGCTTAAAGGGCGGGGTATGCCACAGTTCCAGCGGATCGGGCGGTTGCACATCGTAATGCCCGTAAACCAAAACGGTAGGCAGGGCAGGGTTAATTATTTTTTCGCCATAAACAATAGGATAGCCCGCTGTGGGGCAAACTTCTACATTATCGGCACCACTATCGCTTAGTTTTTTGGCAACATAATCAGCCGTTTTAAGTACATCGGCCTTATATTTAGGGTCGGCACTAACCGATGGAAAGCGCAACAACTCCAGCAGCTCATCCAGCATACGCTGTTTATTGGCCTCAACATACTGTTTAATATTTTGCATTATTTTTATTTTGCAGCAAATATAGAGTATGTTTTTTGAGAATTAATAGTGTGGATATATTTCCTTTTTATTCCCCGGAAAAATGCGCCCGGGTTAATTTATTTTACGCACGCTGTAATATTTGCACCTAATTTTAAGTATAACCAATATTAATTGTAGTGTAAAATAAGCTACGGTACCTTATTTGCATATTAATTAATAGCGATGTTTGTGGGGAAATAGTTTGTTGATTATTAAGCCCTTAAAAATTAAGGTTATTTATATATATTTGTTACTTTCACTATTGATTAGGCTTTGAAAAGGAATGAAAGAAATTATCAGCTGATAATTTGCATTACACTTATTTTGCTCTCCTCTTTCTTATCGGCGCGTGCGCAAACGCCGAGTTGTAGTTCCGCCTCTAAATTTTACAGTAAGGATAGTATTAATATTACCACTTTTGGTGCCAGCACGGTAGCAGGTGTAGGTGGTTTTAATTTTCAGGATAACCTGCGTCAAAACTTCGAGAGTTGCTATGTGGGGAAAGTTATTGATATCACAAATAATGGCATCCCCGGCGAAACAACCACCCAAGGTTTAACCCGTTTCCCTAAGGTTATTGAGGGCCGTACCGGTTTTATTGTGATTGATATGGGCGCTAACGACGCGCAATATATTGCTAATAAAAAGATGAAATTGAGTGATACCGAAAGGAATATGCGGTATTATATAGAGGAAGCTTTAAAGCATAAACTGATACCTATTATTGGTACCATACAGTTTTATAATGATAAGAATGACCAGTTTTTAAAAACCTGTAACCTAATAGTAAAGCAAATAAACGCGCTTTATAAAAGGCTGGCTATAGATTACCATATTTATCTGGCCGATGTTAACGAATCGCTTGGGCGCGATTTTACGCTTTACCAGGATTTAGTCCACCCTAATGCCAAGGGGTACAAACTAATTAGCTTTGTGCTTTTTGATGCTATAAACCAAGCAATTGAAGAGAAGTTACTGTTGATAGGTATCAATCAAAACTACCCTAACCCTGTGCGTGATGTTACCCACATTGGTTTCAGCTTATCGCAAGCCGGTAAGGTGCAAATTATACTATATAACATATTGGGAAAACCCGTGCGCACCCTCGCCGATGAATATCAGGGCTCCGGCTATCACGAAATTGTTACCAACCTTAGCGACTTGAGCGCCGGCATGTACATTTATGTAATGCAGGTGGGCGGCCGCCAATTAAGCAAAAAGCTTTTAGTGGTTAAATAACCTCCGGCTAATTAGTCGGCGTTGGTAAGGTTGCTTTTAACGGCGCCATATTCCTGCCCCTTAGCAACATCTGCCATTTCGTTTCTGTCACTTTTTATCTGGGCAGTTTTTATTTCAGCAGTTTTGTTGGCCGATAAAGCTAAGGCTGCAATTCCTGAAGTTAAGATAATGCCTAATATAATGATGAACTTTTTCATGATGATTAGTATTTGATATTGATTAATGATGGTATTGTTTGTTGTATTTGATAAGTATAATTGGCGCTGCAATTAATTGCCACCGTTTAAATCGGCTTGAGATAATGTGCCTTTGTCGCCACTAACAGGTGCATCCGGATCGGTAGTAAAGTCGGCTTGAGAAAGTGTAC
>JAZKAO010000021.1:3159-29824 GCA_040389105.1 Bacteroidota bacterium
CTGCTGCTGCTATGATTAATTTTTTCATGATCTTATCTGTTGTATTTGTTGGAGGTCTGTTTGTTTAATTATTATTTATCGGTTGTGCTGATTAGTTAGCGCCGTCGGCTTGAGATAATGTGCCTTTATCGCCACTAACAGGTGCATCCGGATCGGTAGTAAAGTCGGCTTGAGAAAGTGTACCCTTATCGGCTAAAACATTCGCTTTATGTGCTGCCGGGGTTGGTTGAACGTTTTCTTTTGTGCAAGAAGTAAATGCTACTGTGCTGATGATTACTGCTGCTGCTATGATTAATTTTTTCATGATCTTATCTGTTGTATTTGTTGGAGGGGTCTGTTTGCTTAATTATTATTTATCGGTTATTTTATTTACTTATTAATGTCCGCTATCGCCGTCGGCCTGAGATAGTGTACCCTTATCGCCTGTTGGAGGTGGCGAAGCCGGGTCGGTTGTAAAATCAGCTTGGGATAGGGTGCCCTTATCAGCCAGGGTATTTGCCTTGTGTGTTGCAACTGGTTCAACGTTCTCTTTGATACAAGCCGAGAAAGCGATAGTGCTAAATATAATGGCGGCTGCAAGGATCAATTTTTTCATTTTTTATATTTTAAAAGTTTGTTTGTCGGTATAATTATTTTTTCTTTTTATTCAGATTTTTTATTATTCACCACCATCTGCCTGCGATAAATTAGCTTTCGAACGGTTTGAAAAAGTTGGAGCAGTCGCGTCGGTTTTTAAATTAGAGCTGGTTAACGCTGCTTTATCAATAGCTGCCGCCATTTTATTTTGTGATTGAACAGGTTGTTTTGTAAATGATGATAACAGGATTGTACCCAATGCTATTGCCGCGAAAACTCTTTTTTTCATCTCGTTTTGTATTAAATAACGTTTATTGTTTCAAAAAAATTAAGCATAAAAAGTCAGTTAAATAAACTTTATAACTTATTGTATTTTAGTTTGTTATAATGGTTACTTAAACAAACAGTGCAAATGTATAAATGTTTTTTTAATTAAAAAAAAATGTTGAAAAATATATTTTTACATATCTTTTTATAGATTTATTACGTAATAAGCAGAATTATGACCGTTAAATTTATAATTTCAAACACAAGTTTACTCCTTTATCGCATCTGATGAAAATTAATCACTTAGGTTTTTTCCTTTTATTCATCTTGTTCGCTCCGTTGTACGTGTTTGGTTTTCAAAATGTTACTCCCCAGGATACAAATGAGGTGATCAGATTAAATAAGGAAGCTTATAAGGCACGCCTTTCTGAAGCTACAAAAACAGTTGCACTCGGTCATAAAGCATTAAAATTAGCCCAAAAACTCCAGTACCTGAATGGCGCTGGCGAAGCTTACCGTATAATTGGCATTGGTTTAGGGTACCAGGACGATAGGATAAACGCTATTGACAGTTACCTTGAAGCCCTTAGTTATTTTGATAAAACAGGTAACAAAAACGGAACCGCAAAAGCTTACAATAATATTGGAAATTTATACCGCGATATCGATTATGACAAGGCGCTTACTTATTTTAAGCAGGGCCTTAGTATAGCGGTACACCTTACCGATACAGCCTTACTGGCATCGCTCAATTTAAATATAGGTAACGTTTACCTGCGTAAAAATCAATACCTGGATGCATTAGCCCAGTTTGATATCAGCCGAAAAATGTTTACCATAGTGAATGATAAGGCAAACTTAGTAAGCTGTTTGCAAAATACCGGTGTTGCCTATTCAAGCGTAGGCCAGTATGAAAAGGCAAAGGAAATGTTACTGCAAGCCAATTTAGAGGCAAAAAAACTGGATATGAACGCTACTATTTCCAGCATTGATTTGGCCCTTGCCGATATTTACATTGCCCAAAAGCAGTTTGATAATGCCGAAAAATATATCAACGAGGGTTCAACTTATTCGCAAAATAAAAAAATGGACTATGATTATAAATACACGCGTTATCAGTTGGAATATGGGCGTAAGAATTACGAAAAGGCGATATCGTACCTGATCAATGTTTTTAAACAGGATAGTGTCGATTATCATAACTACGTATCAACCCAAATTAAACTGTTAACAGAAAAATATAAAAGGGATAATGTAATTAAGGATCAGCAGGCTACACTCGAAAAACAACGATACACTGTGTTTTTGGTTTGGGGAGCGGCGTTTTCTACCATATTGTTAATAGGCCTGATTATTTTACTCACCATAAATGTTAAACGTAAGGCCCAAACTAACAAGCGCTTAACCGAATTGAACGAAGAGGTATCCCGGCAAAAGGATAACCTCGACCGTGTAAATCATCATTTAGAAGAGATTATTGATGAGCGTACTAAGGACCTGCAAATTAAGAACAAGAAACTGGCCGAATATTCGTCATACCTATCGCACCAGATCCGCGGGCCTATTGCCACCCTTAAGGGCTTAATGAACCTGGAAAAGGAGGGACTGGTTGATAAAAAGGAATGTATTAATATGATGAATAAGTGCGTATCCGAAATTGATGATAAGATCATCAACATGAGCGATATGCTGCACGACCCTGACCGTGCCGGGTTTTAACACAAGTTATACCTGATGATACTTCAATAAGGCAGCGTAGCGTGAAACTGCGCGTCAATCAAACCCAAATACAAACAATAGGCAGCTATCATTTGCAGGATAAGCATAGTACGGTGCTTGTTATAGCCCCGGGTTTCAAAAGCCAGTGTTTCCTTACCCGACGTTACAAAGTACTGTACCTCGCCCTCATGCGGCTTAAACTGCGACTTAACCATATCGGTTACCTTAACCTTTAGCTTGCTGCAAGGGTCGTGTATGGTGCCTTGTTGGGCAACTGTGTTTTTGCCAATTGATATGAAATAATTCGTTTTCATAGGCTATATCATATTTAATATAAACCTGTGTACGCAATTATTCAACCAAAAGGTTTGGCTATAAAGTAAAATATCGCTATAGTAAATAATGCTATAAACTAGTATCTATAGGTTATATAACTATCGCATAAGTTAAATGATAAAAAGACTGATTTGTAGCTTTAATTAAACAGCAACTACATTTTTGTAGCGCAATTCTTCGTACAGGCCAATAACCTTGCGTTGCAGCTCAACAATTTCGCCTTCGCAGGTTTCCAGCTTTTTCTTAGCATCGGTTAAGTGGGTTGATTGGTATTCGTCTTGAATTTCTTCAAAGGCTAAAAGTTGCACCAGGCTCATCTCAAAAATATCAGCAATTTGCTGCAACCTTGATAAATTGATATCGGTAATACCGGTCTCGATTTTTGAAAATGCCGGAATAGAGATCCCTAATTTGTTGGCTACGTCTTCCTGACTCCAGTTGTGCTGGTGCCTTACAGCGCGGATATTTTTACCTACCGACTTGTTTGATTGGGTTTTGAAATTTTCGTTCATCTTATCAATAATTTAATGTATGGTTACTTTTTTAATCCAAAGCCTATGCCATAAGCACAAATGCCCCTAATTAGCTTAAAATGACCTGTTATTAAATTGTTGATTTAAAAGTGGGGAATTATGTCCCCACTTAATGGGTAATTATATGCAGATTATTAATTATTAAACACAAATGCGCACTATAATTACATGCTGATTAAAATGGGTTAATTAACAATACGCAGCTTGGCAAACTTTAAAAGCAATTGTTTTTGCCCAATTTCCTTGAAAAATATGGTGGCTTTAATATCGGGTTTGTTACCCTCCAATTGCAATACTTTGCCAAAGCCAAAACGCTCGTGTTCTACCTCCATACCGGTTTGCAGTTTAGATGTATCTGACGGTGCAAAGCCCGGTGTAGGCACGTGTGCCTTAGCCAGTATGGATGTGGTTTTTGGCGGGGCTGATGGGGTAGGTGCTTTCGGTTTGGAAAAGGTATCGGCCTTGCGGCTCCAGGTAGCACGCTCGTCATCAAAAAACGAACTGGCGGCTGGTTTGGCGGTAAAGTCCAATTCCAGGTATTTGGCATCTATCTCATCCAAAAAGCGGCTTGGCTCGCAACTGATCAACGTACCGAACTTAAACCTTGATGTGGCATAGCTAATGTTTAGTTTGGTTTTGGCACGTGTTACAGCCACATAAAACAACCGGCGCTCTTCTTCCAAATCACTGCGCGAGTTAAGCGACATTTGCGATGGGAAAAGGTTCTCCTCTAAACCCACCACATAAACCTGCGGAAACTCCAATCCTTTAGATGAGTGGATGGTCATTAACGATACGGTATCTGCATCAGGGTTTTTATCGTTATCATCGTTAGTCAGCAAAGCGATATCCTGCATATAAATATCCAGGCCTTTTTCTTCGATATCTTCCCGTTCCGAAAACTCTTTTATGCCGTTCAGTAATTCTTGTATGTTCTCGTAGCGGTTCAATCCCTCTACAGATTTATCCTCGTAAAGGTCTTTTAACAGGCCCGAGTGCTGCGCGATGTGCAAGGCGGCATCATAAGCCGACAGGTTTTTAGTGATGACCTGGAAGCTTTGAATGAGTGTACCAAAGGTGCCAACAGCACCTGATGTGCGGCCATCCATATACATTTGCGCATTGGTAATTACCTCCCATTGGGTAATCTGGTGCTGATCGGCGCTGATAATGATTTTATCGATAGTGGTATCGCCAATGCCACGGCGTGGGTAATTGATCACCCGTTTCATAGCCACCTCGTCATTAGGGTTAAAGGTTAGCCTGAAATAAGCGATCAGATCCTTTATTTCCTTTCGTTGATAAAAGGACAGGCCTCCATATATTTTATATGGTACATTCAATTTACGCAAGCCCTCTTCCATCGAGCGTGATTGGGCATTGGTACGGTATAAAATGGCAAAATCTCCCCATTTCATGCCCTTAGTGCTACGATCCTGCATAATGGCCTCCGCTACTATCTTGCCCTCTTCGTTATCGCTGAAGGCCCGCATTATCTTTATTTTATCGCCTACCTCGTTCTCGCTGAAAACATTCTTTTTCAGCTGCTCCTTATTGTTGGCAATAATACTGTTGGCAATGTTTACAATATTTTGGGTGCTGCGGTAATTTTGCTCCAGCTTAAACACCTTAACATCGGGATAATCCTTTTCAAAGTTCAGGATGTTTTGGATGTTGGCGCCACGGAAAGCGTAGATACTCTGCGCGTCGTCGCCCACTACGCAAATATTTTCGGTAACAGCAGCCAGTTTCTTTACAATCAAGTATTGCGAAAAGTTGGTATCCTGATACTCATCCACCATAATGTATTTAAACTTATGCTGGTACTTGTTCAAAACGTCGGGATAGCGTTTTAGTAATTCGTTGGTTTTGAATAATAAATCGTCAAAATCCATAGCGCCGGCTTTAAAGCAGCGCGTAGCGTAAGTTTCGTAGATCTTACCCAAAAATGGGCGTTTATTCTCGTTGTCATCAGCCTGAATCTGCTCGTTTTTGGCATACTCCATCCACGATATCAAATTATTTTTGGCGGCCGAGATGCGGTTGTATACCACGTTGGCACTGTACAGCTTATCGTCCAGGTTCATTTCTTTCAAAATGGCACGCAAAACGCTTTTGCTATCGTCAGTATCGTAAATGGTAAAATTGTTGGGGTAACCCAGTTTATCGGCCTCTACACGCAGTATTTTGGCAAATACCGAGTGAAAGGTACCCATCCATATATTTTTAGCCTCAGGGCCTACCACGTGGGTAATACGCTCGCGCATTTCTTTGGCAGCCTTGTTGGTAAATGTTAAAACCAAAATATTAAACGAATCCACACCACTGCGTACCAGGTGTGCCACGCGGTAGGTAATTACCCGTGTTTTGCCCGATCCGGCACCGGCAATGATCATTACCGGGCCTTTTAATTGTTGTACTGCTCCTCGTTGTTCGGGGTTTAATCCCTGTAAGTAATCCAAATCTGCGTCCTCTTTTCTTGAAACAGCGAAATTAAATGTTTAAGCCGAAAGCAGAAAGAATAAAGCCGAAAGGTTTTACACAGTTTTAAACTTATTAACGGGTGCTATTTGGCAACTTACCCGCTATGGCCTGGTACATTACCCATGCAAACGGAAATAGCCATATTAAATCGTTCCACACGTTTACCCAAAGGAACGAGGGCTGCAATTGCCCCATGTAAATATAATAAACCGAGCCAAACGGCCCCAAAAACTTCCCGATAAAACCAACCAGTATCAAAGGCCAATACCGCTGCGGATTGCGCGAGGCAAACCAGTAGGCTATGCCATAAACACCAACCAGCATGCCCACACAGCGCAAAATAATCAGCAAGAAAGCAGTCGGCGGGTTACCAAACAACAAAATCTGTGGATATAAGGAAATAACCGCACCCCAAAACAGGTTGTAAATGGCCGCTAATAACATAATAAATTTGGCCAGTTTTAGTTTAGAGGTATTTTGCATGAAGTGAAAGTAGGACAAATTGGTGAATTAACCACAGAGTACACAGAGGTTTTGCACGGAGTTCACAGAGGTTTTATTAAAAAAAGCAAAAAAAATAGCGATGAGTAAAACACCCATCACTATTCAAAATTCGCACTAATGACTAATGACTAATGACTAATGACTAATGACTAATGACTATTTCTTCCACACGTTGTTGCCGCGGTTTACATCAGGTAACTGATGGTCGGGGTCAAGCTCAACGCTTTGTATGCCCGCCGGCGCGGTGTATTTAAATGTCCATGTGCCAACACGCTGCCAAATATTTACCGGCAGGTGAACAATCTCGCTTTTGCCATCGGTTTGGGTAATTTTTACATCTACCGGCATAGCCATTTTCTCTTTGTTAATAAGAGTGATACGCATCTCATGCTCCGCGTCTTTTTTATTGTGAGTTACAGATGTTACGGCCTGGTCGATAGTCCACGTAGTGAAGAACCATGGTTTAAAGAACCAGTTCAGGTCTTCGCCCGCGGCATCATTCATCGCACGGAAAAAATCATACGGAGTTGGGTGCTTCATCGCCCAGTTCTTGATATACTCGTGGAAAGCATAATCAAAACGATCGTGACCTAATACTACGTTACGCAGCATATCCAGGCCTAATGATGTTTTTACATAGTAATAACCGTAATCGTTATTGCCTACGCCCATCGCTTCAGACGGTGTCATCAACGGGTCTTTCATATTTGCCATAGGGCCGGCCAAACCAATAGCCGGGCGTGCTTCAGGATGATCGTATTCGCCTTTGTTGAAAAACTTGGTTGAATATTGGTTGATGAAAGTATTAAAACCTTCATCCTGCCACATGTATTTACGTTCGTTAGATCCTACTATCATCGGGAACCAGTTATGGCCAATCTCGTGGGTAACATCGCCCCAAAGCTGTTCGCCGCCCCAACTGCTCATGCAAAATATAATGCCCGGGTATTCCATCCCCAAAGCCACGCCC
Source organism: Bacteroidota bacterium (assembly GCA_040389105.1). Taxonomy (GTDB): domain Bacteria; phylum Bacteroidota; class Bacteroidia; order Sphingobacteriales; family Sphingobacteriaceae; genus Mucilaginibacter. The sequence goes on from JAZKAO010000021.1 coordinate 10,549, forward strand.
GATACGTTTACGGCCGAGTTCCATGGATACTCATAGTATAGTTTAGAGTAGATCTCCATACTGGCTTTCAGGTACTCGGTTGATCGGTTCCAGCCGATTGCATTACTCTCTGCCGGGTAAGTAGACATGGCAATGCCTTTGCGTCCTGATGGAAAATTAACCCTCGCGCCATCCCAAATGAAAGCTTTTGATGCAGCCCATGATACATCGCGGGTGTTCAGCATTTTAAAGTGCCAGGTTAGTGGTTTAGAACCAATATGTGCCGATGCCAGCCCAACTTCTTCCGGGGTAATGATGCTCACAGTCTTATCGCTTGTGCGCAGTTTAGCCATGCGGGATTGCTGTGTAGCGGTCAATACTTCGGTAGGGTTTTGCAAATCGCCAGACCCTACAACCGTCATATTGCCGGGAGCAGTTATGTAATAATCAAAATTACCATATTCGCAGTAAAACTCGCCAAGGCCCATGTAAGGTAAAGTGTTCCAGCCCTCTACATCGTCATAAACACACATGCGCGGGTACCACTGGGCAATTTCGTATACTATGCCTTGTTTAAAGGTTTTGCGGCCCATGCGGTCGGCGCCATAAAAGGGGATAGAGAAATCGTAATTTACTTTAACCGAGATCTTGTCGCCACCTGCACCCAGCGGTGTTTTAAGGCGTACCTGCATACGGGCATCGCTAATTACCGGGGTAACGGTATAAGTTTGGCCTTTGTAGGTAACTGTTACGGTACCAATATGATAACCACCTCGGGGATAAGGCTGGCCAAAACGGTTGCCCTCGATAGGGGAAGTAGCATCGCCCCGGGAACCTTTTTCAAACATGTTTTGATCTAACTGCATCCATAAGTGATCCATTTTATCAGGACTGTTATTAGTGTAGTTAATAATTACCTGTCCGCTGATGGTCGTATCTTTTGCCAGCTCGTTAATAGTGGCGTGGATAACGTAATCGGCGCGGTTTTGCCAGTACCTGGGCCCGGGCTTACCAGCGGCTGAACGTAGCTCTGAACCGGTTGTAGGCCAGGTGATAGGGCCAAAAAGTTCCGAATGGTTGTATTTAGTTGAGTCGGGTGTGGTTTGAGCCTGTATATTTGTAGCTGATAACAGCAAACAACAAGCCCCTACTAAGGTGTTTAGTTTTTGAAAACGCATGATCAGTTTAATTTTGCCCGAAAGTTAAGGAATATAAATTATCATTTTTACAACTGATGTGCTTTACCGATTGTTTAATTATCATACAAAACATTTTTTACACCCTCTTTTTTATTAATAGCTAAACATATATCATGAACCGCCTCGCCAACTCATCATCGCCATACCTGTTACAACACGCCAATAACCCTGTCGACTGGTACCCCTGGGGTGCCGAAGCCCTGCAAAAGGCTAAAGACGAAAATAAGCTGATATTGGTTAGCATTGGCTACTCGGCCTGCCACTGGTGCCATGTAATGGAGCATGAAAGCTTTGAAGATGCCAGCGTGGCTGCCGTAATGAACGAATATTTTGTGTGCATTAAGGTGGATAGGGAAGAACGACCTGATGTAGATCAGATCTATATGAGCGCCGTGCAATTAATGACGGGTCGCGGCGGTTGGCCCTTGAACTGTATTTGTCTGCCCGATCAGCGGCCTATATATGGCGGCACATATTTCCGCAAAAACGACTGGACAAGCCTGCTGTTTAACCTGGCCGACTTTTATAAAACCAAGCCAACTGAAGCCGCCGAATATGCCGATAAACTAACCGCAGGTATCGTTCAATACGAATCGGTAACGTTTGTAAAAGAGCAGGCAGCGTATAATAAACTCGATCTGGAGAAGATAGTTAGCAATTGGGTACGATACTTTGACAAGGCCGAGGGCGGCATGGGTACCGCGCCTAAATTCCCCATGCCTAATAACTGGATTTTTTTGATGCGTTATGCTTATTTAATGCAGGATGTGGCCATAGCCGATACGGTAAAGTTGACGCTTAAGAAAATTGCTTACGGCGGTATATACGATCATATTGGCGGCGGTTTCGCGCGATATTCGGTAGATCAACGCTGGCATATTCCGCATTTCGAGAAGATGCTATATGATAATGCCCAACTGGTAAGCTTGTATGCCGAAGCCTATACCTGGCAGCCCGATGTGTTATATAAAAACGTGGTTGATGAAACGATTGCGTTTGTACAACGCGAATTAATGTCGGCCGATTATGGCTTTTATTCGGCATTGGATGCCGATAGCGAAGGGGTAGAGGGCAAATTTTACAGCTTTACTAAAGCCGAAGTGGAAACGGCTTTGGGCGATGACGCGCAATTGTTTTGCATTTATTATAATGTAATTGATGATGGCAATTGGGAAGAAGAGCAAACCAATGTTTTTTTCCGTTGGGATGATGATGAATCGCTGGCCGGTCAGATCGGTATCAGTGTAGATGAATTGTTGTCGGTTATCCAAAAATCAAAAACAAAACTATTGGCCGAGAGGGGCAAACGCATCCGCCCGGGCCTGGATAACAAGATCCTGGCATCGTGGAACGGACTGATGCTGAAAGGCCTTTGCGATGCTTACCAGGCATTCGACAAGCCTGAGTATTTGGAGCTGGCATTAAAGAACGCGGCTTTCATCACACAAAACCTCATCGCACCCAATGGTAAACTAAAAAGGATTTTCGCCGCCCTCACCTCTGGAGCGGGCCGGGATGAGGTGATTGCCTTTTTAGATGATTACGCCAACGTAATAGATGCCTTTATCGCCTTATACGAAGTAACCTTTGAGGTAGATTGGCTAAACCGTGCTAAGGAGCTGACTAATATTACCATCGAACATTTTTATGATCCGGCCAACGGGATTTTCTTTTACACAGGTGATGGTGACGAACAACTGATTGCCCGTAAATCGGAAATTATGGATGGGGTAATCCCGTCGTCTAACTCGGTAATGGCGCGTAATTTGAAAAAGCTGGGCTTATTATTTGATGACAAGGGCTATACCGAAATATCGGCACAATTGCTACGCAACATATTCCCGCTGATTGCCAAGTATGGTTCATCCTATTCAAATTGGGCTACTTTATTGCAGGAGGAAGTGTTTGGCGTGAACGAGATGGCCATAACCGGCTCAAATACATCAGTATTGCGTAAAGAATTAGCGCAAAAGTATATTCCCAATAAAATAATGTTGGGGGGTATTACAGAAAACTTACCTTTGCTGCAAGGCAGGGTGGGTGCGCAAACACGTATCTATATCTGTAAGGATAAAACTTGCGGGCTACCGGTTGATAATGTGGAAGATGCCTTAAAACAAATCGGCATATAAATTAGTATATCATAAAAAACGAAGTATAAAACGAATGAAGATTGAACCACAACACGTAGTGTCGTTAACCTACGATCTGTATGTTAATAATGCCGAAGGCACCGAGGAATTGGTAGAAAGCACCACCCTTGAACAACCCTTAACCTTTTTATTTGGCGCAGGCCAAATGCTACCAAAGTTTGAAGAAAACCTGGCTGCCCTATCAACAGGCGACGCGTACGACTTTAAATTAACAGCCGCCGACGCTTATGGCGAATACGACGAAGAAGCTGTAGCTAACCTACCAAAGGAAATGTTTGAAGGACAAGACCTGCCGCAAATAGGCAGCGTATTACCTTTGCAGGATAATCAGGGTAACCATTTTCAGGGACAGGTAGTATCTATTGCCGAAGACGCGGTATTGGTTGACCTGAACCACCCTATGGCAGGCCAGGCTTTGCATTTTAAAGGTAATATTGTAAATGTACGCCCGGCAAACCCCGAAGAATTATCGCATGGCCACGCGCACGGGCCGGATGGTCATCACCATCATTAATAGCATTTAGTGGTTTAATAATGATTTAACCACAAAGAAAGAACCCACTAAAACCACAAAGATTTTATTTGTAAAAATAAGTCTTTGTGGTTTTTTGCTTTATTAAGATATTGGTTTGGCTTTGGGCCCTCTGTGTTTCCTCATCTTTGTGAACTTTGTGGTTAAATTTTAAGCCAAACCATCTAAACAAACCTCATATCTTGTTTGTATATTTATTATGCCCATACACATGATAGACGAGATCCCAGTTATTAAAGTCCGCGCGCTGGAATGCGCTGATACGACTGATGAATTAGCCGCCGAAGAACCGCTGGAAATACGCGTGGAATACGGCCCCGATTTTCAGCGCGAAGTGAAAAATATATCGGTAACTATGCGTACGCCCGGTAACGATGCCGAACTGGCCGTGGGGTTTTTGTTTACCGAGGGCATCATCCGCTCGGTTGATGAGGTACAATTCGTGCGGCACAATTTTGCCTGTAACGAGAACCGGCAGAATGTGATACAGGTAGCCATTAAACCAAACTTCGTCCCCAATTTAAATACCACCGAGCGTAATTTTTATACCACATCCAGCTGTGGGGTATGCGGCAAATCGTCTATAAATTCTATCCGTACGGTCAGCCAATTTACTTCGGTTGATGATGATAACTCTGTAAGCGCTTCTATGCTTTATGCCATGCCCGAATTATTGCGCGAGCAACAGCAAATGTTTGACCAAACGGGCGGGATCCATGCCTCGGCATTGTTTTCATCGTACGGAGAATTGCTATTAGTACGAGAGGATGTTGGCAGGCATAACGCGTTGGATAAACTGATAGGCGCCGCCTTGAACGAAGATATGCTACCGCTGACCGACAAAGTATTGTTGTTAAGCGGCCGCGCCAGTTTTGAGCTGGTACAAAAGGCGGCTATGGCCGGCATTAACATTATTGCCGCGATAGGTGCGCCATCAACCTTGGCGGTACAAATGGCCGAGGAATTTAATATTACGCTATGCGGTTTTTTACGCGGGCAACGTTTTAATATTTACACATCGCCGCAAAGGATCATTTTAACCTAAACCAATGAAAATACGCATTAAGGGAAATACTATCCGTTACCGTTTAACTAAGCCTGAAGTAGAACGTTTTGCTACGGATGGTATGGTGAAAGAAGAAACTCATTTTAATAACCGGGTGTTAAGCTACATATTGCAAAAGAATAATGCAGATAGCATTACTGCCGAATTTATTAACGATACCATTACCCTATATATGCCCGCGCAACTGGCTGCCGAATGGGCAAGCACCGAACGGGTTGGCTTTGAAAACGAGGCTGGTGAGTTGAGTTTGTATATAGAAAAAGACTTTAAATGTTTGGATAACGTGGCCGAAGACCAAAGCGATAACTATCCAAACCCTTTAGCGGTACATAACCATGAGCAAGACTAAGGTACAACCCCATGCGGAGAACCCCGAAGAATTGCTTCACCTGAAAGTAACCCGGCCAAAGGAATGGGCCGCGGGTATCACCGCTGTAATGGCTGCTTTTAAGGATGTGCTGGAAGAAGAAAACCCGGTACGTGGGATGCGGGCCTTGCTGCACATGAACCAAAAGAAGGGCTTTGATTGCTCCAGTTGTGCCTGGCCCGACCCGGATGATGACCGGTCGCCTATTGCCGAGTATTGCGAGAATGGGGCCAAAGCTTTAGCCTGGGAGGCCACCAATAAAAAGCTGACTACCGGTTTCTTCGCCAAAAATTCCATTATCGATCTGGCTAAACTGAACGATTTTGAGATGGGCAAAAAGGGGCGCATTGCCCAACCTGTTTACCTGCCCAAAGATGGTACGCATTACCAACCTATTAGTTGGGATGATGCTTTTAAAAAGATAGCCGCGCATCTCAATAAACTGGCATCGCCCAACGAGGCGGCTTTTTACACATCGGGCCGTACCAGTAACGAGGCATCGTTTGTGTACCAGCTTTTTGCACGCGAATATGGTACCAACAACATGCCCGATTGCTCTAACATGTGCCACGAATCTACCGGTGTGGCCCTCTCGGATGTGATTGGTATAGGCAAAGGCACCGTAACCCTGAATGATTTTTACGATACGGATGTGATTATGATCATAGGGCAAAACCCCGGGACTAATCATCCCCGGATGATGACCGCTTTGGAGAAAGCCAAACAAAAAGGCAGCAAGATCATTGCCGTTAATCCACTGCATGAGGCCGGGCTAACCGCTTTTAAAAATCCACAAACGGTAAAAGGCTTTTTGGGCATTAGCACGCACCTGGCCGATTTATATTTACAAGTAAAAATAAACGGCGATATGGCCCTATTAAAGGCGCTGGAAATATTGCTTTACCAGGCCGAAAAGGAAAAGCCGGGAACGGTGTTTGATCATCAGTTTATTGAGAAAAATACGGTTGGCTACCACGATTTTATTAATAGCCTGCATCAATACGATGTAGAAATGCTGGCTAAGGAAGCCGGTGTGCCGCTTAGCCAGATTAAAGAGGCCGCCGAAATGCTGAAACCTGCCGGTAAAATAATTGTTTGCTGGGCAATGGGGGTTACGCAGCATGTAAACGGGGTAGATACGATTAAGGAAATCGTCAACCTTGTTTTGCTAAAAGGCAGTATTGGCAAGCCCGGCGCGGGCCTTTGCCCCGTACGCGGCCATAGCAATGTGCAGGGGAACCGTACCATGTTGATATGGGATAAGCCGAAAAAGGAGCAATTAGATAAGCTGAAGGAAGTGTTTGGTTTTGAACCGCCGCGCCAGCCGGGATATGATGTGGTGGAAGCTATTAAGGCGATACACGAGGGCAAGTTGAAAGTATTTTTTAGTATGGGTGGTAACTTCCTTTCGGCTACGCCGGATACTACCTATACTGCCGAAGCCATGCGTAAACTGGAATTAACGGTACATGTATCCACCAAGTTAAACCGCGGACACTTAGTATGCGGCGATGAATCTATCATATTGCCCACCTTTGCCCGCAGTGATATAGATATGACCGGCGGGATAGCGCAAATTGTCAGTTGCGAAAACTCGATGGGGGTAATGCAGCAATCAAAAGGAGTGCTGGAACCGGTATCCAATCAGTTTGTGAGTGAGACGGATATTGTTTGCCGTATGGCTAAGGCTACACTGGGCGATAAATCTGTTGTGGATTGGGATAAGTACGCATCTAATTACGATTATATCCGCGATGATATTGAAAAGGTGATACCAGGTTTTAGGGATTACAATAAACGCATCCGCGAGCCGGGTGGCTTTTATCTGCCCAATGCCCCGCGCGAGGGTAAGTTTAAAACAGAAAAATTTGGTGATAAAGCTGCCTTTAATGTGGCCGGTTTACCCAAACATGATATAGCCGATGATGAATATTGCATGGCCACCATCCGCAGTCACGATCAGTTTAATACCACTATTTATGGACTGGACGACCGTTATCGCGGCATCCACCAGGAACGCCGGGTGATATTTATGAACCCGCGGGATATTGCCATAGCGGGCTTTAAAGCAGGGGATAAGGTTGACTTGTATAGTTATTTTAAAGGAAAGGAACGCGTAGCCCGCCTGTTTGTCATCGTCCCCTATAATATTCCCGAACGCAATACCGCAACTTATTACCCCGAAACCAACGTTTTAGTGCCGATTGATAGCGTGGCTGAGAAAAGCAATACGCCCACCAGTAAAATGGTTTTGATTAAGATCAGGAAGCACGAGCCACCTACTCCGTCACTCTGAGTTTTAAAACCCCGTGGGAAGAGTAAAGGTATAACTAAAAAACCTAGGAACAGGGTTTACACAAAGTTTACACTTTTTAATGTATTTTTATATCAAATAACTGAAAATCAATTAATTACAAAAAAGATGGGTTTGCACTATTTTTTTCATAATGACTAACTTGTTTTTGCTGCTCGTTATTAAAATCCTACCTTAGTTCCTCCATCTGCAAGTATCATATGAAGAACTATAAGCCTGTCTTACTAATCATTTTCGCTTTGATTTTTAGCGCAAGCACCTTTGCCCAAAGCATAAAAGTAGCAGTAGCAGCTAACCTGCAATCGGTCATCAAAGTATTGGGCGATGATTTTAAAAAACGTACCGGCATCACCATCGAACCTATTGTAGGTTCATCGGGCAAACTGGTAGCGCAAATCAGTAACGGGGCACCTTACGATGTGTTTTTGTCGGCAGATATGGAGTTCCCCGCGAAGCTGGAAAAGGATGGCTTTGCAGATCAGCCGCCTGTAGTATATGCATTGGGCAGCCTGATTATCTGTACTACACAAAATGTAAACTTGAAAAACTGGCCCCAATTTATCACATCGGATAAAGTTGAAAAAATAGCGATAGCCAACGCGGCTATTGCACCTTATGGCCGCGCGGCCGAGGAAAGCCTAAATAAATTAAACCTGCTGGATAAGGTTAAACCCAAACTGGTTTACGGCGAAAGTATCTCGCAGGTAAATACTTATATCACAACAGGGGTGGCTTCAGTTGGGTTTACTACACAATCATTGGTGATGGATCCGGCTAATACTACTAAGCTATATTGGCAGGCTATTGACCCCAAAACTTACGCGCCGATAGAACAGGGGATGGTGGTGCTAAAAAAATCGGTTAATATGCCGGGTGCAAAGCAATTTTATAAGTATATGGGTACAGCCCCCGCTAAAAGCATCCTGAAAAAATATGGTTATATCATACCCTAATTATTAATGGACTGGTCGCCCATTTGGTTATCTGTAAAGCTGGCAACAATTACCATGCTGTTGCTGCTGTTAATTGGCTTGCCGTTGGCTTATTGGTTAAGCAAGGGCCGGTCGGTAGCACGGGTAATACTGGAAGCCTTAATCACTATGCCCCTGGTGCTGCCGCCATCGGTATTGGGCTTTTATTTGCTGATAGCATTTAGTCCGCAGCATGGCATAGGCCACTGGCTGCGCGATACCTTTAATATCCAATTTGTTTTTTCGTTCCCGGGATTGGTGCTGGCTTCGGTAATATATAGTTTACCGTTTATGATAGGGCCAATTAAATCGGCTTTGCAGCAATTGCCGGCTTCGCTGGCCCAGGCATCGTACACGTTGGGTAAATCTCAAAGGCAAACCTTTTTACATGTTTTACTGCCCAATATCAAGGCATCGGTATTAACCGCCATGGTAATGACCTTTGCGCATACTATGGGCGAGTTTGGCGTGGTGCTAATGATAGGTGGCAATATACCCGGCGTTACCAAAGTAGTATCCATCGCCATTTACGATTCGGTGGAGAGCATGGATTATCATACCGCCAATAACTACTCGCTGCTGTTGTTTGCCTTTACGTTTGTGATTGTAACCGCTGTGTTTATTTTTAACCGTAACAAAGCCAAAAGCCCACTGGAATGATAGTTATCGAGATCCATAAAAAACTAAGGGCCGGGCATGGGCAAACCGATTTGCATGTAAAACTACAGGCAAATAAAGGCAGCATTACGGTTATTCACGGCCCATCGGGCGCAGGGAAATCAACCTTATTAAAAATTATTGCCGGGTTAATGCAACCCGAACAGGGGCAGGTGCTTATTGACGGGCAGGCTTGGCTGGATACCGCCAATGACATCAACCTATCACCCCAAAAACGCAAAGCTGGCTTTGTATTTCAAAATTATGCCTTGTTCCCAAACATGACAGTGAGGCAACACCTGGAGTATGCCTGTACCGACGCGCAATGGATAGACCAACTATTAAAAATTGGTGCCTTGGATGGGCTGGCCGACCGCCGACCCGATTACTTATCCGGCGGGCAGCAGCAGCGTTTAGCTATATTAAGGGCGATGGCCAATAAGCCCGCCTTACTATTAATGGACGAGCCATTTTCGGCGCTCGACCAAAAAACAAAGGCCGGCTTAATAGCCGACCTGAAACCTGTTTGGGATAAATTGCAAACTACCGTAATTATTGTGAGCCATTACCCGCAGGAATTGGCGGATATAGCTACGCAGCAGTTATATATTGAAAGCTGATTATTATTGCTTCGGTTTTTTGTTTTCCTCTACATAACCATAAAACGATATTGGGTCGCGGTTCATATTGGTTACGTTTAGGGTACCATAGCCGTTTACCGATACATTTAAGGTCATTTGCCTTACATCCTTGGTATCAGTTGGTTTAATAACAATCTCGTAACCAAACTTTTTTGGGGTGCTTACATAACTAAACTTGGTTGAAGTAAACTGCATACCATTTTCGTTCGGATCCATTGGTGCTACGTAGGCCCGCCCATAATAAGGCAGATAGGATATAATACTATCCTGCACCACCCGTACATCATATTCGGATGTTAAGTTAACCGTGCCACCCCGCATCGGGCTTACCGATTGTGCTGTAAAGGTGAAGTTTTTATCCTCCAACGCTTTTCTTACAATCGCTTCCTTAGCAGCGTTCTTCTCCTTTCGGGTGGTTTGGGCCTGGGTGCTTATTATACCGGCTATCATCACCAGCGCTAATAATGTTCCTTTTAATATTTTCATGATGATTATGTTTTTTTTATCTATGATGGTTATCATCCCCATTTTCCATAAACGGAAAACAAATATTTTTAGGTGTATATTTTTGATCTAATTTACCAGTAATAGTTTAAACAAACAAAAATACCTCACCCCAACCCTCTCCGAAGGAGAGGGAGAGATAAGGTATTAATTCCTTCCCTTCGGGGAGGTTAGGAGGGGTGTTATATCATGCTTACACTGCGGTTAACAAACTCGGTCAGTTCGGCACCGGTTAGTAATCCTTGCGACAGTAAGGCTAAATCGAATGCTTGTTTAGCTAAGCGGCTTTGCTCGGTCGCATCTTCGGTTTGCAATATGCGGGTAATTAGTTTGTGGTTACCGTTTACTACTACCTTGTAATTATCGGGCATGTTGCCGTAAAAGCCCATGCCGCCACCCATGGCAGCCATGTCTTTCATGCGGCGCATAAATTCGTCCATGGTTACGGTTACCGGTAATTCTTCGGGATTCAGGCTTTCCAGTTCAACCTTAAAGGCCGGCTTGTTAATGGCGCTATCGAAAATGGTTTTTACCTGTCCGCTTTGTTCTTCGGTAAGGATATGTGCCGGGGCATCATCTTTCTTGATCAGTTTATCAGCCACATCGGCATCCACACGCTTCAACGATGTTTTTTCCAGCTTTTGCTCCAGGTGACTGATAAAGTGATTATCAATCGGCGAGTTCATCAGCAATACATCGTAACCCTTTTTGTTGGCCGATTGGATAAAGGCATCCTGTTTGTCTGGGTCGTTAGTGTAAATGTAAACTAACTGACCGTCTTTATCGGTTTGCTCGGGGGCTACAAAGTCCTTGTACTCGTTTAGGGTATAGTTCTTTTTATCCTTAGTACTGGTTAGTAAAACAAAATCCTTAGCCTTATCGTAAAATTTCTCTTCGCTAACCAAACCGTATTTTACAAATAGGCCAATATCGCTCCATTTTTGTTCGTAAGCGGCACGGTCGGCTTTAAATAAGTCGGCCAGCTTGTCAGCTACTTTTTTGGTGATATAGCTGTTGATCTTCTTTACATTGCTATCGGCTTGTAAGAAACTACGCGATACATTTAGCGGGATGTCCGGCGAATCGATCACACCGTGCAGCAACATCAAAAACTCGGGCACGATATCTTTTACCTCATCGGTGATAAATACCTGGCGCGAGAATAGCTTGATCTTATTTTTGGTCATCTCGAAATCGTTCTTCACCTTAGGGAAGTACAATACGCCGGTCAGGTTAAAGGGATAATCCACATTCAGGTGGATCCAGAACAAAGGGTCTTCCGAGTAGGGATATAACTCCTTGTAAAAGTTCAGGTAATCCTCGTCCTTTAATTCCGATGGTTGCTTAGTCCAGATAGGGTTGGTGGTATTAATGATGTTATCCACCTCAACCGATTTGGTTTTTGCTTTACCTTCTTCGTCTTCGCCATCAGGCTCCTGCTCGGTAGTAGTGCCAAATTTAATAGGTACAGGTAAAAACTTAGCATATTTATCCAGGATGCCCTGTAATTTGTATTTATCCAAAAACTCTTCGCTTTCGGCATTTACATGCAAAATAATATCTGTACCACGGGTAGTGCGGCTGCCTTCGCTAATCTCAAATTCGGTACTGCCATCGCAAGTCCAGTGGGCCGGTTCGGCACCATCCTGGTACGATAGGGTTTGGATCTCCACATTGTCGGCTACCATAAAGGCCGAGTAGAAGCCTAAACCAAAGCGACCGATGATCTCGTTCGCATCCTTGGCTTCCTTAAACTTCTCCATAAACTCGGTAGCGCCCGAGAAGGCGATCTGGTTAATGTATTTCTTGATCTCGTCGGCGGTCATACCCAAACCGTTGTCGGATATGGTGATGGTTTTTGCCTTTTCGTCAAAAGCTACTTCCACCTGTAATTCGCCCAGTTCGCCGCTAAACTGACCTAATGAAGCCAGGCGCTTTACCTTTTGGGTAGCATCCACAGCGTTTGATACCAGTTCGCGCAGAAAGATCTCGTTATCAGAATACAGGAATTTTTTAATGATAGGGAAGATGTTTTCGGTATGGATCGAAATGGTGCCTTTTTCTTGCATAGTATTAATGTTTTATAATGTTGTACAATTTATACAGGCACTATATCAATGCACGTTCCAAAGGTGGGTGGGTTGTCAAATTGGCAGATGGTTTGGATTTTTGATTTATTGAATGAGTAAGTGAAAGATCAGTTCATTACCTTAGTTTAACTTTAAGCTACATTTATGAAAAAAACTGTCCTTTTTCTAATTATTGGGATAATTACTGGCTGCTCTGGGCCTAAAAAAGAACATTCTCAAGATAATTATAGCATTATGGACAACGATGGTTCATGCCTTCCAGATACGAAATTCGTTTATAAAAATCTTACCAATACGTTTGCTTTGGATTTGTATACAAAGTATCTTGACAATAAGTTATACACGGATTCGACCCGTAAAACCGCGTTTACTGCATTAACACCGACGCAGAAACTTAAACTAATTTCACCCTTTATTTCCAAATTACTGGATGTAAATGATAAATATGCTGTTGATTTAATGCAGGCCTATTTTATTTCAAAACAACCTAAAATTGGTGAGTTTCAGCCAATAATTGTATCGATTTCGGGCGATGACTATAATTCACTAACGATGATTATTTTGGATAAAAATTGTCACTACATTGATGCTTATAACGTTAATGGAGGAATGCAACCAGGTCCAAATATGATTGGAGATTCTACTATAAAAATCGAATTACGTTCCTATTCGATCATTGATAAAGACAATATTCAATCAATTAAAATAGATGAAACATATTCCACTGATTCTATAAAAAAGAAGCCGTCGATTATTGATTCAACAGTATTCAAAACCAGTGTTGACCGATTTGGTAAGTTCAAAACGAAGCAATATTCAATATCACATTATGAAATACCTTATAAATGATTTTTTAATGATTTATAGTTGGATATTTAAAACTAAAATATTAGTTTTAAATTATGAAAAATCTACAATACTTTCTTTCACTTGCCGGTTTAGCTTTACTATTTAGCTGTAACCAAGTCCAAAAAACTTCCATTAAAATAAATACAAGCAACCTGAAGCCCGGCAAACATTGCTACATAGCCTTATTTGAAAAAGACAGCGCCAGCTTAACTTTTGAGATTGCAGCCAACGGCAAAATTAAGGGAGAGTTAGCAATTAATTATCACAATGCCGATACAGTGGCCGCCGCGCGACAACCTACGGCTGGTAACTTTGTAGGCGAATTTAAAGGTGATACTTTATTTGCCGATTATCATTTTACAAGTGGTAAAAATGGGAGGGAGCAGTATATCAATCCAATTGCATTATTACATAAAGGCGATACATTGATTATGGGCAAAGGGAGAATTTATAGCTATTTGGGCCGGACGTATTTTGATGATAAAACCCCGATAGAGTTTTATAAAAGCAGATTTCGATTTGTACCGGTTGATTGCAAATAGTAAATGCCATACGGTATATCCCTACAACAAATAAGCCCGACTCATTGAATAGCCGGGCTTATTTGTAAAATATACCAGGTAGTTTATTGCGCTACATCTGCATAAGTGGTACCAATACGGATCTTCTTCACAATATTAGTAACCTGCGAATCATCGCCGCCGTAAACACCCCATTTAGGGTCGCAGCTGTTGCTATCAAACGTGCGGCAATAATACCGTTGGTTGCCATTGCTGAAGGTTTGCTTTACCCCATTATACCAAAACTCGATATACCCAGTGGTGGCGCTTGACGACAGTTTTATACGTATAACAAATTTCATCCAGGTACTAACGGATAGGGTGGTTGACCATGGCACACTGGCCACGTGGTTAATATCAAAATACTGCAACTCCAAATTACCGTTCTTGGTGCGCAGCATCAGCGGGTGGTTGGCCATGGTATCGGTAGGGTACGATTTCCATTGCCATACGGCATCGGTTTGTAATGTGGTCGGCATATACAACTTGCTGGTCCAGCCTATGTATATCTCCGACCCATTCAGCGCCTGGTAATTTTTAGCGCCATGGCCCTCGGTGCGGTGACTATCTGCCGGCTTTAAAAATTTCCAGCATAGGGTACTGGTTTCATCGTTGATGGTGGTCACCGTACCAGTGCCTTCAATATTAATGTCTTTCCACACGTTAGTCGAACCATTAGAGGCATCGCCATTGAATAAAACAGACATAGTTTCCAATTTGGGCGCTGTTGGTGTTGTGCTTACGCTGCTGTTATCTGTTGTGATGCTCTTCGTTTCTTTTTTGCATTGAGATAATAGGACAACACAGCCCATACCAAATGCTGTTGCAATTAGTTGAATTTTTTTCATGGTTTTAGTTTTTAAGATGGTTAATAATTTGGTTACACAACCGGTTGCGTAAATGTATAAACATTTAAATAAAACAAAGGTTTATCATTTTTACATCCTTTATAATTAGGGCATTACAATAAGGGTTTATTAGCTAAACAGGCATTTTTTTTGCCAAACCATGATAATAAGTTGCTAACTTACGTTAACATTTTCGGGCATATTTGCAATGCTAAATAGGTAATAGATATGAGCATAGAAGACAGCTATCATAAAAACAAGGAAGTTACGCTGATTGACATAGCCAGGGAGTTGAATGTATCTAAAAGCACCGTATCGCGCGCGCTTCAGGATCATCATTCTATTGGCAGCGCTACTAAGGAGGCTGTACGTAAACTGGCCGAAAAATACAACTATCAGCCAAACGCTATAGCCGCCAGTTTATCTAAAAAATCAACCAAAACAATTGGTGTCATTGTGCCGATATTATCTCATTATTTTTTTTCGACCGCAATAGCTGGTATAGAAGAAGTGGCTTACAAAGCGGGGTATAAAGTGGTTATTTGCCAGTCGAATGAATTGTACGAGCGGGAAGTGATTGTATCAAAAACATTATTATCAGCCAAGGTAGATGGGTTGATCGTGTCGGTTGCTAAGGAAACGATCAACATGGATCATTTTCAAACGTTTATAAACAAAAATATCCCCTTGATTTTTTTCGACCGGTTACCCGTTGGTATTAAAAGTAATAGCGTATCGGTAGATGATTATGACGGCGCGTTTAAAATGGTTGAACACCTTATTAAACAAGGATTTAAAAAAATAGCACACTTTACAGGTCCACTAAATATCACTTTATCCCAAAATAGGTTACAGGGTTATAAAGATGCTTTGCGCCAATATAATATCCCGGTAAACAACGCGCTGATTTACGAATGTGGCTTTGAAAGAACACAAGGCATAGCATCTGCAAAAAAGATGTTAGCCGACGGTATATCTCCCGATGCGATATTTGCTGTTTGCGACCCGGTAGCTATAGGCATTATGCTTACCTTAAAGCAAAAGGGAATAAAAGTGCCGGATGATATTGCAGTTACCGGTTTTAATGATGATCCAACAGCTACTGTTATAGATCCGCCTTTAACCACAGTTATACAACCCGCATTTGAAATTGGTGTTGCTGCCGGTAACATTTTCTTAAAACAAATTAGCCAACCGGGGGGGCGTTATATTAAAAAGGTGTTAAAAACCAAACTGGTCATCAGGCAGTCCAGCATCGGTGGCCTGCATTAACGTTTATTTTAAGGGAGACTCTAAATACAGCTCCTCCACTTTTTTTCTGGCCCAATCGGTTTTGCGCAAAAACTTCAGGCTCGATTTAATGCTGGGGTTATCTAAAAAACAATTAATGCGGATGCGGTAGCCCAATTCGGCCCAACCATATTTTTCTACCAGGTGGGTAAGTATGGCTTCCAGTGTTTTACCGTGCAGCGGGTTATTGGCTTGTTGTTCGGGCATGGGGCAAATTTAAGCAATTGCTTTTAACAGCGCTGCAAAAACCACGCGTAATTGCTGTTCGGTTGCCGCATCGGTGATATTCCCGTCTATATCCATTTTGGCACGTATGAAAGGGATGAGCAAAGTACCGCCATGCGCAATATTAGCGGATAAGGCACCAAGTGTAGTGAGTAACGATGGATGCGCATAGCTACCCTGCGATGATGCTGTAATAACGGCCATGGGCTTATCCACTAAATTACCGGTAGCCACTGTACAGTCCAACAGGTTTTTTAAGGAGCCGGGTAAACCGAAAGCGTACTCAGGCGTGCAGATGATGATGGCGTTGGCTTTATCCAATTGCCGGTGTAAATCTTGTACGGTATCGGGCAAAGCTTCATCCATCGCAACCGGACTAAAATGCGGCAGTTTGCCCATGCCATTGTAAATATGATAGTCGATATCAGCAGGTAGCCAGGTGCCCAATAGTTTTAGGATCTGTGTGTTAGATGAGCCATCGCGCAGGCTGCCGGATATGGCTAATATGTTTTTGTTCATGGATTATTCAATAAGTTCAGCACATTATTTTAAGGAGCGGCAGGGGGATGTGAGCTGGGGCAACGCGGCAACCAAGGGTACACTTATTTGTCCCGCTTTGCACCCACTTACCCTTGCTTCTGCAACATGCTGATGCCCTTCCCTGCGCAGGTCACCATGTTCTGCCACTTTCATCCGGAAACTCCTTTGCTGTCTGGAAATAAAAAAACGGGGTGTATAGGCCCAATCACAATTTCCCCAGTAACTCCTTAGCTTTAGCATAGTTAGCAGTGCCAACAGGTACCAGCCTCAGCCATTTTTTAGCCTGGGCGTTATCCTTTTGCTTTACATAGCTTAAGGCAATATAATAAGCAGCATTGTATTTAAAGGCCGATTGGCCATTGTACAAGATTTGTAATATGTCGCGGGCTTTAGCTTCCTGTTTATCCTGTATCAGCGTAATAGCGTAGTAATAAGCCGCAAGACTATTTTTCGGATCGGCGGCGTATTCCTGGGCCAGTAAAGGTTCGGCATGGTTAAAATCCTTTTTATTGTAATAAGCCGCGGCTTTTTCCAAATTGGTTTGTGGCCCGGCCCCGCGCTCGGTAACCGACATGGTGGTGGCCGTACTATATTGCTCGTACAAACTTTTACGCCAGGGGTTAAATACAAACAAGCCGATAATTAAAATCGCCGCCACGCCCGATACCCAGCGGGTATAGGTTTTAAACGATACTACTTTAGCTTCGGGTTTAAAATATTGTTGGTTTAAGCCGCTAAGGGTTTGTTTTAGTTTATCCAGGTTTTCGTCGGGCGCAAAGTGGGCCTTTAGCGCCACAGTAGCCTGCTGGTATTGTTCAACATACCCTTTCAATTCCGCGTCGGTTTGCAAAAGTAACTCAAAGTCCCTTTGTTCCTGCGCGTCCATCTCCCCATCTGCATAACGGGACGCCTGTAAAATGCTGTCGTTTTCCATCGCTGTTTTCCGTTAAGATTGAACCAATTTAATTAATGATGCCATACATTCCGATTTCTTTTTGCGCAGGTACCCGTAGGTAACACCCATGGCTTCTGCCACCTTTTCCTGTGCCTCGCCTTGCATGCTCCAACGGATAATTTCCTTACACCTTTCGCCCAATTTCTCAAAGGCAGCCAAAAAGCGGTTGTTCTGCTCGTTCTGCTGTTCCAGTTCATCGGCTAAGGCAAAAGTATCCTCGCTGCTATGTAATACATCGTCGGCGTTATTTGTTACCGGTAATAATGCTCTTTTTTTTAATTCGTTAAACCATTTGCGCTTGCACACCAAAAATAAAAAGGCGTTAAAAGGGCAGGTTAGTTGCAGGTCCTTGTTTTTTGCCTGGTGATATATATCTATTAAAGCCTCCTGGAAAATATCGGCGGCATCATCTTCGGTGCCATTATTAAAGCAGATATACGATTTTACCTGCCGGGCGCAACTTTTATACACCTCATCAATAAGCGTGGCATCATTATTCAGCAAGGCTGTTATATAACGCTGGTCGGGATGGGTTTTGGCCATAAATAGATAGGCGGTGTGTATGGTTTTCGGACTAAATATAATATTTATTAGGATAATAATGTAGCCGGGTATGGCCATTATTCAAATCCCCATGTCATTCCGACGAATCCGGTAGGGTTTGTGTGTTGGGGATGAGGAGGGATCTTATACGTGCGATAGGTTTCCTATACCGAACTCATCTTGTTATAATTTTCCGAAAAGCAGTTGCAATGCTGCTATTAATGTTTGTTCCTGCTATCCGTTCCAAATCCTCGCCCGGGTATACTCACCCCGACTACGCTATGCTGGTCGGCCCTCTCTTCGCGTTTCGCGGAAAGAGGGCAGGAGCAGTATGGCAGCTATTATACCCCTCTTTCCGGCGAAGTCGAAGAGAGGGTGGTCGAGCGCAGCAACGACCGGGTGAGTCTGCGCCGAGTTACTCACCCCGACTACGCTACGCTGGTCAATTCTTTCTGTCCATCAGCCGACTATCAATCTTAAAGCTTCAATAATTCAGCATCTTCCCAAACATCTTCATAACCGGGAGCAATTAAAAAACGGTATGCTGGTGCTAAGCCTAAATATGGCAATATTTCGGGTCGATATTCCTTAAGGTGTTCCACATGAAGGGGTACGAAAAAATTCGGATCATTTGAATACTCACCGGCCCAAATGTACCAGCCCGTTGTATCGCCTTGGGGTGGATGTCGTAATCCATGGATAGGATACGTGCCATCCTTTAAATTGACAGATATCCCAACCTTAAGAAAAAGAGGTGATTCATGATAGAGGGAGCTGTATTTCTCACAAATATCCTTTTGTGCTTTGATAATATCCATTAGAGAGAAAGATTGAATTTATACGACATGAAAAGGTAAATATCAGCCAAAACAAACATGAAAAATATTTTTTCAAAAAAAATCAAAAAAGGGGGTAACAAAATTTCGCTGCCGCTGATATAGATGCAAACAACGATAAAAACGGCGGATGCAGAAAAGCCAAAACAGAGTAAGC
>JAZKAO010000022.1:0-170083 GCA_040389105.1 Bacteroidota bacterium
CTTGTCCTTCACGTTTCATGAAACGTGTTACAGCGATACGCGCAGCCTCGATCTGGCGGCTGGTAATCCAGGCCGGTTCGAGTGATTTTATACCGAATGATCCGAAAGATAATTCAGCTCCACGAGAGGCGTTGCCTTTCATCTTGCCTTTTTGCATCTTCCTGAACTTCGTTCTTTTTGGCTGTAGCATTTTATTAAGCTTTTATATTCTAAACGATGTCTATCTCGACTTTGATTCTGTTAATTATCTCCTGCCACCCTGGCCGCCACCACGGTTACCACCGCCTTGACCGCCACGATTACCGCCTTGACCTGGGCCACGGTTTTGACCGCCTTGACCTGGGCCACCTCTGCGATCGCCACCCGGACCACCACGACGATCTCCGCCACGGTCATTACCGCCGCGACCGCCACGGTCACCAAATGCTGCTGCGCCTTCTGGCCTGCCGCCTTTACCGCTTGCGCTGCTTGCTGCACCAATGTTTGGTGATAAGTCGCGTTTGCCGTAAACTTCGCCTTTACAGATCCACACTTTAACACCTATTTTACCGTAGGTAGTTAAGGCTTCAGCCAAAGCGTAGTCGATATCGGCACGGAAAGTGTGCAATGGGATACGTCCTTCTTTGTACTGCTCGGTACGGGCCATTTCGGCACCACCTAAGCGGCCTGATGTCATTACCTTGATACCTTCGGCACCCATTCTCATGGTTGAAGCGATGGTAGTTTTCATGGCACGACGGAAAGAGATACGGGCTTCCAGTTGTTTTGCAATGCTTTCGCCTACTAACTGAGCATCAAGCTCAGGGCGTTTGATCTCGAAGATGTTGATTTGAACGTCCTTTTTAGTCAGTTTCTTTAACTCTTCTTTGATCTTATCTACTTCCTGGCCGCCTTTACCGATAACGATACCCGGGCGGGCAGTATGTATAGTAATTGTAATGCGTTTTAAAGTACGTTCGATAACCACTTTAGATACACCGCCTTTTGAAATACGGGCCGAGATGTATTTACGGATCTTTTCGTCTTCAACTAATTTGTCGGCATAGTGATTTCCACCGAACCAGTTAGAATCCCATCCTCTGATGATGCCTAACCTATTACCTATTGGATGTGCTTTTTGTCCCATTTCAAATTAATTGTTAACGTTTTTACTTTCCACAATAAGGGTTACGTGGTTTGAGCGTTTGCGGATACGGTATCCCCTACCTTGCGGTGCAGGGCGTAACCTTTTCAGTTGACGGCCACCGCCTACCGATACTTCGCTTACTATTAAAGCGCTGTCTTCAACACGTTTACCTTCATTTTTTGCTTCCCAGTTTTTGATTGCTGACAGCAATAATTTTTCAACGCGGATAGCCGCTTCCTTATTAAGGAACTTTAAGATGTATAACGCTTTCTCAACGCCTTCGCCACGGATCAGATCCACTACCAAACGCATTTTGCGCGGTGATGTTGGACAGTTCTGTAACTTGGCAACAGAAGCGCCGCCTACCTGGGCTTTCGCCGCTTCCTTGCGTTGTCTGATCAGTACAGACTTTTTAATTTTTGTTGTTGCTTCCATTGCCTATTATTTTTTCTTTTCTGCGTGACCACGGAAGGTACGGGTTGGTGCAAATTCACCTAACTTATGTCCTACCATGTTTTCTGTTACGTACACGGGTATAAATTTGTTGCCGTTGTGTACTGCAAATGTATGACCCACGAAATCAGGAGAGATCATGGAACGGCGTGACCATGTTTTTACAACCGATTTTTTATTTGATTCATTCAGGGTAAGTACTTTCTTATCCAGGTTATGATCAATATAAGGTCCTTTTTTAATTGAACGAGCCATTATTTCTTCCTTCTTTCAATGATGTAACGATCTGATCCTTTTTTCTTATCGCGGGTTTTAAAGCCTTTAGCCAGTAAACCTTTGCGTGAGCGTGGGTGACCACCTGAAGCACGGCCCTCGCCACCACCCATAGGGTGATCCACCGGGTTCATTGCTACACCACGTACACGTGGGCGACGGCCTAACCAGCGCTTGCGGCCGGCTTTACCCAACACCTCGTTTGCTTTTTCGGCATTTGAAACTGTACCGATAGTAGCTAAACAAGTAGCCAGTATCATACGGGTTTCGCCTGAAGGCAATTTGATGATCGCGTATTTACCATCACGTGCAGAAAGCTGCGCGTAAGTACCTGCCGAACGTGCCATGATGGCGCCCTGGCCCGGGTTTAATTCAATCGCGTGAATTAACGAACCCAGTGGTATGCTTTTTAATGGTAAAGTGTTACCAACTTCTGGTGCTACTGCATCGCCTGATAATACTGTTTGGCCTACGGTTAAACCTGTAGGTGCAATCATGTATCTTTTCTCGCCATCGGAGTATACTAATAAAGCAATACGTGCCGAACGGTTTGGATCATACTCAATTGTAGCAACCTTTGCAGGGATGTCAAATTTATTACGTTTAAAATCGATTAAACGATATGACTTTTTATGACCACCACCCATGTTGCGCATGGTCATTTTACCGGAGTTGTTACGTCCGCCTGATTTCTTGATTGATACTACTAACGTTTTTTCAGGAACGTTGGTGGTAACGTCAGAATAATCGGCACCTACCCTAAAGCGGGTGCCCGGGGTAACCGGTTTAAATCTTTTAACTGCCATCTCCCTTTTTATAAATTGTTATAAAAATCAATTGTTTCGCCATCCTTCAACGTAATCACTGCTTTTTTGTAAGTAGCGATACGGCCGGTTACTACACCTGCCTTGGTTGAACGACTTTTTAATTTGCCGGCATATTTCATTGTATTTACTGCAACTACTGTTACACCATACATTTCTTCTACTGCGGCTTTAATTTGTATTTTGTTAGCCCTGTGATCAACCTTGAAAACAAAGCGGTTAAGTTTCTCAGTTAACTGAGCTACTTTTTCGGTAAGTAAGGGTTTTGTTAATACTTGCATAATTACTTAGCGAATGCTTCCTCCAAAGTTTTAACAGCACCTGTAGTAAGTAATAGTTTGCCAGCATTTAACACATCGTAAGTGTTTAGCTGCTCAACCGAAATTACTTTCGTTTTTTTCAGGTTCCTGCTTGATAAATACACATTGTTATTTTCGGCACCGGCTACTACTAATAATGTTTTATCATTAGTAACATTCAGATCAGCCTCCATTTTAATGTAGCTTTTAGTTTTGATGGTATCAAAATTAAAGTCTTCCAACACTAAAATGTTGTTATCCTGAGCTTTGTAGGTTAAAGCTGACTTACGCGCCAGTGATTTTAACTTTTTGTTCAGTTTAAAGCCGTAATCGCGCGGCTGCGGACCGAATACACGGCCACCACCATTAAATAATGGTGATTTCACACTACCTGCACGGGCACCGCCTGTACCTTTTTGTTTATATAATTTGCGGGTTGAACCTGCAATTTCGTTACGCTGTTTTGCTTTATGCGTACCCTGGCGTTGGTTAGCTAAAAATTGCTTAACATCCAGATAGATAGCATGATCATTAGGCTCGATAGCGAAGATCGATTCAGGAAGCTGCACCTTGGCACCTGTTTCTTTACCTGAAACATTTAATACTTTAACTTCCATCTTATTTATCCACTATAACGTATGAACCTTTAGCTCCTGGTATGGAACCTTTAACTACTAACAGGTTTTGCTCAGCGAAAATTTTCACTACCTCAAGGTTTTGAACCTTTACACGTACATTACCTGTTTGACCTGCCATGCGCATTCCTTTGAATACACGTGATGGCCATGATGATGCGCCTAAGGAACCCGGTGCACGTAAACGATTGTGCTGACCGTGAGTTTGCATACCCACACCGCTAAAACCGTGACGTTTTACCACACCCTGAAAACCTTTACCTTTTGAAGTACCCGCAACGTCAACAAAATCACCAACTTCAAAAATATCAACAGCAACAGTGTCGCCTAATGATTTTTCGTCCTCGAATGATTTGAATTCAACCAGCTTGCGTTTTGCAGTTGTGCCGGCTTTTGCGAAATGGCCTTTTAAAGGTGCAGAGGTGTTTTTTTCCTTTTTTTCATCGTATGCAAGCTGAATAGCTGCATAACCGTCTGTTTCTACAGACTTAACGTGGGTTACCACGCAAGGCCCAGCTTCTATAACGGTACAAGGGATGTTCTTCCCTGCCGCGTCGAATATGCTGGTCATACCTACTTTTTTACCAATTAATCCTGACATTTTCTTTATTTGTTTGTTGTCCATCGAAGCAGTAGGGCCTCGTTCAAGACATATTATCCCCCTTTAAGGGACGGCAAAGATAGCAACTTTAGATTAATTGTCAAATAGTTAGCAAGTTATTTTTTCATAAATATCTCAGAGGGCGATTTTGACCGCTGGTGGCCGCAACTACCTGTTTTATATGCTGGTTTTCGCATCATGTGCGCACTCGCATCACTGCCTGTTATACAACACAACATTACTGATAAGATCTGCATGGCGTTTACGCCCGCTTTTTTTTGAAACAGCTTACAATTTTATATCTTGCATTAAATAATCGCACTTGAGTATGCCTTTTAAAATCCTCTCCCTTTTTGTTATCAGCATCCTTTTTATAGCGGGCTGCAAAAAGGATAAGTCAACAATTATTAATGTAACCGTGCTTTCAGATGTCACTAAATTGGCAGTTTCGAGTACGGAAGTGATGTTGTTCTCTGGTGGGAATGGCAGTTCTGCTAAGGCCGTTTCATCGCAAACAAGCGGCAGCGATGGTAAATTGAGTTTTACTGTAAGCCCTGATATTACGTATTATCTTTATATCCGCTACAAAACGCCCACGGAAGCAAATTCGGCGTTTATAGTTGTTGGGAAATTTACATCGCAAAGCCAAATTGACAATATCGCCACCCCGCTGCAAACACCTAAGCCTGTTGTAGGCGACGACATGCTGGCCGATATGGATGGCGACGGAAAAATTACCTCTAACGATAAGGTGGTTGTTGTAGCTCCCCCCGCGCAAGGCAGCACAGTTAATGCCACTTATTCTATCAAATAACAGCGCCCGGGTTCATACAATACATGTCCTTAACCACATGGCTGGCATTCGCTCTTAAAGTCATTGAATATCAAAACTTACGAAGTCTTTAAAACTCCGTGAGTCTGAACCTCTCCATATTCTTTAAAGGAAAAAGGAAATAAAACACCTGCTTAAAAGCAACTAATTATTTAGCAGATTTATCTGTCATATTATATCATGAATCGAAATGTCTATTATTTTTAGTCAAATTGTATTCTACTCGTGGGAACAGGCATCTGAAAACGAAACATATCCCGAGGGCTGGGGATGCCCGGCTGTATCTAACAATACTCTAAAAGCAGTAAACGCCCTGGTCAAAAAACAGCAGAAACATCTATTGATGTGGATATATAATTAAGAAGCGATATTTTACACGCTTTTACTAAATTACAATCCTTTAACATCATCATGAACTTCTACACACGCAAATGGGTAAAACCCGAAGACCTGAACGCGCACGGCACTTTATTTGGCGGCAGCCTGCTCAGCTGGATTGACGAGGAAGCCGCTATATATACTATTATACAATTAGGCACCAATGGCTGCGTAACCAAATACATGTCCGAAATTAACTTTGTCAGTTCGGCAAAGCAGGGGGATATTATTGAACTGGGCATTAAGGCCATCCATTTCGGTAACACATCGTTAACCCTTACCTGCCAGGTGCGCAATAAAATTAGCCAGCGTGTGATACTTACTGTTGATAAAATTGTGTTTGTAAGTGTAGATGAAAACGGCAAACCGGTAGCCCACGGTAAAACCGAGATACATTATACCGATGAACGACTGAGGGAAGGGTAACGAATGTACAGATGCGGTGATGTGCAAATATGCAGATGTGCTTATGTGCAGATTATAAAAATGCAAATTTCTCATCATTCGCACATCTGCAAATACGCACATCAGGAGATTTTCTGCCGTACAAACCTGATCACCCGCTGCCAGATAGATCCCTTACGGTTTTTTAGGAAGTGCTTGATGGCCTGGTAAGCCTGCTCATCCTCGGCCATTACATCCGGAAACTGGGTAATCGGCTTTTGTGCTACCTGCACGCTATACATGTGTTCGTTATTGGAATGTGTGCCTGAACCATCGTTACCTATATTATGTACCAGCGAGTGCGACGGGTTAAGTGTCAATCCATTTTTAAGAAATACCGACGCGTACCAGCGGATGGCCCATGAGTTATTTTTGCCAGCTTTAAAGCCCAGCATCTGCTTCCAAAAGTTCATGGTGCCCTCGATAGAAAAGCGGTTGATCTTTTGTTGGTCGAACTGTGCCATCAGCACATCTATATCGGGCTCGAAATTCTTCCATGCCCTATCCCAGGTAGCCCAGCCCCAACTGGTAGCCGCGCGGAACAGGAAAGTTTGCGGCAGGGTTTTATCCTTTAGCCCGTACATATAGGCACCAATGTGCATCAGCTTTTCCTCATCGGCATAGCGGGTTAGCGCCTCATTAAAATATTGCAGCGTATAGGGCGATGACAGCAGGTCATCCTCAAACACAATCACCCGGCCGTATTCGTTCACCAAATGGGTAACACCATCTATAATAGAATTGGCCAGGCCCATATTTTGCTTACGCCCGGTTATTTTAACAGATTTAAACCCGCTTATATCAGCTATCACCCTACGTACCTCGTCTACTTTATCCTGATCGGACGGGGTTTTGGCTGCATCCGAGAAGATGAACAGGCGCGATTCGTCGGCCAATACATTTTTTTGCAAATACGCGAGGGTGCGGCGTGTATGTTCGGGCCGGTTATAAACAAATAAGGCTATCGGGGCAAGTTTTTGCATTTCGGGGTGAAAAGCTTAAAGCCAAAAGCTTTAAAATTTATGATATAAAGTTAAGTACAAAAAACAGCCTACGTTAAAATAATTCGAGCTGGTGGTCGGCTCGTTTACACAAAACGGTATAGGCGTTGGCCTTTTCCTCCCGGGCTTTATCGCCCATGATGTTAGCAAGCGTTTTCTTTAACGTGTATTCGGCACTAATTTTTATATCGGATAGTAAATTTTTCTTTTTCTTTTGGTTGATATAGGTATTAAAGCGGGTCACTTCCGGCTCTATGATTGATGTCAGGTCGGCTATTACATCCAAACCCTCGGTTGCTAACAGATAGCGTAGCGATGTTGGTGTGTATACATTAATATGCCCATAAGCCAGGAAGTGCTTAATCCGCTTATCAACGCCGGGCTTATAATCGCGCGGAACTTCAATCAGCAGCATTTTAGCTACACGCTTTAATTCGCGTAATAACAAACGCTCATGCTCTACATGTTCCAGCACGTGCGATAGGATAATGAGGTCGAAACTGTCATCACCGAAAGGCAAATGGTAACCATCAAACTCCTGAACTGATTTTAAATTTTTTATCCCCGCTTTCCTGATCTGCTCTACCCCGCTGGCCGATAGTTCAACCGCATCGTAACCAGGCGCGAAGTTTTGTTCGGATAATAGTTTCAGGATGCTCCCAT
Organism: Bacteroidota bacterium; assembly: GCA_040389105.1. GTDB lineage: Bacteria > Bacteroidota > Bacteroidia > Sphingobacteriales > Sphingobacteriaceae > Mucilaginibacter. Next base: position 7,530 of record JAZKAO010000022.1, read on the forward strand.
CACCAGCGCCTACTTCCAGCACGGTATTAAAGGAATGGCCTTTACATACATCTATAATATGCTGTGCCTTATATTTAGCGCCCAACATACGCCAGGCCACATCGTGCTGCTGGTAAAATTCATCGTACGCAGCCTTTACATTGGTGCTGGTTACCTTTTCATCCATCGCTTAAATCCCTAAACAATTATCGGCTCTGTAAAAAACAGATGTAGCCTTATTATAAAACAAACCCGGCGATATCCCGCTAAAAGATAATTGCTTAAATCCTTTCTCCTTTAAAAAAGCTACGCCATCGTTATAAAACTCCCGCTCCGAATCGTCCAGCACTACTACTCCGCCCGGTGTTACGGCATCAACAGCCTGTTTGCAGCAGTTTACACGGTCGCGGCCATCAACTATAATAATATCAAACTTTTGATCCAGCTTTAAAGGCATCCGGCAATAATCGCCATCGGTTTTCAGTTCGGTGAAAATCATCTCGGCGTTTTCGGGTTTGGTATTCACTATTTTATCGTACCATTCCTGATCATGCTCAACCGATACTACCTTGCCGGCATATTTGGCATAAAAATAGGTGGAGTTGCCCGACCCAAATTCAAATACGGTATGCTGCTTTTGGATACGCTCCCTAATAAAATCAATAAACGAGTAAGTTACCCAGGGGATAGGGTTACCATGCTTATCAACCGGAGAACGGCCATCGAAAGCGCTAAACCAGCCAATTTCCCTTAAATAACCCTTTTTATTAAACGACAACAGGGAACGCAACCTTGCCGGCTTGGCCAGCAATTCAATTATTGATGAAAAATTACTCAACGTTTGGTGATTTTTTGAAAAAGTGAAATTAGGAATAATGATTTTAACATCATAATACCCTGCTTACTTACTTTGGGAATAAACAGGATGAAGAAGGTAGCACTGGCATAGGCTACTAACGTAGCAATTGCCGCACCCATCATACCCATGGCAGGTATTAGCCACAGGTTTAATACAATATTTACAATAGCCCCAAAACCTGTGCGAATAAACGTAAGCTTGTTATACCCCTCGGCTATAAGGTATTGGCTGCTGGCGGCACCTAAAAACACAAACACACCCGACCATATATGCACCGATAAAGTTGGCGTGGCGTAAGCGTATTCGGTTTTGTATAATTTATAAATAAGTGGTGACGCGAAAGTTATAACCGCCGCAATTGGCAGGCTGATATAAACCATCAGATCGTACAAATCCTGGATACGTTTTTTATAACGGCCAATATCATCGCGACGGGCATTCAAAATAGCCGGGAATAATGAGGTTACAATAACGGTTGGTATAAAGTTCCATGCTTCGCTAAGGTTGGCAACAGTCCCATAGGCCCCGGATTCGCCCGGACCGCAAATATTCTGAAGCATAATCTGGTCTATCTTCATGTACAGCACCACCATTATACCTGATACAATTAATGGCCACGAGTGGCTAAGCAGTTTTTTCCCGAGTGGCCAATTAAATGTCCAGTCAAATATTCTTCGCCCTTTACGCTGATAGGTAAAATAATAGCCAATGGATATTAACACAAAATCGAATGTATATGCGTAAACAAACGATATTATTGGCATTTTGGTGAAAATTAATGTCAATTTAATTATCGCCGAAATAATATTGCCAATAACCTGCACCTGCATGATATATTTCGATTGTACTTCCGATTGAAAGTAAGCATCGATTACCGTGAATGCCTGGATGACACCGATGGCTGAAAATATCAATACATATTTATAAGGCGTATCTTGCAGCGGATAACACTTATAGGCTATCCAAATAAGCGGGATACAGCAAAGTCCGGCCATCACTTTCATACCGAATGATGTGCCTAATATTTTGTCGCGGTTTTCAGGAAATTGATGTAATTCTTTAACAATAAACTGATCTAACCCGAGTGAAGCTATTGCCGAAAAGAGGTAAATATAAACGGCACCGCCATTAACAATACCATTATTTACAGGCAACAAATAGTTAGCCACCTGTATACTGACCAGCATTTTTATCAGCAAACTGCCTACACGCCCAATAAACAGCCACCCCGTATTTTTAAAATACTTTTCGAGTGCCTGCTGGTCAAAACCGGGGATGTTGGGGATACGCATAGTTTATTAGAATCAGGAGCCAAGATACAAGAATAAGGACATGATATAAAAAGAGCCGGTGAATAATCACCAGCTCTTGTATCTTGATTCTGTTATCTTGATTCTTAACAGTTATTGATTCACAAACTTTTTAGCGTTAACCCTGCGATCGTTCTCGTTCAGGAATATTTTACGCAGGCGGATGCTTTGCGGGGTTACCTCAATGTATTCATCAGCCTGGATATATTCCATCGATTCTTCTAACGAGAATTTAATGGCCGGTGCAATCCTAACGTTGGTATCGCTACCTGATGCACGCATGTTGGTTAACTGCTTGCCTTTGGTTAAGTTAATTACCAAATCGTTATCGCGGATGTGCTCACCTAATACTTGCCCTTCGTAAACTTCAACTCCCGGATCGATATGGAAACGGCCACGGTCCTGCAATTTGTCAATGGCAAAAGCAGTAGTTTTACCTGTATCCATAGATACCAGTACACCATTTAAACGACCTGGGATCACACCCTTCCATGGTTCGTACGATTTAAAGCGGTGAGCCATAATAGCCTCGCCACCGGTAGCAGTAAGTACGTTGTTACGTAAACCGATGATACCACGTGCAGGGATCTCAAACTCTAAATGCTGTAAGTCGCCTTTTGGCTCCATTACCAACAAATCGCCTTTACGTTGTGTAACCAGTTCAATTACCTTACCGGCAACTTCACCCGGAACGTCAACTATCAGCAATTCAATAGGCTCGCATTTAACACCGTCAATTTCTTTAACAATTACCTGCGGCTGGCCTACCTGTAACTCGTAACCTTCGCGGCGCATGGTCTCGATCAATACCGATAAGTGCAGGATACCACGGCCATATACTAAGTATGAATCGGGCGATTCGGTTTCAACAACCTTCAGCGCCAGGTTTTTCTCCATTTCTTTGTATAAACGATCGCGCAGGTGGCGTGATGTTACAAACTTGCCTTCCTTACCAAAAAACGGTGAAGTGTTAATGGTGAACAGCATGTTCATGGTTGGTTCGTCAATATGGATCACTTCCAGTTGTTCCGGATTTTCAAAATCGGCAATGGTATCACCAATATCAAAACCTTCAATACCAACTACAGCGCAAATATCGCCCGAGCTTACCGATGTAGCTTTAACCTTACCCAAACCTTCGAAAGTGTAAAGTTCTTTAATACGTGATTTTTGGATCCTGCCATCGCGTTTAACTAACGATACCGGTTGGTTTTCCTTAATAGTACCACGTGCTACACGGCCAATAGCGATACGACCTACGAAAGACGAATAATCTAACGAGGTGATCTGCATTTGCAGGGTGCCTTCTTCTATAGGTGCCGGTGGGATGTTAGCTAAGATAGCATCCATCAACGGGAAAATATCTTCGGTTGGTTGTTTCCAATCGGTACTCATCCAGCCTTGTTTTGACGAACCGTAGATAACCGGGAAATCCAGTTGGTCTTCGGTAGCTTCAAGGTTGAAGAATAATTCAAAAATTTGTTCGTAAACTTCTTCAGGGCGACAGTTTTCCTTATCAACCTTATTTACAACCACAATTGGTTTTAAGCCTAAAGCCAAAGCTTTTTGGGTTACAAAACGTGTTTGCGGCATGGCGCCTTCAAAGGCATCGCACAGCAACAATACGCCGTCGGCCATTTTCAACACACGCTCTACCTCGCCGCCAAAGTCGGCGTGACCAGGGGTATCAATAATGTTGATTTTAACATCTTTGTACATTACCGAAACGTTTTTTGATACGATGGTAATACCACGCTCACGTTCCAGGTCATTGTTATCCAGTATCAGCTCACCAGTTTCCTGGCCGTCGCGGAAAATTGCACAGCTGTGCAGGATTTTGTCAACCAAAGTAGTTTTGCCGTGGTCAACGTGTGCGATAATCGCAATATTTCTGATTTTTTGCATTGAAATGCGCCTCTTAAATTTTGCGCAAAGGTAGCGTTAATATATGGGATTTAAAAGCTTTTGACCGATTACCTTTAACGATAAGTATAAAATGAAGAACTTATTACAATGTTGAAATATTTAAACAGATACCAAAATAAAATTTTTATTTTGGAGGAATGAAAAATATCCTCACCCTTATCGCGCTGGTACTGATAACCGCTGTTACGGCAAAAGCCCAAACCGGCTGGGTTGATTATAAAGCCGATAATCACATTTCCGTAAAATTCCCATCAAAACCGGCCGAGATACAGCCCGGTACCGTTGGCATTGTTACTGCCGATAGCGTAACGTGCAGAATTGGCGTAATTGATATACAAAAAATAGCCGGTGTAGATTCGGCCACCCTGGCATCGATGAAAGAAAACCCTGAGTTTATAGAGCAAATGCGGGCAGGGATGCAAAAGAACGCTAAGGGCACCGAAATACAGCCGTTTAAACTGGGCACCTGGAAGGGCTTAACCAGCTACACATCAACCGGCACAGGCACCAATAACATGCACTACAAAATTTTTATTGTGGTATACGGAACTACGATATATAACTTATCAGCAAAAACACCTGCAAAAGCTGATGCTAAAATTGGGGATAGCTTTTTTGAATCGTTGGTATTTAGTAAGTAGGAAGGCTTACGGTGCCGTTGTTGATGTTATCACCAATACAGTGGTGGATATCTTAAAGCGGGTTGATGTTGGTGACAACACCAACTTCGGCGCACCGATTAAACTTTTTTATAATTTAGGACATGCAGAGCATATCAATTTTGAGTAGAAAGTGCAAAGTACTTTTTGGTATTATATGTCTTTATAACTTATCGGGTGCTATTGCACAGCAAAACAATAAACTCAAGAAATCTGACAGCATATTAGTTGAAAAGCTTATTCATAAACTAAACTTAGAATTAATAGGAGATAATTTAACCAAAAAACAGAAAAAGAACGCTGGTTTAGTTGATAGTTTGTTGAATGAATATAAGGAGCATTATAATAACGGAAACGTTATGTATTCGCCTGATAAAAGTTTTAAAATAGTAGTTATTGACGGCGATGGTGTGGGTGGCACGGTTTATAATTTATATACCTCGTTTATTTATTTTCCTAAAAAAAGCATACGTATACCCGATAGCGCTCAGTTTTTCCCTGTAATTCGTATTTACCAATTAAATAACCATAATTATTTGGTATTACATGCAGGACTTACCGGCAGTGGCAATTATTTATATAACAACTTTTCGGCTACATTATTTGCTATCAAAAACAACCAATTAATCTATTCTTCAATAAATTATGGCGCTTCAAGTATATCGCCTCTAAAGGGAACTATAAGCATTACGCAAAATCAATTTATAATGGATGGTGATGAAAAAGCTAATAGATTGTTTAATTTGGTTTACAATGCCAAAAGCAAAAACTTAAGTTACAGTTACATTAGCCAACCTTCCGAAACGCAAAAGCCCATTTTACACACAGGAAGCTTTGTATATAGCCACGGGACTTTAATATTTCAAAAAGAAACTAAAAGAAAGATGAAATGAAAAACACATTTTTTCTTATGCTTTTGTGCTGCTGCGTGTGTAAATTAAATGCACAACCATCATCGTCCGTTAACATCAATTTCAAATTATTTAATTCAAAAGCTGAGCCGATAGGTATTAATACATTTTGCAACGAGTTTAGGCTACTAAAAAATGGTTATCCTGTAAACTTCTGTAATAACCTATATGACCCAAAAGACAAACATTATGATTTGGCAACCCGAAGATTTAATTTGAATGTTAGCACCGCATACGCCGATGTTAACATAGATTTCATTTACAGGACGGACATCATGTCCATTACATTTATTAATTCTGGTTATGGGGCAACGTTTGATATTGATACTTTGATTTTTATACCTGGAAAATATGCTGTTAGTTGTGCTTCAAGGATAGTTAATAATCATACGTTACCTAATATACCGTTATTAAAAATCAAAAGGATAGATTATGGTGTAGCAAAGGCGGCTTATTATAATTATCTTCTCGATATCTTTATCAAATTAAATGACCTAAATCAAGAATATTCTTCAACCCAATTGTTCAGAAATTTGCAAAAATCCTATCATATTAAACCAAATGATTTAAACCATAAAACACCGGAAGATCTGAATTAACAATAGCCCTACTTCCCAAACGCCCGCACCAAAAACTTAGGCATAGCCTTAGCCCATGTGTCAACATTATGCTCGCCGCCTACCATTTCTAAGTAGCCAATATCGTTACGGGTATAGCCTTTGGCCTGTAGTTCTTTAATCAGGTCTATAGTATCGTCAATAGCATCAATAATGCCGTTGCGGTTACGGTCGGCGGTTTCATCCTTAGTACCGGTTTGGAACCAGAATTTCAGGTCGGGCTTTGTTTCGGTGGTGCGGACAATGCGGTGCATAATACGATCATCCTCGGTATAGCCCTTACCCAAGTCCTTACTGCGCCACCATAGTGAGCCGGAGAACACACCAACCACATCAAATATATCCGGATGGTTCCAGGCTATATTCAGCGCGGAAAGGCCACCTAACGAAAATCCGGCGAAAGCTACGGTGCCAAACGCCTCGGTTTCCAGTTGTTTTTTTATTTCGGGCAATAATTCTTCGGTAATAAACTGGGTATAGGCTTCGGCTTTGGATCCCCGCTTTTTAAAATCCGGAAAACCGGCAGTGCCGTATTCCTGTATGCGTTCATCGCCGCAATTAATGGCTACTACGGCGGTTGGCCTTAGGCGGTTGGTATTGTATAATTCCTGTAAGGTATCGTTCAGTTTCAGGTTTTCGGCTTCCTGACCGTCGTTCAGCAACAGCAGGTTAAGCGGTTCGCTAACGGTCAGTTCATCCGGCATTAATAACGTACAGGTAACCTCGCGGTCAAGGTGTTCGGATGTTATGGTGATCAGGGTTTCAGTAACGGTCATCTCTATATCGGGCCAGCACAAATACATAGTAATAAATATTATAAAGCTGCAAAAGTAAGCTTATCGGCCTAAACATAAAATTAAAACCTATTAATTTACATTGTGTTGTCTTTTTAAAACAAAGCACTTATATTACCATCATAAAATAATATTATTTTGACAGAACAATATCACCGCTGGTATTCGCACAATCTGGGCACCGACCTGGAGATGCTGGTTTTTGGCGACAGGGGCTACCCGCTTATCCTGTTTCCTACAACCAAAGGCCGCTATTTTCAAAACAAGGACGAGGGCCTGATTGAAAGCGCGCGGTGGTTTGTTGAACAGGGACTGGTAAAAATTTACTGCCCCGATAGCATAGATCACCTCACCTGGTATAATAAAGAGGTGCACCCCGCCGCCCGTGCCTATAACCATATTTGGTACGATAGAATGCTGAACGAGGAACTGGTGCCCTGGGCCATGAACGAGACAGGAGTGAGCAAAGTGGCCGTTGCCGGTTGCAGCTTTGGCGGTTACCACGCAGCTAACTTTGCCTTTAAACACCCCGATAAGGTGAGCAACCTGTTTACTATGGGCGGCGCGTTTGATATTAAACAGTTTACCGACGGTTTTTATAACGACGATATTTTTTATAATAACCCGGTTGATTATATGCCCGGCGATAATAACCCCGAGCTGTGGAAGATGAATATTATATTGGGCACATCCGAACATGACATGTGTAAGGATTATAATATCACCATGTCAAACATTTTGAACACCAAACATATTAACCATTGGCTGGATATCCGCCCTTTTGCCACGCACGACTGGCCGATATGGCGCGAGATGTTCCCGCATTATTTATCGTTGATAAAATAATTTTAAATTAGACCTTGCTACCTAATCACACATTAAATAATGAATACAAGCGGTAAATTGTTATTATCAGCAATAGCAGTAATAGCTTTTAGTTGCTCACAACCTAAAAAGACAAAAACAAGCGAAACGAAGGATTCTATTGGGAAACAAATAAAAGCAGATAAAACTGCCTATCTGGTAAAAAATAATGATGATGCAGGTCGTGCAAAAGAATGGCTATTATCAAATATTACACGATTTTTAAAAGAAAACCCGCTAAAAGACGATACTGTGATGTTCACGAAGCAGTATCTCGAATATAAGCATGATGCTATAGGCCGTGATTTTGACGGATTAACAAATGAACAGTTTATAAAAAAGTGGAAGGGTAAATATGATACCAAGTTAGTAAACAGTAATAGTATTTTATTAGGACAGCAAGATCAGGTAAATCCGAAGATTACCCATTTCCAACTAAAAAACAAAAACGCCGACAACAGCTTTATATTTAATGTAATAATTGAAGACGCTGATACAGAAGATAAATACGTACATACAAGAGATGTAAAAGTTATTGCTAAAGGAAACACTTTTGTGATTAGTGATATATTAGAATATGATAATTAACCACATATAACGACCAACTATTATACTATGAAAAAAATAGGCATCCTCTTCGGACAGGAAAATTCGTTCCCGCAGGCATTTGTCGATCGCGTGAATCAGAAAACAGGGGGCAAGGACATTAGCGCCGAGTTTGTCCGCATAGATAAGGTGATGCAAGCCGAATCGCTGGGTTACTCAGTCATTATCGACAGGATCTCGCAGGATGTACCTTTTTACCGCGCCGCCTTAAAAAACGCGGCTATGTGCGGTACGGCGGTCATTAACAACCCATTTTGGTGGAGCGCCGACGAGAAATTCTTCAATAACGCTTTAGCCGTGAAGATTGGCGTACCGGTACCTAAAACCGTCATCCTGCCATCGAAGGACCTGCCCGACGATACTACCGAAAAATCGTTCCGCAATTTGGCTTATCCGCTGGATTGGGAGGGCATTTTCACTTACGTGGGATTCCCGGCTTATATGAAACCGTTTGACGGCGGCGGCTGGAAGGAAGTTTACCAGATCAATAGCCTTGACGACCTTTGGGATAAATACAACCAAACCAAGCAGTACGTAATGATGCTGCAGGAAGAAATTATTTTTGATGACTACTTCCGTTGCTATTGCATTGGCGGTAAACATGTGCGCATTATGCAGTACGAGCCCCGCAACCCGCACCACTTGCGTTACGAGCATGGCAAAGCCCCGGCATCAAAAAAACTATTGACCACCGTTACCGATTATGTATTGAGGCTAAATAAATATTTAGGGTACGATTTTAACACCGTAGAGTTTGCCGTACGCAACGGCGTACCTTATGCTATCGACTTTTGTAACCCCGCCCCCGATGCCGAAGTAACCAGCGTAGGCCAGGAAAACTTCGATTGGGTGGTGGAAACATCGGCCGATTACGCTATTGAACGCGCCAAAAAGCAAAAAGATAACCAGGATAATTTAACCTGGGGCGAGTATGTAAAAACATCGGCCGCTGGCAAGCCATTAGTGGCGGCATCTAAAGCCGTTAAGGCTGATGTTACTCCCGCTGCAAAGAAAGCACCGGCTAAGGCCACGGCAAAGAAATCGACAAAAAAATAACCACTTCGTCATTGCGAGGTACGAAGCAATCCTCGGCTTAAAGAGCCGCTCTGCTTATCGGGGATTGCTTCGTACCTCGCAATGACGTTGACATAAAAACGGAAAGAAAAATCCATAACCTAACCAATTATGAACGAATTTACCTTAGGTGTTGAAGAAGAATTTATGGTGGTTGACCCCGTTACCAGGGAGCTAACATCGCACGAGCAAAAAATTGTGGACAGCGCGCAAAAGATCCACGAAGACCAGGTGAAAGCCGAAATGCACCAGGCCGTGGTAGAAGTGGGCACCCACATTTGCCGCAACACCGAAGAAGCGCACAAGGAAGTAGCCAAACTACGCCTCACCGTGGCCCAACTGGCCGGCGATTTGGGTTTGCGTATTGGCGCGGCGGGTACGCACCCGTTCTCGCACTGGCAGCACCAATTGATTACCGATCACCCACGCTATTTTGATATTGTGGATGAATTACAGGAGGCTGCGCGCAGTAACCTCATCTTCGGGCTGCATGTACATGTGGGCATCCAATCGCGCGATATGGCTATCCATATCGCTAACCAGGTGCGGTACTTTTTGCCGCATGTTTATGCGCTAAGCACCAACTCGCCTTTTTGGGAGGGGCGTAATACCGGCTATAAATCATTCCGCACCAAGGTGTTTGATAAATTCCCGCGTACAGGTATCCCCGATTACTTCGCCAGCATAGAGGATTACGATAACTACGTGAAACTGCTGGTAAAAACCAACTGTATAGATAATGCCAAAAAGATCTGGTGGGATATCCGGGTACACCCCTTCTTCGAGACTATTGAGTTCCGCATTTGTGATTGCCCGATGCTGGTGGATGAGACGATGGCTTTTACTGCGCTGTTCCAGGCGCTTTGTGCTAAGCTGTACAAGCTGAGGATGCAGAATATGACCTTTATTACCTATAACCGTGCCCTCATTAATGAAAACAAATGGCGGGCGGCACGCTATGGTATCGACGGGAAAATGATCGATTTCGGCAAGGAAATGGAAGTGAACACCCGTGCCTTAATCATGGAACTGCTGGATTTTGTAGATGACGTTGTTGATGAACTGGGCAGCCGCCATCACCTGAACTATGTATTAAAAATACTGGAACATGGCACTGGTGCCGATAGGCAGTTAGCGGTTTACAACCAAAATAATAACTTTGCAGATGTGGTAGACTTTATCACATCGCAAACATTGAAGGGAATTTAACACCCCTCCCAAACCCTCCCCACAAGGGAGGGCTTTAAGAAATGAGGAATAAAAGTGAATTTGAAAGAGAATAAAACAAACAAACAAGTCTCCCTCCTCGGGGGAGATTTAGAGGGGGTGGTTATTAAAGTAGCCATTATCGATCTGTATAACGGCATTGCCAACCAGGGCATGCGCGGTTTCCAGGAGATATTGGACAAATATCGTACAAAAAACAACCTTAACCTGCAATACCAGGTTTTTGATACCCGTGGCAATAACGAAATACCGGATACCGGATTTGATATCTACATCTGCAGCGGTGGCCCCGGCGACCCACTCAGCAGCGAGGTTGAGCCATGGGATATTAGCTTTATAAGTTTGATAGACGAATTAGAAACACATAACACTTCGGACGCTTTACAGAAAAAGCATGTGCTGTTTGTATGCCATTCGTTCCAAATGATGTGCCGCAGGTATAGGTTGGGATTGATTAATCAACGTCGGTCGCCATCATTTGGCATTTTGCCGGTGCATTTAACCGCGGCCGGCAAAAATGAGCCTGTGCTGGATAATTTGTCTGACCCATTCTACACCGTCGATTCCCGCAGCTGGCAGGTGATCCACCCCGACGAAAAACGCTTTACCGAGTTGGGCATGAAATTACTGGCAATAGAAAAGGAACGCCCTTATGTTGACCTGCCCCGCGCCATGATGGCTATTCGCTTTAACGAATATTTTATCGGTACACAATTCCATCCCGAGGCTGATGCACAAGGCATGAAAATGCACTTAATGAACGATGACCGCAAGCACGAGGTGATTAGCGAGCATGGCAAGGATAAATATAACGACATGCTGGAACGCCTGGACGACCCGGACAAGATTATGCATACCCAAAACACCCTAATCCCGAACTTTTTGGACCAGGCAGTGTTGAGTTTGCAAGGGGCAGGCGTTTAATAAATAACAACTTGTCATTGCGAGGTACGAAGCAATCGCACACCCAAAGAACGATCATGCATATTCGCGATTGCTTCGTACCTCGCAATGACACATTTTTCATAGACTATGGACGCATCAGCACGCAAAGCATTTAACGCTAAATTCACCGACGAAAAATACCGGCAATTTTTAACCGATATTAACGATGGCCTGCGCAACCCTATCCCTTTCCGGATGGCTGAAACACCCATTTTTATTTCGGATGATTTTTATGCGAAGCTGCTAAGCGCCGGTAACGATATCATCGGCACCATTATGCAGCCCGATTTTAAGGAGATGACCGAAAGGGCCATCCCCGATAAATGGTGGGTAGCTAACGAGAACGATCATGCCCACGTAATAGCGCTTGACTTTGGTGTTTGCAAGAACGAAGCCGGCGAGTTGGTGCCAAAACTGATAGAATTACAGGGTTTCCCATCCCTATTTGGTTTTCAGGCTTATGCCGATGAACAATACCACCAAGCTTTTAATATTCCAAAAAAGTGGAGCGGCTACCTGGGCAAGCTTAATAAAAACAGTTACCTTAAACTGCTGCGCAAAACTATTATTGGCCCTTATCAACCCGATGAAGTGGTATTGATGGATGTAAACGCTCCGCAGCAAAAAACATCGGTTGATTTTTATATTACCCAGGAGTATCTGGGTATACCTGTGGTATCCCTGCACCAACTGATTCAAAAAGGCGATGAGCTTTTTTACAAGGCTGCTGATGGTGAATTAAAACGCATCCGGCGCATTTATAACCGGCTGATATTTGACGAAATAGATAACGACCCCGAGATCTTTAATAAAGTGGTTGATATCCGCCAACCTTTGGATGTGGAGTGGATTACGCACCCCAACTGGTTTTACCGCATCAGTAAGTTTACCATGCCGTTTTTAAAGGGCGATTATGTACCTAAAACACAATTCCTGAACGAGGTTGATCCTATCCCGGCCGACCTGGAAAATTATGTATTGAAACCCCTCTTCTCCTTCGCCGGGCAGGGCGTTATTATTGATGTAAAACCCGAAGATATTACCGCCATAACCGATCCTCAAAACTGGATCTTGCAGGAAAAAGTAATTTACGAACCGGCCATACAAGCTCCCGATGGCGGCGTGAAAGCCGAGATACGTGTACTATACCTCTGGCCCGATGGTGATGAAAAGCCTACCTTAGCCATTACCCTTGGCCGTTTAAGTCGCGGTAAAATGATTGGTGTACGGTACAATAAGGATTTTGATTGGGTGGGTGGTACGGTAGCTTTTGTTAAAAAGTAAAAGAGGCTGCGTAGTTTCGCTAAATTAAATACATCATATAGTTTTAATAGATTCGTATATTTGTTTATGATGACCGAAGATGTCCATATCGCGCAGCTATTTCCAAAGCATCTGTTTTGGGATGTGGATATGGCACGGCTGGATATCAATAAAGACAAGGATTTGATTATCCCAAGGGCTTTAATGGCCACCACCCCATCAACTTTTATTTCGGATATTATAAAACTGGAGGAGATCTATCCAAAATCGGTAATCGCACGCGAATTAAAAGCGACTACCGAAAAAGTGAGCAACCAGGTTTGCCGCCTTGTGGCCCGGCGATATCATGTTAAACAATTCGCGCGCTTTTCAAAATGAAAGCCATTTCCGACAGCTTACTCGAAACCATACTTCAACTTCAACAATTACCTCAGCTGTCTGCAAGCAGTTTGGGAGGTGGTACAAATTTAGCCGTTCGCTATGGTCATAGGATCTCTTACGATATTGATCTCTTTTTTCCGGGTATTATTGGCAAACAGGGTTATGAATTAGTCCGTAAAGAAGTAGAATCCTTTTTTGGAGATGCCCTATTTGGAATGGATTACCCTTGCGATGAAAATGATCAATTTTTGTTTCAGCGCTTTTATGTAAGGAAAAAAGACATTGGTATCAAAGTAGAAATATTACAGAACATGCAAATCCATGATGAGCCGGAGGTCATCAATGGAATAAGGCTTACAAGTTTGCAAGATATTGGCCTTTTAAAATTGATGAGTGCCTGCAACAGGGCTAATTACAAAGACATTTACGACCTGGATTATCTTACAGATCATACCCCCTTGCCCGAATTGATGACTTTGCTAAAGCAAAAGGAAGTAAAATACCATCTTCCCGAACATCAAAATATTTTTGATCTGGATGGCCAGCAAAGCCCTGTTGCCGATCCGGAATTATTACTAAAATTTGAACAACCTGTAAAAGGGAGTATTTCACGCCCAGGCCACTCCAATCCCCGTATAGATTTTATTGAAGGTAAAAAAAACTGGCCCGCAGCAAGAAGCAGCTGGCGGCGCAAGGTAAGAGCATATTATGTTAGCATAGGTAAGGATTTTCCCGGTCTGCAAGCTATAATTCCAAGTTGATACCTGTATTACAAAAATACGTATACTTTTGTTACAATCCTATCGTATATATAGTTATAATAGTTAAATTTGCATCATGATACAAGGCATCATTATAGCGGTATTGTTTGCGCTGGCATTGCTGTACATCGGCAGGATGTTCTATAATCAGCTGTTTGTAAAAAAGGGCTGCGGCAGCAATTGCAAGTGCGGCGTCGATTTTTCAAAGGTAGACCAAGGCAAGCCAGCGGCTAAATAAACCAACCCGCTTTACTATAGATTTTTCAATTATAATAGCTAATTATTATATCCTTTAATGGCTGACAAACAGGTTTTTCAGGCTGATACCCCCGGTAGGTGGAACCGTTTTAAGTGGCTAAGCCGTGCGCTCATTCTCTTTATCATCCTTGGTATTGTGGCGGTGGTTATCACCATACGGTCAACGCGTTACCCTAACCTGCCCAATCTTAACCAGGCACCCAAAAAATTATCAAAAGCCGACCTGGACTTTATTAAAAAGACCCGCAAGTTTGATGCTTTTAAAATGGATACCGAGGAATTGGCCAAACTGCGCCATAACCTGCGGATGCACCGCCTTAAGCACCCTAATAATAAGGACCGTATTAATGCCGGCTTTTATCGCCCATGGGAGCCACAGGCCTATACATCCCTGATTGATCATATCAGCAAGCTGGATATGATTGTAAGCGAGGGCTTTGTGATTACCCCCCATGCCGATACCATTACCGTAAAGCTGGATACCGGGCTGATTAACCTGAACAGGCGTTTTAACAAGCCGGTACTAATATCGCTTAATAACTATATTAACGTTAACAATGTTAGCGGCTATATGGACTCGAAAGATGTGACACGCATCATGAAGAGCAAAAAATCGCGTACTACCTTAATTAATGATATTGCGGCCAAACTAACCAAATACAATTTCCAGGGTATTAATATCGAGCTGGAGGATGTGAAAGACCGCCGAGGCAAGGATTTTGTAGCCTTTGAAAGGGAATTGTACGAAACCCTGCACCCCCAAAAGTTTTTGGTGACACAGAATGTAATGCCCAACGACGACGCGTACGACTTAAAGCTACTGGCCAAGTTTAACGATTACCTGTTCATATTCGCGGTAGATCAGCATAACGATGGCAGCGACGCGGGCGATATATCGCATCAGCATTGGGTTGAGGAGATTTTGGATAAGGTATGCAACCAGATCCCCAGCAGCCAGGTTATTTTAACCATAGCCGGCGGAGGGTACGATTGGCCCGAAAACAGCCAGGGTACCGCTGTGGGTTACCAGCAGGCCATCAGTACCGCGCAGGAGAATAAAAAGAAAGTAATATTTGATCCGGTATCGGCCAACCTGCATTACTCGTACAAAGCGTTGGATAGCAGTAAGCACACCGTTTATTTTACCGATGCCGCCGCCAATTTCAATATTATCCGCATGGCCGATGATTGGGCTACCGGCGGTGTGGCCCTTTGGCGTATCGGTTTTGAAGATCCGCGCTTATGGTCGTTCTTCCAAAAAAACCTGTCAATCGATTCGCTGCGTAAAACCGGGATCGATCAATCGGGCTTTACCAAGGTTGGCTTAAATAACCATATAGATTATGCCGGCGATGGCGAAGTGCTGGATTTGATTACCACGCCCGATACCGGCGTCATCAAAATAAATATAGACCTCAAAACCTTTACCATTACCAACCAGGATTATACCAAGCTGCCTACCAAATATGTGATCAGGAAGTATGGTTATAAGGAAGGTAAGATCGTTTTAACTTTTGACGATGGGCCCGACCCGGCCTTTACCCCGCGGATACTGGATATCCTGAAAAGGGAAAAGGTACCGGCAACGTTCTTTATTGTGGGGTCGATGGCCGAAAAAGCCATACCTATTGTGAAGCGCGAGTTTGATGAGGGATACGAAATTGGCAACCACACCTATTTCCACCCCGATATATCAACTATTCCTTTAGAGCGTGTAAAGCTGGAACTGAATGCTACCCGTAAGCTGATAGAATCGATAACAGGGCGCAGCACCATCTTATTCAGGCCGCCGTTTAATGCCGATGCCGAGCCGCAAACACTGGCCGAGGTTATCCCCGTTGCCGAAAGCCGCAAGCAAAACTATATTAACATTGGTGAAACTATTGACCCCTGGGACTGGCAGCCCGGCGTAACCGCCGATAGTATTGTGGCCCGCACCATCCGCTATCACCTGCAACTGCAAGGGTCGGTTATATTACTGCACGATGCCGGCGGCGATACCCGCGAGGAAACCGTGAAGGCCCTGCCTCGCATTATCCATTATTTTAAAAGCCATGGCTACCAGTTTACCACCATTGCCGATATTTTAGATAAAACCCGCGATGACCTGATGCCCCTACCTAAAGATGATCCGGGTAGCGGTATTACCAGCCGGTTGTATGATTGGGCAATAATGGGCTATTTTTACAGTAGCTACGTGCTGCAATATGTATTCTTTACAGCTATTTTCCTGGCTATTGGGCGTATTGTTTTAATTGCCGTTTTGGCCGGTAAGCAATACGCTGATAATAAGAAAGAGGAAAAAAACATGCCCGATGCGGCCACCTTAGCGCCGGTAAGCATTATTGTGCCCGGTTATAACGAGGAAGTAACCGTAATACGCACCATACAAAGCCTGCTGCTGTTGGAGTACCCGGCTTTCGAGATCATTTTTATTGATGATGGATCGAAAGATAAAACCTACCAAATTGTGCAGGAAGCTTATGGCAATCATCCCCTGGTGCAGATATTAACCAAGCCCAATGGCGGGAAGGCATCGGCACTTAACTTTGGTATTACCCACGCTAAATACGATTATGTAATTTGTATTGATGCCGATACCCAGTTAAAAAACGATTCGGTTTATCACCTGATGCGCTATTTTACCGATGATGAAATTGGCGCTGTAGCGGGTACCGTTAAGGTAGGCAACGCCCATAACATTATTACCAACTGGCAGGCTATTGAATATATTACGGCCCAAAATATGGACCGCCGCGCTTTCGATCTATTGAACAGTATAACTGTAGTGCCTGGCGCTATCGGCGCATTCCGCAAATCGGCTATCTTTAAATCGGGTGGCTTTACTACTGATACCCTGGCCGAGGATTGCGACCTGACCATGCGCATCCTGAAACTGGGCTATATTGTACGCAATTGCGATGATGCCATTGCCTATACTGAAGCGCCTGAGACGATAAACGGACTGATGAAACAACGTTTCCGCTGGAGTTTTGGGGTGATCCAAAGCTTTTGGAAAAATAAGGACGCGCTGTTTAATAAAAAATATAAGTTCTTCGGTATGGTGGGTATGCCCAATATCCTGCTGTTCCAAATCATCCTGCCCCTGTTCTCGCCCCTGGCCGATTTAATGATGATAGTAGGCCTGTTTAGCGATAATCCGCTAAAAATAGTATTCTATTACGTGGCCTTTATTGTGATCGATCTACTGGTATCTATGCTGGCGTTTTGGATGGAGAAAGAGGATTATAAAAAACTCATCTATATTATCCCGCAGCGTTTTGTATGGCGCCAGCTGATGTACTGGGTACTATTCAAGTCAATCCGCCGGGCGCTTAAAGGTGAATTGAGTGGCTGGGGTGTGTTAAAACGTACCGGTACCGTGACGATGAAAAAAACGGAGACGGGGAAGTAGCTAAAAGTGGTATGATCAAGCACACGCCACAGGCGTGCGCCAGCATACGGGAAAGCAACTGAATTATGGCACATAAGAACTTTATTTTAAGATTGATTAGCAATCCAATGGGGCTTTATTTACTATGGATAATTGTTTTAATATTATTCTTTTTTATTGGAATACCAATTTTAAGCGTTGGGCATTCTGGTGGGGAACAAAGGCCACTTACACTTTTAGGATATGTATCGGATATTACAATTTTTGGATTTATACTAATTAGCTTAGTGTCGCCAATATTATACTGGAAATGGTATAAAAAACACTCTTTTGTACTGTTAATAGTTCCAATATTGATAACAGGTCTGCTATCTTGGTTGGTGATACGTATTTATATTTCCAATGGCTATAATTATCCTTTTTAATAAAGCCACTTGCTGGCGCACGCCCAACGTCATTATTTAAGCGTTAGGTGCCTGTGAGGACACAGGCACCGGGCAATTGTCCCCGAGGTCTGTGTCTTCACAGACCTCTTGTTAGCAACCTATGTATGCCATCGCGTTGCGCACGCCTGTGGCGTGTGCAATTGCCACTAAAGCGTGCGCCAGCCTACCACACTTTAACAGTTTCCCATTTTAAAATACTAATTTTTTAGTTTAGATTAGGCGCACAGTAAAACCATATCTTCAACACAGCATCTCAATAAAAAAAGCAAAACCCCGGCTTAATAAATGAACCCCAACCCTATCCTGCAATACTTTAAAAAAGAGCAATCGCACCGTATTATATTGTTAATTACCTGCCTGTTTGTAGCGGCGCTGGGTGTAATAGCATTTATAGTGCCCCCAGGTATAGACCCTGACCCATGCTGGGGCTTTTTGGTGATGCACAGTATGCAGTTAGGCAACGCGTTTAACTTAATGCTCAGCCCCGATCCGCATAATATCGCTAAGGATCATTTCGAGTTTTTAGCCTGGTGGTCGCCGGGGCAATATATGGTGCCTTATTTTTTCATCAGCCTGTTTAAAGTGAACACTGGTAAAGCTGTAGTGCTAACCATTGTTACCTGTAATTTATTGGGGCTTACCGGGTTTTATAAGCTGTTTACCAAACTGGGCTTTTCTAAATGGCTATCGGCTATTTGTATTGCCTTTATGGCTAGTCAGCTGTTCTTTTTTACGGCGTTTACCTATTTTGCCGGCGGCGAAGTATTGCTGTTCGCTTTTTTAGGCTGGTTTTTATACGGCTGCTTTAGCATTAAGCAAATTACCTGGCAGGCATTGGTCTTTGTATTTATTGGCGGCTTGGTGGGTTTCTTTGCCAAATCGTCGGTATTGTGGATGTATGCCGCATCTGTAGCCTGTATCTGGGTAAATGTATCATTGCAGCAAACGCTTTACAACCCCAAATTGCAAAGTCAAAAGCAGCAACCGCAAAAAACCATCATAGCCTGGCTAAAAAACGGGCTGTTACTGGCTATCCCGTTTATATGCGCTATCGCGGTTATCTATATATGCTACCTGTCCAAAGGCGATAACCCAACATCCGACCAGGGGCCAATACTTATCCGGCCCGAAACCTTTGGGTATCCGCTGGCATCACCTATCCTCTCTATCTTCTCGGTTGATGAATTAGTGCACGGCCTGCTTTACCAAACCGATGGGCCATCTGTCCCATACAATTGGGCTGTTATAATTATGTTTATCTGCTCGGTTTGCTGTATTGTTTATAGCTTTTTTATCGGTAAACTTTCGCCGGATAAAAAGTACCCCATTGTTATTATTTGGTTTTACATTTTGGGTACCCTGTTTTTTAGCTATATGTACCTTAAACAGGCAACCATATCGTACGAGGGGCGGCACTTCCGCATGATCGGGATTTTGTTTTTACCAGGCTTTGTTTACCTGTTATTTAAAACAAAAATAACCCGTGTGTTATTTTTTATGATGTGGGCATGCTACGTGTATTTGGCCATTTCTGGCTTTAAAAATGATGTGCATGGCAACAGCATTTCAGGCAGGGGGCCGGTATCGGGTTTAACCCAGCAATTGTATAGCCAGGATATGCTGAACGAGCTAAAAAGATTGGACGAAGCCCATCATAACGACGCGGTTTTTGTACTCACCAGTTCGGACATTGCCCTGGAGGTGATCCACAACCGTGTAATAACCATTGATGACGGTACACCCGACGTGGAGGTTGCAAGATTAAAATTTGCCGGCAAAATAGCAGGACCGATATATATCATTACGCCCACATCCTACATTAAAAGCGGGCGATTGGCCATAATTACTAAATGCCTGGTAGATTATCCGCATTTCAGCACTAAGCAAATCAGTCATGAATATAGTTTGTCGATATCGGAGTAAGTTAGATTAGATCTTCTCAATCAAACAAACCGCATAAGCAACCACACCTTCCTCGCGGCCTATAAAGCCCATTTGCTCGTTGGTAGTGGCTTTTATGGAGATATCATCCTCGTCAATACCGGCTGCTTGCGCGATATTGGCCTTCATGGCGGGGATATGGGGGTTAATTTTAGGGGCTTCCAGGCATATCATGGCATCAATGTTGCCAATGGCCCAACCTTTCTCGTGCAACAGCACCATTACATGCTGCAACAGTACCAGGCTGCTGATGCCTTTCCAGCGGTCGTCGGTATTTTTAAAATGGAAGCCGATATCGCGTAGGTTGGCCGCGCCTAACAGGGCATCGCAAATGGCATGGAGCAATACGTCCGCGTCCGAGTGGCCGTAAGCACCCGAAGTATGCTGCAGGTTTACGCCACCCATTATAAAGGGATGATTGTGCTTTAGCTGGTGCACATCAAACCCAAACCCTACTTTTAGTTTAGCCATTTATTTTTTATCCGCGTTTTTTGATCCGCCAAGGGTAATCAATACCGTGAAGCGCAGGGTATTAGATAGCGGGCTTTTTTGCTGGTTAGCCGCCAGGTATGAAAAATCGATGTTGAAGATATCATATTTAAAGCCGGCACCCATGGTAAGGTATTGCCTGTCGCCCTTGGCCGGGTTTTCGTAAAAATAACCAGTACGTAACGAGAATTGCTTGTTATAGCGATACTCCAGCCCTGGTGAATAACTGATCTCCTTTATCTCCTCGCTAAAGCCGCCCGGCGCATCGCTGAACGAGCCGAAAATACCCGCCGGTACCGACCGGTTATCATCTGTACCGCTGATAATGTTGCCGCTGTTATCCCTGATGGGGGGCGTTGGCACCAGCAGTTTATTAATATCCAAAGTAAAGGTAAACTCGTTATAATCGTCGATAAACCAGGTATTGGCCGCACCAATTTTTAGGTTGGTAGGCAAAAAGTATTTCGCGCCGCCATCCGAGTAACTAATTTTGGTGCCGATGTTTGAAATATTAACCCCAAAGGCAAAAAGCGCGTCGCGGCCAAATTGCTGGGTTTCTTTTTTATAAAACATGGAAACATCGGCTGCTATGGCATTGGCAGGCTTAGTTTGCTGGCCCGAGGCAAAGGCCCCGTTCGACAGGTTAGAGTGGATATACCGCCCGGTTAAGCCCAGCGACAGGCCCTCGCCAAACTTACGCGCGAAGGAAACATCAAGCGAAAATTCGCTGGGGCGATAAGTGCCCTGGTCGTTCTGGTTGGCATCAACCAACTGGATAGATCCCAGGTTAAAATAGCGTAGCGAAGCGCCAAGGGTATTGCGGTCGTCCAGTTTATGGGCGTAGCTTAAATAAGCCAGGGCCACATCGGGCACCAGGCGCCTTAGCCAAGGGCTGTATGATAATGACAGGTTGTTATCCCCCTCGATAAAGGCCAGTTTAGATGGGTTCCAGTAATTAGCGTTAACATCGGGCGAGAGGGCTACGCCGGCATCGCCCATAGCCCCCGAACGCGAATCGGGCGAGATAGACAAGAAAGGTACCCCGGTTACAATAGCGTTTGAACTGCTGCCATTGGTATTAGTGCCGGTTGGCCCAACTACTTGCGCCTTTAAACCTAAGGGCAGCATAATCGCAACAAAAGAGCCTATCCTTATAAAACCAGGGGAAAATATCTTCATATTAACGTGTTTCAGTTTAAATGCAAACGTAATGTACCGTTGCGAAAATAACGTATAAATATAAAATAACTTATTGCCATTCAAAATTATTCCGCCTATTATAACATAAACCTGCTTTTTTCCGTTAAAGGCTAATTATAAACAGGCATTTTAAAAAATAATCCCTATTTTAGAATTGGTATTAAAATTGAAAATTTTGATTAAATTTACGCTCTGATTAATTGTAATTGCATGAAAATGATTTTTAGCAGGTATGTTTTAGTGATGCTTGGCGCGGGTGTGCTGCTAAGTGGTTGTGCCCCTAAACAACAATCGCCAACAACAGGGATGCGTTATAATGATAAATACAATGGCGGCTTCCAGGTTTTCAGGAAAACACATCCTGCACCCGGCCCGGGCCTCATAGCTATTGAAGGCGGCACATTTGTACTGGGCGGAAGCGCGGGCGAAGACGTAACCTACGAATATAATAATGTGCGTAAACGGAAATCCATCTCAACCTTTTACATGGATGAGACCGAAGTTTCCAATAACGACTGGCGCGAGTATCTATACTGGCTGCAAACCACTTTCCCCGAAGACCGTGAGCTTTACTATAACGCCATACCTGATACCCTGGTTTGGAGAAGGCCGCTATCATACAACGAACCGTATGTAGACAACTACCTGCGTGGCTCGGCTTTCCAGGATTACCCTGTTGTGGGTGTAAGCTGGGACCAGGTGCAGGACTATTGCGATTGGCGCACCCAAAGGATGAACGAAAACATCCTGCGCAGCCAGGGCCAGTTAGTTGACTGGAAAACGCGTGCACGTGCGAACAACCCAAATGCTAATGCTGCAAATGGCACCGGTGCGCCTACTACCGCGGC
Organism: Bacteroidota bacterium; assembly: GCA_040389105.1. GTDB lineage: Bacteria > Bacteroidota > Bacteroidia > Sphingobacteriales > Sphingobacteriaceae > Mucilaginibacter. The sequence continues at coordinate 30,282 of JAZKAO010000022.1, forward strand.
GGCCCCTGCTGCAGGCGCTGTAGACCCGGCTAAGCAACCTTTTAATACCGAAATTTACCTGAATGGCCAGTACAAGGGCCCAGGCATTGATGGCAAACGCATGCCTAACGATCTTAACCCACTTTCTAAAGACACATCGGCTACCTCAAAAGGAAAAGTAAAAAGGCCTGTGCGTAAGGAAGATGGTATATTACGCGCCGGCTACCGCCTGCCTACCGAGGCCGAGTGGGAATACGCGGCGCTAGGCCTTATTGGCAATACACAATTTGAAAACATTACCGAAGGCAAGGTGTATCCATGGAATGGCATGGGTGTGCGCTCGCCAAAATCAAAAACACGTGGTTTAATATTAGCCAACTTTAAACGCGGCGGCGGCGACAATGCCGGTGTAGGCGGCTACCTGAATGATAAGGCTGATATTACTGCCCCGGTACGTATGTACGAACCAAACGATTTTGGTTTATATAACATGGCAGGCAATGTTAACGAGTGGACTAACGATACTTATCGCCAAACATCATTTGATGAAACCGACGATTTTAACCCTTTCCGTGGTAACCAGTTTACCAACAAAGCTTATGCAGATGCTGTTAAGGGTGTATACGCAAAGGATAAATATGGCCGCCCTATAAAGGTTGCCGCCAAGGGCGCCCGCAAACAAACCTGGGCCGAAATGGTAGCCGAACAACAAGCTAACGCTGCTAATACAGCCGGTACACCACCTGCTAATGCTGCTAATAAAGCCCCTGCCGCTAAAAACCCTATTGCAGGCAAAGCTTACACACCTGATGTACGTGGGTTTAACGATACCGTTAATACTACATTATATGGTGTTACTACACTGGTAAGCGATAAATCTAAGGTTTATAAGGGTGGATCGTGGAACGATAGGGCTTATTGGTTAAACCCTGCTGCCCGCCGGTATTTGGATGAGGATGATGCCAGCGCCGAAATTGGTTTCCGTTGCGCCATGAACTATGATGGCCCGCCCGAAATTAACCCAAGCGGTAAACCAGAGTTCAGCATTAAAAAGCAAAAGGATTTTAACCCTAAAAAGAAGTAATTCACTTTTGGATGATAAAACAAGAAAGCCACCGATTGATCGGTGGCTTTCTTGTTTTATATGCTATATATTATTTCAGTGGGGATTACGTGGTCAGCTTGTTGAAGCATGGTGGGCCGGGCCTCCACACGCACGCTCCCCTCCGTCATATACGACCTTTAAAGTTCTGCCGTGCAATGTGATTTTTTATTAAAGATCATTAAAACAACATCAGCACCTGCCCTTTTTCAACCTTATCACCGGGCTTTATTTTGATGGTTTTAATAGTTACATCGGCAGGGGCCTTAATAATGTTTTCCATCTTCATGGCTTCCAGTATAAACAGGTTATCGCCTTTAGCTATTACATCGCCCTCGGTCACAAATATTTTAAGCACCAGGCCTGGCATAGGGGCTTTTATCTCGCTTATTTTCGAACTATCCTTACTGCTCATACCTAACTGATCAAGCAGCAGATCAAACTGGTCTTTGGCTGATACGGCATAGGTATTCCCGTTAACCTTTATTTCGGCTGTTTTAGCAGCCAGATCCAAACTTACCACCTCCACATTATACGATGCCATATTATGGATCACATGGTAGCTGAGCGTGCTTAATTGCCTGATATCCGCTGTAGCGGGATCACCGTTAACCGTTAGCGTCCCCTTATCCCTTTTAGCCTCAAAATTCAGCTTGTCGTTTACTTTTATCTGGTACATCACATTTATTGGGTAAGTACGTATTGAATAAGATTAGCGCCCATTTTAAGGGCTTTCAGGCGGGCTTCCTGAGTATCGCCGGCATAGGTACCAAAGTCCTCCCAGCCGTTGCCTAAATCGCACTCGTAGGTGTAAAAACAAACCAGTCGGCCTTTATATATCAGGCCAAAGCCCTGGGCACGCGTTCCATCATGTTCGTGTATTTTGGGTAAGCCGCTGGGGAAATCGTATTTTTGGTGATAGATGGGGTGATTAACCGGCAGTTCTACAAAGTCCAGCTCGGGAAATACCCTTTTCATTTGCGGGCGCACAAACTTATCCAGCCCGTAATTATCATCTATATGCAAAAAGCCGCCGCCGGTAAGGTATTTGCGCATGTTACGTGCTTCGGCATCGTTAAAAATCACATTACCATGGCCGGTCATAAACACAAAGGGGTAATTAAACAGCTCGGTACTACCCGCTTCTACCACTTCATCATCAGCCTGGAAATTGGTCTTTAAATTTTCGTTGCAAAATTTGATAAGGTTGGGCAGGGCCGTACGGTCGCCATACCAATCGCCACCGCCGCTGTACTTTAGTTTAGCCATGCGGTAGGCAGGCGCATTAAAGCCGGTAAATAGGCAAAATAGCAGCAGCAAGGCAACCCCAATCTTCAATTTCATGGCTTAGCGGTTTAAAAAGTTTATCTCAAAACAAGCTTCCAGCGCGGCGGTTTCGGTACGCAGCCTGCTTTCACCTAAAGTTATGGCTTTAAAACCACTTTGTAAAGCATCGGCCACTTCTTTTTCAGTAAAATCGCCCTCGGGGCCAATCATCACTAAATAGTTACCATTGGGCTGCAGGCTATCCTTTATTTCCGCCTTTTCGCCATCGGCACAATGGGCTACAAATTTTTGCCCTTCAAATGGCTGCGCCACAAATTTGTTATAACCGCCAACTTCGTTTAATATGGGGTGATAAGCTTTCAGCGATTGCTTAATAGCCGATGTAATGATCTTATTCAGCCTATCTATTTTAGCTTCTTTACGTTCCGATCGCTGGGTGATGATGAGCGAGATCTCATCTATCCCTATCTCGGTCGCTTTTTCAAGGAACCACTCCAGGCGGTCTAAATTTTTTGTTGGTGCTACGGCTATATGCAGGTAATGGTTACGCTTACCATATTGGGTTATAACCGAGTTAATATGCAATATGGTGCGCTTGGGGTGCGCATCGGATATGGTAGCGGTATATAAACCACCTTTACCATCTATCAGGTTTACCTGGTCGCCTTTATCCAGGCGTAAAACGCGGGCGCAATGTTTGCTTTCCTCCTCGGTTAAAAACCAGGCTTCGTTTTGCGGGGTAATATCGGGGGTGTAAAACAGGTGCATGGGCAGGGGCAATTAATGCAGGTCTACCGCGTCCTCTTCGTTCAGCAGCAGTTCCAGCTTAACAGATTCAATGTTCTGGTCTGATTTTTTCAGCACGGTAATGTTATAGCCATCAGCTTCCCTTTGCTCACCTACTTCGGGTATCTTACCAAAAATTTCGCTCACCCAGCCACTCACGGTATCAAAGTCACCATCCTCTGGCAAATCGTGCGGCAGGTGGCTGTTTACATCGTATATGGATGCTACCGCGTTTACAATAAACTCGCGGTCGCTCACTTTATCTACAATTGGTTTTTCCTCGTCAAACTCATCCTGGATCTCGCCAACCAGTTCCTCCACAATATCCTCCAGGGTAACCATACCGGCCGTACCACCAAACTCATCAAGCACAATGGCTATCTGCATGCGCTTTTGCTGCAGTTCGGCCATCAGGTCGTTTATCTTTTTTGTTTCGGGGATAAAGTATGGCTTGCGGATAATATCTTTCAGTTCAAACGGAGTATTACGGGCCAGCAGTGGCAAAATATCTTTGGCATGTACTACACCAATAATTTTATCAACGCTATCCTGATAAACCGGCATACGGCTGTAACCTTCGGTAATCAACAATTCAAGCAATTCCTCTTTAGTGGTGTCCACATCCATACCCGATATTTTAGTACGGGGCACCATAATATTTTTTACCACGCGCTCGTTAAAATCAAACACGTTTTTGATCAGCTCGTGTTCGTTAGAATCAAGCGCGCCGCTTTCCTTGCCCTGTTCTAATAAATACTGCAATTCTTCCGAACTATGGTGGGCTTCCTCGCTTACATTATTAATACCTATCAACTTTAAAATAAAGGTGGCAAAGCCATTAAGCAACCATATAGCCGGTTTAAACACTACAAAGAAAAACCTGAGCGGTGCCGATATAGCCAGCGTGGTACGTACCGAACGCTGTATAGCGATAGACTTAGGGGCCAACTCGCCAAACACAATATGCAGTACGGTGATAGCGATGAAAGCTACGATATGGCTGGTGTTGATGACAAATTTAGAGGTGATAATTACGCCAAAAAACTCGAAGGTATTGAGCATAATATTAGTGACCACTTCCTCGCCAAATACACCCAGTGCCAGCGATGCGATGGTTACGCCCAATTGCGTGGCGGCCAGGTAGCCGTCCATATTATGCATGATCTTGCGTGCCAATTTAGCTACGGCACTGCCCGATTTAATCTGTAATTCAATTTGTGAACCCCGCACCCGGACAATAGCAAATTCGGCAGCTACAAAAAACCCGTTCAGTAGAACAAGGAATATTGTCAGAAAAACGTACAGTAAGCTAATGTGATGATCCGGGGGAGCCATTAAATTTATTTATTGTCCAAATTGAAAGTGGACTTATACAGTTCCAAACTTTCCTTAATTACTTTATACGCGTAGGGCTTACCCAAAAGGTGCTCTATGGTCACGTTTTTTTCTTCCAATGCCTTATAATCCTGGAAAAACCTTACAATCTCCTTCATGGCATGCGGGGGTAGTTCGTTCAAATCGTCGATATAGTTTACCGACATATCGTTTTTTGCTACCGCGATGATTTTATCATCCTGCTCGCCATTATCTACCATGTGCATCACACCTATTACTTTAGCTTCGATCATAGACATGGGGTAAACATCGGCACTGCAAAGTACTAATATATCCAGCGGATCCTTATCATCGCAATAGGTTTGCGGAATAAAGCCGTAATTAGCCGGGTACATTACCGATGAAAACAGGATACGGTCTAACTTTAATAATCCCGAATCCTTATCAATCTCATATTTAGCCTTTGATCCCTTTGGTATCTCGATGATCGCGTTCACAAAATTCGGTATATTCTCGCCTGGCGATACCTGGTGCCATGGGTGTTGTGTACTCATTTTTTATATTAAATATTATTATTCACTATTTGTTTTATCGTTACCGGTATTAACAAACCCTTTCCCTTTTGCAAATGCGATAATTAGGGGGATACTGGTTATTATAATTAATCCGATAATAACATATTCCAGGTAATGCTTTATCCCGGGGTATTTAAGGCCTAAAAAAAAGCCTGTTAAAGTTAGGATAGTTACCCAGGCCACACTGCCTATAATATTGTAAATGGTAAACTTTTTAATGTCGACCCTAACAACTCCTGCAAAGATAGGTGCAAAAGTTCTGATTATTGGGAAAAATCTGCCTAAAACCAATGCCATGCCTCCATATTTCTTATAAAAAGACTCTGCCATTACCACATAACGCTTTTTAAAGAATAAAGATTCGTTCCTGGCAAAAAGTACGGGCCCCGTTCGGTAGCCAAACCAGTAACCGGTATAGTTGCCTAAAATGCCTGCAGCTATTAACGAAGCTATCAATAAATAAATAGGGACATCTAAAATACCGGTGGCGCAAAATAGCCCGGCCATAAATAAGAGGTAGTCTCCGGGTAGAAAAAACCCGAAAAACAATCCCGTTTCTGCGTAAACAACAATAAGTAAAAGATAAAATCCCCCGGTACTTATGATGGAATCGGCGTCGGTTAAATTATGCAGGTGTTCCCAGAAACTTTCCATTCGTATTAAGTAAAACTACAAATATTATTTAATTTGTAATCATATATATACGTTAAATAAGATTGGATATATTTCTCGAATTAATTTATTGCCCTACCGGAAATTTTCTTTCCAAATAGCTATCAAAGAGCTTTCCGAACGACAAAAAATTATCACGTTTTGGTTAAATGCTTTTTGAGAAATATACCGGATGCATCTACCCCGTTATATCAGTGCAGCAATAAAACCCGGGTAAACACCAATAATTAAAGTGATGATGGCCGATACTGCCAGTACTATTTTGTAATAGCCCGGAATGGTTAACTCGGTACGATCGGCACTGCGGAAATACATAGCTACAATTACCCTGAAGTAATAGAATATGCTGATAATGGCATTTATTACAGCTATAATTACCATCCACAATTGCATTTTAGCTACCGCGCCCGAGAACATAAAGAACTTACCCATAAAACCGGCTGTAAGTGGTATACCCGCCAGCGACAGCATAGCTATGGTTAATACAAAGGCCAGGAACGGATTGCTTTTACCCAGTCCGTTAAAGCTTTCGAAATTATCGTTACCTGATTGCTGCTGAACCAATATCAATACCGCGAAAGCGATAATGGATGCCACCGAATAAGCCGTAGCATATACAAATACCGCGTTGCCCGAGTTAGCACCTAAAGCCACAATGGCAAACAGCAAATAACCAGCGTGTGATATGCTGGAGAATGCCAGCATCCGCTTAAAGCTATGTTGATATAGCGCGGTAATATTGCCTATGCACAAGGTGATAATGGTAATGGCCATTAGTGTTGGAACCCACAGAGCGGCCACAGAGCCGAAACAGGTGTAGAATAATCTTAAAAATGCAGCGAAACCAGCGGTTTTAACTACAGTTGACATAAATGCCATGATAAGCGTTGGTGAGCCTTCGTACACATCGGGTACCCAAAAGTGGAACGGTGCGGCGCCTACCTTAAAGCACAGGCCAACAATCATCAGCATAATGCCGGTATAAAACATCGGGTCCACTGTTTTGGTATGGTCTAATGCCCAATCGTGAATCACATCCAGATCGAACGAACCGGTTGCACCATAAATAAGGGTAATACCAAACAGCAGGAAACCAGTTGAAAATGCACCCATTAAAAAGTACTTCAAAGCTGCCTCGTTTGATGCGAAGTCGTTCTTTTTAATACCCGCCAAAATGTATAAGCTTACCGACATGATCTCGATACCGATAAACAACATGGTTAAATTATGGTACGATACCATTACTACTATCCCCGCAAGGGCGAACAATATAATAGCGTAATACTCAGCCACATGGCTGCTAATGCGCTCAAAGTAACCCTTTGATAGCATCAATATCAATATGGTAGACAGTATAGTAATAGCCGAAAACGCGATGGCAAATTGATCAAACACCATCATGCCATGATAAATTGGCGGGGCAAAACTTTTCCATTCGGCCACAGCTAAACCCAGGGCAGCCAGCAAGCCAATAATAGTAACCGGCAACAGCGCGTTTTTAGCTTTATACAAGCCTAAATACAACAGCAGTATGGGTAAAACAGATATGAGTATCAGGGTATTCATCTTTATTTTTTTTATGGGTTAGGCTGCTATTAATGTTTTGGCAAGCCTGCACCTATAACATCTAATTTTTTAGTGACCGTATTAACCAAGTCTGTAACAGCAGCATCAGACAGGTGCATAATTGGGTGCGGATAAACCCCTATCACAATGATCAGCGCGCAGATGATCACCATTACTACCCGCTCGCTGCCGGTAATATCGGTGAATGTAACGGTCAGATCGTTGGTTGGGCCCTGCATTACATTTTTGTACATGCGCAGCATATATACACCACCTAATATAATGGTAGTACCGGCTACAACAGCCAGCTTAATATTATAATAGTACACGCCGTTTAGTAATAAAAACTCGCCGATGAAGCCGTTTGTTAATGGCAGTGCCACAGTACCCAGTGTAATAACTAAAAACGAGGTGGCAAACCATGGCGCATTTTTAGCAATACCACCTAATGATGCGATATCGCGCGTGTTTAACTTGCGGCTAATGATATCCCATACAAAGAATAAACCTACTACGTTAATTGCGTGGTTAAGCATTTGTATCATTACACCCTGCATACCAATAATATTCCAGGCAAATACCGCGGCCGATATCAGGCCAACGTGGGCTATAGATGAATAAGCCACCAGGCGCTTGCCATCCTTTTGCCTGAAGGCGATAATGGAGGCATAAACAATACCAATAACCGAAAGTGTAATAGCAATAGGATAATACTCGTTAAAACCCTGCGGTACTATCGGGATCAGCCAGCGGATAAGGCCGAAAATACCCATTTTTAGCATAATGCCCGATAGCATCATGGTACCGCCGCTTGGTGCCTCGGTATAAGTATCAGGTTGCCAGGTATGGAACGGGAATATCGGCATTTTTATAGCAAATGCTAAAAAGAACGCCCAAAACAACCAGCCCTGCTGCTTAGCCGAAAGGGTAAGACTATAAAACTGGTGTATATCGAATGTTTTGCCTGGGTTTTGTGTATACAAATAGATCAATGCGACCAGCATAAACAGCGAACCTGCAAATGTATAGATAAAGAATTTCAGCGTTACCTTAATGCGGTTTTCGCCACCCCATAGGGCCGATATAAAATAGATCGGTATCAGCGCCGCTTCCCATCCTACATAAAACAAAAAGCCATCGAGCGCGGTAAATACAACCAGCAGGCCGGTTTGCATAAACAGTATCAGCGCATAAAATATATTGGCCTTTGTATACTCGTGCTTAAAGGTGGTAAGGATAATAATAGGCACCATTAAGGTGGTTAGTATTACCGGGATAATGTTTATACCATCAATACCTGCACTAAAGTAAATACCAAATTGTGGTATCCAGGGCTGGTCTACTGCAAATTGTACAGCAGCTATAGGGATAAACTTAGCTACAAAAAACACAGACAGGGCCAGTTCGGCTACAGCAAAAAACAGGGCCGCGTACTTTGCCGTTTCGTTTTTAATAAAAACAAGGGCAAGGGCAGCCAGCAGGGGTAAAAAAATTAATATCGTAACACTCATTTTGTTATATGCAGCATATCCGTTAATCCCAGACTATAAAACAGTACGGCAATAATGCCCACCACCATCATAAATATATAAAAGCCCACGTTGCCGGTTTGCAACAGGCGCAAGCCCTTGCTCCCCTCAACAGGCGCGGCACCAATGCCATTCACTAAGCCATCGATACCCATTTTATCAACTACCTTATAAAGGAAGTCGGAAGCGGCATCCAGCGGTTTGCGGAACAGCATATCGTACAACTCATCTACATAGAATTTTTTGTAGGATAAGGTAGCCAGCAGGCCACGCTCTTCACCATCGCGCACGGGTACGTGGCTGTTTTTAATGTATTTAATATAGGCGTATATTAAGGCCAGTATAGCGCCGCCTACCGATATCAACATTAATGATTTTTCGGTACCGGCCGATAATTCGGCTGCTTCCTTACCTGTGGCGTATTTAAACACCGGTGCCAGGAAGTGCGCCAATTCGTGATGGCCACCTAATGCTGCGGGTACACCTATCATGCCGCCTATCATAGATAGTATGGCTAATATGGTCAATGGTATGGTCATGCTTGCAGGCGATTCGTGCAGGTGGTGTTCCTGTTCGCTTGTTCCGCGGAATTTGCCGAAGAACGTCAGGAATATCAGTCGGAACATATAGAACGATGTTAGCATGGCGGTAAATACCCCAATGCCGTACATTACTTTGCTATGCTCATAAACATGGGCCAGTATTTCATCCTTTGAAAAGAAGCCTGAGAACGGCGGGATACCTGCAATGGCGATGGTACCAATTAACATGGTCCAGGCCGTAATAGGTAGTTTTTTCCAAAGGCCGCCCATATTGCGCATATCCTGCTCGCCGCTTACCGCGTGGATAACCGAGCCTGCGCAAAGGAATAATAAAGCTTTAAAGAAAGCGTGTGTGATGACATGGAAAAAGCCGCCTGTAAAAGCGCCCACACCCAGGCCCAAAAACATATAACCCAATTGCGATACGGTTGAATAAGCCAGTACCTTTTTAATATCAGTTTGTGTTAAGGCAATCAGCGCGGCAAAAAGCGCGGTGGCTAAACCTACAATGGCAATAATATCCATAGTAGTTGGCGCCCAAACAAACAGCACACTTGAGCGGGCTATCATATAAATACCGGCTGTAACCATGGTAGCCGCGTGTATCAATGCCGATACCGGTGTTGGGCCGGCCATAGCATCTGGCAACCAGGTAAACAATGGGATCTGTGCCGATTTACCGGTAGCGCCTACAAACAGCAGCATGGTAACTAAGGTAAGCGTCCAATAGCCTTGTGGCATAGACAATACTTTAGGGAATATACCGGCAAATTGTACGCTGCCAAACATATTGGCCATCAGAAATATCGCTATCAGGAAGCCTAAATCGCCGATACGGTTCATGATAAAGGCCTTTTTAGCAGCGTCGGCATAATCGGGATTGGTATACCAGAAACCGATGAGCAGGTACGAGCATAAGCCTACACCCTCCCAACCGATAAACATAATGACATAGTTAGAGCCTAAAACCAGTAGCAGCATAAAAAAGATGAACAGGTTAAGATAAGCGAAAAACTTACCGAAGCCGGCATCATCGTGCATATAGCCGATAGAGTACAAGTGAATTAGTGTACCTACGCCGGTAATGATCAGCAGCATAATGGCGCTTAGCTGATCTACCAAAAAGGCAAAGGGTACATGCAATGTGCCTGCATCAATCCAATCAAACAACACTACGTTAATAGGCCTGCCTGTTGAATGGATCTCTAAAAAAGCACTTAAGCTTATGCCAAACGACACAAATACCAAAAAGGTACCGATAAAGCCGATAACACCCTTTGACAGCACATTGCGGCCGAGTCCGTTAAACACAAACCCTAACAGTGGTAATAAAGGAATAAGCCAGATATATTTATCCATTTTTCTACGTTGTACGTATCGTTTTAAGTATACGCTCTTTTATTTCTTACTTATCATTGCGGCTGTGCCTGCCGATGATTGCTTCGTACCTCGCAATGACGTGTTGTTTATTTTTTTTAATCCGAAATCGAACATCCGAAGTCCGAAATCACCACTTAAGCTTGTTTAATACATTAATATCTATCGAGCTTGTATTACGATAGATCATCACAATAATGGCCAGTCCAACAGCTACTTCGGCGGCGGCAAGGGCCATAATAAAAAACACAAACACCTGCCCGCTGGCATCGCCTTTGTAAACCGAGAATACGGCTAACAGCAGGTTCACCGCGTTCAGCATCAGCTCGACTGACATGAAGATCACAATAGCGTTGCGGCGTGTTAATACGCCTATAACCCCTATCGAGAACAAAATGCAGCTTAACAATATATAATGGTTAAGCGGTACGTATTTTACCGTATTAAAAAAACTTTCCATCGGGTTGTTTTTCGCGTTTGGCCAATAAAACCGCGCCCACCATTGCTGATAACAGCAGGACGGACGAAATTTCGAACGGCAATAAAAATTCGTTAAATAATACCTTACCTAAATTTTTCACTAAACCCAAACCCGGGTCCTTTAATATTACCGGGCTTGATACTGCCGCCAGCTTTAACGAGCCAAACAATGTGGCCAGCAAGCAGCAACCGCCAATAACACCGGCAAATTTTACAATATTACTTTTGGCCGGTTCGGCTTCCACATTCAAATTCAACAGCATCAGCACAAACAGGAACAGTACCATAATGGCCCCCATATAAACAATAAAGTTTACAATGGCCAAAAACTGCGCGTTTAGTAAAATATAGTGAATGGTAATGGTAAAAAAGGTAAGGATAAGGTACAGCACACTGTGTACCGGGTTTTTTGCAGAGATAACCAGCACTGCAAACAGTATGGATAAAAATGCGATGAAGTAAAATATACTCATGTTTGTGTTAAATATTACCTTATCCCGTTTATAATTGCGGGGCAAAGGTATAAAACTTCTCTATTGATTTAAGGGCGTCTCTACTAATTTGTCTTTACCGTAAATAAAGTCCTTGCGTAGCATATCCGATGGTACAATATCACCATCTAAGTATATAGCTTCTTTAGGGCAAGCCTCTTCGCACAGGCCGCAAAAAATGCAGCGCAGCATATTAATTTCGTATACAGCAGCGTATTTTTCCTCGCGATAAAGGTTCTCTTCACCCTTTTGGCGCTCGGCAGCCGTCATGGTAATGGCTTCGGCCGGGCACGATAACGCGCACAGGCCACAGGCGGTACAACGTTCGGCACCGTTTTCATCACGCTTTAACGAGTGCATACCCCTGAAGTTTTCAGAAAACTCGCGCTTCTCTTCAGGATAGCTTATCGTTACCGGCTTTTTAAAAAAGTGCTTTATAGTGATCTTTAAACCGCTCAATATAGCAGGCAGATAAGCACGCTCGGCCAGGGTAAGTGGCTTCACTTCTAAAACTTTCCGTTTATTACTTAATGGTTCCATCAATCTCTCTTACTTAAAAAATTTGTCGTAAACGGTAATCCATGTGCCGGTAAGTACAATATTGGCAATAGCTAAGGGGATCAGGATCTTCCAGCCCAGGTCCATCAACTGGTCATAACGGAAACGCGGAATAGTCCAGCGTACCCACATAAAGAAGAAGATGAACATTACTATTTTAATAAAAAACACCCCTGTACCTATCAGCGGAACAATAATTGGCCCGGCATGCGGCAGCCATGCGGTAACATGCGCGGCTACCGTATCCATACCTGGATAGTTATAACCACCCCAATAAAGGGTAGCCATTACCGCCGATGAAATAAACATGTTGATATACTCGGCAAACAGGTAAAACCCCAGTTTCATAGATGAGTATTCGGTATGGTAACCGCCTACCAGTTCAGTTTCGCATTCGGGCAAGTCAAAAGGCGAACGGTTAGTTTCAGCGAAAGCGCAAATCAGGAACAATACAAAACCAAATGGCTGATAGATCACGTTCCAATGCCAGCCGTGTTGCTGCTCGGCAATTTCTTTCAGGCTTAAGGTGCCGGTTACCATCAGCAAAGCGATGATAGACAAACCCATTGAAATTTCGTAGCTGATATTTTGCGATGCCGCGCGGATAGCACCCAGCAGCGAATATTTGTTGTTTGATGCCCAGCCACCTATCATTACGCCGTAAACGCCTAACGATACCACACCGAAAATGTACAGGATACCCACGTTAATATCGGTCACCTGCAAATCAATCACCGTATTACCGGCTACAATTTTTTGTCCCCATGGTATCACTGCCGAACCTATACAGGCCGTCATAATAGCCAGCGAAGGGCCTACGATAAAAAGGAAAGCGTTTGCTCTTGTGGGGATAATCTCTTCCTTTAAAAACATTTTACCACCATCAGCCAAAGGTTGTAATAAACCCCATGGGCCTGCACGGTTAGGGCCTACCCTATCCTGCAAAAAGGCGGCAACTTTACGCTCGGCATAGGTGCTGTACATAGCCATCACCAAACTAATGGCAAAAATAACCACCACCAGTATTGCTTTTATAATTAATTCGGATGTTAACATTATAAGCGTGTATCTCGTTCAAATTGTTCCTTATTGGCTTCCTGCAACAGCGGGTTGGTTTTCACCACCGGCAGCGGGTGCAGCATGGTATAATGGTTACTGCTGATCACCGATTTGTTGGAAACATTGCGCGGGCCTTCAATTACCCAATCGCTGGTTTTCTTTTTATCAAAACGGCAGGTATTGCAAATAAATTCCTCAACCTCGCCGTAAACATCTTTGCGTGCGGTTACCCTAATCACATCCTCGCCCTTATACCAAAGCGTTACCTTACCATTGCAATTTTCATGGTCGCAATCGCGGTGTGCTTCTACCGGCTTGGTGAACCAAACACGGTTTTTAAAGCGGAAAGTTTTATCGGTTAAAGCACCTACCGGGCAAACATCAATAACGTTACCCGAGAAATCGTTATCAACCGCTTTGCTGATATAGGTAGAAATTTCAGAATGATCGCCACGGTTTAAGATTCCGTGGAGGCGGGTGTTGGTAATTTGATCGGCAGTGAATACGCAGCGGTAGCATAATATGCAACGCGTCATGTGCAGTTGGATCTTATCGCCGATATCAATTTTCTCGAACGTACGGCGGTCAAACTCGTAACGGGTTTTAGCCGCGCCGTGCTCATAACCTAAATTCTGCAGGTCACATTCGCCGGCCTGGTCACATATCGGACAATCCAACGGGTGGTTAATTAAAAGCATTTCCACCACACCTTTACGGGCCTCAATAACCTCGGGCGATGTGATGTTTTTTACTTCCATGCCATCCATTATTGGGGTACGGCAACTGGCTACCAGCTTGGGCATAGGGCGCGGGTCCTTATCCGACCCTTTGCTTACCTGCACCAAACAAGTACGGCATTTACCACCGCTGCCTTCCAGCTTAGAGTAATAGCACATAGCAGGCGGAACAATATCGCCCCCTATCAGCCTCGCGGCATTCAGGATGCTTGTTCCGGCATCTACCTCAATGGCTATCCCGTCTATGGTTACTTTATGTTTATCTGACATTTTATGATCGTCAAAAATTCTTTTTCTTTCTACTCTGTAGAGCCACATATTTGTGGCTCAGGTTTGCAGGTCACATACGCCATATTTGCGTTTCTGCTCTGCTAACGGAAGCCACAAATATGTGGCTCTACGTTCTATGCGACTTTCTCTTCCGGCTTCGGCAGCGGATCGGCGTAATGAGCCAAACCGTAATTGCTGTTTACCGCCGTCGACGCGTTAGTTACATGCCACTCAAACTCATCCCTGAAGTGGCGGATAGCGCTGGCCACCGGCCATGCAGCCGCGTCACCCAGCGGACAAATGGTATTTCCTTCAATTTTTTTCGATACGTCAACCAACAGGTCCATGTCACTCATTTTGCCGTGACCGTATTCCAGGCGGTGCAAAACCTTTTCCATCCAGCCCGTACCCTCGCGACAAGGCGAACATTGCCCGCAACTTTCGTGGTGATAAAAACGGGTAAAGTTCCAGGTATTGCGCACAATGCACTGGTCCTCGTCATAAGCGATAAAACCGCCCGAACCCATCATCGTACCACTCACAAAACCACCATCAGCTAAGCTTTCATAGCTCATCAGGCGGCCTTCGCCGTTAACGGTTTTCATAAACAGGTTAGCAGGCAAAATCGGTACCGACGAACCGCCGGCCACTACCGCCTTCAGGCGTTTACCGTTGGCTATACCGCCGCAATATTCGTCGCTGTATAAAAATTCTTCAACAGGCAGGCCAAGGTCAATTTCGTAAACACCGGGTTTACGTACGTTGCCACCGGCCGATATCAGTTTAGTACCGGTACTACGGCCGATACCTATTTTAGCATACTCATCGGCACCATCATTAATAATAGGCACAACGGCAGCAATTGATTCTACGTTATTTACTACGGTAGGGCAGCCATACAAACCGGCTATAGCCGGGAATGGCGGTTTGATACGCGGGTTGCCACGCTTGCCTTCCAGCGATTCCAGCAGGGCCGTTTCTTCGCCGCAAATGTAGGCGCCGCCACCGGGCTGCACGTACAGTTCCAGGTCGTAACCGGTACCTAATATATTTTTACCTAAAAATCCGGCAGCTTTGGCTTCGGCAATGGCCTTTTCCAGGATGCGGATCTGCGGCATCATTTCACCACGAACATATATGTACGATACTTTTGCGCCCAAAGCGTAACTGCCGATGATCATCCCCTCGATGAGCAAGTGAGGGATATAGGTCATCAGGTAACGATCCTTAAAAGTACCGGGTTCCGATTCATCTGCGTTGCAAACCAGGTAACGGGCAACACCTTCAGGCTTAGCCAAAAAGCCCCATTTCATCCCGGTAGGGAAACCGGCGCCACCACGCCCGCGTAAACCCGACTTTTTAACTTCTTCCACCACTTCTTCGGGTGTTAGTTTTTTCAAAGCCTTTTCTACAGCGGCATAGCCGCCTTTCTGGCGGTAAACATCAAAAGTATTGATGCCGGGTACGTTGATATGTTCTAATAATAATTTGCGTCCCATTACGGCTAATATATTTTACCGGTTATTTTATAAGCGGCAATATGATTTCTTACAGTGTTTGATAGTATTATGGCGGTTAAAAATCCCGTCATCACTAAATAATTTTCAGGAATTAATTTAAAAACCAAAAGCACAATGCCCGCTATCAGGGCAATATCCCAAAGTATCAGCGTTGTTCTTGTATTTAATTCTTTCATTTTATCCTTTTGTCTGACACAATCATGTGTCTCTATTCATTCTCCGTCTCGTCATTGCGAGGTACGAAGCAATCCTCGGCTTGCATTACGTCTCTGCTTATCGAGGATTGCTTCGTACCTCGCAATGACGCGCTAATTACTTGCTTTAGCTTTAAGGTCACCTATCAGTTTATCTACCGATTCGTTAGTTAAATTCTCGTAGAAAGTATATTCGGGGCCTATTTGCAATACCGGGGCATAACCACAGGCGGCTAAACATTCTACCCCGCGCCAGCTAAACAAACCATCGGCAGTAACTTCGCCTTCTTTCACACCCAATGCGCTTTCAATATGATCCATGATCTTGCCCGCGCCAACAATTTCGCAGGGGCCGGTGCGGCAAACTTCCAGTACGTATTTGCCTTGCGGGCGCATAAAATACATGCTGTAAAATGTAGCCACCTCATAAACCTCGATAGGTAAGATGTTTAAATATTCGGCAACCTTATCCATAGCAGGCGGGCTTAACCAACCGTACTCGGCCTGCACCAAATGCAGGATAGGTAATAAAGCCGATTTTTGCTTGCCTTCCGGATACCTGCTCACTATATCAGCAAACTGAGCAATCAGCTCAGCGCTAAATGTTACAGGCGCTTGTGTATCTTCAACTTTAAGCATCTAACTCCCCGGCTATAACGTTTAAACTACTCATGTTAATAATCGCGTCAGATAATAGCATGCCGCGGCTCATAGGGGCATACATCTGGTAATTAATGAAGCTTGGCCTGCGGAAATGCAAACGGTACGGCGAGCGGCCGCCATCGTTAACCAAATAAAAACCTAATTCGCCGTTAGCGCCCTCTACCGAGTGGTATACTTCGCCAACAGGGGTTTCTACCTCGCCCATCACTATTTTAAAGTGATAGATCAAAGCTTCCATATTATTATAAACTTCTTCTTTTGGTGGCAGGTAATAGGCCGGCACATCCGCATGGAAAATAGTTGAATCTTCTTTTTCAATCAGCTTTAAGCATTGCTCAATCATGCGCATGCTTTGCTTCATTTCTTCGTTACGCACCAAAAAGCGGTCGTAAACATCACCGCTGGTACCAACCGGAATTTCAAAATCCAAATCCTGGTAGCTGGAGTATGGGTTCATAGCCCTAACATCGTAATCTACACCGGCAGCACGCAGCAACGGGCCTGTCCAGCTATAGCTTAAGGCTGCTTCGGCAGTAACTTCGGCAACACCTTTGGTACGGTCGATAAAAATGCGGTTGCGGTTAAACAAGGCCTCAAACTCGGCCAAGCCAGTAGGGAAATCAACCAGGAACTTGCGCACTTTGCGGAAAAATATATCGTTAAAATTACGCTCGAAACCACCTATACGGCCCACATTAGTGGTCAGCCTCGATCCGCAGATCTCTTCATAAATTTCATAAATAGCCTCGCGGTGTTCCATCATATACAGGAAACCGGTGAAAGCGCCGGTATCAACACCCAATACACCGTTACATACAATATGGTCGGATATGCGGGCCAGTTCCATAATAATAATGCGCAGGTAATCTACCCGTTTTGGTAACTGGATATTCAGCAGTTTCTCTACCGTCATGTGCCAGCCCATGTTGTTAATGGGCGACGAGCAGTAGTTCAGTCTGTCGGTTAGCGGGGTGATTTGGTAAAACGGGCGGTGTTCGGCAATTTTTTCAAATGCCCGGTGAATATACCCGATGGTGGATACGCCGCTTACAATACGCTCGCCATCCAACTGCAGCACGTTTTGGAAAACGCCATGCGTGGCCGGATGCGTAGGCCCCAGGTTAAGGGTAGAAAGCTCGCTTTGCGGGTCGTTATCTGTAAATACAGGATGGTTATGCATTTGCTATCGTCCGAAAAAGTAATCTTTTTTATCAACACGGTTAGGGTCTTCCAGCGGATACTCTCTGCGCATCGGGAAAACCGTCATGTCGTCAACATTTAATATTCTTCTTAAATCAGGGTGACCAACAAAATCTACACCAAAAAAGTCGTAAGTCTCGCGTTCCATCCAGTTAGCGCCTTCCCATAAAACGGTAGCGCTGGGGATATGCACATCGCCATCGGCCATAAACACCTTAATGCGGATGCGGATATTATTTTGCAAGCTGTGCAGGTGGTAAACTACACCAATCTGCTTTTCCAGGTCGGGGTAATGCACGGCGGTAATGTCGGTTAAAAAGCCAAACTTCAGTGTGGTATCCTCTTTAAGGAAAGTTAACAGGCCGATGATCTGCTCGCGGCTGGTCTCAACCGTTAGCAAGCCGTAAGGTTCGCCATGTATCAATACGGTATCGCCAAATTTAGCGGCGATGGATCCAATAATCTGTTCGTTGCTAATAGTACTCATTTATTGGATGCCGTATGATGCTAATAATTTTTGATATTCCGGCGATTCGCGCCTGCGGCCTGATTCGGTTTGAACCAGTTTTTGGATCTGCATAAAGCCATCAATAATAGCTTCGGGGCGTGGCGGGCAGCCGGGTACGTAAACATCTACCGGGATTACTTCATCAATTCCCTGTAAAACCGAATAGGTATCAAATATCCCGCCGCTTGATGCGCAGGCGCCAACAGCCATTACCCAGCGTGGTTCGGCCATTTGCAGGTAAACCTGGCGCAAAACCGGTCCCATTTTTTTAGATATGGTACCCATCACCATCAACAGATCGGCCTGGCGCGGCGAAAAACTCAAGCGCTCGGCACCGAAACGGGAAAGATCGTAGTGGGATGCCATAGTTGCCATAAACTCGATACCGCAGCACGAGGTGGCAAATGGCAATGGCCATAAAGAGTATGATCGTGCCAAACCAACCGCCTTATCAAGCTTGGTGGCAAAAAAACCGGAACCTTCTACACCCGGAGGAGCTTCAACAATCTGAATATCACTCATTGAATTCAACAAATAAATAAAGCCTGCCGGCAAAAAAACCGACTGACAAATTTACAATAATTAAACGTTGTTAAAAGTACACTATGATGAGGTAAACGTATTTAGAATCAATCTAAAGAAATCACCCTCACCCCTCTGAATCTCCCCGAAGGGAAGAATCTCTTTTGGCCCTCCCTTTCGGGGAGGGTTGGGAGGGGTCTGGGGTTTAATCCCAATCCAATGCTTTCTTTTTCAGGATATAGATAAAGCCCAGCAGTAGTGTACCCATAAAAATAAACATCTCTACCAAGCCCTTTACACCCATCTCCCTGAAATTTACCGCCCATGGGTACATAAATATTACTTCCACATCAAACAGCACAAATAAAATTGCCACCAAAAAGTACTTAATGGATATAGGCGTGCGCGCGTTGCCGATTACTTCGATACCCGACTCGAACGGGGTTAGCTTATCTGCTGTTTTACGTTTAGGGCCAAGTTTGTGTGTTGCAAACATGGTACCTACCGCAAACCCAACTGCTACCAGCATTTGTATAATGATAGGCAAATAGTTAATTGCCGAACTTTGTGCTTCCATGCCGCAAATATAATAATGTAGTGCTTATAAAAAAAGCTCCCCGGGATAGTACCGGGGAGCTTTTCCATTTGTATTAAAATTTATACTTTATTTAACTGCCTTTGCCGCGGGTTTACGCGCAAAGTAAGCTATTACCTGCTTATTAGTAGGATCATAATCCTTAGCTTTAGTATAAGCTTCTAATGTTTTGGCATCATCCTTATCCTTATACTCATAAATGGTAGCTAAGTAAACGTAGCATGATGCTAAATATCTCTTTTCCTTATCCACCAAGGTAGCTTTAGAGCCAACCAAAGAAATATATTGTTCGTAGTATGGTCTTGCTAAACCTTTTATGTTATTACGATCTGCATCTTTTAAATCAGCAATATAAGCTCTATACATCACCGCATCAGGTACAGGAGCTGCTGCTTTTTTGTTTACATAACTAAATGCAGAATCGGCTTTAGTCAATAAGGTAGAATCTGACTTTGCACTATTGGCATCAAATGAATAGAAATAACTTATAGCTTGATAATAGTGATCCAACAGTCCGCCTTTATGCGATTTATCAAAGTAATCTTGATAAGCATTTGCCGCAGCTAAATATTGATTTTTAAGACGGGCATTGTTTGCAATTTCCAAAAACACATCAGCTTTAGTGCTGTCCATCTGATAAGCCTTTTTTAAGCTTTGGATACCAGCTGAATCACCACTCGCCAATTGTAAGCGGCCAAGGTACATGTAATCATTAGCTAAAACACGTTTTTCACCAGCCTGGCTAATCCATTTATTTAAGGCGGTTAAACCTGCAGGGTAATCCTTATTTTCGTAAGCAGCATAACCTAAGTAGCGGTAAACACGCAGGTTAGTGTTAGCGTATTTAGCCAGTTGTGCTGCTGTTTCCTGTAAAGCTTTATAATCGCCCAGGTTTACCAAAAAGTCGGCATAACGCATTTGCGATTCTATCGACATATCTGTCAGGCTTAAATATTTCCTGTAGTATTCTACAGCTTCTTTCACCTTATCGGATGCTACTTTAATATCATTTTTTGCCTGGCGCAAATCAGTTTCAGCCCATTCGCGGTAAGCGGGGCCGTAGTTAGGGTCGATAGCTAAGGCAGCCTTAAACTGGTTAGCGGCCGATTCCCAGTTGTTGGCCAATCTCCACAGTACACCTTCGGCTACGTTAGCGGTCAGTGATTTTGGATCGGCGCCCAACGCGTCCGAGTAGTTTTTATAAGCATCGCTGCTTTTTAGTTGCGAAACATAAGCATCGCCCAGTGTTACCATCAGTTCGGCATCCTTTGCTTTCGGGTTAACCGTTTTGCCTTTTTCTAACACAGCAATTGCAGCATCGGCGTTAGCCTGTGTAACCACGGTAGCAGGCGATACCAGCAGTAGGTAGCTTTTACCTACATACATGTATGGCTTGGTATCCTTACCGGCTAAGGTTAGGGCCTGGTTAAAGTTTGATGTTGCACCGGCCTGGTCTTTATCTAACCGGGCAACAGCGCCTAAACCGGCATAATTTAAGGCCGATTTTGGATTGATGGCTACACCCTTATTAAAGGCTGTTTTAGCAGAATCAGAATAATCCTGCTTTACATATACCCAACCCAGGTAAAACCAGTTCTCGTCGCTGGTTGGTTGCGTAACCGTTAGGTTTTTCAGCATTGATTTAGCTTTCTGATATTGTTCGGCGTCAATAGCTTTTTTGGCGTCGGCGAGGCTTTGCGCAAAAATTGATGAACCTATAAATACCAGTGCCGTTACAGACATCGCTACTTTTTTAATCATTTTCATGGCTCTATTTATAGTTTTAGTTTACTGTTTAACAATATTTATTTCCCTACCGGGTATAGAATCAGGCAACAGCCCCGATTTTAAAATTATCCTTTGCCCCCTGTCACTTAATATAAATGATGCAAATCCTGTGCCTAAACCCTGCGTACCCGAGCAATTGATGATATATAAATCGCGGGTAAGCGGATATTGTTTTAGAGCCAGGGTTTCCTGCGATGGTTTAGTAAAACCAATGTCATCTTTCCGGCTGTCATCCTTAACGCCTACTATCTTTACCTTTTTAACGGCATCCGCGTAATCCTCATCGGGGTCATTCAGCCATGCAAAGCCGGTAATGCCAATGGCATTTGGG
The DNA here is from genome assembly GCA_040389105.1 of Bacteroidota bacterium. GTDB lineage: Bacteria > Bacteroidota > Bacteroidia > Sphingobacteriales > Sphingobacteriaceae > Mucilaginibacter. Next base: position 51,948 of record JAZKAO010000022.1, read on the forward strand.
TGGCTGCTTACATATCTGATCACCTCTTTATTTGATTTTAACGCGTATACATTTTTTGCCTTTAACTCCGCGCTGCCGGCCAGTTCCTTCAGGTACCGCACCAGGCTGGAGTTTGGATTGTCAAACACAATATCCTTATCCGTTTTTGATTTGCCAACCAGCATGTTTTTGATTTCGGATACGGTGATGAGCGTATCTTTTGATCCTTCGTTCACAATCAGCGTTACCGCATCAACTGCAAACTTGTTTACCTCGGCCGGTAAGGTATGCTCCTTCATTAGCTTTGCTTCGGCCGGTGTTAAATTTCTTGTCATGATAGCAAATGTTATACTATCGTTAAGCAACAGCCTTAATACATCATTTTCGGTTTTGTAAAGTAACCTGGGTTTAGCCAGTGGATACAATGCCTTAAAAATGTAGGCTTCTTCATCAACAATGGGCGCGCACGATTCGTCAATTAAAAAATCGGCTTTGCCACTCATAAAGGTATCGGTAGTAACTTTGCCCCTTTGCTTGCATGCCTGCCACAAAACCGACAGTGTAACACAACAAACAATAAGCAATATAAATTTTTTACTGTTCATCAACATCCCTTTTCTTAAATATCAGCCGCGAACTACGGAGTATGGCGTATAGGATACATATTATGCCAAAACCGGTACGGTTCCAGGTTGTTAAACCCATTGCTACAGCTAACTTATCCCAAAGCAATATCATTAACCCAAACGCGCTAATGCTTACTAACAGGGCAATTCCTATAATAAGCAAAAACCGCCTTGGGGGCGATTTTTGCTCACGTTTATAAAAATAAGACATTAATATAGCTTATTGTTCCGCTAAAGTGAAGCTAATCGGAACTGTATATTGCTGACGAACGGCACGGCCGTTTTGCATACCTGGCTTCCATTTTGGTGAAGCCTTAATAACACGTACTGCTTCTTCATCGCAACCGCTGCCTATACCGCGTACTACTTTAATATCGGTTAAGCTACCATCGCGTTCAACAACAAACTGAAGGAATACTTTACCTTGTACGTTGTTTTCGCGGGCTACGGCCGGATAACGGATGTTTTTACCTAAGTAAGCGCCAAACTTATCTAAACCGCCCGGAAACTCCGCGCTTTGCTCTACAGCTGTAAAAATTTCGTTCACGTCTTCGGTAACTGCCTTGGTATCCGAGTTACCTACAGGTTCATCTATACGGATGGCTGCGGTTGGGTCACCTTTCTGATCTTTCGGACCTGGATCGGCTACCTTTAACTCTTCCACTGTTGGCGGATCTTTTTCTTTCACCTCGTTATCAGGTTTTACTACAGGAGGCGGGAAACGCATCTGCTCAACCTTTGGTTTTGGTGGTTCGGGTGGCGGCGGAGGTGGTTTCTTCGCAGCATCCGGGGGTGGCGGTGGTAATACCACCTCAACTATTTTAACTTTCTCTTTGGCTTTTGGTATAAAGCCCTTGATTTTGTTGATGATAGTAGGTGCCGAAACAGCTACAACGAAAAGGATAAGCGTAATAACAAGCGCCTTAACAGTGCTTTTAGGGTTTTGCTTCCTTAACTCGTATGCTCCGTAACTTTTGTTCCTATTATTAAAAACAATCTCAAGCCACTCGGGTTTTAGAATATCTAATTTTGAGCCTAACATGGACATGGTGTTTTGTTTTAATTATTTAACGACTAAAGATATAGTTTATTATTTAATAAACAACTAAAATCTTAGTTTTTATTTTTTAGTAATTACTATCCCGTTTTAACAGATCAATTTCACCTGGTAAAATGTCAACAATAGCACGGATATCAACTTTAGCGATATTTAATTCGTCCATGATATCAACCATGTTTTTGTAAACCGATTTATCACTGGGTTTAACCAGCACGATCATAGGCTTACCGCCCGACTCCTCAAATATTTTTTGCTTAATTTCTATCAGTGTTTTACGGATGCCGTTTTTACCGAAGTTATCGGTTGTAGGGGCACCAATAAACTTACCCGGTAAGCCGCGGTACCATTCTATTTTATTATTTGCACCTAATAGAATGGTTAATGTACGCGATTCGGGCACAGCTAACTGGTCCAGTGGTTGTTTTATGTCTTTATCGGGCATTACCAAGTCCATAGCCTTGGGTTTGTTAAGGGTGGTAGTTAGCATAAAGAAAGTAACCAGCAAAAAGGCCAAATCCACCATCGCTGTTAAGTCAACGCGTGTCGATTTCTTTTTGGTTCTTACTTTCCCGCCGCCTTTTTTACCCCCTCCGGAGGTATCTAATTCTGCCATGTTTTATTTTGCTACGGTTTTAACGTTAGTTATTAACGCAAATTTGTTAACTTTTTGTTTTTGCAAAACTTTAATGATCATTGCAATAGTTGGATACTCTTCTTTGCTGTCGCCTTTAATAGCCACTTTCATTTCTTTAGTATCTAAACTTGCAGTAACAATACGGGATTGCTTTACCCAGTCAAACAACTGGTTATTATCGGTAGTATCAATAGGAATCCCCTTTTGTACATACTGCTTTCTATCATCAGCGCTAAGTGCTAAAAACTGCTTTAATGAATTGATATCCACACCAAAGGTAGGCAGGGCCGCAAACTTGTTAGCCTCGTCTGCAGTAAATGTGATTTTGTATTTTTCACCCATTTTAGCCAGCGTTTGCTTGCGGATCTCGGCACCTTCAACGCCAAAAAATATTTTCTTTTGGCCAACTGTTAGTACTGCAACATCCGATTCCGGCAACTGAGTGGTTATGGCCGCAGCCGGCTGATCTACCGGGATTGGGTCATCTGTACGTGGTTTTGCTGTTAATATAAAGAAAGTAAGCAACAGGAAGGCAACGTCGCACATGGCCGTCATGTCAATCGCTGTGCTCTTTCTTGGAATCTTTACTCTTGGCATAATGTCGTTTAATTAAATAAAAGTTAGTGGAATGGTGATATAATACCCGGCACAGGGCCGGGTATTAATTATGCACTAAATTTTATTTGTTTTTGTGAGATGCAGCAAATGTTTGTACGATGCTGAATCCTGTTTCGTCAATAGCGTAAGTAAGGCTGTCAATTTTTGATGTAAAGATGTTGTACATGATAATTGAGAAAGCCGAAGTACTGATACCTAAAGCGGTATTGATCAACGCTTCAGAGATACCTACCGCAAGGGCCGATTGGCTTGGAGCACCTGATGCACCCAGTGCCTGGAAGGCCTTGATCATACCGGTTACTGTACCTAACAAACCTAACAGTGTACCAATAGATACCAGTGTAGCTATGATAGTTAAGTTTTGCTCCAGCATTGGCATTTCTAAAGCAGTTGCTTCTTCGATGTCTTTTTGGATAGCTAAAGTTTTTTGGTCAACGTCAAGCGTTGCCTCAGCTTCCATTTCTTTGTATTTCTTTAAACCCGATTTAATTACGTTAGCTACAGAGCCTTTTTGCTTGTCGCACTCTGCACTTGCAGCATCAATGTTACCCTGGTTTAAGAAAACCTGGATCTTGTGAACAAATGAATCAACGCTGCTTGTACCCGAAGCTTTGCCGATAACCACAAAACGCTCGATAGAAAAAACGATCAGCATTAATAACATGGTCATCAATACCGGTACAATAACGCCGCCTTTGTGTACAGTACCAAAGTAGTCGGTAGGTTCGCCGTTAACAACATCTCCGCCTTTGTAGTGACTTGGATCACCCAAAACAAACAGGAATAGTAAGAGTGCGATGATAAAACAGATAGGGATTACCAGTGTTGCGAAAATGCCGGATCCTGAGCCGCCTTCTTTTTTAGTAGCAGGTGTAGTTGGTTTTGGTGCGTTTGCCATTACTTTTAAAATTTAGTTTTTAGTTTTTGTTTATATGTTATAAGTTAATTAAATGTGCTTTTGGCGAATAACAAATTTATAATTTTATTAATAGAAAAAAACCCAATTTGTTATTATTAATAATTATTTAATGTGCGCTTTTGTAAAGTTGGTAATAATTACCACTTAATAACGACACTAAACAAAAAAATTGTCTTTGTGACGGACAATTTTTTACAATAAAAACTATTTTTTTTAAGATTAGCAAGAATACAAACAAAAATGTATGTAACTAAACTGATATAGTAACTAAAGATATAGTATTTGAAGGGCCTGCATTTAAAATTTCGGGGGTACTGTACTTGGCGTACTGTTCAAAGTTTTTTACAAACAGCGCGGCAAGATCGTTAGCGCGCTCGTCGTATTCATCGGGGTTGGCCCAGGTTTTACGGGGGTTAAGGATATGATCGGGTACGTTGGGGCAGTTTAAAGGTATGTTTACGCCAAATACCTGGTGCTGTTGAAAATGCACATTATCCAGCTCGCCGTTTAGGGCGGCGGTTATCATAGCGCGGGTATATTTAAGGCGCATGCGTTTGCCGGTACCAAAAGCGCCGCCTGTCCAGCCGGTATTAATTAGCCATACGTTTACATCGTGTTCTTTTATTTTACGGCCAAGCAAACGCGCGTAAGCTACAGGGTGCAAAGGTAAAAAGGCCTTACCAAAACAGGCCGAAAAGGTAGCTTCGGGGTGTACAATGCCATCTTCAGTACCGGCAACCTTAGCGGTATAGCCCGATATAAAGTGGTACATGGCCTGCTCGGGCGTTAGTTTTGATATAGGCGGCAGGATACCAAAGGCATCGGCCGTAAGGAAAAATATATTTTTTGGCGATGCCCCGATAGATGGGATCACCGCGTTGCTGATATAATTTAACGGGTAAGATACACGGGTATTTTCGGTTTTTTCTACATCGGCAAAGTTTACGCGGCTGGTACCTTTATAAAAATTTACATTCTCCAGCAGCGAACCAAACCTAATGGCGTTAAAAATCTGCGGTTCGCTTTCGGCCGTTAGGTTAATACATTTGGCGTAGCAGCCACCTTCAAAGTTAAAGATGGTATAATCGCTCCAGCCGTGTTCATCATCGCCAATAAGGTTACGTTCAGGGTCGGCGCTTAAAGTGGTTTTGCCGGTACCCGAAAGGCCAAAAAAGATAGCTGTATCGCCTTTAGCGCCCACATTGGCCGAGCAATGCATGGAAAGTACCTTTTTATCGTGCGGTAAAATAAAGTTCAATACCGAGAAGATGCCTTTCTTGATCTCGCCGGTATAGCCCGAACCGCCAACCAATATCATTTTTTTGCTGAAGCTGATGATCGAGAAATTTTCCTGCCGGGTACCATCCAATTCAGGGTCGGCCATAAAACCGGGTGCGGCTATAATCGTCCACTCGGGTTTCGATTTTGGGTCTACCAGTTCGGGGCGGATAAACAGGTGGTGTACAAACAGGTTTTGGTAGGCAGTTTCGGTAATTACGCGTACATCAAGGTGGTATTTTTCGTTAGCGCAGGCACAAGCATCGCGTACAAAAAATTCTTTACCACCCAGGTAAGTAGTCATTTTATTAAACAGGTTATCAAATTTTACAGCGTCAAATTTAATGTTCACATCTCCCCACCAAACGGTATTACGTGTAATATCATCTTCCACAATAAAGCGGTCTTTAGGCGAGCGGCCTGTAAACTTGCCGGTATCGATAGCTAAAGCGCCCGAATCGGCAAGGGTGCCTTCGTTACGTTTAAGGGCCGATTGAACAAGTTGAGCAGGGGTAAGTTGGTAAAATACTTCCTTAGCCTGGCCCAGGTTTAAATACCCCAGGTCAGGTAGTTGGTTAGCGATTTTCTTCATTAAATTGGTTTATAAAAGCTATGCAAACATAGTAATTTATATGCCCACTAACCAAGAAAATTTTAATAAATATTTCAATTATGTAGATTTTACACTATCATAAACACCTGTAAATTAATTACTTAAACAACAAGCTAAATACACTAAGGTAAAACTACTTGAACAAGTATTTCTAAATTAAAAGGCCATAAAACACACCAATGAAATCCTGGGAATTACGTGAATCGGGTTTAATCAAGGTTCAGACAATAAAGCGTTAGGGATAGTAGTGTAAAGCCCGGAGCCGACTGGCCTGCGCGAGTGCCTGGCGAGGACTTGGAACGGATAGCCCGGGCCGCAGGCAACGCCCAAATTGCAGCAAGGGCTAGGCAAATTTATTATAGAATAATTTTAACAATAAGCCTTTTACGCATTAGCTGTGTAATTAAAAACGCGATAATAGCTACTAAAAAAATCCATTGCTTATAAATAAGTATCCCGTAGGTAAAAGGGGCGGCTATGATTAACCACTCTACTAATAACATCGTTATCAGGTTTTTTCTCTTCGCGATCAGCAACAGGTCTAATATAATTAAAGACAATAAGAAGTAAGCCCAAAACATCATTCCATAAAGGCAAACGAGAATTAAAGCAGAAAACGCTGATGGTAGTAAATTATAAGATAAGCTTTCATCAAGCATATTTTCAAAAAGAGTAAAGCAAAATACAGTCAAAAACACACCAAGTATATTAACCCAATTGGTAAGGATGATTCGCATACACTACCCGCCCGCCTTCTTAGCCTTATATCCATCAGCCAACAGCAGGGCCAGTACCTTATCGCGATGGTCGCCTTGTATCAATATCTCAAAATCTTTTACCGAACCGCCTACGCCGCATTTGCTTTTTAGCTTTTTGCCCAGCACTTCCATATCGGCCTCGCTGCCTACAAAACCAGCAATGGCGGTTACCATTTTGCCGCCGCCTTTACGGTCGAGGAAAATACGCAGGTTTTGCTGTTGCGGTGGCAGTGTGCTTGATGATGGCTGAGGATTGGCCTGAGGCGTAAAACCCGGATCGGTTGAATACATGATGCCGCCGGTGCTTTTATTTTTTTTTGACATGCTTATTTAGCTTTATAAGTACTGCCTGTAATTAATTTTAATGCCGCGGGTAAAACTTCTACCTTAATATCGGCACCCATTATGCGGGGTTCGCCATCCAGGTGGATAGGCCCCTCCTTTTCGCGCTTCACGGTAATTTGCTTGCCGCGGATGATCTCCACATATTTTGATCCTTCGGTGGTTTTGGTAAACATGCGCAAGCCCATCACAATAAACATATACAGCGGGAACGGTTTCACAACGCAAACATCCAGCAAGCCATCCTGCACCGACGCGTAAGGCGATATATGCGCGTTGTTGCCATATTGCGATGAATTGGCGAAACTGAGCATAAAAGCTTGTTTGGTATACGCCTTTCCGTCGATATCCAGCTGATAAGTTTCGGATTTATAGTTGGTAATTTCCTTAAACGATGATTTAATATAAGCGCCAAAGCCACGCTTTTTATCGTGCGAGAATACTTCGCTAATATGGGCATCAAAACCCATACCGGCCATATTAAAAAAGTATTTGCCATTCAGCTGGCCGGCATCAATGGTTTCTACACGGGCATTATTAATATTTTTAATTGCGCCCACAATATCCATTGGGATGCTTAAAAACCGCGACAGGCCATTGCCCGATCCAAAGGGGATAACCCCAAGCACGGTGTTGGTGCCTATCAGGGCCGATGCTATCTCGTTAACGGTACCATCGCCGCCTACGGCCACTACAACATCATACTCGCCTGCAGCTTCGGCAGCCAGCTTGCGGCCATGGGCAACACCGGTAGTATATACTATGGCATACTCGTATTTGGCGCTATCCAGGTGCTGTTGGATAAGCCCCGGTACCGCGTCTTTTTTTTTGCCCCCCGATACCGGGTTGATAATGAATAATATTTTACTTTTCAATCGGTGTTTTTTTCAGCGCACAAAACTAACCTATTTTCGGCTTTTGTAAAATTGTTTTACATTTGCGGTTGAAAGTGGACTGATTTGATACCCTGTTAACAGGGTTGGATTGCAACCACGTAAAAAAGTGCTAAAAAACTCATGCTTTTTTCAATTGCAATCCGTTTCGCCCCGCCTTTCGTACAATATTTTATATAAAAAATTATGCCATATTTATTCACATCAGAATCAGTATCCGAAGGGCACCCGGACAAAGTTGCCGACCAGATCTCCGACGCGTTAATTGATAACTTTTTAGCATTCGACCCCGAATCGAAAGTGGCTTGCGAAACCCTGGTAACCACCGGGCAGGTAATTTTAGCCGGCGAGGTAAAATCAAAAGCTTACTTAGATGTACAAAAAATTGCCCGTGATGTGATCAATAAAATTGGTTATACCAAAGGCGAGTACATGTTTGATGGCAGCAGCTGCGGTGTATTATCGGCTATTCACGAGCAATCGCCTGATATTAACCAAGGTGTTGACCGTAAAAGTAAGGAAGAACAAGGCGCCGGCGACCAGGGTATGATGTTTGGCTATGCCACTATCGAAACTGATAACTATATGCCTTTAGCTTTGGATATTGCCCACGCGCTTTTATTAGAGCTGGCTGTATTACGCCGCGAAATGGGCGAAATTAAATACCTGCGTCCGGATGCAAAATCGCAGGTAACGCTGGAGTATGATGATAACAATCAGCCTATCCGTATCGACGCGATTGTAATATCAACCCAACACGACGATTTTGACGAAGAAAAAGCAATGCTGGCCAAAATCAGCAGCGATTTGATCAATATCCTGATCCCGCGTGTAAAAGCTAAGTACGAGAAATACGCCCACTTTTTTAACGACCAGATTAAATACCATATTAATCCTACTGGTAAATTTGTTATTGGTGGCCCGCATGGCGATACCGGCTTAACCGGTCGCAAAATCATAGTAGATACCTACGGTGGCAAAGGCGCGCACGGTGGTGGTGCATTTAGCGGTAAAGACCCATCAAAGGTTGACCGCTCGGCTGCTTATGCCACCCGCCACATTGCTAAAAACCTGGTAGCTGCCGGTGTTTGTAACGAGGTATTGGTGCAGGTAAGCTACGCTATTGGTGTTGCCCAGCCTATGGGTATTTACGTAAACACTTACGGTACCGGCAAAGTTGGCTTAACCGACGGCGAAATTGCAACCAAGGTTGAAAGCATTTTTAACATGACCCCGTACGCTATTGAAACCCGTTTTAAACTGCGTAACCCAATATACAGCGAAACTGCTGCTTACGGCCACTTTGGTAAACCAAGCCAAACCGTAACCAAAACATTTTACAGCCCCGATGGCACTTCTATTGACAAAGTAGTGGAACTGTTTACCTGGGAAAAACTGGATTATGTAGACAAGGTAAAAACTGCTTTTGGGATATAATATAATCCGAAAGACGGGAAGACCGAAAGTCAGAAAGATAAAAAGCGCCTCAATATTGGGGCGCTTTTTTTATGCGGTGATAAATTATCTACTTAATTAATGCAATATTTTGCGGAAGTAATTGCGCACATAGTCCCAGCCTTCAAATAAAATGGCCAAAACACCTATAATAACCGTGAATTGCTCGAACAGATTCATAATAATAAATATACGTTGGTTTTTGGGAAATAGTATATTTTTTCGAGGAAATAATTTTCCCGTAGAGGCACCTACTTATATCTCGCATTATGCCGGCCGGCCTTGCAAACTGGAGGTGCAATTATCCGCCTCTGCAATACTATCCCATCAACGCGTCCAGCTCGGCACCTGTGGCGGGCAGCCAGGTTTGGATAAATTCTTCCTTAGGGTCGTGTTCGGTAGCGGGTTTGGTATTGTTAAAGTATTTATTATCGCGCGGGTCGCTGCCTACACCGGCTATAAAGGCCCAGTTGCCCCAGTTGCTGGCGGGCGAGTAATCTATCAATTGCTCCTCAAAATAGGCGGCGCCCTTGGTCCAGTCTACCTTCATATCCCGTACCAAATATATGGCTACGCTTTGGCGGCAGTAATTGTTAATATAGCCGGTGGCGTTTAACTCGTGCATACAGGCATCAACAAAGGGGATGCCTGTGCTGCCGCTTTTCCAATGCTCTAACAGCGCGTGCTGGTCGGCACTTACAACCGGGGCTTCATCCTTAAATCCATCGGCTTTAAAAAACTGGTTGCCATACTTTTTAAACATAAAGCGGAAGTAATCACGCCAAAGCAATTCCAATATCAGCGAGTGGTTGGTATGGTGTTCGTGCTTAATAGCCTCGTGGTAAACTTGTCGCGGCGATATACAGCCAAAGGTTAACCATGGCGAAAGCTGCGACCCCGAAGTGGCGTTGCGTACGTTTTTACCATTAACGGCATAATCAAAATTAAGGAAGTATTGCTGCAGGCGTTCCTGCGCCACCGTTTCGCCACCCGTAAAGTGGAAATGATCACGCGGATCAGCAACCGGTTCATCCAAACCCAAAGCTGGCATTGCAGGGATCTCGCCCGCATCGGTTATAGCCGGTGTGTTAATACGCTCGGGAGCGGGTACTATGGTACGTACCGAACTATCTCGCTCTATCTTTTTGCGGAAAGTGGCAAAACTATCGGGGATATCCTTAATAGGGAAAGGCAAATCTTCTTTATGATACAGCGTATGTCCAATAAAATGCTTCAGGTTTAATTTGATCTTCCAAAGGGCTGCTTCTACCTGTTCGGATATGCCGGTTTCCTCGAAAGCTACCTCGCGATGGTGATAAACTTCGTTCACGTGGTATTCGGTAGCCAATTGGGGGATCACTTCGGCGGGTGAGCCGGTACGTACAATTAGGTCGGAACCCATAGCCCGCAAATTATCGCGCAGGTTTTGTACGGATTCTATTAAAAATTTAGCCCTGAAATGGCCTGTTTTTAAGGTGCCTGACGGCGTTGTTTTAAAATAGTAAGGATCGAAACAATAAACCGGGATCACTTTATCGGCCTTGCGCGTAGCCTCCAGTAAAATTTCGTTATCCTGAATGCGCAGATCGTTTCTAAACCAAACCAGTATTGTTCTTTCGCTCATAGTAGTGTGACCCGGGGAAATTCAGCTAATCTACAAAAATTGTAATTATTTAGGTTTTAAGTTAATGCTTAGCAAAATATTTACACATAGATTATTAATGCCTTTTTAATATTTTGTACTAAAAGGGGTACAAAAACAATTCGCTTAAAATATGCAAAAACCTTGTTCTTTGCCTTTTTAACCTGCATTACACCTTTTTGGAATACAGTTTGAATAACCTTTCATATCTATTTAAAAACATAATTGATATGAAAACTTTAAAAAACACCATCGAATTTAAATACCTTTTTCTTTTTATGATACTTGGTATAGCAGCTTTAACATCGTGTACAAAGAATGATGACGAAGCTACCGCTAATGTTTCGGCATACGTAATGTTAACCAATTCGGCCGAAGGTTCATCAGCACAGGATTTTTACCTGGACAATACAAAACTAAACACAACGGCTATGGCTTATACCCAAAGTTCGGGGTATTTGGCTACCAGTTCGGGCAACCACACTGCTATGTTTACCAACTCGGGCAGTACCACTGCTAATGCTTCGCTTTCCCTTTCGGTACAAGGCGGCCAGTATTACAGCGTTTACTTTACCGGTGGTTCAACCGCGTCATCAAACAGCTATGTTACCACCCAGGATGATTTGACCGCCCCTGCATCAGGCAAAGCTAAAGTGCGTTTTATCCAATTAAGTTCGGCCTTAACAACTTCGGTTGATTTTGGTATTAGCGCTACTAATAAACTGGTAAGCGGTTTAGCTTATAAGGCCGCTTCGGCTTATTATGCGGTAGATGCCAATACTACTTTCTTTTTATACGCGTCGGGTTCTACAACAGCATCATTAAACATACCTGTTGTTATACAGGCCGGTAAAATTTACACCATTTATGTATCGGGCACAACTACTGCCACACTTACTTACCACATAGTGGCCCAAAACTAATTATTGATTAAGGTTTAATATAAAAAGGACAGCCGTTGCGCTGTCCTTTTTTTTAGTGCTTTACCACGCGCTTTAATATCAGCAAGTTTTGGGCATTATTGCTGTACCCGCTAATGTTATTTTGGTACAGGTTTACCAATTTATCGTAATACAAAACTACCACCGGCGATTCGTCCATCACTAAATTATCCATTTGGCGATAAAGGGTATAACGCTTGGCATTATCCTTTACATGGTAAGCCTGTTCAAACAAGGCATCAAATTGTTTATTATGAAAGCCGGTATAATTAGGGCCAAAGGGTACCTTGTTTTTTGAATAAAAAAGCGACATGTAATTTTCGCCATCGGGGTAATCGGCTATCCAGGTGCCATAAAAAAAGTTAACACCATTTTTGCCCACCAGTTCGCGCAGGCTGCTTCCCTGCACAATTTCTACCCGGGTGTTAATGCCAATGCGGGTTAGTTCGCCCTGCACATATTCTATCAGATTACGGTAGCCTACCGTTGTGTGCAGCACAATTTCGGGCATGCCCTTACCATTTGGGAAACCGGCTTCGGCTAACAACCGGCGTGCTTTTTCGGGATTATAGCTGTAACCTTTAACCGTAGCAGTATCAAAACCGGGCATCCCCATAGGTACAAAACCCGCGCTGCCCGGTGTACCCAGGCTATTGCGCAGGTATTTCACCATTTTTACCTTGTTAATAGAATAGTTAATTGCCTGCCTCACTTTTTTTATCCTTAAGGGCGATTTTTTAACGTTAGCCAAATTGGTATCAACCAGCATACCCATGTAAAGGGTATTGAGGAACGGGCGGGTATTCATAATAAACTTGCCTTTATACTTATTGGTAATATGGCCCGATTTACTTAGGATATCATCGCGGTAGCTGCCATCAATATCATTAAAAAAATCTTCCTTCCCCTTAATAAACTCCATAAAGGCAGTTTGCTTATCGCTGATAAAGGTAGACCGGACGGCATCCAGATAAGGCAGCTGCCTGCCACTGCTATCCTTTTCCCAGTAGTTGGGGTTTTTTAATAGCACCAGTACTTCGCCCTCTTTCCAGTATTTAAACATAAATGGGCCTGTACCCACCGGGTGGCTGCGGAAATCCTTACCGTAAAACTCCACCACCTCTTTTGGCACTACCGAGCAATATTGCGCGGTAAGTAAACTCAACAGCGGCGGGAAAGGCTGCTTTAGCCTGATACGGAAAGTACTATCATTAACCGCTATAAAATCCTGCACTCCGTTTACCTTATCGTTAAAGATCCACGCGCCAGACGATGCCACCTTAGGATCAATCAGGCGGCCAAAGCTGTATACAAAATCCTGTGCTACCACCCTGCGCCCCTTGCCCCCGGCAAAATGCGCGTCATTGTGAAAATAAACATCGCTACGCAGGTGAAACGTGTATTCGATACCGGCATCATCCGCTTCCCAGCTTTTGGCAATACATGGCCGTGTGATCAGGCTATCGTCAATCTGTACCAGTCCGTTGTATAGCTGGTTATCGGTTAAAATAGTATTTTGATTGCGGCAAAAGGCAGGATCCATACTGGTGAGGCCCTCGTCCATATTAATATTGAAGATGGTTTTACCCCCGCTGTTGTTCCCATTGTTGCAGGATGCGAGGGTTAGCAGGATAAGTAGCGTATAATAGCAGTAGTAGTTTTTCATTTAGTAATTCTTCAGCAATTAGTTCGCTGTGTTGTGCCTTCGCCTGATTACCCCCCCCTACACCCCAATGTCATTATTTAAGAGTCCGGCAATCTCTCCCCGTGGTTTGTGTCCCCACAAGCCACTCATTGCAGGTCTGATTTTAAGGTGCTTGTGGGGACACAAGCACCGGATGGGTAGATGAGATTCACTTAAATAATGACATTACCCTACACCCTCCCATAGGGAGGGAACCGCACAAGCCCCTCGCTTTTGATTTGCACATACGCACATTTGCATATCTGCACATTAACTCTAATTCATCGCCGCGCGCTTCACCAAATAAGCTTTCAATATCTGGTTATAACCATCGTGAATATTGGCATCGATCAAATCTATATGGTATTGGGCGCATTTTAGTTCCAGTTGGTGGCGGTACTCATCTAACGCGGCCTTGTAAGTTTCGCGGATGCGACCGGGGTGTACCTTCATTTCCTCGCCACTTTCCATATCAATAAAATGGTGCGGGCGGTTATCAAAGTCAAAGTCCAGTTCCTTCTTTTTATCGCTTACGTTAAAAATAATTACCTCGTGTTTTTTATATTTTAAATGCTGAATAGCGGCAAATAGCGCCTGCATTTTATCGGGGTTCAGGCTATTCTCCATCATATCGCTGAAGATGATGATCATCGATCGTTGGTGAACATCCTCGGCAATATGGTGCAATACCTCGCCAATATCGGTAAGGGTATTGGTTTTAGGCTGATTATAAGCTTTTTCTAACTCGGCAAACAGGTAAAACATGTGCGTAGTGGTCGATCGGGCTATGCTCAGCCAATCTACCTTGTCCGAAAACAAGGCCAGCCCAAAAGCATCCCGCTGTTTTTTGAACAGGTACATTAACGAAGCAATGGCATAAACCGAAAATTGCAGCTTGCTTAAACCCTTATCGGGGAAATTCATACTTGACGAGGTATCCAGCAGCAGGTAACTGCGCAAGTTGGTTTCCTCTTCAAACTGTTTAACAAACAGTTTATCGGTACGGGCAAACAGTTTCCAATCGATGTTTTTAACCGATTCGCCGTTATTATACAGCCTATGCTCGGCAAACTCTACCGAAAAACCATGGAACGGGCTTTGGTGCAGGCCGGTAATAAAACCTTCTACTACCTGCCGGGCCAGCAATTCGAGGTTAGCCAGGTGCCGTATTTGCTGATCGTTATTTAATGCTGCCATTAAGGCTAAGGTAGGGATTTCAGTTGGCAGTTTATAGTAGGCAGCAGGCAGTTTTACATTTATGTTACCAGGCAGTGAGCAAAACCCGACAACCACCAATGACTAATGACGCGTAGCATAATGACCAATGACTAAATTCCAAACAATTCCTTCAAAATTCCCTTTATACATACATTATCAGTTAAACACGCATGACAAAAAATCAACCCGCCGATCATCAACCAGGCCATACTAAAAAGGAATCGACTTATATTGAAAAGGTATGGCAAACCGTGGGTATTGTGGCCCTGCTGGTGGTGGTGATACTGATTATGCGGGTAGCATTTAATGTATTGCTGATGGTAATGGCGGGTGCGTTAATATCAACCTATTTCCATGGCCTGGGCGATTTAATTGAACGCAAAACCAAGCTGAAACGCAGGTTTGCCATGCTGATATCGGTTATTGGATCGATAACCATTATTGGCTTGTTGTTTTGGTTTATGGGCACCAAAATACAGCACCAAGTTGCCGAACTAAGCAACACGCTGCCGCATACTATAAGCAATGTAAAGGCTAAAATGGCCGAATCGCCCATCGGGCAAAAAATACTGGACAATGCATCGGGCGATAACTCGCAAAAAATGATGACCACCGTGCAATCCTTTTTCAGCACCAGCTTTGGGGTATTGGGCGATATATACATCATTATGTTCCTGGGTATTTTTTTCACGGCCAATCCGTCGCTTTATAAAAACGGAATCCTGCTGCTTATCCCGGCCAGCCGTAAGGAGTTGGGCAAACACATTATGAACCGGGTAAGCCTATCGCTAAAAGGCTGGCTAAAGGGCATGATGGTATCTATTGTGCTGGTCACTATCCTCATTAGCACAGGCTTAACCATAATTGGCATCCCCGTGGCCATGGTGTTAGGCCTTATTACCGGCATATTGGAACTTGTACCCAACTTTGGCTCCATCATAGCTATGATACCCGGCGTTTTACTGGCGCTTACGGTAAGTACTAATACCGGCATAATTGTGGCGCTGTTATACATTACATCGCAAACCATTACGGCAAATATTGTAAACCCGCTCATCCAAAAAAAGCTGATCAAACTGCCGCCTGCTTTAACACTCATTAGCCAGTTAATTATGGGTGCTTTATCGGGTGCCTTGGGTATTATCCTGGCTGTGCCCCTGCTGGCCATTTTAATTATTTTGGTTGATGAATTGTATGTGAAGAAAATTAATGGCACCCACCCTGCTCCCCAGACAGAGGATGCTGCTATCAGCGTAAAATAATTTTTTCAATTAAAGCCCTCCCTTTCGGGGGAGGGTTGGGAGGGGTGCCTGTAACAATCCCCCCTCCCTTGCATCTAAATAGATCAAACCCTTTTACAATGCAATTGAGAAACATCTTCCGCAAGAAAAGCACAGACCCGCAAAAGCCAAAAAAATCGAAACTACGCGAGTGGGGCGATGCCTTGTTGTTTGCCCTGATCGCTTCGACCATTATCCGCGGATTACTGTTTTCGGCTTATGCCATCCCATCGGGATCGATGGAGGGCAGTTTGCTTACCGGCGATTATTTATTTGTAAGCAAAATTAACTACGGCCCGCGTATGCCATTTACGCCCATAGCCATCCCTTTTACCGAATCGACCGTTTATGGGATAAAAACTTATTGGGATGGCATACAACTGCCCTACCTGCGCCTGCCCGGTTTATCGGATGTGAAGAAGGGCGATATTGTAGTATTTAACAAACCCGAAGAAGCCGACCCGCAATACAACCGCCCTGTTGATGTGCGCACTAATTTGATTAAGCGTTGCCAGGCTACTGCCGGCGATACGCTGAGCATTATTAACGCCCAGGTTTATATTAATGGCAAGGCTGCTAAAAATGCTGAAAAGCAACAAACATCGTACAATGTAATAACCGATGGCAACGAGATCAATCCACAGGTGATAAAGGATTTCCAGATAGAGATTATGCAGCAAAAAACGCCTAACCTGTACGAGATGATTATACCGGCGGAACATGTGGCGGCGCTGAAAACCTATAGCAATATTAAAAGCATTACGCCGGTTGTACAACCGGCGGGTGAGTACGATCCGCAGGTTTTCCCGCATAACGATCATTTTAAATGGAACCAGGACAATTTTGGCCCCCTGGTGATGCCCAAAAAAGGCATGACCATAACCTTGAACGATTCGACAATGACCCTGTATCGCCGCGCTATTGAACTATACGAAGGCAATAAAGTGGCGGTTAATGGCAAAGATGTAATGATCAATGGTAAAAAAGCCGACCAGTACACCTTTAAACTAAACTACTATTGGATGATGGGCGACAACCGCCATAACTCGCTTGATTGCCGTTTTTGGGGCTATGTACCCGAAGACCATATTGTAGGTAAAGCAATGATCACCTGGATGAGTATCGACTCGACCGGAACGTTCCTGGATAAGGTGCGCTGGAACAGGATTTTGCGGGTAATCAAATAGCACCCCTCCCTGCCCTCCCCGACGGGGAGGGTTCTAAAAAATCACAAAAAAAGCCCCATCGTTAACGATGGGGCTTTTTTATATTAGCCCTCTCCCTCGGGGAGGGTTGGGAGGGGTATATTATAACTGCTTAGCCAATTTTTCGGCCAATACCGATTTTGGTACAGCGCCAATTTGCTTGTCAACAACTTCACCGTTTTTAAAAAACAATAAAGCTGGGATGTTACGGATACCAAATTTCACCGATATGCCGGGGTTATTGTCGACATTAACTTTGCCAACAACAGCTTTGCCGTCATATTCTTTTGCAATTTCTTCCACTACCGGGCCAACCATTCTACAAGGGCCACACCATTCTGCCCAAAAGTCAACCAATACGGGTTTATCAGATTTAAGCACAAGCTCCTCAAAGTTTGCGTCAGTAATTTCTAAAGCCATGATATTTTAATTTTTAATTCAACAAATATATACTATTCAAATTGCTTGCCACAATACCCTAACTGACAATGTGACAAATTAATTACGTGTTAATAACTTATTTATAGTTTAATGACTTTACGTCATATACCGAACGGTATTTTCCTGACTAATTAGCGGAGGGCGGATTGCTGACGATTTAACCACAGAGGGCACAGAGATTAGGAAACACAGAGGGCACGGAGTTTTTATTACTAATTAAGCAACAACGAGATCTAAACTACAATAGTTAATTTAATCTCTGTGTACTCTGTGGTTAAATCGCCTCCAAAAAATCCGCCCAACGCCAAATTTCGTTTTTAATAGTATGAAAGTGATCTGCACATTGTTCATCCTGTTTCATTCGGTTTTAATAGGCCCGGCTAATAAACCGGTGGATAAGTTAGATCTGAACCGTTATGCCGGTAAATGGTATTCGCTATACTCTATACCAACCATGTACGATAAAGGCAGCCGCGAAACCATTACCACCTACACGCTTAATAAAGATGGCTACTTTAACGTTTTTACCGCCTGTAAAAAGGGTGACGATAATAAAACATACACATCAAAGCTATTTCCCGAGAAAGATAAGGACGGAGAAATGAAAGCCCAATTCCTATGGCCCTTTAAGGTAGATTACTGGGTGATTGAACTGGGTGATGATTACCAGTACGTAGTAGTTGGCCACCCCGATCATAAATTTTTGTTTATTATGAGCCGCAAGCCATCAATCGATAAAAAACTTTACGACGAGATTGTGGCCCGTTGCAAAGCAAAGGGTTACGCGGTTGATCAATTAACATCGCAACAGCACCATGGTTAAGTTTTGCCATCATATAGCCAATACCTATCTGCGCTATCAGCACCAAGTGGTATATACATTTATGCAGTGGTAGCACTAATTGCTGTGTTTAAGATTTAACCACTAAACGCACAAAGAAAGAACCACTAAGATCACAAAGAAAATACTCATCTAAAAAAGCTTTGTACCCTCTGTGAAAAATCTCTGTGACCTTTGTGGTTAAATTTCTCCCGCCATTCGCATATTTTACTATTTTTGCAAAAACTAATTTCACCATGAGCGAACTCATTAAAAAACAGTTAACTGATGCAAAAAGCCTGATGGACAAGGCTATTGACCACTGCGATAACGAGCTGGGTAAAATACGTGCCGGTAAGGCCAACCCATCTATGCTTGATGGCATTATGGTTGATTATTACGGCAGCCCTACTCCGCTAAGCCAAATAGGCAGCGTAAACACGCCCGATGCTAAAACTATTGTGGTACAGCCATGGGAAAAAAGCATGCTGGCCCCTATCGAAAAGGCGATAATGGAAGCCAACCTGGGTGTTAACCCGCAAAACGATGGCGTAATTATCCGCATTAACGTACCGCCGCTTACCGAAGAGCGCCGTCGCGACCTGGTGAAGAAAGTAAAAGCCGAAGGTGAAACAGGCAAAATTGCTATCCGTAACCTCCGTAAGGATGCTAACGAGAAGATCAGGAAGCTAAAAGCCGAAGGCGTATCTGAAGACGAAATGAAAACCGGTGAAGCCGAAGTGCAAAAACTGGTTGACGGCTATATTGCCCGGGTAGATGTACTTACCGAGGCTAAGGAAAAAGATATCATGACGGTTTAATATATATTACCAATGTCAAAAAAAAGGGAATGAGCAGTTTATGCCGTTCCCTTTTTTATTTTTGTGTGTTACCTGCGCGCCCCCTGCCGGTTGATATGTGCCGGGGCCAGCCTGGCCACAATTAAAACAACGTTAATGAAATTACTATTATCATATTTAAAAAACCACCGCTGGATAGCCGTACTTGCCCTTTTAATGGCCGGTTTAAACATTGGCTTTTCCCTGCTCGATCCGCTGATTACCGGACACATCCTGGACGATTATATTAACAAACACGATATATTAAGCCATCACCAATATGTTTGGGGTGTTATGGGTATGGTAGGCCTGGCCGTTGGTGCAGCTATGGTATCGCGTATTGCCAAAAATTTTCAGGATTATTTTACTAATGTTATTGTGCAAAAAACAGGCGCGCAAATGTATGCCGATGGTTTAAAGCACTCGCTGGAACTACCCTATCAGGTTTTTGAAGACCAGCGCAGCGGCGAAACATTAAGCACCCTGCAAAAGGTACGCCTGGATAGCGAAAAATTCATCACCTCGTTTATAGGCATTTTGTTTGTTAGCCTGGTGGGTATGCTAATGGTAATTGTTTATTCGCTAAAAATCAGCTACCAGGTTACACTGGTTTACATGGCTGCCATACCTATCATCGCTTTTGTAAGTACGGCTTTAAGCAGGCGCATTAAAACCATACAGCGCACCATTGTAGCCGAAACTAACGCGCTGGCCGGTTCAACTACCGAATCGCTACGCAATATTGAATTGGTTAAAAGCCTTGGCCTGGTTAAACAGGAAATTGAACGCCTGAATAAAACCACCTACAAAATTCTGGACCTGGAATTGAAGAAAGTAAAGTTTGTACGCAGCATGAGCTTTGTACAGGGCACTACGGTAAACCTGGTACGCAGTATTATGGTAGTGATATTACTACTGCTGATATTTGAAAAAACCATTACACCGGGCCAGTACCTAACTTTTTTGTTTTACTCTTTCTTCCTGTTCAACCCATTGCAGGAGTTGGGCAACGTGATCCTGTCCTGGCGCGAAGCGCAGGTTTCACTGGGCAATTTTGAACGGATACTGCATACACCTATTGATATTAAACCAACCAAACCGGTACTGATTGAACGTGTAAAAACCCTGGCTTTTAACAATGTAAGCTTTAAACATCTTACGGCTAACCGCAACGCGCTAAACAATATTGAATTTGCGGTAGAGAGCGGCGAAACTGTTGCTTTTGTTGGCCCATCAGGCTCGGGTAAATCTACACTGGTAAAGTTGCTGGTGGGCTTGTATCAGCCTTTGCAGGGTGATATTATGTATAACAGCATCCTGAGTAAGGAAATTGACCTTGACCAATTGCGCGAGCGGGTAGGTTTTGTAACGCAGGATACGCAACTGTTTTCGGGTACTATCCGCGAAAACCTGTTATTTGTGCGCCCCGGTGCAACCGACGAGGAATGCATGAACGTATTGCACCGTGCGGCTTGCCAGGGCCTGCTGTCCCGTGCCGACAAGGGATTGGATACCCTGATAGGCGAAGGTGGCGTAAAGGTATCAGGAGGCGAGAAACAACGCCTGTCTATTGCCCGTGCCCTGCTGCGCCGGCCGGATATTTTAGTATTTGACGAGGCTACTTCATCGCTGGATTCCATTACCGAAGAAGAGATCACCGAAACGATAAAGGATGTATCTGATAAAACCGAACATATCACCATCCTGATAGCCCACCGCCTATCCACAATTATGCACGCCGATACGATCCATGTGTTAGAGAAAGGCCGTATTATCGAATCGGGCAAGCACCTGGATCTGATCCAGCAAAAAGGATTATACTATGCCATGTGGCGCCAGCAAATAGGCGAGAAATTTACACCGGAAGTAGCGGAGTTACCGTAGTGAAAAAAATTGTCATTGCGAGTTTTATAATCCCTGTGGAATATTGAAGGTAAAATGGCGCTACAAAGTTTTGTCATTGCGAGCGATAGCGTGGCAATCCCATAGGATAGGCCTGTGCTTTATCATCGTCAGTCTGCTCAAATGTCGCAGGGGCCTATTACTTTTTTCTTGAAAAAAAAGTAACAAAAATTCAAGACAGCAAAAAGGCTTCCTTTGCCGCACAGGCCTTTGCCCTGCAAAACGTGCAGAACCACAGGGCCGACCTTGATGCCCTGCTGCGCACCCGCAAGCCAGCGCTTCAGCACCAAGCTAATGCCCTTTCCAGCCGCACAGGCCACCATTGTTCTGCCCGCTTTCACCCGGAAGCTCCTTTGCTGTCGGAAAAAAAACACGTCATGGGTAACGATAGCGTGGCAATCCCGTAGGACAAGTAACGAGGACCTGCCTATGAGATTGCCGCGTCGCCCCAGTACACAGTCCGGGCCGCTCCTCGCAATGACAATCCTTATTTCACTTATGCCACAGGTGGGCTAATAGGCTTTTCCGGTTCCGCAGTGTGAATATCCTTTAACGACAAGGGCAGCATTTTCTTTGTCTTAAAGAAAGTGAATACTACAATGGCCAGCGTCATACAGCCGCCGAAGAGTACCGATGGCACTGTTCCTAAATACTTAGCCGCCATGCCCGATTCAAAATCGCCAAACTCGTTTGATGAACTGATGAACATTTGGTTAACGGATGATACCCTGCCGCGCATTTCGTCGGGGGTAAGGAGTTGCATAATGGTGCCGCGGATAATTACACTCACACTATCAAAAGCGCCTTGTAAAAACAAAAACAGTAGCGACAGGTAAAAGATATGCGATAAGCCAAAGCCAATAATGCAGGCACCAAAGCCGGCAACAGCTATCAGCAGGTTACGCCAGGGCCGGTTCATGGGCGAGTAGCGTACCATGGTGATCATAGTCAGTGCCGCGCCTAATGACGATGCCATACGCATGATGCCTAATCCTTCCGACCCTACCTTTAAAATATCAAGCGCGAATACCGGCAACAAGGCTATCATACCTCCAAACAGCACCGAAAACAAATCGAGACTGATGGCATACAACATCATTTTATTGGTAAACACAAAGTTTAGGCCGGCCGAAAGGCTTTTCCAGATATTCTCCTTAGGTACAAAGGTGGGCGGGTATTTACGCAGGCGGAAAACCAGCACCAGCGAGATCAATAAAAACAGGACGATAACGGCAAAGTTAGCGCTGATACCGGCCAGCCCGGGAATGATCTTACCGGCAAACCCATATAAAAAGCCCCCTGTAAGCGGCCCCAATATCGAAGCCAGTTGCCAGCCCGAACTACTCCAGGTACTGGCATTGGGGTAAACCTCTTTAGGGATACTGTTTGAATATACCACAAATGTAGCTGGCCCATAAAATGCCCGGGCAACGCCGTTGCAAAATATCATGGCGTAAATAACGGGGACTATCCAACTGGCATTGATATAAGCGCTCATGCTGTTTAGCGTAACCACCCCCATTACCAGCGATGACAATAACACACCGGTAAATATCAAAAACAGCATTTTACGCTTCTCATACTTATCGGCTATATAACCGCCGTACAGGGCAATACCAACCGCCGGGATAACCTCGCTAAGCCCAATATAGGCAATAGCCGCCTTACTATGTGTTAGTTGATAAACGTAGAAACCCAGCACCGTGGTTTGCATTTGGTAGGCAAACGTAAAGCAAAAACGCATACCAAGGTACGAGCGAAAATCCTTGTATCGCAGTGCTGCAAATGAATCTTTACGGGGTTGACTGTTTCCTTCGTCGGGCACGTATGAGGTTATTTATTTTAAGATGCCGCTAAAATACGACATGTAGATTATTGCTGCAATTTTAAAAAGTAAAAGAATTGTCATTGCGAGTTTTAGTGGAGGGTGTCATGGTGAGCCTGTCGAACCATGGTGGGCAGGCCTCTACGCACGCACCCTTCGACAAGCTCAGGGTGACACCCTAATTGTCTCACTTAATCCTTAAAGTCCCGCCCGGATTCCGAAATCGCATTATATCCCATGCTGGTCTATCAAATAAACCAATGATGCAATAGTGGCCGCGCCTAATTCCAATTCGCGTTTGTTCACGTTCTCAAACACATCGTTAGCGGTATGGTGAATATCAAAATAGCGTTGAGAATCGGGCCTGAAACCGATTAAGGTAATCCCCTGAACAGCGGCTTTCAACGGGCCAATATCCGATCCGCTGCCACCCATTACCAGCCTGTCGGCTTCATAAGGTTCAAAAAGTTCTTTATATTTTTTGTTGATGCTTTTTAACTTATCCGCGCTGATACCATCAAAACTAAAACCACGGGGCACAAAGCCACCTTCATCGGTTTCAATCGCGGCGATATGCTGCTCCTTGTTTTGAACAGCTAACTCGGCATATTTCAGGCCGCCTTTAGTACCATTCTCCTCGTTCATAAACATTACCGCCCTAATCGAGTTTTTAGGTTTGTAATCCATTGCCTTTAATATGCGCAATACTTCGATAGATTGCATTACACCCGTACCATCATCATGCGCGCCTTCGGCTAAATCCCACGAGTCAAGGTGACCGCCAACGGTAATAAATTTATTAGGATTTTCAGATCCGGTGATCTCGCCCACTACGTTGTATGATAACGCATCGGGCAACTGGCGGCAATTTTGTTTAAAGTAAAATTTTAGTTTAGATGACTTTTTCAACATAGCGCTTAGCTTATCCGCCCCTTTGGTTGATATAGCCGCGGCTGGTATTTTAGGCGCATCGGTGCTGTATTGCGTTGTACCGGTATGCGGGTAATCGTCATTAGCTTCGGTAAGCGAGCGTACAATTACACCCACCGCGCCGTATTTAGCCGCTACCGATGGGCCTGCACGGCGCTGATCGCCGGCTGTTCCGTAAGCAGCACCTACCTCAATAAACCGTGGGTCGAACGGACGGTTATAAAAAACTATTTTACCTTTTATGCCGGCTTCGCCAAGGGTGGCAACCTCATCCAGGCTATGCACTTCAACTACGCTGGCTGTAACGCCTGCGGCAGGTGTAGCCACTGCCATCCCCAGCGCACATATCGCTACCGGGATCTTTTTATTTCCATCGATAATATATGCTTGTTCCTTTGCGCCGCGCTCCCAATGAGGCACCATTACTTCCTGTAAAAAAACCTTATCAAAGTGATATACCTCCATCACCTTTTTAGTCCACTCCACCGCCTTTTGCGCATTGGCCGATCCGCTTAAGCGCGGACCAATATTTTTACACAAATAATGCAGGTTTTGATAGCATTGCCCGTTCACAAGCGCTTCGTCATATATCTTACGCAGATAAACAGAATCCTGCTGCGCTTTTACAGATGTTAAACCGAATAGTAGGGTGGAGATGAGGAGTAATGATTTTTTCATATATACGATAAAGGAAAGCGGGTTTAAGCAAATCTAAAAAAAATGTCGGAAATGCTGATTAAAAGATCAGAACCCAGGGAAATCGCTTTTAAAATAGGAGGCTCCGATGGAGCCATTAAAATGCTATCAGAATATGCTATAAACAGGTAGTTCCTCCGGAACCATATTTTTTTTAACCATACTCCAGCGGAGTTTCCTGTTTATAGAATAAAACAAATATAAATAATGGCTTCGACAGGTGCCTCCTTAAACCTTTGAAGTTTAAAAGCGGTTTCCTTGTCAGCGCTCCATCAGAACCTACTCTAACCAATAATGAACATAGGCGTTTAGATGCATTTTAGCTGAACAAAAAATGCCTTTTTATGTCAACCCCGTAAAATATTAAAATATTGATTATCAATGATTTAATATAAATTATTAAGAAAATGTGTAAACTTTGTGTAAACCCAATATTGGGGTTGCAGGCATGCTATTATATTTCTTGCACAGGGGCAAAAAAGGGAAGCGCCCGAATTTGGATTACGAGATCTTATCCCAACTCAATCCATCCTTTTTAGAAAGAAATGCCTGGTGCAGTACCTGGTTTTCGGGATTGGCCAGTTGAGGGTCGACCTCAAGTATTTCCTCTACGGTACGTCGGGCCAGCAGTAACAATTGCTGATCGGCTGCCAGGTCGGCCAGCTTCAAATCAAGTACCCCGCTTTGCTGGGTGCCATCAATATTACCGGGGCCGCGCAGTTGCAGGTCAATTTCCGAAATCTCGAAACCATTATTGGTCTTCACCATCGTATCTAACCTAATGCGGCCATCGCGACTTAGCTTATGGTCGCTCATCAGGATACAATACGATTGCTCTGCACCACGCCCAACCCGGCCGCGCAACTGGTGTAACTGCGACAGGCCAAAGCGCTCGGCATTTTCAATGATCATTACCGATGCATTGGGCACGTTCACCCCCACCTCAATCACCGTGGTAGCCACCATAATATGGGTTTCGCCCTTTACAAAGCGCTGCATTTCGATATCCTTATCAGCCGCTTTCATTTTGCCATGCACTATACTAATGCGATACTGGGGTAAGGGGAACTCACGGGCCATTACTTCGGTGCCATCCTCCAGATTTTTCAGGTCGAGTTTTTCGCTTTCTTTTATCAGCGGATACACTACGTAAATCTGCCGGCCTTTGGCTATTTCCTCCTTCATCATGCCAAACATGCGCAGGCGCTGGTTCTCGTAAAAATGCAGGGTTTCAATAGGTTTACGCCCGGCCGGCAACTCGTCAATTACCGATACATCCAAATCGCCATAAAGCGTCATGGCCAGGGTACGGGGTATGGGGGTAGCTGTCATTACCAGTACATGCGGCGGGATAATGTTTTTACGCCAAAGTTTGGCCCTTTGCTCTACCCCAAAGCGGTGTTGCTCATCAATTACAATAAAGCCCAGGTTTTTGTATTGCACTTTATCCTCTATCAGCGCGTGTGTACCAAATAAAATATGCAGGCTGCCATCCTCTAACTGTTGGTGGATCACATTACGGGCCTTTTGTTTGGTTGAGCCGGTAAGCAGGGCGATATTGATAAAATCATCGCCAATAATACTTTTCACCGTCTCGAAATGCTGATTGGCCAAAATCTCTGTCGGGGCCATAAAGCACGCCTGGAAACCATTATCCAAAGCTATCAAAATGCTCATCAGGGCCACAATGGTTTTGCCGCTACCTACATCGCCTTGCAGCAAGCGGTTCATTTGTACGCCGCGCTGAGTATCCTGCCTAATTTCTTTCAATACCCGTTTTTGGGCATTGGTTAATTGAAAAGGTAGTTTATGCTGATAAAAATCATTAAAATAATGCCCTACCTTATCAAATATATTACCTTTAAATTTTTGAATGCGCAGCAACTTATTCCGCAACAGCTTTAGCTGGATAAAAAACAGCTCCTCAAACTTTAAACGTTTGGTCGCCTCGTTAAGGGTAGTAGCATTTTCGGGGAAATGGATATGGCGATAAGCATCGGCACGGCCCATCAGCTTTAGTTTATTGATTAAATAAAGCGGCAGGTTTTCGGGGATCTCTTTACTATGCTGCTCAATTAAAAAGGTGGTTAGTTTTTGCAGGCCTTTACTATCCAGCGTATACTGTTTCAGCTTTTCGGTAGAATTATACACTGGTTGCAGGGTAGCGTTGCCCTTACGCTTTAGCGCCTCGGGCGAGTATAGTTCAATCTCGGGATGCGCCATCTGCGCTTTGCCGTTGAATGACCCCGGCTTGCCGAAAATGATATAAGCCTTCCCCACCAGCAGGTATTTTTCAATCCACTTAATCCCCTGGAACCATACCAATTCCATTACGCCCGTATCATCCTGCATTTGCACAACCAGCCGTTTGGTGTGTTTTTGTCCGATTATTTCTTTATGGGTTAAGCGGGCTATTACCTGTACATGTGGTAATTCGATATTGATATCCCTGATCTTATAAAAACGGGTACGATCGATATACTTATAGGGGAAATGCCGCAGCATATCCTCGAAGTTGTAAATACCCAGCTCTTTCTTCAGCACCTCGGCACGCGCGGGGCCTGTACCCTTTAAATATTCAACCGGTGTTTGAAATAGCTGATTCACTGGCGTTGAATTAGGTAAGCTGGGTTTCGGTTTTTTTGCTGAACAGCGTTTTAATGATAGACCAGTTAAAAATAACAACCGCCAGCATTAATAACAAATAACCGGCTATTTGCTGGTAGGCCACCCGCTCGTGAAACCATATAAAAGCTACCGTAAACGATATAAAGGGGTTTACATAAATGGTGATCCCCAGTGTTGATGATGGGATACCGTTTAACGCGTACGAACTTAAAAACAGTGGTATAATGGTTAACAATACGGATATGATCAAGATCACTATCCAAAAACCGGTTGCTGAGGGTACTGCCCTGGCATCGTATACATAAAAGGGCAGCAGCAATATCATAGCGATGAGTAATTGCAGGCCAAGCAAATTTAGCTTATCAAACTGGTTAAGTACCCGCTGAATAATAAGGTATAAAGCATACGCAAGCGCTACCACAACCGAACATAACGCCTGGTAAACAGATGCTGTGGATAAAATAAGTACACTTAATACAGCTATGCTAATGGCCACCAACTTAGGCCGGGTAACGGGTTCTTTTAATAAAAGGAACCCGCCCGCGGCTGTAATAATTGGGCATATCATATAAGCAAAGGCGGCAGCCTTAAGGCTAATATGGTTCATCACATAAATAAACGAAAACCAGTTTGCTGTAATAAATACGCCCGACCCCAAAAGCAGCCAAAGGAATTTTTTACGGGTTTGTTTATCGGCTTCCTTTATCTGCCGGTAATCATTAAGTAATTGTTTTTTGCGGAACAGCAGGTTAATAGCCCATACAATTACAAAGGATGTAAACACCCGGTAATACAGTATTTGCTGTGGCGAATATTGTGCTATACGCCTTAACGGAAAAGCGAAGAAGCCCCATAACACCGCAGCTGCAATTGCGCAAGACAGATATAAGATGCTTCCTCTTTTTTTTATCATTAACCTAAAAGTACTGTTACCGATATCTCTACATTTACGCCTTTGGGCAGGCCCGCTACCGCTACGGTTTCGCGTGCAGGAAAAGGCTGGCTCAAATACGATCCGTAAACTGTATTAACGGCAGCAAAATCTGCCATATCTTTTAAAAATATGGTGGTTTTAACTATGCGGCTAAAGTTGGTGCCAGCTTCGGTTAAAATGGCTTTAATATTTTCCATTACCTGCGTGGTTTCGGCCTGGATGCTATCCATTACCAAATCGCCGGTGGCGGGGTTAATAGCCACCTGGCCCGATACAAATAATAAATTCCCGGCTACTATGGCCTGGCTGTAAGGGCCTATAGGTGCTGGTGCGTTTGTGCTAACTATATCTTTCATGGTTGTTTTGTAGTCCGAAAGTCGGTAAGACCGAAAGTCCGGAAGTTTTTTGGGTTTAATTTTAATTTCTATCTTCCGGACTTTCCGACTTACGCGGACTTTCCGGACTTTCTATCACTTCTTTAGCACAAACCAATCTATCAGTTTATAAATAATGCCCAGCAAAAACATACTGATAGCTATGGCATTGATGACATGCATCACCTTGAGGTTAAAGCTAATGGGCCTGTTAGGGTCTTTTTTGCGAAAGAAATACATAACGCAAATCTAATAAAAAAAGAAAGCCCCCCGATATATCGGGGGGCTTTTCTATTTGTTAATACCTTTTACAGGATATTATTTTTTGAACTCAACACGACGGTTGGTGATACGGCCTTCTTCAGTAGAGTTATCAGCAATTGGGTGAGTTTCACCGAAGCCTTTAACTTTAATGCGTTTTGCATCAACACCTGAATTTACCAGGTAAGTTTTTACTGAATTTGCACGGTCCTTTGATAAACGCAGGTTGTGAGCAGCAGTACCTTCTGATGAAGCGTAACCATCTAACTCAACTGTAGCAGAGCTGCTGCGCAGATCGGCAGATGAAGCATCTAATACAGGGTAAGATGAAGTGCGCAATACCGAGCTATCAAAATCAAACTGGATGTTTGAGTAAGCAGCAACAGTAGCTGGCTGAACAGCACCTTTACGTACAAATAATGAAGTGTCGATAACCGGGAATTTGATTTCGCAACCAGCACCATCAACTACAGTACCTGCAGGAGTGTTAGGGCAACGGTCAAACTGATCAGATACACCGTCACCATCAGAATCTTTCTTCAAGTCGTTAACAGCGTTTTCAACATTGCTAACACGGCCTTTTAAAGCTGCAACTTCACGACGTAATTCTGCATCATACAGTTCGTCGTACATCATAGCTACTGGGTTAACCCAATCCAGATTTGGTTTTGATTTAGGACCAAAAGTGTACTCTAAACCACCGTAACCGTAAGAGTAGTGATCTTTAGTAGTACCTTTTGCGTAAGTACCGTCTAAGTTATCGCCATCCATCCAGGTTTGAGTGTAACCTAAGTTTAATGCTAACGCATCAGTTAACCTAAATTTAACACCTGCACCTACAGGGATAATTAATTCTTTGGTTTCGTGACCCGAAATAGCTTTGTAATCAACCGTGCTATTGTTACCTAATACAATAGTTGGGTTGTAAAACAACAAACCAGCACCACCGGTCAGGAAGAAATTAACTGCATTTTTACGACGGATATAGTCGATTGTTGCAACGTTAACAGTACCGCTTAATGTACCGCTGTAGAAATTGGTTGAGAAGCTGCGACGATTGTTTGCTACGCCACCTGCTGCACTGCTGTTATCACCTGCAACTTTACCGCCGTGAAAATCTAATTGCAAACCGAACGAGTGAGCTAATTGATCTCTCAATGATACACCGTAGCCTAATTCAGCCTTAAAATCGGTAAAGTCGTTAGATCCGCCTGTTGCCAGGAAAGGAGATACGATACCAACGTTGGCACCAATACTAAAAGTGTTGTACTGACCCCTACCGCCAAATACCTTGGCTGTAGAAGTTCCAGATGACGTCTCTGTCGCAGTTTGGGCATTGGCTGCTCCAAATCCCAGTGCTGCAACAAATGATAAGGCAACTGTTTTCTTTAATGTAGAATAATTCATAGTTTTTAAGATTAAACAATTAATTGTGATTTTTTTCAAAATTAGTAATTATGTTTGAAATTCATTACCAAACACCGTTCCAATTTTTTCATAATTACATGACAAATAAATATAAAATTTGTTTGCCGTAAATTAAAATACACTACAATAATGAAATACCTACCTATTAGTAATGATTTATTTACTTTAAATAGAAAAAATTTCGTTTCACGACTCAAACAGGGCTCAATAGCCCTATTTAATGCAAATGATGAATTTGTACGAAGTGGAGATCAGAATTTTATTTTTAAACAAAATGCCGACTTTTTTTACCTCTCGGGCATAGATCAGGAGCAAAGTATTTTGCTTTTATTTCCAGATTGTCCTAATCCGCTATACAAAGAAGTACTCTTTTTAAGACAAACCAGCGAACATATTGCCGTTTGGGAAGGACACAAGTATACAAAAGAAGAAGCAAGGGCAGCATCGGGCATCGAGACAGTGTATTGGTTACAGGACTTTGACAACATATTGCATAGCATTATACACTACACCGAAACAGTGTATATTAATACAAACGAGAACGACCGTTATGCGCACAGTGTACCCTACCGCGACCTGCGCTTTTTAGCCGACCTGCGCGCCAAATACCCGCTGCACCATTATGAACGTGCCGCGTTAATTATGCGCGAATTACGGGCTGTAAAATCAACTATAGAAATTGAACTGACCCAAAAAGCATGCAACATTACCCGCGATGCCTTTGTACGTGTCCTAAAATTTGTAAAACCAGGGGTTACCGAATACGAGATAGAAGCCGAGATCATTCACGAATTTATCCGGCAGCGCGCTACTGGGCATGCCTATAATCCCATCATCGCATCGGGGCCAAATGCCATTGTATTGCATTATATTGATAACAACCAGGTTTGTAAGGATGGCGATGTAATACTATTTGACTTTGCCGCCGAATACGCTAACTATAATGCCGACATGAGCCGCTCTGTACCGGTTAACGGCCGCTATACTAAACGCCAGCGCGATGTTTATGATGCTGTGCTACGGGTAATGCGCGCCGCTACAAAAATGCTGGTGACCGGTACCATGTGGAACGAGTATCACGAAGAGGTGGGCAAGATCATGACCAGCGAGTTAATTGGCCTTGGCCTGTTAACCAAACACGATGTAGAAAAACAAGACCCCAAAATGCCTGCATATAAAAAATACTTTATGCATGGCACATCGCACCATTTGGGTATTGATGTGCATGATTTTGCGGGGCGCTATACACCTTATGCCGCGGGTAATATCCTCACGTGCGAGCCCGGGATTTATATCCCTGCCGAAGGCTTGGGTATCCGTATCGAAAATAATATACTGATCACTAAGGATGGGAATATTGACCTGATGGCCGACATCCCTGTTGAGGCGGAGGAGATAGAAGAGATTATGAACTCTTAGCAAATGCGAAATGTCAATTTCGAAAGTTTATTTCGAAGTTGGCATTTCGAAATTCGAAATTAAAAAATGGTATAAATTAAACCCCGGTTTATTTAAAGCTTCAGCAATATCTTGCTGAAGTTTTTTTTTGTCGACACCGGCCATACGACGGTGACGGATGAGTTGATAAGCTTTTTCGGCCAATAGCAATTCACGGCGGGTATTAGCAATATTTGATAATTGGCGAATATACGCCGCTATTTCGGGCACACCCGTGTTTTGCGATGCTACTGCCTTATATATAGGTATCACCTTTTCTTTTTGATGGATGAGTTTTTTTAATGTATTATAATAGGTATCGGCGCCATCCCTATCGGCTTTATTAATAATAAAAGCATCGGCAATTTCCATTATGCCCGATTTAATGTTCTGAATCTCATCCCCGCTTTCGGGTACCAGCACCAGTAATGTAGCATCAGCCAGGCCGGCTATCTCAATTTCAGATTGGCCTACGCCTACCGTTTCTACCAAAATATAATCAAAGCCCGCGGCCCGCAGCACATCGCACATTTCGATCGTTTTGGCCGACAACCCGCCCAGCGAGCCCCGCGTAGCCAGCGAGCGGATAAATACATCGGGATGGTTAAAATGCGCAGCCATGCGGATCCTGTCGCCCAGCAGCGAGCCATAGTTAAAGGGTGATGTAGGGTCTATAGCCAAAACGGCTACCTTTTTACCGCCGGTACATAGTTCGGTAATCAGCGCGTTTACCAGCGTACTTTTCCCTGCCCCTGGCGGGCCGGTAATGCCTATTACCGGCGCTTTACTCTCCAGGTTAAGCGAGCGCAGCAATTCATCGGCCCCTGGTAAATCATTCTCTACCACGGTTAACGCGCGTGCTACCGATTTAAAGTCGGCACAATTAGGCTGCAAGGGCTGATGTTGGGCTGGCATATGATAATAAAGGTAAAGAAACAAAATATTGCTGAGTTGTGTAAAATGAATGTTCCAGGCATTCGCGTTGGGGCTACAGCATGTGTAAACCTGTTTCAGGGACAATATAGCAAGTGTTCACGTTCACGCGCGCCTGATCCGTGAACGCCGTGAACGTCGTGAACAGCCCGTGAACACCCAAAATGCGTCAAATGAACACCTGTGAACGCCCCGTGAACACCCAATTGTGACAAGCATTGCGATTAATTATAAATGGGTGCCTGCCACTTTAACCCAACACAAACCATACCCGCAATACAGCCAATAATATATCTTCCTATATTTGTGCCCATGTCCAAGCCCAACATCTTAGTTACCTTCGATTCTATGAAGGATACCAATTGCGGGTACTTCTCGTTCGGTAAGGGATTGGGCGATGCTTTGTTGAAAGAGAATCACGATCGGTTCGATCTGCAATTGTATTTATTTAAGGTGACGGATTATTTTGATGGTAGGGTAGATATCAAACGCCGAAGCAAATTACACGATCTTTATTTTAACGGATATAATAAGTACAATCTTATTCACCTGACCGATCAGCGTACACGGCTGCACCCCACCCGGCTGAAGGCAAAAAAGATCATGACCATTCATGATATTAATAAGGTACATATCAATAAAAGCAAGCCGCACCGTATCGAGGCATTTTTAAATAGTTTACGCAAAAAGATTATCGCTTGTGATAAGGTGGTGGCCATATCGCGCTTTGTAGCCGATGATGTAATTAAATATATCCCCGAAGCAAAGGATAAAATGAGTGTGATTTATAACGGGGCCGATCAATTAACCGTTCCCGATAATCATACACCTGCTTATGTTCCTACAAAGCCTTTTCTGTTTACCATCGGTTTAATGTCGCCGCAAAAGGGCTTTCACCATATCCCGCCATTGTTGCAAGGCAATGATTACCAACTGGTGATATCCGGTGTGGAAACCCCGCATAAGCAAGCCATTTTAGATGCCGCCGAAAAGTTTGACTGTGCCGATCGCCTCACCATCACCGGCCCGGTAAGCGAGGCTGACAAGGCCTGGTATTATCAAAACTGCACGGCTTTTATTTTTCCATCAAAGGCCGAAGGCTTTGGGTTGCCGGTTATTGAGGCTATGCATTTTGGCAAACCGGTATTCCTGTCCAAATTTACTTCGCTGCCCGAGGTTGGCGGCGATGCGGCTTATTATTTCGACGATTTTGAACCTGCGCACATGCAGCAGGTGTTTAATAGCGGGATGCAGGATTTTGCCGACCATAGCCGTGCCGCGAGTATTATAGCCCATGCCGGTAAATTTACCTGGGAAGCCGCGGCAAGGCAGTATTTGGATATGTATGCGGAATTGACCGCTAATTGACCGCTGATTTGAATGATTTTCTTGATTTCGCTGATAAAATCAACGAAATCAAGAAAATCAGTGTGAATCAACGGTTATATTTGCCGCTTATGAAGGTTGCCGGTTTTACTTTTATCCGAAATGCTGTACGGAACGATTACCCTGTTGTAGAGGCTATTACCTCTATCCTGCCTATATGCGATGAGTTTGTAGTGGCGCTGGGTAATTGCGATGACGAAACCGAAAGCCTGATCAAGGGTATCAATTCGCCTAAAATAAAATTTATTAATACCGTTTGGGACGATACCATCCGCGAAGGCGGTGCTGTGTTCGCTGCCGAAACGGATAAGGCTTTCGCAGCCATATCGCCCGATGTTGATTGGGCCTTTTATATCCAGGGCGATGAATGCGTACACGAAAAATACCTGCCGCTGATCCGTAAGGAGATGGAGGATAACCTCAACAACCCTAAAGTAGAGGGGTTACTGCTAAAATATCTGCACTTTTATGGCTCGTACGATTACTATGGCCATTCGCGCCGCTGGTACCGTCGCGAAATCAGGGTAATGCGCAACAACAAGGCTATCCACTCTTACCGTGATGCGCAGGGCTTTAGGTGGGATGATCGCAAGATTAACGTAAAACTGATTGATGCCTATATTTACCATTATGGCTGGGTGAAACCGCCGGCAGGCTTAAAAAACAAGCTGCGCAATTTTAACCAGTTTTACCATGATGATACCTGGCTGGCCGAAAATCTGCCCGAAACTTACGAGTTTGATTATAAAAATGCCGACCGACTGGTACGTTTTACCGGCACACACCCGGCAGTGATGCAAAAGCGCATAGCTGCCACCAACTGGAACCTGAACATCGACCTGAAGGCGCTCCATAAAAAGATGAACTTCCGTCGTAAGGCGTTGCAAAAAATAGAAGATTTAACGGGTTGGCGCGTAAGCGAGTACCGTAACTATAAAATTGTAAAATAGCTTTGAAACAGGTAGCCGTAATTATTCCGTTTTATAAGGATAGCCTGTCGGCTTATGAACAAATAGCCTTGCAGCAATGCGCGCGGATTTTATCTGTGTACCCGGTTATTGCCGTTAAGCCCCAAAGCCTTACCCTGCCAACGGAGGCTAATATTATAAATTTTGCGCAGGTTGAAAGTTTTGACGACAGCTATTTTAAGGGTTTAGCCGGCTATAACCGCCTGATGCTCTCGGCCGAATTTTATGCCCGCTTTGCCGATTACGAGTATGTGCTGATTTACCAAATGGATGCTTTTATTTTTAAGGACGAGTTAAGCTATTGGTGCAGCCAGGGTTTTGATTATATAGGCCCGCCATGGATCATTAAAACTTATCATAAAGGCATGGCCGCACGGGCATTAATAAACGTGCAGCGCTTTTTTGCAAAAAGTTTTACAGCCAACACCGGCAAGTTTCGTTTCGAAAACATGGTGGGTAATGGCGGCTTCTCGTTACGCCGGGTTAAAAAATTTCACGATCTGTGCATTAGCATGAAAACGGTAATCGATCATTATCTTTCACAAACAGGCAATATTTATAACGAGGATGTTTTTTGGAGCATCGAACCCAACAAGTATCAGGAGCAATTAAATATCCCCGGTTGGCACACGGCTTTACGGTTTGGCTTTGAGGTTCCCTTAAAAAGCGCTGCCAATGCCGATGCCGAACACCTGCCCTTTGGCTGCCATGACTGGGACCGTTACGCCGATTTTTGGCGGCCCATATTTAAGCGCTATGGATACGATATTTAAGTTTACGGCTTGATTTTCAATATCATCCGTATCTCATTTTAAACGTAATCCACACTCCGCCACAAATATTACCCAATAACCACCGTTATTTAATATTTT
This sequence comes from Bacteroidota bacterium, assembly GCA_040389105.1. GTDB lineage: Bacteria > Bacteroidota > Bacteroidia > Sphingobacteriales > Sphingobacteriaceae > Mucilaginibacter. The sequence goes on from JAZKAO010000022.1 coordinate 87,767, forward strand.
TGCAGAACTTATATTTTTAAATGAAGACATATTTCAGGCTGCTCTCCTTTGCTAAACCCATAGAAAAGTTTGCCATACCTTATATTATTTACACCTTACTGTATGTAGTATTCAGCACACTGGTGCTTACCCTGCTAGGCCCTTTATTAAATACATTGTTTAATACCGATACCTGCACAGATGCTTGTAAAACTGCCGAACTTGCTACAAAATCCTTAAAACCGCTACACCTGTTAGATTTAACCGGTTGGTTTAACTACTATCTTATTTACTTTAAAAGCCAGTACAGTAGTTGGGTAGCCTTAAAGTTTGTGTGCATAGTGGTTATTGCGGCCGTATTTTTAAGCAATATTTTTCGTTACCTATCTGCCCGCACCATGGAAAACCTGCGTGTACATACCTTGCTTAACCTCCGTAACGCGGTATTTAACAATGTAATGGACCTGCACCTGGGTTATTTCAGCAACGAACGCAAGGGCGATATTATATCTAAAGTATCGTCGGATGTGCAGGTAGTACAGTTTTCGGTAACAGGCACCTTACAGGTGATATTTAAGGAGCCGCTTACCATTATTGCCATGCTGATAGCGCTTTTTAGTAAATCGGTACAGCTTACTTTAATATCATTATTAGTAGTACCGGTTTCGGGTTTCGTGATATCGCGCATTGTAAGGCGCTTAAAGGCGCAGGCCCAATCGGCCCAGGAAACTTATGGCACTATGATCAGTTACCTGGACGAGGCCTTATCGGGTGTTAAGATCATCAAATCGTTTAACGCTACCGGTTTTATTAAGGATCGTTTTAACCAGCAAAACAAAACCTATTCAACCATAACACGCAATATGTCTAAAAGGCAGCAACTGGCTTCCCCAACTTCCGAAGCTTTGTCTGTTACCATGCTGTCTGTTATTTTATTGTATGGTGGCTACATGATCTTTAACCATAAATCAGACCTTACTGCCGGTGATTTCATCGCCTATCTGGCCATCTTTTCACAGCTGATGCGTCCGGCTAAGGCCATATCCGATTCGTTCACCAATATACATTCAGGCCTTGCTGCCGGTGAGCGGGTGCTGGAATTGATAGACGAAAAACCGGCCATTGTTGATGCGCCAAATGCAATAGCGGTAACCGACTTTACCGAAGGTATCCACTTTAAAAACGTGGTGTTCAGCTACCCCAACCGCCCTGTTCTAAAGGGTATTAACCTTAATATCCCCAAAGGGAAAACTGTTGCACTGGTTGGCCCGTCGGGTGGCGGTAAGTCTACCCTTATGGACCTGATCCCGCGCTTTATTGAGCCACAGGAGGGCGAGATACTGGTAGATGGGCACAATATACAAGCCGTTACTTCACACTCGTTACGGGCCTTAATGGGCAACGTAAACCAGGAATCAATTTTGTTTAACGATAGCATTTTTAACAACATCGCCTTCGGTAAGCCCAATGCTACGATGGAGCAGGTAGAGGCCGCCGCACGCATTGCCAATGCCCATAACTTTATTGTAGATACCGAGGAGGGCTATGATACCAATATTGGCGACCGTGGCACCAAGCTAAGCGGCGGGCAGCGCCAGCGGATTTGTATTGCCCGGGCAGTATTGGCCAACCCCCCTATTATGCTGCTGGACGAGGCCACATCGGCACTGGATACCGAATCGGAAAAATTGGTGCAGGACGCGCTGAACAATTTGATGAAGAACCGCACATCGCTCATTATCGCTCACAGGCTAAGCACTATTCAAAACGCCGATATCATCATAGTACTGGAGGACGGCCAAATAGTAGAACAAGGCACACATCCCGAATTAATGGCAGCCAACGGTTTATACCGCAAGCTAATTGATATGCAAACTTTTACCAGTTAATATGACAAATACGCCTGTAAACGATAAAAGCCAATACCCCAAAGTATCTATTATTATTGTAACGCTTAATGTTGCCGATAGCCTGCAACCCTGCCTGGATAGCATTTACAAGCAAACATATCCCAATATAGAAATTGTGATAATGGATGGCCTGAGTACCGATGGCACCGTTGATATTTTAAAGGCTAACGATAGCCGTATTGCCTGCTGGCGGAGTGAAAAGGATGGCGGTATTTACCAGGCCATGAACAAGGGACTGGATTATATTACTGGCGATTGGGTTTATTTTTTGGGGGCGGATGATATCCTTTATGATGATTTTTCTACCCTGGCCTATCAGCTAAAAGATCATAGCCTGATTTATTATGCCAATGTAAGTTACCAGGGGCAAAAATACCGTGGCGAGGTGACTGCTTATCAGCATGCAAAGGGAGCGGTATGCCACCAGGCTATTATTTATCCAAAAGAGGTTTTTACAGTGCATCAGCTGCGCTTCGATCCTAAATACAAGATCTCGGCCGACCATGTGCTGAACATGCAGTGCTGGCGCAAGTTCCGCTTTGTTTATGTTGATTTAATGATCGCTTTTTTTAACGATACCGGCGTATCAACCCAATATCTGGACGGCGCTTTTGAGCGCGATAAACAAAAGCTGATATTTAAGCACCATGGCTTTGTTACGGGTATGCGATATGTGATCAGGCTGATGAAAGAAAAAAGGAAGCCCGACAATTATAAAAAAATTAAGCCGACCAACGATTAAGCCCCCCTCTCCAAAAAAGCAAGCGGATGAAGATATTATTCGATCATCAAACATTTTCTATCCAGCGGTACGGTGGCATTTCGCGGTACTTTGCCAACCTGCACCATGGCCTGAACAAACAACCGGGGGTTGATAGCCGCATTGCCTTGCTGTATTCCGAAAATGAGTATTTGAAAGATACGGCCATACCCATGAACAACGCGCTGGGTAAAAAGCTTTTCAGTGGCCACTACAACCGTATTTATCGCTGGAACAGGCGTTACTGCAACTACCGTATCGGGCTAAATAATTTTGATGTATTTCACCCCACCTATTACGATACCTACTTTTTAAAGGATCTTAAAAAACCATTTGTATTTACGGTACACGATATGATCCACGAGTTGTTCCCCAAACAATTCCCGGATAACGATGAAGTGGTGGAACGCAAGCGGCAACTCATTACCGCTGCCGATGCCCTGATTGCCATATCCGAGCATACCAAAAAGGACATCATCAAGTTCTTCCCCGAAACAGAATCAAAGATCAGTGTGATACACCACGGTTACCGATTTGAAGGACAGGCAATAGCTAAAGCCGATAGTAACGAGCGCTTTATCCTGTACATAGGCGAGCGGGTGAGTTATAAAAACTTTATCCCCTTTGTTAAAGCCATTGCACCGTTGCTAAAAGAAGATGAAACCCTGCAACTGATTTGCACCGGCGGCGGCAAATTCTCGGTTGATGAGGAACAATTACTGGTGGGATTAAATGTCAGCGCCCAATGCCGCCAAATTAGCGCTACCGATACACAGCTACAGCAATTATATGTGCAGGCCCTGGTTTTTGTATTCCCATCGTTAATAGAAGGTTTCGGGATCCCGCTACTGGAAGCATTTAGCGCGGGCTGTCCCATAGCTGCCAGTAACAACAGTTGCTTCCCCGAGATTGGTGGTGATGCTATAGCCTATTTTGACCCGCATAGTGCAGAAAGTATGTACAACACCATTAAAAGTGTTATAACGGACGAAACCTTAAGGGATAATCTAATTAAAAAGGGACATGGACGCGTAAAAGAATTCACCCTTGAAAAGCAAGTGGAACAAACCTTAGCGGTATACAAACAAGCAGCACATAAATAAACCTACGCAGGAAATCGGTTACCCGGATGCCCTAATTTATGGTACAGGTAATAACGCGCCGGTTCGTAATGATTGGCAGCGGTATATGGTGCTTCAAAGTGATCGCCCAATAAATCCTCGCGAATAAAAAAGGCATTATTGCCTCCAAATGAGCAAGCCACCAGTTTATATCCCTTAGCATCGCCCAAGGCTTGCAAGGCCAGTAATGATGAGCCGAAGTAATTACTGCGGTCCCAGATGCGGGCCGGGTTATAGGGGATCACAAAATGGGTATCGGCGCTATAGCTGGCATTATATTCGATAATTACAACCCGGGGGCGGTAATTGGTAATAGCCTGCCAAACGTAATAGTCGTTATTATCAATATCTATCGATAACAGGTCAGGTTCCGCAGGTGCGCCTGCACTATTAAAATGCCCCTCGATATTTTCGGCGGTAATAAATTCGTTTTTGGCCTTTAACCTGCCGTTATCAATCAGATCGGCATACATTTCGGTTATTTTTTGGTAATGCGCCTTACTGCCCTCAATCCATAGGCCTTGCCAGCCGTTATATAGCAGGTTAGTAGTATTACACTCCAGGCCATTCTCTACCCCAAACTCAATAAAGTATTTATTGGTGGTACCAATGCGTTTAAATATTTCCTGTATCATCCCATCCTCGCCAAATTGCGAAAAGTATTGTTCCTCAAACCTGTTCAGCTTTTTATTACCCAGATATTTGGGGTTTTTATATAGGTGCTGATCCAGGAAGTTAATAATACTGATCGACTTTTCTTCATTCTTCAACCGGGTTAAATTATCCAGCTGATTTCTGATCTGCTTAATTTTTTTGAGGAAACCGAATGCCATAAGGTTATTTTTTAGTACGCTACTATTATTTGTAAAATGCCATTTCCTTAGCAATTATTTCATCAGCCAATGCATGATCATCGGTATGGAAAACGCAAACATCGTAATATGGGAAAGCACCATCTTTTTTACTCATATAAGTATACAACTGCTCTACCTGCTGCACATTATCCAAAGTAGTACTGATCAGCATTTTGCCATAATTATCGTAGTAAATGGCTTTGTTATACCCCAGTTGGTGCAAATCGGCCAAGGTTTTAGTGCCATGTTCGTTTTGCTCCTGCAAATAGGCCGCATCATATTCAAAAAACAAAACGGGCTTATCCTTGCGGATCAAATTATAACTACCCCGCAAAATCATAAAATCGAAGCCATCGGTATCTACCTTTAGCAGTTTTACCGTTTCAAAGTTATTGTCGGCAGCCACAGCATCCAGTTTTTTAATGCTAATCTGTTTGCCGGCGCTAGGATTAACCTTAGCCGTGCCCAGGCTCGATTCTATGGCGCCTTCCTGCACGCTATTATTTTCGCCTAAAAAGGTTTCAAAGGTTTTAGTATTGGTAAATTGCGTTAAGTTGCGCTGTAAAAGGCTAAAGTATGATGGCTCGCCTTCAATTAAGTAAACCAATTGGTTAACATCGGCACTACGTAACAGGGCAATAGTATCGCCAATATTAGCGCCAACATCAACTATAGCATATTGCGGATATTTGGTTTCGAGGTATTTGGCTATGCGTGCCAGGTTACGCGAGTAATACTTAAACTGGGTAAGATAATCCTGTATAGGGTGCTGGTTATCGGCAAATAGCTGGTAATTACCTACCTGCACTTGCTTTATGCCTTTTTTGTTTTTCTTACGATCCTTAAAGTATCTTCTTAAACCCATTGCTATTATTTTATTTTTTAGCCGTAGCTATGTTATTGCCAATTATCCACTTAAACCTGGTGTTGTTTATGCCCTTCACTATAAAAAGCGTGATTAAATACACAACCAGAAACCTTGCATATTGATAAATACATAAGCTTAAAGCCGACATTGCTCCCGGCTTAATTAAATCCAGGTGGATCAGTATCTCGGGCAGCAGGTTGTATATTAAAATATAGTGCACCAGGTAAATACCATAAGTAGTTTCGCGGGGCTTAAAATAACCAATTACGTTAAAGTCCCTTATTTTAACCAGTAACGCAAATGCCGCTAACGAATATAGCAGGTTAGTGACGCGCAACGTATTAAAAGGATCGGCGCTTTTATGGTCAAAAAGCAAGCGGGTTTCGGTTAGCGACAATGCCAACGTTATCGCAAACAATAAAATAAAAACAGCATAAGGTGTGGTACGTATTTTCCGTTCTACCACTTCCCAGTGCTTGTGCAGTTGCGCGCCCAACCATAAAAAAAACACAAAGCCAAATAAGGCGGTGGTATGTATGGGGTAGATCCACTCGTAGTAAATATTCACACTGTAAAAAAGGGTGCACGCTAATAAAGCCGCGCCTAATTGCCACGAGTATAACCGTTTTTTAAACAACAGTAATATCCCAATACAAATCAGGAAGTTAATAATGAACCAGTAGTTTGAATCGAGATATACAATTTTGAGCGTATGGAGCAAATCGGCCCAAAAGTAAAAAGGTTCGTGATAAATACGCAGGTTCATTACTGCTGTTTTAGCCATAATGGCCACCAAAAATAACAGCGACCAAATGATCCAGGGTTTAAAAGTGCTTTTAAAACGACGGCCCAGGTATTGGGCTGGTGTATATTCGGTAAACTTATCGCCCAGTAAAAACCCGGCCATTAAAAAAAATGTCACTGTGCCAAATTTGGCTATTTGAATATTAAAAGCATAAGTCCAAAAACTGGTAGAATACGAAGGGAATATATAATCGCCCAGGCCAAAGCTATGGTCGGCCACAATACTCATCATGGCAATACACCTAATGTTGTCTATAAAAGTATAGTTACGCTTGGCAGGTGTATCGTTTATTAAATTCTGCATATTATCAGGGGCAAAAGTACATTTTTATGCCGATGGGTGTATCATGCTGAGGGCAATTTAACCACAAAGCGCACAAAGTCATTATTTTTCAAATACCTTCTCCTCTACAAACACAAAGGCCACAAAGCCGGATTAATCCAGTCCTTTGTGACCTTTGTGTTACTCGTTGTATGTGGTTAAAAAACCTCCATCAGGCTTTAAAAAAACTTAAAGCCTAAACCTATTTGCCATACCTGGTTGCGGTATTGCGGCGCATAGGTGCCGTTATTATCGTTGTTTTGCAAATCGAGCGTGTAACGGCCACGCAGTTCTACATTAGGGCTTAAATCAACCCCTACACCTAATACACCGCCAATTACGCTTTTGTTATAACCATCTACATCGCGGTTATAAACTTCCTCGCGCGTGGTCACAAAGCCCGAACGGTAAATGTTTGTAGTAGAGGTCAGGAATGAAATTTGCGGCCCGATCACAAAATTAAACCCGGGTGCTAATTGCAGCTTAGCTAATAACGGTACATCAATAAAATTACTGCGCTGGGTAAAATCGCCATCAATGGTATTGGCACGGTAACCTTTTTGCGAATACAGTACTTCGCCCTCAAAAGACAGTGGTTTAATAATTGGGATATCCAAACTACCACCAATGTTCATACCCACCTTGGTATCGGTAGTAAAGTTGTTATTGTTTACATTAATTAGGTTAGAGATATTTACCCCACCTACAATACCAAACTTTACTTTGTAAAAATCGTCGCGCTGATCGTGGCGGCTTTGGCCCTGGTTTGGATATTGGCGCGGCCTTGGGTAACGGCGTTGCGCATTTACTGCCCCAACTGTAAGCAGGGCTATTACTAAGATTGTTAATTTTTTCATAATCGATTAAATAAGTATTAAATTACTATAGCTATAGAATAGTACTTTGCCTAAAGGTTTATTCTGTGCTGATAAATAATGAATGTATGACAAACAAATAGGGAGGTTTGTTTTGGCTTCATCCCCAACCCTCTCCAGTAAAGAGGGGCTTTTTAAACAAAACTATCATAACCCTCTCTAAAGGAGGGGGCAGGGTGAGGCTTTTTTTTTACTTTTGTTAACATGAATAAACTGCAATCTATTTGCCTGCTGATTTTAACCACATTAACCGTTAGCGCTTCGGCGCAAACGCCTGATTATATTTCCAGTATCGACCAGCAAAACCATTGGGTCGATTCGGTTTTTAAAAAGCTGAACCGTAAAAAAAAGATAGAGCAATTACTGTTTATACGTGCGCATACCAATTTGGGGCAAAAATATGCCGATTCGGTAGCTAAGATCATTAAGAAGGAACAACCGGGTGGTGTGGTATTTTTTCAGGGCGGGCCGGTACGCCAGGCGCTACTGACCAACCGTTATCAATCATTAGTTAAAATCCCGCTAATTGTGGCTATGGATGGCGAATGGGGATTGGGTATGCGGTTAGATAGTACCATATCCTACCCTTACCAAATGGCCTTAGGCGCCATACAGGATAATACACTGATCTACAAAATGGGCCAGTATGTAGCTTACGATTTTAAACGCATGGGCATGCAAATGAACTTTGCGCCCGATATGGATGTGAACAATAACCCTAATAACCCAGTGATCAATTACCGGTCGTTTGGCGATAATAAGTACAATGTAGCCAAAAAGGGTATTGCCTATATACAGGGGATGCAAAGCAGTAACCTGCTCACCACAGCCAAGCATTTCCCCGGTCATGGCGATACGGATGTAGACTCGCACCTGGCCTTGCCACAATTGAATTTTAATACCGCGCGACTGGATTCGTTGGAGGAATACCCTTTTAAAGAGGCTATCCGGGCAGGCATTAGCGGCATTATGGTGGCCCACATGAATATCCCCGCGCTGGATACTACCAAAAACCTGCCCTCTACCCTATCACGACCAATTGTTACCGGCGTATTAAAGGATGTATTAGGCTTTAAGGGGCTGATCGTTTCCGACGCGATGGAAATGAAAGGGGTAGTGAAATTTTTCCCCAATGGCGAAGCTGATGTGCGCGCCTTTATTGCAGGGAACGATATTTTAGAACTATCCGAAAACTCGCACCGGGCCATGAAGATGATCCGTAAGGCTGTACGCAAAGGTAAGGTAGATGAAAAGGAACTGGATGCCAAGGTGCGGAAGATATTGGTTGCCAAATATTGGGCGGGTTTAAACCACTACCAACCAAGTAGCGTTGATGGCATAATAGCCGACCTTAACCGCCCCGACGCGCTGGCCCTGCAACAACAACTGGCCGACAACGCCATCACTCTGTTAAAGGGCGATACCACCATTCAAAACCTTGATCCAGCTAAAAAAACGGCCATTCTTAGCTTCTGCGCAAGCACTGCTACCGTTTATCAGCAGGAGTTGGCTAAAACCTTTACCAACAGCAAACTATTTTACGTTAGCAAAGAAGCCCAAACGCCGGAGATGACCGCCGTTTTACAGGAACTAAAAAACTACGATCAGATCATCGTTGGCATACATGATACCCGCGCGCGCCCGGCCAGCAAACTGGACTACAGCAGCAACCTGAAATTGATGATAGCCGATCTGGCGGCCTACCCTAACACGGTGATCAGCATATTTGCCAACCCTTACACCATTGCCGGCTTGCCAGGTATCGAGAAAAGCGGTGCCTTATTGGCTTGCTACCAAAAGGAAGCACCTATGCAAAAGGCCGCTGCAAAAGTTATCAGCAAGCAAATTAAAGCCGCAGGCCGCTTATCGGTTAGTGTAAATACTTTTTTCCCTAACGGGGCAGGGATTGTGGGGAAGTGATTGCGGGATTTGACTTTTAAAGCATTTTGCGTATATTTAAGTAAATATTGGATCATGAAGATTGTACCTGTTGTTAGAAAAGCGATGTTAAAGGAAATTGATGAAGAGCAGGAGGATATTAACTACTGGCTAACAAAGTCTCCTATAGAACGTATTGCTGCTGTAACCAGTCTCATCAGGCAAAGCTTAAAACCGGGGCAGCGCATGGACAAAACTTTTGTTGTTAAAAGGCTTATGCATCCATGAACCTGGAAAAAGATTTTGAAGATTTTGTCCGCTTATTAAATGACTATCATGTTGACTATATGATTATTGGCGGCTATGCCCTGGCATTTCATGGCAAGCCTCGTCATACTGGTGATTTAGATATTTGGATCGATATATCAGATGAGAATGCCGGAAAAATGCAAATTGCCATTCACGATTTTGGCATGTCATCCCTGGGCTTGCAAAAGGATGATTTTTTACAAGCCGGGGTAATTACACAAATTGGATATCCACCATTACGTATTGATATTTTGAATGAGATTGATGGCGTAAGTTTTGATGAGGCTTATCAAAATAAGGCTATAATAGACATTGATGGCTTGATGATTAACTACATTGGGCTTGATGATTTGATTAAGAATAAAATATCAAGCGGAAGGCACCAGGACATAAGCGATGTTGTAGCTTTAAGAAAGATTAAAAAGTAGTCTTATCAAACCTTAAACCTCACCTGCTTCTTTCCGTAATCTATCACGGCTTTATACTTCATTAAAATATCGCCGCCTATTACACCCAAAACTTCGGGGTGGTTCATTTGCCTGTAGGCGATGTTAATGGTGGATAGATCAAGCACGGCCACTTCTATATCGCGGATATGCAACTCGCCGATGTGCAGGTGCGGGATAAGAGCTGTGTACGATGCCATTTCGTTAGTACCCAATCCTGTTGATAGTTTATCGCTATCTATAATCAAAGCTTCCTCGTGCATTTGCAATAAGGTTTTATCAAAGGCTGTTTTTGATGCACCCGTATCCAGCACTACGGTAAATGGCTGCCCGTAAACATTAATATTCAGCAGCGGATGAAAGCCGTCGTCGTGCAGATCGATTATGGTGAGCGGGACTTTAATGGTCATGTTTAATGTGCAGATTACAGATGTGCGAATATGCAAATAATCTTAATAGTGCAAACTGATAACTCAAAACTGCCAACTCGTTAAAACGGATATCCAATAGCCAAATTAAATACACCCGCGTGCGAATCGAATTTAAAGCGCTGCCCGGCCGGCATCCATGGTTTTAATATCGGGAAGCCCATGTCGGTACGCAGTACCAAAACTGTCAGGTCGAACCGCAGGCCGAAACCCGCATCGGCGGCAATTTGACTTAGGAAGTTTTTACCGAAAGCGCTGCCCGGTAAACCATTTTGCGAGTTAAGGTTCCAGATATTACCGGCATCAACAAACAAGGCCCCCCGCACAATACTGAATAACTTTGGCCGGTATTCGATATTGCCCTCTAATTTAATATCACCCGATTCATCCGGCAAAAAGCTACCCGTGCCCTGTGCAGCCGCATAATAAGCACCCGGACCAATAGACCGTGCCGGGAAACCGCGTAAACTATTAGTACCACCAATAAAAAACTGCTGGCTATAAGGCATAATGGTTGAGTTACCAAAGGGCAAACCCACGCCCAGCATTAAACGCATGGCTATAGTACTGTAAAAGCTGGTTTTATGGTAAAAGCGGATCTCGTTCTCCAGCTTTACAAACTCATTGAATGGCGCGCCGAATACTTTCCCAACCTTACCGGCTAAGGTATCAACACCGGTAGCCGTGCCTAATAATACAGCCGATGTGCTGATCTTACCGTTATAGTAAAAGGTGTTAACGCGTTTATCCTCGGTAGTGTTAGTAAAGGTATAACTGTATGATGGGCCAAAGGTCAGCTGGTTATCAATCACGTGTTTCAGTGTAGGGTTACCTGTAGCCTTTATGGTATCGGTGTACCTTTTAGTCACGTTTGCCGCATTAACATAAGTGATATTAGTGATATTCAACTCGTGCGAGCGGTGTAGGTTTTCTTTCCACTGGTAACCGAACGATCCGCTGAACGAGTTGAGCGTGTATAACTGGGTACGGTTGGTTAAGGCATATTGCAGCTCTAAATTGGTATGCGGCACAAAGGCGCTGCTATTGGTAAAGTTAAACGGACTGATAAAGCGCGGCCACGATAGGGTGGTTTTTATACCCGCCTGGTAAACATTGGTGCCGCTGTTTTGCCCCGATACCTGTACATCCGTACTCCCGAAAAGGGATACCGTCAGCAGCTCTGCCCCTTTAAAGGCGTTGCGGTTGCGCCAGCTTAGGTTTACCTGGGTACCCGTAAAATTAGCCGATGTGGTACGGCCCAATACCTCAAACTGCAATGATTTACGCTGATATGGGGTCAGGAAATAAAACACATTCAGCTTTGGCGAATCGGCCGATACATCCTGAAACCGGTTCTTTACAAACTTAAACGGCCCCAGTTCAACAAAGCGGTTAAGCGCCTTGTTATGTTCTGTGCGGCTATATACGCTGCCTTTTTGAAACTGCACGGTTTGCTTAAATACAAAATCGCGCACGTACTCGCGTTTTTGTACTACAAAATAGTTATTGTATGGCTTTGCCTGATCAAGCATCAGCGAGGTATCCCGCAAGGTATAATTAGGATAAATATAGATGTTATTGATATCATAAATGCGGCGTGCCCTGTCGGCAGTCTCCGGTTTAACCTCAACGGTAATATCCAGTTGATGATCGGCTATCGGGGTATCTACCCGCATAATCAAATCTTCTGGGGCAAAATAGTAAAAGCCCTCTTCCTTTAACCGGGCATCAATACGGATGCGTTCGCCTTTAATAATATCCAGGTTATAGTTATTACCGGGCACCAGCAAGGTTTGTTTGGCCGTACCGGCCACGGCGGTATCCAAATCGGTTTTACCTTTAGGGAAGTAAATGTTGCGGATACTGTAGGATGGCCCCGCCTGTATATGAAATACGGCCTTGGCAGTTTTGCCCTTGCTTACGGTATCGCCGCTGGCCTGGGCCAAAAAGAAGCCCTCGTTTTGCAGGCGGTTCTGCATAATATTGCTATTGCCGGCCACGTCAACCGCGCCGATCAATACCGGCGGCTCGCCCCATTTACTAAAGATCTTTTGGATAAAGTTGCGGCGGGCATGGGTTTTATTATACAGCCAAAGCTTAACCCTCAGGCCTAATATTTTGCCATTGGGCTGCGGCCTTACCAGCGCGCTCATTTCATTAGCGATAAACTTTTGGTCGCTTTTGGTAATGTCGGACGAGTCTACCTTGATATCGGCACCGGTATACAGTTTTTGATTGTTCACCAGGTATTTGGTATTGCTGCACGCGCTAAATAAGGCAGCAATCACTATTAAATATATCAACCTTTTGCCCATGTTTAGTTTGATGTTGTAGTTGGAACCCAATTTTGCTGATCCTGGTTTTCCGGTGTTTTAAAATCAATCGCGTCTTCCCTGCGCTCTTCCCCATCCTGGTTAGATGTGGTAGGCTGCGGCGGCACCTGTTTTTGCTGATCCTGTTGTTGCTGCGTTTTTTTATCTGTCGAATCCTGCTTGGCTTTTTCTTCTTTCTTGTCCTGCTTCTGCTCCTGGTTATACTCTTTCTTCTGCGCTTTTTCTTCAGCGGTTCGCTTACGGAAAATCTGGCTAAAGCGATTATAATCAACCGTTAAGGTAAAGGCTACACCGGTTTCAATTACCTCGCCTTGTATCACCACATACTCATCCTTACGGTAAGCACGCAGCATATAGCGCCCATCCTTACTCAACTTATACCCTACCGAAACATTGCCCGCTATATTGGTGGCTTTTTGGCCCGGTTGATTTTGCCCCTCCAGGTTAAAGTTATTGCCTACGGTAACCGTCAGGCGGTCGTTCAGGAATTGTTTAGACAAGCCCACGTTCAAATCAGTACGGTTTTGCGCTGTTCCGCTTGAGTAATCCGCGCCCGATTGCAGATCGAAGCTCAAGGCTACGCCACCTATCAAATCGCCCGCCAGTTTGTTTAACTGATCGGACAATAAGCTGCTCACGCTATTGCGGATGGTGCCATTAATACTGGCACCCGCGCCCGCGCTTTGCAGTGGGTTATCGCCAATAAAGTGTCCTAGTACCAATACGCCCAATACCTGCTTGTTCAACTCGTTAGGGTCCTGCCGTATTTGGGCAAGCCTGTTATTTACAGTACTGATCACCTCGCTCGATACGGTATAATTATCCTCGGGCAATACAATATTAAAGCTAATATCGGGCTTCATCAGTTCGCCCTTCATCATCAGGTTAACGTTAAACGGCAGCTTTTGCTTTAACATGGTGCGCTGCGTTTCATCACCGGTTGATTGCTGTTCTACCAAATCAATAGGTGGTACCTTGGCCACATAAACGGCGGTGAGGTTAATATCGGCGGTGGTGGGGTCGCCGGTCCAGGTAATGGTGCTGCCTTGTTTAAAATCAAATTTGCGGTTAACGGTAGCGTAGGATAGCGTGTACGACCCTTCGTTAACCGTATAAGTACCTGTCAGGTTGATCTTGCCGCTGGGGTCAATACCGGCATTCAGTTGGGCGTCGCCTTTCAAATGTACCACGTCGCCGTTGCGCGCATCTATCACAATATTAAAATTGGCGTTTTTGTTGACGTTGATCGTGGCCGAAACATCCATCCCTGTAATGTCCGATTTCTTCAGCGAATCCAGTTTTTTGGCCAGCATAATCGAATCCATTTTGGGCGCATTGGCATTGGCAAAATAAACTACACCTTTACGGTCCTCCACGGCCGGGTCGTCGGTTGGAAGCACAATGGTCAGGTCGGTTTTGTCATTAACGGTCAGGCTGGCATCTACCACCGGCTTGTTCATATCCCCACGGATCTTAATGCGGCTATCTAAATACAGTTTTCCGTAATACAGTTTATTATCAGATTGGGTAGAGTTGATCACCCTAAAGTTGTCCGTGTTAATATCCAGGCCAAAACGGTAATCGGTAAAGGTTTTAGTATAAACCGTGCCGCTCACTACCGCCTTGTTACCTACCGAGTCTATCAGCGTAAAATCATTAAAACGGATACCCTCATCGTTAAAGGTGACACTCTCTTTCTGCATCCTGAAGTAGGAGTTCAGCATAGATACATTAAAGCCTACCTGGTTAAATTTCACATCGCCACGCACTTGCGGCGCGCTGGGTGAACCCGTTATTTTCAACTGACCGGTAATATCTCCACTGGCCCTGCGAATGGCACCGAAGCTAAAGCCCTCTATGCTTTTCATTTTCAGGGCAACAATGTTCAGATCCATATCCAGCTTGCTTTCGGGAGCGGTATAGTACAAACCCTTCAAAGTAACCTGGTTACCTTTGCCGGTAATATTCACATCTGCAGCAAAGGCGTTTTCGGTTTGGTTATTCACTTTCAGGGCAATATTGCCTACGGTATCTCCCTTAAAGTTAAAATCATTAATATTCATATCCGCTACAAACTGCGGCGTTTTTTGCAGGTTACTGATCTCGGCCTTACCATTAATAGTACCGCCTACCAGCAGCGAATCCTGTTGGGCTATTTTGGTCAGGGTTTCTATACGGAAATTATTGAAGCCAACTGTAATAGGCGAATTGTATTCAGTTGAGTTGCTATTCACACTCAGCACCTGGTTACTGTTAGAGATGCTGAAATCCCTGGCCAAAATTCCTTTGCCGCCAAATTGCAGGGCATTGTTGGGGTTAACCGCCCATGGGGTATAGTCAAACATCAGCCCGTTCTGTAAAAAACTAAACTGGTACTCATCCGGCAAGGCGGTAAATACCCCGGCAATGCGGTAACGTTCTTTTTTAGCCGCGTCGCGCACCTGTACGCTTACGTTCAGTTTATTATTTTGGGCGCTCCCGCTGATGCTGGGATACAATAGGTTGAGCGATGTGCCCACCTTTACTTCATCAACCGTAAGGGCATAATTCAGCGCGTTATTATTGGTGTTGATGTTTAGCTTACCATTGTTCACTGTATTGGTGCCATAAACAACTTTCGATGCCATACCATTAACCGTCAACTCGCCTGTATTGCTGTCAAATTTACCATTGATTTGTACCGGGTTTAATTGCTTTAAATCGGGTACAAACTTAGTAAGCAGCGGGGTTTTAATTACCCGCACATCAAATGTAAACTGCTGCGGTGAATAGGCTGGCTTAATAGGCTTCTGCGCCTTGACCTTCGCCCGGTTAGCCGAATCTATCTTAGCTCTTGCCGCGGCCGTTGCGCCGCCAGCCATATTGGTATCATAGTATTTATTTATGACATCTTGCAAAGCGGGGCCAACCTCGGTCAGCTTGTATTTGCCGGCCATGTGGGCGGTAAGCATGGGTAATTTCAATAATAGCGTACTGCTATCGGCCGTAGCGGTTGATACCAGGCTTACGGTATCCAGGTTAATGCGTTCGCCTTTGTTCACCAGTAACATATCGGTAATCGTGATCTTACCGTTCAAATAATCAGGATCGGCGGTAGGCACATCGGCTACCAGTTTGCCATGGAAACGCATCGGATCTTTTACAAATCCCAGCTTTTGCAGGTCTATGCTGTCGATCATCATATTAGCCTTAACCGATGGGTATTTCTTGTTCAGGTTAGCCGACGCATCCAGGCTGAAATTAATATTGGGGTCTTTCATGCGGGCGTTCACTACATAACTGCCGTTGGTAGCCGTGCCTTTCATCACCAGGTTTTTGTAGGTGTAGCCTTTAATATAAGCGCTGGCCACCTCGCCGTTAAACTGCAAACTCAGGTTTTTCGGATCGATACCCGTGCCCTTTA
The DNA here is from genome assembly GCA_040389105.1 of Bacteroidota bacterium. Lineage (GTDB taxonomy): Bacteria > Bacteroidota > Bacteroidia > Sphingobacteriales > Sphingobacteriaceae > Mucilaginibacter. The sequence goes on from JAZKAO010000022.1 coordinate 104,057, forward strand.
CATGCGCGTTTAAACTCACCTTACCTACCATTTGTGGCTGCTTGGTCAACGCGCCAACATTAAGGTCGTTCATTTTAATATCGGCATTATAGCTTTCGTGCCCCTTGCGTGCGCCGTTATAAATGGCGTTCACATCGGCCGCGCCGTAGCTGCTGCGCAATTGCAGTTTGGTGTTAAAATTGGTCATCCCCCCTTTAAATGTCCCTTTCAAGTTCATGTTTTCGGGGATGCTTACGTTGGATGGGATAGTGCCCGGCGGCACCAGCTTGGCAATATCGGTGTGGGTTGTAGTAAAATCCTTAATGGTCATATCGGCATAAACCTTGTTCACATCCGGCAAGCCTTTTATCACGGCCGATGCCTTAATGTGGGTATGGCTTAAGCCGGTAATTTCTAAATTGGGGATATTTAAATTATTCACCTTGCCCGATACCCTGCCATTAATTTTAAATACCGAATTGGGCGAACTTTTAAAAGGCTCCATACTGGCCATAGTAGGCATCAATAACAGCACATCTTTCAGGTTCAATTTACTGCCATCTAAGTTGGCGTTAATGCTTAGCGCGCCTATGTTTTTGGTTATGGCATCTAACGATGGGTAGCTTACCTGTACCTGTTTTTGCAGTATCGTATTAGGGGTTTCCAGATACATATCATTCAGGTATGCATTCTTTGGCCCGTAGAAAAATGCTGTATGGAACTCCCTGATCTGCAAGCCACTCTTTTCGTTAAAGGTCAGCCTATTAATCTTGCCCGAAATGGTATCGGTAGTATAGGCCAGGTTAGTAATATCCGTATTCAGGTCGCGGATGTTCAAGTGGTTAAAGTCCAGCCCTTTTATAATTGGCTTCTCCGCGTTATTATCAAACTGCACATTATCATTGGCAAAACTCATCTTAGCCAAATTAACGGCCCAGCCTTTGTTTGATCCGGGGGCGGTGACCAGCGTATCCAGTTTCTTTACGGTTTGCACCACTGCCTTTACCACCGTTTTAGGCTTAGCCAGTTGCAGGGCTGCTTTGGTATCGTTCAGTGTGATGGATTTGATACCTACCTTTTGATTTTTCAAATCTATCTTATCCATCTCTACCAATAGTTTACCCAAATCCATTTGGGTGGTCATTTCATTGGTGCGGTAATCCAGTTTTATTTTGGAAATATCAATTGTCCCCAGGTTAATGGTCATATTAAGCGGTGTGGTAGCGGTATCTACGGTAGCCGCCTGACCAATGGACGAGCCAACCGGGGTTTGGATGATCCGCGCGTTCACACCCGAAAGATTAATTTTAGGGATGGTGAACTTCATTTTATCTATATCGAAGTCCTTTATGCGCGTATCAAAATGCCCCAGCAAAAATTGCACATCGTTACCGGTGGTCAGGTCTTTGTACGATATATTGATCTTATCCAGGATAATCTTATCCAGCGAGAATTTCATGGCTTTGCTGGTATCGGTAGGTTTCACTTCCTTTTTCTGCTCACCTGCAAAGGCTTTAATAATATAATCGAAATTAAAAACGCTATCGGCCCCGCGGTTTATTTTGGCGGTAATGCCTTTCAGGTTGATCTCGTTTATCTCTACCTTATTATCCAGCAATTTAAACAGGCTGATATCGACCTTTAAATTATCGCCGGCTATAAGGGTATCTTTTTTTTGGTCTTCGAAATATACGTTTTCCAGTACGATCAGTTTTGGCAGGCCCAAACTTAAGTGGCCTATCTGTACCTTGGTATGAATCTTCCCCTGCACGTAATTTACCACTTTGCCCCTGGCAAAATCCTGCACGGCTGGCACCTGTATTAGTATCACCACAAGCAGCACCAGGAATAGTACACTTGCAATTATCCAAAGGATGGTCTTAAGGGCTATACGTCCAAATTTTTCCAATTCGTATTCTTCAAAGGGTTGATGTTTTTTAAATGTTTACCGGCTGATCAGGCTGCAATAAACGCTTAAAGCTGCACGTTGTAAGTTAAAAGAAATTTTAACGATACAGAATTTTCAACAACCATAGATAGCATCTTGTTTTTTAATAAATTTGTAATCTTCACAAAAATTTGCTGACACAGATAATTTATGCCGGATTTTTCGCATTTACACGTACATACACAGTTCTCCCTGCTTGACGGGGCTGCCGATATAGGTAAACTATATAAAAAGGCCGCGGCTGATGGCATGAAAGCCCTGGCCATTACCGACCACGGCAATATGTTCGGCGTGTTTAAATTTGTGGCCGAAGCAAGCAAGCACAATGTAAAGCCCATTGTAGGCTGCGAATTTTACGTGGTAGACGATCGCCACAAAAAGCAATTTACTAAGGAGAATAAGGACATACGCCGCCACCAACTGCTGTTGGCTAAAAACGCCCAGGGCTATAAAAACCTGGTGAAACTGTGTTCGTTGGGCTACATGGAAGGCTTATATAGCAAATGGCCCCGTATTGATAAGGAACTGATATTGAAATATCACGAAGGGCTGATTGCTACTACCTGCTGCATAGGTGCCTCTGTTCCGCAAACTATTTTAAAAGGCACCGAAGAAGAAGCCGAAAAAGAATTTAAGTGGTGGCTTGACTTGTTTGGCGACGATTACTACATCGAACTGCAACGCCACGATATTAACGAGCAGCATATTGTTAATAATGCCCTGCTTAAATACGCCAAAAAGTACAATGTAAAGGTCATCTGTTCAAACGATTCGCACTATGTGGATCAGCAGGATAGCAATGCGCACGATATTTTACTGTGCGTAAACACCGGCGATATGCAAAGCACCCCCATTATGACCGATGAGGATGCCAGCAGTAAGGGCAAACGTTTTGGCTTCCCTAACGACCAGTTTTACTTTAAAACCCAGGCCGAAATGGGCAAGCTGTTTCACGACTTGCCTGAATCGTTAGATAATACCAACGAAATTGTGGACAAGGTGGACGTGCTGAAACTGAAGCGCGACATTATGCTCCCCAATTACCCTATACCCGATGAGTTCAAAATCCACAGCGGACCGGAATCGGATGTTTTGAACCAGTGGGAATACCTGAAGCACTTAACCTTTACCGGCGCTAAGGCACGCTATATTGATATCAGCCCCGAAGCAGAAGAACGCATCAACTTTGAGTTGTTCACTATCCGTACCATGGGTTTTGCCGGCTACTTTTTAATTGTAGCCGACTTTATTCAGCATGGCCGCGATATCGGCGTATTTATTGGCCCGGGCCGTGGGTCGGCAGCGGGTTCTGTTGTGGCTTACTGTACCGGGATTACCAATATCGACCCGCTGAAGTATAATCTCCTGTTCGAAAGGTTCCTTAATCCCGATCGTAAATCCATGCCCGATATTGATACGGATTTTGACGATGAAGGCCGCCAAAAGGTGATTGACTATGTAGTTGATAAATACGGAAAAAACCAGGTAGCGCAAATTATCACTTATGGTAGTATGGCTGCCCGTACCAGTATACAGGATGTGGGCCGGGTATTGGATATGCCGCTAAGCGAGGTTAACTTACTGAAAAAACTGGTGCCCGACACCCTGGGTATCACCCTTAAAATGGCGATTGAGCAGGTGCCTGAACTGCAGGAGATTTACAAAAGCAAGGAATTAAAGGGTATTGTATTGCGCGAGGCTGAAAAGCTGGAAGGTTCGGTACGAAACACGGGGGTGCATGCCGCTGGCATTATCATTGCGCCGGAAGACCTGACCAATATTGTGCCGGTTGCCACAGCTAAGGATTCGGACCTGCTGGTTACACAATACGATGGCCGCGTAATTGAGGATGCAGGCGTTATTAAGATGGACTTTTTGGGCCTGAAAACGCTGACCATTATTAAGGGGGCGCTAAGGCTAATTAAACAAAACCACGGCTTGGAGTTTGATATAGACCTTTTACCGCTTGATGACCAGTTAACCTTTGAACTTTACCAACGAGGCGATACTAATGGCACTTTCCAGTTTGAGAGTGATGGTATGCAAATGTACCTGCGCGATTTAAAGCCCGATAAGTTTGAAGACTTAATTGCCATGAACGCCCTTTACCGACCTGGGCCTATTGAGTATATCCCAAGCTTTATTAACCGCAAGCATGGCCGCGAAGCAGTGGCTTACGATTTACCCGATATGGAAGAATACCTGGCCGAAACCTACGGTATTACCGTATACCAGGAACAGGTAATGCTTTTATCGCAAAAAATAGCTGGCTTTAGTAAGGGAGATGCCGACGTTTTGCGGAAAGCCATGGGTAAAAAGCAAATTGAGGTTTTGAATAAAATGGAAGCCCAGTTTATGGATGGGGCTATGGCCAAAGGCCACCCTAAAGATAAACTGACCAAGGTTTGGAACGACTGGAAAGCCTTTGCCCAATACGCGTTCAACAAATCGCACTCTACCTGTTATGCGCTGGTGGCTTACCAAACCGCCTGGTTAAAGGCCCATTATCCTGCCGAATACATGGCATCGGTATTGAATAACCAGAACAACATGGAAAAAATCTCCTTTTTTATGGAGGAGTGCCGTCGCATGGGCGTACCGGTTTTAGGCCCGGATATTAACGAGAGCGATCAAGCTTTTTCGGTTACTAAAAGCGGCATTGTCCGTTTTGGGTTATCGGGTGTAAAAGGTGTAGGCGACAAAGCGGTAGAAAGTATTATAGAAGAGCGCCTGGAACGCGGCCCATATAAATCGGTTTATGATTTTGCGCAGCGCAGCAATGTAAGGGCCGTTAACAAAAAATCGTACGAGAATTTAGTGTATGGTGGCGCCTTTGACGAATACGGCATCAAACGCGCGCAATTCTTCGCCAAAACCGAGAATGGTTTATTGACCGGTATAGAGCGCTTAGTAAAATATGCCAACGATTACCAGAACACGCAAAACAGCACGCAGGAGTCATTATTTGGCGGCGGGATGGCATCATACATTCCGGAACCACCGATGCCTGAAACTGAAGAGTGGCCACTGATTGAAAAACTGAAGTACGAGAAAGATGTCATCGGCATTTATCTTACCGGCCACCCGTTGGATAATTACAAGCTGGAACTGAACAAATATTGCAACGGCAAGGTATCCGATCTGAAGCTGATGCAAAAAGCACGATCGGCCGAGGGTGGTGAGGATATTATGAATGCCTTTGCCGAACTGCGCAAAAAAGGGGAGATCTGTATTGGCGGCTTAATGGCCAACGTGCAGCATAAAACCACCAAAACAGGCAAGCCCTTTGGCACCTTTGTGTTAGAAGATTATAACGATAGCTACGAGTTTGCCCTGTTTGGCGATGACTATATCAAGTTCCGCAACCTGCTGGGCGAGGGTTTTTTTGTGCACATCAGGGGTAATATCGAAGAGAAGTTCCGCCAGAAGGATAACTGGGACCTGCGGATTAGTACCATCTCCTTGCTATCGGAAATGCGCGACCGGCTGACCAAATCCATCACCGTAGTATTGGATTTGAATACATTAGACAATGAACTGCTGGACAAGCTGCAAAAAATGGTGAATACCAATAACGAGAAGTATCCCAACAAAAGTTGCACGTTGAAGTTTTTGGTAAAAGACAGGGATGATGCGCTGCTGGTAGATATGTCGTCAAAAACGTTCAAGGTAAACCCGAGCGATGATTTGCTGGAGGATATACAGGCGTTGACTAATATGGAGGCGGTGCTGGCGTAATAAAAATGTGCCGTCCACATAGCTGTGTTTTAGAATCCTACAGATACTTTCTTTTAGGCGCATGCTTCAACGCATTTAACAGGGCATTAAACGCGGGCTTGGTTTTAAAATCGTCATCAAAGGGCAACGGACGCGCCAGTTGTTTATCCTTGTGCACAGAGGATGGATCAGATTTAGGATTCATCCAGGTATATTTATCAGATATACCCCAGGTGATCAAGGCCTTAACGGCGGGCTCATCTAAAGCAACCGATAGAAACTTTTTGTAAAGATCGGCTACTTCGCCATCGCGGCCGGCTATATCTGTACGGCGTGTACTAAGATCAGATACATCAAACTCGGTTATCAGTATTTTAAAGCCGCGGCTACTAATTTCTGTTAAAAAATCGCGATAAACCTTTTCGTTAAATCGCTGGCTATCATCTAATTTAAGATGAGATTGCAAACCTACAGCGTTAACCGGAGTACCATCTTTTTTAAACCGATCGAGCAGGTTTAAGAGGGCCTTACGCTTTTTAGCGTCATTGGCATTATCCAGCTCTACGCCAAAATCATTATACACACGCAGTATATTGGGTGCTACACTTTTAGCTGCTTCAAACGCTACTTTAAAATATCCCGGCCCCATCTTTTTAAAAAACCGGTTCTCGTCCAAACAATCGGCCCGGCTATTAAATATGTTTATAGCCTCGTTCACAACATTCCATGAGTATGTGTTTTTACCGTATTTTGTGTTAATGGCCTTTGTATAATTTAATATTGTGCTTTCGGGATCATTTACACCTGAAAACCAGGATGGGCATGATAAATCCCACAGTAAATGCCCACCGGTAAGCGGGATATTATGATTATTGGCATAGGCAATATTACCATCCTCCCACATGATACTATTACTGTTTGGTTGTGGGAATGCTAGTTTCCAAGATAAATTAGGGGCGTATAGGCTGCTATGCTTCAAAAAAAGATTTTGATATGGTGTCGGCGCGTAATCAAAGTATATTTCGCTGTGCGAACCATATCGTAACCCTGCTTTACGAGCTACATCACACAAACTTTCTTCTGCAGCGGCAGCCAATAATCGCGGCGAATACATACCTGCCATGCCGCTAAGCGCAGCCATATTTATCAATTTAATAAAATCGCGCCTGTTTTGCATATTATGTTTAGTTAAACATTCTTCCCTTCAATCATCTTAAAAAACTGATCGCGGTAGGTATCGCCTACAGGGATCACTTTATCGCCAATGAAGATACGGGAACGCTCTATACTATCAATTTTATTAAGGGCTACGATGTAGGATTTATGCACGCGCACAAAGTGGCGTTCGGGCAGGGCATCTTCCATCTTCTTCATATTTTGCAGGGTGATGATCCGCTCGGCGCCGGTGAATATGGAGATATAATCCTTCAATCCTTCAATGTACAGGATATCGTGCAGATAAACCTTTTGAATTTTATGCTCGGTTTTTACAAAAATAAAATCGTGCGAGAAATCATCCTGCGGCTGTTGCGGCGCTGTTACTATAATGGGTTGCTCGGTTGCTACCGTTTTTGTGGCAGGCTGTATAATCCCCTGCGCCTTTTGTGCCGATTTAAAAAACCGGTCGAAAGCGATAGGTTTAAGCAGATAGTCTATCACGTCCAGTTCGTAACCCTCCAGCGCATACTGGGGATATGCGGTAGTTAATATCACTTTGGCGCGGCCATTGGCAATACGCAGGAACTGGATGCCGGTCAGCTCGGGCATTTGTACATCCAGGTAAACCAGGTCAACCCCACCTTCCTGCACTATGGTAAGCGCTTCAATAGGGTTAGTGGTGGCTTTCACCAGTGTTAAAAAAGGTATCTTAGATATATAATCTTCTATAATGTGTAGGGCCAAAGGCTCATCATCAACTACCAGGCATCTGATCATGCTATAAAATTAATGATAATTCGCAAGTATAGATCTCCTCATCGTCATGAATTTCTAATTTATAACTATTTGGATAAAGTAAATCGAGCCGGCGCTTCACATTGTTCAATCCAATACCGCCCGATGCATCGCGGTTATGCACATGCTTGCGGTTTTCCATATAAAAGGCCAGGTGGCCATCGTCCAGGTTAATGATCAATTTAATGGGATGTGCAGGATCGTTAGCTACCCCATGCTTAAAGGCGTTCTCGATAAAGGCAATTAACAACAACGGAACGATGCGTTGGTTGGTTACCTGTCCGTTCACCTCAAAATCTACATAAGCTTTTTTGCCGAAGCGTATTTTTTGCAGATCGATATAGTTTTGCAGGTAGGTCAATTCCTTAGCCAAATCAACTTTGTTATCGTTACACTCATACAGCATATACCGCATAATTTCCGATAGTTTCAGGATAGCCTCGGGCGTAGTATCCGATTTTTGATAAGCCAGCGAGTAGATGCTATTCAAGGAATTAAACAGAAAGTGAGGGTTAATTTGCGATTTCAGAAAAGCCAGTTCGGCCGTAAGGCGTTGGTTCTCCAGGTCGCGTTGTATACGTTCGTTCGTAAACCAATCGGTGGTAAATTGCAAAATAATGCTAAAGAAAATAAAGAGGATGCTGGTTACAAACGTGCCGAAAAAGTAAGAAAAAAAATGCAATACTTCGGGTGCCATCTTATCGCCCTGTATTTTGGGGTGCATAATAGCCCACAATTGTGTAGAAAGGCCGTACTTTATTAACCCCACAACAACCATGGCGCCAAGCAGGTTGACAGCATAAAGCATATACTTCTTTTTGTCGAGGTACCGGGGGATAAGCAACAGGTAGTTTACATAAAATAAGATTACATTAATACAGCCAAACAAAACAAATGCTACCAGCAGTGTTTGCATGGATATCTTACTGTTATTATGTGCTATAAACACAAAAAATGACGTAATGCTTACCCAAAAAAGCGCATGCCAAAATATTTTCCAGCCTTTTTTCATTGATTAAAAGTATATATAAAGCCGATGAACTGCCTCGAAATTTATATATACCACCTTTTTTTTTCGATGAACGGGCAATAATCATCGATGAACAGCCCGGCAGGCCTATTTAACCGTTCATCTATAAACAGTGGCAGTTGGTCTAAATGATTTTAGCAGATTAAACCTTTGCAGTTTATTTGTATCATCAAAAACAATCACAACACCATGAAAAAGTTAATTTCAAACTCAAACCCCTTTATCCTGATACTGATACCGGTATTATTTGCCTTAGTAATGGGAGTAAGCTACCAGTTTGAACAAAAAGCCAGCGCCGAAGTAAAACAGGTAGGTCAGTTTAGCGTAAAGCAATCAACATCCTTATTTTATAAAGGCGTAACTTTGGTAAAAACAGTTTGCAGCGTAGCTAAACAAAACGTATGGTAATAGAAACTACTGGACTAACCTTTAACTTTGGCAACCAAACGGTTGTTAAATCTCTATCATTACAAGTTCCGGAAGGATGTATATATGGTTTTCTTGGCCCAAATGGTGCCGGGAAAACCACTACTATTAAATTACTGCTTAACCTGCTGCAAACACAGGAGGGCGATATCAAAATTTTCGGGCTTGATTTTAAAAATCATCGCACCGAAATTTTGTCGCAGGTAGGCTCGCTGATTGAGCAACCTGCTATTTACGCGCATTTAACCGGTAAAGAGAACCTGCTTAACCGTGCTATATTATTGCAAATATCCGAAAGCCGCGTTGATGAAATGCTGGCATTGGTTAAATTAACCACAGCAGGGAGCAAAAAGGCCGGCAATTATTCCTTAGGTATGAAACAGCGTTTGGGCATTGCCCTGGCCATGCTGTCGGACCCAAAACTACTTTTATTAGACGAACCTACTAACGGACTTGACCCTAACGGCATCATCGAGATCCGCGAGTTATTGATAAGGCTGGTTACCCAGCATAAAAAAACGGTATTTATATCCAGCCACCTGCTGGGCGAAATTGAGCGTATGGCTACCCATGTAGGCATTATCAATTTTGGCGAATTGCTTTTCCAGGGCGAGATAAAAGACCTGCAATCCATCAGCCAACCTATGGTACATATCGAAACCGCCAACACGGTTGATGCGGCCAACCTGCTGACCAAAAATGGGTACGCTGTAGTTGATGTTAAGGATGATCATTTATCGGTGACCTATCAATCAAAAGAAAGCACCGCGCAGATCAATACCTTGCTTAACCAAAACGGGTACCCGATTTACAGCATCCATAAAGTGCAAAAGGACCTGGAAAAATTATTTTTAGACATTACCAAATCGCCCGCCAAATGAGAGGTTTTATATTATCCATCCAATCTGAATTTTATAAAAGCCGCAAAACATTAGGTTTTTGGGCCGCCATATTATTACCGGTGCTGATATGCTCGCTGGTATTTATTGGTTTTTATGTAAAAAGCGAAAAAATGATCCACGATCCTGGCATTGTGCTTTGGACCAAGTTTTCGTTTTCGATAATAGGGATAATGGGGTCATTAATATTACCCATGTTTATCATATTTGTAGCCTATTCGGTAAACAGTGTAGAGCATAAGGCCGATACGTGGAAAACATTGTTCAGCCTGCCGATAGCCAAATGGTCGGTTTACACCGCTAAATACTTATATGCATTTCTGCTGCTATTTATGAGTTTGCTGCTGTTTGTGCTATTTACCATTGGCCTGGGCAATTTGCTGGGCCTATTAAAGCCCGAACTGAAATTCGCCGATTATCACATGGAGCTGATGCTGTTCCAGGTTTATTTTAAACTATTCCTTTCAGCTTTAGGCATCTTATCTATACAATTTTTATTCAGCTTGCTCTGGTCCGACTTTTTAAAGCCCATGGGCATAGGTTTTGTACTAACAATAGCAGGCGTAATTAGCGCAGGCCCTGCAAATTGGGATTATGCTTATCTTTTTCCTTATGCACACCCCATGATGGCCCTGAAAACCATGATGCCGCACAGTAAAGGTAAAGGCAGTACACAAATGGTGATTAATATTTTTACCAGCGATGTTTATGTAAGCCTTGCCGTATGCGTAGCGGTATTTATTGCCGGGTATTATATTGTACAGCGGAAGAGTGTAAAGTAGGAATTATAGCATTGAATCATTTAAAACGTAGAGGCACATATTTGTGCCTTTTTTGTTGCCCTGCGTGGTGGGAGAGATAAATATGTGTCTCTACATTTAGAATATGCTTTCATCATACTTTTCATTACCTAATAACCATTGTTCGGGATTATCGTGAATGTATTGTTTGATGTTTAAGTGTTCCTTTTCATTTCTAATAATGCGATCATAGTATTTGGGCTGCCATGCAAATTCAATTATTTTTGAGTTCGCTTCTTTTGTTACTGATGCTTTATAACCACGAATAACAGATGCCAGATTTTGACTTTGAACACCAAATTTGTTTGGTTCCCAGTTCATCTTATTGGGTTTATTAATAAATAGGATGCCATGCAGATGATCGGGCATGATTACAAAATCATCTAACTCAACAAAAGGTGAAAATTCGGGTATTCGTAACCAATTATCCAAAGCAATCTGCCCTATAACCGTTGACTGTAGAGACGCAATACATTGTATTTCGTTACCTTTTATCTCATATTTCTCAATCTCACCAAAATAACGAACACGGTTTTTCGTGCATATCGTAACAAAATACAATCCATTAGCACCATAATCCCATTCGGTTAAACGGGCGGGTGTTGTGCGATATTTTTCTTTATATTTTTCTTCCATTGTTTCCTGACGTAGAGACACATATTTGTGTCTTTTTTGATTATAGAGATATGCATAGCGGGAGACACAAATATGTGTCTCTACGTTTGTTTAATCAACAAATTCCCTTGCCTAATCATCCGGATACCATTAATTGCTGTAGCCAGGGCGCAGCCTATCCCAATGATAGCCGCAGGCATATATACAGGCACCGGCTGATAGGTTAATATAAAGCCGGCAATGGCCACCAGGCATATCCAGCCGCCTATTGCGTAGTAAAAACCGCGATTAAATAATTTGGCCAATGGAAAAAAATGCAAGCCAACTATCAGGGCGAAAAACGGGAAGAAAAGATTATCGTGGCCGATATTAAGTAATACATTCTTCATCACAAAAATAGCTATGCCTTCTATGGCGAAAATACAATAGAAGCGTTTGGTTTTGGCTTTTTCGGTTTGAGTTTCAACCATAGGTTCCTTTGATAGGGATTGGGATATTTTATTCAGCCTGTTATAATTAATAACAAAGTACACAATGATGATACCAAACACTACGCCCAGGGCCCAATAATCGCGGCCTTGCAATGCGGTTTCAGCTATCAGGATCCATACTGCGGTAAATATGGCCATCAGGAATAAACCGCCCGTAGCGTTTTCGAGTTGTTTTGGTATTGAAGTATTTGAATCCACGTTGAGGTAATATTAAAACTTGCTTGCAAAAAAGGCCTTATATTAAAACTAATATAAGGCCCTTATTGCTAATCTCCAATTCACTAAATCACCTCCCCGCTCTCGGGTATATCGGCAAACTCTCGTGCCCCTCGGCATCAACCGATTGCACAGCGAAGAAGTAATTATCTTTCGAGTAATCCAGCGTGATATCCGTACCTGTTACATAAAATTTCTTTTCCCAATAGGGGCTAATGGTTTCGCGCATCAGGATATAATAGCCCGCCGGCTTTTTGCCCAGTTTGGGGGCTTCCCATCTTAGGGTAGTATTATTGGTTAGCCCGGCGGTACTTACCATCACATTGGCAGGCGATGCGGGTGCCGAAGCCAAATTAGCCAATACAGAAAGATTCATACGGGCTACTTTTTGGATATAGTTATAATCGGCAAATTCGGGCAGGTCGCCGTAAACAATGCCTTTTTCGGTGCGCAAGTCCTGGTGCTGGTGGGTAAAGTCCTCGTTCATTTCGGTAAACCTTACGGCAGTAAAGCCATTCAGCTGGAACGACGTTTGGTCGCCCCCGCGCAAAAAGCGGTCGCGGCGATAAACCAGTTTTACATCCAATTGATCTACATAACGCTCGGCGGTTTCCTTTACATAGCGGGCCAATTCGCGCGATTGGCTGTCATTCTCGCCGCCATTGTTAATCAGGCCGGCAATAGCCGCGTTAGCGCGGCGCGCGGTCAAACTATCAGTACGTTGGGTAACCGCGTAGGTTGATGGGATGCCTTCGCTAAACACACGTACGTGTGTATTGTCTTTCAAATCATTATCCTGACCATGGGTATTGCCTACAATATCATTGTTCAGCATGGCATCTACGTTCCACTTTTCATCTTTAGCGCGTTTGGCAATATGTGCTGATCCGTTTAGCCCTTGCTCTTCGCCCGGTACCGTCATAAAAATAATGGTGGCCGGGAACGAACGCTTGGCCATTACGCGGCAAATTTCCATAGATACGGCCGTACCCGATGCATCATCAACCGCGCCGGGTTCAACCGCGTTGGCGTTCATTACATCGGTCACGCGCGAATCATAGTGGCCCGATACTACATATATGCGGGTATCGGTAGGGTCGGTGCCTTTTAATATCGCCAGCACATTTTTTAAAACCGTAGGCTTATCAAAACGGCCACCGGCTGGTTGGGTAAATGCATCAAACTCCACCTTCATGCGCCCGCCCGATGCGGCCGCGTATTTTTCCATTTCGCTTTTTATCCAGTTACGGGCCGCGCCAATGCCTTCGGTTTTACTGGTAGTATCGCTTAAGGTATTGCGGGTTTTAAAGCTGACCAATTTGCGCACAATAGCCTCGATATTTTGGGACGACACCTCGTCCACCATTTGTTTAAGGCCCTGATCCTGCCTGATGGTGGTTTGCGCCACAGCGGGTAGGGTAAGTAAGGATAAGAGTAAAAGTTTTAAATATTTCATATTTTTAGTTTGTCTGTTTATCCTGTTTTGTTATTACCGTGCGCAGCATGATGTGCTTTATGGCAATACTATCATATCGTAGTCTTTCAATCGTACACGTACGGGTAGCATATTTACACTTTTAATTACAAACTTTAAATATACTTATTTAGAATGGTCCAGCGCCTGGCTGAAATCATTGATCAAATCATCAGTATCCTCAATCCCGACTGACAGCCTGATCATCGAATCGGGGATGCCCATTTCGGCACGGCGTTCGGCACCCAGTTCAAAAAATATGGTGTGCGCCACCGGGATGGCCAATGTGCGGGTATCGCCAAGGTTGCTGCTTTTAATCACCAATTGAAGGTGGTTAAGGAAAGCGAAGGTATCTACACCGTCCTTCAGCGCAAAGCTCATTAAACCGCCAAAACGCGAAAATAATTCACCGGCCAATTGATGCTGCGGGTGGCTTTCCAACCCGGGATAATATACCTTGCTCACCAGCGGGTGATTTTCTAAAAATTTAGCCAACGCTGCCGCGTTGCTGCAAGCCCTGTCCAAACGTAAGGCTAAGGTTTCCGCACCTACCGATAGGTTATGCGCTGCTTCGGGGGCTAAGGTACCGCCGCCATCGCGCAGGCCCCTTTTACGTATTTGGGTAAGGCCCAGCATAGCGGGTTTTATCTGCTCGCGCAGTACAGGGGCTATGTTTTTAAAATTTGTCCAGTCGTAAAGGCCGGTATCGGTTACGCTACCGCCCAGTGCGTTGCCATGGCCGCCAATATATTTGGTTAGCGAATTGATGATCAAACTGGCCTTAACGCTAACCGGCCTAAAAAGGTAGGGCGATGTCATGGTATTATCTACCACATATATCAAGTTCTTATCGGTACAAAAATCGCCAATGTTTACCAGGTCGGCTACTTGTGTGGCCGGGTTGGCAATGGTTTCAACAAACACCATGCAAGTATTATCCTGGTACGCGGCCTTAACCTCTTCTACCGATGTAGCATCAACAAAGCTAATCTGCAGGCCCATATCTAAAAAGGTTTGCATAATGCTGCGGGTATTACCAAACAGGTACGAGCTGGCAATAACGTGATCGCCTGCTTTTAACAAGGCCAGTATAGAAGCCGCGATTGCGGCCATACCGGTACTGAATGCCACCGTAGCCATTCCCTGCTCCATTTGTGTAACCTTATGCTCAAGCGCGGTAACGGTTGGGTTACCCTGGCGCGAGTAGGCATAGCCTTTAGCTTTATTTTGGAAAACATTAACTAAGCCTTGCACATCATCAAAACCCCAGGTTACCGCGGTGTGTATAGGTTGGTGCAAAGCCCCGTGTTCGGGTTTTAAAAGTCTGTCGGAATGAAGTATGGTAGTGGTAAAACCCTTTTTATCGCTCATGGTATTTGTAAAGCGACAAACTTAATATTTATTTTTTAAAAGGGGAAGGAGATGAGTCACAGCGTTTCTCTACAAGAAAAATTATATACATAATATTCTTATGTATATAATAAAACTTTATATATTTGAATTATGAATGCAAACTCAATGCTGAAAGGCACGCTGCAAACCATTATCCTAAAGTTGCTGGAGGATAATAACCGCATGTATGGTTACGAAATTACGCAGAAGGTAAAAGAGGCATCGGCCGGCGAAATTATGCTGACCGAAGGCGCGCTGTACCCGGCCCTGCATAAATTGGAGGGGGACGGCCTGCTGGAAACCACGACCGAGATTGTAGATGGCCGCGCCCGAAAATACTATAGCCTGACCGAAGAGGGCGGCAAGGAAGTAACCAGTAAACTGGATGAAGCCCGTGCCTTTATTGAGCAACTGCAAAATGTGCTGAACCTTAAACCCGCTATAAAATGAAGCCAACCGAACAACAGGATATATTACTGCGTAAGTATTTAAGGGACACGATGCGTTACCGCGAAACTTACGAGGAAGTATACGACCACGTAATTACCGCCCTGGAAAGCAATGTATATAACGGCACTTTAGAAGAAGCCGTTAACCAAATACTACGCGTAGATTTTGGAGGGTATGATCAGTTAAGGAGGATGGAAGCCGAGGCTAAAACGATAGCAATTAACGATGCCATAAGCCGTTTTTTGCAGTTTGTGTGGAGTTATTTTAAGGGGATGCGGTTATTGTATACCGCAGTTTTTGCCGTATTAGTTTATTTTACGCTGGCGCAAATTAAATTACAGCCGCTTGGTTTCGGGGCCATTTTTGCATTGGTTATCCTTACACCCGGTATTTTATCGCTACGCAGGTACTATGTAGTTGGTTACCTGTTTCGTGATGTTAAAAAATCTATCCGCGATGATGTTTTTGGCAGGATAGCTATGGTGCCAACCCGCCTGTTTGTTTTTATGGGGCTTGGGATAATTATTGCTATGGATAAAGGCCACAATATTTGGCAAAATGCTACGCCGGCGGTACTTACGGTTTTATATGCGCTATCGGCTATTTACCTGCTTTCCCTTGTAAGATTATACCGCGACGAATTTAAAATCAGCATACAGTCATGATACTGACAACCGACGAAATAACCTGGGTAATCGATAAATTGAATACTTACGGTATTAAATACCAGGAAATTTATGATGAATTAAAAGACCACCTGCTTACCGCTATAGAAAACCTGCGCGAAGCCGGCGATGACCGTTCTGTTGAGATGCTTTTTGACGAAGTAGTGAAGCAGCAATTCCCCGGTTATTGGCCTTTCGAAGATATTCTGAAGCAGTACCAGGTGGCCTATCGCCATAAAATAGGTAAAGCTATGTGGGCCAATATGCAATATTACTGTAACTGGCAAACCGCGCCTTTAATTGTATTGCTGCTTGTTATTGGGTTTTACCTGCCGCATACTAAGCCGGTAATGGGTTCGCTATTGGTTTCTTTATTATTAATGGCTGTTATACCTTTGGTTTATACCTACCGTAATGGCCGTCGGATCAGTACAGGCAAGGGGAGGCAATCGCTGATAAAAGGCTATGTGTTTAACCAGGCAAACTTGTTGATGATCATTATTAACCTCCTGTTAAACGGCATCGGGGCTTTATCCCGCCAATGGGACGCGGCTGCGTTTTTAAACCCTATGCATTATCACCCTGTGGTATATATGCTGCTGTTTAGCTTTTTTATTATTTACGGCTTAAGCTGCATCCGCCTTTGCAGGCAGGAGTTTAAAATAGCGTGATAAAATATGAAGTTGAGTAAAGAACAGATCAGCAGGATTAGGGAATTTATCAGCAAGCGTGGCTTTACGCAATACGATCTGCAATTGGAGATCATTGACCATGTGGCCTGCAAGGTAGAAGAATTAATGACAGCCGACAGCAGCCTAAGTATTGACGATGCCATCAGCCTGGCACATGGCCAGTTTGGCCCCATGGGTTTCAGTGTTTTTGAGGATGCTATGCGCCAGTCGCTGCAAAAGCGTTATTGGAAATTATTCCGCCAAACGGCCATGGCCTACCTCAATTGGAAATATCTGCCGCTGATAGGCGGATTGATATACCTGGTGTATTGGATTTCGCTGAGCATTAGCAACCCGCAAATAGTGTTTTTTTGCAGTTGGGGATTATTGATGATATCCATGATTATTTATGGGATATTAAATTACCGGAAACAGCGGCGCTACCGTAGTATGCTCACCATGCAAATGGGTAATACAACTATTATTACTACCAATATACTTTTCCAAATGTATAATATGGCCAATAGTTATATGCACGCGGGTAAGCACACAGCCATGGGCGTACCGGGCATCGTATCGGGCGTTTTTTTATCGGCGCTTATTATCTATTATTTAAGCATGCAACATATCCAAAAGGTAGCTATTGAAAATTGCCGTGAATTGGAAGAGCAATACCAACTGACGGTAAATGGTTAAACCTAAATAGAGGACAGGGGTTGGTTATCGTAAAACCTAAACAAAGTTTTTACCTGTCAGTAGCTTACGGTCTTTTAATAGTCTTAAGATGTAGTTTCCCTCCTCTTCTGATAAGTTTTCACCGAATTTGATGGTTTTATCACCATATTCAAAACATATTGTTTTAGCAAAAAAATCGCGTTTATATCTTCCAAATTCCCAGTGCCCTTTTGCACCACTCGCGTCAGAACGGAAGTATTTAGCATTGGCTAAATCATAAGTTTTAGTGCGCGCAAATACATCCCCCTTCCTTTTAATGCTAATTATATCATAATCCACATCAATTACTTCTTTTCCTGCCAAAATCCACCATAAAAATTTAAGGGCTATAATTGTTGATACACCTACCCACAAAAGCCAAACTTTATCAAACCATGAATCAAAGGATTGATGAATGATCATTGTTAACACTTCGTTACCGCCTACATAGCACCAAACTAAAAAGAAAGCAATAGGGGCAAGCAGAATTATCCAGTTGATTTTTACTGGTATAATAATCTCGATATGATTAAACTGGTCATTAATAACGGCCCGGCCACTATAAGGTAATTCCATTGTGATTTGTTATGGTTTGATAAATATCCATTTAACAATCCTATTCTGCAAATCAATTAATGGTAGTATTGCTTAGTTGAACGGTAAGCATCAATCTATTTCCTAATATCTATAACCGTGCCCGACGCTACATAATCAAACAACACATCCATATCGCTATTGGCTAAGGCTATGCAGCCGGCTGTCCAATCTTTCGCTTTTTCTTTACCGGGCCTTGTACCGTGTATGCATACGCCACCTCCTGGTTTCAAGCCTTTCAGTTGGGCGTTGAGTTTATCGGCGGCATTAGGGTACGAGATTAAAAAGCTTTTATAATATTTATCCGGCCGTACATATTTACAATCCAAATAGTACACCCCTTCGGGTGTTTTACCATCCTTCTCGTAGGTTTTTTTGCCTTCGGCGGTCCAGCCGATATTCACGTTAAGCGTTGCCAAATTTACTCCTTTGCGACTAATGAACATTTTACGTTGACTTTTTAATACCATAACATAATCGGCCTGGGCAAGTGTATGGGCAATACTGTTCAGTTTGGTTTGCCAGCTTTTAATAGTGTCGGGTTTTCTAAATTCATCCCATCGTTCCCACCGAGCCACACCGTCATCATCTTTCTTAAGCGAATCCTTTGCGGTTTCGGTTAAGCGTTCAAATCGCCAAACGCCTCTGTCCTGGTAAATAGCAGCTTCGTGATTAAATACCGGTTTAATGTACTGGCCAAATTTTAACGGGGTACCTTTAACATCTTTAACCACTATAGTGGTATCCATTCCGGCAGGCAAGTGTTTCATTAAAGTATCATTCCACTTTACACCATTATTACGTTCATATACTCCCGGGATAGGATGCGGCCTTAACTTATACCAAATGCAAAACCCGGTAGAAATTATAAGCATAGCAAAAAGAGCAAAAACTTTCATCATAGAAACAAATATAACTAAATAGATAGTTTTAATGCATGCTGTGAAAAATAGTTTATAACATATAACCCTGGGCAATAGCCTATAGCTATTTTTGTAAACGGCATTTGACACGCCCGTAACCAATGTCTGCCATATTTTCTTTATTTTTACCTTACAAGTTATGCAGTCTGCCCATCAGAAATTTGAAGAAGTATTAGCCGGATTAAATGCCGAGCAATTAGCCGCCGTTAATAAAATGGATGGCCCTGTGCTGGTAGTGGCCGGCCCGGGTACGGGCAAAACGCAGATACTGGCCGCTCGTATCGGCAAGATATTGCTGGATACCGATGCCCAGCCAAACGAAATATTATGCCTCACCTATACCGATGCCGGCGCGGTGGCCATGCGCAAACGTTTATTTGAGTTTATTGGGCCCGATGCTTACCGCATTCATATCCATACCTTCCACGCGTTTTGTAACGAGGTGATACAGGAGAACCTGGAGTATTTTGGTAAGCTAAGTTTAGAGCCGCTATCTGATTTGGAATCGGCCATGCTGTTTCGCGAATTGGTGGACGATTTCCCTAAGGATCATATCCTGAAACGTTTTACCGGCGAGGTTTACTATGATATCCCACGACTGAAAAGCCTCTTCTCGACCATGAAAAAGGAGAACTGGGACGAGGAGATGATAGCTGCCGCTGTTAAGGAATACTTGACCGACATTCACCTGCGCGAAGGTTTCTTTTACAAACGCCCAAATGCCACCCGTGGCATTAAAGCCGGCGACCCTAAGCAAAAGGAAGTTGATGCCGCGCACGAGAGCATGGGCAAACTGCTGGCTGCCGTTGGCGAGTACAAAAACTATCAAACCAAAATGAACAGCCAAAGCCGTTATGATTATGACGATATGATTATTTGGGTGCTGAAGGCTTTTCGCGAGAATGAGGATATTTTACGACGCTACCAGGAACGCTACCAATATGTACTGGTTGATGAGTTTCAGGATACCAGCGGCGCGCAGAATGAGTTGTTGAAATTTATCATCAGTTATTGGGAAACCCCTAACGTATTTGTGGTAGGCGATGACGACCAATCCATCTTCCGTTTTCAAGGGGCCAACATGAAGAATATTTTGGATTTCGCAGGCGATTATGTTGCTACGCTGAAAACCATTGTACTGAAGCATAACTATCGGTCTAACCAGCATATCCTTGATATCTCGCGCTCGCTGATTGATAACAATAACGAGCGTTTAACCAGTCAGCTGAATTTAGATAAGAACCTGCGTTCGGCGCACCCGCGCTTTGATGCGGAAGTGATTGAACCCGTGATCCGCGAGTATGCCAACCCCGATCAGGAACTGGTACACATAGCCCAACAAATAGAAAAACTGGTAACCACCGGCACGCCACCGGGCGAGATAGCCGTTATTTACCGCAACCATAACCAGGCCGAGGATCTGCTGCATTACCTGGATAGCAAAAAGATAGCTGTAAATACCCGCCGCCGTATCGATATCCTAACCGAACCATTTGGCGAGAAAATAACCAACATATTGCGTTACCTGGCTGCCGAAATAGAGATGCCCTACAGTGGCGATGATAAACTGTTCGAGATTTTGCACTACGATTTTTTCGATATCCCGCCTATTGATGTGGCCAAAGCCAGCATAGCGGTATCGACAGAGAATTATAGCAATAATAATAAAGGCCTGCCCAAAACATCCCTCCGCCGGTACATCAGCGAAATGCGGATGCCATCGCAAATAGGCTTGTTTGATGCGGCGCCTAACCAGGAAATTAAATACCTGAGGCGCTATATTGATGACCTGTTAAAGGATTCGGTAAGTGTGACGCTGCAAGAGTTATTTCAGCAGGTGATCAACAAAATGGGTATCCTGAAATACATTATGAAACAGCCTGATAAGGGCAAGTTTATGCAGATGCTCACCAATTTCTTTGATTTTTTAAAAGGCGAAAGTCGCAAGAATCCGGAAATCACCCTAGCGGAGTTTATTGGTATTATTGACCTGATGAAGAAGAACAGCATTAGGCTGGATCTGCACCAACTGATCTATTCGGATAATGGGGTGAACTTTTTAACCGCACACGGATCGAAAGGCTTAGAGTACGAACATGTGTTTATGATTGGTTGCAACAAAAAGATCTGGGATAGCAAAGGCCGCAATATGGGCTTCACCTATCCCGATACCCTGATGCAGGCCCCGGCCAATGATATTGCCGAAAAGGAAGAGGCACGCCGATTGTTTTACGTAGCGCTTACCCGTGCAAAGCAGTGCCTGATGATCTCCTATTCATCAAAAGATAAAAAGGAAAAAGACCAGGAAGCATCGCAATTTATTGGTGAAATATTGGCCACCACACATTTGCAGGTGGTATATCCGAAAGTAACACCTGACGAAATGGTGGATTTTTACCTTACCCAATTTACAGAAGAGGACAAGCCAAAAGTGCAACTGCTGGATACCAATTATATTAACCAGTTACTGCAAAACTATACCCTATCGGTAACACACCTGAGCAATTATCTGGACTGCCCGCTGAAATTTTACTTCCAGTGTTTAATTAGGGTACCGTCGGGTAAAAGTCCGGCCGCTACGTTTGGCTCGGCAGTGCATGATGCCTTGAAGCGCGCCTTCCGTAAGGTGAAGGACAAGGATGATCCCTTCCCGCCGACTGAAGAATTCATACAGGATTTCCGTTCGTACATTTACCGTAACCGCGATGCCTTTACCAAAGAAGAATTTAAACGCCGGATAGAATATGGCGAAAAGATACTACCTGCTTACTACGATTTGAATGTCCCTAACTGGAATAAAATAACCCTGGTTGAATTACCTATTAAAAACCTGGAAGTAGCCGGGGTCCCCGTAAAAGGCAACCTCGATAAGGTGGAGTTTCACGGCAAGGAAGTAACTGTTGTGGATTATAAAACCGGCAAGCTGAAGAACGCTAAAGACAAATTTAAGCGCCCCGATGATGAAAACACTAACGGCGGCGATTACTGGCGACAGGCCGTATTCTACAAGCTACTGATAGACCACGACCGCACCAAAGATTGGGAGGTAGTAAGCACCGTATTTGATTTTGTAGAACCGATTGCTGAAGGCGAATATCACAAGGAAAAAGTAGTGATCACCCCGCAGGATATTATGGATGTTACCGGGCAAATAACTGAAACGTACCAAAAAATCATGGCGCATGATTTTGCCACCGGCTGCGGCAAAAAGGAATGTGATTGGTGCCACTTTGTACGCAGCAATTTTGAACAACCGGGCAAGATGCTGGAGTTAGCGGAGGGGGAAGAAGAGTAGTGATTTAGGATTTTATAAAAAAAATCCATGTATAACAGATCATAACAAAGCAAAAAACGCCCCGCTGTTTGCACAGCGGGGCGTTTTAATATCATTTCGAATTTGACATTTCGAAATTCACAACGGCTATGTATCTATCCTTGCGTATTTGGCGTTTTTCTCGATAAAGGCGCGGCGTGGGGCAACCTCGTCACCCATCAGCATACTGAAGGTGTGGTCACATTCGGCGGCGTTATCTATTGTAGCGCGGCGCAGGGTACGGGTAGCCGGGTTCATGGTGGTATCCCATAATTGCTCGGCATTCATTTCACCCAAACCTTTATAACGTTGTACGTGTACACTATCTTCCTTACCGGCACCTTTCAGGCGTTGTATGGCTACGTCGCGTTGAGCGTCGGTCCAGCAGTATTCAAACTCCTTGCCTTTTTTAACCTGATAAAGCGGCGGGGTAGCAATGTATACGTAGCCAAACTCTACCAGTTCTTTCATATAACGGAAGAAGAAAGTCAGGATCAGCGTAGTGATGTGCGATCCGTCCACGTCAGCATCCGTCATGATGATGATCTTGTGGTAACGCAGCTTAGTCATGTTCAAGGCTTTTGGATCCTCGGGAGTACCTATGCTTACACCTAAGCCGGTGAACATATTTTTTATTTCCTCGTTCTCGTAAATTTTATGCTCCATGGCTTTCTCTACGTTCAGGATCTTACCACGTAGGGGCAAAATAGCCTGGTTATCGCGGTTACGGCCTTGCTTGGCAGTACCACCCGCCGAGTCACCTTCGACTAAGTACAATTCGCAAACAACCGGGTCGTTATTGGCGCAATCGGCCAGCTTACCGGGCAAGCCCGATCCGCTCATTACACTTTTGCGCTGCACCATTTCGCGGGCCTTGCGGGCAGCGGCACGGGCAGTAGCGGCCAGGATAACTTTCTGAACGATCATTTTGGCTTCCCTTGGGTTTTCCTCCAGGTAGTTACCTAAAATTTCGCCCACGGCAACGTTAACGGCACCGCTTACCTCGCTGTTACCCAGCTTGGTTTTAGTTTGTCCTTCAAATTGTGGTTCTTGTACCTTTACCGAAATAACGGCAGTTAACCCCTCGCGGAAGTCATCACCGGTAATTTCAACCTTTACGTTTTTCAGCAATCCTTCTTTATCCGCATACGATTTCAGCGTACGGGTTAACCCCATACGGAAACCGGCCACGTGGGTACCGCCTTCAATGGTATTAATATTGTTTACGTACGAGTGTACGTTTTCGGTATAAGTATCATTGTACTGCAAGGCCAGTTCAACCGGGATGCCTTGTTTAATACCCTCTAAATAAATAGGCTCGGGGATAATGGCAACACGTGTACCGTCCAGGTATTTCACAAACTCCTTCAAGCCGCCTTCCGAGAAAAACTCTTCAAAAGGGTGGTTGCCGTTTTCGTCTGTTTCGCGCTCGTCTTTAAGCGACAGGCGTACACCTTTATTCAGGAAGCTTAACTCGCGCAGGCGGGTGGCCAGGGTATCAAACTTATACTCGGTGGTAGTGGTAAATATCTCGGCATCGGGCTGGAAAGTTTGGGTAGTGCCCGTTTTGTCCGATTCGCCAATGGTTTTAACCGGGAATAAAGGCTTGCCGCGTTCGTACTCCTGGGTAAAGATCTTGCCTTCGCGGTATACAAGTGTTTTTACGTGTATGGATAGCGCGTTAACACAGGATACACCCACACCGTGCAAACCACCCGATACCTTATAAGTATCCTTATCAAATTTACCACCGGCGTGTAGCACCGTCATTACAATTTCAAGCGCCGATTTTTGTTCTTTGGTGTTGATACCGGTTGGGATCCCGCGGCCGTTATCTTCAACGGTGATGGAGTTACCTTCGTGAATAGTCACCTTAATATTATCGCAATAGCCGGCAAGGGCCTCATCTATCGAGTTATCAACCACCTCATAAACCAGGTGGTGCAAGCCGCGTACGCCGGTATCGCCTATATACATTGACGGCCGTTTACGCACCGCCTCCAGGCCTTCTAAAACCTGTATATTATCTGCCGAATAGTTAGATCTGTCTACGTTTTCTTCGCTCATAAGTATATAAAAGTATAACTTCCAAAAATACGAATATTAGCGCAATTAAGTGTAATTGTGGATAAATATGACATTGGTGTAAAACTCAACCGCCCGGGGCCGCAGTACTGCCTGAAGCCTGAGACAATGAATGGTAACTATAAGCAGAAATACGCTAAAACTACCTTAATCGTACCTAACTCAAAATCACCTGTTAAAACATTAGGATACTTCGGTTGAAAGTTTATCTTTGTCAAAATTTTTTAACCAGATAATGAAAAGAAGCGCCTCAATTTTAGCAAAATTCACCTTAGGCCTGGTGATAGCAGCAAGTGTAACCGCCTGTAAACAAAACGGTACCGACACCAAATCAACCGCTGCAACTACAGTAACCGGCAAAGCCGACATTGTTTTTGTAAACGAAGACTCGATATCAGCAAAATATAAATATGCTATTGATATGCGCAAGCGTTTAGATGATAAAAGCAAATCGGCGCAAAGCGATGTACAATCGCGCCAGCAAGCGTTTCAGCGCGAGTATCAGCAGGCACAACAAAGTGCCGCCACTATGACTCCTGAACAAAAGCAGGCAGCCGGCGAACGTTTACAACGCGACCAGCAAACATTGCAACAATACCAGCAAAATGCCGGCACACAACTACAAACCGAATCATCGGACGAGTTGAAAAAACTTTATGACAAGGTGGTTGAGTTTACCAAAACTTATGCTAAAGATAAAGGCTACAAAATGGTGCTTACTTACCAAAACGGTAATACGACCATGCTTTACGGCGACCCAAGCCTGGATGTAACTGCCGATTTTGTTAAAAAGCTGAACGATACATACGACAAAAAATAAACCATCAATTATAAACCAAAGTGTGAGACCCCGATCGCCCGATCGGGGTTTTCTTTTTTATGGACAAATTTAACCACAAAGGGCGCTAAGAGAGAAGCTCTAAGTCCACAAAGCCTATATGGTTACAAACCTTTGTTCTTTTCTTAGTGTTCTTTATGAAAAATCTTTGTGACCTTTGTACTTAAATAACCACCGCACCATATTCAAAATAAATATGACAGACCACGATAAATTTATGCGCATGGCCATTGACCTGGCCGAGAACAATGTAACACAGGGACAAGGCGGCCCCTTTGGCGCTGTGATAGTGAAGGATGGTATGGTGGTAGCCCGCAGTGCCAACCGGGTAGTACCCACTAACGACCCTACCGCACATGCCGAAGTTTCGGCCATCCGCTTGGCTTGCCAGGAGTTGGGTACTTTTAGCCTGGAAGGCTGCGTAATTTATACCAGTTGCGAACCCTGCCCCATGTGCCTGGGCGCCATTTACTGGGCCCGGATAGATCATATTTACTACGCTAACACCAAAGCCGATGCAGCCGCCATCGGTTTCGACGATAAATTTATTTACGATGAGCTTGACCTGCCCATGGAAAACCGCAAGCTGCCTGTATTACAATTAATGCGCGATGAGGCCCTGCAAGCGTTTAAACTTTGGGAAACAAGCGAGCGTAAAACAGAGTATTAATGTGCAAATGGAGTTGATGTGCAAATATGCAGCTGTGCGTATATGCAAATTAAACCTGTATAGTTCCAAATCATCCGCACATTTGCATATACGCACATTTGCACATCTGCTAAGGCAACCAATCTAATTTTCAGGCCGTAATATCAATACAACCCCTCCTACTAAACGGGGGTTGTATTTACAGCCATGAAACTACGCATAGCCATTTTAGGAACCAGGGGTATCCCCAATCATTACGGAGGTTTTGAACATATATCCGAATACGTATCGGCCGGGCTGGTTAAGCGGGGGCATTCGGTTACGGTGTATAACTCGCATAACCACCCCTACCAGGCCGATAACTGGAACGGCGTACAAATAAAACACTGTTACGATCCCGAATACGCGATTGGTACCGCCGGCCAGTTTATATATGATATGAACTGCCTGATGGACGCCCGCAAGCAAAAGTTTGATGTGGTGTTGATTATGGGTTATACCAGCAGTTCGGTTTGGGGGTGGATGTATCCGAAAAAAAGCACCATTATTACCAATATGGATGGCATGGAGTGGAAACGATCAAAGTATTCCAAATCCGTACAAAACTTTTTAAAATATGCCGAAAAACTGGCCGTGCAATACAGCCATTACTATATTTCCGATTCGAAAGTAATTAAGGGTTACCTGGCCGATAAATACCGTGTTGATAGCTGTTATATCCCTTATGGTGCCGAGGTTTTCACCGATCAGGAACGCGAGCAGATCTCGCCCGCCGAGGCTTTACGCGAAGATTACTTTTTACTGATGGCCCGTATGGAACCCGAGAACAATATTGAAAGTATTTTAGAAGGCTTTAACAATAGCAACTCCCACAAAAAATTTAAAGTGCTGGGCGATACCGGCAACCGCTTTGGCAAGTATATTACCAATAAGTTTGAGCAAGATACCCGTATAGAATTTAAGGGCGGCATTT
The DNA here is from genome assembly GCA_040389105.1 of Bacteroidota bacterium. Lineage (GTDB taxonomy): Bacteria > Bacteroidota > Bacteroidia > Sphingobacteriales > Sphingobacteriaceae > Mucilaginibacter. The sequence goes on from JAZKAO010000022.1 coordinate 130,872, forward strand.
TTAATACGCCTAAGGTGCGCCAGTTGCAAAACAACTCGTACCTTTATTTCCACGGCCATAGTGTTGGCGGCACCAACCCATCTTTACTTGAAGCTATGGCCAGCGAAGCGCTGATAGCCGCGCACAATAACCCCTTTAATAAATCGGTACTGAATACCGATGCCTTTTATTTCTCGAATGCTGATGAAGTGCGCAACCTGATTGAAAACGTACAACGCAAAGGCCCCGAACATACCATGGTAAAAAATAATCTGAACAAAATACAGGACCTGTTTAACTGGGAAAAGGTAATTGAACAGTATGAGCAGTTTATTGTGGAATGTTATAAAAATAAGAACTATAACGTGGTGGCGGATTTGGGGTGATTTAGAATTTAACCACAGCGTTCACAGAGGGAGAAAACACAAAGAACACAGAGCTATTCTATGAATTAAACACAAGCTCTGTGCCCTTCCGTGAAAACTTCCGTGAACTCTGTGGTTAAATCTTCAAAAGGCTATTCCTCTTTCTTCTTCTCCCCTTCAAAAAAACCACCCTGCAAATCGTCTATTTCGCGGCGGTCACGTTTGGTGGGGCGGCCCGTGCCTCTATCCCGTTTTAATACCGGTGCATGGAACATTGATTTAAAGGCATGTGTTTGTTCAACCGGGGTAACGTCATCATAAAAAAACACGGCGGTTTTAGCATCGGTACGGCTTTCCAGCAGGCCGGTTACCTTAACCACCTTCCGGTCTTCCCCTTTCGATACCTGATATATCTCGCCCACCTTTACCTCGTGCGATGGCTTGATGTTATTACCATCCAGTTTTACCCGGCCCGCCTTGCAGGCATCCGATGCCAGGGTACGGGTTTTAAACATCCGTATGGCCCACAGGTATTTATCTATTCGCAGCTTTTCTTTTTCGGGCATAGTAATATATTCCTTATCTAAATCTGTTGCTTATTTAATACCAACAGTGTAAACATTACATAAATTATAAAAAGTGTAGTCGCTATAAAAAAATAAGTACTGACAGTTTGAGCGTTATTTTTTCTTTTTCCTTCAATTATTTTACTGATGTTAAATACACTGGTGAAAAGTATAGGTGAAACAAACCAGACTAATTCATTGGTATAAGTATCTGATAAACTATCAGCCGATTCGCCAAAAATAAGCCAGCTTAAAATACCATATATATATAACCCACCAAGGCATACTGCCATTTGAAGTAGTAAAACACCAATTGCTTTAAACCAGCTGATGTTTGATATCTCAAATAAAATGCGCTGCTTTTTTATGTCGTCTGCCATAGTCCACTACAAATTTAAGCTTTTACCCTATATTTGGGGCATGGAAGAGCAGTATATTGAACCGGAAGAAAAACCCGAAGAGGAAAGCCAGGACGAAGCGGAACCCGTAGATATCTACTCGCGGCAGGCTATTTTTTGGTTTACTGTACTTTTCAATCCTATCTTCGGTGGCGCTTTGCTTATGCAAAACTTACGTGATGTTGGTTATAAAAAAGCAGCCAACACCGTTATTATATTTTCAATTTTATATTTTGTAATACCGCAACTTATATTAGGCAGGCTGCAAACAAATGTAATTGCCTATTTTCTGATCATATTAGGATGTAATGTTGGTGCCGGTTTTATTTTTATCGACTACTTTTTTCCAAAATATTTCCCCGATAACGACTATTATCCTAAAAGTATTTGGCGCGTGTTATTCAGGTGTATTATCCTTGGGTTACTTCTTGCCATGCTTTCTAATTATTTTGCACCGTTGATTGCAGCTAAAGTAAAGTAGCACCAAACAACTTTCCTTAAAAATCCCTTAATTTGCTAAAATTTTAAATATGGCTACCGAGATAAAAAAATTGATAGAAGACGCCTGGGAAGACCGCACCCTGTTAGGCGAAAAAGAATATGTTAACGCTATTGAAACTATTATTGAGCGTTTGGATAAAGGCGAAATACGCGTTGCCGAGCGTATAGGCACCCGCTGGCACGTAAACGACTGGATTAAGAAAGCCGTGATCCTTTATTTCCCTATCCGCCAAATGGACGAGATAAAGGTTGGCCCCTTTGTTTTTCACGATAAAATGAAGCTAAAGACCGATTACAAAGAAACCGGTGTACGTGTAGTACCCCATGCTATTGCCCGTTACGGCGCGCATTTAGCCAAAGGTGTGATTATGATGCCATCGTACGTAAACATTGGCGCTTTTGTAGATGAAGGCACTATGGTTGATACCTGGGCTACTGTAGGTTCGTGCGCGCAAATTGGCAAGCATGTACACCTAAGTGGCGGTGTGGGTATTGGTGGTGTGCTGGAACCCGTACAGGCGGCCCCGGTAATTATCGAGGATAACTGCTTTATCGGCTCGCGCGCTATTGTGGTTGAAGGTGTACACCTGGAAGAAGAAGTTGTATTGGGCGCTAACGTAGTATTAACCGCATCAACCAAAATTATTGACGTAACCGGTGATGAACCTATCGAATACAAAGGCCGTGTGCCAGCCCGTTCGGTAGTGATCCCGGGATCGTATACTAAAAAATTCCCTGCCGGCGAATACCAGGTGCCTTGCGCTATTATTATAGGTACCCGTAAGGAATCGACAGATAAAAAAACTTCGCTTAACGATGCGTTAAGGGAAAATAATGTTGCTGTTTAAAGCTACGTAAAATATAAAAAGGGTGTCACCCTGAGCCTGTCGAAGGGTGCGTGCGGTAGGCCTGCACACCATGGTTCGACTGGCTCACCATGACACCCCGCTATTAACCACTTGCCGTTGCTATGCTAGCAATGATATAATTGTAAAGGCTATGCGAATAGGATTTGATGCCAAACGTGCTTTTCTTAACTCCACAGGCTTGGGTAACTATAGCCGGTGGTTAATACAATCGCTTGCCACATTTTATCCTGATAATAACTACCTGTTATACACCCCGCGCATTACGCCCGATAGCAGGGGTAATTTCCTTAATACTTACCGCAACATCCAAACTATATTGCCCAGGCGCAAAGTACTAACATCGTGGTGGCGTACCCGTGGCATAGTACAATACTTAAAGCGCGATGCTGTTGAATTATACCATGGCCTTAGTCACGAATTGCCATCGGGCATCCGCACAAGCGGCATTAAATCGGTATTAACCGTACACGATTTGATATTTATGCGCTTCCCCGAATACTTTGGCAGGGTTAACCGCGCCATTTATTTGGCCAAGTTGCGCTATTCGTGCCGGGTCTCTAACCAAATCATCGCCATTAGTCAGCGTACTAAAACCGATTTGATGGAGTTGCTGAATATCCCCGATCATAAAATAAGCGTGGTTTATCAGGGTTGCGATGCTGCCTTTAAAACCCCTTGCACAGCAGCACAAAAAAAGACGGTACTGAAGAAATTTAATATCACCGGCGATTACGTTTTAAGCGTTGGTACTATTGAAGAACGCAAGAACCTATTGGTGCTGATAAAGGCTATGGCGCAGGTAGACAGCCCCATAAAACTGGTGGTGGTAGGCAAGCAAACCCGCTATGCCGAAGAGGTAAAAATGGCTATCCATCGTTACCAGTTAACCGATAGGATGGTGTTTTTAGAACGTGTGGACTTTGCCGATCTACCCGCATTATACCAATCGGCTTCGGTATTTGTTTATCCATCGCGGTACGAGGGGTTTGGGATCCCTGTTTTAGAGGCTTTAAACTCGGGCACGCCCGTTATAGCGTCAACAGGATCGTGCCTGGAGGAAGCTGGCGGACCCGACAGCTTATATAGCGACCCCGACGACGCACAGGATTTAGCCACAAAAATAAACCTGGTATTAAACTACGCAGGCCTGCGCGAAAAAATGATAACCAAGGGCAAGGAATATTCCCGTAATTTTGACGACGACAAACTGGCCACCCAACTAATGGCTGTTTACCAGAAGATACTCACACATGCTTAAAGACGAAGTAGCCAAAGCCCTGAAAGTATTACAGGATGGCGGCATTATCCTTTACCCTACCGATACCATTTGGGGTATAGGCTGCGATGCCACTAATACCGAAGCCGTAAAAAAAATATACGCCCTTAAACAGCGTGATGAAGCTAAAAGCATGATCATTTTGCTGGACATTGATAATAAACTGCAAAGCTATGTAAGCCAGGTACCCGACATAGCTTACGATTTGATGGAATATGCCGAGCATCCCTTAACCTTAGTAATGCCCAGCGCTAAAAACCTTTCCCCTGCGCTGATTGGCGAGGACGGCAGCATTGGCGTGCGCGTTACTAATCACGAGTTTTGCAAGCAATTGATCCAGCGCCTGCGCAAGCCTTTGGTATCTACATCGGCTAATATCAGCGGTGAGGCATCGCCAAAAAACTTTAGCCAGATCTCTGCCGAAATTATAGATGGTGTAGATTATGTGGTTGATTTAGAGCAGCACGATATGAGCGAAAAACGTCCATCAACCATTATGCGCCTGGAAGCCGACGGACGTTTTGAGTTTCTGCGCCGATAAAATCTCTTATTTAATTACCTTTGCGGTAAATTTTAACCACAAAGGGCACAAAGATTTTCATAAAGAACACAAAGTTAAAACAATAAAGGCCTTGTGCCCTTTGTGCTTTTAAACTTTGTGGCCTTTGTGGTTAAATAATTAATATCCAATGAAACAACACCTGCAACACCCCGTATTTAAAGTGATAGCCAAAGTGGCCGACGGGTTAAATGTGCAGGCTTATGCCATTGGCGGCTTTGTGCGCGATATTTTTTTAAGCCGCCCATCAAAGGATATTGATATTGTAGTGCTGGGTAACGGTATACAGTTTGCCGAGCAGGTGGCGGCACAGTTAAACGTGAAGGTAGCTGTGTTCAAGAACTTTGGCACGGCAATGCTGAAGTACAAGGATATGGAGGTAGAGTTTGTAGGTGCCCGTAAGGAATCGTACCGGTCGGATTCGCGCAAGCCTATTGTGGAGAACGGAACATTAGATGACGACCAAAAACGCCGCGATTTTACGATTAATGCCTTAGCTATTGCCCTGCACGCTAACCAATTTGGCGAGTTGATAGATCCATTTGGCGGCATGATACACCTGGAAGAAAAGCTGATTAAAACCCCGCTTGATCCGGCCGAGACCTTTTCTGACGATCCACTGCGAATGATGCGTGCAGTCAGGTTTGCATCGCAACTGAATTTCAGGATCAATGATGACGCCGTTGAAGCTATCAAAAACAACAAGGAACGGATCCACATTGTATCGCAGGAGCGCATTACGGATGAGCTGAACAAGATCATCCTATCGCCTAAACCATCCATCGGGTTTAATTACTTGTTTGATACCGGCCTGCTGCACCTGATCTTCCCGCAGATGACAACCTTGTATGGGGTAGATATTATTGACGGGAAGGGACATAAGGATAATTTTTACCACACCTTGCAGGTGCTGGATAATATTTGCACTACCACGCCTGACCTATGGCTGCGCTGGGCCGCTATTTTGCATGATATTGCCAAACCTGCCACCAAACGCTTTGAACCCGGCCACGGCTGGACGTTTCACGGGCACGAAGACCGCGGCGCGCGAATGGTGCCCAAAATCTTCGCCCAACTGAAACTGCCGCTAAACGAGCACATGAAGCTGGTGCAAAAGCTGGTGCAACTGCACTTGCGCCCCATTGTGCTGGCCCAGGATATTATTACCGACTCGGCCGTACGGCGTTTGCTTTTTGAGGCCGGCGATGATACCGAAGCGCTGATGCTGCTCTGTAAAGCCGACATCACCACCAAAAATGAGTACAAAGTAAAACGCTACCGCAACAACTTTGAACTGGTGCTGCAAAAATTAAAAGATGTAGAGGAGCGTGATAAAGTACGTAATTGGCAGCCCCCCGTATCGGGTAGTGATATTATGGAATTATTCGGGATTAAGGAGGGGCGCGAAGTAGGTATTATTAAGAACCAGATACGCGAAGCCATACTGGAAGGCGATATTGCCAACACCCGCGAGGCCGCGTTAAACTACACAATTACAAAAGGCCAGGAAATTGGCTTAAAAGTTGTGGCAAACAACAAATTGAATTAAAACATTATTTTTGACCAAAAATCGAATAACAAAACAATGGCACTATACAGATTCCGGATATCATTTGAGGATTATGATGATGTGATGAGGGAGATCGACGTAAAATCAAATCAAACGTTCGAGGACCTTCATCGCGCAATACATAAGTCTACAGGTTACGATCCCGAAAAATCGGCTTCTTTTTACATCAGTAACGATCAATGGACAAAGGGCGAAGAGATCACTTATCTGCCCAATCAAAAAAGGATTGACCGGGGCATTTCCCTGATGGAAAAAGTAAGGTTAAGCAGTTTTATCGACGACCCGCACCAAAAGTTTTACTATACATTTAACTTCGACCGTCCGTATGATTTCCATGTGGAGTTGATGAAGATCATCCTTGATGAAGATCCGAAGTTAAGCTATCCGCACATTGTTAAAAGCGTGGGCGAAGCACCGAAGATGTTTAGCAGCATTGCTACTCCAACCATATTACCACCTGCAAATGACGACTTCGACTTTTTAAATGAGATAGAATTTGTGCCCGAGGATGCCGAAGACTTTTCGGAAGTTACCGATACAGGCGTAGCAGACGAGGAAGAAGATGCGCATGGTGTTGATGCCGACGATGATGACGAAATGGACGAGTTTTCGGACAATGAACACATGGAAGATGAATCGGGCCACGGGCACGATGATTATTAATTAGGTTAATGGTTCATAGTAAAAGCTATCAGCCATGAATAAAAACAAAACCCTTATTGTAATTGCGGGGCCAACAGCCAGCGGCAAAACGGCTGTTGGTATCCAGGTTGCGCAAAAATTAGCTACAGAGATCATATCAGCCGACTCAAGGCAGTTTTACCGGGAGATGGCTATTGGTACCGCCAAGCCCACACCGGATGAACTGGCGCAGGCTAAGCACCATTTTGTGGGCTCGCATGGCATTGCCGATAGCTTTAATGTTGGCGATTTTGAGCAGCAAGGTATGGCTTTGCTTACCGGGCTGTTTAAAACACACAATACTGTGGTAATGGTTGGCGGATCGGGTTTATACATTAAAGCCATTTGCGAAGGCTTTGATCAATTGCCTGATATTGACCCTGGCGTGCGCGATAGGTTAAATACAGAACTTGTAGAAAAAGGTATCACCTACCTACAGGAAAAACTAAAGCAGGCCGACCCGGAATACTATGCACAGGTTGATTTAAATAACCCGCAAAGGATTATCCGGGCGCTGGAAGTATTTGAAGGCAGCGGGCAGCCTTTCTCATCCTATCGCAAAGCAAATTTGCAACAGCGACCGTTCAATATCCTCAAAATTGGTTTATTATGGCCGCGTGAACAACTATATGATCGCGTTAACCAACGGGTTGACCAAATGATAGCCCAAGGTTTAGTTGATGAGGTACGTGCCTTATTGGCTTATCGCCACTTAAATGCACTGCAAACCGTAGGCTATACCGAAATTTTTGATTATATGGATGGTAAAACCGATTTACCCGCCGCCATTGCGCTTATTAAACAAAATACCCGCCGCTTTGCCAAACGCCAAATGACCTGGTTTAATAAAGATAAGGAAGTTAATTGGATGGAACCGGGGGAAGTGGTAGCCTTTGTGATGGGGCGCCTATAAAAAGAAAATGCCCTTTCGAACAATGTTCGAAAGGGCAAAGTATTTATTTTCCTTTCAGGAATTTATTGTTTACTTAAAAAATCATGGTAAGCCAGTTTAATACCGTCTTCCAGTTCAATGGTATGTTTCCAGCCTTTGCTGTGAAGTTTAGATACATCCATTAGTTTACGTGGCGTACCATCGGGCTTAGAAGTATCAAAATTGATCTCGCCTTCGTAACCTATCACTTTTTTAACCAGGTAAGCCAGGTCTTTAATTGTAATATCTTCGCCTGTGCCAATATTTACCAGCCCCTCCTCGTCGTAGTTCTGCATCAGGTAATAGCAAGCTTCGGCCAAATCATCGGCAAACAAAAACTCGCGCATAGGCGTTCCGGTTCCCCAAATAGTAACATCAGGCGCACCGCTGGTTTTAGCCTCGTGAAAGCGGCGGATCATAGCCGGCAACACATGCGAATTTTGTGGATGATAATTATCGTTATACCCATACAAATTGGTTGGCATTACCGATATGTAATTGCAGCCGTATTGCGCGCGATAGGCATCACACATTTTAATACCGGCAATTTTGGCAATAGCATAAGGCTCGTTAGTAGGTTCGAGCAAACCGGTTAGCAGGTATTCCTCTTTCAATGGCTGTGGCGCCATTTTAGGATAAATACAGCTGGAACCCAAAAACATTAGCTTTTTAACCCCGGTAAGGTATGATTGATGGATAACGTTATTTTGAATTTGCAGGTTCTCATACAAAAAATCGGCGCGGTAAGTGTTATTCGCAATAATACCTCCCACCTTAGCCGCAGCCAAAAAAACATAGTCTGGTTTTTCGGCTGCAAAAAAATCGGTTACTTGCTGCTGGTCGCGCAAATCAAGCTCGGCCGATGTGTGGATAATGATATTGGTATACCCCTCCTTAATTAACTTACGATGGATGGCTGAACCCACCATACCACGATGCCCTGCAATATATATTTTAGCTTGTTTTTCCATTTAAAAAAACTTAGATACTGATATCCGAATGTTAAATAACCAATTACTCGTATTGATTTCTAATGGTGTATCCCGAATCTTTTAACAATTTCTCTTTACGGAATAATTCCAAATCGGCAGCAACCATTTCGCTTACCAATCCCTTCAGATCATATTTAGGTTTCCAACCCAGTTTTTCCCATGATTTAGTTGGGTCGCCAATTAACAACTCTACTTCGGTAGGGCGATAATATTTAGGGTCAACCGCAACCACTTCTGTTCCAACTGCTACCTGGTATAACGGGTTACTACAGCTAACTACATAGGCTTTTTCATCAGCGTCGGTACCCTGAAACTCAACAACTATACCAACCTCCATAAATGCCATGCGCACAAACTCGCGCACACGGGTAGTAACGCCAGTTGCTATAACAAAATCTTCGGGGGTTTCCTGTTGTAATATCAGGTACATTGCTTCAACATAGTCTTTAGCATGCCCCCAATCCCTTTGCGAATCAAGGTTACCTAAATATATTTTATCCTGTAAACCCATAGCTATTTTAGCCGCAGCACGGGTTATTTTGCGGGTAACAAAAGTTTCGCCACGCAAAGGGCTTTCATGGTTAAATAAAATACCGTTGCAAGCAAACATGCCATAAGCTTCGCGATAGTTAACGGTGATCCAGTAAGCATACATTTTTGCCACAGCATAAGGCGATCGTGGGTAAAACGGCGTGGTTTCTGATTGTGGAACCGCTTGCACCAAACCATACAATTCGGACGTAGATGCCTGATATATTTTAGTTTTTTTAGTTAAACCTAATAAACGCACAGCTTCTAAAATACGCAGGGTGCCAATACCATCGGCATTAGCGGTATACTCGGGCGTATCAAAACTTACCTTAACGTGCGACATAGCACCCAGGTTATAAATCTCGTCGGGCTGAACTTGTTGAATAATACGGATCAGGTTGGTTGAATCTGTCAAATCGCCATAATGTAAAATTAAATTCACTTTTTCATCATGCGGATCCTGGTATAGGTGATCTATCCTATCGGTATTGAATAATGAACTGCGGCGTTTGATACCATGAACTTCGTAGCCTTTTGCTAATAATAACTCGGTTAAATAAGCACCATCCTGACCGGTAATACCGGTTAACAATGCGACTTTTTTATTTAATGACATATAATTCTTAAGTAGTGTATGTTTTTTAAATTAATTTTAACAAATATTGCCCATACCCGCTTTTCACATATTTTTGGGCTATTACTGTAAGTTGCTCTTTGTTAATGAAGCCTTGCCTATAGGCTACCTCTTCAATACAGCCAATTTTAGTATCCTGGCGTTTTTCAATTACCCGCACAAATTCGGTAGCATCGCTCAATGAATCGAATGTACCGGTATCCAGCCAGGCGGTGCCCCTATCCATTACACCAACATGCAAATTGCCTTGTTGCAGGTAATATTTATTTACGTCGGTAATCTCGTATTCGCCGCGTGGCGATGGTTCGATGTTCCTGGCAATTTCAACTACGGTATTATCGTAAAAGTACAAGCCCGGTACAGCGAAATTTGATTTTGGCTGTAATGGCTTTTCTTCTATCGACAAAGCTGTAAAACTGCCATCAAATTCAACTACACCATATCTTTCTGGGTCGGCAACCTTGTAGGCAAAAATAGCTGCGCCATCTACATCATTAAAACTGGTAATCAGTTCGCCAAAACCGGTGCCATAAAAAATATTATCGCCCAGTATTAAAGCTACCTTATCGTCGCCTACAAAATTGGCACCTATAACAAAAGCCTGGGCAAGGCCATTGGGTACTTCCTGTATGGCATACTCAAAGCGGCACCCTAACTCTTTCCCATCACCCAGCAGGCGCACAAAACCCGCGTTATCCTCGGGGGTAGTGATAATTAATATTTCATTAATACCCGCCATCATTAAAACCGATAAAGGATAATAGATCATCGGTTTATCATATATGGGCATTAGTTGCTTACTTATAGCCTTGGTGATCGGGTATAAGCGTGTACCCGAACCGCCTGCAAGAATAATACCTTTCATATAATATTATTAATGATAATTGTTGCTAATATAGCTATTTAAGCGCCTTTATGCAAGTAATAAGGCTATCGCGCCAATATGGTATCGCTATTCCGAAAGTACTTTTTATCTTGCTTTTGTCCATAACCGAATAAGCTGGCCTGGCGGCCGGTGTTGGATACTCTGTTGTACGGATAGGCAAGGTGTTTACCTTCATATTTGAGATCTCGAAAATTGCCTTTGCAAAATCATACCACGATGCCACCCCTTCATTGCTGTAGTGGTATATGCCATAAGCTTTACTTTCCGAGCTGATGATCTTTAATATTGCACCGGCCAAATCAATAGCATAGGTTGGCGTGCCCACCTGGTCGGCAATTATTTTTAATTCGTCTCTTTCTATACCTAATTTCAACATGGATTTAACAAAGTTAGCCCCAAATTGCGAGTATAGCCAGCTTGTACGGATAATATAATGTTTGTTAGTGATGGCAATAATATCCAGCTCGCCCTCAAGCTTGGTTAAACCATAAGCGTTTATCGGCCTGGCAGTATCACCTTCACCAAGAGCCCCAACAGTATTCCCCTCAAAAACAAAATCTGTTGAGATATGTATTAAAACCGAGCCATAAGCTTCACATAAATTAGCCAGGTTGGCAGCACCATCACGATTAATTTTGCGGGCCGTATCGATATTTTCTTCGGCTTTATCTACCGCGGTGTATGCCGCGCAATTAATACAATAAGCCGGTCGATATTCTTCAAAAAGAGCTTTTAGCTTATTAATATCTAAAATATCAGCTTCGGTTTCGGCAGGAAAAAGGATATTATCAATTTTTTGCTGCTGGCTTATCAATTTGATACAATGCCCTAATTGCCCCGATGCACCAAATACTATTATGCAATTTTTCATTAATGCCAAAAATAATTTTTTACTGCTGTTAATTAAATGTTTTCCGGAGTTTAAATCGTATCCCCAATGTATTATTGTATAACCCGCCGTTATCATACCCGATAGCCAGCCCCCCGCTTAAACCATTATAAAAACTTTTTACTGCTTCCGCATAACCCGAAAATTGATCTACCCGACTAAATAACCCATGTGTTGGCGGGAAATGATTGGGGCCAGTTGAATGGCCTTCAATAGCTGTGCCGTAAGTACCAAAATTTTGCGAGTATGTAAGTTTTAGGGTAAGCTGTACATTATCTACCGATCCCTGAAAACCAGTATGTATAGCCATAATTCTATTGTTTATGATATAATCATTGGGATCATTTATAAGCCCATCGCGCGTATAAGTACGCGAGTTTAGCAACGGATTACCCAAATTTAATCCCTGGTATGACCAACCGGTAGCAAACTCAGCGTCGTTATAATAATCTTCATCACCTGATAATGATTTGCTGTTAAATTGCCCGGCCTGATCTTTTGTATAAATAAACTCTATCAAAAACTTATGCCAGTTGATATGGTCGTTTTCTTCGTATTTGTTTGTAAAGCTAAGGCCAGTAATCCCATCGCTAATATTTGCTAATTTAGCAATAGCGCCTACATCGTAAATTATCTGGTGATAACCCAATACGCTAAAATATTCAAAATCATACTGTGCGCCCAAATCTACCGAGCCAACATGGTTACCCACCTTCCCGCCAAATTTTTCATAATCACTTTTTACTGGTGTGTAATACGTTTTACCTATGGCGGCAAATATTGTTGATTTTAATGGGCTTAACGTCCATCCGGGGCCATATATTTTTGCCTCGTTACCAAACATTACGTTATGATTGATACCACCGAATAATTTAAGCTTCCATTGCTCGCGCCCAAGCCTTACGTATAGCGTATTTTGCTGATAATATTGTGTAGCCGACTTTACAAGCGCATAACTTTGCGAAATACGCTCATCACCAAAAAAACCATACGCGTAGTTGCCCTTTATTGCAAAAAGTTTATTAAAAAAAGGCAAGGTATAATAGTTAGGAATACCTAAACTTATTTTAGGGATACCCAAAGCATTGCCTGAAATCCCAAACGAACCCGATGACAATGCTGTATCCACTATCCCATAAACGTCGTTAGTGCGCCCGGCCGAAAGTTCAAAAATGCCGGTGCTTGCCTTTATATAGCCTTGTAAAATTGTTAGTTTTTGTTGTTGCCCCAAATTTGCGCGCAATTGCAAACCTGCCGACCAATCTATGCCGTCTTCTATTCCGTAATAATTTTTATAAACACTACCGATAACAGAGCCTGACGTTCCGGATAAGGGTATATTGCCGTATTGACCCGACCTAAACCAAAACGGCATTTTTCCTGCTGGCGATGCTGTAACCTGGGTTTCTGCCGAGAAGTGCCACGAGGTGTCAATTTGAGCTTTCGAAGTTAGCACCATACTAGTAAGTATGGCTAACAAAAAAAACTTTATCCAGTTCTCGTTTTTATTCATGAATATTTTACCGATAACATATTACAGGCTGATACTAATTATAAATTTTACTGTACTTGGTTTTAACATATAAACGCACGAAAATGACTGTTAAAACTTAAAAAGCAGACATGATTAATTTTATTGCAAATGTCTTTTTAATGCGATAGATCAATAGATACTTGCTAAATATATGCTATTTCTTTATAAAACACGTCTGTTTGTTGCGTTTATTTAGCCCAGACATTTTAGGCTTTATAACCGGTGACCCGTAGACTATTTAAAAATATGGCGCTAATCCTAATACAGTTGTAAGAAACCTTAATTCTTCTAATTCAGCCCCTGATGCAGTATGGAAATTAAAAACAGTGAAATTAGCTTTTATAAAATCAACACTACCTGGTGGTAGGTGAATAATTGAGTTACCCGGCCTTCGGGGAAATTTCCAAATATCATTGAAAATCTCGCTCGCGTGTAGGTATCGAATCCTGAATTACACCGTCATAATCCCAAATAATATTTTATATCCTTTAATAGCACGGCTTTTAAAGAACAAATTTTTGGTACAAAACTTCTGTTATTTCAAAATCTTCTACCCAATCAACATCGAAAGATTTGATTTTCCCTAATTCAAACTTATACGGGTTAGCCCCTAACCTGTCATTAAACTTAAGATAGTTGGCACGACTATTAATAAACATTGCACTGTTAAGCTCATAAAAAGGCTTCAAATCCTGCGTACGAGGCCACCTTAGCTTTTTACTATCATGGCTTATATATTCCATGCGTTCCTCATCCCACAAAAATTGTTGTATTTTACTTACGCTTACCAAACTGTCATAATGATTATTCAACTGCTCTTGATAAACGTCTACAGCTTTCTCATAGTCTGTAGCCACTACTAATGGAGATGTCACGTGCACCCAAAAAATATGGTCAGCATTGGTAATCTGCGGCACGTAATCTATCAAATCTTGCAGGTTCGTTGACGACAGACACAAATGGTCGGGCCGTTGAACCACCCTAACTTTGTCTGAATTTATCGCTTGCGCAACCTTAATACTTTCCGGATCATTTGTTGATAGAATTACTTCATCAACATTTTTTACTTCGATTAGCTGCTTAAGCTTAACCTCAAGTAACCCACCCCCAATTCCGGCGAAAGGTTTGGTGTTTTTATTTACAACTCTTTCGCTACCCTTACGAGTAGGCAGAAAAAAAACTATTCCCATATTTTACTTTTCGATCAGTGAGTAAACAGATATGTGCTCTAAAGAATATAAGCTGGGTGTTAACGAATACACCTTTCGGCCTGATTCAGCAAACTTAAAAAAGCTGTATTCATTCTCGTTAAAAAGAGCCTGCTCGTTAGATGTTATGCTTATTTTCGCATATCCGTCGTAACCTGCAATATATATATTTTCAATCCCCATATCTATCACCGTTTGCAAAGCTAAAGCGGTGTGAGAATCCTGGTTGCGGTTAGTGAAGCTTACTGTAGGCAGTTCGAACGAGTGTTCAATCACATCATCGGGGATATAAGTTCCCATTTTACGCGGAAAAGGTGGCAGTATACAAACCGCATCTATCTTGTCAAGGTCTTTAAAGGTTTTTTCTAACCTATGCCCCTCGTTACCTACCAAACAAAAAAACTGCGGGTTTTTAATATCCGAATATGCCCAGCTGTTTTTTGAACTGGCGTGAATGATACATATATCATCTTTCTGCTCAATGAATTTAATTAGGCCTTCAACATGTTCAATAGCCCCGGGGCCACCACCAATAATAACAGCATTTTGGTATTTGAATTTCCCCCCGTCGAACTTCGGTAACTCCAAATTGTCTTTCTGTCCTTTTGACTGGTTACTTAAACCCCTTATAATACTATTGATAGAGTAAGAACGTTTGGATACCCAGTCCATTACATCTTTTTGAGGAAGCGAGTTGGCACCCGATACCATATAAGGCAGGTTAGTGCCCCAGCCATACTGTTTTTGCAACTCTTCAAAATCTGCCACTACGTTGGCCAAACTATTAAAATCAACATCAACTTTATCTTTAGTTGCCTGATGAGTTAATATCAATTCGGTTTTCAGGTTACCCGCCCCGCGGCCCATGCCGGTTACTGTAGCATCCACTATATCACAACCAGCCTCAATAGCAGCAAGTGAGTTAGCAAAAACAAGTTCAATATTATTATGCCCGTGAAAACCGATAGGGATATTGATAAGGCTTTTACATTTTTTAACAAGCCGAGAAACATCGCCAGGGTAAACACCGCCGTATGAGTCTACCAGACTAAAATAATCAACAATCCCTTCCATGCCCGGCAACTGCTCAAATATGGTATCGGCCTGTTCATCAAGCAAACTGCTCATATACATCATATTCACTGCTGCTTCAAAACCTTCGGCTTTTATGGCCTTGGATAATTCAATGGCATTTGACAGGCGTGATGGTGCCACGGCCATACGCACTATATCTACCAAGCCTTTACATGGCTGCAAAAGCCTTGCTACATCGCCAGGTTCAACTTCCTTTTCGTTGAACATAACGGCAATTTTTTTACTTGGAACAAGGGCCCTGATTTTCTCTAAAATAAAGTGAGGGCAATAAAAATATTTACCTTCATAGCCTGGTCGTCCATTATTTCTATATCCAACCTCAATATATGAAACAGGTAGGGCTTCCATCGCCTTTAAATATGTTTCAACTAACTTGTCATCAAAGTCCCATCCGTTATAATAACCTCCGTCCCTTAGCGTACAATCAAGTATTTTATACATATATATATTTTAATTTTTTATGACGACACCCTCCTACAATCCCTTTACTATTAGTTAATTGCAATGAGGGTAGAGCGATGAAACGGCTGCATATGACTTACTGCGTGCGTTTATTAACATTACTAACCATTGGGGTCGGTACTTACGCTATCAATATGGCCAAATATAACACTTCTTTCGCTGAAATGAATAATAAAAACGCCCCCCGATATTAAATTTATGGTATTTAAAAAAACTTTAATTGCGAACAACTTACTATCCATTTTACCTTATAAATTACATTATTTCAACACGCCGCAAAAAAAAAACATAACCACGATTGAACAAGCAAAAAAAACAACCATCACTATAGTGACAAGTACTATCAGTTGTGATAATTATACTGTGTAATTATGCGGTTAGCGCTAACAAAGGATTTACAGGCAACTTGCATCAATTTATCACCACTTCATTCTTATCCAAGACTCAGGTTTTTTATGAAAAACATGAAACCTGTTTACTATGAAAGACCTAAAGCCTGTTTACCATGCGGAAATTTTGGAAGCGGCTGTGTTGCGTTTAGATCAGCTGGAAGAAAAGTGAGGTAACAAATACACGAAAGTATTAGAATTATGGAGTAACAACTGGTTAAAACTAAGCGCCTATTTCCGGTATGATGCGGCCGCCCATAAGTTAATATACGCCACTAATACCATTGAGGGATTTCATAGGCAGGTTAGAAAAGCACCCAAAACAAAAGCGGTTTTACTTCTGATATGGCATCGTTAACATTGATCTATTTAGACCATAACAACATTAAACAAAAATGGACAATGCCACATTCTAACTGATGTATGGCTGCTCGGAAAGTGGTTATTTGGCTTCCCGGAAGAATGATTAGATTTGATATAGCAATCAATTTTTGGCAGGCCGCACTGGGCCTGCCAAAAATTGACACACTTTATTTTACAGATTCACCCGGCCAGGGTTTAAAACTAAAACCCCGACAAGACCATTTTCGTCAACTTATTTCAGGATGATCAGTAAATATTATTACTATTTTGTAGCCATATAGTTTGAAACCAATTCTGAGGTACGCAATGCTCTGCTATATACCTTAAAACGAGTAATCTGTCCATCTAAATCGCGTCCAAATACTAATTGGCTACTGGTGTTTACATCATTTATAGCACCAAAACGCAACCACCCAAATGCACTTTTAGAGCCGCCATCACATAATTTCCCATCAACCATTGCTGTAATAATGTTTGTAGCACCATCTACAGTAAAAGCAACATGATGTATCGTATTGGTAATAAGAAGGTTGGGGTCGGTTTCGAGGGTACTGGTAGTTGTACCATCACTTATAACAAGCGTGATAGTTTTATTAACAGTTGTAGCTATCTTTACGCCCTTTCCCTTTGAATCCACATTTGAAAATATCTGATTAACTGTGCCTAAGGTATTAAACTTGAGCATAAAATCAACTGTAAAACCTCCCTTTGTGTTCAATGGTGCAAATAAGCTATTGTTAGCAGGGCCTGTTGTAGTTATATCTTTAGTAGTGTAATCCAACAAAAGTCCATTGGTAATTGCTGTTTTACGCTTACTCTGATACCACAAATCATTTAAGAATGCAGGGCTAATTTCATGCACACTGATTGCGGTTTTCGAAGATTCGGCAAAGAAATATCTGCCATTCTGTTCAGTCAGATCGGGATAGGTATAGTGGTTGGCTACCGTGTTGCTGTACAACATAATTTCCGGTTCAGACCACCATATTGTGCCGTTTACCTCAATCCCACCAGATACCCACACCGGGTTACGGTAATCAAATCCGGTAGTGCCATTATTATGGTACCATAATAAGTAGTTGCCGTTTCTACACTTAAATATTCGGGCGCAGGCCAAAGGATGTTTTATCACCCTATCTATTGATGTACCGTTACCATATCGCATGGCAGTTGGCACAGTCCATGTACGTCCAAAATCATTACTTGTTGAAAACGCAGGATAACCCTGTTGAGTACGGTTTACACAATATAACGTACCGTTGTTCATTTGTACTAAGTTATGCTCCTCCTGGATATTCCATGCTGGGTTTTTTATACCAAAATCCCCATCTGGCAACATTTTCCATTGCAGGTTA
This sequence comes from Bacteroidota bacterium, assembly GCA_040389105.1. Lineage (GTDB taxonomy): Bacteria > Bacteroidota > Bacteroidia > Sphingobacteriales > Sphingobacteriaceae > Mucilaginibacter. The sequence continues at coordinate 148,905 of JAZKAO010000022.1, forward strand.
TCAACAGTTTTTTCCGTTTCAATATTGGGGCAGTTAATCACCCATCCCTCTCCAAGGCCTGATATAAATTGGCCCATTTTAGTGAAGGAAAATAATAAACCATTACTAGTATGCAAGGGTTTGCAAATGCCCCACAGCATTTGTACCGCCCCATTAAAAGTATTGGTCCTGTCAACAGCAGTCGTTCTAATGGGTAAACGATAACGCTTTGACCATGTTTGGCCCATATTATCAGAATACTTATAACAGTACCAGCCGAGCAAACCGCTATTACTAAGATATGCACCATTAAATTGCGTAAAATTATCGCCGTTATAATCATAAAAAACATATATCCTTCCATAAGCCGTTACGTATGGTATCGCCCATGATGCCGCAGGCCCCGTACTTGGTTCAATATCTATGGCCTTGCTCCATGTTTTACCTAGATCTGTACTGCGAGTTGACATTACGTGCTGGCCATTGGCACCTTCAGTTCCCGCTCCGGTAGTAAATACACAAACCCATGAACTATCGGGTAATTGAGCAATGCCTGGCTGATCAGCATAATTGGCTTTATAAATATCGTTACCAAGCGCAATTGATCTTAGATCAGGTATGTTTTCAGTATTAATATCGGGTATAGCGCTAACAGTATCGGCGTTTGTAACTATATGTACTTCTTGTTGAGAAGGGCTAACAATAATAGAGGAATGTTTAGAACAACTACTAAAAAAAGCAGTTGATCCCCAAAAAGCAACAATCAGAAAGCTTTGCAAAAAATGACGCATAGTTTTTTTATTTAATTAGGTTATCCAAAATATATGCCTGTTTAAACAACTTCTTACAATCACAGTATCTCAAATATTATAAACACTATATAGTAAGCGCAAGTGTTATTTAAAACACATATTTTTTTGACACTAAGATAAATATTTTTTTGACAATTATATAAAGCATCTCTGCCCCAAAATAGGTGCGATTTACTATTTCCCTAACTTGCACTGCATCGAATTGCGAAACCCCATGGTTAAAGCCTTTTCCATTTACTTAGAGTGTCATGGTAATTTTATTGTAATGAAAAACAGATAGTTATATCAAAACAAGGAAAATCAATTACAAGAAAAAAAGCAAAAAAACGTGCATCTACTCCTGCTTTTGTGAGCATATTGCAATTATTACTGGCTGGTGCCGAGACGTAGTTTTCACAAAAGTTTAGGTGATACAAATTGTTGGGTTGTTCCATCTGGTAAAATTCGACGGTACGAAGGCTATAATATTTATACAAAACAAATTGGAATAATGATGCAGGAAGGCCTCTGATAAATTTATGTATTAATTGGATTACCTATCATTAAGCACATGGGCAACCTGGATAACAGGAAAACAGTTGCCCAAATTGGGGAGACATATCCTCGCTAACCCGTTAATAATCAATACCGGTAAGTTTGCGTGGAATGATTAAGATCCTTATCAATGCAATAAAACGAACTTACATTTCTGATACGTCCATCTACAGTAACCCGCTCAAAACGGCCATGAGCATCGCATTTACCATCAAACGAATTTATTACCGTGCCCTGTCAATAATGCAGCTATTTTTCATATATTTTTTAAATAAGGTAATGATGTGACTTTTTTTATTAACGTACTGATGATAAAATATAAAAGCACAAGGACTATATGAAAAATCACTGCTAATAATAAATAAACAATACTTAACTTAACTTAACTTAACTTAACCCTGATGATCTTCCACAAGAAAACCGGGCCGTAATACATATAACGGCGCCACATTCTCCGTGGCTCTGATATTAGCCTTACCGCCCACTCCAGCCCCAGTTTAATAAATACCGGATGCGCCCTTTTGATATTTTCGGCATAAAAATCAAACACGGCGCCTATTGTGCCAATACATGTTGCATTTATTTGCAGTTTGTGTTGCTCAACCCATTTTTCCTGTTTAGGCGCGGTCATCCCAACGAAGAGTATGTCTGGCTTAAACTGGTTTATTTGTTCAATAATTGCCGCGTTGTCTTCATCAGAGAATTGTGGCTTGAACGGCGGCGAGTAAAAACCAACCTGTATTTCGGGGTATTCCAACTTCAGTTTTGCCCTGATCTTGCCTAACACCTGATCTGATGATCCCATATAAAAAACACGAAGGCCTTCTGCATTAGCCTTTTGCAGTAAAAACCGATGAAGGTCTGCACCTGCGATCTTCTTGATCGATTCCCCGTCAACCATACCTACAGCCCCGGTAATACCAACACCATCCGGTAACAGCACATCGGCGCACTGCAGGGCTTCGCGAAAGCCAGCATCTTCAAGTGCCATGCAGTAGGAATATTGATTGATGGTGTGTACGATCTTACGGGTACCGAGATCAATTTGATCCAGGGTCCCCGAAAAAATATCATACCCTATTTTTGACGAAACCTTCATCTTGTATTATTTAGAATATCGTTATATATTTTGTTGAGACCTATAATATAGGCCGAGATATCATAATGTTCAACGACGGTTTTTTCGGCATTCGCAGATAGTTTATCCCTAAGCGAAGTATCCTGAATATTCATCATCACTTTGCGGAACAAATCTTCCGGATCTGATTTTTTAACGCGAATGCCATTTTCCATATCCTGAATAATGAATTTCATAGACGCGTCATCAGTAACTATCGGAACAACACCGGCAGCCATGCATTCAAGAAGTGCCATCGGCAAACCTTCGCCATATCTTGAGGGCAACAGGAAAAAGTCGGCATTTTTAATAATATTATTTTTCGCTTCGCCCGAAACAATGCCTTTAAATTCAAATTTACTGCCCAGCAGCGCCTCAAATTGGGGCACCATTGTATCTTTAAGCGGCCCCGCGCCGCAAAGGATAAAAGTAAAGTTTATGCCGGGTTCTATTTTCTTAAATGCATTATATATATCTTCTATACCTTTACTTTCGTGTATCCTGCCTAAAAATAACAATTTAGGGTTGGCAGCATCATATTGCCTGCCTTCTGTTTTTAACGTTTTAGTATTTATGCTGTTATACAATACACTGGCTTCATTATAATTATATAAACGGGCCAGGGCGTTTTTTTCCAGATCGCTTAGCACTACCACCTTCTTACTATGTTTAAAAACAGCATTCGCAAGCGAAAGATATAGCGGGTTCTTGATCTTGTCCATCAGGAAAACCCCACCATGTACGTGCAAAAGTACCGGTACACGCATTAGGCGGCACCAAAGGTTAATAAAAAACTCGCGTGTTAGCCCTTTGGGGTCGAAAGGTAGGTTTTGATGAACGATATCAATTTTATGTTTTCTGATAAAAAAAGGGAAAACAGCCAATTGCTTTATAAGTTCAAAAGCCCAGGCCGGCTTACTTAACCTTTTATCAGGACTGCCCAGCAGGTAATGAAAAAAATTATGGTGCTGATCATTTTCGATAATAGTATTCACTACCGTAGCAACACCGCTAACGTTCTTTGTGGTATCCAGGCTTGGCGCTGTTATAAGGATATTCATTGTAATTTACACATTAAGCCAGCTGTTTTTTAATTACCGCAGGATTACCGGCTATCATTACGTTCGATGGAACGTCTTTTATCACCACCGATCCGGCAGCTATTATAACGTTGTCGCCAATATTTATATCGCCTATTATAACAACATGGGCACCAATATTAACATTATTACCTATACATGGGCTTTTACTCCCCGGAAATGAATTTCCTATAGTTGTATTTTGCCTTACAATTACATTATTGCCAATGATAGTATCAGCACTAATGATAAGGCCCTGGCCATGGAAAACATTAAAACCAAAGCCAATAGTAGTGGTATCAGGTATATCTATACCCAACAAATAGTTAAAAACTACTTTATAGTATGCCCGATACAAGCTGCCAAGCTTTCTCCTCAGGCCTTTGCTTTTTGAAATAGCATTAGACTTTCTGAAACTTTTAATAAAAAACCGCCCCTTGGTATTAGAACCAAGTGCAAGAAGCTCTTCAGGCAGGCTATATTTTAAGCTGGTTGCATTCTTAATCATTTAATCTCTTTTTTTAATAATAAACTTGCCACATTTTTATGATTGAAATTAGTTAGAAAAAACAACCACCGATCCGATGGCTGTTATAACATACCTACACGAACTTTTGATCCCTTGAAATGAATATAAGCGCTCGGGCAACGCCATATTAACCATTCGTATTTTTCATTTTGGTTAAACATCTGCTTCGATCGGTATAGTGGCGGCATCGCCGTCAATTTTAGTTGCCAATTCTACAGCACCTCATTCGGACCGCTGATTAACCTTTATTAAAAAGGTTATTTACTATAATTTTAAATTTAGCAGCTACCAAAATAATAAATGTTAAAACCGATCTTACAGAGAAGAATCTCAGAGAAGATGTTAAATGTAAATGTAAATGTTTAAATATAATATTGCTGGTATCAGTTATAAGATTTTGAGCACAAAACAATTTTCTTTTAGTCAGATCCTTTTTATATTTACTATAATTGGGGTCGCTATTAATATATTCCTCAACAACTTTGGTGGCATAAATTTGATCCATTGTTGATTTAATTCCCGAGTTCCGCGTAAGGCTGGTATCAGTTTGTATATAATTATAGTGATAGCCAAAAAGATCAAGCGTAGCTATTTTATTTGTCGATAATAGTAATTTTACGCAAACAATATAATCCTCTCCGTGGTTGATCCCGGTAGGAAAAGAAATTCCAGTTTCAGTAAATAAATTTTTCCTGATAAAGAGTTTCCATACAACGCCCCATTCACTAGACAATACGGCTTTTCTAAATTTTTCAGGAGTAGGGTATTGGCAAATTATGTGTTTGCTTTTATTTCCCAGATCCATAATAAAGTTACTGCCAACAATGTCCAGATCATTTTTAGATGCATGGCTATATAGATCGGCCAACATATTGTTTTCGATCCAATCATCACTATCTACGAACTGAATAAACTCTCCTGCCGAATGGTCTATCCCGAACTGCCTGGTATAGCTTATTCCCTTATTGGTTTGATGGAATACTTTTATCCTTTTATCCTTACCTGCAAATTCATCACACATTTGTCCAGAAAGATCAGTACTTCCATCATTGATCAATATGATCTCAAGATCATCAAAAGTTTGATAAATTATACTATTGATACATTTCTCAATATAATTTTGAGCATTATATACAGGAACAATTATTGAGACCTTAGGATTATTGCTCATTGCTTTAAATATCGTTTATTGATTTAGAACCTGTTTAAATTTGTTATTAGATAATAATTATCGCAAAATTGTGTTTTTTTCATCTGTAATACTGCTGGCATCCTCAGTATAAAAATGGATCGGTATAAGCTGATCACGAATCAACCAAGATCTGTGCTTTATACAACCACCGTATAAAAATAAAACAGATCATAAGTGGTCTATTCTATATTGTTTGTTGTCCCTGCTCAGATACGATGTTATTTTGAATATGAAAAGCAATACTCTTTTATGTAAAAAAAATTTCAGCAGGCGTTTAATTACTCGTTCCTTTTTAATGCTAACCCATGATCCCACATACATATGCGAACAATACCCCTTTGGAGTTTGTACTATCTCGATCTGATTTCTTGAATTAAAAAAATAATGATCAAATATGTTCAATATATCATCTTTAAAAACAAATTCTGATATATCACTTATTTTATTAAATGTCATTTTCCCACTTAAACAAATATAAAATACGCCTGGTAATGGTAACGTATCGAACGAGCCATCATCTTTAACAAAGTTTCTTTCAGAGTAGTGATCCAAACATAATTTTATCCAACTATTTCCTTTCTCTGCACCAATTATTGCAGGCTCAAAGCGGTGTGTATAATCCTCACCTATAAAATAAGGAAGCTTTAACAATGGATCAAAAGATCTGTACACGAAAACATCCGAATCTAAATAAATCCCCCCATAGTGATATAATGCATATAACCTGATAAGATCGGCAGCGAACGCGTACTTCTTAGCATTATATGCTTGTGTAGCCCATGTTGAATTTAATTGCTCCAAGTCCTTATAGGTCCAGGTCCTTATTTCATAGTCAGATAAATGTTCAGACCATGTTGATAAGCATTTTTTAATATCATCAGGATAAGGATCACCTGAGAGCCAACAAAGGTGTATTATTTTGGGAATCATATTTTACAAGCATAATCATTATTACTAAATAGGACAATATAGCCGAACCACCCGCTACTGATATATTAGAAAGTATAGAAATAACCGTTGGGGTAAACAGTAGAATTTTTTGATGCTTAGTTAACCCCATAGAGATCTTAGAGAAAAACGTAATATATGAAAACACTAAAATGATCGTCATTATCAGTCCTACCTGGAAAATATACACCAATAATGGGTTTTCGATGATTACATCATCGAGCTGAGCATGTTTCATTTGTTTTGCCAGAAAAGAAGTTTCAGGTCCCCACAAAATATTATTTACATCTAAGAAATTGAATAGATTAAAGATCGCGAGACGAACACTTGAACTATCATCCTGAAATATGTCAAGGGCTCTTGTTCCGATACCTAACTCACTTATACTGTAATAAACCAGGAAAGAAAAAGCGACCATAGCTAATATACCCGTAACTACCCTTGATACACTAACACGAGAAAAAAAGAAAATTGCAAAAGTTAGTAATTCAGCTATGGTTGATGCTCGTGCATTAAAACACATCATACTAATAAGCACCAAAAAAGTAATGTATATTTTCTTTGATTGAACGATGGACCCCATTGCCATTAATGAGGCGTATACCAGCAAAACAAACTGAGAGCTTCCTAACGGCCCTCCCATCAAACCGTTGCTTCTGAATTGTTCCTCAAAAACGTCTTCGCTTATTAAAACATCATTCTTTATGAGGAAAAGTTTAGTTTGAAAAGCTCGTTCAATATAACTCACAATGATCGTTGCAACAAACATTACAATGATAATATTGAAAATACTTTTGTATACTTTGTAATTTATTGTATTGTTCATGGCAACATAAACCAATGGCGGTAATATCATGGCGTTTATATATCCAAAAAAATACAGGTGCCTGTTATATACAATAGCATATATAAAAACTAAAAGAATTGCACAAAAAGCCTTCAATTCATTTTTATATATTTTTATGTTATTTAATATCGTTGCCAGGTAAATAATTAATACGAATAGCGAAAGATGGGGATATGGCCAAGCAGGGAGTTTTAGGAGTTGCCAAAGCAACCCCATTACGAATAATAATGAAATTCCTACTATTAAGATTACTTTCATTTTTCAGTCTTACTAATATATCTTCTTTTAAATTCGTTTTACAATAATTAATAACTAAGCATAAAATTCATGCAAATCTTGTTGTGTTTACCCGTCTAATCCAAAGAAAAAGATCATTAGCTAAATATGTACACAAAGAACACTCTTGGATAGCCATGTACGCTAGCAACACCCCACGGGTAATAATTAACATGAATCATGACTTAAAACTATTTTCAACTTGAATTTCTTTATGAACTTTGCACCTGCTTATTTGTTATTCTGATAATTCGGGACAATAACTTCGCTCCCCTGGTTACCTCTATTTTTATGTGGTTCCCCATTACCGATCCTAATTATAAAATGAAAAAAGCTTGGGGTATATCGTTTCAATAATAACTTTACTTTGGTTTTTACCGGCAGATCGTCTTTTAATATATTACGGAATTTTTCGATATCTTTAAGAGGGGATCGCCTTATGATTATCACAGTATCCCAAAGGGTAAATTTTTGTCGCTCGTTAAGTATAGTATGTTTTATATGTTTCTTTTTAAAAAAATCTTTCCGGTCTTCAAAAGCGGCATATTTATCTAAAATTTGTTTAACAGTTCGCGTGGCAAACATTATGCTATCTTGCCGCTGCCTATAAAAGTATAAATGGCTGTCAATAAAGATCACCTTTTCGCAAAGATCAAAAATGTGATGTATCACAAATTCGTCTTCGTGTATCCTGCCTTTAGGGTATCTTAATACATCCCATAATTTTCTCTTGTATAATTTATTCCAGGCAACTACGTGTTCGTAAAAAGATAAGTGTTCAAATAGCAGTTCATCAAAAATTGCCGGTTTATCAAATACTACGGTATTACTACAATGAACATGGGTATCTATTGCACTATATATATCTTCCTTATTGAGAAATTTTGTTACCGCGCAATAAACCAGGTCAGCATCGCTGGTTATAATATTCTCATATAACTTTTCAATAAACTGATGATGGATCAGGTCATCAGAGTCTACAAAAGAAATATACTCTCCTTTACAAATATCCAATCCTGCATTTCTGGCATCAGACAAACCACCATTCTCTTTATGGAGCACAACGATGCGTTTATCTTTTTTTGCATACTCATCACATATTTTTCCACAATTATCCGGAGAGCCGTCATCTACCAAAATGATCTCCAAATTCTGATACGTCTGCGCCAAAATAGAATCTATACAAGGCAGCAAATAATCCTCTACCTTGTAAACAGGAACAATAACGGAGATCAGAGGGGATCGCTTCATTTTAGTTTGTTTCAAAAATTTTTTTCAGTGTTTTATCTGGATGAATAATAAATGGATATTGTTGAAATATCTTTTTTATGTATTGATATTCAAGTTCTGCGCTATGATCTTTTTCAACGTTAAAAACCCTGGTTAGATCTTCCTGATCAAAATCGCGGTAAGCGTTATTGTGCGGGGTTTTAAAAAATGTGATCCCTGTTAAATATAACTCCTTGGGTTTGCAATTAATAATTGTATTAATTGCTGTAAAACCTGTTGTGGGATTAGCCGGAGTTAGCGCTTTTTTATCCATTTCACATTGCTTTAATGTAATTTGTGAAAACTGTTGCTTTTCGTGATCGTTCTTTAAAAAATCCTGAAAACAAGTTAGCTCATGCAAACCCGCATTAAAATTCCTGGCAAAGATCAGTAAGCCAACATTGTGCTTTTTCCATAACCCGAACGTAAAAGGGCTACTTCCCTTATCCCCCGGCCTGTTAAAAAACGAATGAAATAAGAAGTCCGTTCGCTGCCCTGCAAAATCCTTTTGCGATTCGATTATTTGTACTCCTTTATTTATTCTAACTACTACATCAAAACCATCAATATAGTCGCCCAATGGCTCTTTCAAAACCGAATCGGCCCCGCCCACAATTGCAACACGTTTTCCTTTAAACCAATTTTCATCAAAATCAACCAACACATTGCGGGAATTGTACCCGGCAAGTAACCGTTGAGGATATAGCACAATCCTATACCTTGCTGTGTTAATTTTATTTTTTACTTTGGTTAGAAAAGCTTTCATTTTATTGTGTATTCAGTTTCTTTTTTAAGAAATCCCACATTAGGTTCCGCTCTTCTTTTTCCAACCCGATCAACAAAATAATAGCCAACAGCAATAATTCAACTAGGGCCGCTTCCCAAACTATTTGAAAAAATGTTGCCTTTCCTGAATTTTTAAATACTAAAATCAGTCCAAAAAATGCAAAAATCTCTACTACTCTTAATAGATAAGCCCCGAACTGCTTCCAGTCAAATTGCAGGTACTTGTTGATAATGTAGTATTTTAAAAGGAGCAGGAATGTATAAATAGCGAATTTACTTACAAAAACGTAAACAGGGCTATAACCTAATTTCAATAACAACCAGGCAAGAGGTAAAGTAAAAAAGTTTACGGTCGTCATTATAATATTATACTCTTTAATGTTCCCTATTGCCTGTGCCGACATCCAAAACGGCCCGGCTAAAGCATCAGTAAGTGAGCAAAAAATAGTAACCTGTACAAAACCTTCTACATAAGCAGGCAGGTTATTCCCCAGCCAAAGGGTTAAAATTGCTTTGGTAAAAAACAAAACAGGCGCAGAAATGAGCGCCATTAAAAAAAGAGAATATTTTGACGTGGCCAATACCATTTTTTTGTTTCGCTCATATTCTCCCGAAGCATAGCTTTGCACGATCTGAGGATTAAATGCTACCTGGAAATTAGTAATAAACGAATAAAGAGCGCTATTTACCTGTGTAGCGATACCTAACGCCGCGTTTACTATCACACCATTAAATATGTTCAATATCATATTTAACCCTTGCGTCGCACCCATTACAGCAAGCTGGCCAAACAGCATCCAGCCCGAAAATGATAAAAGTTCCTTTACCCTGGCGGTGTCATTGTATCTTTTAAAGGCGGTCTCTTCCTTAAAGTTCTTTTTACAATAAGTATAAAAAATAAAATTTGTTATCAAGTTTACCAGCATCAACAAAAAGCTATACAAAACCAGTTTGTCGAAACTAGGAAAAACAACCAATAAATAAACGATCACCAACTTTGCTATGGTTTCAAATATACCCAGAAAGGCATAGTACGACATCCGTTCATACGCTATTATCATTGCATTGAAAGGAACCCGCATTACATCAATGACCGTAGTGAGGATGGACATCTGAAAAACAAAATTCGCAGCATACATGCGCTCTGCCGGAATGTTTAATTTGTAATTTAAAAACCACAAGCCCACCGTTTCAGCCAGCAGTAAAATGATCAGTGAAATGATAACATGTACTGATAAACTAATATTGAAGATCCTATTTACATTTTTAACGATCTTTGATACCTTTTCTACGTTGATAAAACGCTGTGTGGTGATCACCATCGGGGCATTCAAAAATGTAAACAAGATCACAACTCCGGCCACTAAGTTATATGTCCCGAAATCTTCAACCCCGAGCGTTCGTAGTATAACACGCGAAGTGTATAAGGAAACCCCCATATTAAAGAGCATCCTTACATACAAGAAAAGTGTGTTCTTTGCTATTTTCTTAGATTCAGACATTGTTAACTTAACAGTTTCGTTAATTTATTCGAGACCTTTGCTTTCACTTTGTCAAGGATCAGTTGTAATTCGCTTTTTGTGTTGATATCTTTTGTCCAACCCTTGGAGATCTTCACAATTTCGTCAGAGATATACTTGTAAGTTATTTTATTGTAATGCCTGATATTATCTTTTAGATCAGACGGTGTTTTTACAAATTGTCTAACATCTACGATCTTCACATTTTCATTGTTCTTTTCAAGACCGGTCAAAACATCATTCATTTGCTGATGCCTTGCGTGCATATTATGTTCCCAATAATTTTCACTATTAAAAACCACTTCTGCCCCATTTAAAAATATGATTTTTTTCCCTTTATATGTATCTAAGAGCCATTGCATATTCTTTGAAAATTCCTGGGGAGTAATTGGCCCTAAAAACTCAAACTCTTCTTTTAAGAGTTTTAAAAACGAAAGAGGCAACGAGGTGAGATGTTTAGGTAACGTTGTCCAATTTTTTTCATCTGTCCAATCAATTTGAAATGCATCGAACGGCAGTAGGAATCCTGTTTTTGTATGCCTATATAATCCCCGGCTGTAATCATTCAGTGGACTAAATATCAAAATGTCCCAATTTGTATCATGCATTTTCATTTTTGTATCAGACACATCCAAAACTGGTAACTTTTTAATTAGTTCTACTGTTTCTTGTTTTACATCGTAAAACTGTTGTATAAGGTGTGAATGATCTTTATGAACATTTATGTTTAAACTATTGGGGTAATTAAATTCGGTATCCAACTTATCATAGTTAAGATAAACTACTACTTGGTCAAGATCACATCCGCCCATCATCAGGATCGTCTGTCCGCTTTCAATTTGCGGCGTACGATCTTCGCTTTTTGTGATGTTATTCACATCATCATTATTTATAAAGCTTAGATCTATTGCCGTATCTAGTTTAGTAGCAACATCTCCATTTATATTAAGTCCCGGAGCTCCTATTTGTTGGTATACCCAAGATTCTATATACATATTCATTGTCCGGCACGAGAAAAGAAAATGTTCAAGTTCATCATCTTTTATAAGATAGAACCCTGAAATGCCGTAATCCCCGTATTTATCTACAACTTTAATGTAACCCGATATAGTATTGGCGGCATCTAGTTGCGATCTCAATTCTTCCACCGAAACTCTGTTTTTGGTGAAATTCAGTTGGTTGGTCCTGTCAACCAACTCATGAATTCTATTTAACTCATCAATACAGTTATGCTTAATTTCTACCTTAATATTTGATTCTTTAAGAAATTCTATGTTCGACATGTTTGATTGTTCAAATTCAACATGTTTTTTCTCAAGATTTTTGTACTGTAGTAGCCGTGTATGTTTAAAGTCTTCTTTGCCTTTAAAATACTCCGAATCTGCTAACGAACCAATATGCTCTGGTAAACAAACATTCAAATTAGGCGAGAAAAACAATGCCTCGTTCAAATTCAAAACATTATCATCAATAAACAATACATTATCGGCCCTTAAAGCCATATTTTCTATTAGGTCTCGGATGATCTGGCCTTTGGGATTCCAGCTAACCTGAGGAAAAACAAAATAGTCCCAAATTTCTAAGCTTTCAAGCTGCCTCCTCACATCTTCATGGTTGTTTTTTGAACTGATACTATTTACAATACCCCTGTCAGTAAGCTCTTTTATCAACTCAATGTTGCTTTCAATTGGCGTAATTTCACCTTCAGAAAGAGTGCCTGTCCAGAAGGTCTCATCCAGATCCCATATTATGAGCTTAATTTTATTTTTAAGCACTTTCATATCTAAACTATTGTAGTGTTAGTAAAATTATCAATATACCCTAGTTCCCTTAGCGCACTGTTATTGTACCCAAAGAAAGAAATACCATTAAACTGTGCCGCTTCATGATCATTGTGCGAATCGCCAATTAAAACGCAATCATTCTTATCATAACCATATTGCTGTAATATATTTTCAACCAATTGCTTTTTAGGCGTAGGTGAACCTTCAATTGTGATGAAAAATTTATCCAAGCCCACCCCTTGACAGATCTTATTCAACTCCTTTCCGTCTGAACCCGAAACGATGTGAAATTTATACTTAGCGTAGTTCGATTTGATAAATGAAACGCTGTCTTCGATCAGCAACTTTTCGTCAATTAATAAGCTTAACATTACCTCTGAAAATTTCTGCGCTAGTTCGAGAATTTCCTCTTCAGTAACTTCTTCGTTTCTTATTTTTTCAAAGAAATAACGAAACTTAACATAGCGGGATAATCCTCCATTGGCACGATGAAATTCCAAAAGATTATCCACTTGTTCTTTAGGGTAGTCAACCGATAGCGTATCCACAAATCCCTTATCCCTGATCGGCATCGAATCCATTATTACTCCGTCAAAATCCCAAAGGACTATTTTATATTTTTCCAAATCTTTCATACAACTATTCTTGCATTTTTAGTTTAACAAGAACTTTATCAACATCTTCCGGCTTATCAATTGCAACCGAATCTTTAGAAAGTTCAATCATTCTGACCGTGCAACCTAATTCCAAAAAACGTAAAATTTCAATATCTTTTATTTGTTCCAGAGGTATCTCCTCTTTCACGGAAGAAAATTTTTGTAGTATCCCAGCAGGAAATGCATAAATGCAAACTTGTCTCCACGCTTGTTCAAAATCCGAGATTTATTGCCGGATATATTTGTTCTTGAAATATAAAGCCCCCACCCGTCCGGCGCAAATACAACTTTTTGAATAGATAAACTTTCCAGGTAATCAACAGGCAGGTGGTTCATGGTCCAGATATAGTTATCTACACGCTGTTTGCTAAAATCCCAACTAGTACAATAACCACCATCGCGCAGTGTACTACCTAATATTTTCATAAAGTTTTATTTGGGTGCATTTATAAAATACTGGCATTTAAAGCCTAATCCTAAAACTCGAAAACAAATTTAGCCGGTAAATTTATAATTACTGGTACAATCCCACATCCAGATAATCTCGAAGAGCCTTCTTGCAAAACTCATGAAACCGCGCCTTTTTTCATGCCCGGACTATCGCTCACAACGCATCCATTGTGGCACCGCGCTGTCCTGCACTATCTACCAGTTACTTCCCAAACCAAGGGAATTTCTTTTTCTTACTTTTTTCCTCCACATAGCCCCCGTAGCTGCCATATCCGTATCCGTATCCGTAACCGTAACCGTATCCGTAACCGTATCCGTAACCATACCCCCCTTTTTTGGCTTTGATATCATTCACTAAAACGTACACGTTTTTTGCTTTTTTATTAACTTTCAAATCATTAATAATACTAAGCTGTGATTTAAAAGTATAATCCTGGCGCACAACGTAAAAGGTGATATCGGCATACTTCTCCAACTGCATCGCGTCGGTTACTAAACCTACAGGGGCGCAGTCGATAATAATGAAATCGAATTGTTTTTTTAATTCGTTGATCATCTCCTCCAACTTATCACTGATCAATAACTCAGAGGGATTTGGAGGGATGGGACCGGATGATATCAGGTAACAGTTCTCATTAAAAAATGTCGGTTTGATGATGGAGCTAAGGTCTGTTGAGGCAGAAACCACAAAATTTGTAAAACCATTATTATGGTCCGTCCCAATATTTTCGGATAGTTTCGGCTTACGAAGATCGAGCTCCAAGAAAACAACTTTTTTGCCGGTAAGGGCTATCGCGCTCCCAAGGTTCAGCGTTAAAAAACTCTTACCTTCGCCGCTCATGCTGGAAGTGAACAACAAAACATTAGGTTTTGACGAGTCGATGGCATACTGTAGATTGGTACGTAAGCTTCTAAATTGTTCTGAAATGATTGTTCTGGAATTTTTAGTTACTACCAAATTTTTCCCTTCCTCATTGTGACTGATCTCTCCGATCACGGTTGCGGATGTACCTTTTTCAATATCCATCCTGGTATTTATCTTGACGTTTAGTAAATCCCTTATATATAAGTACGCACCCGGCAAAACTAAACCCAAAATTAAGCCCGCTACATAAATAAGATTGGTTTTTGGCTTAAATGGAGACGAGTCGCTTTTAGCCGGGTCAATGATCCGCGAACTTGATATGGTCGATGTTTTTGATATCGCTGTCTCTTCTTTCTTTTGAAGCAAATAAACATAAAGCTCCTGCTTTACCTGCTGCTGGCGCTGATAGTCGAGATAAAGCCTTTGCTTGGCCGGCACCTGCTTTAACTGACCAATAAAATCATTGCTTTGTTTTTTCAACTGCTCCTGTGTGGTAACCAATCCTTTGCGATAAGAATCTAAAGATTTTAATATATTTTCGCGAAGGTTAGCAAGCTGGTTATTGTAATTTACAATAGTAGGACTTGCATCGGTTAACGATAAACCAGCCTGATCCCTGGTGATCAGCAAATCGTTATAAACTGTAATTAATTGGCTGAAAGACGCATCGGAAGTGCCGCTAATCACCAAGCCCGTAGGCAAGAGCTTTTTGCTTTTGGGATCATCAAGCATTTTCTTCATATCGTTGATGATAGTCAACTGTATGGTGCTTTGACTCAACTTATCATAATAATCGCTGTTAGTCTTCACCAATACTTCTGACTGCGCTTGAATATCGGCGATATTAGCTTGCTCTTTATACTGTTGAAAGTCCTTTTCTACACCGGTTAGTTGAGAACCAACCAACTTGATTTCATTATTAATAAAAGCCATTGTGCTATCTGCCACCTCAACTTTGTTTTGAAGGTTCGAATTCAGATATTGTTTTATTAACTCGTTCAAGATAGCTTCACCCTTTTTGGAGTTAGGATAACTAAAGCCCAAGTCAATAGTGGTTGACTTTTTATCCGAAAGCTCTGCCGTAAAAACCGTGGAAAAAAGCTCAATTGCCGAATCTTCAGATTGGATAGTTATCACATAATCTCCAAAATTTGGGGCAGGCGTTTTTTTATGTAGAGTTAACGTATATTGCTTTAACTCCACCGGTTTATCAAATTCAGCCTTCATATCTATCTCATCTTTATTATTTTTAAGATGATAATGATTGGCATCTAATGCAGTGACTGTGTATTCGCGATATAATAAGGTATCTGTATGATAATCGACCTTAACACTGAATGGTGCATCCTCATAAACTTCACTGGTTCTGATCCTGCTTTTGAACGACGTCCTTATGTTTAGTTGCATTTTCTTTACAACTTTCGCCATCAGGCTCCTCGATGTTAATATCTGCACTTCATTGTCAGCGCTGCTTTTAACACCAAACAAGGCACCAAGATCAGATGGGATACTCCCTCCCATAGAGCCCGAAACACCGCTTTTAGGATCCTCTACCAAAAGTTTAGCTGCAACCTTCCACTCGGGTGAAGAATAACGCCCATACAAAAATGCTAAAAACAGGCAAATTATACAGCTCAGCGCTAATAAGGGCCAGTTATGAACGATTTTAGAAATAATTGCTTTTACATCGATACTCTCTTCTTCCGGCGAGTTCTTCATCCGGGCATCAGCATCGTCATTTCTTTCAACCAATTTCGACATTATATAAAGATTATTTTTTGGCTAAGATCACTACCAACACCGAAATCAGGAACGATATGACAGTAGTTGTAATTGATATACTCCGACTCAGGATAGCATCCGAGGCAACCGCCTTTGTTTTAATAGGCTCTACGTAGATGTAGTCGTTTTGACGCAGGTAGTAATATGGTGATTTCAGGATATCGCTTTTGGTCAGGTCTATCCGAACATATTCAAGGGTCCCATCCGGGTTCTGGCGCTGCAAAAGCACATTATCTCTTCTTCCGTAAATGGTCAGGTCGCCTGCCAGGCCCAAAGCATCAATAATAGTTACTTTTTCATTCGACAAAGAATACGTGCCGGGTTTGGCAACTTCCCCATATAATGTGATCCGGAAATTAGCGAAACGAAGGTTAACTGTAACGTCTTTATAACCTGCGCCAGTAGCTTTGCCCCGTATCAACTCACGGGCCTGATCGGTGGTTAATCCACCTAAATGTATTCTCCCTAATAAAGGTATCTCAATATCCCCGCTCTTATCCACTAAATATCCTGACACAGTTGAACCACCACCGAAAGCGGCTGAACTGGTGGCTACAGCCGAACTTTGCAAACTACCCTTAGAGAATATCTCGGTGTATTTAGGATCCAAACTCTGAATGTTAATGGATAGAATATCGTCGGTCTGAATAATGGGATCAACAAAAGGCACCTGCTTGGTTTTTATCACCTTTCCCGAATCGGGTATGTCGGCAAAATACTTTACATTTTTTATTGATGAGCAGGAGGATATTGCTAAAAAAATCATTGCGGTTAGCAATACCAAGATAGGTTTTATTAGATTTTTGTTTTTCATTTAACAGGATAAAGATAATCAAATATTCAATATTTAACAAAAAATTAAGCCTTATTTTGAAATAAATTCATTAAATACAACAAAACATTAAATTAATATAACTACAAAATTAAGCCTGCCCCATGGTACCCCCAAAATTCATTGGGAAACCGGTTGGGTCCTGCTGTATTTTTATACGGCCGTTTACAGCTTCAAATTTTTCGATATTATCTTCTAATGCTGTAAGTAAGCGCTTGGCATGCTCGGGTGTTAATATGATCCTTGATTTTACCTTGGCCTTAGGCACCCCGGGCATTACCCTGATAAAATCCAGCACAAACTCCGAGTTTGAGTGAGTAATTATAGCCAGGTTTGAATAAATCCCTTCTGCTATTTCTTCAGACAGTTCAATATTCAGTTGGTTCTCGTTCTGTTCTTCCATTTAAAGTATGATGTAATATTCCTAAACAAATTTATAGTTTATCCTATATAGTTTTAACTGCCCCTGATTTTTATTTCGATAGTAATAAAATCAATTGCAGTATTAAAATAGTAAATAAGTTCAGTGTAGTGTATAAGTCGCTTTTGAACGCCGGTGTTGCTGTTAAAATTAACAATAAAATATCGCTTAAATACCCTATAAACAACAAAACCTTCCATATTATGGAAGGTTTTGCAAAGTTAATAAATTATTCGGCTTTTATGCTTCTACTTCTTCAGTTTTAGAAGCCATCAGGCGATCAAATTCTTCCTGAGAACCTACGCGTATATTGTCATATATGCGCAAACCTGTTCCCGACGGAATTAAGTGACCAACAATAACGTTCTCTTTCAAGCCAAGCATATTGTCCTTTTTACCTGCTATAGCAGCCTCGTTCAGTACTTTGGTAGTTTCCTGGAACGATGCAGCCGAGATAAACGACTTGGTGCCTAACGATGCCCTGGTGATACCTTGCAGTATTGGGCTTGAAGTAGCCGGGATTGCATCCCTAACCTCTACCAGCTTCATGTCCTTACGTTTCAGGATAGAGTTCTCATCGCGCAGTTTACGCAATGATAATATCTGGCCCGATTTTAAGGTTGTTGATTCGCCCGGATCGGTTACTACCTTTTTATCATAGATATCGTCGTTCTCCAGCATAAAGTCCCACCCGTCAACAGCTTCGCGCTCTAAGAAACGGGTATCTCCCGGATCTTCGATCGATACTTTCTGCATCATCTGGTGAACAATTACTTCAAAGTGCTTATCGTTGATCTTCACACCCTGCAAACGGTAAACTTCCTGTATACCATTTACCAGGTACTCCTGCACTGCTGCAGGGCCTTTAATAGCCAGGATATCGGCAGGTGATATAGAACCATCAGATAGTGGCATACCGGCCTTCACAAAGTCGTTATCCTGTACCAGGATGTGTTTAGACAATGGTACCAGGTATTTCTTCACCTGTCCGTCGCGCGATTCGATGGTCATCTCGCGATTACCACGTTTCACACCACCTAAGGTTACCACACCGTCAATCTCGGTTACTACAGCCGGGTTGCTTGGGTTACGTGCTTCAAACAATTCGGTTACACGTGGTAAACCACCTGTAATATCCCTTGTTTTACCAGTTGAACGCGGTATTTTAGCAATAACCTGCCCTGTTTGCAGTTTCTCTCTTTCATCAACCGCAATGTGGGCGCCTACCGGGATGTTATATCCCTTAATTACGTTGCCTTTATTATCGGTGATCTGGATAACCGGGTTTTTAGTTTTATCGCGGGTATCAATAATTACCTTTTCGCGGTGACCGGTTTGCTCGTCACTTTCTTCGCGGAAGGTGATGCCTTCCAATACAGCATCAAACTGTACTAAACCTGCAAACTCAGATATAATTACCGCGTTATACGGATCCCATGAACAGATCTTATCGCCACGGCTAATCTTGCTGCCATCCTTTACATACAGGTATGAACCATAAGGGATGTTGTTAGTCATGATCACCTTGTTGCTTCCGGCTTCTACAATACGGAACTCGCCCGAGCGGCCCAGTACTACTTCAACCTTACCATCTTCGGCAGTTTCATATTCAACGGTACGTACGTTCTCAAATTCGATAATACCTTCGTATTTAGCGTTGATCTGAGATTCGGCCGCGATATTTGACGCGGTACCACCCACGTGGAAGGTACGCAGGGTTAACTGTGTACCCGGCTCGCCAATGGACTGTGCAGCAATTACACCTACAGCCTCGCCGCGTTGAACGCGCTTACCGCTGGCCAGGTTACGGCCGTAGCAAAGCGCGCAAACACCACGTTTGCTTTCGCAGGTTAATACCGAGCGGATCTCGATACCCTCTAACGGAGAGTTTTCGATGCTCTTAGCAATTTCTTCGGTAATATCATGACCGGCATTCAGCAATAGCTCGCCGGTGATAGGGTCATGCACATCATGTAATGATGTACGGCCCAGTATACGGTCATATAATGGTTCAACAACGTCCTCGTTATCTTTAAGGGCAGTTGTAAAGATACCACGCAGTGTACCGCAATCTGTTTCACCAACAATCATGTCCTGTGCAACGTCATGTAAACGACGGGTCAGGTAACCAGCATCGGCCGTTTTCAGGGCCGTATCCGCTAAACCTTTACGGGCACCGTGGGTAGAGATAAAGTATTCCAATACCGACAAACCTTCTTTAAAGTTTGAAAGGATCGGGTTTTCGATGATCTCGCCGCCTGAGCCTGATTTTTGAGGCTTGGCCATCAAACCACGCATACCTGCCAGCTGGCGGATCTGCTCCTTAGAGCCACGCGCGCCTGAGTCAAGCATCATATAAACAGAGTTGAAGCCCTGGTTATCTGTTGAAAGGATCTCCATTACATTGGCGGTCAACTTATTGTTGATACGGGTCCAGATGTCAATGATCTGATTGTAACGTTCGTTATTGGTAATGAAACCCATGTTATAGTTACCCATAACTTCTTCCACTTCTTTCGAAGCTTGTGCTATCAGCGTAACTTTTTCTGCAGGGATATTAATATCCTTTAGGTTAAACGATAAACCACCCTGGAATGCCATACGGAAACCTAACTCCTTAATATCATCAAGGAATTGTGCTGCACGTGCCATACCGGTGTTTTTCACTACCTCGCCAATAATATCACGCAGTGATTTTTTGGTCAGCAATTCGTTAATATAACCAACTTCGGCTGGTACATGCTCGTTGAACAATACACGGCCTACAGTGGTATCAATTAAACGGTTTACCAGGGTACCATCTTTCTCTTTAATAGTAGCCTTTACGCGGATAAACGCGTGCAGGTCTAATTTCTTCTCGTTGTAAGCTATAATAACTTCTTCGGATGAGTAGAAAGTAAGGTTTTCACCTTTTATAGTACGCCCGGCATCAGTTTTGCGGCCTTTAGTTATATAGTAAAGACCCAAAACCATATCCTGCGATGGTACAGTAATAGGTGTACCGTTGGCAGGGTTAAGGATGTTGTGCGATGCCAGCATCAAAATTTGGGCTTCCAAAATTGCCGCGTTACCAAGTGGTACGTGAACGGCCATCTGGTCACCGTCAAAATCCGCGTTAAAGGCGGTACAGGTTAAAGGGTGCAATTGTATCGCTTTACCTTCAACCAGTTTTGGCTGGAACGACTGGATACCCAACCTGTGCAGCGTAGGCGCACGGTTTAATAATATCGGGTGTCCTTTTAATACGTTTTCTAATATATCCCAAACTAATGGGTCCTTACGGTCAACAATCTTTTTGGCAGATTTTACTGTTTTAACCACACCACGCTCAATCATTTTGCGGATGATAAATGGTTTAAACAGCTCGGCAGCCATATCTTTTGGTAAACCGCACTCGTGCAATTTCAGGTTTGGCCCTACAACAATTACCGAACGTGCCGAATAATCCACACGTTTACCCAGTAAGTTTTGACGGAAACGGCCTTGTTTACCTTTCAGGAT
>JAZKAO010000023.1:0-320764 GCA_040389105.1 Bacteroidota bacterium
TTCCGACCTCCAGCACCCCATGCTGGCGCGATACCGGGCTACGCTACATCCCGAAGCGGGCAGCAAACATAATAATTTTTACAAATACTGTCAATGCTAAACCGGCCCATATTATTTAAAAACAGGCCCGGATAATAAGCGTGGGTTAAATAAGTTAATAATTAATAAAACGCAGGTTGGATTAGAAAACTTATCTTTACCCGCAAGG
Organism: Bacteroidota bacterium; assembly: GCA_040389105.1. Taxonomy (GTDB): domain Bacteria; phylum Bacteroidota; class Bacteroidia; order Sphingobacteriales; family Sphingobacteriaceae; genus Mucilaginibacter. The sequence continues at coordinate 209 of JAZKAO010000023.1, forward strand.
ATATAGCGCATGGGGTTACCACTACGAATTACATTTAACGATCAGGACTACGTTTACCAAATTGTGAACAGCAAGTTGATAGACCAAAATACCACCGAATTAGAAATACTGCTAAACGGCGAAACGGTAGAATTAATTAAGGATGCCCGAAGGGTTTGGATATTAAAGGATACCGGGGTGCAGATGGATCCTGAACTGGTGCAGGCGCTTGGCCGATCGGTTTCGCTACGGTTACGTATGTAACTTAATTGCTGTTACCTATTTAATTTAATGGGATATCATCATATTTATAGGATGAAAAACAGCTTTTTTACCGGCTTTGCCGCCGTTGCCTCGCTTATTTTAATATCGTGGGGTTTTGTTGGGCACCGCACTATTGCTACCATTGCCACCAACCATCTTACACCCAAAGCCCGGGAAGGCATCCGTAAATTGATAGGCGATACCGCTTTAGCCGATATCAGCACCTGGGCCGATGACGTTCGGTCAAGTAACCCGGCCTTTGCCAGCACCGCGCCCTGGCATTATATCAACCTGTCATCGGGCTATAATTACAACCAGTTTGTTGAGGCCGTTAAAAACGCCAAAGCCCCCAATGTTTATACGGCCCTCCAAAAATGTGAAGCCGACCTGAAAAGCGATACCACCACACTGCCTTACCGGCGCATTGCCCTTAAATTTGTGGTGCACCTGGTGGGCGATTTGCACCAGCCCATGCACGTAAGCCACGCCGAAGACCAGGGCGGTAACCTGGTGCAGGTTACCTTTAACGGCGACCCAACCAATTTGCACAGTTTGTGGGATAGTAAGTTGATTGGCCGCCACCCCATGCCGGTAAACATGCTAACTGCCGAATATGATAAGGCCACTCCCGAAGAAATTGCCCGCTGGCAAAGCGATGATACCATGAAATGGCTGTACGAAAGCTATATGATAAGCGAGGAGATCTATAAAGCCGCTGCCAAAAACCCCAGGTTTGATGATAGTTATTATAACGTGGCGATCCCTATTATTCAAAAACGCCTGCTGCAGGGTGGCATCCGTTTGGCGGGGGTACTGAATGACATCTATAAATAATTAACGATCAAATTTGACGTTTTTATCTTTATTAAAACCACGTATCTTCACATCATGAAAAACATCATTATCCTCGCGCTGTTTGCGGTATTGGCAGGTAAGGCATCGGCCCAAACGGTTATCCCGGCAAAAGATGCCGCCAAACATATTGGCGAAACGGTTACCATTACCGATAAGGTTTTCAGCGGCAAATATTTTGATAGCAATAAAATGACCCTGCTTGATATTGGCGGCTATAACCCCAATCAACTGCTTACCGTTATGATCCCAGGTGCCGATAAAGAGAAATTTAAAGGCAGCCCCGAGGTTGATTATAAGGGCAAAGATGTAACCATTACCGGCAAAATTATCGACTACAAAGGCAAACCTGAAATTATAGTGAACGACCCTAAGCAACTGAAGGTGGTAATGACCGACAGCAAAATAGGTGTGCCAATTAAGCTGTAAGCTTATCCCTTAGCTACAATCGCTATTTAGCTTATATTTGTATATGCCCCCTCCCAATACATTTTCCTACTGGGAACAAACGGCCTTTACCGGCCATGCCGATGTAATTATCATTGGCAGCGGGTTGGTGGGCCTTAGCGCGGCCCTAACCATAAAACAACAGCAACCCCATTTAAGTGTACTGGTGTTGGAACGTGGTTTTTTACCCAGTGGCGCCAGCACCAAAAACGCGGGTTTTGCCTGTTTCGGTACCGCGACAGAACAATTGGAGGGCATCCGCCGTTCATCGCCCGCCGAAGCTATGCAGCTGGTAGATTACAAATGGCGCGGCCTGCAACGCTTGCGCCAAAACCTGGGCGATGCTAATATCCGCTACCACCAATACGGCGGTTACGAGTTGTTTATGGATAACGAAGTTGGCCATGCGGAAGAATGCATAGCCCAAATAGCTTCCCTGAATGATTTGCTGCAGCCTATTACGGGTGACAAAAACACTTATGCTGTGGCCGATAACCGGATAGCCGGTTTTGGCTTCAGCGGCGTTGGCCGTATGCTGTATAACCCCTTCGAGGGGCAGATCCATACCGGCTACATGATGCGCACATTATTGCACAAGGTTTATCAAACAGATACGATAGTGCTGAATAATTGCGAGGTACAGGAAATCAGAAACCAAGATATGGGTATCAACATCCAAACATCGCAGGGTAATTTTAAAGCCGGTAAGGTGATATTGGCTACCAATGCCTTTGCCAGTCAGCTTTTCCCGGGATTGGATGTAACCCCCGGCCGCGGGCAGGTTTTGGTTACCAAACCCATCCCAAATTTAAAACTCCAGGGCACCTACCATTTTAACCAGGGCTATTACTACTTCCGCAATATTGATAACCGCATTTTATTCGGCGGCGGGCGCAATTTAAATTTCGAAGCCGAAGCCACCTGGGATTTTGGCCATACCGATGCTGTAAAGCAGCAATTGATGGCTTATCTTAAGGATGTAATATTACCCGGTCAAGCGGTGGAGATAGATTGCTGGTGGAGCGGCATCATGGGTTTTGGCGAGGATATTGCGCCCATTATAAAGGAAGTGCAGCCGGGCATATTTTGCGCCGTTCGCTGTAATGGCATGGGGGTAGCCATGGGCAGTTTGGTTGGCGAGGAAGTGGCCCTTTTAAGTTTAAAGTCTTAAGTTTGAAGTCAGCAGTCTTAAATGGAACCAACCCTTAAAATAGCTATTGTCGGGCCCGAATCAACGGGTAAATCTACCATGTCGGCTTATTTGGCCGATTATTACCATACGGTATGGGTGCCCGAGTTTGCGCGCGATTATTGCGAGGCACTTACCGCCCCGCCTACTATTGAGGATGAGGTGAACATGTTTCACGGGCAGGTAGCGCTGGAAAAGCAACTATTGCCGCAGGCTAATCAGATCCTGATTTGCGATACCACTTTTATTACCGTAAAAATATGGAGCGATGCTTTTTTTGGCTATACCCCGCAGGTGGTGCTGGATGAATTACCTAAACATCATTACGATTTGTACTTGCTGCTTGATATCGACCTGCCCTGGCAGGATGACCCCCTGCGCGATTTCCCTACCCAACGCGAACATTTTATGGAAGTGTGGCATAAGGAATTGCAGGCATTAAATGCCAATTATGTGGTGATATCGGGCACCGGGCAGGATAGGTACGATAGTGCCGTGGCGGCTATTGATGGGTTTTTGAACGATAGTTTATAAAAATGCACTTATGGGTATATTCGATTTTTTAAAAAAGAAATTAAGCAAAGAACCAACCAAGGCCAGTGAACCCTCGCTTGAACAGATTTTGTTTGCTCAAAATGTATTACAAATAATCGGACCTACTATTGAGAACTATGGCTTTATCATCCATAAAACAGCTGTTGAAAAATATAGTACGGCCATTATTTACCGTAAAGCAGCTCAATACATTAAAATCACAGGTTCAACTTATCCGACGGACTATCCCTATTATTATAACATCATTTTAGGAGAAGGTGATAGTGACAGCTTTTTTGAATCGGATTGGAATGCTATTGCCTTATGGCGATTGAAAAATAAGATCGCCCCGTTAATTAAAGCCTCTGATTATAGTTTTCCGTTTGGAAAACAGGTAAAGTTTAGTGTTTCAAATGCCAATAAGGAGTTATTAAAATACGGCATTTCATTTTTGAATGGCGACCTCACATTGTTTAAAGAAACACTATCTGAACAAAACACAAAGAGGGAACCCTATAAGGTATATACACCTACAATTAACGGTAGTTTTGAAGTAAATGATGAACCTAATAGTGTATTGCAGAAAAAGAAATATACTTAGTACATCGCGTTACCCTTGCACTTGTTTATACGAGCGCTTCATACTGTCCCGCGTCTGCGACGCATCTCCGCGCGATACAATCGCTATACCACATTAAGCGCTCGTTACAAACGAGCGCAAGGATCATTTAGATCAACAAAATCACTCTAAATCAACGGTCCAATCCCTACATTTAAATAAATATTTAATTTTTTTTAGGCTTACGTGCAACGCCGCAGAAATCCCTGCGTCTATTTAACATGAAAGCTGATTCACAATTGGAAGCCGTATATATAGATAAACATTATCAGCTTGTTGCAGAATGCAAGCAGGGAAGTAAAAAAGCCTGTTTCGATCTGTACAAGCTATACGCTAAAGCGATGTTAAACATTGCCTTTAGGGTGGTCGGGAATATGGACGAAGCCGAGGATGTTTTACAGGAGGCTTTCCTGGATGCGTTTAACCGCATTAAGGATTTCAGGCAGGAAACCACCTTTGGCCTATGGCTAAAGCAAATAGTGGTACACAAGTCCATCAACCTGTTGCGCAAGCGCAAAATGGAATGGGCCGAACTGGAAGAAGGCGAACTGGAAAACATAGCCGACGAAGAGCCGGACGACCAGGAAGAAATGCTTTACAAAGTGGAACGTGTAAAAGCAGCCATGAAAGAATTGCCCGAGGGCTACCGTATAGTGATCTCCCTTTATTTACTGGAAGGTTACGACCACGAAGAAATAGGACAGATATTAAATATAAGTGAAAATACATCGCGCACCCAGTTTTTACGGGCCAAGCGCAAATTAAGTGAAATATTAAAACAGAAAGGATTAGTGGCATGAGCAAGCGATTAGAAGATTTTATCAGGAATAATAAAGTAGAGTTTGACGACCAGGAACCAGGTGCAGGTTTATGGGACAGGATAGAATTAAATTTATTTAACGAAGAAGCTCCCGCACCCGTAATTGAACTGCCAAAAAATCGCGAAGCAAAAACGTTTTCGTTCGGGTATGTTTTACGGGTGGCCGCCATCATTGTGATGGTAATGGGTATCAGCTTCGTACTGTATATCAAAAACCAAAGGGCAGGCGCCGTTGATTATGCCGCCATTAACCCCGAATATGCCAAACAGCGGGTACACTATACATCGCTGGTGGAAAACAAGCGTAAACAACTGAATACACTTACAAAATCAAACCCCGAATTGGCCCAGGAGTTTAGCACCGAGATAGCCAAAATGGATTCTACCTATAAAAAATTAAATCATGATTTAGTCACCAGCCCCAACCAGGAGCGTGTTTTACGTGCAATGATCCGGAACTTGCAGGTACAAACCGAGGTGCTGAACCAGCAACTTAATGTAATTGAACAATTTAACGAATTTAAAAATCAACAAAATGAACTCAAGAGTATATAAACTCGCCGCGTTGGCATTGATATGCCTTACGGCTATCAGCACTAAAAATTACGCGCAGCAATCATCGTCGTCATCATCGTCTTCGTCCTCCAGCCCAGCAAAAGCGCCAACCGCGGCAGGGCAAAGTTCGGCCACTTCGGTGTACAGTTATTCAACGCCCATGGCTTCTATTAATGGCACAGGAACCTATTCGGCCTTCGCTCCACTGACCGGTGTTTATACCGACTTAAATATGCTGCAGGATTCGGCTTATCGCAAAAAGATGCAAAAGCTACAGGAGCAAATGCGCGACCTGCAAAAGGAAATGAGCAGCCTGCGTACCGAAGAATTTAAGAAAGCGTCGGCTGAACGTACTAAGCAATACGCGCTCAAATTTAAAGAGAGTGACCTGAAATTTGCTACTAAATTCAGTTCGTTTGGTCAACGCTTTAATTCAGAAAAAAGCGCTGCCGAGCTTGATAAAAAAGTACAAGCCGGTGAAATTAAGTTAAAAACTAAAAGCTACACCAAAAGCTATAATGTTGATGCTAACGATAAGCTACAAATTGATAACCGCTTTGGCAAGATCACCGTTAACGCCTGGAATAAGAACGAAATAAAGGTTGATGTGGAAATTAAAGCTTACGCCGATGATGATGATAAGGCTAAAGAATTGCTGGATTTGGTAAGCATTACAGACAGCAAAAACAGCGACGGCGTTAACTTTACCACTAAAATTGGCGACGAAAACCATAAAAATAACTTTTGGGGCACTATGACCACCAATGGTAAAACAAGCGTGCGGTCAACCGTAATTAATTACACGGTGTATATGCCAACAAAAAACGCGCTGACGATCAGCAATATGTACGGATCGGTTATTCTGCCGGACATGAGTGGCAAGGTTACCTTAAAAAACCAGTTTGGGAACCTGATAACCAAAACATTAACCAACACCGGCAACGATATCAATTTAAAGTATGTTGATGCCAATATAGAAAGCCTTACAGGCAGCGACCTGAACGTGTCTTTTGGAACACTTAACCTACAATCAGCAGATAAGTTGAATGCCGACTTTAACTACGTCCCGGTTAAAATTGGCAAGCTGAGTACATCAGGTAATATCAATATACGCTTTGGTGAAGGTGTGCAGATCATCACCCTGGACAAAAACCTAAAAGCGCTGACGATCAATTCGTCATACGCCCCGGTAAAACTGGCCGCGACAACTAATGCCGATTTTTATGTATCAACCAACTACGGAGCATTTACGTATGATAATAATAACGTTAGCGTAACCACCAAAAGCCCGTCGGATGATTCAAGAAACTACAGCAACAGCAGTACCTACAAAGGCCACATTGGTAAAGGCGACAACGACAAGCTGATCACTATCAAATCGAGTTTTAGCAGCGTAAAGTTTGATCAATAATACGTTACTTATTATAAAACAAAAAGGGCCGCGATGGCCCTTTTGTTGTTTTATATGTTTTTTGTACGATCTAAAGGAAATGATATATTTTGTAAACAACGCTCCCTACTTCGATGTAATAATATACATCGGGTGGATATCATCGCCCAGACCCGGCTTGTTGTAGGCAATAGTAATGCTGTAAAAGCCCGCCCGGTTTAAACTATTAAGGTATTTAGCTGATATCACCATGGCCGCGTTACCTTCCTTGCGGTAAATAATGCGGTAGCGCCTGCTTTCTTTAGCCGCTAATATACTAGCTAAAGAGTCAACACTCTTTTTATCATCATAAACAATGGTGCGCTTGCTGTCAAAGTTCAGGTCGTTATTATACAAAACGTAGGTAACCGTATCGTTTACCGCGCCTTTGCCGGGTATGGCCTGTGTATAACCCTTAAAGCTGCATAAGGCGACGAGGAGAGTAACTACGGCAAAAAACTTTCCTTTTCCGGTTAGTATGATGGTTGATGTTTTCATATCTGTTTAATGGTTAGTATGTGTTTAATAACCATTAAACTGCCAATTGTGTTGGCTGTAACATAAAAAAGGCCGCGTATTGCGGCCTTTTATTTCAAAATTCGTTATTTTAAGCAGTTATCTCTATACAGATTGTTATCGTGCAAAAAACACATCCCTCCAAATAGCAGTGCGTAAAGTGACGCTTATGCCTTCCTTACCGCAGCCTTAACCGGTGTTGCCTTCATCATAGCGGCACGGCTGGTTTTTTTGCAGCAGGCACCGCCCATGGTACATTTTTCTGCTTTTTTAGCTTTCGGTTTAGTTTTGTCGGTTGCAAAACTGCTGCTTAGGGTGGCAACCGATAAGGCTACCATCATCATAAATGTTATTTTTCTCATGGTTTCTTTGGTTTTGCTTTTGTGGCCGGCGCTGCTTTTTTAGCGGGGGCCGGTTTTTTGGCTGCGGCCTTTGCGGCTGTAGTTGGCGCTTTGGCGTGTTCTATCACCAGTGTTTCAATCGGGGCTACAGGTTCCGCTTCTTGTTTCAAGTTGGTTACCTTTTCGGCCGCGGCCTGTAGTTTTGATACAGATGGCGTTGGTAATTCGGCCAAAATAGTGCGGCCGCCTTTAACTACATCGCCCAGTCCTACTTTAATGGTGGAACCTAATGGCAAAAACAGATCAACCCGCGAGCCAAACTTAATAAAGCCGAACTGCTGGCCCTGTTCTACCACATCACCTTCGTTTACGTACCAAACAATACGGCGGGCTAAAGCCCCTGCAATTTGGCGGAATAGTACCGGTACGCCCGCGCTGTTCTCGGTTACTACGGTAGTACGTTCGTTTTCGGTTGATGATTTGGGGTGCCAAGCCACCAGGTATTTACCGGGGTGATATTTAAAATATTTTACTACACCAGCTATAGGGTTACGGTTTACGTGTACGTTAATGGGCGACATAAACACCGATAGCTGGATGCGGCGGTCTTTCAGGTATTCGGTTTCGTCGGCTTCTTCAATCACTACCACCTTACCATCGGCAGGGCAAACTACCATTGTTTCGTCGGTAGTCAGCTCAAACTTGGGGCTGCGGAAAAACTGCAAGATAATCACAAAAAGCAGGAACGACAGGATATAAATGAACCATTTAAACACGTATGCCTCGGGGAAATAAAACTGCACCAGCGCGTTAAGCACAGCAATAACCAGTATGCATAGCGCCATTGATGTATAGCCTTCTTTATGAAAAGTCATATATATTGGGGGTAATAAATTTATACAAAGTTACTAATTTGTAATGAAGTATAGGTAACTGTAAACAATTGGTGCGGCAATCAGTAATCCGTCAAACCTGTCCAGCAGGCCGCCATGGCCCGGCAATATGCCACCCGAGTCCTTTACGTTGATGCTGCGCTTAAACATCGATTCTACCAGATCGCCCAGGGTACCAAAGCAGGAGATGAGCAGGGCAATGGATACCCATTGCTTCCAATCCAGTTCGGTATAATAAATGCTTAAAACATACCCTGCTACACCGGCAATCAACAGGCCGCCGATAAAACCTTCCCATGTTTTTTTAGGCGAATGACGTTCAAAAAGTTTAGTTTTTCCAAAAGCCCTGCCGCTTAAATAAGCGCCGGTATCGTTAGCCCAAAGCATCACAAAAAAGCCCAGGGGAACGTGAAAGTTAAAACTGCCCTGTACATACGCCATCGCATGGAAAAAAGTGAATGGCATAATGGTAAACAATAAGCCCAGAAAGGTAAAGGCAATATTGTGGAACGGCGTAGCCGATTTTTTAAATAACTCCTGTATAAAAATACCACTCAGCGTTACCGGCACCAAAAACAAAACCGGCTGCACGGCATGGCTATACGTAATATAGGCAAAGCTGATATAGATAAGCGCGCCATTAATTAACCCGGCCGAATAATTAGGGCTGTAGCCGCTTTTTTTAATCAGCCCGTAAAACTCAAATTGGCAAAATAAGCCCAACAGCAGATAAAAAGCCCCGAAAGGATAATGCCCCGTTAGCAGCGATGCCAGCATCACGATCACAAAAAATACTCCGGTTATAGCGCGTGTTTTCATAGTAGGTTACTTAACCACAAAGGGCACAAAGGTTTTCACTATGGCCACTAAGGGAATTGTCTTTATCTTATTTGTTTTTATAAATTATAATCAGAAATGCACTTTGTGATTTTTGTGGATGCTTCTTCTTAGTGATCTTTGTGGTTAAACTAATCACAAATTTATCTCGTTCAATATCATAATTTCAATGGCCCGCCCAAAGTTATCCTGGTGGATATAAACATCAATTTGGCCAAACATTTTGTGCGATGAATCTTGCTGGTTCATTAACACGGCGTTGATATCATTTTCAATCAACGCCTGTTTCAGTATTTCGGCCTGATAAAAATTGGTTGATGTAAACAGCTTAATCCAGTTCTTCTCCATCGGTAATCAACTGTTTATTTAATGTTATTTTACGATAAAGCAATATCAACACTACCGATACGGCAAAGCAAATGAAATATATCCACATTTGGTTAAACATGGGGGCATTGCCATCTAAATTAGTACTTATTTTTTTATGCTGGTACAGGTACATAAAAAACACCGAAATGCCATTATTTAAGCAATGCGCCAATACCGATGGCCATATACTGCCGCTCCATACAAACAGGTAGCCCAATACCGCGCCTAATAACATACGCGGTACAAAGCCTAAAAACTCCAGATGCATAAAGCTGAATATTACGGCAGTAATCCATACCGCGGCATGGGTGTTTTTTGTCCACTTTTTAAACAGGGTTTGCATACATCCCCTAAAGAAAAACTCTTCGGATACGGCCGGGAGCACCGCTACTATGAATAAGCCATTTAACAGATCGCCAATGGTTTTCATTTGCAAAACTGTGTTAATAGCCTTTTCGCCTTGCTTTTCGGTATCATGGATCCACTTATCCAGCCCTTCAAACCCAGCGGGTAATGTCATTTTTTGGTTAAAATACGATGTGATATCCACCACTGGCAAAAACGAAAACACAATGCCGATAACCAACAAGTACATTACCAGTGGTACGCGGGTTTTTGTTGGCAAATAAGTCTCCGGCTCTTTGGCAACCACGTAAGCAAAAAATACGGCCGGGAAGAAAAACTGCGATAAAGTATTGCCAAACGCTATAAAAATGCGGAAAGCGGCTACAAAACCCGGCGTGTCAGTATGGGTCATTAGCATTACATTGTTCACCATGTCCTTGCCAAAAATACCGGCAATAAGCAGCAGGCTTAGCAGGGCGCCCAATATTAAACCGCCAACAAATAGTAAAAGCAGGTAGAGCAGGTTTTGCCTTGCCGAGGTTTGCATGTAATGGGGTACCGTCATATTCGCTATTAAATTAGTATTTTTGCAGCGTTAAAGATAAGGATGTCTGTACAAATAGGAAATATTGATTTAGGTGATTTCCCGCTATTGTTAGCACCGATGGAAGATGTGAGCGATCCGCCTTTCCGTTATGTGTGTAAACAAAACGGCGCGGATATGATGTATACCGAATTTATCAGCAGCGAGGGCCTGATCCGCGACGCGGCCAAAAGCCGCGCCAAGCTGGATATTTTTGAGTACGAGCGCCCTATAGGCATCCAGATCTTCGGCAGCGATATCGATCACATGCGCGAGGCTACGGAGATTGCTACTTTAGCCAACCCCGACCTGATGGACATTAACTATGGCTGCCCTGTTAAACAGGTAGCTTGCCGTGGCGCCGGAGCCAGCCTTTTGCAGGATATTGACAAAATGGTGGCCATGACCAGCGCCGTAGTGAAAGCTACGCACTTGCCGGTTACCGTTAAAACCCGCTTAGGCTGGGATGATAATACCAAAAACGTTTACGAAGTGGCCGAACGCTTACAAGATGTAGGCATTAAAGCCCTCACTATCCACGGCCGCACCCGTGCGCAAATGTATAAAGGCGAGGCCGATTGGCGATTGATCCGCGAGATACGTAAAAACCCGCGCATCCAGATCCCCATTTTTGGTAATGGCGATATTGACAGCCCGCAAAAGGCTGCCGAATGGCGCATGGAATACGAAGTGGACGGTATGATGATCGGGCGGGCGGCTATTGGTTACCCATGGATCTTCCGCGAGATTAAGCATTACTTTAAAACCGGCGAAATACTGGCCCCGCCAACTATTGCCGAACGTGTGGATGTGTGCCGCTCGCACCTGGAAAAATCGGTGCAGTGGAAAGGCCCCAGAACGGGGATCTTTGAGATGCGCCGCCACTATAGTAACTACTTTAAAGGGGTTGACCACTTTAAAGAGTTCAGGATGAAACTGGTATCGGTACAAACCATTGAAGAAGTGAACGAACTGCTGGACGAAGTAGCCGAACATTATAGCACAGAAATGGCTTGATGCTGGTTTTCGGAAATTTAACCACAGAGATCACGGAGGGAGAACCACAAAGAACACAGAGGCTTGCGTTCAGTTTAACCCATAAACTCTGTATACTCTGTGAAAATCTCCGTGATCTCTGTGGTTAAATCGTCACTAAAACATTATAAATCAAGTGTTAAAATTTTCGCCTATTTCACAAATGGCTTGATATTTGTCAACCAATTTATATATTTGAAAAAAAGAGGTTTGTTTTTTATGACAACAGCTATAACAGACGGTGTAAAAATAACGGTAGAAACCCAGTATCAGCCTGAGTACTCTAACCCGGCTAATGAGCATTTTATGTTTGCCTATCGCATCAGTATCGAAAATGTGGGCAGCTATGCTGTGCAGCTTTTACGCCGGCACTGGCATATTTTTGATAGCAACAGCACCCACCGCGAGGTTGAGGGCGAAGGTGTTGTTGGTGTGCAGCCTGTTATTGAACCCGGCCAAAGTCACGAATACATATCTGGCTGCAACCTAAAAACCGATATGGGCAGCATGAAAGGCGAATATCAAATGGTGCGCCTGATGGATAATACCTTTTTCAATGTTACTATCCCCGAGTTTTATTTGGTAGCATCGTACAAGATGAACTAGCTTTTTTATTTCGGAATTCGGATTTTCAATTTCGGATTTATCACTCCCCTTTTCATCTTTGCCATTACGAACGTAGCGCGAAGCCTTTACATTTTACCCTTTTACTGGTTACCCTGCTTTATTATAACGATCCAAACGGCACATCCAGCAACTCGTACGCCTGCCAGCCGTTAAAATCAAAGTGCCACCATTCGGTACGTAGTGCGGTGAACCCATGGGCTTGCATTACAGTCTTCAGCATTTCGCGGTTTTGTATCTCGTCGGCGGGCAGATCAGCATAATCGGTGGCGGCTTTACGGCTAAAGCTATCAAAGGGGGTTGGCATGTTTAATTCCTTGCCGGTTTTCAGGTCTATCACACTTAAATCAATGGCGCAGCCCCGGTTATGTTTCGATCCGTATTTAGGGTCGGCTACAAAATTGGTATCCGGGGCCATTTTGTAAAAATCAACCGTAACGGCGTAAGGGCGGTAGGCATCATAGATCTTTAAACCCAATCCTTTCAACTTCAGTTCGGCTTGCACTTGTTTTAATGCTTCAACTACCGGCGCGCGGGCAAAAGCACGGGCTTGGGCGTACATTACCCGGTGCATAAAGTTATTGGTAGTGGCGTATTTAATATCCAGCTTAATGGCTGGTATAGCTTTGATAATCTCCACCAGGCGCTTATCTGGTACTGTCTTAATCTGTTTGGTATAATCCTGTACACTTAACACATGTGGTTTATGCTGCGCAACGGCCGCTGATGCGGAGTAATAGGCAACCAGTAATAACAAGACAATTCGCCGCATACTTTATTGATGAGAAACCACTAACAGTTCCAGGTCTTTACAGGGGATATGAAAGCGCTCGCCAATATGTTTATTGGTCAACTGGCCCTGGTAAATATATACCGCGTTGCGTACCCCGGCAGTGCGCCATATTACGTTCTTAATGCCGCCCTGTTCGCCAATATCCAGCAAAATGGGGGTGAAGATATTAGTCAGCGCGTAAGTAGCCGTACGGGCCACGCGCGATGCGATATTAGGCACGCAATAATGGATCACATCGTACTTACGGAATACCGGGTGGGTGTGGTTAGTTACTTCGGATGTTTCAAAGCAGCCGCCCTGGTCAATACTTACATCAATAATAACCGAATTGGGTTTCATCCGGCTTACTGTTTCTTCGGTAACAATGCAGGGGCTGCGGCCGTCTTCGGCACGCATGGCGCCAATAGCTACATCGCAGGTGGTAATGGCTTTTTCCAGCACAATGGGCTGCACCACCGATGTAAATACCCGGCTGCCAATGTTATTTTGCAGGCGGCGTAATTTATAGATGGATGGGTCGAACACTTTTACCTGCGCGCCTAAAGATATAGCAGTGCGTGCGGCATATTCGCCAACAGTACCGGCACCTAATATTACAATCTCGGTAGGTGGGACGCCGGTAATGCCGCCCAGCATCAGGCCCTTGCCTTCAAATACATTGCTCAGGTATTCGGCCGCTATCAGGATGGAGGTAGCGCCAACAATCTCGCTCATCGCACGGATCACGGTAAGCGATCCGCCTTCGTCCTGCAAATGCTCGTAGCTTAAGGCGGTTATTTTTTTGTTGAGCATGGCGCGCAGGCAATCCTCGCTAAGGGTAGACATTTGCAGCGTGGAGATCAATATCTGGTGGCTTTTCATCAGCTCAATCTCGCCCATGGTTGGCGGGGCCACTTTCATAATAATGTCCGATGCTTCGTAAACGGCTTTATGATCGTATACAATGCGGGCTCCTTGTTCGCTATAATCATTATCCTTAAAGTTGGCGGCCTTGCCGGCATTGCTTTCCAGTATTACCTCGTGCCCGTTATGGATGAGCAGCGCTACCGATAATGGCGTAAGGGGCACCCGGTTCTCCTGGAACGATACCTCTTTAGGGATGCCGATATAAAGCTTATTCTTTTTATTCTTCACCTCCAGCATCGATTCCTGGGGCTGCATCATGGCCTGTTTGGCGATGTCAGAAAATCCGCTGTATTTCCCTGAACTCATTCTTTATCTTCAGTTAATGATTTATGTAAAAATAGCTATTATTACGTTAAATCTTACTTAAAGTTATCTGCCTTGATCCATCGGTTTGGGCATTGATATGAATTTCGGCATAATGAAGCGGTAGCAGGTCGGGGATTTTTTCGGGCCACTCGATAAAACAGTAATCGCCCGAGTAAAAATATTCCTCGTAACCCATATCCAGGGCCTCGGTTTGGTTTTTCAACCGGTAAAAGTCGAAGTGGTAAATAGCGCCCCGGCTACCGGCATATTCGTTTACAATAGAAAACGTGGGGCTGCTGGTTTGCCCCTCTACACCCAATTCATCGCACAGGGCTTTTATCAGCGTAGTTTTTCCCGCGCCCATCTCCCCGTAAAAAAGGAAGATACGTTCATTATCACCAAATGCAATAATTTGCTGCGCGATGCTATTTAATTCCGGTAATGATTTAGCAATTAATACCACTTACAAATGTTTTTAAACCAACACGTCATTGCGAGGTACGAAGTAATCATCGGTTTTACAGAGTGGCTCTGCTTATCGGGGATTGCTTCGTACCTGGCAATGACGCGCTAAGATAATCAGACAAATTCAGAAAAAATCCTATGAATCCTTAAATCCTAAAAATCAAGGCCCTATTTCGGCCCGTAAGTAATTACCGGGATGATCATTTCTTCCAGCGAGATCCCCCCGTGCTGGAAAGTCTCGTTATAAAAATTCACAAACTGGTTGTAATTGTTAGGGTAAACAAAGTAATTATCAACCTTGGCAAATACAAAACTGCTGCTTACGTGCAGGCGGGGCAGCATGGCATCGTGCGGGTTCTTCACGTGAAATACATCCTTGGCGTTAAAGTTGAGGTTTTTACCTTGCTTGTAGCGCAGGTTGGTATTGGTGTTACGGTCGCCGATGATCTTGCTTGGGTTTTTCACTTTAATGGTGCCGTGGTCGGTACTGATCACTACGCGTACCTGTTTCGATGCCAGGAACTTCAGTAGATCGAACAGCGGCGAATGCTCAAACCACGATAGGGTTAAGGAGCGGTAAGCGGCATCGTCACTGGCCAGCTCGCGGATCATTTGCATATCGGTACGGGCATGGCTCAGCATATCTACAAAGTTATATACCACCACGTTTAGGTCGTTACGCATCAGGTTGTTAACCGATTCGTTCAGCGAGCGCCCCTCATCAATATTCAGGATCTTATGATACGAGAATTTACATTCCTTCCGTACCGTGCGCCTTACCTGGTCGGCAATAAAGCTTTCCTCGTAAAGGTTTTTGCCACCCTCATCCTCGTCGTTCTGCCACATTTCGGGGAAGCGTTTTTCCATATCCAGCGGCATTAAACCGGCAAAAATGGAGTTACGGGCATATTGCGTAGCGGTTGGCAGGATGCTGTAATAAGTATCCTCTTCCTCTAAACGGAAATATTCGGAGATGATAGGGTTAATGATCTTAAACTGATCGTACCGCAGGTTATCTATCAGGATAAAAAACAGCGGGCCGTTGCTATCCAGTTTAGGGAATACTTTTTTCTTAAACAGATCGTGCGACAGTGTTGGCCCCGAATCGTTATTTTTTACCCAGCCCAGGTAGTTGCGCTCAATAAACTTACAGAACTGCACATTGGCCTCGGCTTTTTGCAAGGTCAGGATCTCGTGCATGCCCGCATCTTCCAGGCTTTCCAGTTCCAGTTCCCAGTAAATTAGTTTTTTGTAAACATCAACCCATTCCTGGTGGTTCAGGTTATCGTTCAGGGTCATGCCCAGGGTACGAAAATCCTGCTGATAGGCCATAGTGGTTTTTGCGCCCACCAGGCGTTTGTTATCAATTAGTTTTTTAATGGTCAACAAAATCTGTTTAGGGTTTACCGGTTTAATCAGGTAATCATCTATTTTAGATCCGATGGCATCTTCCATTAGGTATTCTTCCTCGCTTTTGGTGATCAGCACCACGGGGACATCGCTATTAATATTCTTTATCTCGGCCAGTGTTTCCAGTCCGGTTAATCCCGGCATATTCTCATCCAGAAAAACCAGGTCGAAATAACCGGCTTTAAAGGCCTCCAGCGCGTCGCGCCCATTGGTGGCGGTAGTAACTTTATAACCCTTCTCGTTTAAAAAAAGCACGTGGGGTTTCAAAAGATCTATCTCGTCATCGGCCCATAAAATTGTAGTTTCCTGCATAATATTTAAATCAAATTCTGGTTCAGGTATAACCCCAAAGCACGGCTTTTGTTACCAGCTTATAAAGGTAATTAACAAAAATTAACAAATAAGCATACAGTGTTTACCATAATTTGACACATTTGCATCCTATATTGTCACCTTGAACAAAAAGAAGATCATAAACGACCCGGTTTACGGGTTCATCACCATCCCCTCGGCACTGGTATTCGACCTGATCGAACACCCGTACTTTCAGCGCCTGCGTCATATTAAGCAGTTAGGCATGACGCACCTGGTATACCCCGGCGCGCTGCATACCCGCTTTCACCACGCGCTTGGCGCTATGCACCTGATGCGGATGGCTATCGAAACCATTTGTAATAAGGGTAACGAAATTAGCCCCGAAGAGCAGGAAGCCGTAACCATTGCCATCCTGCTGCACGATGTGGGGCATGGGCCATTCTCGCACGCGCTGGAGAAAACCATCGTACAGGGCATCTCGCACGAGGATATTTCTACCGCCATGATGGACCGTATCAACCGCGACCTGAACGGGCAACTGGATATGGCCATCGCCATTTTTAACGATACCTACCCCAAGCGCTTTTTGCACCAGTTAGTATCCAGTCAGCTGGATATGGATAGGATGGATTATTTAAACCGCGATAGCTTTTTTACGGGTGTATCCGAGGGTGTGATCAGTTCGGAACGGATCATCAAAATGCTGAACGTGGTTGACGACCATATTGTGGTGGAGGAAAAGGGCATCTATTCGATAGAAAACTTCCTGATCAGCCGACGGTTAATGTACTGGCAGGTATACCTGCACAAAACCGTAATAGCCGCCGAACAATTATTGGGCAAGATATTAAAGCGCGCCCGCGAACTGGCTTTAAAAGGTGTGCCGCTGTTTGCCACCCCCGCCCTTAGTCACTTTTTGGTGAACACCATTAATAAGGAAGCCTTTAAAAACGACGAAAGCAACCTGGATATCTTCTCCTCGCTGGATGATACGGATATTATGTCGGCTATTAAGGTTTGGGCCGGCTGCGATGATTTTATATTGTCTACACTTTGCGACAACCTGATTAACCGCAAGCTGTACCATGTAGATATTTCTACCAAGGTATCTACCCAGCACCGGTTAGATGAACTGGTAAAACAAGCGGTTAACAAATATCGTATAACAACCGATGAAGCCGAATATTTTGTGTTTACCGATAGCATCCGCAACAATGCTTACCGGGTTGGGGATGGCAATATCCGTATCTTGATGAAAGATAATACTATCAAAGATATTACCGATGCCAGCGACTACAGCAGTCTTGGCGCGCTGACAAAAACGGTAAAAAAGCATATTACTTGCTATACTAAAGACCTTTTATGAGTATAAATAAGCCCAATATTTGTAATTTGCCCCTTAACCTTTTAACACCTAAATTTGCAGGATGCAATTTACTGCCAGCGATATAAGTTTACTGCTTAACGGAACTGTAGAAGGCGACCCTTCGGCAACAGTTAACCGACTGGCAAAAATAGAGGAAGCTACCGCCGGGGCACTGTCATTTTTGGCTAACCCCAAGTACGAGAGCTTTTTATACAGCACCGGGGCATCCGTTGTTATTATTAATAATGACCAGGTTTTAACCGGGCCGGTTAGCGCCACGCTGATACGGGTTGACAATGCCTATAGCGCGTTTACCCTGCTGTTAAATCAATACAATTCCATCAAATTAAATAAAAGCGGTATCGAGCAGCCCAGCTTTGTACACGAAAGTGCTAAGGTTGGTAAAAATGCCTACATCGGCGCGTTTGCCTATATTGGCCCCAATGTAACCGTTGGCGATAACTGCAAGCTGTACCCCAATACCTATATTGCCGATAATGTTACGCTGGGCGATAACGTAACTCTTTTCCCCGGGGTAACTATTTACTTTGATTGCGTGCTGGGTAATAACGTTACTATCCACTCGGGTACTATCATCGGGGCCGATGGCTTTGGCTTTGCACCCAACCCCGATGGCAGCTACACTAAAATAAGCCAGATAGGCAATGTTATTATTGAGGACGACGTTGAAATAGGCAGCAATACTACGGTAGACAGGGCTACGATGGGATCGACCATTATCCGTAAAGGCGTTAAGCTGGATAACCTGATCCAGGTGGCGCATAATGTGGAAATTGGCACCAACACGGTGGTTGCGGCGCAAACAGGCATATCAGGCAGTACCAAAATTGGCGAACAGGTAATATTGGGCGGGCAGGTTGGTGTGGTTGGCCATATCAGCATAGCTAACGGATCGCAAGTGCAGGCGCAATCGGGCATTAGCCGCAATATTGCCGAAGATGGTAAAAAATGGATGGGTTCGCCCGCTACAAAATATAACGAACACATGCGGTCGCAGGTGGTATTTCAACGCCTGCCCGACCTAGAAAAAAGAATACAAGAATTAGAAAAAGTAATTGCTGAACTGCATGCCAACCAGGGTAATTAACCCGGGGTGCAGTCGACTATCAATATCATGAACGTAAAACAAAGAACTATTAAAGGCCCGGTATCGGTATCGGGGACGGGCTTACATACCGGCGAAAAGGTGACTATGACCTTTACCCCCGCGCCGGATAACCACGGCTATAAATTCAGAAGGGTTGATGTAGAAGGCACGCCGGTTATTGATGCCGATTGCGATAATGTAACCGATACATCGCGCGGAACAACTATCTCGCAAAACGGTGCCAGTGTAAGCACGGTAGAGCATGTTTTAGCTGCACTGGTAGGTTTAGAAATTGATAACGTACTGATTGATATTGACGGCCCCGAAACACCTATTATGGATGGCAGTTCCATTATGTTTGTGGATGCCCTTACCGATGGTGGTTTTGTTGACCAGGAAGCCGATCGCGAGTATTATCATATCCCTTATAACATCCATTACTCGGAAGCCGACCGCAAGGTAGAAATGGTGGCTATGCCGCTGGACGATTACCGCTTTACCTGTATGGTTGATTATAATTCGGCCGTGTTGGGCAGCCAGCATGCCAGTATATCAACCATTGCCGAGTTTAAAAAAGAGATTGCATCGTGCCGCACTTTTTGCTTTTTGCACGAGTTGGAAATGTTGTTAAAGCACGACCTGATAAAAGGCGGCGACCTGAACAACGCCATTGTTGTGGTTGATAAAGATGTAGACGAAGAAGAACTGGCACACTTAGCCAAACTGTTTAACCGTAAAGATATTAGTGTTGCCCCGCAGGGTATCCTTAATAATATTGAACTGCGCCACCAAAACGAGCCGGCCCGCCACAAGCTGCTGGATATGATTGGCGATTTGGCCCTGGTAGGTGTTCCGTTGCGCGGGCATATTATGGCTGCAAGGCCGGGCCACGCTGCTAATGTGGCCTTTGCTAAAAAGATAAAGGCGCTGATCAAAAAAGAACGCAGCCGCAAGCACGTAAAAGTTTACGACCCCAACATGACCCCGGTATATGATACCGTACAGATCATGAACATATTGCCGCACCGCCAGCCGTTTTTAATGATAGACAAAATTTTGGAGCTATCGAAAAGCCATGTGGTAGGTTTGAAGAATGTAACCATGAACGAGGATATGTTTAGGGGCCACTTCCCGGGCTCGCCACTGTTCCCGGGCGTGTTGCAAATTGAGGCGATGGCGCAAACCGGCGGTATACTGGTACTGAATACCGTGCCCGATCCTGAAAATTATATTACCTTGTTCCTGAAAATAGAGAATGCCCGTTTTAAGGACAAAGTTGTTCCCGGTGATACCATCATCTTCCATTGTAACCTGCTGGCGCCTATCCGCCGGGGTATTGCCCAAATGAAGGGCGTTGGTATGGTAGGATCGCGCATTGTTGTCGAGGCCGAGTTAATGGCACAAATTGTTAAAAAAACTAATAAATCTACCGAAGAATGATCCAACCCTTAGCATACATACACCCGCAGGCCAGGATAGCCGAAAATGTAGTGATAGACCCGTTTGTAACCATCCACAAGGATGTTGAAATAGGCGAGGGCACCTGGATAGGATCAAACGTAACCATTATGGATGGCGCGCGTATTGGTAAAAACTGCCGTATTTTCCCCGGCGCTGTAATTTCCGCCATTCCGCAGGATCTGAAGTACAAGGGCGAAAATACCCACGTAGTGATTGGTGATAATACCACCATCCGCGAATGTGTAACTATTAACCGTGGCACTAACGATCGTTTTAAAACCGAAATTGGCAGCAATTGCCTAATTATGGCTTACTGCCACGTAGCGCACGATTGTTTGGTGGGCAATAACTGTATCTTCAGCAATAATACCACCCTGGCCGGCCACATTACCGTTGGCGATAATGTTGTTTTGGCGGGTATGGTAGCTATACACCAATTTGTAAAAGTTGGTTCGCACGCTTTTGTAACCGGTGGTTCGCTGGTACGTAAGGATGTGCCGCCGTATGTAAAGGCCGCGCGCGAGCCATTATCGTACGCCGGCATCAACTCGGTTGGCTTGCGCCGCCGTGGTTTTAGCGAAGATAAGATAAACGAGATACAGGATATTTACCGCACCCTTTTTGTCCGTAATTATAACGTAACCAAAGCACTGGAGATCATAGAAGCTGATTTTCGCCCAACCCAGGAGCGTGACGAGATCCTGAACTTTATACAGGGCTCGCAACGCGGTATTATGAAGGGGTTTGGCAACAGCTAACGTTGTTAGTAGGTTCATGGATCATAGATCATAGCCAGAAGATTGGTTCATAGGTCATGTTTCTAACCATGAACCATGATCTATGAACCATGAACACTCACCAAATAACCATATCTCTTAAAGGAATAGGTCGCCGCTTTAACCGCGACTGGATTTTCCGCGGGCTGGATTATACTTTTACTTCGGGGAATAGTTATGCCATACTGGGGCCAAATGGTTCGGGTAAGTCTACCCTGTTGCAGGTGGTTAATGCCAGCCTTTCACCATCCGAAGGGGCGATTACTTATACCCATAACGATACCGTGCTTGAACCTGAAGATGTGTTTAAACACATCAGCCTGGCCGCGCCTTACATGGAGGTGATAGAGGAATTTAGTTTGGTAGAGATGATCGACTTCCATTTTAAGTTTAAACCCTACCTGCCGGGCTTTGACCGGGATAAGGTGATGGCCATGATGGGTATGGAAGCCGCTAAGGATAAGTTGATCCGCTATTTTTCATCGGGTATGAAACAGCGTTTAAAACTGGCGCTGGCCTTTTGTGCAGATACCCACATGCTGATGCTGGACGAACCCACATCCAACCTGGACACCCAGGGTATCGACTGGTATTTAAGCCTCGTACAACAATTCGCGCAGGGCCGCCTGGTGATCATCTGCTCCAACCAGGAACATGAGTATGGTTTTTGCAATCACCAGTTACGGATTACGGATTATAAATAGGTTATTGAGGCTATTCGCGTACTTTAAATAATGCAAGCCTATACTGCATAAAAACGCATAACAAAGGCGGCCCCAATATTGGGGCCGCCTTTGTTATGCGTTTTTATAATATTAAAATCCTACCTCTCTAATTTAGCTACCCGTGTAGGTGTATCCTTACCCGAAACAATAGTGCGCGAGCTTAATGCTATGGCACGGATGGCTGCGGTAATGTTAGCCATATCCAATGTCTTCACCTCGTCGGTTACTTTATGGTAATCGGGGTCGATATCAATCTGGTCGGTAGTAATGGTGTGCGCAGGCACGCCTACACGCGCCAGTGAAGCATTATCGCTGCGGTAGAACAGGTTTTCTTTGGTATAAGGATCGGGATAGAACTTAAAGTCGGTACCCTCCAGGTTCTTTTGCAATATGGTGCCGAAGTCCGATCGCTCGAAGCCAGTAATAAAGGCCGAGTTTTGTCCCCATTTGGATGGCTTGCCAATCATTTCAATATTAAACATGGCAATTACTTTATCAGGATTAACTGTTGTGGCAAAATGTGCTGACCCGAACTCGCCAATTTCTTCGGCGCAGAAGCCTACAAATATCAGTGTGCGGGCGTTGTTATTTAGTTTTTTGTAATACTTAGCCAGCTCAATAACAGCAGTAGTGCCCGATGCGTCGTCATCGGCACCGTTAAAAATACTATCCGGCGCCATGCCTTTGGCTATTCCCAGGTGATCGTAGTGGCCACTGAATACCACGTATTCATCGGGCTTGGTTTTGCCAGGGATAATACCGGCAACATTAAACAGCGGCATCTCTTCGCTTTTAATGGTGGCGGTTACTTCCAGGCTGCGTACGTCCTCAATCGGGCCTAATACATAAACTATCGGTGCAGGCGCTGTGCCGCCTTTTGCAGTGGCGGTCATACGGCCGCCCGCCATAGCCCTGTCGCGCATTTGTTTAAACTGCGCTGCAAAACTTGGATCAATCAATACCAGTGTTTTTTTACCACTTGCTGCAAAAGTGCGCATATCGGCACGCAGGTTTTTGTCAGATGTTTCTTTAATAATAGTAACACCATCCATGCTGTCCCAGGTAAACGATGCAGATGCCTGCACATACACATTGGCCGAGCCCACGCCCGACATATTAATATTTACAACGGTTTTACCCTGCATGCTCCGGCTCATAGCCCATACCTGGCGGTAACCCGTTGTGCTGCCTTCCATTGGCTGTAAGCCGATATTTGTGAACTCGCTTTCGATAAACTTGGCGGCTTTTTCAATGCCCGGCGTAAAGGTGGCACGGCCCTGCATATCATCGGCTGCCAGGGTGTTGATAACGCGCTCTACGTCTTTCTGATCGATCAGCTTGTTTACGTTTTGCGCCATGGCACCGGTAACGGTGGCTAAAAAGGCGCCTGCTAAAATATATTTCTTCATCATGGTTTATAGGTTTATTTTACTTTGCTTGATAACCAGGCGCTACGGAAAGCGGCCTGCTCTTTAGTTAATTCCTTACCCGCCTTTTCGTTGGTCACTACCTCGTAAGCCGGGCTTTCTTCCAGCGTAAGGGTGGTTTCATGTTCGCCGGTACGGTTTTTATAGATCAGGGTAATTTTATCGCCCGGCTTTTTGGCCGCTACAATTTCCTGTAAGGTGCCGGCATCGGTCAGCTCCTTACCGTCGGCTTTCATAATAATATCACCGGCATCAATCCCGGCCTTGTAAATAGGCGTGTTTTGCGCGGTGCTGCTGGTAATAGGGATGCCCGCGGCTGTAGTAGTGGTACGCGCTGTACCCGAGCGCCCACGCTGTTGGAAACCACCGATAGAGCCCGCCCAGGCTTTGCCCGGCTGTGCCTTGCGCAATACCATGCCTGCTTTGGCCAGTAATGGGGCGTAATCATTCTTTTCTATCCCGTTAATGTATCGGCTAAAAAAGTCGGCGGCAAATTTAGGGTTGGTTACCTTAGCCAGTACGGCTTGCAAATCGGGGATAGTATAAGGCTTCATCACCTTGCCCAAGGTTAACCAAACGGCTTTCATATAATCATCCAGCGTCAGGTTAAAATCGCTGCGCAGGCGCAAATCCAAAGCTAAAGCGGTAGCGCCGCCGTAGGTATAATAGCTGCTAAATACGTTGGTATTATTGTTGGGGTCGATTGAAACACCGGCATCGGCAAAAACCGAATAACGGCTCATTTGCGCCGGCGAATATTTCAGCGCGGCAGGCGATGTTAATACACTATTGATCAACCCGGCAGCGGTACGGGTATAATCCTCAGGCGTGCTAAAGCCCGCCCTAACTAATAACATCGAACCATAGTATTGCGTAAAACCCTCGGCAAACCAAAGTTCGCTGCTCATATCGGCATGTTCAAAATTAAACGGCTCCAACGATTTTGGGCGGATGCGTTTCACGTTCCAGCTATGGAAATATTCGTGCGCGTAGGTGCCCAACAGGCGCTCCTCGTTACCGGCAACCTTGTCGGCTGGTTGTACAATACAGGTAGAGTTGCGGTGTTCCATGCCATCGCCCGAATTGGTTGGGTAAACATCATCCAAAAAGGTATAATCGCCATAATCATAAACCGGTAGTTCGCCAAAAACGGCTTGCTCTTCCAATACCACTTTTTTCAGCATGGTAGCAAAATTATCTATCACCGCCTGGCTATCATCCGAGTGTATGGTTAGGTGGATGCCCAGTTTTTTGCCATCGGGGTTAGCCACTGTCCAACTGGTTTCCTTAAAGTCGGATAGTTCGGTAGGGCTATCCATCATATATTGCAGGTTAGGTGCAAAGTAAGCGCCGGGGGCGCCCTCGGGCTTTAGCTGGGTGGCAAATCGCCAGCCATATTTTTCATAATCCTTAAACTGGAAGTGGATGGGGCGGCTGTCCATCCCAACAGCCCACATCATAGCGGCGGGCATGTTCAGGTGCGCATGGCTGGGGTCTATGCTGGCATAAGTGCCGTCGGTCCAGTTAGCAAACAGCGTATAGCTTACTTTCACATTTTCGCCATGCTGCGGCACTTCCCATACATCGCCCTCAATTTGCTTTACGGCCAATTCCTTGCCATTACTATCAAACGCTTTTACGTTATACACGTTCTTGCCAAACTCGTGCGTGGCATAGCGCCCTGCCGATGAACGGCTCATACGTACCCGCAACGGCCCGGCAGGTATTTGCCCCACCCGCATACTAATTTCGGCCTCGTGATGGGCGGCATTAGCAAAGCTGAGGGAGTAATAAATATCGCTTTGTGCAAAAACTGCCGCCGAAGCAAAAAGGGCAGCAACAGAGAGTAATAGTTTTTTCATGATATACACCAAATGGATTAACAGAGGGGGAAATTACTATTAAATTGGTGAAAATTATATCTGTATGCCTAAATTGCAGGTATTGTAACATATATTTTGTACGACTTACCCGCTCGGCACCGCGCTGGGCACCTCCTCTTCGCGTTCAGCGGTAAGAGGGGCCAGGGAGCGAGGTAACGCTGGCTGAGTAACAGCAGGCAGAACAAGATGGCAATCACTTAAAAATCTCCGTGTCCTCTGTGATTTCCCTTTTTGTGGCCTCCGTGGTTAAATCTCAAATATTTATTACGAATAAATTTTACTATGCACGCATAATATTTATTTTTGTAAAATAATACCACACCCACATGCATTTTGAATTTACAGAAGAACAGTTAATGATACGGCAAGCCGCCCGCGATTTTGCACAAACCGAATTAAAACCCGGTGTGATAGAACGCGACGAACATCAGAAATTCCCGGCCGAACAGATTAAAAAATTAGGTGAGCTGGGATTTTTAGGCTTAATGACCGCGCCCGAATACGGTGGCAGCGGTATGGATGCTATTAGCTACGTGCTGGCTATGGAAGAATTGTCTAAAATTGATGCCTCCGCATCGGTTGTGGTATCGGTAAACAACTCGTTAGTGTGCTATGGGCTGGAGAAATACGGCAGCGAGGAACAAAAACAAAAATACCTGGTACCCTTAGCCAGCGGACAAGTAATAGGCGCATTTTGCCTGTCGGAACCGGAAGCCGGCAGCGATGCCACATCGCAACATACCACCGCTGTTGATATGGGCGACCAT
Source organism: Bacteroidota bacterium (assembly GCA_040389105.1). Classification (GTDB taxonomy): domain Bacteria; phylum Bacteroidota; class Bacteroidia; order Sphingobacteriales; family Sphingobacteriaceae; genus Mucilaginibacter. The sequence continues at coordinate 26,148 of JAZKAO010000023.1, forward strand.
TACCTGCTTAACGGTACCAAAAACTGGATCACCAACGGCGGCAATGCTTCAACCTATTTAGTAATTGCCCAAACCGATGTAGCCAAAGGCCATAAAGGTATTAACGCGCTGATTGTTGAGAAAGGGATGCCCGGCTTTACCGTGGGCCCTAAAGAAAATAAATTAGGCATCAGGGGTTCGGATACCCACTCGCTGATGTTTACCGACGTTAAAGTACCGAAGGAAAACCGCATAGGCGAAGATGGCTTCGGGTTTAAATTTGCCATGTCCACGCTGGAAGGCGGGCGTATTGGCATTGCCGCGCAAGCTTTAGGTATCGCGTCGGGCGCTTACGAGCTGGCGCTGGCTTATTCTAAAGAACGCAAAACTTTTGGGAAACCTATTTCCGAACATCAATCCATACAATTTAAACTGGCCGATATGGCTACCGAAATTGAAGCTGCCCGGTTATTATGCTTAAAGGCTGCCTGGTTAAAAGATAATGGCCAGCCCTATGGCCGCGCCAGTGCTACCGCCAAGCTGTTTGCATCGGAAGTGGCTATGAAAACCACTATCGAGGCGGTGCAGATACATGGCGGCTATGGCTTTGTAAAGGAGTATCACGTAGAGCGCCTGATGCGCGATGCCAAGATCACCCAGATATACGAGGGCACATCCGAAATTCAAAAGATCGTCATATCCCGGGATATATTGAAATAGTTACAATCAAAAAACGCCCTGCTCCTAAAAGAATACTAATTTAGTAGGGTATATTTTGATCTGACTATGAAAAAAGTTTTGTTTTTGCTGGTAGTTGCAGCCATCAGCGCGTGTACAAGCGCCCCATCCAAACTAAAAACCGGTATTTGGCGCGGTGCGTTAAAACTAAAAACCGGTGCCGAGCTACCCTTTAACTTTGAGGTGAGGGATACAGCCGGCAAGCAACAATTAGCTATCATTAACGGATCAGAACATTTCCTGGTGCCTGATGTGCGCCTGGATGGCGATTCGGTTTTTATCAAAATGCCCCTGTTCGATTCGGAGTTTAAATTGAAACAGCAGGATGGCAAGCTGGAAGGTAAATGGATAAAGCACCTGGCCCAAAAAGATAACGAGCTGGAGTTTACAGCCGCACCGGGGCAATCATTTCGCTTTTTTGATGCACCGGATAAACCCGCTGCCAATGTTAGTGGCCGCTGGTCGGCCGTGTTTACCAGTGATGGCGTACGCGATACCACCGTGGGCGAATTTAAGCAAAGCGGCAATAAGGTAACCGGCACTTTTTTAACCACTACCGGCGATTACCGTTATTTAGAAGGCGCCGTAAACGGCGACAAATTATACCTCTCTTGCTTTGATGGCGGGCATGCTTTCCTGTTCACTGCTGATATTAGGGATAGCCTGAACCTTAACAATGGTAAGTTTGGTACCGATACCTGGGAAGCGGTGAAAAACGAAAAAGCCAAACTGCCCGATGCTTACTCCCTTACCGCGCTTAAGCCCGGCTTTAAAAAACTGGCTTTTACCTTTAAGGGCATGAATGGCAAACCGGTATCCCTTACCGACGAGCGCTTTAAAAACAAGGTTGTTATTGTACAATTTATGGGTTCGTGGTGCCCTAATTGTATGGACGAAACATCCTACCTGGTAAGCTACTACAAAAAATATCACCCTAAAGGTGTAGAGATAGTAGGCCTGGCGTACGAACGTACTACAGATTTTGCACGGTCGCAAAAAACGCTGGCACAGTTAAAGGCACGCTTTAATATCCCTTACCCTTTACTTATTACGGGCTTTACTAACGATAAAAAAGAAACAGCTAAAAGCCTGCCTATGCTGGCTAATTTCCTGGCTTTCCCAACTACCGTTATTATTGACAAAAAGGGTGATGTGCGCAAAATACACACCGGCTACAGCGGCCCCGGTACCGGCGAACACTATGTGGCGTTTGTAAATGAGTTTGAAAAGCTAACGGATGATTTGCTGGCGGAGAAGTGACCTTGATTATTAGGATTAAACGATGGTCAGGATTAAAAAAAATGCCCATTTCCCAGGATAGTGAAATCTTATCAGTATGACTGATCATGTTGTATAAAATTTCTCCCGTCGGTCGAAATGACAGGTTATTTAATCAACGGCAAATCAAAATAAAAGGTTGAGCCTTTTCCTAATTCGCTGGTTACATTAATAGTACCCTTATGGTGTTTGATAATTTCGGCCGATATGTATAGCCCCATACCCAGCCCGCTTGTGCTGAAAGTTTTGTCCTCCACACGGTAAAAGCGTTCAAATATTTTCTCCTGTTGTTCCGGCGATAAGCCTATGCCAAAATCGCTTACAGATACGCGGACATGGCCGTCTAACCGGTGCGCTTTAACAACAATAGGTGTATCCTCTTTCGAATATTTGGCGGCATTGCTCACCATGTTCATTAACACCTGCTCTAACCGCTCGGGGTTGCCGTGTACCATCAACACAGGGTCAACCTCGTTTTCGATATGGTGTTCGGGATATATTTGCGCGGCATTTTCTACCCCGGCATTAATCATACCGGCCAGGTTAACATCGCCCATCATGTATTCCAGCCGCCCGGCTTGTATCTTGCTAACGTCTAACAAGTCGTTTATCAGGTGATGCAATTTGTTAATAGCACTGTTGGCTTTAGCAATATACTGCTTAATAACCGGCGGGATTTCTTCCTTTTTATACATGCCCATTATTTGCAGGTAGCCTTTTAGGCTGGTTAAAGGCGTTTTCAGTTCGTGGCTGGCAATGCCTATAAACTCGTCCTTTTTATCCATCTCCTGCTTTTGTTGTTCAATATCGGTAGCGGTGCCTACCCAAAAAACGATCTCGCCATCCGGGTTTTTTAAGGGTATGCCCCGGTTAAGGTGCCAGCGGTAGGTGCCGTCGGCCCTTTTATAACGGTTCTCTACCTCAAATATGCCACCGCTTGCCAGCGCTTCATTATACCGCTGCATGGTTTGTTCCAGGTCGTCCGGATGTACGATAGATCTAAAACCCCATTCCTTGTTTTCATCCTCAATCTGCCCGGTATAATCGTACCAGCGTTGGTTATAAAAGGTAACCTCGCCATTGGGCAGGTTAGTCCAGGTCATTTGGGGGATATTGTCGGTCAGCAATTTCAAATATTCGCGGCTAATGGTCAAATCGCGGGTACGTGCCCTTACCGTTTCTTCCAGCTCATCGTTCAGTTTTATGGTGAGCTGCTGGGCTTCCTCTAACTGGTCAAATTGTAATTCCAGCTGTTGCTGGGTTTCTTTTTGAATACTCAAGTCGGTAATAATCAAACTCAGCGCACGGCCGCCATCAAACTCCATCGCGTTGCACGATACCAGGCAGGGAATTAGCGCCCCGGTTTTATTAATAATGATCAGTTCATCTTTGCAATCCTTTTCCCAGGCCCCTTCAATAATCTGATTGAATTTGCCCCTATCCGCATCGGCTACAAAACCATCAAAATGTAGGCCTATTACCCTTTCCAGTGGTTCGCCAACCAGGCTGGCAAATTTGCCGTTGCTGTATAGTATCAGGCCGGCCCGGTTAAGGGATACTGCGCCCTCGTTCATTTTTTCAATAAACACACGATAGCTTTGGTCGGCACTTTTTAAGGTAAATATTTGCGGGCCGTTATCGTTCTTTACAATCAGGGCATCAACCTGCCCACTGCGGATGGCTTCAATGGCATCATTAGCCTCGTCCAACTGCCAGCGTAGTTCGGCATTTTGGTTAAGGAGCTGATTATATGATGGTTTTTGTTCCATGCCTTTATATTTTGATACTGAAACTTTCCAATAATTTATTCGTGTCCGACATATCGCCTATCAGGCGCCTATCCATGCCAATGCCTCGTTTTATCAGCAGGGGCAGGGCGATAATTTGTTCCTTTTCGGCTATTTGGGGCTGCTGATATACATCAATAATTTCCAACTGATAATTACCCTTCAGGTACTTTTCGCAAAAAGCCTTCACATTATCAACCGCGCGAATGGAGTTTGGCGAAGCCCCGGTTATAAACAACCGCAATATATGCGTCGATCCCTCGTCGCTCCGGCCATTGGTTTCGGCAATCCATTTATTTGGTTTCATCGGCTATATTTGTGCAGGGCGAATATTTAATCCCACTAAAACTTTTTCTTCGTTTGACAGATCGCCGATGATCTTACGTATCGGTTCGGGCACTTTGCGTACCAGGGTAGGTATCGCGAATATCTGGTCGCCCTCGGCCAATTGCGGCTTCTCCAGCAAATCAACCACTTCAATTACATACTGTCCCTTTAAATGCTCTTCGCAATATCTTTGCAGGTTAGTTAAGGCCGTTACCGATTTGGCGGTTTTACCTGCAACATACAATCGCAGTTCCCAGGCTTTTGGTTTTACTTGCTTGCTCATTTCTTGCCCGGTTTTTTTACTGGTTTAATTTCTTTTTCTAATTCCGCCTCGCGCCGCATTTTCATTATCTCCTTGCGGTTTTTGTCAATCACGTCTTTTCGCAATTCTTCTTCGTGATATATCTTGTTCAACTCCTCTTCTACCGATTCAAACTCGGTTTGCAACCCGGCTATTTTTGATTCCAACACTTTGCGCTTGCGCATAATTTCGCGGTCTTTACGATCAAGCGCGTAATCATGCAGTACTTTGCCGGTGTTTTCCTTTAGTTGTTCTGCTTCCCTGGCCGAGCCTGTTAATACACCATCAGGGCCAAGATAAACGTCTACCAAATTCAGCCCATTATCAGTAATAATAAACTCGCGCACCTGGTTCGAGTGCTTCATCCCGCGCGATTTCATTACATACATACCCCGGTTCCGTTCGCCGTTAAATTCAATATCGCGTACCAGCAGCCAGGCATCTACCAATGATGATACGCCCTCATCGGTTTGTTCGTTTACAATAGTATTAAGCGATAGTGCCGTAAACATTACCGTGATCTGTTCTTCCATCAAAAAATCAAGCAAACGGATGAGCATCGATTTTACATCGCCCACGGGCCCAATGGTGATCAGGTTAGTAATTGGATCAAGCACCACGGTATCGGGCTTAAACTTGCGGATATGCTTATGCATGGCTACCAAATGCATTTCCAGCCCGTAAAGTGTAGGCCGCGATGCATGGAAATTCAGCAGGCCGCTGTTTACATACTGCTCCAGGTTAAGCCCAATGGAATGCATGTTCCGAATGATCTGCTTAGGCGATTCTTCAAACGAGAAGTAAATGCATTTTTCGCCGCGTTTACAAGTTTCTGCAGCAAAATAACCTGCAATACTTGTTTTACCTGTACCTGCCGTCCCCGATACCAGGATACTACTGCCCCTAAAAAAGCCCTTATTGCCCAACATCTGATCAAGCCCCGGTATACCCGTTGGGATCCTTTCAGTCTGTACGTCTTTAGCCAGGTGCAGGGAAGTTACCGGTAATACCGATATGCCCTCATCGTCAATTAAAAAAGGATATTCATTAGTGCCATGTAACGATCCGCGGTATTTTACAATGCGCAGGCGGCGGGTGGAGATTTGGTCTATCACCCTATGGTCAAGCACAATTACACAATCCGATACATATTCTTCCAACCCCTGGCGGGTCAATTTGCCCTCGCCTCGTTCGCCGGTAATAATGGCAGTAACCCCTTTTTCTTTTAACCAATGGAAAAGCCTCACCAGTTCGGCCCGTAAAATACGCTGGTTAGCCAGGCCCGAAAATAGGTTTTCTATCGTATCCAGCACTACACGCTTTGCTCCGATAGAATCAATAGCATGGCCAAGGCGGATAAACAATCCATCCAAATCATATTCGCCGGTTTCTTCAATTTCCGATCGTTCGATATGTACATGGTCAAGCCTGATCAGTTTTTGTTTTTGCAGCTTATCCAGGTCAAAGCCCAGCGAAGCTACGTTTTGGGTTAGCTCGTCAGCTTTTTCTTCAAAGGCCATAAATACACCGGGCTCGTTAAACTCTATGGCCCCACGCACAATAAACTCCAGCGATAGCAGGGTTTTACCGCTGCCCGCCTCGCCGCATACCAGTGTTGGCCGGCCTTTTGGCAACCCGCCACCGGTTATTTCATCTAATCCTGCAATACCTGTTGCCACTTTGGGCAATGCCGGCCTTTCGGCGGCCGGTTTCTTTTCCCGGGATTTACTCATACTGCTGTTTTTCTTAAGCGTATTTTAACTTGATACGTCGCTAAACAACACGGAGGCATAAATATTGTTTTTGACCTTGATTAAAAGGATTTAAGGATGCCCATAATTGTATGTAAACCATAGAAAAAATTTAATCGCTGAATACACGAGGGTTATGTATAGCGTAAACGAGCATGTATGTCTACGTAATCAAGCCCATCCTTAAATCCTTTTAATCAAGGTCAAGTCCGCTCAAAAAAAAGATGGGTAGCAGCCTAAGCCACTACCCATCCATCAACAATCACCTCAAAAAAACGCTATCACATATTAATTTCCCGGCTGGTCATCGGGTGTACCGGCTACGCGGTATACCTTATGGTTGCCGTCACGGTCTTCCTGGTAGTAAACACCATCAGGAGATACGTAATATTTTTGTCCGTCAATTTTAACGGTACTGCAATTTGCAGGCAAGCTATCAAACAGGTCGCCTATTTTTAAGGGGGCCTGGTCGGCACTACCACCTTGCTGGTCGTAGTTGCCATTATCCTGCGGCGCGGTTGCACCGGTTGATAATTCGCCATCTTTACCGGCAATTTGGTAGCCTGTGCTGCCATCATCTTTAGTTACAGCCTGGTAGTATACACCATTCAACTCGTAGTATTGCTCGCCATCAATCATTAACGATTTGGCACCTGCGGGCAGTTGGTTCATAATAGCGCCCAGTGGTGGTTCAACTACGGTATAATCGTTATTATTTTGTTGGTAATAGTACCCATCGCTGTAAAAGTATTGGTAATCGCCCCAATAAAATGGGTAGTAACCAAAAGGCAATACACTTAAACGGAAACCTAAACGCGGCGCGTAGTAACGGTTGTAAAAGGCAGTGTGGCCATAAAACCTGTTATAAGAATAATAGCGGCCATGGTTATAACTGCCATGGAAACCGCCACGATAGCTTAAACCTATACGTGCGCCGCCATTGCTGTAACCACGTGAGTAGCCTAAACGGCTGCCCCCGTTTGAATAAGCCCTTGGAGAGGCGCTATACCTGTTACCGCCAACGCTGGCGCGGCCGCCAATATCGGCCCGTAAACCACCACGCACTGATGGCGATGAATTTACCCTTGGACTTGAATAGCTGCTACGTGGGGCCGAATAATTACCTTGCGGCCTTGAAGACCCGCCGCGGCTGTATGAGCCACTGCCCGGGCTTTGAAAACCACCACCCGAACGGCCGGCATAACCTCCGCTTGAATGGCCGCCCGAAAAGCCGCCGCTATGAAATCCACCACCACTACTATGGGAACCGCCACCACCGCGCGATCCGCCACCACCTCCGCCTCTGTGCTGTGCACTGGCCGAAAACGCTACCAGCAAACCAAATAGTCCGCTAAGGGCAGCACTTGCAAAATATTTATAATTACTTTTCATGATCTTTTTATAATCGTTTTAGTTATAAGATAGACGTGCATAATGATAAACGGTTTAACGCGTATTAAATTATCAGTTAATTTACGACACTTTGCTGACATATTAGGAGATTTAACCACCACGACCTCTGTGGTTAAATCCTTTATCCGTTAGCCCATAAAACCCTACCTTTGCAGTATGATTGATGTGATATTAAAGAAAGGCAAGGAGAAAGCAGTATTGCACCGCCACCCCTGGGTGTTTTCGGGCGCTATAGAAAAGGTTAAGGGCAAACCCGCAAACGGCGATGTAGTACGGCTTGCTGATGCCAAAGGCGCTTTCTTGGCTTATGGTTTTTATAACGATCAATCGCGCGTGGCCGTACGTTTGTTAGAGTGGGATGAAAATACCACTATTAACGACGAGTGGTACCGCGCACGCGTGGTGCAGGCGGTAGAAAGCCGCGCCCATTTACTGGCCGATAAAAATACCGATACCTGCCGCCTTATTTTTAGCGAGGCTGATTACCTACCGGGCTTAATTGTAGATAAATACGCCGGTTACCTTTCTGTACAAGTATTAACCTCGGGCATGGAGCAGGTAATGCCGGTTATTATTGATGAATTACAAAAGCTGTTAAAACCCGCGGGGATCTTTGATAAAAGCGACACCTCATCGCGCGCGCATGAGGGCCTTGGCGAATCGTTCGGTGTATTGGCCGGCAGCCCGCCACCCGAAATTGTGACCGTGAAGGAGAATGGTATTGTTTACGGTATTAACATTGCCGAAGGGCAAAAATCGGGCTTCTATTGCGATCAGCGGGATAACCGCCGTGTGCTGGCCGGTTATGTTGATGGCAAATCGGTACTGGATTGCTTTTGTTATACGGGCGGTTTTACCCTTAACAGCCTGAAGCAAGGTGCCGCGTCGGTTACCAGTGTAGATAGTTCGGCATTGGCTATCGAAACTTTAAACCAGAATATCACCCTAAACAAACTGGATGCCGCGAAGCATACCGCTATAAAATCGGACGTGAACAACCAGCTGCGCAAATTCCGCGATGAGGAAGCTAAGTTTGATGTCATCATACTCGATCCGCCTAAATACGCCCCATCGCGTTCGGCATTAGACCGGGCATCACGCGCTTATAAGGACCTGAACCGCCTGGCTATGCTGTTGCTGAATAAGGGCGGCTTACTGGCTACCTATTCCTGTTCTGGGGCTATGAATATGGAAACCTTTAAACAGGTACTAGCCTGGGCCGCGCTTGATGCCGGCAAGCAGGTGCAGTTTATCCACCAGTTTTGCCAACCTGAAGATCATCCCGTAAGGTCATCATTCCCGGAAGGGGAGTATTTGAAGGGCTTGTTGTGCCGGGTATGGTAATTTGATAATCTTTCTATTTTAAACAACGTTAGTATAGCTATATGCGATCCCTATTAAAAATACTATTCATCGTCCTGTTAACCACCCCATCGGCCTTTGCCCAAACCGGCGACGCTAAAACCCTGGTGCGCGATGGTATAGAACTCACCAATCAAAAAAACTATGCTGCCGCGATAGAGAAGTACAAAACGGCCCTAACCATTGATGCAGATTACGCGCCGGGGAACTACCAAATGGCCTTTGCGCTTAACGCCGTGGGCAAAGGGCTGGATGGCATCCCCTACCTGCAAAAGGTGTTTCAATCAACAACGGCATCGGCTAATTTAATTGGCGGATCGTATGATTTGGCGGGGAGCATCTACGATCAAAACCATTTGCCTAAAAAAGCTATTGAGGCCTACCAGCAGGGCATTAAAGCCAACCCGGCTTACCAATCGCTGCGGTATAACCTGGGGCTGGCCTATTTCCGTAATAAGCAATATGAGGATGCCGAAGCTACCGCTACCGAAACCATAAAAGCCGACCCTAAATATGCCAGCAGTATGCGGTTATATGCCTTGGTTACCTTTCATCAAAATAAAAGGGCGGCGGCATTATTGGGCTTTTGCCAATTTTTAATCCTGGAACCCAACACTGTCCGCAGTACCGAAGCTTACGGAAACATCCAGCATATATTACAAGGCGGTGTGCTTAAACCCGAGCCGGGTGTTGTGATAACTCCACTAATGAAAACGTTTGTTGCTCATCAAAACCAAATCATTAGTAAAGCTATTGCTCCGTTTGCTAAAAGGCGCTATGCATCTGCCGGTGATTTATTAAGCGCGCAGTTAAGCACTATATTCAATGCGTTAGGCAATATGCCGCGTGATAAATATTACTTTTGGTATGACCTGGCAGATTATTTTGGCACTTTAGCAAAATCGCCAAATATGCCAGCTTTCGCGCGGCTGGTAAGCCTGGGTATGCCCGAAAGCGCTAAGTGGGCAAAGGATAACGCCCAACAAATGACCGACCTTGATGCATGGTTAAAAACCAACCAGCCCGCGTTTAAGAATTAAAAAATCGTGGGCAACGCAAAAAAGCCACTCTCTTTACAAGGAAAGTGGCTTTCTGTATTTATGCTGCCCCTAAAGCGGAGCGGATAATTAAACCCTTTTTGACTTGATACGGGCTGCCTTGCCGGTTAAAGCACGCAGGTAGTATAGTTTAGAGCGACGTACTTTACCAACACTGTTTACATCAATTTTATCGATGTTTGGAGAGTTGATAGGGAAAATACGCTCAACACCAATACCGTTTGATACTTTACGTACGGTAAAAGTTTCGTTGTTGCCAGTGCTGTTACGTTGGATAACTACACCTTGGTAAACCTGGATACGTTCCTTGTTACCTTCCCTGATTTTGTAGTGTACGCTGATGGTATCACCCGCTTTAAACGTAGGAACTTTATTTATTACTACTGATTGTTCTTCAACAAATTTTACTAAATCCATGATTTTTAGCTCTTAAATGCGATTTTTATCCCGTAAAAATCGGACTGCAATATTAGCAATATTATTTTAAAATAAAAAGTGGATTTTAAAATTTTCCACAAATCATATTTCTCTCCACAATTGCGCTTGATTTCACCGATTATTAATTGGATTTCACCGATTTAAAAAAACGATTTCACCGATTCTTATTTAAAGCGAAATCCAATTAATAATCGGTGAAATCAAATCATGGAATCGGTGGAATCCTTTACTACCCTCTTTTCGGTACAATAAGCCACAATGGTATATACCAGGCCAATCATCAACAGGTTAAACATAAAATTGATCATTGTGTCGCTTACTGAGTGCGAATGGCTGTCGATATCGATAAAGGTATATACGGCATAAGCCGCGGCCAAAAGCAGTATCAGCCAGCCGGCAATAGCGGCGGGTACATATATAATACCCCTGCGGGTAAACCAGTTTAATTTCATTTGATTAAATTTTTAGGTTAAATAATAAACAGGATAAGCAGCGCGGTGCTAATCACAATTAATAAAATGTTCCAAAACTTAAGTTTAATTGTTAAACTTAGTTCTTTGTACTTGCGCTGTGTAGGGCTGATATGCTCAACCTGCACATGTACTATAGCCAGCAGGTTAATGATAATACAGATGATGGGCAAGCCAAAAAACAGCAGGCTATCTAAAATAGACGCGCGGGTGCTTAGCAGATCTCTAAATAGCATACCAAACAGCCAGCTGTCTATCGCCTTGTTATGAAAAAAGGCCGACATAAGGGCGCAAAGTAAAAAGTAGCCGGGCAACACAATCAGCCATACACCCAGCGCAGCCGACCGCTCGGCATTCATGATCGTCATTTTTACCTTTTGTTGATGCAGCGACGGATCTACATCGGGGATACTTAAATTTTCCATTTGCTTTAAAAAATCTTGTTCGTTCTTCATGTTAATTACCTTTATAATGCGGTTATTAAAAACGGTTGCAGTTTTACATTAAATTCCTCAGCTTCTCCAGTCCGCGCGATAGCAGCGACTTCACCGTCCCTTCGTTTTTATCCAGTATTTCGGCAATCTCGGGGTTGGTTTTTTGTTCAAAATAGCGCAGGGCTATTACTTCCTGGTATTTAGCATCCAGCTTAAGCAGGTTTTGGCGGATGGTATTATAATCCTGGTGGGCCTTTAATTCCTGCTCCATTATTTCGCGCTCGTTCCCGGCATCGGCGTGCAGCAGCTTTTCCATATGCGGGTTTTCCAGTAATTGCTGCAGCGATTGTGGCTTGTACTTACTGTTGCGGTAATATTGGTTTAATTCGTTCCCGGCAATGCGGTACAGCCAGGCCGATATGCTGATCCCCCGCCACTGGAAACCGCCGATCTTTAAAAATGCTTTCAGGAAAGTTTCGGCGGCCATATCCTTAGCCAAATCATAATCGCCGGTGCGGCGCAGCAGGTAACCAAATACCGGTTTATACCAACGGTCAAATATCAACCCAAAGGCTTTGGGGTCGGTACGGCATTGTTCAATAAGCCCGGCTTCGTTATAGGGTTCCATGGGTTGCAACACACCTGTAATGCACAAGGCACGGTTTGGTTGCAAACTAATTTAAGGTTTTTTCCCGATGGAAATTAAATTCTGTCATTTCGATAGAGCGAGCGCAGGGCATACCGGGGGAGCGAAAGAGAAATCTTATACGTGCAGCTTTTCGCTCTTATAAGATTTCTCTCTATCGTTCGAAATGACATACTGGGTATTAATACGTAGCTGCCAGTTTCAAAGCCTCGTACGCATTAACAATACCACCGCTTTGGCAGATCTCGGCAAAGGGAACTTTCTTAGTGCTTTTTTCGGTTTTAATCACCACCTTATGATCGACTTTGGTAACCGATTTCATAATGATCTCTTTTACCTGTACTGCCGTTAATGCAGGGTAGTACGAACGAATGAGCGCCGCTAAACCCGTAACTACCGGGGCGGCCATACTGGTACCATCATGTTCCTTATAGGTTGATCCGGGTGTGGTAGACAGGATTTTTACACCCGGCGCGAAAACATCAACCGTGGTTTTGCCGTAATTGGAAAATGATGCCGCCAAATTATCGTCATCCTTAAAACCCGAAGCTCCAATTTCTATCCAGCCGGCGGCGGTGCCGCTTTTATCTTCATAAACCCGGTTAGGGTAGCTTACCTTCACATCGTTATCCTTGCTGTCGTTCCCGGCGGCATGTACCAATAAAACATCCTTGCTCATGGCAAATTTTACAGCTTCGTCTACCGCGGCTTTGTTCCACGAGTAATCTTTACCAAAACTCATATTAATTACCCGCGCGCCGTTAGCAGCGGCATAGCGGATGGCGTTGGCCACATCCTTATCGCGTTCATCGCCATTGGGAACGGTGCGTACCGACATAATCACCACATCATTAGCTACGCCTTTTATGCCCAGGTTATTATCGCGCACCGCGCCAATAATGCCCGATACGTGCGACCCATGGTCGGCATCGGGACCGGCTACATCGTTATTACCATAAAAATGCTCGTTAATATTGGCGTAGTTATCGCCCACGGTATCGCGCGAATCAAAATCCAGGTTCAGGTGATAATCCATCACCTCGCGGTAATGCTTCAGCCCGCCATATATTTCATCCTCCATAAAGGTGTTAAAATCGCCGGTGGTCCAGTTTTCCATAATTACCTTGCGCAGGCGGGTTTCCACCTCGTTTTGCGGATTATAGCCTTCAAAATCTTTCATGGTTGGGTTAGCCTTGCCTATATTTTTCACCAATTCATTCAGGCGCAAGGTGAAGTTTAACATACCCGATGAGCTTTCCTGCGCCTCCTTTAGCTTGGTATTTAGCACTTCATCCATTTTTTGATATTCGTGATATTTCACCAGTTCATCCGGGCTTAGCGTTTTGGTATTAGCATATTTATATTTAGACATATCGCGGCGCAGGATGCGGGTAAGCTCCAAATTATCATAATGCACATCGCCTTTTTCTACCGAGCCAATAAAGTTCCAACCGTGCAGGTCGTCGGCATAGCCGTTTCCGTCATCATCGGCTTTATTCCCCTCAATTTCCTTTGGGTTTACCCAGATAATCTTTTTTAAATCTTCGTGGTTAATATCCACGCCGCCATCAATAACGGCTACCAAAACGGTCGTGTGCTTTTTGTCCTTCAGCAATTCGGTATAAGCCTTTTCGGTACCGATGCCAAACATGCCATCAGTTTTCAAATCCAGGTTTTGCCAGTTGGGTAAAGGCTTTTTGGCTTGCGCGGATGCTAATAATGGCAGGCAAAAACAAGCGGCCACCACTAATAATTTAAAGGGATTAGGTTTTTTCATTACTTAAAAACATAGGGTTATCATATCTTACAATTATTTGCCGCCTGCTTTTCGCGGTTTTTCCTTGTTAATGGTCACCGGTTTAGGTGGCGCGCTCATTAAGTTTACAAACAGGCGATAGGCGCCGGGCACACCGGCAGGCAATTCCCTGAAAAAATCGAGCGAGGTGTATACAAAACGGCCATTGCCATAATCTGTGGCAATCAACGATCCTTTCAGCGGCGCTTCGCCCTTATCATTCATCTCAAATGGGGTTTGATATTTAGGATCGATGCCATTTACAAAGTAAAGGCCGCGCTCCTGGATCCAGCCGTCAAAATCGGCCTGGGTAATTTTGTTAGGGAAGTTTAATGCCGGGCTTTGTGCATCGGTAAAGGTAACCTTAGCCGTTTCGTCGGTTACCCGCTCATTCACTACGCGGAAAGGGTAGGGGCCAATTTGGTTGGTCACCAAATTATTGGGGGTGTTATACTGTACCACCAAATTGCCGCCTTTTTTTACGTATTCCAGCAGTTTAGGCTGCTGTATGGCCATGCGCGGGTTTACATTATAGGCGCGCACACCGGTAATAATGGCATCATAACCAGATAGGTCGGTGTTCATAATTTCGTTCTCGGTAAGGATATGCACATCATAGCCTACCTGTTTCAGGGCTTCGGGCACTAAATCGCCGGCACCGGCTATATAGCCAATTTTATTGCTGCCGCCCTTTAATTTCAGGTCGATGCTCACCAGCTTAGCCTGCGCCGCGGGGAACAGTGTGATATTAGGCACATGATCGTAATGGATGCGCAATATCCCCAGCGATGATGTTTTACCGTTGATCTCGGCCACAGCCGTCAACACCGCGTTTTTAGGAAGGTTATCGGTTGGGCTCACCACAAACTCGGCCGACCATTCCTCGTTTTTCTTTTTATCGGCAAACGCAATTTTAGCCGGGCTGATCACCCATCCCGGTACGGGCTGCATACTAATACTACCGCTGCCCGCCACAAATGCCTTTAGGTTTACCTGCACCACCTTGGGTTTTTTGCCATTAAATACATAAACCGGGCTGGCCAAATTGGCAATAATGGGCGGAGTAATTTCCACCGGCTGATAGATCTCGCCTTTTGAAGGATCAACATATTTATAGATAACAGGACGTTGGAATATTACCGTGTTGCCCATGATGTTTAATACAACATCCACCGTATTTGGAAGATCTTCCGGTAGCGTTTTTTGATCTGCTTTGCCATTTTCAAGATAATCGGTTTGATATTCGCCAATGGGGTGCGGATATACAAGCCAATACGGTTGTGAAATTTGTTTAGGGGTTATTGTGCAGTTAAATGTTGATAGGTTATCGCTCGTCAACTTAACAGCGTCGGTAACCACTGCATCTTCTTCGCTTCCGCTAATGCTTTTAACTTCAACCGGCACTGCCGATCGTACAATTATTTGTGTACGAACGGCTATTTTTTCTTCCAAAGCAAACGATGGCAAGGAAGCATAACTCTCAAACCATAGACCAGCACAAGCGGCTATCAGTTCTTTTAGTTCAGCTGCCTTTCTATCGCGCCAATAAGAAGCTGGCATTTTCTCTAATTCGCTTAACAAGTTGATCTCAGCCCTTACCGACCGCTCCGGATGCTCATCATCAAAACTTTTTTTGATGATATCCAAATCACGGCTTATCTCCGGGCCATCCTGAACCCGTCCCCAACTGGTATTTACCCCATCCATCAAATCAGTTTTAGGCGCATCGCCCAATATCGTACGGAAAAACTCGTACGATTGCCCGCGTTGGTTAGCCGAGCCAAAGCCCTGTGTTTTGTGGTTGCTGCGGCTTTCGGCGGCAATTTCGCCATAGCTTTTGCCTAACAGCGGGTTGTATCCGCCAACATCAATTTTAAATTGGTCGGTAGCCGTGGTATTAGTCCCGCCAAAGTTAAAGGTGTTCCACATCAGGCGCTTGGCTTGCCATGGCTGTACATATTTTAATTGCTCAGGGAAACGCTTCGGGTCGGCAGCGGCGGTAAAGGCCTCCTGTGCTAAAATGGCCGACGCGGTATGGTGCCCATGGCCACCCTCGCCTGTAGTAGGGAAGCGGCAGATCATCACATCAGGCCGGAATTTACGGACCACCCAAACTATATCGCTCAATATCTTTTCGCGGTCCCATATTTTCAGGGTTTCCTCGGGATTTTTGCTGAAGCCAAAATCGTTGGCGCGGGTAAAAAATTGCTCGGCACCATCCATACGGCGGGCGGCTAATAGTTCCTGGGTGCGTATCAGGCCCAATAGTTCGCTTTGCTCGTTCCCTATCAAGTTTTGGCCGCCATCGCCGCGGGTAAGTGCCAGGTAGCCGGTACGATAATGCTTTTCCTGCGCCAGGTAGGCCAGCAAGCGGGTGTTCTCGTCGTCGGGGTGGGCGGCTATGTATAACACGCTGCCCAGTACTTGCATTTTATTAAGTTCCTGCTTAATGGTGCCAATATTGGCCGGTGGAGCGGTTTGGGCTAAAAGGCTTTTTGCGAATAACAGGAAAACCGGGAGTAAATATTTCGATTTCATTGATAAACAAGTGATATAGGCAAGATTAATTAATAAAATTCAAAAAAGTTTAAAATTAAAAACAAATATAAACGTCATATATTATATAAGGGTTAATCGATTGATTGAATATTTAATCTTGATAATCAACGTATTAATTACTATTTACATAAACATGACACAGATTTAATATCATTAATCAATCGCTTGATTAATTTTGTGCCGTTAAAAGATTATGGACAAAGATAAAATAGACAAAAAGGACCACATACTGGACGTAGCCGAACGGGTATTTTCAGATCACGGGTTCGACGGCGCTTCCACCCGGTTGATATCGGGCGAGGCCGGTGTAAATATGGCTATGCTTAACTATTACTTCGGATCGAAGGAAGGTTTGTTTTTGGCGGTTATCGGCCGAAAGATCAGCGGCTTTAAGGATATCCTGCAAAACATTACTGCCGCTGATAATATGAGCCAATGGGAAAAGGTAGAGAAATATATTGATATCTACAGCGAAAAGATCGTATCGAACAACTGTTTCCAAAAGCTACTTTACCAGGAAATGGGCATGAACCGCCGCACCGAACTGGCCGACAATATTCGCAACATCCTCATGCAAAATGTGCTGGAATTGCGCAAAATGCTACAGGATGGTATTGACAAGGGGGAGTTTAAGCCCGATACCGATACCGATATGGTTACCGCCACCTTATATGGCACCAAAAACTATGTAGTGAATATGCCATTAATGACATCGACCCTGTTGGGCTATGATATACAGGACGATAAAATACTGGAAGAAAAATTCAAACCCCGTATGAAAGCCTACATGAAAAACCTATTAAAATGCTACTTACTCAATTAAAAATGAACACACAAACTAATAAATCCAATATAGGCTCCCTGTTTAGGACAGCTGGAGTTATTGCAGCTATGGTTGTTATGCTATTGCTGATTTTTACGTTAGCAAACGCGCAGGACCGTACCATCACTATTGATGAAGCCATAAAGCTGGGCCTGCAAAACAGTAAAACGCTAAAAATGTCGCAGTCTAAAATAGACCAGGCGGTATCTGAGTACAACCAGGCAAAAGACAAGGCCCTGCCAACCGGCGAAGCCAGCTTTGCCTATAACCGTGCGCAGATCCCGGCCCATACGCTTGACCTTGGCAGCGGCGACCCGATACACCTGCCATCATCGGCCAATGCTTATTTAGGCATAGCATCGGTAAGCGAAACTATTTTTGCCGGCAGCCGCTTAAGGTACGCCCGCGAATCGACCGATTTGCTGGTGCAGGTTGCCCGTTTAGATGTGGATAAGGATAAAGACCAGATCAGCTACGATATCATTAACGCTTATTATAACCTGTATAAAGTATTGCAAAGCAAAAAAGTGGTTGATCAAAACCTGGTTACTATCGACGCGCAGATCAAACAATCGAAACGCTTTTTTGAGCAGGGTTTAGTTACCAAAAATGATGTGCTGCGCTTCCAGCTGCAGCGGGCTAATGTGGAGCTGAACGGTATTGACCTGGAAAGCAACCGCAAAATTATTAACTATAACCTTGATGTTTTATTAGGCCTGCCCGAAACTACCCAACTGGCTATAGCACAGATAACCGAAACCGATAAAAACGTTGGCGCGCTATCAACCTATTTAAATGATGCCGTGGCTAACCGCCAGGAGTTTAAACAATACGACCTGCGCACCCAGGCTGCCGAAACCAATATCAAATCTATCCACGCTAACCAAACGCCAACACTGGCGGCAAGCGTAGGCGCTTATTATGTTGATGTATCGGCTAACCCTATCCCGCAGGGCGGCAAGTTTATTACCCCTATTACCGCTGGCTTAACCTTGTCATGGAACTTTGGTACACTATGGACCAATAAAAATAAAATTGCCGAGGCCCGCATACAGCGCGACCAAACTGTAATTGGCAAGGATATTACGCTGGATAATGTGAAGCGCGAAGTGAATAATAACTATCAAAACTATCAAATGGCCATGAACAAGATTAAGCTGCTGCAAACATCTATTGACCAGGCCGGCGAGAACAACAAAATTTTGGAATCGAAATACCAAAGCAATATCGCATCGGCAACAGATAGGGCCGACGCCGAAACACTGCTTTACCAGGCGCAAATTAACCTGGAACTGGCTAAAGCCGACGCTGGCTTAGCCTACTATACTTTATTAAAATCAACCGGAAAACTTATAAAATAATATTAATCGAAATTTACAATGGCAAAGGAACAAACTACTCCGCAGGAAACTAAAAAGAAAAGCAAAGTGATGCCGATCATTTTGGGCTTGTTACTGTTAGGAGGCATTATATTCGGAACAAAAGAATACATCTATTACAGTAAACACGTAGATACCGACGACGCGCAGATTGATGGCGATATCAGCCCGGTAGTGGCCCGTGTTGGTGGCTATATTGATAGCATTTATTTTGAAGAGAACCAGCACGTAAGCAAAGACCAGGTACTGGTTAAAATTGACGACCGCGATTACAAAGTGAAACTGGAACAAGCCGTAGCCGCCAAACAAGGCGCAGGATCAAGCACCGGCGTTAACGAAGCGCAGGTATTATCGCAAACTGCCAATTCGGCCAGCGCCAAAGCGCAGGTAGTATCGGCAGCAGCACGCTTAGAAAAAGCTGATAAGGACTATGCCCGCTACGCCAACCTGGTGAAAGACGGAAGCGTTACCCAACAGCAATTTGACCAGGCCAAAGCCGATCGCGATGTGGCCGCCGCGACCTATAAAGCCGCGCAAGACCAATACAGCGCATCGGTTGAGCAAATTGGCGCTACCCGCAGCCAAATGACGGTAATTAATACGGGTGTTACCCAAAAGCAAGTGGATATAGATTATGCTAAACTGCAATTAAGCTATACTACTGTTAAAGCACCTGCATCAGGTATCACATCTAAAAAGAGCATACAGATTGGCCAGTTGGTACAGGCCGGGCAAACCCTGTTCTCGGTAGTGAACGATAACAGTATTTTCATTACCGCCAACTTTAAAGAGACACAATTAGATAAGCTACACAACGGCCTGAAAGTAAATATTGAGGTTGACGCTTATCCTGATTTGAAAGTAGAAGGCGCGGTTTACAACTTCTCGCCGGCTACAGGTGCTAAATTCTCGCTGCTGCCGCCGGATAACGCTACCGGTAACTTTGTAAAAGTAGTACAACGTGTACCTGTAAAAATTAAAATTAACGCTACTAAAGAGGTGATGGAAAAATTGCGCCCGGGTATGAGCGTTAATGTTTCTGTAATAACTAAAGACTAATAACCATGGCTGAAACCGGCTTTAAAAAGTGGATCATCACTATTACGGTGATTGTGGCTTCGCTACTGGAGCTGATAGATACCACTATTGTAAACGTTGCCTTACCGCACATACAGGGTAACCTGGGCGCAACCTTAGAGGATGTGGCCTGGGTGGTTACCGGTTATGCCGTAGCCAACGTTATCATATTACCGATGTCGGGCTGGCTGGGTAGCCGGTTCGGTCGGAAAAACTATTTCCTTACATCCATCATCGTGTTTACCATCGTATCGTTTTTATGTGGTAACGCGCACACCATGAACGAACTGGTATTGTTCCGTATCCTGCAGGGTTTTGCAGGCGGTGGTTTAATATCTACCGCGCAGGCTATCCTGATAGAAACCTGGCCACGCGAACAGATTGGTACAGCAACGGCCCTGTTTGGCCTTGGTGCCGTAGTAGGCCCAACTGTAGGCCCAACCATTGGCGGCTGGATAGTTGAGCATTATGATTGGCCGTGGATCTTTTACGTAAATATCCCGGTAGGAGCGCTGGCGGCATTTTGTACCATAACGTATATTAAGGAAACGCCCAAGGATACCGGGAAGCCGGTGGACTGGTGGGGTATTGTACTGCTGGCCATTGCCGTAGGTAGTTTACAAACCGTACTGGAAAAAGGCGAAAGCGAAGATTGGTTCTCTAAAACATACATCCTGGTATTAACTATTGCTGCTGTATTGGGTATCATCCTGTTTATATGGCGGGAATTAAGTACCGACCACCCGATTGTTAATTTCGGTATCCTGCGGCATCGAAGCTTCGCGGTGGGGATGTTTACATCTTTTATTTTGGGCTTTGGTTTGTACGGATCGGTGTTTGTGTTCCCGGTGTTTTGCCAGAACCTGTTGGGCTTTAACGCGCAGCAAACAGGCGAGCTATTATTCCCCGGCGGCTTATGTACCATTGTAATGATGCCGTTTATAGGTAAAATGCTGAACAAAGGTATCCCCGCGCAGTTTATGGCCACTATTGGCATGTTCCTGTTCTTTGTGTTTACCAATATGCTGAGCAACTCTACCCTGGAAACCGGACAAAAGGATGTACTGGTACCTTTACTAATTCGTGGTGTAGGTATGGCCTTGCTGTTCGTTCCGCTGACTACGCTGGCCATGGCCGACCTGAAAGGGCCGGAACTGGGGCAAGGGTCGGGCCTGAACAATATGATGCGTCAGTTGGGCGGGTCGTTCGGTATCGCGATTCTGACAACCATCATCCATAACCGTAGCGGTTTCCACCGCAGTAACCTCATCGAGCATATTAACCCGTACAACCCTACATTTAACGACAGATTGAACATGCTGACCCACCGGTTTATGGCATTAGGCAAATCGGCCGGGGATGCTACCCACATGGCCATGCAGGCTATTGAGGGCACAATAGCGCGCCAAACCATGCTGCTGACTTATGATGACGCTTATTATATCTCGGGCCTGGTAATGTTGTTCTCGATCCCGTTACTGTATTTGCAGCCGTTTAAGAAGTTGAAAGCTGTTGCGGATTCGCATTAATACCCCTCCCTGCCCTCCCCAAGGGGGAGGGTTCTAAAAATAAATGTTGCTTCTCAAGTCCTCTCCTTCGGAGAGGATTTAGGAGAGGTGGGGGTGAAATAAGAAAGCCGTTCTGCTGTTAAGCGGAACGGCTTTTTCCCAAAAATCAACAATTAAATTTCCGCCTCCACGGGAAAATACATTCTAACACTAACGATTAAAAATGTAGCCGCGAGTGTATTTAATCATAGCACTAAAATAAAAAAAATTAATTAATAATCTAAAATTTATTTAGGGGATATTTAGGGGACAAATTTTCGGACCAAAAAAAGGGGCTTTGCTAACCGCAAAGCCCCTTTTTTTATGCCTTTTGTCATTGCGAGCGATAGCGTGGCAATCTCGTAGTCTGCATATCGAATAAGTATCGCGACGAGATGGCCACGTTGCACCCAACACATAGCCCGGGCCGCTCCTCGCAATGACATAAGACGGCAAAAGCCAGGTTAAAAAACCACTTTACCCATTGCTGTAACCAGCGACGCGATGCGTACGGCATCAAATATCCGTTCTTCGGTAGTAGCCAGCTTTATCAGCGAATCTTCGTGCGCGTTCACGCACATTTCGCAGCCGTTAACGGCAGATATGGCCAGGCTCATTAGTTCAAAAAACTCCTTACCGGTTACCGGCTTCATCATCAGCTGCATGCGGATGCGGGCCGGGATCTGGGTGTATTTTTCCTTCTGCGTAAAATGGCGGAAACGGTAAAACACGTTGTTGGCCGCCAGTAACGATGCGCAGCCGGCAGCCTCGGCTACATCGGCCGGTGTTGCGCCCTGCTCTTCGGCATAGCGGGTAAAGTATTGGATTAATACCGTGTTGTTATTATTAACGGCCGTGCTTAAGCCCAGCAACGCGCACTCCTTAGTGCTTAAATGTTCGGATGTTAGGGTACTGGTAAAGTTCAGCTTTAAATCGCGCAGGTAGCGCGATTCACCTTTTTCCAGCAGGGTAAGGCTTTCGGTACGGTAAGCGGTATCCACCCCAATGGTGGTTAATATTTCGCTGATTATTTCGGTACTTTCGTTCATGATGTTTTTAGTTGTTGTGGTGATTTAACCACAGAGTTCACAAAGAGAGAAAACACAAAGGACACAGAGATAAAATGTATAGCGTATCCTTATGCAATAACAACAAAGGCCACAAAGATTTTTCTCTGTGACCTCTGTGCAAAACCTCAGTGTTCTCTGTGGTTAAATTCTAAATTAATTAAACGGTTAAAGTTTCCTGGCCTTTTTCCCAGTTGCAAGGGCAAAGCTCGTCGGTTTGTAAACCGTCCAGTACACGCAAAACTTCTTTAACGTTACGGCCAACGCTCAGGTCGTTAACACTCACCCAACGGATAATGCCGGTAGGGTCAACAATAAAGGTAGCACGGTAAGCAATTTTTTCGGTAGGTTCTAAAATACCCAGGTCTTCGGCTAATGATTTTGAAGTATCGGCCAGCATCGGGAATTTAAGGTCGCGCAAATCGTCGTGATCTCTTCTCCAGGCGGCGTGTACAAATTCCGAATCGGTAGAAGCACCAATTAAACGGGCATCACGATCGCGAAACTCGGTGAAGTTTTTATTGAACTCGGCAATTTCGGTAGGGCATACAAAAGTAAAATCTTTTGGCCACCAAAACATTACAGTCCAAACGTTATCATCATTCACTAAAAAATCAGAAGTGATGGTTTCAAACTCTTTACCTTTCTCGATACTTACTACAGCGGTTTTAGAAAACGAAGGGAATTTTTGTCCTATGGTTAGCATAATGATATGTTTTTATAAGTTTTATTATAAATATTTAATACAAATGTACGGTTTTTTGCCATGGCTAAACCATCAAATCTATTGATATAATATAGACAAATACTATAATAAAAATTTTATTTATAGGGGTTACCTATTTCAATTATAGGAATTAAGCAGCTTTGCCGGGACTTGTTTTTACACTATTTGCAAAACAAGTGTAAAATAGTAAATTAGCTGTACCATGAGAACCAAACCTATCCTAACCATTGCCGCCAGCCTACTGCTGTGCGGTGGCTTATTTTTTACGCGTTGCAGCCATTCGTCGGCTAATAAAGAATTTGACATATGAAAACAAGAAACATATTAATAACGCTGGTATTGCTATCGGCCATTGGTGCGGTATTAGTGATAAGCCGGTGTAAAAGTAAAGACGCAGATAATGGCGATGCCATAGGCCAATATGTAAGCCGCTTTGTACAGCTACTTAAAACGGGAAAAAAGGATTCCTTATCGGCATACTTTGTAAATCAAAAAACACCTCAGTTTATGACGCGGCTTATCAACATTACGGCTAACAAAAAAGATTATAGTGGTAAAAGCCCCGCGCTGGTACATGTGGGTTTTGATGAGAAAAAAATTCAGATAAAAAATGTTGGACTAAGTGATTATGAAGCTACCCTGCCTTTAGTGGTAAGCTGCATCAAATCCACACCCGAAGACATGACCATTACGGTAAAGATCCACCAAACAGGGAAAAACCATTTTGTAATCAGCGAGTTGGATGCGCGCATTTTTATGGGCATGTTTGTCAGTTATGAAAATTCGGCTAAATACCTAAGCGTGCCCGATAGTGTGCGCTTTAGCGCCATCAGCCTTGCAGCTTTCAAAACAGCCGACAGGTTGAAAGCCCGTTACGATAGTGTAATGTGGTTTGAGCATGTAGATAACAAAACCTGGTTCTACGTAATAAAAGGTAAATGGAATAACAAACTTTTATGGGGAAACGATGATGGTAAAAAAATAGAAATTACCCATAAAATGGGTTTGGTGAGCCCTGAACTAAAAGAGATTATCCCGGCTGAATACGATTTGGTGCATAATGTTGGCGGAACAATTGAGGGCATGATTGAAGTAGAAACGGGAGATAAAAAAGGGCTATATGATATAAATGGAAAAATAGTGGTTCCGGCAGAATACGACGAATTGTTTCCAATGCGCGAGGACAACGATAACCTTGCCCTGATGCGTAAGGGTGACGATTACTTTTATCTGAAAAAAGGTGGGATCATAACCGAAAAACAGACCGATCTTAAAATTGGAGATGTTTTGCCCCAAATAAAGCGCTATGACACTAACTACAAACTGTCGGACAAGACATCAAAAAACGTAATGGAATGGAATGACCGGGATTGGGCCGGTTCGTTGGTAATTTCGCCGTCGTACCTGGTTAATTGGGATATACTACCAAAATTTATGATGCTGCCCAACCCCTTACGTAAAACCGATGACCAGGAAGAAGAAGGGTACAGCGCTTATTACGAAGTAACATTCGATGGCCGCAAAAAAGAGGCGGATAACTGGATAGAGGGGGCTTACTATTCGGTTATGAACGATTATTTAGGGTCGCGCGGGGGGCTGTATACCAATAATGCGGTTGTTATTGTGAATAAGAAAAACAACCGCGCGTACGGGCGTAGCTTTGGCATCTATCATGGTGGTGCCGAAGGAGGCGGTGCTTTATCCGGTAAATGCAGCGAGGAGTATGTGCGCGCCATTAGCGATTCGCTTTACGAGTTTAAGGCAACGGCCGAAATAGACCAAACAATGATAAACGGTCAGGTTATAAGCGATGCCCCTTACTATCATTATTTAACCATAAAAGATGGAAAATTAGTTTCTATGCCCGAGAACCGGATGTTTGCCTGTACCCAATATGTTAAAATGGATGACACCTATTTATCGGGCTGTTTCATTATTGATAAAAAACAAACCGATAAAGTAAACGCCGATATACTTCAGTACATGAAGAACGAAATATATGCATCGTACAGGTACAAGTTTAAAAACCCGAAATGGGCCAGTGTTTTTGAATACCGGTACGGCGGGTATGATGATGATAAAATGCACGCTAATGTAGACGATTCACTCACCGTTATCGATAAATACAACATCAACTTTATCACACAAAAATTAAAAAGCATGGGCGAGAAAAAATTGGCGGCTAAATAAATGAATATTACCCGCATCATATTGCGCTGCTTCGCATTCTTTTGGGTGTTTATTTTAAGCCTGAGTACGCTGCAGTATTTCAACTTTAAAAGCGATACCGGCTTTTTGCAGTTGAAACAATTCGCGGTGCGGACAGGTTGGTACCTACCGGCTTTTTACTGTCATATTTGGGGCAGCGGACTGATATTGATGGCGGGGTTTTTCCAGTTTTCGCCATGGGTTTACCACAAGCGTAATCTGCACAAACTACTGGGGAAGATCTATGTATTCGGCGTATTGTTCTTCGCGTCGCCGGGGGCTTATGTTATGACTATGTTCATCCACCGGGGAACGGGGGTGTTTATTTCTTTCCTGTTGCAAAATACGCTTTGGGTCGCCTTTACCTTATCGGCCTGGCTGCTGATTAAAAAACGCAATGTTGATGGGCATGTGAAAATGATGCGCCGCAGCTACGCGCTGGCTTTTGCGGCTATTAGCCTGCGTTTTTACATATGGATGTGTCACGTATTGGGCCATGGGGTCGATTTTGAATATAATTACCTCATCATCGCCTTTTTAAGCTGGGTGCCCAACCTTATTATTGCCGAATTGCTTAACCGTTACGATGATAAAACCGCGCTTTTGGCTTAGCCCTAAAACAACAAAGCCCCCTAAACAGGAGGCTTTGCGTCTATTTATTAAATATCTTCTTACTTAATCAAATGCTTCAGTTGGATGATCTCGTCTTCTTCTAAAAATCTCCAGCGGCCACGGGTAAGGTCTTTTTTGGTTAGGTTGGCGTAAATAGTACGGTCAAGCTTAACCACCTCGTAACCTAACGATTCGAAAATGCGGCGCACAATGCGGTTTTTACCGCTATGTATCTGTATCCCTATTTCCTTTTTGCTGGCACCTGCAACGTACGATATCGAATCGGGCTTAATAAAACCATCCTCCAGCTCCAAACCGAAACCAATTTTGTTCATATCGCCCTGGCTTAAAGCCTTGCTTAATTCAACCTGGTACAATTTGGTAATGCTGTTGCGCGGATGCGATAGCTTATCGGCCAAATCGCCGTCGTTGGTCATTAGCAATAAACCGGTAGTATTACGGTCAAGGCGGCCAACAGGGTAAATACGTTCGCGGCTGGCTTTTTCTACCAGTTGCATTACGGTACGGCGCTCCTGCGGGTCGTCGGTAGTGGTAATGTAATCCTTTGGTTTATTTAATAGCACGTAAACCATTTTCTCACGTTTCAGGGTTTCGCCGTTGTAGCGCACCACATCTATCTGCGGGTTTACTTTAAAGCCAAGTTCGTTAATTACCTCGCCGTTTACCGATACCACACCGGCAACAATCAGCTCATCGGCCTTACGGCGCGAGCAGATACCTGCGTTAGAGATATAGCGGTTTAAACGGATCAGGCCATCGTCGGCTGGTTTATCGGCTTTTTTATTACGGCCACGCATAATGCGTGTTGGCTGGTCTTCGTCGCGGCGTTCGCGGGCAGGGCGCTGGGCATAGCTACTTTCCTCGCGTTTGCGGAAAGGCGTATCGTTAGCGGTATCGCCTTCGCGTTTTTTATAGCCGGCACCGGCCGATGCCGGTTTGCTATCGCGGTCGCCATAAGGCTTTTTATCGCCGTATGGCTTCTTATCACCAGCGGCATCACTACCATAAGTTTTTTTAGGGCGGTCGCCGTAAGGTTTTTTATCGCCGGGGGCATCGCTGCCGTAGGCACGTTTTGGGCGGTCGCCAAAAGCAGGTTTATCACCATAAGGCTTGCGGCCCGCGCTAAATGGTTTTTTATCGCCGTAAGGCTTTTTATCACCGGGGGCATCGCTGCCATAAGCTCTTTTAGGGCGGTCGCCAAAGGCTGGCTTGTCACGCTCGCCGGTTGAGCGGTTGCGGCCTGCGCCAAATGGTTTTTTATCGCCGTAAGGTTTTTTATCACCTGCGGCATCGGCACCAAACTTGCGTGTAGGTTTATCGCCCGGGCCGTAGCCTGTGCCTGCTGGTTTGCGCGAATAGGATTTGGGTTCTGATGAATCGCTGCTGTAGCGTTTCTTTGGGCGGTCTGCATCAGGCCTGTCGGTGCCTGTTGTGCCTGACCTGCCGCGGGTTGAAGATGATGGTCTTTTCGGGCCGTCTCCTTTGGCTGGTCTTCCGGATGTGCTGCCGGATTTGTCGTCGCGACCGTTCCGTGGATTTTTAAATGCCATATATTGTTGTTTAGCGCTTCTCAGCGGGGGTGTAAAGGTACAACATTTCTACAATTTTTTAAAACATTTTTATCGTTGTAAATGTTTGGTTTTCTGTGCAGTAAAGGCAGGTTTCAACCACCGCGAAAACACCCTAAAATGGGGTCATTTTCATAAGTGTTTGATATTCTGATTTATATATGTATCTTTGCAGCGCTTTATCGCCTATTTGTTTACTAAAAAAACACGAATGATTAAAAAACACTTAATTACGTGCTCCGTAATTTTGGTGCTGTTTATCGTTTCCCAACTGTTTATTTGCAGTACAATTTTTAAGAGGAAAGCAGTATCCGTTACCACTATTAACAACAATAATGTTAGTAGTATCCCCCGCCTCATCAGGTACAATAAAGATGCCAGTGATGAAATGAATTTTGCCGACGAATCAATTCCGGTAAATAACACAGGGGTTAACCGCAAGCTAAAACATACGTTACGCGCTAATAGCTACCGTAACATTGGATCAGATGTTTTGCATAAAAAAGCCATGATATTGTTCCCCATTATTGAACCGATATTAAAAATGTACGGTATACCGAACGATTTTAAATATATCCCCTTAGTGGAATCGGGTTTATGTTCGGGAACATCTATCAGGGGCGCACGTGGTTTATGGCAGTTTATGCCCGGCACCGCGCGCACCTATGGCTTAAAGGTGAGCAAAGGGAATGATGAGCGCCTTAACGTGCGCAAATCAACCATTGCAGCCTGTATTTACCTGCGCGAGTTATATGGCGAGTTTAATAACTGGACATTAACCGCGGCGGCCTATAATTTAGGGTCGATTAAATTGCAAAAGGCCATTAACAAAGGCAACAAACGCAATTACTATTTAATGCACCTGAATGCCGAAACCGGCAGTTATGTGTACAAATTGCTGGCCATGAAAGAAGTGATCAGTAAACCCCGCGATTATGGGTACAAAAACAGCTATGCACAGCTAACTCCGCTGGAGTTACTGGCAGCTAACTAACAGCAAAAATTACGGAGCCATTTACAAAGCCCGGCAAACCCATGGTTTGCCGGGCTTTTTGTTATCCTGATCGACGCATCTCGCCGCTTAATTGACGCGATATAATCTTAATATCAAAAACCCTACTTTTGCAACACGATGAAAAAAGCCGTTTTATTACTGATGGTATTATGGGTAGCTGTTTTAGCCGCTTGTACTAATAAGGAAAAAGAGGGGACAATGGTTTATCAGTTGGAATACCAACTACCTGATAGCCTGCGCAGTTATGCCGATTATTTACCCAAGCAATCAACCATTTATTTCAAGGGCGATTCGGTAGTGAGCATACACGGTACCGATGCCGAATCGACTACGATGATCACCCATAAACCAACGGATTATTTGCTGTGCCTGCTAAAATCGGGGTTTAAGCGCTACCAGGTGCTTTACACTAAGGAAGACCAGGCGCACGAATTGCCCGATATGTCGAAGTATGAATTTATAAAAGGCCCTGCCACCAAAAAAATAGCCAATTATAATGCCCAGCAATATATAGTGAAAGATAAATTTTCGGGCGATACCACCAGCGCCTGGTTTACGCATGATATTGCCGTACCACCCAGCTTTTTAACCACCATGTTTAAGCCCGAACTGGGCGTGCCACTATTATTCAGCATCAGCCAAAATGGGATGGTTACTAAAACAACCCTGAAGGAGATCCGTTTTGAACCGGTGCCTGCCGGGGTTTTCAGCGCGCCTGCCGATTATAAAAAGCTAACACCGCAGCAATTAAACGAAATGCCTGTGGGCGATTAATAAATTTATACCTCGTTCAGCACATCCAGCATTTTTTGCAGCTTGGCTACGGTAATTGGCTTTACAATAAAATCCGAGATTTGTTCGTATGAACGTGCCTTGGCAAAATCGGCCTCATCAATTGATGAACTGACGATGTAAATAGTCACCTTTTTTTTGATCAGCGGATGGATCAAAACAAACTCGTCCATAAACTGCCAGCCGTCCAATACCGGCATGTTAATATCCAGCAATATCAAATCGGGCAGGCTATCTGTTTGATACACGTATTCCTGGAAAAAATCGAGGGCTAATTTACCGTTAGGAAAAAACAGGGTTTTATCGGCAATTTGAGAGTTATCAATAATGCGCTTAATCGTAAAAGTATAAATCTCATCATCGTCGATCACACAAGCGATGTCAAATTTTTTCATTTTTATGTAAGGTAGATTTAATGTAAAGATAAAATTTATGTTAATAATTTTATGATATCCCTGCAACAATCGATTACAATTAAAATATAATTCTAAAAACAGCCCCTTTCCCGGGCTCGCTTTCTATTAAAATATTGCCCCCCTGGGCTTCTACCTGTGTTTTTACTAAAAACAAACCAACCCCATGGGCCTCTTTATGTACATGAAAAGTTTTATACAAGCCAAAGATACGGCTGCCGTGCAGCTTTAAATTAATGCCAAGGCCATTATCGCGGCACTCTAAAACGGTGCGCCCAACGCCGTTTTGATATGTTTTTAGGCTGATGACCGGCGGCTCGTCCTCCTTTTTATATTTAATGGAGTTTGATAGCAAATTCATAATGATACTCTCCAGGTAAAGCTTAGGGTAAGTGATGTTTTTCACACTAAAATCGCACGCAATTTGGGCCCCTGTTACCAATATTTCCGATTCCATTATCTCCATCACATTCCCTGCTATTTCCCCAAACGAAAGTTTTTCCGATTCTATTTTATTCTCGCGTATTTTAATGGCCGCAGCCAGGTCGTTCAGCGTATCATTCAGTCCGTACGATACTTTATTTATCTTTTCAAACAGTTCCCTGTTATCATCGTCCATATTATGCAGGTTAACCAGACTGGATAGCAGGGCGATATTGCTGGCATGATTACGGATATTGTGTGATAAAATGTGCGTAAATGTGCGTAATTGCTGGTGGCTGCGGAACAATAACTCGTGCGATGTATTAAGAGCCTGCTCGTTGGTTTTGTACTTGTCAATATCCATAAAAACGCCCCGAAGCTTGGTCATTTTACCATCGGCGTCGTAAAACGATTCCCCGCACGACCGTACCCAAATGCTATTGCCCTTACCCGTCACTACCTGTAATTCCAGGTCCCAGCTGGTACCGTCGGCAATAGCCCTTTCAACAGCTGCATTTAAAAGTATGGCCGACGACTCGATATAAAAAGCAAAAGCACCAGAACCATCAACATCATAATCATGCGGTACGCCATAAATATCGTACACCGTTGGCGACCATGTTGATTTTTGCTTTACCAGGTCAAACTCCCAACCGCCAACGCGGCCAATACGCCCGGCTTCGTTCAGCAAAAATTCACTTTCGGCCAGTTTAGCTTCCACCAGTTTGCGTTCAGCAATCTCCCGCTCCAGTTCCTTTACCGATCGTAACGACAACACCTCGGGCATTACCTTATAGATGGCGTATACCGTAAAGGCCGAAACTACGCCGGTTATAAAGCGCACCAACGCGCTGAGGCGGTAAGCCGGCCACCAAAAAATCAGGGCATCCAGCAAATGGGTAGTGCCGCACAATACAATAAAGGCTACAAACAGCCATATAATTTTAGGGAATGGGATATCCTTGCGCCTGGTGAGCATAAGGATAAGCAAAATGGGGATAGCGAAATAGGATACCCAAATGAGCAGATCGGACGCGATATAGAACCAGCCATGAAAATCAGACCAGTTACCGCAATGCCAGCGGGCAGGCCAGTTATCGGTATTAAATAACCCGCTGAAAAAATCCCAAATCTGTGTGCCTAAACCTGCATGTTTCACCGGCAACGCAGGCGATGGACAATTAGCGCCGCAAACAGCCACCGGATGCGCATTGGGTATAACAGGAATTGTTTTGGCCACGGTATCCGGCAAATAGCTCATTTAATTTATTACTTTAAGAACATAACCGCCTCCTTAATAATGAAAATAAATATCGGCTTAGTAACATTTATTAAGTGGTGCTATGTTAATACCAAATATCGCAAACGGGGCATTCTTTTTTAATGTTTTATTAGTTAAGTATTAACCTTTGATTTAAGATTTTTACCAAAGAGTTAAGATTGGTGGAGTTAATACTGGTTTTGGAATATAATGTGGTACGAGCGTGAGATTTAACCACAATTGCGTATACGCAAAGTTCAAAAAAAAGAGGCCAGGGGCCTACCCATTATATCATATTGCCCCCTACTTTTACAGGGGGCAATATTGGGGTTTTACATATTATAAAAAAATTGATCGGCTATAATCTGTCCGTCTTTTACCTCGTAAACGGCAATTTCATGCATAGCCATACGGCCATGTTCTTTATAGGTAACATCCATATCCATGGTTACGGCAAAAAAGTTACCGGTAACAATCGGGTCTGACACTACTCCGCTATGTATCTCTTGCACCATATTGTACCAATGCTGGTTTTTTTGCAATACGCCATCTTTGCCCTCAACCAGTTCGGTTGCCGATCCTTTTGGCTCGCGGCTTACAATATCATCGGCATAAAGTTCATTAATAGCATCCATGTTTTTGCCTTCGCGGCAGTACTGTACCAGCTTGGCGGCTACTTCTTGTGTGGTCATAACTATTGGTTTTAATTTTACTTAAAGCTAAATATTACAAGGTTACACTCCGGTTGTTTTACTTTAATTTTTCGTTAAGGTTTTGCGTTTAATGCCTGCGTTATAAATTCATGCCTGATCGCTTTTTATGCAGTTCAATTTTTTATACCTTCATACTAATAAACAAACCATGAAAAAGCCAGTCCTCATCCTTTGCCTTTTTTTACTGACTTGCCAATGTTTTGCACAAGCCACAAAAAGTGTAGTAAAAGACAGTTTGAACTACCGTGAAAAATATGATGTACTGAAAGCCGACCCGCAAATTAAACAGGGCAAGTACCGGTTATCGGTTAAATCATCGGGCAAGATACTAACAACGGGTTTTTATAAAAACAACCGCCGGGATAGTGTATGGCGCGAATATAACCCCCGCGATTATGTAATTGCAGAAGGCCACTATAAGAATGGACAAAAGTACGGCGAGTGGACTTATTACGGAAACCTTTGGAAGGTAAGCAATAAATACGATTTTACTAAAAACCAGCTAACCTTTCACCAACCCACCCGCGACGACAGCACACACGCCTACCGGGTTATTACCGGCCACGATACCATGGCTGTAATAATGGATAGGGCACCCATTTACCTGGGTGGCGAAATGATGTACCGATCCCTCCTTTATAACATCCGCTACCCCGAACTGGCCCGTAGTAA
The DNA here is from genome assembly GCA_040389105.1 of Bacteroidota bacterium. Taxonomy (GTDB): domain Bacteria; phylum Bacteroidota; class Bacteroidia; order Sphingobacteriales; family Sphingobacteriaceae; genus Mucilaginibacter. The sequence goes on from JAZKAO010000023.1 coordinate 58,802, forward strand.
GCATGTGGCGGGCAGGGTAATTATCAGCTTTACCATCGACGAGCAAGGGCATGTGCGCGATTATCATATAGATAAATCCCTGGGCTACGGATGCGACGAGGAAGCCCTGAGGGTAGTTAAGTTAATTCCCGACGATTGGGTACCGGGCAAGCTTTTGGGCAAATATGTAGCTGTTTCCATGCGCCTGCCGGTGATGTTTAATTTGGATTAAGGGCAACCTATATTGCATTTGGGTATTTGTGGTTAGGCGCGTGTGAACGTAAACACGTCCATAGGTATTATCCGGCAACGAGTTTACATATCTGCCTTGCGCAATTACAAAATTGCTTCTATATTACGCTCCACAAACTTTATTACATTGTTAGTTAAAACTTTTGGCAGCGCGGTTGTAGGTATCGAAGCCATTACCATTACGGTTGAAGTGAATATAAACGGCGGTATGCCCAACTATTTTATAGTGGGTTTACCCGATAGTGCCGTGCGCGAATCGATGTCGCGTGTTGAAGCCGCCCTGCAAACCAACGATTACCGCATGCCCCGGCAAAAAATATTGGTAAATATGGCCCCGGCCGATATCCGCAAGGAAGGCTCGGCGTACGATTTAACCATTGCTATTGCCATACTGGCGGCCTCGGGCCAGATAGGAGCCGAAGAACTGGACAAATATCTGATTATGGGCGAACTTTCGCTTGATGGTAGCCTGCAACCTATAAAGGGCGCGCTGTCCATTGCCATACAGGCCCGGCGCGAAAAATATAAAGGCTTTATCCTGCCCGCGCAAAACGCCCGCGAGGCTGCCATTGTTGATAATTTGGATGTATACGGGATAGAAAACATTAAACAGGTGGTCGACTTTTTTAATGGCGAGGGCAACCTGAAACCCGAAGTAGTAAACACCCGCGACGAATTTTTTAACAGCCTGAGCAATTACGATAGCGATTTTAGCGAAGTACGCGGCCAGGAAAACATTAAACGCGCGCTGGAAATTGCCGCTGCAGGTGGCCATAATGTAATACTGATCGGGCCGCCTGGAGCGGGTAAAACTATGCTGGCCCGCAGGCTACCATCGATATTGCCACCGCTGAGTTTATACGAATCGTTAGAGACGACCAAGATCCATTCGGTAGCCGGTAAATTATCCGCAGCCGATTCGTTGGTGACTATCCGGCCATTCCGTTCGCCTCATCATACCATTAGCGATGTAGCTTTGGTAGGCGGTGGCAGCAACCCGCAGCCGGGCGAGATTTCGCTGGCGCACAACGGCGTTTTATTTTTAGATGAATTGCCCGAGTTTAAGCGCAGCGCGCTGGAAGTAATGCGCCAACCGCTGGAAGAACGCCGGGTAACCATATCGCGCGCCAAGTTTACGGTTGACTATCCGAGTTCGTTTATGTTGATTGCGAGTATGAATCCATGCCCCTGTGGCTACTATAACCACCCAGACAAGGAATGTATCTGTCCACCCGGTACTGTGCAAAAGTACTTGAGCAAGATCTCGGGACCATTATTAGATCGCATAGACCTGCATGTAGAAGTAACCCCGGTAAACTTTAACGAACTGGCATCGGATAGGCTGGCCGAGAAAAGCGAACTGATCCGCGATAGAGTGATTAAAGCCCGTGAGATACAATCCGAGCGCTTTGGCAACAAGCCAGATCTGCATGCCAACGCGCAAATGAGCCCGCAAATGGTAAGGGATGTTTGCAAGATCAATACCGCCGGGCAAAACCTGCTAAAAAAAGCCATGGAAAAGCTGGGCCTCAGCGCCCGCGCTTACGATCGCATCCTGAAAGTATCCCGCACCATTGCCGATTTAGCAGGCAGCGAAGAAATATTGTTAGAACACCTGGCCGAGGCTATCCATTTCAGGAGTTTGGACAGAGAGGGTTGGGCGGGGTAAGTTATTCTGCAAAATCACTATTGCATTACAATGGAAGAGATAAATATAACAACCGATCACAATAATGCATTGGTTATGGATTTTAATGTTTTGTGCGATTGGGATTCCTTTGAGGATATTGCAAAGTTGTTATACACATATTTCCACGCTGAAATGAAAGAAAGGGTTGATGGCGCGGAATCAAAGTTTTTAATATTAGACTTCGCCGGCTATGAATTAACCCTTGTAAATAATCCTTATGGAAATTCATTAAAGGCATCCTCGCAAGAATCAAAGAACATCTTAATGGAGATATATAATAATTGGAGTAAATATTCCTACCTATAATATTTTATTTGATGGATAGGCTTTCATTTACCATATATCAACCCAACAATAAAAAAACATGGTGGACACCAGATACTATCGTATTTACACTTTGGCTGACCATATTTGGGATCCTGTGGTTATTTGATGGAAAACAGAATACGTATAGCACTACCAGAACTTTCCTTGCTGTATTGGGATGTGTTGTGACTATGTATTATCTAATTAGTTCTATTTGGAAATACAAGCCGTTAAATGGCGTATTAGATGGAACGTTGATATTTGACAATAATGGTTTCCGGGTAAACGATACCACCTACCAATTGTCAGAAATTAACAATATCGATTTTTGGTTTAGTGACTATTACGGTGAAATATCATCAAGCGGGCGAAGTTTTAACCCTAAGCGATTGCAAGGTGTAGGCAACTATATTACGTTTACAGATGCAGAGAATGAAGAGAATCAGATTTTCTTTAAGTTAGAAGGTAAGCACTCCTATTTATCATTATCCCCATTTATAAACGCCGCCGTAAAAGCTCATAAAATGCAGTTTAAACAAGCTGTTGACTTATTGGGCATAGAGAACGTTTCGATATAAAAACCCCTCTTATACATCCTTCTGTATAATATAAAAATAGATCTCGCGCCGGGTTGCAAAGCCAATGGTTTGGTAAACGTTTATCGCCCTATCATTATCGTGACGTACGTGCAAATACGGGGTATCCCCTATGGCCAACATGCGGTTGGCCTGAAATTGCAGTAGTTCGCGCGCATAGCCACGGCCCAGATAATCGGGATGGGTACAAACGGCGCTTACTTCGGTATAATTAAAAACATGCATACGCTGCCCGGCCATCGCCACTAACTGTTCGCCATCAAAAATGCCGTGGTAATGCCCAAACTCAATGGTACGCTGGGCAAAAGGACCGGGATTAGTCAGTTTGGTTAACGCCAGCATTTGGGGTACATGTTCGGTTGTGAGCGGAGTAATTTGGATAGCCGCATCCAGTGGTTTAGCTACATCATCATAAACCATTTGCAGGCAGCGGATACATTGCAATACTTTCCAACCGGCAGGGATTTCCATTTCAACCAATGAAATAAATCCGGCGGGGCCATTATGCGGCAATAGTTGATACAACAGCCCGAAACTATCCGGGTTGTTCTCCGCAAATCCCACAAAAGGCGAAACCTCTTTATCAAAATATTTCACCCCATCGGTGCCATTAGCCAAATGTTTATTGCCCGATAGCAATGCATTCCAGGCCGGGTTATCTAATACATGTTCCATTACCCGGCAAACGTATGTAAAAGCATTTAAATATTAACCCTTGTCATGCTATTGCCCCGTCATATTTCATTTGACAAACAATTGTTAAAGATTGTTAATAATCAGCCTGGTAATTGCCAAATAAGATATTGTTGAGTAATATAGCATTACCAACATCAATCAATATGCTGAAAAATTACTTTAAAATAGCCTGGCGCAATATTATAAAAAGCCCTTTTTATTCGCTGGTAAACGTTATTGGCCTGTCGGTTGGCATTGCCTTTACTTTGCTGATAGCCGCTTATGTTTACGGCGAGTTACAGGTAAACCGCCAGTTAAAAAATGCCGGTAACCAATATATCGTCCTCAGCAAGTGGAAAGACCCCAACATGGGCTATCCGCTTACCTGCATTGCCGAGTTCCCCAGGGCGCTAAAGCAGGCCTACCCGCACTTAATTGCCAATTACTACCGCTGGGATGGTGTCTCATCCACCCTATCGAAAGGCGATAAGCATTTTCGCGAAGTGATACAGATAGGCGATAGCACCCTGCTAAAAATGTATGGCTTTAAATTATTATATGGCGATAAAAATACGGCACTGAATGATCCCTATTCGGTAGTGTTGACCGAAGAGCTGGCGCTTAAATATTTTGGTAAAGTTGATGCCATAGGCCAAACCATCAATATCGAAAACTTTAAAGGCTCGCGGCATGATTTTGCCGTATCGGGCGTATTAGCTAAAACACCCAAAAACTCGGTAACTAATATAAATGATGATAATAATACCGGTGTTTTTATGCCCGCCACGGCGGCGGCTTTTATGGGCCGTAATATGGATGGATGGAATAACCCCGCCATTGCAGGTTACATCGAGCTGCAAAACGGCGTAGACCCTAAAAGCCTTGAAAAACCGATGCTCGACCTGGTTAAACGCAACGCGCCCGCCGCTATTGCCGCTAATTTAACACCCTATATTGTTCCGCTAAAAAGCTATTACCTGCAGGCCAATAATAATTTGGTGCAGCGCATGTTGTATACGCTATCGTTTGTGGGCCTGTTTATTTTGCTGATGGCTATCATCAACTTTATTAATATGTGCATAGCGCGGTCGTCAGGCCGGATGAAAGAGATGGGCATCCGTAAGGTATTGGGCGGTATGCGCAAGCAATTGATCTGGCAATTCCTGACCGAATCGACCTTGTTGGTAATGATAGCTACACTTGTAGCCATGCTGTTGTACATAATTGCCCGCCCGTTTTTTAGCGATGTATTGGGTAAGGATATTCTGGGCTTTTTTGCCTTCCCGGTTTACTTTTACTTTTTCCCGCTGGTACTGGCTGTTGTAATTGGTCTGTTGGCCGGTTTTTACCCGGCGCTGGTATTATCATCCCTAAAATCAGTCGACTCGCTAAAGGGCAAGTTGGGTGCCGTTAAGGAAAGTGTGCTGACCCGCAAAACGCTGGTAGCCTTCCAATTTGGGATTGCCATTGTGGTGCTGATTAGTTCGCTGGTTATCGCGCAGCAAATCAATTTATTTTTCAGTAAAGATTTGGGCTATAACAAGGATTTTGTAGTGTATGCCCCACTGCCGCGCGATTGGTCAAAAGCGGGGGTAGATAAGATGGAAACCATTAGCAGCCAGTTAGCGCAATTGCCCGGGGTGAGCCATGTATCGCTATCGTGGGAGATCCCCAATGGGGCTAATGCCGGCAATACGGCCGTCTATCGCCCGGGTGCCGATTCCAGTCGTGCGCCTGTAGCCCAAATGATGGTGACCGATAACCAATACGCCGCTACCTACAACATCCCGCTTAAGGCCGGCGTGTTTTTCACCCCGGCTTATACCCCGGCCGATGCCGGCAAAATTGTCATCAATCAAACGCAAGCCAAAGCCTTAGGCTGGAATGATCCTGCCGCGGCTATTGGTCAGCAGGTACGCATCCAGGGTTCCCCGGGTGCGCTCACCATTTGCGGCGTAACGGCCGATTTCCATTTCGGCTCCATGCAGCAACGCATCCCGCCTATCTTCTTTTTAAATGTAAACTCGTACAATATCTACCGCTATTTTTCCTTTAAACTAAAAGGCGGCAACCTGCAGCAAAGCCTTATTAGCCTGCAAACAAACTGGGACCGGCTAATGCCCGGCGCGCCCTTTGAATACAAGTTTATGGACGATGCCCTCACTAAGCTGTACCAAACCGAAATCCAACTGAAGAAAGCAGCCTATATGGCAACCCTGCTGGCTACCATTATTGTATTGCTGGGCGTGCTGGGGCTGATATCGCTCAGCGTACAAAAACGCACCCGCGAGATCGGCATCCGCAAAGTATTAGGATCGTCGGTAGCGGGCATCAGTCTATTATTTTTGAAGGACTTTTTGGCCGTAGTGCTTATTGCCGGGCTGGTGGCCTGTCCGCTGGCTTACCTGATTATGCAACACTGGCTGAACGATTATGCCTATAAGATTTCGCTATCCATATCGCCCTTTATTTTAGCCGTAAGCTTACTTACGTTTATAACCGCCCTGATCATTACCCTGCAAACTATTAAAGCCGCCTTTGCCAACCCGGCAGAGAGTTTACGGAGTGAGTGAGGTGGGAAAAGGTAACCACGGAGGGCATAGAGATTTTTCACAGAGAATAGAACACGGAGTCGATCTTCTTAATAAAATAGCTCTGTGCCCTCCGTGGGTTCTCTCTTTGTGGCCTCTGTGGTTAAAAATCATTTTATTTTCAAAATTTAAAACCTTTTTTTAACCGATCAGTTATACCTTATCACACACAACGGTTGTGTTGAAAAATGCAACCATCAATTTAGCATATCACAAAAATCTAACTCCTGCATGTCTAAAATTAATAGCCTGCAATCTGTGTCGCGTCGGTATTTGGATGGCGGTGGCGAAATGGGGCAATTAACCCGGTCTTTCAATTGGGGCAGCACCGTTTTGGGCGAACCTGAAACCTGGCCGCAAAGCTTGCTGGCTACTGTTAGTATTATACTCAACTCCCGCTTCCCCATGTTTTTATGGTGGGGCCCCGATCTGATCCAGTTTTATAACGATGCTTACCGACCCAGCCTGGGCATTAGCGGCAAGCACCCCAGCGCCTTAGGTGAACGCGGCGAAGATTGCTGGCCCGAGATTTGGCCCATTATTAAACCCCTTATAGACCAGGTAATAGCCGGTGGAGAATCGACCTGGAGCGAAGACCAACTGATCCCTATTTACCGCAATAATCAGTTGGAAGATGTTTACTGGACCTTTAGCTACAGCAAAGTAAGGGACGACCTTGGCCAAATTGCCGGCGTACTGGTTACCTGCCACGAAACAACCGAAAAAATAAAATCATATAACTCCCTGAAACAGGCTAAGCAGGAACTGGAGCTGGCCATAGAATCGGCCGGTTTGGGTACGTGGGACCTTAACCCTAAAACCAACCATTTTATGGGCAACAACCGCTTAAAAGATTGGTTTGGCTTAGCACACGACAATGAGATTGATTTAGAATTAGCCCTAAATATAATTATTGAAGCCGACAGGCAGCATGTAACCGATGCGATAGCGAAAGCGATGGAAAAAGGGTCGGATGGGAACTACAGCATTATTTATACTATTGTTAACCAAAAGGACAAAATACAAAGGGTAGTAAAAGCCAGCGGAAAAGCGTTATTTGATTTAGACGGAAACCCGTATCGTTTCAGCGGTATTTTAGAGGACGTGACCGATGATTACCAACTGCAGCAGCGTAAGGACGAATTTATCAGCGTGGCCAGTCACGAGTTAAAGACACCTATCACCACGCTTAACGCATCGATGCAGATACTACAAAAACTGATGAAAACCGATCCCACATCAGACAAAGTACCGATGTTTATTGATAAGGCTAATAATAACCTCCATAAACTGGTGCGCCTGCTGGATGACCTGCTGAACGTTACCCGCATACAACAGGGGCAGCTGGCGCTTAATAAAACGATGTTTAATTTGGTGGAGCTGATAAATGATTGCAGCGACCATGTACGCATGTCGGGCACGCACGATTTGGTTTTAACCGGCGATACAGAACTGATGATTTTTGCCGATTACCGCCGCATAGACCAGGTAATGGTAAACCTGATTAACAACGCGGTAAAATACGCGCCGCAATCAAAAACAATAGAATTGCATGTGGAGCATAATGCCGATACCGCCACTGTATCCGTACGCGATTATGGCATTGGTATTAACCCCGAAAAACTACCGCATTTGTTTGACCGATATTACCGGGTTGATGCCTTGGGGCACCAGTTTTCGGGACTGGGATTGGGATTGTATATCAGTTCGGAGATCATTAACCGGCACGGCGGCCAAATTGGTGTAGAAAGCAATCGCGGCGAAGGCAGTAAGTTTTGGTTTACTTTACCTATAAACGATTAGCTGGTTATTAATCTTTGTGTAAAACAATAACTGTACAAGGTGTACAATTAAAACACTTTATACAGTTTGTACACCTTGTACAGTTTGTAAACGCTTTATTGTAACCACCCTGCCGGCAACTTAACCCACTATTGCCTTTTTACTGTTCAGCATTTTCCATATCGCATCCACATACTGGCGGTCGTTAACCAGGCGGGTGTGACTTACTTTACCCATAAACGATTAGGTATATTTACGCTGCTTTGACCTTTGTTTTCTCCTCTTTAGCTTTGAAAAAACTTCCACACCTTCAGCGCTATTCAAATTAGTAAAATTGGTAAGATCCGTTTCATAGTAATCATCACAGCTTTCTATTCTCCATTTAACCAATTGCCCATCCGAATTTAGATAAGGCTGCTCATAACCATCTTTCTTTTTTTCTATCCTTTTATAAGCGTCATCGCCCGATTTAGCTTTGATTAAAACATACCGTTCCTCTATTGTTTCAAATCCCGAAGTTTGCCCTTCAATTTCAATAACAACAGTCATTTTTACACAGTAAAATTTAGGGATTATTTTTGCCTTAATCCTGGTAGCATTGTCCACATTGTTTAATTGTATACTTCCTATAAAATCCAGTTTTGCGATTTTAGTTAATATACCGAATGTGATTTTTGTGTGTATGCCCCGGGGGCTGTTTTTTGATCCAATTAGTATATAATTATCAAACAGGGTTGTGGCAATTAGTTTATCGTACTTTTCCCTTTGATCTTCTGCAATTTTCTTTTTTCTTTCGGCAGGGTCCTCCCCCAAAAACGGTACTATATCAGGGTACTTTAAATGAATACTAATCTCTGCAAATCGCTTATTGTTCGAAATGTTTTTATCAAACAACCATTCGTCAAGATTAGATATTTTATTTGTTTTCACTTTGCATGATATAAAAAGAAAGAAATCCAGTTTTAACTTAACCCACTATTGCCTTTTCCCTGTTCAGCATTTTCCATATCGCATCCACATATTGGCGGTCGTTAGCCAGGCGGGGGACTTTGTGCTGCCCGCCTAATTTGCCACGCTCTTTCATCCATTGCAAAAAGGTGCCTTGTGGTACGGGATGCACCAGCGGGCGGCGCAGGGCCATATCCTTAAAGCGCTTGGCATCGTAATCGGAGTTTAGCTTGCGCAGGGTTTCGTCCAGCAGGTCAATAAAACGGTCAAACTCGGGTGGGTTTTGTTCAAATTCAATCAGCCATTCGTGGCTGCCCGAGGCATCTTCCGAAAAATAAACCGGGGCTGCCGTATAATCGCGGATGATGGCGCCGGTATAACGGCAGGCTTTATCCAATGCGCGTTCGGCATTATCTATAATCAATTCTTCGCCAAAGGCGTTAATAAAATGCTTGGTGCGCCCGGTTATCTGGATGCGATAAGGCGAAAGCGAGGTGAAGCGCACCGTATCGCCAATCATATAGCGCCATAAGCCGGCATTGGTGGTGATAATCAGGGCGTAGTTTTTGTCCAATTCTACCTGGTCGAGCGTTAGGGTTGGCGGCTGCTCATCCTGCAAATGTTCAAAAGGTAAAAACTCGTAAAAGATGCCGTAATCCAGCATCAGCAGCATATCGTCGGTATCCTCGGTATCCTGTATCCCAAAAAACCCTTCGGATGCGTTGTAGATATCGATATAATACATCTCCTCGCTGGGGATCAGTTGCTTAAACAAGCTGCGGTAAGGCGTAAAGTTTACCGCGCCGTGGAAATAAAGCTCCAGGTTTGGCCATACTTCTAACAGGTTATCTTTGCCGGTAATTTCTAAAATGCGTTTAAACAGCAGCATGTTCCAGGTAGGTACGCCGCTAATGCTGGTTACGTTTACATCCTTGGTGGCATAAGCCATTTTCTCTATCTTCTCATCAAAGTTTTCCAGCAGGGCAATATCCAGGTGTGGGGTGCGATAAAACTCGGCCCAAATGGGCAGGTTTTTCATAATAACGGCCGATAGGTCGCCCGAAAAGGTGTCGGCATTTAACTGGCTTACCTGCGCGCTGCCGCCCAGGGTTAAGCTTTTACCGGTAAAAACGCGGGCATTGGGGCGGTTGTTAAAGTACAGCGTCAACATATCCTTGCCACCTTTAAAGTGGCATTCCTCTAACGATTCCTCGCTTACAGGGATAAACTTGCTGCGGTCGTTCGTGGTGCCCGACGATTTGGCAAACCACCTGATCTCCGACGGCCAAAGCACATTTTGCTCGCCCTTCAGCATCCGCTCAATGTAGGGCTTCAGGGTATCGTAAGTTTGTATGGGTACGCGCTCCTTAAATTGCTCGTAATTTTCGATGCTTTTGTAGTGGTGCTTTTTGCCCCATTCGGTGTTTTCGGCCCAGGATATTAACTGTTCAAACCATTCTTCCTGTACCTCGTGCGGGTATTTCATAAAAAGCTCTATCTGGTGGATACGCTTTTTAATGAACCAGGTAAAAACAGAGTTAAATATCGTCATAGGCTAATTGGGATGTTACCGCAATTTAGGGATTAAAAACCTTTCTTTTCAATACAAAATTAGCGCCCAGGTATACTTTACGCACCATCTCGTTATTAGCCAGCACTTCAGGCTCGCCGCTTTCCAGTATTTTGCCCTCAAAAAGCAGGTAAGCGCGGTCGGTAATAGATAGGGTTTCCTGTACGTTGTGGTCGGTAATTAATATGCCGATGTTCTTGTGTTTCAATTTGGCTACCAGCGCCTGGATCTCCTCAACCGCAATCGGGTCAACCCCGGCAAAAGGTTCATCCAGCAATACAAACTTGGGCTCCGCTGCTAAAGCGCGGGCAATTTCGGTACGGCGGCGTTCCCCGCCCGAAAGCAGGTCGCCACGGTTACGGCGTACTTTATGCAGGCTAAACTCGTCAATCAATTCCTCCAGCTTTTCCTGCTGGCGCATTTTGGTCATGTCGCCCATTTCCAGTATGGCCTTAATATTATCCTCGACAGATAGCTTGCGGAAGATGGATGCCTCCTGTGCTAAATAACCTATACCCTTTTGGGCACGGCGGTACATGGGGTCTTTAGTAATAATTTCATCATCAAGGTAAATATTACCCTCATTAGGCTTTATCAGCCCAACTATCATATAAAACGATGTGGTTTTACCAGCGCCGTTTGGCCCCAGCAAACCCACAATTTCGCCCTGCGACACGTTGAACGATACATTGTTCACTACCGTGCGCTGCTTATATTTCTTTACTAAATTATCAGCCCGTAAATTCAGCCTGGTCTGGTCACTCATGTTTTAAGTTTTAGTCGTAAGTCTTTAGTAAATAGTCGTAAGTCTTTAGTCGTAAGTTAGAAGATACCTTCAGGCTTTCGACTAAAGACTTACGACTACTGCCTTTCGACTTAAAAGCGTATTCCCTTTATATTTAATTGTATACTGCGCTTTTCGCGCCAAACGTTTTCTTCTATGCTATAACAAATATCAAACGGCTGGCCGCTGTTTATGTTATCCAGGTGTTCGGCTTGTCCAAAAGCTATTGTTTCAAATATCGGCGACCCTGGCTGGTCAACCGTCATTTTAATATGCTGGCCGCCTACTAAGCCCGCCACACCCCTAACTTTTACATCCTTACTTAGGAAAACCGGCGACATATTCTCGGGCCCGAAAGGTGCAAACTGTTGCAATATCCTGAAAAATTTCGGATCGATCTGTTTTAATTCCAGTTCGGCATCTATCAGTATCTCGGGTATCAGCAATTCGGGCGCAATGGTGGCGCTTACCACTTCCTCAAACCGTTGCGAAAATGCCGCCACGTTTTCGGGCTTCATAGTTAAACCGGCCGCGTATTTATGCCCGCCAAACTGGATGAGCAGGTCGGCACAATCGCATAAGGCCTCGTACAAGTCAAATCCCCTAACCGAGCGTGCCGAACCGGCCACATGCCCGTTCGACCGGGTAAGCACTATGGTTGGGCGATAATATTTCTCCGTTAGGCGCGATGCCACAATACCTATCACACCCTTATGCCAGCCTTCGTTATAAACCACGGTCGATTTTCGGCCTATCAGTATCTCATCATTATCAATCATGCTCAGCGCGTCGCCGGTAATATTCAGGTCGTGTTCCTTACGTTCCTGGTTTTGGATATTGATAAGTACGCCTTTGGCATTAGCATCATCCTCGTGGCAGGCAATTAATAAAGCCACCGCATGTTTGGCATCATCAATACGCCCAGCGGCATTTATGCGCGGGCCGAGCAGGAAAACCACATCGCTAATAGTATAGGTTGCGCTTTTGCCCGCCACACCCATCAGGGCTTTTACGCCAATACAGGGGTTGGTGTTAATTTGCTGCAGGCCGTAATGGGCCAGCACCCGGTTCTCGCCATTAATGTGTACAATATCGCAGGCTATACTAATAGCCACCAGGTCAAGGTAGCAGGTGATTTCTTCAAACGCGATATCATGTGCCTGGGCATAAGCCTGTATCAGCTTAAAGCCAATACCGCAGCCCGAAAGTTCTTTATAAGGATAATCGCAGCCAGGGCGTTTGGGATCGAGCAGGGCCACTGCCGCGGGCAATTCATTGCCGGGTAAGTGGTGATCGCAAATAATAAAATCAACGCCAAGGGTATTAGCGTAAGCTATTTTATCAACCGATTTAATACCGCAATCCAGTGCTATAATTAACGCGAAGCCATTTTGCGTGGCATAGTCAATACCTTTGGTAGAGATCCCGTAGCCTTCCAAATAACGATCGGGGATATAATATTCCAGGTTGTTATAACGCTTGCTGAAAAAGCTGTAAACCAGCGCTACCGAGGTAGTGCCATCCACATCATAATCGCCGTAGATCAGGATCTTTTCGTTTTGACCGATGGCTTTATTAATCCGCTCAATAGCCTGCTCCATCCCGGCCATCAGGAAAGGATCGTGCAGGTGTTCTATCAGCGGGCGGAAAAAATATCTGGCTTCGTCAAAGGTTTGGATATCCCTATGCATCAGCAGGCTGCTTAAAATGGGATCAATACCCAAACCGGCAGCTAAATCCTGCACCGCGTTTTCATCCTGCGTTTGTTTTACCGTCCAGCGTTTTTGCATATTTTAATTTAACCACAAAGGGCACAAAGATTTTTCCACAAAGATCACAAAGTAAAAATTACTTATCAAACCCGCAAAGCTTTGTGGTCTTTGTAATTTCTTCCTTTGCGTACTTTGTGGTTAAATAAGCCGCAAAGTATATTTTACCCATGCCTGATACATTTACCATCAGTGGTTAATATCTTTGATCCAAAATTACATTCAAATATCGGGGAAAGCTGCATAATGGAAATTTTTGTATTAGGTGAAGGCTCATATTCGGTTGATGCTACAAAAAAGTTTATTCCTTTTGATCCGCAGGTGGATAATTTTAGGGACAGGCCGGCATCGTTGTTTATCCATGTAAACCCTTTTTTGGTGAAAATGGGCGATGACCTCATATTACTGGATGCGGGTTTGGGTTATAAGGATACCCGCGATGAGTTGTGGCTGCACCAGCATATCCGCAATGCGGGCTTCGATCCGGATGATGTGACGCTGGTACTGATGTCGCACCTGCATTACGATCATTCGGGCGGGTTGGTGGTGGATCAGCTCGGCCGGTTTGAGCCATCGTTCCCCAATGCCCAATATGTGATACAAAAAGGCGAGTGGGAATTTGCCATTACCGGTAAATCATCCAGCTATCATAAAGAGATCTTCGAGGTTTTAGAACGATCGGCTAAGTTGACCTTTGTTGAGGGTTCGGGCGAATTTAAACCGGGGATGCGTTATGAGTTATCGGGCGGGCATTGCCCTAACCACCAGGTATGGTGGCTGAATGATGGTACAGATAAATGCTTTTTTGGCGGTGATGAGCTGCCGGAGCCGGAACAACTGATACGCCGCTTTATAGCTAAATATGATTATGATGGCCGCAAAGCCATGCAACTACGCGAAGATTATGGTAAAATAGCAGCAGCCGAGGGTTGGAAATGCCTGTTCTATCACGCCAAAAGCAACGCCGTTGGGACAGTACAATACGAAAACGATACTTTTATTGTAAAACCCGCTTAGCGGGTGCCGCCCTTGGTAAACAATTCGTTTATCTTTTCAATATTCAGCGGTTTAGATACAAAATCAACCACCAGGGGGTATGATTTTGCCTTGGCGATATCGTTACTGAAAACCGATGATGAAATAATAAAGATTTTGGTTTTGCCCTTTGAGTCTATTTGCAGTTTTTCGTACTCATCTAAAAACTCCCAGCCATTCATTATAGGCATGTTAATATCCAGCAGGATATAATCGGGAAGCCCGGATGGGTCTTTGCTGTAGATCTCCCAAAGTTGATCTATCGCGAATTTCCCGTTCAGGCAAGCTGTAATTTCTGTATTTATAAGAGCCTTTTTAATCAGCTTAATGCTGATGAAGTTGTTAATCTCATCGTCATCAACTAACAAAATACTTACCGGCCGGGAATCTATATTCATATTGTTTGTATACGTTGTTGCAAATTAAAAGGTTTTATTCCTTAAAGTTTTAAAAACAACAAAAAAAGGAAAATTGTTTTTTTTTAGCATCGTTTACTTCATATCAAATTTCCTGTTCAAATGTATGCAAAGCCTTACAATATATTACAAAGCCTTAAGGTAATTTATTTGATGGAATTAAAAAATGGCTAAACGGAATTATACATGCTTAAAACAATATTTTTTGATAATTAAAAATAAATATCTGTTTTTTTGTCAAACATATTTGACATTTGTAAGGTTTATTTTACATTTGGTAAATTAAACTTTACAAATATGAAAACACGATTCCTATTTCCCTACTATTTTAAGTTTATTGGCCTTGCCTTAATTGTGTTTGTGCATTTCCCGCTCATACACTTACTGCAATTGATGCATATCCGTTTTGATGATAACGATACGGGCCTATTTAATCATCACCATGTTTTTTTTATTTTAACTTATGTACTGATTGTTATCGGCCTGTTAATGATCGCTTTTTCGAAAGAAAAAACTGAAGACGAACATATTTCGCAATTACGGCTCGATTCGCTGCAGTGGGCTATTTATCTTAATTATCTGATCCTGATCATCAGCCTGGTATTTACCACCGGGATAGATACAATAGATATACTACGTTTAAATTTATGGGTACCACTGGTGTTCTTTATCATCCGTTTTAGGTGGGTGCTGTATCGTTTAAACCGCTCATTAAACTAAATTTGGCCCGCCATGACAAACAACATCCGCGTTGAGCGCGCCATTAAAAACATTACCCAGGCCGATTTGGCCAACCTGGTGAGTGTATCGCGCCAAACCATTAATACGATCGAGAGTAACCGCTACGTGCCATCAACCGTATTGGCCTTAAAAATTGCCCGTGTATTTGAAAAACCTGTAGAAGAAATATTTAAATTAGAGGGAACCGATTAAGAAAGCTTAAAGCCGAAAGGATAAAAGCGAAAGCTTTGCCTTTCGGCTATTACTTAAATATATAAATTATGGAAACAAAAACCGCCTTTGCCCCCATGCTTACTATCCGTAATGGGGTAACCGATATTGATTTTTATAAAAACGCGTTCAACGCCGTTGAACACATGCGCCTGAAAAATGATGATGGCAGTATACATGTGGCCGAATTTACCATTGATGACGCGCTGTTTCATTTGCACGAGGTGATGCCGCGTACGGATACCTTTAATCCCGAACAACATACCGGCGTGGTAACCCTGGGACTAATGACGGCCGATGTACATGCCGTGTTTAACCAGGCTGTAGCAGCGGGCGCAACTATATTATCGCCGGTAACCGACTTTGAGTATGGCTACCGCCAGGGCGATTTGAAAGACCCTTTTGGCCACCATTGGACAATACAATGCCGCATACCGGCCTCGCCCGATTGGAAGGGGTAGAGAGATAGACCGGAAGTCGGTGAAGACGGGAAGTCCGAAAGATATAGGATATATCATCATTAGGCTTTCTTCCGGACTTCCTGTCTTTCGGACTTCCCGACTACAAAACGTATCTTTGCGCCATGCGTTTTGATATCATCACCGTTTTGCCGGGTTTGCTGGAAAGCCCCTTTGCCCATTCTATTTTACTGCGCGCGCAAAAAAAGGGCATTGCCGAAATACACGTGCATAACCTGCGCGATTACGCCACCAACAAGCAAAAAAGTGTAGATGATTACCCCTACGGCGGCGGCAGCGGCATGGTGATGACCATTGAGCCTTTTGCAGCTTGCATTAATAAGCTGAAAGCTGAGCGCGATTACGACGAGATCATTTTTTTAAGTCCCGATGGCGAAACGCTGAACCAGGGCATTGCCAATCAGCTTTCTATCAAACAAAATATTATGCTACTTTGTGGCCATTATAAAGGCATCGACCAGCGCATCCGCGATTTGTTTGTTACCCGCGAGATCTCCATTGGCGATTATGTCCTCTCGGGCGGCGAATTGCCAGCGGCTATTGTGGTTGATGCTGTGGTGCGATTGATCCCCGGTGTACTGTCCGACGAAACATCGGCCTTGTCCGATTCTTTTCAGGACGATATGCTGGACGCGCCGGTGTATACCCGACCGGCCGATTGGAACGGGCACCGTGTGCCGGATATCCTGCTCAGCGGCAATACCCCCGAAATTGAAAAATGGCGCTTTGAACAAGCATTAGAGCGCACGCAGCAACGCCGGCCTGATTTGTTGAAAAAAGGGGATGAATAACTAAACGCTGCCCAAATAGGTATTAATCACCTTATTCACCTCTTCCTTATTTTTAGCCGACGACCATTTTTCCTTTACGGATTGATCGCCCAGATCGAACAACCTTTCAAATAATAGCTTGCCGTCTTTTTTGTTTTCCAGCTTAATTACAGGGTGTTTGGCATAAATATCGTCCCAAACCAGGCGTACGTCTGTCCAGTAGCTTTGTTGTTGTTTCCACCAGCCTTGCGCGTAGGCAAACTCCTTAGGGTCGGCTTTGGTAAATTCTTCGTAGCCTTTTTCCTGCGCCAGCAGTTTATCGCCGGTAGCGCTGCGGATCATCTTTTTATTGTCCTGCTCGTACATCCAGCCCTTATCGGTCAGGTATACACGGTTACCCCGGCGCAAAACATTATAATCGCTGCGTTTGGTAAACTCCCGGCGGGGTAGCGGCGAATCGGTTTCGCTTTGCCATTGGTGGCGGCCATCAACATGTACCCAGGTGCCAATGCTTTCGTAACGCGGGCTATCATCCACCTGGAAAACCTTTTGTACCCAGCGGCCTTTTACTTCTTCGGACTTCAGTTGTGTCATTTTCCAGGTATTGTTTTGGTCAAAGGCCAGCATATTGGGTTCCTCATACACCCAATCCTCGCGCCAGTGTTTAATAACCGAACTATCGCCGGTTACCAATAAGTGCTGGATCACAATTTTTTTAGGTGAATCTTCGGATATTACCGCCCACTCATATCCCCACGAGTTATAGCGCGGATGGAATTGGTACGCCGCATCGGGCGCAAAGGTTTCGGCATAATTAAAGGTTACTTTATAATAGCCCGCCAAAGCTTTAATAGCGGCCTTATCCTGTTCAAATTTTGATTGTGCATTTGCCTTGCTCACCATTGCAATAATAAGTAAGGCTATCAGGTTTATTTTCTTCATTCTTATTTAGACTAATTAAAAACAAAGAAAAAGATAATTATTCAAAATTCATAATCGCTTATGAAAGTATATGATGCCTATTAATTACCCGGTGCGGTAAAAAACAAATGCAATAAGAAAGCAATAGTGATACTACATTGGCGGTATGCCAAAGCCTTTCAAATTTTCAGGCTTTACGGGCTTGCTCTTTTTACCCGCGGTAAACTTGCCTAATAGTGATTTGGCTTTATCCCAAATACCGGTTACCGAATCTTCGCTAATAAAGTGTGAGGCTTTTTGCGATACCAGGCCAACCAGTGTTTTCACGATGAAGTTAGAATGCCTGAATACTGTTTTATTTAAAGCAAATGGCAAAATAATCCGCGAAAGCAGGCCAAAATAATCCTGGCTAAATACGCCGCTTTCCTTTATCCCTTCGGTAGCTGCCGATTTTGGAAACACGGAGAATAGGGTAGAAAATATAGCCGATGGGCTACTGAAACGCTGCCCAATGGCTGCTTTTTGTTCCTGCTCTAACCCTTTAAGCCGTGCAATCTCGCTATGCAGATCATCAATATTTCTGATTTGTAGATTCATCACGTTTGTTATTTAAAAAGGCGTTTTAGCAGGGCATTAACAATAGGGCGTTCCAAACTTTTGCGGAATAGCATTACAAAAACAATAATGATGATGTATACCAGCGATACGCAGCCAAAGCCCAACCACGCCGATCCAAACACACTACCTAATAATAGCGCAAGTGTAATACTGGCAAATAACATGGTGATAGACAAGCCCAGTATAATAAAAACATCGGTTACTATGCCGGCAAATATGGATGTGCCCCTTTCAATAGCCCTTAGGCGGGCCAGTTCTAAATAAGTTTCCAGGTATTCCTTAACCTGGTCAATTATTGGCGGCTGTTCCTTCTTGTCTTTGTCTTCCATGCAGGTGTTTTGTTATAAATATGCCGTTCCCGCATAAACGGAAACGGCAATATGATATTTTATGCTTAAGCGTGTTCCAGGTCGTCCTGGTATTCCTCTTCGGCGCCTTTTACTTTGCTTTTAATGCTATCCACAATCTTGTCTTTAAAGCCAACAAGGTTGTCTATTTCGGCAGCAGCCGTTTCTTTGATCGAGTCGCCCAGGTTTTTTAATGATTCGCTGAGTTTATCACGGGTTTCGGTTCCCTTGTCGGGGGCAAATAATATACCTAACGCTGCTCCTGCTGCTAATCCTGCCAGCAATGCTACAACTACCTTTGTGTTATCATTCATAGTATTATAATTTTTAAGTTGAACAATTGTTTTTTTTATCGGGTATTTTTTTTCAAAAATCGTGTTTCTATGTGTTCTTAACGTTATCGGGGCGGTCAAATTATTATCATTTCGCAATTATTTACAATAATCGCCTTTTAATTTCAAATATCGGGGCCTGTTTTAATACGCTCTAAACGGTCGGCAGCCATGCGGTTTGTTTCATAAATTTCTACCAGCAGTAAAAAATACGATAGCAGCACCGGGCCAAAAACCAGCCCTAATATACCAAAAAGAGGGATGCCAATAAATACCCCTATTATAGAAATGATGGGATGCGTATTGGCTACCCGCTTATTAATGATCATCCGCAGCACATTATCTACATTACCAATAAACAAAATGCCGTAAGCCAGTAATAAAACACCTTTTAGCGTGTGCCCGTTAGCCATTACAATAATAGCCGCGGGTATGCATAGGGTAGGCGCGCCAACCACCGGCAAAAAGGAAATAAACACCCCTATTACACCCCAAAAAATGGGATCAGGGATACCGAAAATTAAAAACCCGTTAGCCAGCAATACACCTTGCACAATAGAGATAATGCCCTGGCCCAATACATTAGAGTAGGTAGCATTACGCAGGGCAACGGCAAACTTCATGGCATGCTGCTCGCGGAAAGGGGCATAACGCAGCAGGCCGGCCTCAAATTCGCGCATTTGTACAAACATAAAGTACAATATAAAATACATCACCAGCAGGGTGATAATGATACTGGCCGCGCTGCTTAGTATAGACGGGAACAGATCGGTAGCCAGCGAACCTATCCTGAGCATAATATTATCGGCCAGGTGGGGCTGCTTAAAGTTTGAACCGGCAAAATGATCCAGCTTGCCCAGCCATTGTTCTATAGGGAAGGAGTTGCGGTTAAGTGTCGAGATCTTATCGATCATCATAAAGCTGAGCGTAAGGAAAGGAATTACCACCAGTATAATGGAGATCATAATAATGATAACAGCTACCAGGGCCTTGTTCCAGTTTTTGCGCTCGACCAGGTAAAGATAAAACGGCCTGAAAATGGTGTATAATACAATGGCCCCCAGTATAGAACTAAACAGGTCGCTAAGCGCGTAAAATAACAAACAGCCCAGCAAAACAATGCTGATCAGGGTAATATTATTACGCTGTTTATAGTTAAAGATAGACATTGGATGGCGTGTAAAAATTTTTCTAAAATTTAAACAAAAAAGCGCGGAAAAGGTTGGAGGGAAAGTCAGAAAGTCAGAAAGATTGAGCAGGAAGATATGCAAGAATAGTCCTGCTTCCGGACTTTCCGACTTCCGGTCTTCCGGACTCCTTATTCTGCCTCGTTCAAAAACTTATTAATGTTGCTGCAACCATTGCTAATGGAATCCATGTAATATTTCCAGTCGGGTTGCGGGTCGGTTATTTCATAACGAAGCTGCTCCAGGCACAGGATCATGCCCGAAAGCTCATTTTTAATGTCGTGCTTTAGTGTACGCAGCACCTCAACATCAACGGTTTTTTTTTCCTCCGGCTCCATTGTTGTTATTTGCCCAGGTTAATGGCCTTCATTTTATTGTAAAGTGTTTTACGGTCTATCTGTAAAATTTCGGCGGCTTTGGTTTTATTAAAATTCACCTCGCGCAGTACCCTTAAAATGGTATCGTACTCGGCCTCCAGCGCAGCATTTTTTAGGTCGTGCTTGGGCTCTTTTGATGCCTGGGGCTCATTATAGTGATTGGCCGCAACCGGTTCTGGCGTGGTGTATTTGGTGTTAATAGATATTTCCAGTGGCAGGGCTTTCATTTGCACCACATCACCCTCGGTTAGCAGGGCTGCACGGCGTACCACGTTCTTCAACTCGCGGATATTGCCCGGCCAGCGGTAGCTTAAAAAGCATTCTTCTACCTCGGGCCCAAATGTGGTAACATGGCGGCCCAGTTCATCATTAGCCATTTTTAAAAAGTGGTTGGCCAGCAGCATAATATCGCCGCCACGCTCGCGCAGGGCGGGCATATAAATACCAAACTCGTTAAAGCGGTGAAACAAATCTTCGCGGAAACGGCCTTTTTGGATCCCCTCCTGCAGGTTCTCGTTAGTAGCCACTATTATGCGCACATCCAAATCGATCTCTTTAGTGCTGCCTATACGTTTTACCTTACGTTCCTGCACGGTACGCAGCAGGGCGGCTTGTATATCGTACGATAAATTACCTACTTCATCTAAAAACAGGGTACCGCCATTAGCCATTTCAAAGTGGCCTATTTTGGTATAAAGCGCGCCGGTGAACGAGCCTTTTTCGTGCCCAAAAAATTCGCTTTGCGCCAGTTCCTTAGTTAACGATCCGCAGTCCATCGCGATAAATGGCTGATCGTGGCGGGGGCTGTTCAGGTGGATACTTTTGGCTACCGATTCTTTACCGGTACCACTTTCGCCCATAATAATTACACTGTAATTGGTTGGGGCCACCAGTTCAATCTGCCGGAGTAATTCCTTGGAAGCCCTTGACTGGCCCGCTACAAACTCGGCCGATAAAACTTGCTTTTTACCCGATTTTAATGTGGCTGCCGCAACGGGTTCTTCCTCCAGCAGGGCATGGCGGGTTTCAATAGCCTTGGTAATGGTATTCAGGATCTCGTCGGGGTACAGGGGTTTGGTGATATAATCATAAGCCCCCATTTTTATCAGTTCAACAGCCATTTTTATATCCGAGTAACCGGTAATAATAATAACGCCTGTTTTAGGATAGTTGGTTTTAATATTGATGAGCATTTGCCGGCCGTCGGTATCCTCCAGCCTGAAATCGCAAAGCACCAGGTCAAACTCCCCGTTTTTAAGGTGTTCCATGGCGTTCGCACCGTTGTTAGCGGTAGTTACATCAAAATTGTTGCGGGTTAAAAATTTGGATAGCAATAACCCAACATTAACTTCATCATCAACGATGAGTATTCTTTTCATAGTATCGGATTGAATTTCACGGTTAGCAATGTATCAAGGGTCAAGGTACTACAAATTTGACAAATATTCTGTTCAATTTCAATTACCGGGAAAATCTATTTTGTTAGGAGTGGGGCATTTAACCATAGCGGGGAAAGCATAAATATCCCGGAGGGGCGTAAAGCTTACAAAGTTTTTAAAACTCCGCAAGCCTGATGATTCTATAACAAAAGCCTAATCCCTGTCCCTGCTCAACTTGGTAAATTGCAGCGGGTTTTCGTTCAGTACCAGGTTTTCGCGGCGGTGTTTTACAATATGGATGGCCGTAAACAAAGCCTCGCGGAAAGATATTTCAGATGCCTTACCCTGTCCGGCAATATCATAAGCGGTACCATGATCGGGCGATGTGCGCACAAAGCTTAAACCGGCGGTATAATTAACGCCCGATTCGAACGAGATCTGTTTAAATGGGATCAGGCCCTGGTCGTGGTACATAGCCAGCACGGCATCAAATTTATGATAGGCGGCATTGGCAAAAAAACCATCGGCTGGATAAGGGCCTAATGCCATTATACCGGCAGCGCGGGCCTCTTCCAAAGCCGGGATAATTACCTTTTGCTCTTCATCGCCAATCAGGCCGTTGTCGCCCGCGTGCGGGTTTAAGCCCAGCACGGCAATTTTAGGTTTACGGATCCAAAAATCCTTTTTCAGGCTGGCATCCATCAGCTTTAGCTTGGCCAATATTTTTTCGGTAGTAATGGCCTGCGGTATTTGCGAAACAGGGATATGCCCCGTAACCACACCAACGCGCAAGGTATCGCTCACCAAAAACATTAACGATTCGGGGGCTTTATCGCGATCCTGCAAATATTCGGTATGGCCGGGGAATTTAAATTCCTCGCTTTGGATATTCTCTTTATTTATCGGCGCGGTAACCAGCGCGTCTATTTGCCCGCTCAACAAATCGTTAGTGGCACGTTCTAACGATAGGAAAGCATATTTGCCACCAATCTCGTTACTCTCGCCCAGGTCTATCTTCACATCCTCTTCCCAGCAATTAATCATGTTGGCTTTTTTATGTTGTGCCTGCGCGGCCTCGTCAATCACATTAAAGTTCATGTCCTGCACATTAACCGTTTTGCGGTGGAACGATGCCACTTTGGTATGCCCGTAAACAATTGGGGTGCAGTAATTCAATACGGCCGCGTCGGCTAAGGTTTTGATAATGATCTCCAGGCCAATGCCGTTAACATCGCCTATACTGATCCCTATTTTAATTTTATCCATTTTGATATGATAGATTTCACCGATTATGTTGTGATTTCACCGATTGCCGGTATGATCTCGCATATTTTGGTTATTGATTATATTGATCTTAGCTTCCCGCTTTGTGCTTTTAGCTTTCGGCTTTCCGCAAATATGACGTAATTTGCTCACATAAACAATTACCTATGTCTCTCGTCAGCGCTAAAAAACATCTGGGCCAGCACTTTTTAACCGACAAAAACATTGCCGCTAAAATAGTGGACAGCCTGCAATACGAGGGCAAATATACCCGCGTGCTGGAAGTAGGCCCGGGTATGGGCGTACTATCGGACTTCCTGCTACAAAAGCCCGACCTGGAAACTTACCTGATAGACATTGATACCGAATCGTACCTGTTCCTGAAAAAGAAATATCCCCAGCTGGGCGAGCGCTTGATCAATTCCGATTTTTTGGCGATGGATTTTGATACCATTTCAACCGGTCCTTTCGGCATTATCGGCAACTTCCCTTACAATATCTCGTCGCAAATATTATTTAAAGTGCTGGATAACCGCGATAAGGTGGTGGAAGTAGTTGGCATGTTCCAAAAGGAAGTAGCCGAACGCTGCGCTACCAAACCGGGCAGCAAGGAGTATGGCATCCTGAGTGTTTTTTTGCAGGCTTATTACAAGGTAGAGTATTTGTTCACCGTAAAGGCCGGCGTATTTAACCCGCCGCCAAAGGTACTATCGGCAGTTATCCGTTTAACACGGAACGAAACCGGCGCGTTAAATTGCGACGAGAAACTATTTTGGCAGGTAGTAAAAGCAGGCTTTAACCAGCGCCGCAAAACATTACGCAACGCGGTATCATCGCTTATCAATAAAGAAAAAATGACGGATGAGCCGATGCTCGACCTCCGTGCCGAGCGTTTGAGCGTGGATGATTTTGTGGCATTGACCAATAAGATATCGGCTAACAGGTAACTAAAGCCGCAGAGCTACTCACCCCGACATCGTTTCACTCGTCGGCCCTCTCTTCGCTGCGCGGAAAGAGAGCAGGAGGTGTGGTGGTTACCTTAACCCCTCTTTCCGGCGAAGCCGAAGAGAGGGTGCCCCAGCGCAGCGATGGGCGGGTGAGTATAACCGGCAGGCAGAGCAACATTGCCGCGCCAGGCGGGTGAGTTTCCCCCAACTGTGCTGTATCTGTGCTGATTGCTAAAATATATTTGCAGGATGATTGTTAATGTATCTACATTTACTCAACAATCGCATACCGGTGGCTCTTTCCCCGACGTCTAAAAATCCTCCCGGAACCAAACAGGCAGGCGATTCAAAAAAAACAAATCACATAAAACAAAAAAAATCATGTACTTACTAATTATTGCATTTATTGCACTGGTGTTATTGGCTATGGGCGTACGTATTGCCCAGGAGTATCAGCGTGCTATTGTTTTCCGCTTAGGCCGCTATCATGCTACCAAAGGGCCGGGGCTGTATTTTATTATCCCTTTTATTGATACCCAAATGAAGGTGGATATCCGTACCCGAACCGTTGACCTGGAGCAGCAGGAAACGATTACCAAGGATAGCGTAACCATTAAGGTGAACGCCGTGCTATGGTTTAAAGTAATAAACCCCGAGGATGCTATTATTAAGGTAGCCAACTATAACCAGGCGGTTTACCAGTTCTCGGTTACGGCGCTGCGTAATATCATCGGCCAGCACCATTTGGATGAGGTGCTGCGCGAACGCGAAAGCATTAACGCTACGCTGCAAAAAATTGTGGATGCCGCAACAGAATCGTGGGGTATTAAAATTGAGATGGTGGAGATGAAGGATGTAGAGATCCCCGAAAGCATGCAGCGCGCCATGGCCCGCGAAGCCGAAGCCATCCGCGAAAAGCGCGCCCGTATTATTAAAGCCGAAGCTGAGTTAGAAGCATCTATTAAATTAACACAGGGCGCCAAACAAATGGAAGGCAGCCCGATTGCCCTGGAACTGCGCCGCATGCAAATGCTATCGGAAATTGGTATCGACAATAATACCACTACGGTAATGCTCATCCCATCCGATTTTACCACCGCGGCCCGCAGCTTTACCGAAATGGTGAATATGCAGAAACCGTCGCCTGCCCCTCAAAAAGAGGAGTAAATAATAGAGGCGAGGTGTCACCCTGAGCCCGTCGAAGGGTGCGTGCGTGGGCCTGCCTACCATGGTTCGACAGGCTCACCATGACACCCTACGCTAAATCTGTCGTGGGTAACATTGAGGGGATCTCCTACGCGTGTGATTAGTCGCATGTTTAGGAGATCCCTCTCTACGTTCGAAATGACATTTTTCGGGTAAGTAATTCAAATACGCGGCGCAATCAACCAAATCGCTTTAATCAACGGCCAATTTCCTATATTTGCTGCGATTTGAATATCCGTGACATTTTAGAGCAGTACAAGGCCGACGAACGGGTGAGGCAATTAGCCACAGCGCTAAATGCATCTAAAAATCCCCGGGTTGCCTTACGTGGTTTAGTTGGATCTAGCGATGCGACCATGGCGGTAGCATTGTATTTTTTGCAGCACAAGCCCATGCTGTTTATCCTGCCCGATCGCGAGGAAGCCGGCTTTTTCCAGGCCGACCTGGAAAGCTTAACCGGTAAGGAGATCCTGCTTTTTCCATCATCGTACCGCAAGCCCTTTGAATTTACCCAGCCCGATAGCAGCAACGTTTTGGCCCGCGCCGAAGTACTGAACGAGTTGAGCCATACATCCGATTTCGGCCAGCTGATTGTTACCTACCCCGAGGCTATGGCCGAGAAGGTGATCGATCGTGCATCGCTGGAAAAGAATACACTGGAGATTGCGGTTAACAATAAGCTGAGCATCGACTTTATTAACGAGTTTTTGGTAGAGTATGATTTTGATAGGGTTGATTTTGTGTACGAGCCCGGGCAGTTCTCTGTACGTGGGGGTATTGTAGATATCTTCTCCTTTTCGCACGACTTACCTTACCGTGTGGAGTTTTTTGGCGACCTGATCGAATCTATCCGCACATTCGAGATCGAGAGCCAGCTATCGGTGGAGCAGGTGAAGACCATTACCATCGTCCCTAACGTACAATCCAAATTTTTGACGGAAAGTAACATTTCCCTGCTGGAATTTATTGATCCGTCTACGCAAATCTGGATCAAGGATGTACAATTTACCTTTGATATTATACAGGACGGCCACAAAAAGGCCAATAATTTATGGAAAGCGCTATCGGCTGATGAGAAAAATCAGAACCCGGAATGGATAGACCCTAAGTTTAATTTTACGGATGAAAAGCTGATTGCCGACCAGTTGCACGATTTTGCCATTACCGAATTTGGCAAGCAATTTTTTTATACCGCCAGCCAAAGCATCAACTTTGATATCCGGCCGCAGCCATCTTTTAATAAAGACTTTACCCTGCTCATTCATAACTTCAAGAATAACGAGGCCGAGGGTATTACCAACTATATCCTCACCGATTCGGCACGACAGGTGGAGCGGCTTTATGCCATTTTGGATGATTTGGATAAATCGGTTAAGTTTACGCCGCTCAGCATTTCCATCCGCGAGGGTTTTGTTGACCGCGAACAAAAGATAGCCGCCTATACCGATCATCAGATCTTCGACCGATATTATAAATACAAGCTCAAAAAAGGCTACCAGCGAAGCCAGGCGATTACGCTGAAAGAGCTGCGCGACCTGAAACCTGGCGATTACGTTACCCATATCGATCATGGTATTGGCAAATATGCCGGCCTGGAAAAGGTAGAGGTTACCGGCAAAATGCAGGAGATGATCCGTTTAGTATATGCCGATAATGATTTGTTGTATGTAAACATTAACTCGCTAAACCGTATCAGCAAATACAGCGGCAAGGAGGGTACCGTACCCAAAATGAATAAGCTGGGTACCGACACCTGGGAGCGCCTGAAGAAAACCACAAAAAAAAAAGTTAAAGACATTGCCCGCGACCTGATTAAGCTGTACGCCCTACGTAAAGCCCAAAGCGGTAATGCCTTTTCGCCCGATAGTTACCTGCAAACCGAATTAGAGGCTTCCTTTATTTACGAGGATACCCCCGACCAGGAAAAAGCCACGGCCGACTTTAAAAAAGATATGGAATCGCCCCACCCCATGGACCGCCTGATTTGCGGCGATGTGGGTTTTGGCAAAACCGAAGTAGCCATCCGTGCCGCGTTTAAAGCTGTGGCCGATAGCAAGCAGGTGGCCGTATTGGTGCCAACCACCATTTTAGCCGCCCAGCACCACAAAACCTTTACCGACCGCCTGAAAGATTTCCCCTGTAATATTGATTACGTAAACCGTTTTAAAAGCAGTAAGCAGATCAAAGAAACGCTGGAAAAGCTGAAGGAGGGCAAGGTAGATATCATCATCGGCACACACCGCCTGGTAAGCAAGGATGTGAAGTTTAAGGACCTTGGCCTGATGATCATAGACGAGGAACAGAAGTTTGGCGTAAGCACCAAGGAAAAGCTAAAGCAAATGCGTGCCAATGTAGATACACTGACGCTAACCGCCACACCGATCCCCCGTACCTTGCACTTCTCGCTGATGGGCGCGCGCGACTTGTCCATTATCAGCACCCCGCCGCCTAACCGCCAGCCGGTGGTGACCGAGCTACATGTGTTTAACGATAAGCTGATCAAAGAATCGATAGAATTTGAGCTGGACCGCCAGGGGCAGGTGTTCTTTATTCATAACCGCGTGGCCGATTTGCCGCAATTGGGTGGCATGATCCATAAACTGGTACCTAAGGCCCGCATTGGCATTGCCCACGGCCAATTAGAGGGCGACGCGCTGGAGGATGTGATGTTGAAATTTGTAAGCCACGAGTACGATGTGCTGGTGGCTACTACCATTATCGAAGCCGGGCTGGATATCCCCAACGCCAATACCATCATTATTAACTACGCCCACATGTTTGGCCTGAGCGACCTGCACCAAATGCGCGGGCGTGTGGGCCGGAGCAATAAAAAAGCGTTCTGCTATTTGCTGAGTCCGCCGTTATCAACCCTCACCAGCGAGGCCCGCAAGCGTTTGAGCGCTATTGAAGAATTTAGCGATTTGGGCAGCGGCTTTAACGTGGCCATGCGCGACCTCGATATCCGCGGAAGCGGTAACCTGCTGGGTGCCGAGCAAAGCGGCTTTATTGCCGAAATTGGCTTCGAGATGTACCACAAGATACTGGACGAAGCCATACAGGAATTGAAGGATGATGAGTTTAAGGATGTATTCCCCGATGATAAGCCGCGCCCGTATGTTAGCTTTACGCAGATAGATACCGATTTGGAGATATTGATCCCGGATGAATATGTAACCAATATTGGTGAACGCTATAACCTGTATACCGAGTTATCTAAACTGGAAAACGAAGCCGAACTGCGCGCCTTTCAGCAGCAACTGCACGACCGCTTTGGGCCTATCCCCGCACAGGTGAACGACCTGCTGAACACCATGCGCCTGCAATGGTTGGGCAAGGTAATTGGGTTTGAAAAGATCTCGCTGAAAAAGAATGTGTTGCGGGGCTACTTTCTCTCCAACCAGCAATCGCCGTATTTTGAAACGGCGGCCTTTAACAATGTGCTTACCTATTTGCAATTCAACCATCGCCGCGCCAACCTGAAGGAGATAAAAGGTAGTCTGCGCCTAAGCATGGATAACGTGCATAGCATTACCGACGCGGTTAGCCTGCTGGAAGAAGTGGCGGGGACGGTGGATATTCAATAACCATACAAGTCCTGTGCCCCAGCGGGCTTGCGATAAAGGGTTTACACAAAGTTTACACAATTTAATATTTACTTTTTTTAATAGATTGATAATCAATGTATTGTGTTTTGCGAGGGTTGACATAAAAAGGCACTATTTTGCTCCCACGGGCAACATAAAGTATTTTATTCCTTTGTTTTCTACGAAAATATCGTAGATTCGTTCGATAGTCCTTAACTGATCAACCTAACATTAAAATTATCGTTATGAAATGGAGATACTTACTTGCGCTCAGCGCGTTGCTCTTCGCCTTTAGCAGTAATGCCCAAAAACTCCCTGCCGAACAAAAAGACGGCGTATACGCCCCGGATAATATTAAAATAGATGGTAAGGATACGGAATGGGTAGGTAATTTCCAGGCCTACAACAGGTCGACACAGATCTATTATACCATGGCAAATGACGAGGACAACTTGTACCTGGCCATACAGGTAGGCGCTGATCCGCGTTTTGATAATACCAAAAAGATACTTTCGCGGGGGATAACACTCGCTATCAAAAACCGGTCTAAAGCCGATAAGGCCGGC
Source organism: Bacteroidota bacterium (assembly GCA_040389105.1). GTDB lineage: Bacteria > Bacteroidota > Bacteroidia > Sphingobacteriales > Sphingobacteriaceae > Mucilaginibacter. The sequence goes on from JAZKAO010000023.1 coordinate 88,122, forward strand.
CCGGTTAGCTTGACCTTTCCGCTGATAGACCAAGATAAAAGGTCTAACATCACGCTCATGATGCGCAACAAAAAACTCAACCAGGATAGCCTGCTATCGGTCATTAATGAGCAATTCGCGGCCAATTCAAAAGAGATAGGCATATCGGGTATAAAACAGATCACCGATACGCTGATCTCGGTATACAATACCGATGGTATTAAGGCGGCTTCGGCTGTTGATGCCAAACGCGTATGGACCTATGAGTTACAATTACCGCTTAAATATATCAGCCATTTGATGGATGACCGCTCGGCATTCGATTATAAGATAATTGTTAATGGCGGCGTGATGCCCAAACTGGCACCGGGCGAGGTGATGGTTGTTGGCGCGTCTTCCTCGGGGCGTTCAGCAGGTGGCGCAGAAGCGATATTCGATATGTTTAGCCCGACGGATCTTTCGGCCACATACACACTTGCAAAAAAGTAAGATGTTATTATATTTGATGATAGGCTTATCAGGGCTATTATCATGTTATACACTGATAAAAAAATGATCGCGGTGAGCATTTTGGCAGCTCTTTAAACTTGGCACGTAAATAGTACTACTTGCTGCGATAAAATATCGCCATGAAAATATTACCATTTAAAAAGCTAAGTGATGGCTTGAAAAATCAAGCCGCCAAACTATCCGAACAGGGCTTTAAACAGATTTTTGACCATATAGACCAGCTGAGCATCAAAAACGGTGTAGATAAGCTTGGGCTGGATAAGTTTATAGACCAATGCGCTTACCTGGCAGCAGGCTCGGGTGTACTGTCGGGCAGTGGCGGTATGTTTACCATGATTGTGGGCATGCCGGTAGATATGGCCAACCTGATTACCCAGCAATTTAGGGTAACCATGGCTATTATGTATGCAAACCAGGGCAGTTACCGTTTAGGGTTTGAAGAGTTTATGGGGATGATAGCTACATCATTAAAAGTGGAAGCCGGTATTGCCCTCTCTAAAACCATGATGGAAAGCATTGCCGAAAAACTAATGCTACTATTAGGTACCCGCACGGCCGAAAGGTTGGTGCCGGTAGTTGGTGGTATTATTGGGGGCGCTACCAATTACCTGTTTATTAAACGCGTGGCCGAAAAAGTGAAAGAAGCACAAATGGGGCAAACTGTATTAGCCATATAACGGATAGCCCGGTTGAAGTTCGGACCCAGCAAGTTTAGCGCAACTTAACTTGTGTAATTATTGCTGGATCCAAGGGCATCATGGGCACATTTAAGCAAGCGCATTAATCACTCGTAATTTGGTGCCGGTATAAAAGCTGGGGCTGCTGAGATAGTATAAAAACACACCCCATGGTAGTAATAATTAGGCTCCCCGCTATTAATTAGCTGTTTGTAAAGCCTAAATTCAACTATATTTATGGCGAAATGAAATTGCGCGTTTTTTTTGTTTTGTTGTTTCTTTCCACAGCCTTTGTAGTTAAGGGCCAGGTAACCTTTTCAACCGCTTACTATCATGATGTTAACCCCCAAAAAAAAGGCAAATATATTGTCAGCAAATTAAATTTTATACCGCTTACCAAACTTGTCCATCTGCCTGCATTAGCCAACAAGGGCAGCTATTTGTTTAAACTTAACATTAACCAGCCCATCCCTGTTGATGGCCTTATTTTAACTATCTGGAACGAACACCTGGATACGATTGCACTATACCGGCTACAGGCCGATACGCTGGCACTGGTGAGTTACGCTGGTAATAACTTTTACAAAAATCAATCGCGCCTGGGGCCGCCAACCTTTAAATTGCAAGGGACCAATACGTTGTACTTTTTAAAGGCCTCGTTTAAAAAATCGGTGCTTTTTCCGGTACATATATATACGGTTGCCGGGTACGCTAAATTTAACCTGTTGCTGCTTTTTCAATTAGGTTTGTACCATGGTGTGGTGATCATTGTTTTTTTAGCAAACCTGTTCTTGTTTTTTGTATTTAAGGATAGGCGATTTCTGTATTATAACAGCTTCCTGCTGTTCCTGGTGTTATCATTCCTGTATTCCAACAGCCACTTTCCCATATTCACACAAAACGCTTTTTTACTAAACCATGCCGATTTGCTTTTGCACCTGGGCCTATGCATGAGCGGGGCGCTGTTTGCCACCTCTTTTTTAGAGATCCGCAAAACCTATTGGTGGTTAAAATGGGCAAATACCGCGTTTATAGCTCTTATTATGATAGCCTATATCACCGGCATTTATTACCCCAAATTATACGGCTTTTTAATAGGGGAAATAGCGGTATTTGGCAACCTGGCCATGTATTGGGTAATTAGCCTGTACCGCGTTAAACAGCATCCGTTTGCTAAATACTTTGCCATGGCTTATGGTGTATTGTTGTTTTTTACCATCAATTTTTATGTGCTGCATCTGCTGGGGATATTTTGGTTTGATATGTTTACCGGCCAGTTAGAGGTAGCTAATATGATAGAAATGTTTATCCTGTCGGTAGCGCTTATTTATAGTGTGGACGAGTTGCACAGGCAAAACCAGCACTTCCGCCTGGAGATTGACCGTTATCTTTTTAACGAAATTAGCTTGCAAAACCAGTCGGCCGAAAAGGCCGCGCAGGTATTTGATAACGTACAGGCAAAGTATCACCTTACAGAGCGGGAAGCCGAAGTTTTAAAAGGAATAACCGATGGCCTCACCAACCTGGAAATAGGCGACCGCTTATTCTTATCGGTAAATACCATCAAATTTCATACCCGCAACATTTTCGACAAAATGGAAATATCTAACCGGGCCCAGGCCGTAAGCAAAATACACGAACCGGGTTGACCCCAATTTGTCCACCCCCAATTAACTTATATTTTAATAACCACCCGAATGGGTGGGTAAAAATGCCGCTACAACGCTATAAATTTGCCGTATAGTAAACAATACCTCTATTTAGGGCCCTATCTATTGGAAAATCCATGTCAAAGGAAATTATGTGTGTTAAATGCCATTCCACCTCGGCCGAACGGATCCCTCGCGGGCTTTTTGTAAAGGCACTGCTTTTTTGGCTTCCCATACGGCGATACATGTGTTATGCCTGTATGAGGAAGTTTTACACGTTTAAATAATTACAGGCTTATTTATAATCGTTGGTACTTCTGTTTGCTGCGCAAGCTTTATGCTGGTAGCCCTATCGTGCCCGCCGGGGCAAACTCCCCATCAGCATTAAGCAAAAAGCTCATTGGCTTCTCGGGGTTTTTAATGATCTCCAGCAACAAGTAGCCCCATTTTTTCCAAAAGTTTTCCAGTACCTGGCCGTAGGTTTTGTTTTGCCAGTGATCAAACAAGGGCTTACTGTTCATGCCGCGCAGGGGCATGGCTTCCAGGTATAGTTCGTCGCCAACGGGTAGTTGGTTATATTCGGGCATACGGTTAAACAGGTAGGCCGAGTAAAACACCTTTCCGCAAAATTCTTCAAATTGGATAGGGTGCAGGGGCTCCCCGCCAATTTTATCCAGCAGCTCTTTATGATAGCGCTGGTTGGCACCATTATCCTGCAAGCAGATGATCAAACCCATATCGCGCAGGCGGATGGAGAACGTTAGCGTATTGATCTCGTCGCGGTAAACAAAATCATCTTCGGCATTATTTACCTTGAACAGGAACAGGCTGAATGGCTTAAAGCCATCAAAAAATATCGGCTTGTTAATGCTTTGCAGCATCAGGTGCAGATGGCTGAATTTATGAATGATGGATTGCGAGATATTAAAATCCTCGCCCTGGGCATGTTGTAATTTTATGCCGGCCTGCATTTCGTTAAATATCATCCCGTATACAAACTTAGCCGCCCATAAAAAAAGTTTTTGCTCGTCTACCGCCTTTACGGCGTCGTAACCCTTATCAAACGCTATGGACATTTCATCTTCCAAAGGCACAAAAAAACGGTTATTAATTTCGGTAGTGCAGGGGACTTTCAGCTCTTTATAGGTGGTGATGCTTTCGTCTAATAACTTAAACGGTTTTTCTTCCAGCTGGTAACGGGTCATCAGCCATTGCGGGAAAACCTGGATCCGTTCTTCATCTGGGTTAACGGGTTGGCCTGTGAGGAAACAGATCCGGTTGCTAAAGTTAAAAGTATCAAATGGGTTGTAAATTTCTACCGCCATAAGTCGCAAAGATAAGCATTGAAGTATCCGAAAATTTTTAGCTTTGGAATTTAACATGAAACTGACTTATCGACCTTATGAATTAGAACTGCGGCACCCGTTCACTATATCGGGTTTCTCGCGCACATCTACCCCGCTAATGCTGGTTGAATTAGCGCACGATGGTTTTACCGGCCATGGCGAGGCATCTATGGTGCCTTATATGGGCGAAAGCCACCAAAGCGCCGCCTGGTTCCTGAATAAGGTTGATGTAAAGGAATTGCATTACCCTTTTGATTACGCCCGCATTATTAATTATCTGGATAGCATTGCCTCCGGCAACCCGGCCATAAAAGCCGCCATTGATATTGCCCTGCACGATTTGGACGGCAAACTGCAAAACAAACCCTGCTGGCAAATATTGGGCAGTAACCCCGCCCTGATGCCTGTTACCAGCGCTACCATTGGTATTGATACGCCGGAAGTGGTACTGAAGAAAGTAAAAGAGGCCGCCGATTGTAAAGTGATAAAGGTTAAACTGGGCCGCGATACGGATAAAGTACTGATTGAAACCATCCGGTCGGCTACCAATGTGCCATTATACGTAGATGCCAACCAGGGCTGGACCGATCTGCAACAAAGCCTGGATATGACCTTTTGGCTACAGGAACAAGGTGTGCAACTGATAGAACAACCCTTTGCCAAAGCTAATATAGACGCTAATGCCTGGCTGACCGAGCGCAGTCCCATAGCCATTATAGGCGATGAAGCCGTACAGCGCCTGGCCGATGTGGATAAAGCCAAAGGGGTTTACCACGGCATTAACGTAAAGCTGATGAAATCGGCCGGGATGCACGAGGCGCATTTGATGATCCAGCGCGCTAAACAATTAAATTTAAAAGTATTAATTGGCTGCATGAGCGAAACCAGCTGCGCCACCTTAGCCGCGGCCGCCCTTGCCCCCCAATGCGATTGGGCCGACCTGGACGGGCCATTCCTGACACGCAATAACCCCTACGCCGATCCGGAATTTAAGGACGGTAAATGGGTGTTGAATGAGGATGCGGGATTGGGGTTGAGATAATTGAATAATGGGTTACCCGATAATTTGGATGGTGTTCAACATTTCATGAACTACTTGCACCTCCTTATTTTGCAAGTCCGTTCCGTGCAATTCTTCGTCAAAAGAGAATGAGCAAAGTAATAATGCATTATTTAATCCCGTTATCCAAAAGAGAATTATCGTTTGGTCAGAACCCGCTTCTTGAAAATGTGCTGTATCGTATCCGGCTAATTGAATAAGCGTTGCACCAGGTTTATCATTTAGTTCAGAAATAATATAATCATAGGCTTTGTCTGTACCCTCTTCAACTCCAGTCCATCTAAATGAGCTGATTCTTAAATTTCCGCTCCATTTTTGCGTGTTAAAAAAAGCATATGTTCCCTCGTCGGCGTCATATTCAGACCAGTTTTCAGGAAGAGTGAAACTGAACCAGCTATTATCAGATGTGAAGTCCCAATACTTCATGATTCTAATTTTTATTTATCACTCAGCATAATCGGGTTACCTTTACCACCCATAATAATCACCTTAGTATTTGGCGATAGGGCTATTTCCTTTTGGGCTTTAATGGTTTCGTACTGTAGTTGTTTGTCGGATAAACCGGTGCTTAGTATCTTTTGATAATCGGCAATACCTTGTGCTTCCACGCGTTTACGGTCAGCTTCCTGGCGTTCCTTTTGCAGTACGAACTGCATTTTCTGGGCTTCCTGCTCGGCGTTTATTTTAGATTCGATACTGGCCTTTACCGATGCGGGCAGGCTGATATTACGTACCAATATTTGCTGTACCTGCAAGCCATTAGCCGCGAAGTTTTTGCTGATGGTACTGTTAATTTTATTTTGAAACTCCTGGCGTTTGGTAGAATATAGGTCGACCGCCTGATAGGCCACCGCGTTATCGCGCAGGGCGGTGCGGGTTACCGGGCGCACAATTTTATCCTTAAAATCAACCCCTATGTTTTGCATAATATAAGGGGCCTTGTAGGGCATTACGTTATACAGTACCGATAGATCAATGGTTACCTCCAACCCGTCGGATGATAGCACACGGATGGCGTCGTCGCCTTGTACATCGCCCTCGTTATGGGTGCCGCTCATGGTGTAGTTTTGGGTTTGCACATCAAACACGGTTACTTCAACCAGCGGATTGATGACGTGCAGTCCGCTCTCCAGCACCTGGTCCTGCACCTTGCCAAACAGCACCTGTACCCCCACCTTACCGGGTTCGATTGTTTTAAAGATGGACAGCAAAATGCCAAGGGCAAAAATTGCGGTACCAACAGACATGGCGGTCCCGCCGTAACGGTTGCCCGGTTCGGGTGAACGGCGGAGTACAATGCCTACTACCAGCACTATTACTCCCAAAACTGCGATAAACATAATGTTAGGGGTTTTAAGGTTATTTTAAAGGTGGACGAAGCTCCTTTAACAGCTTTATTTTTAGAATAATAAACAGGCCGCCAATAAATACCGCGCCCAAAATAAACTCGTAACGGCTGTGCTGATAGCCCCAATAGGCTACAACCGCGCATACAAATATGCCGATGGTATACAGCACGTTTAAGAATAATTTAAGAGCCATAGCTTAGTAAACTTGTAAGTTTGGATCAATCTCCTGCGCCCAGGCGGTAATGCCACCCTGCAGGTTATATAAATTGGTGAAGCCTTGCTGTTCTAACTGCATAATGGCTACCGCGCTGCGCTTGCCGCTGCGGCACATTACTACAACCGGCTTTTCGGCTTCTATTTTATCGGTTTCTATCAAGATCCCGCCCAGCGGAATATGTAAGCCACCCAGGTTCGACATTTCGTACTCAAAATCCTCGCGCACATCTACCAGTTGGAAGTCGTCGCCGTTATCTAACTTTTCTTTTAATTCCTGTACAGATATTTCTTTCATGGTTATCAGTAAAATATAATCAAAGGTATAGTTTTGTTATATTGGTTGTGTATATATCCTGAACGAAAATTGCATAAGGGTGATGATGAACAATTAACTATGGGAACATTACAAATTAAACGCGTATATGAACCGGCCGAAAAGGGCGACGGTATCCGCATACTGGTGGATAGGCTATGGCCCCGCGGAATGAAAAAGGAAACAGCGCAATTAACCCAATGGATGAAAGCGATAGCCCCATCAACCGATTTGCGTAAATGGTTTGACCACGACCCGGCAAAATGGGAGCAATTTTGTTTAAAATACACGTTAGAACTACAGCAAAACAGCGCGGTAGAAAACCTGCTGAAGCTGATAAAGGAAAACAAAATGGTAACCCTGCTATATGCCGCGCACGATGGCCGGTATAACCATGCGATAGTTTTGCAGCAGTTTATTAATGAGGTGACTAAATGAAAGCGCTGGATGCCGGCCATGTTTTGCTAAATATGCCTGCACACTATAGCGATTATTTTAGGTCGACATGACCAAAATCTTATTCGCTTTTACATATAAACATAACTTACAGAAAAATGTATATTTGAATATGGAAACGCTGAAGATAGAAATACTTAACCCCAAAGCTAAAAAGCTATTGCAGGAATTGGCTAACCTACAGCTGATTAATATTAAAAACAAAGTAGGCGAGCCTGGTTTTGAAAAACTTTTAACGCGTTTGAGAAACACAAAAGATACGCCGACATTAGCCGAAATTACACAAGAAGTTGAAGCGGTAAGAAGCAAAAGGTATGGCAATAAAGCCTGATAAAGTTATTATTGATACCAACATCTGGGTTAGTTTTTTAATCACAAATAATCTTAAACAGATTGATCAAAAGATAATTTCCGGTGAAATACGGTTGCAGTTTAGTGAAGAATTATTGGCGGAACTGTTAGAGGTAATTGCACGTCCAAAAATCAAAAAGTATTTTTCAAAAACAGCGACCGACCAATTATTAAATTTGTTTGATGACTATGCCGATTTTGTAACTGTTAAAAGCAAAATCTCTCAATGCCGTGATCCTAAAGATGATTTTTTATTATCATTAGCGCTGGATTCTAAAGCCGATTATTTAATTACAGGAGATCATGACCTGTTGGTCATTCAGCAATTTCATAAAACTAAAATTGTTTCAATAGCCAAATTCTTGGAAGTTTTGTAACAATAGCGCCCTTACAGCGTTTTATAATAGAAATTAATACTTCATGAAGAAAGTTACACGCTTTTTCTGGTTTTGTTCCGGAGCGCATATAGATACCCTTAAAAAATACCCTATCGAACACAACAAGTATGTAGGTATTGGGGCCACCATATTTTTTACCGCACTTTTCGCCTCGCTATCGGGCGGTTATGCCATGTACTTTGTTTTTAACGGCGATGCTTTTGCCGTAGGTTTTGCCATTTTGTTTGGCCTGCTTTGGGGTACGGCCATTTTTAATATGGACCGCTACATTGTATCCAGCATTAATAAGGAGGGTACAACCAACCAGCAAATTATACAGGCATCACCCCGTATTTTATTGGCTATTATGATTGGTGTGGTTATATCGCGCCCGCTGGAGCTGAAGATCTTTGATAAGGAGATCCGCCAGAAACTTAAATCATCGTACCTGAAAGGCCAAAATCGCAAGATTGATACCCTGCAAAAAACCTATCAGCAAAAATATGCCATGGAACTTGGCAAAGGTACCGACCTTAAAAAGGAAAAAGACTCGCTGGAGAAAGATATTAACCGCTCCCGCTTCCAACTGAACCAGGAGGTTTTTGGCGATAAAACCAACCAAACATCGGGCATAACGGGCTACGGAACTTATGCCAAGCAAAAGGAGGGCGTATTAATCGAGAAGCAAAACCGCCTGAAAACCGTTACCGACGATTTGGGCAAAATGGATCAATACCTGGCCAGCCGCAAGCAGTTTGAGGGCCTGAACGACCTGCGCCTGTTCACCCCAAAACAATTGGATAGCCTGACTGCCATAGCCGGCTTTGCCGACCGTAACTGGGCCTTAGGGCAGCTATCGTATAACGAAAACGGCACGCGCGATCTGGATACTTACCTGGCTATTTCCTTTATCGGCTACCTGTTTATTTTGTTTGAGTGTTTGCCGGTATTTGTAAAGCTGATGTCGCCCAAGGGGCCGTATGATGTTGCGCTGGCCAAGATATCCGAAGCCAATATCCATTACGCCGAAAAAGATAAAGACCGCGATATGGCTGTAACCGATAACACTTACGACCATAACCTGGATGCCGACATAGCCCGGCGCAAAAAGATCATCTCCGCCCAGTCGGATTATGATCTTGAACGGCACAGTTATGAGTAATTAAATATACACATCCCCGCATCTGCACGTTTTAACCGTTTAATTCATCCCAATACTCTACCGCACGGCGATAGTGGGGGATCACTATTGAGCCCCCTACCAGGTTGGCTATCATAAATACCTCGTTCATTTCATCGTGGTTTACGCCGGCTTCGTGGCATTTGCCCAGGTGGTATTTAATACAATCGTCGCAACGCAGCACCATTGATGCTACCAGGCCCAGCAGTTCCTTGGTTTTTACATCTAACGCGCCATCGGCATAAGTGGTAGTATCCAGCGCGAAGAAGCGCTTGATATTGGTATTGGCCGTCTCCATAATACGGTCGTTCATCCGGGTACGATAGTTCTCGAAATTATCTATTAATTCTCCCATGGGTAGTTTTAATTATTGAATTATTGAAGGTCTGAATTATTGAATTAACCTTCCACAATTTTCGTTAAAAATTATGTAAAATGGATATCAATAATTAAATTGCGAAAAATATTAGCAATTGCATTTCTAAATCAATCATTCAATCCCTCAACAATTCAATCATTATCCCATGGAAACCCTATCCCCCAACATTTTCACCAACAACATGAAGGCCACCGTTGCCTTCTATCAGTTATTAGGTTTTAACGTAACGATGTCTGTCCCCGAAGTGGGCGATGACCTGGTTTGGGCCATGATGACCAACGGCAGCGTTACCATGATGTTCCAAACCTTTGAAAGCTTGGCCGATGACTTGCCCGAGATCTCGCGTAACAACGGTGGTTCGTTGCTGTTGTATATTGATGTAAAAGATATCAAAGGTTTTTTTGAAGAGATTAAAGATAAGGTGACCGTGTTGAAAGGTTTAGAAACTACTTTTTACGGCGCTACAGAATTTTCAATACTGGATAATAACGGTTACGTTTTAACATTTGCACAGCATGGGTAGGGACTTAAAACGCTGCACCTGGTGCGGTAACGATCCATTATACATGGAATATCATGACAAGGAATGGGGCAAGCCCGTACACGATGACAAAATCCTGTTCGAGTTCCTGGTGCTGGAATCGGCACAGGCTGGATTAAGTTGGATCACTATTTTGCGCCGTCGCGATAATTACCGCAAGGCCTTTGCCGATTTTGATGTACATAAGGTGGCCGCCTTTACCGAGCAGGATGTGGAGCGCCTGTTAGGCGATGAGGGCATTATCCGCAATAAGTTGAAGGTGCGCAGTACCATTACCAACGCCCAACTTTTTATCGGGATACAACAGGAATTTGGATCGTTTAACGATTACCTGTATAGCTTTATGCCCGGCGGCAAACCTATAGATAATAAACCCAAACTGGGTGGCATCCCGGCGGCTACCGACGTGTCGGACGCGATTAGTAAGGATATGAAAAAGCGGGGCTTTAAATTCTTTGGCACTACTATCTGCTACGCCCACATGCAGGCCACCGGCATGGTGAACGACCATTTGGAAGATTGCGATTTTAGATAGGGTATGCGCCCATAAATTATTAATTCCAGCCCTCTTTCCGCGCAGCGAAGAGAGGGCCGACCAGCTAAGCGTCGTCGAGGTGAGTAACTCCGCTTACTTCTTCACCATATAAATAGCCAGGTTGCCTTTGGCAAAAATTTCGTTGTGAGCTTTAATGGTTGCCTGGTAATCGTCAACCATGGCGTTAAAGGCGTTTACCAGCGGGTTGGCCTGCCCGGTAATTTCATAATCAAACTTATGGAAGATGTATGATCGTACCAGGAATGCCTTAAGGTCAAGGTCCACACCAACGTCGTTTAATAATGGGGCCAGGTTGTCTTTATCCAGCAAATAATCAAGGCCTACAATGGCTTGCATATCGCCTAATAATTTAAAGCTGGTTGTTTTTGCGGCCGCGCTGCCAAACCTATCGGGCGTGGTGTTATATTGGCGTATTTGCTGCACAATGGGTGTTAAATCGGCCAGCATTTGTTCGCGGGTGTAAAACTTAAAGCCCTTGGGTAATAAAATAGGGTCGCTTTTATACTGATCCACATACAGCGTAATGGTATCCTTAGTGCCGGCCTTTGTTACCTTAAACTGGTCTACATTTACGCTATTGATCATCGAGCTGCTACGCGATATCCAGGTGATCTGCGATCCATCTGCCCAAAGCAGGGCCTTGTAAAAGCGGCCAAGTTGCGCGTTGATCTTTTTCTGATCGCTCAGATCCTCGGCGTAAGCGCCAACGGGTATCAGCATATCCGGCTTTAAACCATAGCCCTCGGGCGCAGGGGTATCGGTATGCTTTAATATCATATACTCGTAAAACTCGTTTGATGGGTTGCCGGTAACAGGGGGCAGGGGCTTTGTAGCGGCTGCGGTAGCAGGAACCTTGGCAGCAGGCTGTTTAGCTTTAGGTGCAGGTTTGGTTTGCGCGCTAACGGCAACAGCCAAAAGCACCATGGGGATCAATAATTTCGCGGTCTTCATAAAAAATCTGGCATGAAGATTAGCATAAAATAGCAACTAAGCAAATAGTAGGATGATAATCTGATATTTTTAACAAATCTTTGCTTTATAATTGCAGTAGCTGCCGGGTTATGGGCAGCAAAACAACAAAATCGGTTATGAAAAAATTATTCCTTTTGGATGGTATGGCCCTTATTTACCGGGCGCATTTTGCTTTAAGTAAAACCCCGCGTTTTACATCAAACGGCTTAAATACATCGGCTGTAATGGGCTTTACCAATACCCTGCTTGATGTGCTTAAAAAGGAAAAACCCACTCACATGGCCGTGGTATTTGATACCGCAGCCCCAACCGAACGCCATATTGAATTTGAGGCCTACAAGGCCCAGCGCGAGTCCATGCCCGAGGATCTGTCCAAGGCCCTGCCCTATATATTTAAAGTGGTGCTGGGCTTTAATATCCCATTAATCACATCCGACGGTTACGAAGCCGACGACATTATTGGTACCCTGGCCAAAAAGGCCGAAAAGGAGGGCTACCAGGTTTATTGTATGACCCCCGATAAGGATTTCGCGCAGCTGGTATCCGACAATATCTTCATCTACAAGCCTGCCCGTATGGGTAACGATATGGAGATATTAGGTGTAAAGGAAGTGCTGGAGAAATGGGAGATTGAAAAGGTAGAACAGGTAATAGACATATTAGGCCTTTGGGGCGACGCGGTGGATAATATCCCCGGCATCCCGGGCATTGGCGAGAAAACGGCTAAAGCGCTCATCAAACAATATGGTTCGATGGAGGAAATCATCGCACACAGCCACGAGTTAAAAGGCAAACAGCGCGAAAACGTAGAGAACTTTGCCGAGCAGGGCCTGCTCTCCAAACGCTTAGCTACCATTAACCTGAATGTACCTGTTGAACTGGACGAAGCCGGGTTAGAAATGTGTGCCCCAAGCAAGGATTTGTTAGAGCCGCTTTTTGCCGAACTGGAGTTCCGCACCCTTGGCCGCCGCGTGTTTGGCGATGATTTCAGCGTAACCGAAACCCGCATGGTGGGTATGCAAACCGACCTGTTTGGCGACCCGGTTGCCGAAGGCCGCACCACCATGACCGTGGAACTGACCGATATTGCCGAAAGCCCGGTGCAGGCATCCAAAAACATCCACAATGTAGCGCACGAGTATCACTTAGTGAATACCCCGGCCGAACGTGCCCAACTGATTACCTTACTTAATCAACAAACGCATATCTGTTTTGATACCGAAACCACCGGTACCGATGCTAATAACTGCGAGCTGGTGGGCCTGTCGTTCGCGATAAAGCCCGGCGAGGGTTGGTATATCCCCGTTCCGGTAGATCAAAAGGAAGCACAAGCCATTGTAAACGAATTTAAAGCTGTGCTGCAAAACCCGGCCATTGCTAAAACAGGCCAAAATATAAAGTACGATATTATGGTACTGAAATGGTATGGCGTGGAGGTAAAGGGCGAACTGTTTGATACCATGATGGCCCATTATATTATCGATCCCGACACCCGCCATGGTATGGATATCCTATCCGAAAATTACCTGGGCTATAAACCGGTTTCCATTACCGAACTGATTGGCCCCAAGGGTAAAAACCAGGGTACCATGCGCGATGTGGAACTGGAAAAGATAAAGGAATACGCAGCCGAAGATGCCGACATTACCCTGCAACTGAAAAACATTTTTGAGGGCAAATTAAAAGAAGCCGAGGCCGAAAAGCTGATCCACGAGATTGAGCATCCACTGATTTACGTTTTGGCCGACATGGAATATGAGGGTGTACGGATAGACCAAAACGCGCTGAAAGATTTCTCCAAAACACTGGAAACCGACATTGTTGTACTGGAAAAAACAGTTTATGAGAAAGCCGGTGTACGGTTCAATATCGCATCGCCAAAACAATTGGGCGAGGTGTTGTTTGAGAAGCTGATGCTGGATCCCAAAGCCAAAAAAACCAAGACTGGCCAATACCAAACCGGCGAGGATGTGCTGCTGGCCCTGGCCAATAAAAGCGATATTGTGCGTGATATTTTGGATTTCCGCCAGCTGCAAAAATTAAAATCTACTTATGTGGATGCGCTGCCGCTGATGATCAATGCTAAAACCGGGCGCGTGCATACCTCCTATAACCAGGCTGTTGCCGCAACCGGGCGCTTAAGCTCCAACAACCCCAACCTGCAAAACATCCCTATCCGTACCGAGCGCGGCCGCGAGGTGCGCAAAGCCTTTATTCCGCGCGATGACCAGCACATATTGGTTTCGGCGGATTATTCGCAGATAGAGCTGCGGATTATAGCCGAGATGAGCAAGGATGTAAACATGCGCCAGGCTTTTATTGATAACCTGGATATCCACACCGCCACCGCCGCCAATGTATACGGCGTAGCGTTAGACCAGGTGGATGGCACGATGCGCCGCAATGCCAAGGCGGTTAACTTCGGGATTATTTACGGGCAGTCGGCTTTTGGTCTGTCGCAAAGTTTGGGGATACCACGTAAAGAAGCTGCCGATATTATTGAACAATACTTCGCGCAGTTTCCAGGTATAAAAAACTACATGGCCGATACCATGAACTTTGCCCGCGAAAACGGTTACGTTACCACCCTGATGGGCCGCCGCCGCTACCTGCGCGACATTAATTCGGCCAACCAAACCGTGCGCGGCTTTGCCGAACGAAATGCCATTAACGCCCCCATACAAGGGTCGGCAGCCGATATGATAAAGATAGCCATGATCAATATCCACCGCGAACTAAAGGCCCAAAACATGGATGCCCGCATGACCATGCAGGTGCATGATGAGTTGGTTTTTGACGTACCACACAACGAGGTTGAAAAGATAAAACCCATTATAGAACACCACATGAAAAACGCCATTAAAACCGAAGTGCCAATAATGGTAGAGATTGGTACTGGCGTAAACTGGCTGGAAGCGCATTAATCTGGTCATTAGTCATTGAGTCATTTCGCTGCGCTGTCATTAGGTCATTACCTACTGCTGGTGCAAGTTTATGGGCAGGCTGTTCGGTGGATTAAATATGCTGGCATACCTTAGTATATAATACCACAGGTTACGCTACACTAAACCGGCGGCAGCAGAAAGAACAATTGCGCCAGCTTTAAGCTTTTGTAAATTTGAGTATTATTGTGTGGTAACTGACCTATCAAACCCAACCAATGGAATCATCCGAAAAATTTGAAAGTTATGCGAACGATTGCTTGCAAGAGCTTATGCCATTGCAAGAGGAGTTTATGCGGATATACGACATTGATAGTTACGAGGAATGGTATTATGACCATGGTGTAGGGGCATTCCATTTTAAATCTCACGATGGGCGAAACCTATACTTTAAATATATCGATGTTGGATCATTCTCAACTAAGGCTAACACCTGGAACTGGTCATGGGACAATAATTCTACTCCCCGGCATGTAAAAAAGGGGCTTGAAAAAGTACAGGCTTTTGGCGAGGCAAACCACTTTAATGAATTAACACAAGGGCTTTTTGAGGGTGATGAATATACCGGATGGGCGATGAACGCAGTAGCTGCAAAGCTATTAAGTGCTATTGGGATGTACCGTATACCACAAGAGCATCTTTTTATTTATTTCATATTCACTAATGAACTTACCCAGGACGAATATAATATCCTTAAAGAAAAAAGTATAGCCTGTAAAATACATGATGCAGGCCGCATTGCCTTTGTTTGCCAACATTTAGTTAATAGTGCCAATATTGGCTTTAATGAAGCTTTTGAAACGGACGGCATTATGGAGCCTGACGATGAACATCAGGCTTGGTGCGATGAGTGTGAAAAAATCAGGCTAATAAATGGAGAATGGACCGATGCGGCCATGGCTTTTGCACAAGTTAAAGCGGTTTGCGATCGATGTTATTTCGAGATCAAAAGCCGAAACATCCCGAAATAGGTTTACCCACCGGCTTTGTCCCAAATTTATTGTCACTTTAACAATTGCGCGGGGTTATACCATACCGAGGGGATGAGGGCGCGTCACTACATTACACTAAGCCCGTTACGGTTCCTGCCGTTTCCATGCAAATCTTTTAAAATCCAAACCTAAACCATTCTAAATTTTTACAATTATCAATCGTGCATTTTAAAAACCATAATAATGCTAATCCGTTTCTCATTTAGTATTCTTTGCTTAAATTGAGCCAATAAAACCTGTTAATGAAAATTTATCACCTTGCTGCCGAGTGCTACCCAATTGCTAAAATTGGCGGACTGGCGGATGTTGTTGGCGCGCTGCCCAAATACCAGGTAAAAGCCGGTTTGGATGCTGCTGTTGCCCTGCCTTTTTATAACCGTAAGTTTGTACACGAGAACAAGTTCGATGTCATTTTCCGTGCGTCAACCCTTTTTGCGGGCGAACGCATGGAGTTTGAGATCTGGAAAGAAAAAACCAATAAACTGGGCTTCGAGCTTTATCTTATCCATATCCCCGGCTTGTTGGACCGCGAAAATATTTACAGCTACCCCGACGAGAACGAGCAGTTTATGGCCTATCAAATTGCTTTTTTAGATTGGATCAACTGGTCGCAGCAATCGCCGGATATTATCCACTGTCACGATCATCATTCGGGCCTGGTGCCTTTCCTGCTGCAACATTCGGCGGTGTATACGCGGCTGGCCAATACGCCTACCGTGTTTACCATCCACAACGGCCAATACCACGGCGCCTTTAGCTGGACCAAAATAAAATACCTGCCCGAAGTGGATATGAACTACGCCGGCCTGCTGGATTGGGGCGGCGGTATTAACCCGCTGGCTTCGGCCGTTAGGTGCTGCTCGGCTTATACTACAGTTTCGCCCAGTTACATGGACGAATTGAGCTGGCAATCAAACGGATTAGAGCATTTGTTCCAGGCCGAACGCCATCGCGGCGTAGGTATTGTAAACGGTATCGACTCGCAAGTGTGGGACCCTGCAACGGATACCATGATTGCGGCCAACTATTCGGCCAAGGCCTTTAAAAAGGGCAAGCTGGAAAATAAGAAAGCACTTTGCAAACGCTTTAATTTGGATGTGAACCTGCCACTCATCTCGTTTATTGGCCGGTTGGTTGATGACAAAGGTGCCGACCTGCTGGCCGCGGCTATGGACCGCGCTATTAACCAGCATCCCGGTCAGGTAAACTTTCTGGTATTGGGTACCGGCGACCCGGATACCGAGCAATCATTGATTGAACTGGAGCCGCGCCAGCCCAATAATTACCGCACCTATATTGGTTACGACGAGGAGTTATCGCACCTGATTTACGCGGGATCCGACTTTTTACTGATGCCATCGCGCGTGGAACCCTGCGGACTAAACCAGCTGTATGCCCTGCGTTACGGAACCGTACCTATGGTACACCGCACCGGCGGCCTGCGCGATACCGTAATTGATTTTGGCGATGATGGCGGCTACGGCATTTGCTTTGAGCAAACCAGTGTTGATGATATTTGCCACTCAGTAAGCCGCGCTATTGTGCTTTATAAAGATAAAGGCCACCTTGACCTGCTGCGCACCACCATGATGGAATTGGATTTCTCGTGGGACCGATCGGCCAAACAGTACATTGAACTATACGAACGCTTAATAAACACTATATGACATCTAAAGTAATCAGCATTGTACTTGGCGGCGGCCAGGGTTCGCGCCTGTCACCCTTAACGGCAACCCGTTCAAAACCCGCTGTGCCTATTGCCGGTAAATACCGGCTGGTTGATATCCCTATATCCAACTGCCTGCACTCGGGCATATCGCGGATATTTGTATTAACACAGTTCAACTCGGCATCGCTTAATAAGCACATTAAAAACACCTACCACTTCAGCAGTTTCAGTACCGCTTTTGTGGATATTTTGGCGGCCGAACAAACCCCAACCAGCGGCGGCTGGTTCCAGGGCACAGCCGACGCGGTGAGGCAAAGCCTGCACCACCTGTCGGTACACGAGTTTGATTACGTTTTGATCCTATCGGGCGACCAACTGTACCAGATGGATTTTGACGAGATGATCAGCGCGCACGTAGCAGCTAAAGCCGATATCTCTATAGCCAGTATCCCGGTGCATGTAAATGATGTGCCCGGCTTTGGGATCCTAAAAACCGACGATGATAACAACATCACCTCGTTTATAGAAAAACCAAAAAGCGGTTTCGAAGATTGGGTATCTGAAGTAAGCGACGAAATGAAAGGCCAGGGACGTGTTTACCTGGCATCTATGGGTATTTATATATTTAACCGCAATGTGTTATACGATTTGCTGCAGGGTAACGACCGTACCGATTTTGGTAAGGAAATTATCCCGCAATCTATCGCTACCCATAAAGTGATCAGCTACCAGTACGAGGGCTACTGGACCGATATTGGTACTATCCCTTCGTTTTTTGAAGCCAACCTGGGCCTTACAGATGATATCCCCGAGTTTAACCTTTTTGGCAATAAACCGATATTTACCCGTGCGCGCATGTTGCCGCCGTCAAAAATTTCGGGTACCCATCTGGAAAAAGCTATTATATCCGAAGGATGTATTATTAACGCCAGCCATATTATCCACTCGCTGGTGGGGATACGTACACGCATAGGCTTTGATACTACGATAGAAAGCTGCTACATTATGGGCGAGGATGAATATCAAACATTAACGCAAATTGAAGCATCGAAAGCCAATGGCACCCCGGTTATGGGCATAGGCGACCGTTGCCGGATAAAAAATGCCATTATTGATAAAAACTGCTGCATTGGCAACGATGTAACCATTAACTGCGGCGAGAAATTGCCCGATGGTGATTTCCCAACCTATGCCGTTCAGGATGGTATTGTGGTGGTAAAAAAACGCGCTGTAATACCTAATGGCACAGTGATATAGCTGAACGCGGTTTTTTTTATTAAAACATTATTGGGGGTTGATTGCTATTTATAAGAACTAAAAAAAACACTAACCCCTTAAATGGATTTTTTATGAAGAAAGTATTTTGCATGATAGCCTTAGCGGCTATCACATTCAGCAGCGTTTACGCGGGCCCTGTTAACCCGGCAAATACCGCACAGCAGGATTCGACCAAAAAGAAGGTAAAAGTTAAAGACGGCAAGAAGAAGATAAAGATGAAGACGGATACGTCTAAAACCAAAACTAAAGTAAAAACAGATAAAAAACCACCGATGTAGTAGTATCTGTTTCGCAAAAACAACAAAGCCACGTTAATAGCGTGGCTTTGTTGTTTTTGCGAAGAGAGAGGATGTCACTCTGAGCCTGTCGAAGAGTGCGTGCGGAGGCCTGCCCACCATGGTTCGACAGGCTCACCATGACACCCTACGCTCTTACTATAATTCTCACGGTTACAATTCCAAACTTTCGCCGATGGCCGGGAGTTTAAGGTTAAGCCCCGCGGCAGTGAACTTGCCCATGGCTTCTTCCTTATCAATTTTAATAACCGGGAAGCTGTCGTAATGTACGCCAATCACATTTTTACACTCAAAAAAGCCGGTTGATTTTATGGCATCGTCAATACCCATGGTATAGTTATCGCCGATAGGTAAAATGGCCCAATCCAGCTTTTCATCGGCCAGCAGTTTCATATCATAAGTAAGGGCAGTATCACCGGCAAAGTAAATCTTTTTCCCTTCGGCGTAGATGACAAAACCTGCCGGGTTGCCGCCGGCGGCGCCATCGGGCATGGTGCTGGAGTGTACGGCATTTACCATTTTAACCCTGCCAAAATCAAAGTTAAAGCCGCCGCCAATGTTCATACCATGGGCCTCGATGCCTTTAGCACCCAACCAGTTGGCTATTTCGGCAATGCAGATCACCTTGGCGCCGCTTTGTTTTTGGATAGGGATCAGGTCGGCCACATGGTCGCCGTGCCCGTGCGAAAGCAGGATATAATCGGGCATTAGTTTGGTGATATCTATATCCTTAGCCAATGGATTATGGCTGATAAATGGATCGAACAGCAGCTTTTTACCGCCGGTTTCCAGTTCAAATGTTGATTGTCCGTAATAAGTGAATTTCATAGTATGATGTTTTTATGTTTTCTTTCGCAACAACAATCTGTCATTTCGAACGATAGTGAGAAATCTTATACATACGACAAGCAACTTGTATAAGATTTCTCCTCACCCCCCCTGCGCACGTGTCCACTTCCGGTTCGTTCGAAATGACATAGTGGAGAGCATGCTATGACGTTTACTTCCCAAACAAGCCGCCCATGCCGCCAAACATATCCTTGGTCATGGCGGCCATTTCGCTTTGGCTCACGTTTTCGGCTTGCTCCATGGCTTTGTTAATAGCTACTACCAGCAGTTCTTCCAATTCCTCTTTATCGGTATCTTTAAAAAAGGCCTCGTCAATAGTTACCGACTGTACCGCCTTGTTGGCATTAGCCGTTACGGTTATCTTGCCGCCTTCGGCTGTGCCTGTTACGCTGATATTATCCAGCCTTTGTTTTACCTCGCCAGCCTTTTGCTGGGCTTCAAATAGTTTGTCGAACATGTTTAACTCCTTCGCTTTTTTAAACAGAACAGTTTTATTGGTTCAGTGTTTATGGCTTTTATGTTTGGGTGTGCTTTTCTTTACCGCCTTATGTTTTTTAGTTTCTTTAACCGGCTCTTTCTTCTTTTCCTTCACAGGTGCTTTTTTCTTTTCAATTGTAGGGGCGGGTGCTTGTTCGTCCTCTTCCTCGCCGCCACGGCCATAAGCGCCTAAGCGCACTACCGGCATGCCGGTCATTTTATACAGCTCATCCAGGTGCAACAGGCTGGCGTTGGTCATGTTGTCCAGCAGTATAATTACGATATCCCTTTTCATATCGCGCAGAAAGTTATGGCGAAAGCCATGCCACCACCCGGTGTGGTACACCACCTGCTCGCCCGGCGCTTCAAACAAATGCCATCCGTAGCCATAACCAAAATGCCCATTTTTTAGTGGGACCCGGTTTTTATAAGCCGAATCCTGGGTTGCCTGTTTGATAAGTAATCCCGCGCGTAACGCGCGGTCAAATATAAAAAGATCGCCAACGGTGCTGTAAATACCTTTATCGCCAACGGGGCCATCTAAATAATTTTGAGCTACAGAGTACCGCCAGCTGTTACGGTCGTGCCCCAGCACTTTGGTTGGTATTTTGTCATAAACTGCCTTTGAGTATACATTGGTATGGAGCATCCCGGCCGGCTTAAAAATATTTTGTGCCATGTACTGTGCATATGGCATATTGGTCACTTTCTCTATAATAGAGCCCAGTACCATAAAATTAGAGTTGTTGTAGCGATAGCTTTTATCCGGGACATTATAGCGTACCGGTTTGTACTGCGCCAGCAGGTCCATCATTTGTTGGTTGGTAACCCCTTTTTTCTGATCGCGGTGTTCTTTGCGGTAAACATCATCGATAGCATATACATAATTGGGCAGGCCCGAGCGGTGTGTTAGCAGCATCCGGATGGTAACGCCGTGGTAAGGGAAGTTAGGGTAGAAACGTTGCACCGAGTCGTCAAGTTTCAATTTGCCGCGTTCCATCAATTGCAAAATAGCGGTGCCCGTCATGGTTTTGCTGATGGATGCCAGTTCGAACTGCGAATCGAGCGTCAGGCTATCCTGCCGCGGGTAATTGGCCCAGCCGAAAGCGTTTTGGTAAATTATTTTGCCTTTTTTTGCCACCAGCACATTGCCGTTAAAACCGGCAACCTGGTGCAGGTGCTGCATAAAGGCATCAATCTGCTTATCTCCGTGTTTGGGGTCGTACTTTAATAGTTCGGCGGTGTTAAATGGTTTAGAGTTAGCTACCTCTACTTCGGTTTTAGCTTTGGTGCCAGAAGAGCAGGAAGACAATAAAAACAGGGACGAAAGAACGGAAAAAACATTTTTGTACACTAAACTCATAAAGAAAAAATTCTCGGGTAAACGAAGTTGGAAAATTAAAAATTAACGCCCGTAATACGGTAATGTTTTTAAATAATTTTTCTTTTAGTTAATGCTATTAATTAGCTTTAGCTGTATGAAAACCTTACACAAATTATTTACTGCCGTATTACTACTTTTTATATTTACAAACGCCGCTTTTGCCCAAACCGATGCGCAGGCCTTAATAAAACAAGGTATCCAGCTGCACGACCAGGGCAAATTTGCCGAGGCGATAGATAAATATCAGCAGGCCATAAAAGCCGATCCCGCCAATATGCAGGCCGAGTTTGAACTATCCTACTCCCTGTTTTCGTCGGGCAAGGGCACCGATGCTATTCCACATTTAGAGAAAGTGATCAAGAACGAAAAAAGCCTGTCGGCCGGCGCTTACGATTTGCTGGGGAGTATTTATGATGACAATAAACAAGCCGATAAAGCCATTGAATTATACAAGCAAGGCATTAAAGCCAACCCGCAATACCAGCGCCTGTATTATAACCTGGGCCTGTCGCTATTACGCCAGCAAAAATATGCCGATGCCGAAACCCAAGCTATTGAGGCCTTAAAGCTTGACCCGAAACATGGCAGCAGTCACCGCCTGTACGCGGTTGCTTGCTTAGGGCAGAACAAGGGTGTTTGTGCCATAATGGCCTTTTGTAATTTCCTGATGCTGGAGCCGCAAACCCAACGATCGACCGAGGCCTATCAGCAAATTCAACAGATCATCCAATCGAAAGTAAAAGTTACCGATGATAAAAAGATCAACATGTTTATACAAGATCAAAAGGGTGGCGATCAGGATATGGGGGCAGCCGAAATGGGCTTGTCATTAGCGGCGGCATCGGCTAATCTGGAACAGAATAAGGGCAAATCACTGCCTGCTCTATTTGAAGATCAGTTAAAAACCATTTTAGGGATCACCGGCGAACTATCGGCCAAAAAGAAAGATAAGGGCTTCTTTTGGAAATTTTATGCCGATTACTTTTATAAGCTGTCGCAATCGGCCAATATGCCGGTATTTGCGCGCATTGTTAGCCTTACCGGCAACCAGCAGGAAAATATACAATGGTTTAAAGATCATCCCGATGATTTGAAAACGCTGGATGCCTGGTTTAAATCGACCGAGCGGAGTTTTTAACAGCAGCGAACAATTTGGGCTTTCAGGGGTTTGGTGTTATATAGATATTAATAATACTTTTAACCCATGAAAAAGATATTCCGTTTAACCTTTATTATTGCAGCCGCAGCCTTGGTTTTTTCATCGTGTTCTACACCGCAGGGTGCCATGTCATCATCGGCCCCGGTTTCGGCATCGCGCGGTAAATTTACCGGCACCTGGACCATCACCGGCATTACTTATGATGGCCTGGTAGAGAATGCCGTGCAAAATGTGTTCGATCAATCGGCACCTGCAACTTTCCGTGGTAGTACCTGGAACTTAACCAATAGCGGTAACGGTATTTATACCCTTACCAACGGTACATCGCAAACCATTTTTTGGTCGGTAAACAATACCGATCCCAACGGGCAGGTCTTTCAGTTCAAAAAAATATACCAGGGAGATAAAGCCAAAAATGTAACCGCCGGTTACCAGCTATACGTAGTAAGTAACGATGGCCACAGCATGAAGCTGAAAAGCCCCGTAGCCGTAGGCAACAGCACCGCGTATATTATTTATACGTTCAGTAAACCCTGATTTTTAGGATTAAAGGATGTCCCGGATTCAGAAAGTTAGATCAAGGGAATCTTTTAATCCTAAAAATCATGGTCCTATTCTGCCGCTGTAAACTTCAAACAGCTTGGGTTACCAACTGTAATCTTAGAGTTGGTTAAGGTTAACTTTCCGGTTTGTTTATTGATGCGGTAAACATAAACATCATCGCTGTTTTGATTAGCTACAAGCAGGTAATTACCGGTTGGGTCTATCACAAAATTACGCGGTGTTTTGCCCATGCTCGATTTGCGCTCAACAAAAGTCAACCGGCCATTATCCGTGTTAATAGAGAATACGATGATCTCATTAGCATCGCCACGGTTGGTAGCATACAGGAATTTTCCATCGGGCGATACATGGATATCCGCCGCGCCGGTAGCTCCCTTAAAACCATCGGCAACCAGGCTAATGGCTTCCAGTTGTTTTGATTTTGGGCCATCGTAATCATACACATAAATAACACCGCCCATTTCGGTTATCAGGTACATGTATTTTTTATCGGGTGTAAAATCAAGGTGGCGCGGGCCGTGGCCCGGCAATACATCAATAGCTACGGGATCGGCAGCGCTAAGCGGCTGGGCCTGGCCCGATTTATAGCGGTAAAAACTTAGTTTATCGGTACCCAAATCGGTGTATAACAAATACTTTTCATCGGGCGATAATACGGCGGTATGTACATGCGGGCCTTCCTGGCGGTCTTTGTTGGCACTATGGCCCTGATCTTGTATGGTTTGTACCACGGGGGCCAGCGATCCATCCTTGTTAACCGGCAATACCGATAGCGCGCCGCTGGCGTAGTTGGCCACAAACACATGCTTTTGTGCCTTATCTACCGAAATATAGCATGGCCCGGTGCCTGTTGATGGCTGCTGGTTGATCAATGCGATCTTACCTACCTTTGGTTCAAACGAAAAAGCGCTTACACTGCCTTTCCTGTTCGATCCCACCTCGTTAACCGAGTATACAAAGTTGTTGTTTTTACCTACACACAGGTACGATGGGTTGTCTATCCCCGTTACCTCGTTCAGGTAGGCGGTTTTACCGGTTTCGGTATAAAAGCGGTATACATATATGCCCTTGCTGGCACCGGTAGTATAGGTGCCGATGAGCAGGTCGTATGTTTTGGGGGTATTATCCTTTTTTTGCGCGAATAAATTAGCGGAAAATAACAACGCGACTATAAGCAATGATTTTTTCATGTCAGGAGAGAATTGGTTACGGATGCAAGTTAGTAAAATCTGTATAGCTGCAAAACAGCGGTTTTTGTTTTTCGGTTGGGGTGTAAATCAAAAGCGCCCCGGTCAAATAATGACCGGGGCGCTTATTATAGCTGTTAGTTTTTTAAACTCTCGTTAAACAAGGCGTAAATACGCTTGTACTCATCGGTCCAGCTGCTGGGTTCAACAAAGCCGTGGCTTTCTACCGGGTAAGGGGCCAGGCTCCAGTTGTCTTTATGCAATTCTATCAAACGCTGGGTTAAACGCACAATATCCTGGAAGTTTACATTATCATCAACCATACCGTGGCACATCAGCAATTTGCCTTTCAAGCCAGCCGCGAAGTTGATGGGCGAACTGATCTTGTAAGCATTCTCATCGTTAAATGGTTCGTTTAAAATATTGGCGGTATAACCGTGGTTATAATGCGCCCAATCGGTTACCGAACGTAAGCCCGCGCCTGCCGCGAAAACATCCGGAGCGGTAAACATAGCCATCAGCGTCATAAAACCGCCGTACGATCCACCGTACATGCCTACATTCTTAGGGTTAACACCATACTTCTCTACCAGTAATTTCACCGCGTCGATATGATCGGTTAAATCTTTGCCGCCCATGTGGCGATAAATACCGGTACGGATATCGCGACCGTAGCCAGCGCTGCCGGTATAGTCAATTTCAAGCACGGTATAGCCATTATCGGCCAGCATATTGTTAAACATGTACTCGTGAAAGTAGGAGGTACTCCATTTGTACATTACATCCTGCAAGTAGCCGGCACCATGCACAAACACTACTGCCGGGTGCGATGGCAGCGGGTTTTTTGGTGTATACACACGGGCATAAATATCAACACCGCCACGGTTTTTAAAGGTGAAGATCTCGGGCGCGCGCCATGGATACGATTTAAACTCCTCGGTTTGCGAATTGGTTACCTGAACCGCTGCAGCGCCGGGTTTGTTAGGTTGGATATATAATTCGTAAGGTTTATTAGTATACGAGTAACGGATTGCCAGCCACTTTTCATCGGGCGACATTTCTACCTCGTTACCGCCTTTCATGCTGGTTAGCTTAACAGGTATACCACCGGTAACCGGGATGCGGTAAAAATCTTCCACGCCTGGGTGTTCCATATTGGCCGAGAAGTAAAAGTTCTTTTTATCGTTCGATAATTTAAGGCTTTGTACTTCCCATTTGCCGCTGGTTAACTGGGTTTTTGTACCGGCCGGCACATCGGCCACATAAATATGCGAGTAGCCGCTGCCCTCGCTTTGGAAATAGAAATGGGTATTATCAAGCCAGCCGGTGCCGCCGCCAAAGCCATTAATACCGGGGCCGCCTATCCAGGCTTCATCGCGTTGGCGGTCAATTAATCCCAGCTTGCCGGTTTCCGGATCCAGCTTCATAATCCAGCGGTCTTTATAATCCTGGGCGTTAACAATTACTACAGCGTTTTTGCCGTCTTCGCTCCAAAATGGCCCCTGGATGCTCACCTTGCGATCTTCGTTAGCTTTTTTGCGGGCTTCCAGTTGCTGCGGGTAATCCTTTACATAATCGGGCAGGTCCTTAATCCCCGGGATCTCGGCGATAGATACTTTATACATAGTATCGCGCTGCGCATCGTACACAAACGATTCGGATGTGGATTGCGGTGCGCCTACTTTGGTGCGGTTAATAATATCTTCGGTATAACCGCTGGTGGTTACATAGTTGGGTACAATGGTCAGCTTACCCGCTTCGGCCGGTTGCTTGGTTAAACGGTAGCTTACATAACGCCCATCGGGGCTAACGGTTACGCTGCCAAGGGTTTTATCTTCAACCAATAATTCGGTCATACGTTTGGCTTGCTGGCCAAAGCCGCCACCGAAACCGCCGCCAAATCCACCGCGACGGCCACCGCCGCCGCCAGCACCACCTTGCCGATCGGCGCTTGCACGTTCCTTTAATACATCAAACAGGGCCATTTGCTCGTTACGCAACCAGCGGTCCTGCTCGGTACCGCTTTGCTGGGCCGCGCCGCCACGGCCACCGGCACCTTGTCCGCCGCCCTGCGCACCACCACCACGGCGACCGGCACCACCGGCTACTGTTGGCGCTAATGGCAATACCGCGCCCGATGTGCCACGCACAAAATTGCTCAACTGTTGGGTTAAGCCGCCGTTTAAGGTTACGGCATAATAATTATCGCCCCTTAAATAAAGCACCTTAGTTTCATCGGCGCTGAATGAGGCATTGCTTTCCCGATCGACCGTAGCCGTTAGCTGGGTTTCCTTTTTGGTTTTGGCATCCAGTATGTAAATGTCGCCGCTCTTTTCTATTAGTCTTAGTGTATGTTTTTTGTTCCAGTCGCCTACGGTTGGGGGCATAGCGCGGCGTTCCTCGGGGCTTACCAGCTTGGGTTTAATATCCTCGGGCGTGATCACGTATTGGGCATCGCGGCCCTTGTTTTCCGGATTCCAGGTAAAGTATATTTTTTTACTGTCTTCGCTCCAGCTTACGTTGGTGGGTTGGGTGCCCATCCATTTAGGGTCGCGCATAATGGTTTCAACAGTCAGCTTATCCAGCTTTTGGGCCGATGCCGCATACCAGCATCCGCTAACAAACAATAGGGTAAAGATTTTTTTCATGAAAAGGGATTAATCAAGATGCAATTTAGCATTTTGCCCGATATTAATTTTTCAGGAACTTTATTGTTACAAAATGAGATTATTGGATTGCGAAAGCCGGAATGCCAATTGCGAAATGATAGAAATTATTAAACTTAAATGAAATTACAAGGCGATGGCTTTATACTACGTGGCTGGCATTTAACCGATGCTGTGGCCATGCAACGCAACGCGAATAACAAAAACATATCCGATTTTCTGCTCGACAGGTTCCCATCTCCCTATACGATGGAAGATGCCGAAGCCTGGGTACAGCGCTGGCAAGGTCAAGACCCGATCATCAACTTCGCTATAGTTATTGGCGATGAAGTAATTGGCGGCGTAGGACTGGAGTTTCGCCAGGACGTATACCGTAAAACCCCGCTAATAGGATATTGGCTGGCCGAACATTATTGGGGTAAGGGCATTATGCCGCAAGCCGTAAAATTAGTAGCCGATTACGCCTTCGCGGATTTGGAGGTGATTTGCATACTGGCTTATGTCCTCAGCAAAAACCCGGCAAGCATGCGGGTAATGGAAAAGGCGGGGTTTATTAAACAGGGCGTTATACCACGATCTATTATTAAGAATGGGGATGTGCTGGATGAGCATGTGTATAGTCTGAACCGACCATGATTTTTAGGATTTAAGGATTAGTTTGATTATCAACAATCCTGTTAATCCTTAAATCCTAAAAATCATGGTCGAATTTCTTCACCGTCTCCGTTATATGCGCCAAATGGTGTTCCCCATGCCAGGCGTACAGCCCGATGATCTTTTTCAGCGGCGATGTTTCGCCCGATGCGGGGTGGGTAAAGGTGCGGTTCAAATCATCTTCATTAAAACTTTCAAACAAAGCCACCATGTGCTGATGGATACCGTCCAGCATTTTAAGGGACGATTCTATCGGCAGTTTATAATCAGCCAGCAAGGCAAATCCCGCTTCATCGTAGGGCTTAATGGTGGGGTTATCCTCGGTCATGGCCCATTTAAACCGCATTAAACTATTCATGTGGCTATCGGGGATATGGTGTACCACCTGCCTAATGGTCCAGCCGCCGCTGCGGTAGGGTGTGTCTAACTGCTCGTCGGTAAGGCCCATAGTGGCCAGGCGCACCTTGCCGGGCAAATGGCGGATGCTGTCTATCCAATTAGTTATTGTTTCGGCTGGGTAGGTTAAAGGCGCTTCATATTGCCCAATGGGGTAGCGCATTTGCTGGTCTGTTAACATATCAAAAATTTAGTGCGGGATGTTTGGTATGGAAATCGGTCGCGTTTTGATAAATGCCCGCGGCTTGTAATAATTTACCCTCGCCAAAAAGCTGCCCCATAAAGGTAATACTGGTTGGCCGACCACGCTGGGTAAAGCCGTTTGGCAAAACCACACAAGGGTTACCGGTTAAATTGGTCAGGTTTAAATTGAGGTTGCCAAAAGCGGGAGTAATGTATAGGTCAAGCCCTTTTAGCTTTTCGTACCATTGCTGTATCAGCATGGTGCGGGCACGGTTAGCCTGTATATATTCAACCGCCGGTATAAATTGCGATGCGCGGAAAGTATTTGGCCAGGCATTTTTACCCTGCAATATCATACCATCGGTTTGGTGGTTCAGCACCAACTCCTGGAAAGCGGCAGCGCCCTCTGCATCCAAAATAATGGTCATCGAACTGATGGGTAATTGGGGATATTCGATCGGGATCAATTCTGCACCCAGTTCTCTTAGCTTCACCAAAGTCAGCGAATCGTTAGCATGATTTTGCGAGCGGCGTTCAAAATCGGCTTTGGTGTAGCCAATTTTATAGCCTTTAAGGCTTTTTACCCGGCCATCGTAATTAAAGGTAGCGGAGATTGTACTTAAATCGTTAGGATCGGTGCCCTGTATGGCGTTAAATACAATGGCTACATCCTCTACACTGCGGGCAATGGGGCCAAGTTTATCCATACTCCAGCTTAGCGCCATAGCGCCATATTTACTTACCCGGCCAAATGATGGGCGCAAACCGGTATCGCCGCATTCACTTGATGGGGATACGATGGAACCCAATGTTTCGGACCCGATAGCGAATGGCAAACAACCAGCGCTAACGGTTGATGCCGGCCCGGCCGATGATCCGCTGGAGCCACGGGTAATATCCCATGGGTTTTTGGTTTTACCACCAAACCATACATCGCCCTGGGCCAGTTCGCCTAAAGTTAGCTTGGCGCACATTACGGCCCCGGCTGCTTCCAGTTTGGTAATAACGGTAGCATCTACATCCAGTTTCTGGTCTTTATATGGCACAGCGCCAAAGGTGGTTTTATAATCTTTTTGCGCCAGCAGGTCCTTTACGCCGTAGGGGATGCCATGCAGCACGCCCCTGTAATGCCCGCTTTGTATTTCCTGGTCGGCTTTGGCGGCTTGTTTTAGGGCATAATCCTCGGTTAGGGTTACCATAAACAATAGTTTGCCGTCGTACTTCTTTAATCTTTCAATAAAAAACCGCGTCAGCTCCACCGATGTGATCTGTTTAGTACGGATCAACTTGGCCAGTTGGCGGATAGTGTAAAATGCCAGTTCATTTTTATCAGCAGGCATTTTTACCGTGGGCGATTTAGCCAGCACAAAACCATTGGTTTTATCCTGCGCAACAAAGCCTACCGGTACCGGGTTAAAATTAAGGGCCGGTACAACACTGTTTGGCATTTTTAACTGCCGGAGCCTTTCGTAATTGATATTCCACTGGTTCAGGTTGTTCAGCATCGAATCTGACTGGGCCGGCGTAAAATCCATATTAATGATCTTTTGCGCTTCCTGCACTATAGCAACTGTAATTGGTGTGCGTTCCAACCTTTTGGTAACAAAAGCACCCAAAACAAAGCTTAAACCGCTGATTGTAAAAATTGTAATGTACTTTAGGCTATTATTTTTCATGTGGCAATCATACTTGCCCTAATTTAGCGTTTTGTATTTGTTTATTTTAACTCATGGCGAAAAAGTTACTGCTGCTGCTATTATTAACCTCTATTTCAGGCGCCTTTGCCGAAACCATTAAAACAGATGTACTGGTTGTTGGCGGTACGGCCAGCGGTGTGGCGGCGGCTATACAAAGCGCCCGCAGCGGTGCCAACGGTAAAGTAAAAACCCTGCTGATTGAACAAGGCCCCTGGCTGGGCGGCGAAATGACCAGCGGCGGTATGTGTATATTGGATGCCAATCGCAGCCTGCCATCGGGCGTATGGGGCGAGTTCCGCAAAAAGGTGCGCGATTTTTATAAGCGCACACCCGGCTATGATACCAGCGCTACCGCGGCCTTGCGGTTTGAACCCTATACCGGCGCGGCCATCCTTAAAAAGATTTGCGACACAGTTAAAAACCTCACAGTAAAGCTGAATATGCCTGTTACTGCTGTTAAAAAGGACGGCACAGGGTGGGAGTTAACGGTTACACTGAACGGCAAACCCGCCACCATTAAAGCCAAAATATTGATTGATGCCACGCCGACCGCTGATGTAGCCGCCAAGGCTGGTGCCAAATTCACCATGGGCTTTGATAGCAAACAGGAAACCGGCGAAGCCCTGGCCCCCGATAAGGCATCGCCCATTATTGAGGATATTACATGGGTGGCTGTTGTGAAAGAGTTCCCTAAAAACACCATATACCTGATGCAAAAGCCCGAAGGTTACGACCCGGCCCTATACGTTGGGCTTAAAGGCAAGGATATTAGAAAAATGCTGGAAGCAGGCCGCCTGCCTAATGATAAGTTTATGATAAAATGGGCGGAGAGCGGCAATACCTACGGCGCTACATCCGAACAACTGAGCCCCGAAAACCGAGAAGCCTATTATAAATCAGTCCGCTTGCGGACATTGGGGCTGGTGTTTTATATCCAAAACGAATTGGGCTTTAAAAACATTGGGATAGACGACCACGAGTTTGGATCGCCCGACCATTTGCCATATATCCCATACATCCGCGAGTACCGCCGGGCTAAGGGCTTGGTACGGATGGGGCTTAACGAGATCTACACGCCTTACACAAACAAGCTATACCGCACCTCCATTGCCGTTGGCGATGCCGCCTTTGGCCAGCATTACAGCGACCCGGCCGCACCTAAAACCAATTACCCGCCCATGCCTGCTTATACTATTCCGCTTGGCGCGGTTGTGGCAAATGATGTGGTGAACCTTATTGTTACGGAAAAGGCCATGTCGACCACGCACCTGGCTAATGCCAGCACATTTTACCCATCGGTACAAATGACAGTTGGGCAGGGCGCAGGCGCGACTGCCGCCTATTGTGTGTTTTTTGAAAAGACCACCAGGGAGTTACTGGTACGTGTGATACAAGGCGAAATACTGGATTATAAAGGCATCCTTTATCCCTTTGCCGATATCGGCCCGGCTGATAAGTACTTCCGCTCGGTAGAGCAAATTACGGCTACGGGCCTGCTCCGCGAAATCCAACAGCCTAAAGGCAAGGCCATAGAAGTGCTTTTTAAACCCGACAGCACCGTTAGCACCGCAGATATAAAACCGGTATTACTGGAAACCTTTACCCGCGCCTTTATTTGGTTCAGTAAAAATAAGCCGGCGGACAATTTTTCGGTAGGCGACTTGCTATCCTATATCAGCGATTATACACTAACTGAACCCAAAACCCTACAATTAACCCTGCAAAAGCAATGGCAGGAAGTTTACAAGTTTAAACAGCCCTTTGATATGACGCGCCCGGTAACCCGCTACGAGTTTGCCGTGCTGGTAAATAAATATCTTAACCCCTTTTCTACCAAGGTTGATCTGACTGGCCGGATTGTAAATTAACATTAATTAAGCGTTATGAAAAAAGGCATCCTGTTCGCATTTATTTGTTGCCTGGTAGTGCAATTGGCACCGGCACAAACCATACAAAAGGATAGTACGCAAGCGCATTATATTACCGTAAACCTGGAGATAACCCAACTCCAGCGCAAGCGCGATGTACAGATCTATCTGCCGGCAGATTATTACAAATCATCCAAAAAATACCCGGTGATTTACATGCAGGACGCGCAGAATATTTACGATATGGGCGGCAGCCGCAAAAACAGCTGGTGTGTAGATTCGTTGTTGAAAACCCTGCCCGATAATCAGCAAGCTATTATTGTGGGTATTAACCATGGCGGCAACAGCCGCATTGCCGAATACTCGCCTTATCAATCAAAATACGGCAATGCCGATGGCGTGCCTTATACCGAGTTTATGGTGAATACGCTAAAGCCTTACATAGATGCCCACTACCGCACCAAAACCGATGCTAAGCATACCGCCATCGCGGGCAGTTCGATGGGTGGATTGATCGCTTTATATGCTACCCTAAAACACCCGCAGGTATTTGGTACGGCAGGGATCTTCTCGCCAGCTTTATGGATCAACCCCGAAATCAACCAATTTGTAAACGACGCAAATATCCCCGGCAAATCCCGCTTCTTTATGGCCTGCGGAGATCAGGAGGGTACCGAAGCTAATGATGTTAATAAAATGGATAGCCTGCTGCGCAGTAAAAAAGTTTCTATCAGCAATATGCCTAAGCCATTACTATTAAAAGGCGAAAAACATAACGAACACCAATGGATGCTGGAGTTCCCGGACTTTTACAGATGGTGGATCAGTAAGCTATAGTTCTACTTCAGTACGGACTTAACCACTTCCCCGGGCGATTGGTTTACATCTACAATTAAATCCGGCCTCAATACATTTTCACCAGTTTTACCTGCCGGGCGGATCCATTCCTTCACGCCAAAGCGCACATCTAATTTGGTATTGGGCAGTTTGGTGGCATACAATTCGCCAAAGTGGTTGGGATGGCCATCCTTTGGGGCCTTGCCAATTAAAGTGGCTATGTGGTTATCCTTAATGGTAGTGGCAAACATAATGGCGCTGGAAAACGTGCCATCGCCAACCAGTACATAAACTTTCCCATTAAAACGCAGGGGGTTATCGCCGGATGGCTTACTTTCATCCGAATCGAAATGAATAACCTTACCTAAGGGCTGCGATGTGTAATACTGATCGTTATTCCCCCACGATTTCATTAAGGCCAGGTATTCATCGCTGCGCCGCCAGTTACATTGATAACCGCGATAAGGCTTGTCGTAAAAAAAGTCGATGATCATATCGCCCACTGCCGAATTACCGCCGCCATTACGGCTTACATCAATAAAAAGCGTTTTCACACCATCGGCTTTCATCTGTCCAAACATGCCCGCTACAACCTTTTTAAGCGAGTCCATTTGCCTGTCGTTACGGGCATCAAAGGCAGTGGCCGTAATATAGCCGGCATTGCCGTAGCGGTTATAGCTGATGCTTTTGCCGGTGCTACCACTTTGCCCGGCTTTGGCTACCACATAGTCTGTCCAGGTTTTTAAATTAGTGCCTTGCAGTTTAACTTGTTTCCCATCAGCGGTTCTAATATCAAAAGTATGATTACTGCCCGGGTGGGATATGGTATACAGGTAGCCAAACTGCTCTAACGCCTTTCCAATCCGCTGATCGGGGAACCCTGTGCTATACGCTGCACAATCTGTTACCAGCTGCGCTATTGGCTGGCCGTTTACTTGTGTAATTATCTCGCCTTTTTGCAGGGTATTAGCACCAAACAATTCTTCAACCACATAGGCATTACCCTTGCGGGATAAGGAGAGGGGGAAAAAGGTATTCCCATTTTTATATTCATCCGTTTGCAAATTAGGGTTAATGTTGATCTGGGCATGCTCGTCCGACAGATAAGCCACAGCTGGTCTTACAACCTTATAAAAAGCGGTAGCCGTCATCGAATCGGTTATGCGGGCATCAATCCCGGCAAAAACCTTTTCATAATCAGCCTTTGATAACTCGCTGAACGGGTTGGCATGGGCGTTAAACAAAGTAGATTTTAAAAAGTAAAGGTCAGTTTTTAATTGCTCTGCCGAAAACTTGCGATTGGGGTTGATGGTTTGGGCGCAGCAATAAATACTTATTAATAGTACGATGGAGGTAAGGGAAAGTTTCTTCATGGTTGTTAATAATTGAAGATAAGATGTTTGCGCAGCAATTAAGGTTGCACGATGATTAAACAAAAAGATTGCGGTTTTAGCCGTTCCTATACTTAAACATCCAATAACCGCCTATGGTAATTAACCTGCCCCAGGTGATAATTTAAGTGCGTTAAAAGATGCAACAGGGTAAACTCCATTTTCGTTCGTTTATCCCATATCAGTATCGGGAAATCCTTATCCATGTCGCCGTCGGACAGGTTGTTTAACGCCTTCTCAACCACTGTTATGGTCTCTTCAATTTTTTGGATCAGCTCTGCTTTGGGGATATTTTTTAATGAAAACTCCAGGTCGCGCTGCCGGATATAACCCGTTTTGGCCAGGCCAACCCCAATATACGCGTTAAGGTTACCTATTAAATGCAGGCATAAATTACCCGCCGAGTTGGCAATGCTTTTTTCGATATACCAAATGCGGTCATCGTTTTGATATTGTTCAATCTCTGCTTTTAGCTTATGGAGGTCTCTTTCAAAAAGCTGTTTTAATGTCTCTGCTATCATAGATCCAATTTACAAATAAAACAAGCTCCAAATATGGCGATTATCTCAAGATTTGTCATTGCGAGCTATCAAACCCTTGCGGGACTTTGAAGGTGAAATGATAGATAAGAGGGTGTCACCCTGAGCTTGTCGAAGGGTGCGTGCGGAGGGCCTGCCCACCATGCTTCGACGGGCTCAGCATGACATCCTGTGACAAATCTGTCATGGGTAGCGATAGCGCGGCAATCACAATTCCTGCAACTCCTTGCAATGACAATCCGATATAAACGAGGAAAGGCCCGCATTATGCCGGGCCTTTCCTCGTTTGTTAAATACCTTGCAATATTAATCGCCGCTGTGGTGGATCTCTTCTTCCCTGAACAATTTGGCGCTCAGGTAATCATTATTCATGCGTGAGATATTGGTCAGGCTGATCTCTTTAGGGCATTCTGCTTCGCAGGCACCAGTGTTGGTACAGCTACCAAAGCCTTCGGCATCCATTTGCGCTACCATGCTTTGGGCACGGCGGTAACGCTCGGGCTGGCCTTGTGGCAATAAGCCTAACTGGGTAATTTTAGCCGATACAAACAGCATAGCCGATGCATTTTTACAAGCCGCCACGCAAGCGCCGCAACCAATACAAGTGGCCGAATTGAAAGCCTCGTCGGCAACTACTTTAGGGATCAGGGTAGCATTGGCATCGGGCACACCACCGGTATTAACCGAGATGTAACCACCAGCCTGCTGGATCCGGTCGAACGCTGAACGATCAACCGCCAAATCCTTAATTACCGGGAACGCTGCCGCGCGCCATGGTTCAATGGTAATGGTTTCGCCATCCTTAAAGCTGCGCATGTGCAGCTGGCAGGTGGTGATAGCCCTTTTTGGGCCGTGCGGCTGGCCGTTAATATATAGCGAACACATCCCGCAAATACCTTCGCGGCAATCATGGTCAAAATGGATCGGCTCGTCGCCTTTATGGATCAGACCTTCGTTCACCACATCGAGCATTTCCAGGAACGACATATCGGGCGAGATATGCTCGGCCGGATAGGTTACCATTTTACCTTCGCTATTGGTATCTTTTTGACGCCATACTTTAAGCGTCAGGTTCATATTTCCGTTACTCATGTTTATTTGAGTTTGTTGATTAAGTTGATTCCGTTGCTTAGGTTGATTAAGTTTTAAAAACTCACTTAATCAACCCAATCAACTATTCACTAAGCATAGTTTCTTTGCGATAAATGAACCGCTTCGAACACTAATTCTTCTTTGTTTAATTTCTCAGGTTGGTTCTCGCCCATAAATTCCCAGGCGGCAACAAACGCGAAGTTTTCGTCATCGCGCAAAGCTTCGCCATCCGGTGTTTGCGATTCCAGCCTGAAGTGGCCACCGCATGATTCGCGACGCATCAGCGCGTCGTCAACCATCAGTTCGCCCAGTTCAATAAAGTCGGCTACACGGCCACCACGCTCTAACGATGCATTAACTTCTTCGTTTTTACCAACGATGATCGCGTTCTTCCAAAAGTCGGTTTTCAACGCCTGGATCATACCTTTGGCTTTTATCAAACCTTCTTCGGTACGGGCCATGCCGCAGTACTCCCACATAATGTGGCCAAGGTCGCGGTGGTATTCGTTAGTGGTTTTAGTGCCTTTCAGCGCTATCAGTTTATTTACATGGTCAACCACATCCTGCTTGGTTTTAGCAAATGCCGGGTGGCTGGTATCTACCTTTTTAGGGCCAATTTTAGCCAGGTAATCGCCAAGGGTATAAGGGATCACAAAGTAACCGTCAGATAAACCCTGCATCAGCGCCGAGGCACCTAAGCGGTTAGCACCGTGGTCGCTAAAGTTACATTCGCCCAAAGCGTATAAGCCGGGGATGCTGGTCATTAGGTTATAATCAACCCAAAGGCCGCCCATGGTATAGTGTACTGCCGGATAAATACGCATGGGTTGTTTGTATGGGTTCTCGTCGGTAATCTGGATATACATATCAAACAGGTTACCATATTTGGCCCTTACGGTATCTTCACCTAAACGCTTTATAGCGTCGGCAAAATCAAGGTATACGGCTAAGCCCCCTGCACCTACGCCCTTACCCTCATCAGCCATTTCTTTAGCGTTACGTGAAGCCACGTCACGCGGAACAAGGTTACCAAAGGCCGGGTATTTACGCTCCAGGAAGTAGTCGCGGTCTTCCTCTTTTACCTGGTCGGCCGTTATTTCCTTTTTCTGTAGTTTTTGTGCTATTTCTACTGTTTTAGGTGCCCAAACACGGCCATCGTTACGTAACGATTCCGACATCAGCGTCAGCTTACTCTGGTGATCGCCCGTTACCGGGATACAGGTTGGGTGAATTTGAGTATAGCAAGGGTTGGCAAAGTAAGCGCCGCGTTTGTGCGCGCGCCATGCTGCCGTTACGTTAGATCCGATAGCGTTTGTCGACAGGTAGAATACGTTACCATAACCACCTGTGCATAATAATACCGCGTGGCCTTCGTGCGTATCAATAGCGCCGGTGATCATGTTGCGGGTAACAATCCCTTTGGCATGTCCATCTGCTACAACTACATCCAGCATTTCGTGGCGGGTGTACATTTTTACCTTGCCGGCGTTTATCTGGCGGTTTAATACCGAGTAAGCGCCTAACAGTAATTGCTGTCCTGTTTGTCCACGTGCATAGAAAGTACGCGATACCTGCGAACCACCGAACGAACGGTTATCCAGCAAGCCGCCATACTCACGGGCAAAGGGAACACCCTGGGCCACACACTGGTCAATAATATTTACCGAAACTTCGGCCAGGCGGTATACATTGCCTTCGCGGGCGCGGTAGTCACCACCTTTAATAGTATCATAAAATAAGCGGAACACGCTATCGCCATCATTCTGATAGTTTTTAGCGGCGTTAATACCACCTTGCGCTGCAATGGAGTGCGCGCGGCGGGGGCTATCCTGGAAACAGAATGCCTTAACATTATAGCCCAACTCGGCCAGCGATGCTGCCGCCGATGCACCTGCTAAACCGGTACCTACTACAATAATTTCGTATTTACGCTTATTGGCAGGGTTAACCAGTTTAAGGTCGAACTTATACTTGCTCCATTTTTCGGCTAATGGGCCCTGGGGCACTTTACCATCTAAACTCATTTCTTTTCTGTTTTATTTAGATAAGCTAATGCTTACTTATTCATAAAAAAATAAACAATTGGCATGGCAGCAAAACCAAGCGGTACAATTACCGCGAAGAACCAGGTGCCAATAAACTCTACAACCGGGGTATATTTACGGTGTGTCCAGCCCAAACTGCGGAACGCGCTTTGGAAACCATGCAGCAGGTGAAACGATAAAGCCCCCATAGCCACCGCATATAGTAATACATACCACCAGCAGCTAAAGCTGGTAGCTACAGTTGTGTGCAGATCTTTAACACGAACAATCTCTACATCGTTTTCGGTAGTGAACGAATGCTCGAATTTGGGGTCGATAGGTACAAAATCGGTTACGGTGCGCTGGCCGGTCAGCACGTTGGTGCGGTACTCTTTAAAGCCTACGGTATCGGTGTATTTGTATTTACGCCAAAAATCGCCCATGTGGATCACGATAAACAAAAACAGGATAGAACCCAAAAGCCCCATGTTTTTTGACGACCACGATGCCGGCGATTTGTTTACCGCCGCGTATTTTACCGGGCGCGCCTTACGGTTTTTAAGGGTGATGATCAGCCCGTACAAGGCATGTACCAGTATGCTGAGGTACAACAGGTAAGCTATTACCTCAATAGGCGGGAAATGTGTTAAAAAATTGGCATACACATTAAACGCGTATCCCTCATCGTTTTGAAACAGTTGCAGGTTGCCTCCCAAATGCACAATTAAAAAAGTACACAGAAACAAGCCTGTTAAAGCCATGATTAGCTTTTTGCCCAGCGATGAGTTAAAGGTTTGTTTAAATTCGCTCATGAATTTCAGATTTTATTGGCGCAAAATTATTATATATATACCGAAAGATAGAAAGGGTTTGCACCTATTGTCAGATTATTGTCTATTTAGAAACATTCTAAGATTACAGCGGGTTAACTATCTGCCACAATTTTAATTACAAATATTAGTTTTGAAACAAAACGCTTAGCTGCATGCCTAAAACATTACACTTTTTTTACCTGCTGTTATTAATTTTTGCCATCCCCGGCTGCACTAAATTACAGCGTATTACTTTTAATATTAAAACAACCGGCATTAAAAACGGGGTATTTATTGTTAAAAACGATACCGGCGCTATGGTATTTAGCGCCAACATTAAGGGCGGTGGTGTAAAAATTGATTCGCAAGTGTTAGAGCAGACCGGCTATCATATCCTAACCATCACCGACGATGCCCATGTGTTGCCCTCTTTAAACTTTGAGGTTTATCTTGATCAGGGACATTACTTTATTGAACTAAACAAAGATGACGCCGGGCGGTATCCTAAAATAACATCTCCATCGGCGTTGC
This sequence comes from Bacteroidota bacterium, assembly GCA_040389105.1. GTDB lineage: Bacteria > Bacteroidota > Bacteroidia > Sphingobacteriales > Sphingobacteriaceae > Mucilaginibacter. The sequence goes on from JAZKAO010000023.1 coordinate 127,520, forward strand.
AGCGGGAGTTATCAGCCTACTATACCCTGGCCGATAGCGTGCTGCATGCCCGGAAAAAAGAAAGCAAAGATTACAACAACCAGCTACACGATAAAAGTTCTGTTTTGCTTCCGCGCGATGAGTACAACGCGCTGATCAGCAATATTACCCTTAGCGCGGCAAAGCAACAAAGCGCACCGGTAGATGCCTTAAAGGAATTTATTAGCAGATATCCTAAAAACACCATCGCGGCACATATTATGGCGGGCATGCCTTACGAAGCCGACGCGGCTGCTTATTATATCATTTACAAAACCATGAGCGACGCGGCCCAAAACAGTGATGACGGCAAGGTGGTTGGCGCGAAGCTGAGCATATTAATTAAGCTGGAGCCCGGTCGGCCGGCACCGGGTATCTCCGGGTCGACACCCGATGGAAAACCGTTTTACGCCGCTAACCTGCGTGGCAGGAAGATCTATCTGGTTGAGTTTTGGAAATCGGCCAGTCCGCAAAGCCGCTTGAACCACGAGCCGCCGGGCCTGAGCAATATGCTGAGCGGTATTACCGATAAAAAGGATTTTGGCATCATCAGTATTTCGCTCGACCATAAAAGGGATTGGTGGACGGGAGCTATTGCCGACGATAAACTGGATTGGCCGCAGCAATACAGCGACCTGAAAGGTAACGAGTCGGTTAATGTGCAAAACTGGGGCATTAGCCTGATACCCACCTATTATTTGGTTGATGCCAACTGGCACATTGTTGATAAGGATATTTTATGGCAGGAGATACCGGTAGCCGTTAACCAATACCTGCAGCATCATTAAATATTGCTAACTTCCATCAAAAATTAAAACGTATGTATAAAACTATCCTGTTTGCTGGCGCTGTGGTAATGCTTGCCGGCTGTAAGCCCATAGCAAAATCAAACCGGTTCAACCTATCGGGCCAGGTAAGCGGCTATAAGGATAGCACCAGGATCTACCTGAAAAATGACGGTATTACCGACTCTACCTATATCATAGCCGGCAAATTCCAATTTTCTGATACTTTAGACCGGGACGCGAAGAGGGTAATGATACAAATAAAGGACTCACCCGATTATAAATTTTTTTGGGTAGAGCCGGCAGAGATGACATTTAAAGCCGCTAAAGGCAGTTTTCGGGAGGCTGTTATAAGCGGGAGTAAAATACAACTACAGGATGATGAATTACAAGCCACGCTAAAGCCCTTGCGCAAAGCAACCGCCGAAGCTAAAGACGATGCCGCGTACAAAGCCGCCGAAGCAAAAATATTTAACGGATACGGAAAATTCATCGAAAAAAACCCCGGCTCTATTATCGGGGCCGAGTTTCTTTCTAGCATGTCACCATCTGTTGGCCGCGAAAAAGCCAAACAAATGTATAATATGCTGACGCCCGAGATGAAAAACACGCCGCAGGGTAAAACAACCCTGAAATTTTTAAGCTTGAATAAAGACATACAAATAGGTAAACCCTTTGTTGATTTTACCCAGTATGATCCCGATGGCAAGCCAGTAAAACTATCGGATTTTAAAGGGCATGTGATCCTGCTCGATTTTTGGGCTTCGTGGTGCGGCCCTTGCCGCCGCCAAAACCCCGAATTGATAAATACCTATAACGTTTACAAAAACAATGGCTTTAAAATAGTAGCCGTATCGGTTGATGAAAAAAAGGCCGATTGGCTGGAAGCGGTTAAAAAAGATGCCACACCGTTTATTAACGTAAGCGAAAAGAACGGCGGCGAGAATACGGTTAATATTATTTACGGAATTGACAAATACCCGTCCAATTACCTGATAGATACAAACGGGATCATAATAGCGCAGGATTTGCGCGGTGAAGAATTGGGCAAAGCGCTAATGAAAGTGTATCATATTAACGGGCATTAACTCACCCGGTCTACGCTTCGCTGGACCACCCTCTCTTCGCCTGCGGCGGAAAGAGGGGATTATGATAGTAGCAATGGTTTTGAAACCCCTCGTTATGGAAAATATAGCAGTTCCTGCCCTCTTTCCGCCGCAGGCGAAGAGAGGGCCGACGAGCGAAGCAATGTCGGGGTGAGTCTAAATCACAATCACCTTATCTTTCAGCACCCCAAATATCCGGTCGCTTTTGCGGTGTTGCATGGCTACCTTGCCGGTAAACTTCCCGAACGAAGGCAGGACCACCTGCCTATTGCCAAAAGCAAAACAGGGTAGGGTAATGCTTTGGCGCGCCTTGCCTGTTAAGCTAACCCCGGGGTGGATATGCCCGCAAAAAACATAGCCCGTGGCTATGTCCAATTTATCCTCGCTTTGCGGATGATGGAGCATCAGGAATGGGCCAACCAGCAATTCCTCGTGCAATTCCACATTCAGCTCCAGGTAATGCCGGTCTTGTATAATATCGTGGTTGCCTTTAATCAAGATGATCTTCAATTTGGGGAAATTGCGGCGCCACATAGCAAACCATTCCCAATCGCTGTTCATATCGCTGTGGAAAAGGTCGCCTAAAAAAATGATCTTCTCGGGGCGGTGTTCATGGATCAGATCCGACAGTACGGCCAAATCATCCTGCTCCATATCCCGCGGAACGGCAATACCCGCCTTACGGAAATGCCCCACCTTACCCAAATGCACATCGGCCGCAATCAGGGCCTTTTCCTGTTGCCAATAGATCGCTTTTTGCGGCAATAATAATAGGTGCTGATTCAGTAAGTTAATTTCCATCCCGCCTTTGGTGTCATCATATCGGCGACAAATATAAGGAGTACCCGGTAAACCTTAGCGTGGCGAAAATGCTATTTTATTGCTCAACAAAATGCCAGCAAACCCCTGCAATATCTATAATATTAACTTCCTTGCCATAAGGTTGCTGCTTAATGGCTCCTATGCGGATACCATATTTTTCGGTCAAGCCCTTGTTAAGTACATCGTTTCTAAATTCTTCGGCGCTGGTAACCTTTACACTAAGCATAAAGTTTTGCGCAAACGCAACGTTATCAAAGCTTTGCAGCACAAACCGGCATTCGTCGCGCTGAAAGCCAACATAACCGGGCACCTCCCAATTAATATGAAAGCCCAATTCCTGGAAAAACTGTTTAGACCCTTCGAAGTTGCTTCCGGATGGGACAAATGGTTCGAGCGATAAAAATTTCATGCGGCGTATTATTTTATCTCAAATATAACAGATCGTACAGGCTTTCAAAACTGCAAACCCTGAACCTTGCTTAAAGCACCTTTATCATAAAATCCTTATACTCTATCTTCATCGGCGGGCCAACATGTACCTGTACACCAATCAGGCCATCCATTTTTCGGTTGGCGGCATCGTTGTCGGTTACTTCGCTCATCAGTTTGCCGTTCAGGTAATGTTTCAAATTATTGCCCTTCGCTATAATGTGCAATTCATTCCAGCCATCGTAGTTAATGCTTTTTAATAATTCCTCCTTTGTCCCGGTTGAATCAACAACCGTTGGCTTGCCATTATCCATCACTGTACGCTGCCCGCGCAAGGCCAAAAACTGGCGGCCGCGTTCCTCGTAATTCTGGCCCGAATAGCGGGGATAGCCCAAATTGTATTTGTCCTTACCGTCAATATCGGCCTGGTAGCCCTTCAGGGCATAAGGCAAACTATCCACCCTTACACTGCGGTAGTTTACGCCGCTATTCCCCTTTGCCGATATCCGGTAGCTGACCTTGATCTCGAAATCGGCCGGGTGCCCGCCCTTCCATATCAGGAAAGTATTTACCTTCAATATCGTTTCGGGGGTAACCTCGCCAATAATTTCGCCGTTCTCCGCGCGCCAGTATTTGGGGTCGCCCTCCCAGCCGTTCAGGGTTTTACCATCAAACATGGGTTTAAAGCCCTCGTCCTTTAACTTAGCAATAGTAAAGCCGCATAGCAGGAATAACCCGGCGGCAAGCAGCGATAGTTTATAGGCCTTCATCATTTTAATAATTTGTTATATTATCATTCATAAGTTTCATTTGCATGTCCGCACACTTGCACATCATTTTAGGGGGCTTTCCGGCAGCACCCCATAAAAAGGCTTCAGCCCGCCCAGGTCTATCAGCATCCTGTCCAATATCACCCCGGGATCTATCATATAAATATGTAATACGTGGTTGCCCGCGTTTAATGATGGGATTTTAACCGACCGCATAGCCGAATTGCTCAACACGTTTTGTTTCCATTCTTCGCTGCGGCCAACGGTTTTAAAGTTTAAAACAGTAGCAGGACCATCGTCCACACTTACCGCGTAACGCATCCCATGATTGTTGTTGATGGGATAAGTGGGTATGGTGTATACCTTAACCTCGGCCGGGGATACGTTACTGGTATAAAAGTTATAAGATAATGCCGGCATCTGCTTCACATCGCTGCCCTCTTTGTAAGTAGTGTTGATCGTCAAAGGCAAGGCCTCTAATGCCTTATCCGTTAAGCCCAAGCCCTCGGTTGCCGACCAATGCTGCCCGCCTTTTTTCTGATTGTCCTGGTAGTCTTTTGCATATATGGAGATATACCCGTTGCTTTCTACAAAGCCTTTATACGCTTTTAATATCGGTAGGCTTTTATTTGCCTTAACTACTATAACGTAATTTTTGCTCCCGCTTTTTATACTGATGCTACCCTCCAATACTTCTCCGACCGGGGCTTTTGTCCAATCAATCGCTACCCATAAGCGCTGCTGGCTTTCATTACCTTTAGGCGATAGCTTGCCCAATACCGGCGAAACCCTGATCCAATCGGCAGATGGTTTAACCGTGTAGTTAACCGCCGTATCCTTGCTTAAAAACACATCAACAAAGTGCTTATCTTTTGCTAATTGATTAAATTCAGGTAGAATCAATTTGACATCCGCGCCCTCGGGCATTACCTGCCAGGCGGCATTTTGTTTAACTAATTGATATTTAAAATCGGGCTCTTTATAAACCGGCAGGTCCCGCGGCTGCATAGACATGATATTGGCCCATTTTCCCGATGATAGCTCCGTGTTATAATACTTTGTCTCTTTAACAATCTGGTCGTAAGCCGCCTTCGACAGATCGGCATAGTTTTGCGCGATCAGCCGGCCTTGCTCTGCATATAGATAAGCCTTATCGCGATACAAAAACTTCTTATTCATTTGCGATGATGCCACAACCGGATAGTACACTAATTGGTAAAAGCAATCCTGCAAGTCCTTGCCTATCGTTGGCCGCAGCGTTTTTACCTTTTGCTCAATGGCATTGTAGGCATCTATGCGCAGCTGGCCCTGGTCGCCATAGTAATTGTGATTATAGGCTGTTTGCTTTACCTGGGTGGTGGGTTCGGTTTGGCTCCAGCCCATAAACTCGGGCTTGCGCTCAAAAGCCAGCTGATAGTATTTCCATAACACATCAGCAATTGCACCGGCATTTTTCGCACCTAAATTATCGGCCACCCAATTTTTTAAATTCGTTTTAACATAGGCACTGTTATTAAAGGGCTGGATGCCGTAAGCCATATCTAAAAAAAGCTGGATGTTGTATTCGGCCGGCTTAATATCACCCACGTTAAGCACCCATAAGTTTTTAGAGTTAAGCTCGTAAGCTTTTGTCATTTCCTCGCGCATTAAACCTGGGGCGGTTGTACACAGCCAAATATAATCGTGCGGGCGCCCCCAGTACGATGTATGGTAGTATACACCGGCCCCACCCGGGCGGGCGCTTTCCTGCTCATTATTCAGCCGTTGGATATAGCCGTAATTATCATCGGGCCAAACCAGGGTAACATCATCGGGCACTTTCAAACCGGCATCGTATACATCCAGCACTTCCTTATAAGGTGTAAAAACCTGGGGGACTTTAGTAATATCACGGTTGACATATTTTTTCAGCATATCGCGCTCGTTGCTAATAATGCGTTCTAATAGCGGGACGGTTTCTTTCACTGTTTTTACGCCCTCAATACCGCTATCGTGCCAACCCCGCATCCCCATGGAATAAATACCATTAATATGGCTGCTTTCCTTCACGCGCGATTCCCAGTAATCATCCACCTTTTGCTGATTGGTGATATAGTTAAAAGCGCCCATGGTTTTCTCGTCCCACTCGCCCACATTATTCCGCAACATCGGTTCGGCATGCGATGAGCCGATGACGATCTGGTAATCTTCGGCCATTTTAATATTGCCTGGATAATGGTAAAAAGCCCTGGTACTGGGGTGCATGGCTGGCCATATTAAATTGGCCTTAAGGCGCAGCAGCAGTTCAAATACCTTGGCATAGGTTTTCGGGCCAATGTCGCCGGTCTCGGGTTCCAGTGTTTTGGCGGCCCAGGGTTGCAGGCCCCAATCTTCATCATTAATAAATATGCCGCGGAATTTTACCGATGGCGGTGCCGAGGTATAATCATTAATATCCAGCGCCACGGCTTTCTTTTGCATGGGATTAGCATCGGCCCACCAATACCAGGGCGTAATACCTATACGGGCAGAGATTTCAAATACCCCGTAAGCCGTCCCCCGGTCGTCGCTGCCGGTAATAATTAAGGCGTTGCTGATGTTTTTAAACGGGTGAGGTATCACTTTCAGGCTGTAACATTCCCATTTGCCGTTCAGTTGTTCAAAGTATTTATCGTTAAATGATGTTATTAATTTAGATTTATTGGTGCCGATGATGATCACATTGCCCTTAGCTTTGGTTATATCCGCATAAACAGCCGGCAAATAGCCCGATACCCGTTTAATATCCTGTGCCAGTAAGTTGGCGGTAATCGAATCCAGTTTTTTATCATCGGCAGCGTATACAATGCTCACCTTTGTTTGCGGGCTTACCATATTAAATGGCAAGGGTTTTGCCTGGGTAATACCTGCAACCAGCATAAGTACCCCAAAAGTCGCCCTAAAGGCATTAACTGTTGCAGGCACAGTAATTATTTTTGATAAACGGCCGCAATGGGGTAGGTTTGATATGCGCATAATTTGTAATATTTGAAACGGGGTATTGCGCCCGGGGAATCATAGGTTTATAAACGAATTTAAAAGTATAAAAATTAAAGTGATGAATAACATTAATATAGGATGGATCGGGATAGGTAACATGGGTATCCCCATGGTGAAGAACCTGGTAAAGGCCGGTTTTACGGTTACGGTTTATAACCGCACCACAGCAAAGGCCGAAGCCCTGCAGCAGGAGATTGGTACAGGCGTAGCCCATAGCCCTGCCGAATTGGTAGCTAATTCCGACTTCATCATTACCATGCTATCCGACGACGCGGCGGTGACCGAAGTTTATACCGGCGCTGATGGCATTTTATCGGCAAAACCGGGTAAGGATTTGCTGGCTATTGATATGAGCACCGTATCGCCGGAGACTACTAAAAAACTGGCGGGCTTGTGTAAGGACAAGGGGATCAGTTACCTGGATGCGCCGGTATCGGGCAGTGTAAAGCCTGCCGAAGATGCCCAGTTAATTATTATGGTGGGTGGACAAAAGGAGGACATGGAACGCGCCCGGCCGGTGTTTAATACCTTGGGGAAAGCAGCCCTATTATTAGGTGATACCGGCGCGGGCAATAATGCTAAACTGGCTATCAACCTGTTTTTGGCTATTACCGTACAGGGCTTTACCGAAGCGATATTATTCGCCCGGCAAAACGGGATAGCGACCGAACAATTCCTGGATATTGTGAACAATGGCGCGGTGGGCAGCGGTATCACTAAATTAAAGTCGAACGCTATTTTGGCCGATAATTATAAAGCGGCCTTTGCCCTGAAACATTTGGCTAAAGACCTGCGCCTGGCCCAACAACAGGGCATGCATTTACCGGCCGGGTCGGCTGTTTTATCTACCTATCAGCAGGCAGAGGCATCCGGACTGGGCGATGAGGACATGATAGCGGTGATCAAACAATTAGGAAATCTGTAACGATTTGATTGCTTTTTTAACCTTGTCGAATAATTTTATTAACTATTGGGCACACGGGGCTTGCGGCCGTTAATTTTTTATCTATTCGTTATTCGCGTAGGAAATTTACAATTATGGTTGAAAGTGTCCTTGAAAAACAATAATTTTAAACGAAAACTAAAATCACAAATCACCCGGCAAAACTTACCGGAATAAACATAATGGGGCTATATCAACTATTCGAACAGCAGAGTAACCGGAATGCTGATGCGATAGCTATTGTTAATGGTGACGAAAAACTAACTTACCAGCAACTAAGCAACAAGATTAGCGCGTTTAGTCAAGTTATTTCTGCAAGCACCCCTCAGGCAGCAATAGTTGGCATTAGCGCTTCGCGCACGGTACATACCATGGTCAGCATTTTGGCGCTGATGAAAGCCGGTAAAACCTACCTGCCGCTTGATGCATCCTATCCAACAGATCGCTTAAAGCAAATCATTGCCGATTCGGGCATTAATACTTGTCTGGCCGAAAGCCACGAGCAAGGTTCTTTTACGCCCCTCGGCCTGAATGTGCTTTCAACCGATACCTTATACGCAGCAACAGAAACTAATGTTTCGGCTACCGATAAGCAGGGCTATGTGTTGTACACATCCGGCTCGACCGGGAAACCCAAGGGCGTGCAAATGGGCAGCGCCGCGCTGGTTAACCTGCTGCAATGGCAGCAAAAAAACTCGGCATCGGCACCTGGCTTTAACACCTTGCAATACGCCCCGCTAACATTCGATGTTTCTTTCCAGGAGATCTTCGCCACGCTGACCACTGGCGGCACCTTGTTTTTAATTCCGGATGAGATCCGGCTTGATCCGGCCAACCTGCTGAAGTTCATCGACAGCAAAAACATCCACCGCCTGTTTTTGCCCTTTGTGGCCCTCCAATATTTAGCCGAAGCTGCCGATAATTATCCCTTAGCCAACCTGTCGCTAAAAGAAGTAATAACAGCCGGCGAACAGTTAAAGATTACTCCGCAGATTGTTAAATTATTTTCGGCCTTGCCGGATGGTAAACTGTTCAATCAATACGGCCCTACCGAAAGCCACGTAGTAACCCAACTGAAATTGAGCGGCAGCCCACAGAATTGGCCGGCGCTGCCCACAATTGGTATCCCGATAGATAACTCGGCGATACTGATCCTGGATGAAAAGATGGAACCCGTTGCCCATGGCGATAGCGGGGAGCTATACATCAGTGGTGTTTGCTTAGCCGATGGCTACCTGAACAACCCGGCCCTCACCGCCGAACGCTTCATTACATGGGAACACGCTGACCAAAACCAACGCATTTACAAAAGCGGCGATATTGCGCGCCTGTTGCCTGATAATAATATTGAATACTTAGGCCGCACCGATACCCAGGTAAAAATCCGCGGTAACCGGGTGGAGCCTGCCGAGATAGAGGTGCTGCTGAACCAATCGCCGGGCATACAGCAGGCCGCAGTGGTGGCTAAGGAATACCAGGGTGGCAATAAGCGACTGATCGCCTATCTCATCTCTAACGCCGATGAGGATACCACCGCCATTAAACATTATATAGCCGAAAAGGTGCCCGATTATATGGTGCCATCGGCATTTATCTGGGTAAAGGATTTCCCCAAAACCAGCAGCGGTAAAATAGACCGGAATGCGCTGCCCAACCCGGTATTACAACGCCCGGAAAGCGCCGGCTTATACCGCGCGGCAACCTCGCTAACACAAAAACGCATAGCCGCGCTTTGGGCCGATATGCTGCAAATGGAGCGGATTGGTGTGGATGATAATTTCTTCGACCTGGGCGGTAATTCGCTACTGGCTATTAATACGGCCACGCAATTAAAATCGCTATTTAACCTGACTTTGCCGGTCACTAAAATTTACCAGTACCCCACCATTAGCGGCATTGCCGGGTATATAGATGGCACGGGCGAACAGGAAATAAGGCTTGCCAAAAAGAAAGAACCAACCGATAGCGACATTGCCGTAATTGCCATGGCCGGGAAATGGCCGGGCGCGGGTAATGTAAATGCCCTTTGGGAGATACTGAAAAACGGGCAGGAAAGCACCAGCTTTTTTACCGATGAAGAGTTAGACCCTAACATCCCTGCCGAATTACGAAACAATCCATCATACGTAAGGGCCCGAGGCATTATCGATAACCCCGCCGCTTTTGATGCCGGCTTTTTCAATATCCCGCCGCGCCAGGCCGAAATGATGGACCCGCAGCAACGGGTGTTTTTAGAAATTGCCTGGGAAGCCTTAGAGGCATCGGGCTATCAGCCGCAAAACTATAAAGGCATGGTTGGCGTTTATGCCGGCAGCAATAACAATACCTATTACCTCAATAACGTACTGACCAATCCCGCGCAGGTTGACCAGGTGGGGGCGTTCAATGTAATGACGCTGAACGAAAAGGATTACGTGGCCACCCGTACCGCTTACGAGTTGAACCTGAAAGGCCCGGCCGTAAGTGTGTATTCGGCCTGCTCTACTTCCTTATTAGCTATCGCCCAGGCGGTAGATTCGCTGCGAAGCGGCCAATGCGATATGGCCTTAGCCGGAGGTGTTACCATTACCACGCCTGTAAAAAGCGGCCACCTGTACCAGGAGGGCGCTATGCTAAGTGCCGATGGCCATACCCGCACTTTTGATGCCGCCGCGACCGGCACTGTTTTTAGCGACGGCGCGGGGGTAGTTTTACTAAAACCATTAACCGCCGCCAGGCACGACGGCGATACCATATTTGCTGTAATAAAAGGCAAAGGTGTTAATAACGACGGCCATAGCAAAGGCAGCTTTACTGCCCCAAGCGCGGGCGGGCAAGCGGGTGCTATAGCTTCGGCTTTGCAGGACGCGGGGGTAGATGCATCAAGCATTAGCTATGTAGAAGCCCACGGCACCGCCACCCCGCTGGGCGACCCGATTGAGATAGATGGCCTAAAGCTGGCGTTCGGAAAACAAAGCAAAAACCAGTATTGCGCTATTGGTTCGGCCAAAAGTAATATGGGGCATTTAACGGCCGCGTCCGGGGTAACCGGGTTTATCAAAACAGCGCTGTCGCTGTACCATCAGCAACTGGTGCCCTCGTTATTTTATACGCAGCCCAACCCGGCTATTGATTTTGCGGCATCGCCATTTTATGTGAACAGTGCTTTAAAACCCTGGGAGAGCAGTACTACCCGCACGGCAGGCGTAAGCTCGTTCGGCGTGGGTGGCACCAATGTGCATGTGGTTTTGCAGGAGTTTGAAAATAAAATACAACAGTCAGGCGCATCGCGCCCGGTGCAGTTATTTACCTGGTCGGCTAAAACCAAAAGCAGTGTAGAAAACTACGGGTTAAAACTGGCCGGGCATCCCATCGCCAATCTGGCCGATGCGGCCTACACCCTCCAAGCCGCCCGGGCCGAATTTAACAGCCGCCGTTTTGAAGTAGCTGCCAGTATTACCGAATTACAGGACAAACTGCGCGATGCCCGTTCCCTCCGCCAAAAAACGCTGAAAGAAAAGGCCAGCGAAGTAATATTCCTGTTCCCCGGACAAGGTTCGCAATACACGGGTATGGGGAAAGACCTGTACCAAAACGAACCCGTTTTTGCCGATGCAGTAAACGAATGCGCCAACATTATCCAAAATTTAACGGGTAATGATGTTCGGGAACTGATCTACGGCGAAGACTCGAAAGAAAAACTAACCATTGGCCTGTATATACAGCCGGCCATTTTTGTAATAGAATACGCCCTGGCCAAATTATGGATGAGCTGGGGGATACAGCCCGCCGCTTTTTTAGGCCACAGCCTGGGCGAATTTGCCGCCGCGCATTTGTCGGGGATAATGAGTTTGGAGGATACGCTTTCCCTGCTTACCGCCCGCGCGCAACTGATCCACGATCTGCCGAAAGGCAAAATGCTGGCGGTGCGGACTACCGTGCCCGAATTATCGGCTATCCTGCCAATGGGACTTTCCATCGCGGCCAAAAACAGCCCGAACCTTAATGTGGTTTCGGGCGAACCTGCTTTGGTAGACGCTTTTGCTCAAACATTATCCGATCAGGGTATAGCCTCCATGGTTTTAAACACCAGCCATGCCATGCACTCGGTTATGATAGATAGTATTATCGAGCCGTTTAAGGCATTGGTGGCAAAGGTGAAGCTGTCCGCTCCGCGTATCCCAATCGTATCGTCTATGACGGGTAAATGGTTGAGCGAGGCCGAAGCTGTCAATCCGGCTTATTGGGCAAACCAAATGCGCCAGCCGGTGGAATTTGTGGAAGCCCTAAAAACCGCTAACGACGAACCCAACCGCATCCTGCTGGAATGCGGGCCGGGCAATATCCTTAGCAATTTGGCTAAGGGACAGGTTGATAAAACCAAAGAGCAGGTCATACTGCCGTGCGTTACCGAAAATACCACATCCGATTATAACGGGATATTAAGCACTTTAGGCTATTTATGGTTGAACGGCATAGCGCCTAACTGGCCCGTGTTTTACGCCGGGCAAAGCCGTAACAAAGTTGCACTACCATCGTACGCTTTTGATCATAAAGACTACTGGATAGCCCCCGGAAAACCAATAAACACCCTGGCTAATGCCGCAAGCTTAGCCTTACCGATATCACCAATTGCACCTATCACGGTAAACAACTCTCCTCAAGTTATGAGAACAGTATTATTATCCACCAAGATCAGGGACATATTTGAGGCCGCCTCGGGCATTGATATGACCAGCATCCCCACCAACATGAGTTTCGCCGAAGCCGGTTTCGACTCGCTGTTGCTGACGCAGATAGCCCTGAATTTGAAAAAAGAATTTGGCCTGCCCATTACTTTCCGCAAGCTGTACGAGCAGTATGAAAACATTGAATTGCTGGCCCAGTTTTTAGATGAGGGGTTGCCTGCATCAGCTTACCAATCGGCCGCGCCAAACCCGGTTGCCGCACAAATGGCATCAAACGGAAACCAGGCCCCGCTCGACCTGATCGCGCAGCAAATGCAATTGCTATCGCAGCAAATCGCTATCCTGCAAAACGGAAATACGGCTAATTACCCCCAGGCCATGCCGCAACAGACACAGGCAAACGGCAAACCAGCATATAAGCCGGATAGCGACCTGACCCCCGAAGAAATGGTGGAGGTTAAAAAACCATTTGGCGCTACGGCCAGGATAGAAAGGCAAACCACCGAACTGAACGATAACCAAAAACACTTTTTAAAAACCCTGACCAGGATCTATAACGAGCGCACCAAAAGCAGCAAGGCCTATACCCAAAAACACCGCGAAGGCATGGCCGATCCGCGTGTGGTATCGGGTTTCCGTCCGCTAACCAAGGAGTTGGTTTATCCTATCGTGGTCAACAGATCAAAAGGTAGCCGGGTATGGGATATTGATGATAACGAATACATTGATGCCCTGAACGGTTTCGGCTCAAACTTTTTGGGCTATAACCCCGATTTCCTGAAAAAGGTATTCCAGCAGCAAATTGAGGATGGTTACGAGATTGGCCCGCAGCATGTTTTGGCGGGCGATGTTTGCCAACTCATTAACGAGTTTACCGGCTTCGAACGCTCGGCGCTGTGTAATACCGGGTCGGAAGCGGTGCTGGGCGCTATGCGTATGGCGCGTACGGTAAGCGGCAAGTCGCTTATTGTGGCTTTCGCCGGATCGTATCATGGTATTATCGACGAGGTAATTATCCGCGGAAGCAAAAAATTAAAATCGATACCTGCCGCGCCAGGCATTTTACCCGAGGCGGTACAAAATATGCTGATACTGGATTACGGTACGGATGAATCATTAGCTATTATAAAACAGCGCACGCACGAAATTGCCGCCGTAATGGTAGAGCCGGTTCAAAGCCGCCGCCCCGAGTACCAGCCGGTGGAGTTTTTGAAACAATTGCGCCAGATCACCCAAGATGCCGAAGTAGCTTTGATATTTGACGAGGTAATTACCGGTTTCCGGATGCACCCCGGCGGCGCGCAAGGCCTGTTTGGCATAAAGGCCGATATTGGCACTTATGGCAAAGTGATTGGCGGCGGTATGCCTATCGGCGTAATTGCCGGGATACCCTTATACATGGACGCGCTTGATGGGGGTAACTGGCAATATGGCGATGCTTCGGTACCCGAAGGCGGCGTAACTTATTTTGCCGGTACCTTTGTACGCCACCCCTTAGCCCTGGCCGGTGGTAAAGCAGTACTAACCTACTTAAAAGAGAAAGGCCCGTCGCTGCAACAGGAGTTAACCACCATGACCAAAAACCTGGCCGATAGGTTGAACACTATTTGCAAAAAACACGAATTGCCGGTTTACATCGCCCAGTTTGGCTCATTATGGAAGATTAAGTTTACCTACGAGATGCCTTACGGCGAGTTGTTGTTTACTTTAATGCGCTTGAAAGGCATCCATATCTGGGATATTTTCCCTTGCTTTTTAACCGCGGCCCATACCATGGCCGATGTGGATACCATTGTGGCTAAATTCCAGGAAAGTGTGGATGATATGACAGCCGGTGGTTTGTTCACCGCGCCCGCCGCATCGCCGCAAAAAACTGAAGACGTAAAAGAAAGTAAATTAAGCGCTTTTAATACCGCGCCTGTTCCCGATGCCAAATTGGGCCGCGATAAGGATGGCAACCCCGCCTGGTTTGTTCCTGATAAAAACAACCCGGGCAAATACTTGCAAATACAAAACAACTAATTATTAACGTGGACCAACAGAACCATACCTATCACCTCGCCCCCGTTGATTTTGACCCCTTTGCGGGCCCGGAATTGTTGCTGATTGCACCGGCAACCGAACCGCAAATAGAAATATGGCTCTCCTGCAAATTTGGCGGGGCCGAGGCCAGCTGTGCCTATAACGAAAGCTTCACTTTGATGCTGCGCGGCGAAACCGATGCAGAGGCGCTGAAGCGTTCGGTAGATGCATTGATTAATCGCCACGAAGCCCTGCGCAGCGTGTTTAGCCCTAACGGCGCTAAAATGTGCGTATACAGTTATCTGCAACCCGATCTAAGTTTTGAAGACCTATCCGCAAAGGCGGAAGTGTACCGGAAGCATTTGGTTGATGAGTATGTGTACAATAACATGCGCCAACCATTTGATTTGGTTAACGGGCCACTGGTACGCGTGAAGATCTTTAAACTAAGCGCCGATCTGCACCAGGTAATATTAACGCTGCACCACATTATTTGCGATGGCTGGTCGTTCGGGGTAATTATGCAGGAGCTGGGTAAATTTTATTCGGCCGATGTGATGGGTACAGCGCCCAATTTGCCCGTCGCGCCTAAATACAGTCAGTATGCTGTGGATGAGGCTGACTTCCCGGCTACAGCCGATTATAAAGAAACCGAACAATTTTGGCTAAATAAATACAAGGGCAATGTCCCCATATTGGATCTGCCGGTGGATAAATCCCGGCCCGAGATCCGTACGTATAACAGCGAGCATTATAAGCACAGCCTAGATACGGAATTGACCGCAGCCATCAAAAAACTGGCTAATCAATCGGGTAATAGTTTAATTACTACCCTTTTGGTAAGCTTTGAGGTTTGGCTGCAAAACACCACCGGCCAGCGCGATGTGGTGGTGGGCGTTCCCGCCGCCGGTCAAGCCGCCATTGGCCAAATGGGCTTGGTTGGCCATTGTGTTAACCTGCTGCCTGTAAAAAGCAGTTTAGATGGCGAAAGCACTTTCTTTCAATACCTTAAAAAACGCCGATCAGAGATCCTGGATGCCTACGATCATCAGATGATCACCTTTGGTACATTGCTTAAAAAGCTAAACGTTGGGCGCGATCCCTCGCGTGTGCCGCTGGTGCCTTTGGTATTTAACAGCGATATGGGGATGGATCTGGGCATCAGTTTCCATAAACTGACGCATCAACTGGTAGCAACGCCGCGCGCCTTCGAGAATTTCGAGATCTTTATCAACGTAAACGATATTGGCTCGGGTCTGCATTTGGATTGGTCGTACAATTCGGGCTTGTTTAATCATCCGTCAGTTGAGGGGATGATGCATGGTTTTGAAAATCTGCTGAAAAAGGTTTGCGCCGATCCTCATCTGTTGATCAAAACGCTATCATCGGGCGATGAGGTAATGGCCGATAGTGTTGGCGAAACCTTAAATGATACCGCGGCGGCCTATCCGCGCGAAACCCCGGTGCATGAATTGATCAGCACTATGGCTAAACAATACCCCATGCACACGGCGGTAAAATTTGGCGAACAAGCTATGTCGTACCGCGAGCTGGATAAATCATCAAACCGGCTGGCCCATTTACTCATGAGCAACTCCGTGCAGAAAGGCGACCTGGTGGCATTAGCCGTCGACCGCTCGGCCGAGATGGTGATCGCTTTGCTGGCGATATTGAAGGCCGGCGCGGCTTATTTGCCTATCGACCCGGAGTACCCGGTTGAAAGGGTAAAATACATCCTGAATGATGCATCGGTAAAAGTATTGATCACATCCGAAAATTATAAAGGCCATTTTAATACCTACGCGCAGGAACTGCTGATTGAGGAAGCCATGCGGGCCAGCAGCGAATATCCCGGCGAACCGGTAAATGTGGCGGTGCATGGCACCGATCTGGCTTATGTGCTGTATACATCCGGCTCTACCGGCCACCCAAAAGGGGTACAGATTGCGCATTATAACCTGGTTAATTTTTTGGTGAGCATGCAGCACCAACCGGGGATTAAACCTAACGACAAGCTGCTGGCGGTTACCACCGTTTCCTTTGATATTGCCGGGCTGGAATTGTACTTACCACTCATTACCGGCGCTTGCGTGGTGATTATGGATGCCGATAGCGCCAGGGATGGCCGTGTGCTGCTGCAAAGGATCAGGCAGGAGCAGATCAGTATCATGCAGGCCACGCCGTATACCTGGAAGATTATGCTGGAATCGGGCTGGGTAGATAAACTACCCTTGAAGATCCTTTGCGGCGGCGAGGCCCTGCCTAAAGATTTGGCCCTTAAGCTACTGGAAAAATGCGGTGAGCTGTGGAATATGTACGGCCCAACAGAGACGACTATTTGGTCGACCATTAAAAAAGTTGAACCAACCGATGCCATTATCAGCATTGGTAAACCGATTGCTAATACGCAGGTTTACATTTTAGATGAAGCCTTAAACCGTGTCCCGCCGGGCGAAACCGGCGAGATCTATATAGGCGGAGATGGCGTGGCCCCGGGCTATTTCAACCGCGGCGAATTGACGCAGGAGCGCTTTATCCTCGACCCCTTTGCCACTACCGCATCGGGCAAGATTTACCGTACCGGCGACCAGGGCCGCCTGATGAGTAATGGCGAGATCCAATGCCTTGGCCGTACCGATCACCAGGTGAAGATAAGGGGTTACCGTATCGAAACCGGCGAAGTAGCGTTCCATGTGAACCGGTTGAAGCATATTAAAGACACCGTTGTTGTCGCCCGGCCCGATCATTTTAATAACCTGAATTTGGTTGCTTATGTAGTTACCCGGCAAAAGTTAACCAGCGATATTGGCCTGCAAATAAAGGATTGGCGTGATGAGTTGAAAAAGATATTGCTGGATTATATGGTGCCGCAATATATCATGATCGTAGATGAATTTCCGTTGACACCAAACGGCAAGATAGACACCAACGCCCTGCCCGAGCCCGATTATAGCCAAAACCGGGCGGCCTATGTACCGCCCCGTACCAGTATTGAGCAGCAGGTAGCCGAGATCTGGAAAAAGTATCTGAACCTGGACAAGATCAGTATTTACGACGACTTTTTTGAACTGGGCGGCCACTCGCTGACAGCCGTGGAGATTATGACCGCGCTGGAAAAAGAAACCGGCAAAAACCTGCCGCTGGCCAGCCTGTTTAATCACTCTACTGTCGAGAAACTGGCACTGTTACTAAAAATGGACGGCAAATCGGTTACGTGGGATTCGCTGGTGCCGATAAAGCCACTGGGAGATAAAACCCCTTTATACATTGTGCATGGCGCGGGCTTAAACGTATTGCTGTTTAATACCCTGGCTATGAACATGGACCCCAATCAGCCGGTTTATGGCCTGCAGGCCTTTGGTATGAATGGCATTGACGAGCCGTTTAACCGTATGGAGGATATTGCCGGGCATTATGTAACCGAGATCATCACCCAAAACCCGGTTGGGCCTTACGCGCTGGCGGGCTATTCGTTTGGGGGCATCATCGCCTTTGAGATGGCGCGGCAGTTGGAGAAAATGGGCAAACAGGTAAAAATGCTGGCCATGTTTGATACCTATGCCTACCGGTCGGATTATTTTGACCCGATCCTAAAAAAGCTCTTTAACCGCTTTTGGTTCTTGATCAAACAATTGATCCACTCCGGCTTGCTGATGATCAAAAACCCGAAGGAAACCTATAAGTATAAAAAGGAAATGCTAAAGCGTAAGCTGATCCGCAAATATTGGGATATGCGCTACGGCAAAGAACAAAAGCAGGAGGGCTTTTTTGGATATGCCAATAAGATTGATTTGGCTAACGAAGAAGCCGAACGCAATTACCGTATGCAACCCGCGCCGGTTGAAGTGCAGATCTTCCGCGCCCGCAAGCACACTTTTTATATGGACGATTTTAACTACCTGGGCTGGAAACCTTACGCGCTGAAAGGCGTACATGTACACGATATCCCCGGCGAGCATAACAAGATCTTCGCCCCGCCAAATGATAAGGTATTTGCAAGGATATTGCAGGAATGTTTGGATAAGGCATAGGGGGTAATAGCCATCATGCGTTAAAAAGCGGGGGATGTGCGATTTCCTCCCATGGGCTACTGTGTGTACACATCTTTTTTAATAATCACATCTTTTTAGCTTCAGAGAAGCGACATGTGAATAGAAATGGTTATGAAATTAGGCTAAAGCTCCATCGGAGCGACATGTGAAACCACAATGCTATCAAACTATGAATTATCCGTCCCCTTAATTAAAAAACATACCGCTCCTACGGAGCTTTATGGTATTCATTTTATTGCTATTAACATATCACTCCTACGGAGTTCTTACTTTTATCCAAACACAAAAGATGTGTACACACTTAGCCCTATGGGAGGGTGTAGGGCAATGTCATTATTCAAGGAATCTCATCTATCCACCCGGTGCTTGTGTCCCCACAAGCGCCTTAAAATCAAACCTGCAATTAGTGGTTTGTGGGGACACAAACCACGGGGAGAGAGTTTTAGCCTTGGTTAGTTTGCCTTCGTCATTTCACCCCCATAGCTCCCGCCGGGATTTGATAACCCGAAATGACAAACTTTTTATATTTGACATACATAATCATCATCAAATGTCACAACTTACCCCATTCCACATTGCCATTCCTGCTTACGACCTGGAAGCATCGCGCCAGTTTTACCGCGAGGTATTAGGTTGCAGCGAAGGCCGCAGCGATACACATTGGACAGATTTTAACCTGTATGGCCACCAACTGGTGATCCATTATAAACCGCGCCCAACTACTGAGCCAACCCATCACCATAACCCGGTTGACGGCCACGATGTGCCCATACCACATTACGGCGTGGTTTTAACCTGGGAATTATGGCACGAACTTGAGGCCAAATTGAAAGCGCTAAACATCCAATTTGTGATCGAACCCGGCATTCGCTTTAAGGGCAAACCCGGCGAGCAGGCCACCATGTTCTTTTTAGACCCATCGGGCAACGCGCTGGAATTTAAAGCATTCCGGGATATGGGGCAACTGTTCGCAGTGTAAGTTATCTAATTCGGCAAACTATCTTCCATGGCCGGGTTGTATTCGCCACGGCGCGCCGCGTTGTTACAGGCCGCCCGGTGATATAACATTTGCTGCGCGGCTTCCCGGTTTTTATCCGCGCCTTTCCATAGTTCAAGCGCTGGTTGCTGTATAGCCCGCGAGAAAGAAAATGTCAAAGCCCAGGGCATCACTTCATCAAAGCGCCGGTGCATCATATTCAGCCGTTCTGTAGCCAGCAGGTAATGCTGCCCGCCCGATAAAAACGCGATGCCCGGCACCGCCGCGGGTACGGTTTGCAAAAAGCAAGTTATAGTTGCATTTGCAATTTCTTCTGCATCGTTTTGAGTGGTAGTATCGACACCGGGTAAAACCATGTTTGGTTTCAGTATCATCCCCTCTAAATACACCCGCTGTTTATATAGCGCGTCAAAAACAAGGTGTAAAACTAATTGCGTTACCTCTAAGCATTTTTGCAGGGTATGGTCGCCATCCATCAGCACTTCGGGTTCTACAATGGGTACCAAACCCGCTTCCTGGCATAAGGCGGCGTAGCGTGCCAAAATACCGGCGTTGGTTGCTATGCTGTTTATGGTAGGGATATCCTTACCAATATTTATTACCGCGCGCCATTTAGCAAAACGGGCGCCCGTTTTATAATATTCGGCCAGGCGTTCGCGCAGGCCATCAAGCCCTTCGGTCATTTTTTCACCCGGAAAAAAGGGAAGGTCCACCGTACCTTCATCAACCTTTATCCCTGGTATGATCCCCTTTTTTTTCAGGACAGCAATAAATAGCTCCCCATCATCCGTGCTTTGCTTAATGGTTTCATCAAACAAAATAGCTCCGCTAATGCATTCTTCCAGGCGCGGTGTGGTTACAATCAATTCGCGGTAGCGGCGGCGATATTCTTCCGTTTGCGGGATCCCCAGTTCTTTAAAGCGCTTATTACAGGTCGGGGTGCTTTCATCCATCGCCAGCAGGCCTTTGTCGTCGGCCATTAAAGCCTGTGCTGTAGTTTTAAGTTCTTGCAGGTTCATTGTTATAATATTATGGGGTAAAGACGTACTGAAAGAACAGTATTAACAGCTACTTGTTTGATGGGGTAGATCCCCGTTTCCGCAGGTGCCATTTCTTTAGCGCCATTCATATTATTTATAGCATGAATAGTAATTTTATGTCTTAAGCGCCTCTGTTTATATATATTGCCTTTAATATATGATGCGTAAATTGAAAGATAAAAATTGCTGCTTGTTGTTGCTCATCGGTTTAATGATCCCGGTTTTAACACAGGCGCAGCAGGTTCCCATATCAATGGTGTATAAAACTATTGATACCACTAAGCTTACGCTGAATATCTACTACCCCGAAAACTATCATAAAGGGCAAATACTCCCGGCTATCGTCCTGTTTTTTGGCGGGGGTTGGGTAAATGGTTCGGTTAAACAAATGGAACCGCAGGCCAAACACTTTGTAGCTACCGAAGGCATTATTGCCATCACGGCCGATTACCGGGTGCAAAGCCGGCAAAAAACAACCCCGTTTGATGCCGTGCGCGATGCCAAATCGGCTATCCGTTACCTGCGCGGCCATGCAAAGGAATTAGGTATCGATCCCAACCGCTTAGCAGCAGGCGGCGGTTCGGCAGGCGGGCATATCGCGGCCGCCGCCGATCTGACAAGCCTGGACGAACCGGGCGAGGATAGGTCCATCAGCTCGCGCCCTAACGCGCTGGTATTGTTTAACCCTGTGTTTAATAACGGCCCCGATAATTATGGATACGAACGCATAGGCGACCGTTATCCCGAAATTTCACCATTCCATAATATCAAAAAAGGTGCCGCGCCAACCATCGCATTTTTTGGTACAAAGGATAAATTTGTCCCGGTAGCCACCGCCCAACTTTATAAAAAAGTAATGGAAGAAAACGGCAACCGCTGCGACCTGTTTTTTTACAATGACCAGCCCCACGGATTTTTTAATTATAAGGCCGGAACCGACAATAAATATTTCAACATTACCACGCAGGAGGCCGATAAATTTTTAAAATCGTTAGGGTACACACAACCCTTGTAGGTTTTTTGCGGTATTAGGTTAATACGATCATTCTTTTTACCTGATCTTAACCCGCATGTTATCGCAAATTATTGAAGCCGAGCAACAACTTGATGCCTTACTCCCCGCGCGGCGGCTGGAGCAACGCCCGCCTGCCGATCTGTTGTTGGCGGCTTCTGCATGGTCAAAAGTGGTATGGTCGGCAGCTAAGCGGCTGGGGCCAATGCCCCTTACCGATGAGCAGATAAGCCAGGGCCTGCAGTTGGCACAAAAGCCGGTTTTTATTTGCGGCGTACACCGCAGCGGCACTACACTGGTCAGGAATTTATTGGATGGCCACCCACAGCTTAGTGTACTGCCATCCGAAGGCACCTTTTATACCAACCAGGAAAGCAAACTGCAAAACCTGCCCCAAAACGAATGGGCCACCTACCTGGGTACCGAATGGCTGCGCCGGCTGGCTAATCCTATTAATCAGCCGCCATATTGGCTTTTGGGCCGCAGTAATAACGCCGGTTCGCCCTATATAAACTTTGCCCGCTATGTAATGGCCTGGTGGCAAATTATCGCGCATCAACCCGGTACACAATGGCCGCATACGGCTATTGTTTTGGCTTACGCCAGTTGCACCGGCAATTTAGGCGCAAAGTTGTGGGTTGATAAAACCCCTGCTAACGAGCGTTTTTTAGCCCGGATATGGCAGGAAATGCCGCAAGCTAAAATTATCCATGTGATACGCGAACCTATTGCCACCATTGCTTCCCGCAAAACCATGGAACCAACTATTGGTTTGTCCGCAGCCCTGCGCGATTTGGAAATATCTTACACCGTGGCAATTCAACAAACCGCATTAAAGGACCCGCGCTTTTTGCTGATCCGATACGAGGAGCTTTGTGATGATCCCGAAGAAATTACCGCGCAAATGGCGGCGTTCCTGGCTATCGAAAACTTGGAGATACTAAAACAGGCCACCGTTTCGGGCGTATCGGCAAAAGCCAATAGTTCCTTTAATAAAAATCCGGCTTCGGGGCAGATACTAAAGGCTGATGAACACCGGCCGCAGGATGCGATCAGTGCAACCAATCAATGGCAAATAGCGGCATATATCGGCCGTTTATCCCATCAATTAAATTATCCTTTAGCCAAAATCGGGATCGTGAGGTCTATATTGCAGCGGATAAAATATAAACTCTTTTAACTTAAACATCGCACATCAAATGATCATTCAGTTTTGCGGATTATCGGGCAGCGGGAAAACCACTTTAGCTAACAGACTACAGTTATTACTGCATGCGCAAGGCCTAAAATGCGAAGTAATAGATGGCGATGTTTACCGTAAAAAACTATGCCCCGACCTGGGTTTTACCAAAGCCGACCGTAACGAAAATATCCGGCGGCTGGCCTTTGTGGCCGGGGCTTTGGCTAAGCATGGCGTAATCCCCATTATATGCGCCATTAACCCTTACGAAGAGATCCGCAAGGAAATTACAGCCTCGTATGAACAGGTTAAAACCATTTATATTGATTGCCCCATGGATATGTTGCTACAGCGCGATACCAAACAATTGTACCGCAAAGCCATGCTCCCCGATGGCCACCCGGATAAGATCAATAACCTAACCGGTGTTAACGACCCTTTTGAGATCCCTACACAACCTGATCTGGTGATAAAAACCGGCGAAGAAACCGCAGAAGAATCGGCAGAGAAACTGTTACAGTTTATTTTATCGGTGATTTAATTTAATCCCTAAACACATTCTCGCGTACCATAAAAAATGGCAGCGATCCATGATCCAGTACCCGGTCGTGAAATTTCCTGATGGCAAATCTGTGTCCAATACTTTTACGCCATTCGGCCCACATTTGCATAATTTGGCCTGCGCCGTATTTGTAAGTGATACATTGTGCCGGCCAGCGTTTTACCCGGGCTATTTCGCGCAGGGCAATATCGTCCTGGTTTTTAATGTTCTTCTTCCAAAAGGCCAGCGCTTGCTCGTCGTTCCAGCCGTAATAATTCAGGCCAATATCCATGGGCACCCTTACCGATCGTACAATATCCCATTCCCATTTGCCCAAATCGGCATAGGGTGTTTGGTATACGCCCAGTTCCCTGCCTAATTCTTCGGCATAAGCGCCCCAGCCTTCGGCAAAGCCTATGTAATGGAACAGCTGCTGCACTTTTGATTTTTTCACCGCCGCGTCAATTGAAGTTTGGTAGTGGTGACCGGGTACCCCTTCATGGATAAACAGCCAATCGAACTGCCGTTTGTTATATGGCTTATCAAACAGGTTATAGTAAAACACATTCCCATCGTAATAGCCCGGTGTTTGCGCCAATGCCTCGCGGCTGCCCTTTTCAATTTTCAGGGGCGGTATGTTATGATCATTAAATATCCGGCTCATGCCCGTATAAATAACTGCCTTTACATGCTCAAAAGAATCCTGCACCGCCTTGGGGTCGGAAATGAAAAAATTGGGGTCGTTAAGGTGCTTGTAAAACGCTTCTTCACTTAATCCGGTCCGCTTGCGCACATCTTCAATATGCTGTTGCACCCGTTTAACCTCGGTCAAACCAAACTGGTAAATTTCATCGGGTGTAACATTGGCGCCAAGCCACTTTTTTAACAGGTAAGCATACCAGGCCTTGCCGTTGGGCACGTTATAAATTCCTGCTTCGGATATAGCTGATGGTTTATTGCCCATCCATTGCTTTTCTAAAGCCAGGCGCTCCATGTTTTGGCCGGTTTCAAAACTAATCAGTTCGTAATCTTGTTTTTGGCTAAGGTTTAAGTGGGTAGTATCATACACCTTTATCCTGCTTTTAACCGATTCGAAAAAGCGGATCTGCTTTTCTATACCACTCAGTGGTTGAATGTTTTTCAATCCGCTTACATAACTCATCTCCAAATCGGGGATGTGCAATGCCTTGTAACCAGTCACAAATTTATCAGCAAACTGGTTAAAGTCTGTCTGTTGTGTAAACGCAGATAGGGGTACCAGGCAAACAGATAGTGCGACAAAAAATTTCTTCATATATATTTTAGAATAGATAGCGGAGCGCTTTGTTACAACAGTATAAAGCTACTCAATAATCAGGTGCTTAAATCCCCTCAATGGGGTGATTTTGATTTAACGCCATCAATCCCGATTTGATTATTGCCCAGTCAAGCATGTTGCTTGACTGCACTGCTTGGTAAGTGTCTTCACTTACTCTTTTAACCCATTAACATGAGCGGGACGCTCATAAACTAATGTGATCAAGCAACATGCTTCATCGGGCGATAGGTTAAACACTATTCGTCCACCGTATGTTTCACACTCTCATACTATTTTCCTATTTTCACCCATCACACCATAGCTATGAAGAAAACCCTTACCCTCGCCATGTTTGCCTTTTCGGCAACAGTATACGCCCAGCAAAAAACCATCTCCGGCTTTACCGCGGCTTCGGCCGAAAAGGAAATTGCCTTAGAACAAGCCTTTGACAAAGCCGTAAGTGCGCAACGCATTGGCGAAAATGATAAGCTGTTATCGGCAAAACCGCACCATATTGGTTCGCCGGGTGGTAAGGCGGTGGCCGATGCTATTTTAGCTAAATACAAAAGTTACGGGCTGGACGCTCATATCGAAACCTATACGGTGCTATTCCCCACACCAAAAACACGTGTGCTGGAATTAACATCGCCCACAAAATATACGGCCATATTAAAGGAGCCTGCTTTAAAGGAAGACCCATCATCGGGCCAGTTAGGGCAATTGCCTACCTATAATGCCTGGAGCGCCGATGGCGATGTGACCGGCGCGCTGGTTTTTGTAAACTATGGCTTACCCGATGATTATGAGCGTTTGGAAAAATTGGGGATTGATGTTAAAGGCAAAATTGTGATTGCCAAATACGGCCGCTCGTGGCGGGGGATTAAGCCTAAGGTGGCTTACGAGCATGGGGCTATTGGCTGCATTATTTACTCCGACCCTAAAGATGATGGTTATGTAGTGGGCGATGTATACCCGAAGGGGGCCTATAAAAACGAATTTGGTGTGCAGCGTGGTTCGGTAATGGACATGGTGCTTTATCCCGGCGATCCGCTTACGCCGGGTGTAGGTTCAACCAAAGAAGCCAAACGCCTCGACCGCAAGGATGCCACTACGATACTGAAAATACCTGTACTACCTATTAGTTATCACGATGCCAAACCATTACTGGCCGCGCTTGATGGCCCTGTTGCCCCAGCCGATTGGGCGGGTGGTTTACCTATTACCTATCATATTGGCGCGGGCAAGGCCAAAGTGCATTTAAAACTGGCGTTTGATTGGAAACAGGTGCCGGCTTATGATGTGATAGCGATGATAAAAGGCAGTCAATACCCCGATGAATGGGTGATGCGCGGCAACCACCACGATGCCTGGGTAAACGGCGCTGCCGACCCGATTAGCGGGCAATCGATTATGCTGGATGAAGCCCGTGTTTTGGGCGATCTGCTCAAAACCGGCTGGAAGCCTAAGCGCAGTATTGTATTCTGCTCGTGGGATGGCGAAGAACCGGGCCTGATGGGTTCGACAGAGTTTGTGGAAGCGCATGCGCAGGAACTACAGCAAAAGGCGGTAATTTATATTAATACCGATGATACCGGTCGCGGCTTTTTTGGCGCAAGTGGTTCGCACGCGCTGGAGACTTATGTGAACGAGATAGCGCATGAGGTGATTGATCCGGAAACCAAGGTTAGCTTGTTCGACCGTAACAAAGGCCGCGACGCGGTTAACGCCACATCAGCGAAAGCGAAAAAGGAAGCTTTGGAACGTACCATTGCCCATATCGGCGCGCTGGGTTCGGGGTCTGATTATTCGCCGTTCTTCCAGCATTTGGGGATCCCATCGTTGGATTTGGGCTTTGGCGGCGAAAGCGGCGGCGGAGAATATCATTCTATTTACGATACTTACGCCGACTATACCCGCTTTAAAGATCCAGGCTTTATTTACGATGCCAAATTGGCTTCGGTAACCGGCCGCGCTACGTTGCGTATGGCCAATGCCGATGTTTTGCCATTTGATTTCCGCAGCCTGTATACCACCATTAACAAATACGCGGGCGAACTAAGCGATATGCTTACGCAGATGCGCGAAACTACCGCGGCCGAGAATATGCTGATCAAAAACAACAGCTATATGCTGGCAACCGATCCAACAAAAAAGATGGCCCTGCCGGTTGCTAAGCCCGAGGTTCCCAATCTTGATTTTAAACCGCTGACCGACGCCTTGGACGCCCTGAAAATCAGTACCGATAAGCTGGCCACCACCTGGGCAAGCGCCGTACAAACCGATGCCGACCACGATAAGCTGAACAAACTGCTTTACCAGGCCGAGCAGCAACTGCTGTCGCCGGCTGGCCTGCCCCGTCGCGATTGGTATAAGCATACCATTTATGCCCCCGGCTTTTACACCGGTTACGGCGTAAAAACCATCCCCGGCGTGCGCGAGGCTATAGAACAACGCAACTGGGCCGAAGCGCAACAGCAAATAGGGGTGGTTGCGCAATATATTGCGCAATTAGCCGCTTATTTACAGAAATAGCTTAACAAGCCTATTTATTTGCACATCAAACATTAATCCGTTACTTTTGCCACAGCAATACAGAACATTATGTCACATCATCACACCGAAAAGAAAGAAAATATCAATAACCTATATTACCTGGTAGGTTTACTGGCCGGCTTGTTTACCGGCGCGGTTATTGAATTCAGCATTATTTATTTAGTAACCGGTGCAATAGTTGGTTTGCTATTTACCGCCTTATTCCTAAATATTTTGGTTAAGGGCCGTGCAGACGCCTGATCCTGAATTACCATCATTTATACGTAACTGGAACCAGTTTTACACCCTTGTGGCTGTATGGCTGGTTTTTTTAATTTTTATCTTCTGGCTCATTACCCTTTATTTTAAATGAGCCATATCGATTGGATAGTTTTAGCCATAACCCTGCTTTCCATTGTTGGCTTTGGCGTTTGGAAAAGCGGCAGCAATAAAAACATCGATCAGTTTTTAGTGGGTAACCGATCGTTACCCTGGTACCATATCGGCCTATCTGTTATGGCCACACAGGCCAGCGCTATTACTTTTCTTTCGGCACCCGGGCAGGCTTATACCGATGGTATGCGCTTTGTACAATTCTACTTCGGTTTACCGCTGGCCATGATTGTGCTGTGCATCACCTTTGTGCCTATTTTCCACCGGCTTAAAGTTTATACAGCTTATCAATATTTAGAGCAGCGTTTCGATTTGAAAACGCGGGCACTTACCTCATTTCTTTTCCTCATTCAAAGGGGCTTATCTACTGGTATCACTATTTACGCGCCGGCCATTATTTTGTCTACCATACTGAATATGAATGTGGTTTACACCACCCTGTTTATTGGCGGGCTGGTGATATTTTATACCGTTTATGGTGGTACCAAAGCGGTATCCTACACCCAGGTATTGCAAATGAGCATTATTTTTTTTGGGATGTTTTTTGCCGGGGTAATGGTGGTGAAGTTATTACCCGATGGTGTTGGCTTTAGCCACGCCTTAAAAATTGCCGGTAAAATGGGTAAAATGAACGTGATAGACTGGCACTTTGACTGGAACAACCGCTATACCGTTTGGAGCGGCCTGATAGGCGGTTTCTTTTTGCAATTAAGTTATTTTGGTACCGACCAAAGTCAGGTTGGCCGCTATCTGGCCGGCAGTTCGGTAGCTCAAAGCCGGTTAGGATTAATCATGAACGGACTGATCAAAATACCCATGCAGTTTTTGATCTTACTGATTGGTGTACTGGTTTTCGCGTTTTACCAGTTTAATAAGCCGCCCATGTTTTTTAATAATTACGAGGTTGACCAGGTTAAGAAAAGCGCCTTAGCCCCGGCTTATAATGGTTTAGAGCAGCAGTATCAATATATATTCCAGGTAAAAAATCAAAAAAGCAAAGAGCTGGCCGATGCCCTAAACAGCGGTGATGAACAAAAGATCGACAACGCCAAAACCGAACTAAAACTGGCCGACGACCAAACTACGGCTATCCGTAACCGGGGCATTGAGTTAATGAAGCAAAATAACCCCGCTGCCAACACCGACGACACCAACTACGTATTCCTTAGCTTTGTAAAACAAAACCTGCCTGTGGGCTTAATAGGCCTGTTAATTGCCATTGTATTCCTCGCGTCTATGGGTTCAACCGCCAGCGCCTTAAATTCGCTGGCATCAACCACGGTGGTGGATATTTATAAACGCATCATTAACCCCAACGCTTCGGATGCTAATTATTTGCTGGCATCGCGCCTGGCCACTGTTTTTTGGGGATTAGTTTGTATTGGCATGGCCTTATTTGCCAGCAAAATGGGCAACCTGCTGGAAGCTGTGAACCAATTAGGCAGTTATATTTACGGCACCATCCTGGGTGTTTTTGTGGTAGCGTTCTACTTCAAAAAAATTAGCGGGACACCTGTTTTTGTAGCCGCCTTAATAACCGAGGCCCTGGTTTGTATTTTAGGTTTAACCAAATCGGTAGCGTATTTATGGTTAAACCCTATCGGGTGCTTTTTGGTGATTATTATCGCTCTGGGTATTCAGCTTTTCGCGCAAGGTCCTGTTCAGCAAACAAAAAAGGGGGCGTAGCCCCCCGAAAATTTTTGGATTTTCACTTCTTTGTCCTTGCAAGCGATTGCGTGGCAATCCCATAAGCCGATCCACGTTGCTTGTCCTATGAGATTGCCACGTCGCCTCACAACATAATCTCACGCACATGCTCCTCGCAATGACAAGTGGGTTATGTTACTATTGTGGCTTTATTTCTTCGCCAAGGCAATCACTTCATTATTCAAACGCACATATTCATCGGTATTATCTTTTTTAGCGGCATCAACACCGGCCTGGGCAGCAGCTATAGCGCCGGCCTTATCGCCTTTGCGTAACAGGATACGGGCTTTCCATAGTTTTGAAACATAGGCCGACATATTTGGATTCTTCTCCAGTTCGGTAGCCCAAACCAGGGCCTTATCCATATCCTTGCTATTGTTGTAATAATAAATGATGGATTCGTAATAAGGTTTTTTAGCGGTAGCCATGGCCGAATCTATACGGGCCATTACCTTAGCATCAATATCTGTTACAATATGAAACGCGAAACCCGAATGTTCCCATTTCATTTGTAAATCGCAGGTTGTTGGGGTAACGTTGATAAAATCAAGGGTCATGGTTTCGGTTAGGTCCTTCAGTTTATCAGTTTTTACTTTAAAACGGAACAGATCGTCCTTATCGCTATAGGTATAAGCGCCCCATTGCTTTGGTTTTTTGCTGATGATGATGGTCCACTCGTCCTGACCCGGGATGCTAAATAATCCGTATTCGCCGGCCGGTACTTTGTTACCGTCTATAATTACTTCATCGGTAAATTTAATAACGGTAGCGGTGTTGGCACCCGTACGCCAAACTACATTATAGGGTTCCATTCCCCCGAAAATTTTGCGGCCTTTTACATTAGGTCTTGCATAAGTTAAGGTGATTTTTCCTAAGCCAAATTGCTGCGAAATACTTTGTGTTGAACTTGGTGCTGGTGTCAGCTGCGCAAAACTGTCAACAGCGCAAAAACTTAGCGCAATGGTGAATAGTTTTATCAATGTCTTTTTCATGTTTGTTGTTTTTTAGTTTGTGCTAAATTAGCCAAAATAGCTGATTAACAATAGGGTTACACATCACCCAAATAGGGTGATTTTTATCAGTCGCTTTCAAAAAACCGCGCAACCACCTCACAAAAAAGGGGCGAAGCCCCCGAAAAATTTTTAGAAAATGGTATATAGTAGGGTGTCACCCTGAGCTTGTCGAAGGGTGGTGCGGAAAGGCCTGCCCACCATGCTTCGACGGGCTCAGCATGACATCCTGTGAGAAATCTGTCATAGGTAGGTACGAAGCGATGGCTATTTAACCACCACTACAATCCCAACTTAGCCGATATATCCAGCATCCTTTCAATTGGCTTTACCGCTTTTTCAATAATATCAGCCGGAACTGAAATCTCCGGCGATTCATTCTTTAAGCATAAGTAAAGCTTCTCTAAAGTATTACGCTTCATGTGCGGACAATCGTTGCAGGCACAGGCATTATTTGGCGGCGCGGGGATAAATACCTTGTCAGGGTTGTCTTTTTGCATCTGGTGGATGATACCTGCCTCTGTAGCCACAATAAACTCCTTATCCGGGTGCGATGTAGCATACTTTAAAATACCTGTTGTAGAACCTACATAGTCGGCCATTTGCAATATCACTTCTTCGCATTCGGGGTGGGCCAGTAGCTTAGCACCGGGATGGCGTTCTTTCAGCTTGGTAATCTTCTCGCGGCTAAAAATCTCGTGTACCATACAGGCACCGTTCCATAATACCAGGTCGCGGCCTGTCTTTTTAGCCACGTAAGCCCCCAGGTTTTTATCCGGTCCGAAGATGATCTTTTGATCGGCCGGTAAACTTTGTACAATTTGCACCGCGTTACTACTGGTACAAACTATATCGCTCATGGCTTTCAGTTCGGCGGTGCAATTTACGTAGGTGATCACCAGGTGATCGGGGTATTGCTCCTTAAACTTTTTAAACAAATGCGGCGGGCAGCTGTCGGCTAAACTGCACCCGGCTTTTATGTCGGGTAGTAAGACTTTTTTGGTTGGCGAAAGTATCTTAGCTGTTTCGGCCATGAAGTGTACACCGGCAAAAACAATAATATCGGCATCGGTTTTTGCAGCCTGTTGCGATAGGCCCAGGCTATCGCCAATATAATCGGCAATATCCTGTATATCGGGTTCCTGGTAATAATGGGCCAGTATAACTGCATTCTTTTGCTTTTTTAATTTTTCAATTTCATCAAAAAGATCCAGCGTCGGGTCGATGTATTCGTCTGCAAATCCTTTGATATTTATTTCTGCTAATGTATCCATTTCCACAATTCAAGTAATAACAATTAATTTTATATATATAAATAAACCTATTGTTATTAAGGTGTTAATTCTGTTTAAAATTCAGTGTCTAAAATCATCAAAAAGTAGTTTTTAATTATTTATCCACAAGTAATCTACTTTTTACAATTACTATTGTTTTGATTTTGAGATTAATGTGACAATCAAATATTTTATTAAAAACTTATATGTTAAGAATTTCTTATGTTTAAGAATGTTAATTACTGCCCAATATCTGCTTGTAAATTGCTCAAAAGTAAATCAAATTTTGGGTAAACGCCCGGGTTATCAACTATTGCAATACTTATCATCTATTTGCTTACACAAAATTAACATCTTTTAAGGGGCTTATTAACATCATCGTATTTTTTAAACATCTTTAACCTTTATATGACTAAAAATGTGGATTTCCTGGTAGTGGGATCGGGTATAGCAGGATTAAGTTTTGCACTGAAAGCGGCAAAACATGGTAAAGTACTGATAGTTACAAAAGCTAATGAGGACGAAAGTAACACGAAGTACGCCCAGGGTGGCGTTGCTGTAGTTGTTGATAAAAAGGAGGATTCCTTTAAAAAACACATAGATGATACCCTAATTGCCGGCGATGGTTTATGCGACCCCGAAGTTGTGGAAATAGTTGTAGAGGAAGGCCCGGCCCGGATCAAAGAAATTATTGATTACGGAACCAATTTTGATAAGACCAACGAAGGCTTTTACGACCTGGCAAAAGAGGGCGGCCACTCCGAATATAGGGTACTGCATTATAAAGATATTACCGGTTTAGAGATTGAGCATACGCTGTTAGACCAGATCCATCAAAACCCAAATATTGAGATACTAACCCACTATTTCGCTGTTGATTTAATCACCCAACATCACCTGGGTGAGTATGTAAATAAAGCCAGCGATGATATTACCTGTTATGGAATTTATGCTTTTAATACGCATACCAATGTGGTAGAGAAAATATTATCGAAAGTAACCGTAATGGCTGCCGGCGGCGCAGGGCATATTTATGCGATAACCACCAACCCAACTATTGCTACCGGCGATGGTGTAGCTATGGTTTACCGCGCAAAAGGTAAAGTACGCAATATGGAATTTATGCAGTTCCACCCTACTGCTTTATATAATCCGGGCGAATATCCATCCTTTTTAATTTCGGAAGCGGTACGTGGTTTTGGTGGTGTATTAAAGCGTATTAATGGTGAAGAATTTATGCAGGAATATGATGAGCGTGGATCGTTAGCTCCGCGTGATATTGTGGCCCGTGCTATTGATGCCGAGATCAAAAAATCGGGGGAAGACTTTGTTTATTTAGATATCCGCCACCGCAGTAAAAAAGACATACTGGAACATTTCCCTAATATATATGCCAAGTGTTTGGATATAGGTATTGATATGACCAAGGATATGATACCTGTATCGCCGGCCTGCCATTATATGTGTGGTGGCGTAATGGTCGATCACTCTGGTAAATCATCCATCAGCCGCTTATATGCCTGCGGCGAATGCGCGTCGACCGGCTTACATGGTGCTAATCGATTAGCTTCTAATTCGCTATTAGAAGCTTTGGTATTTGCACATCGTATTTATATCGATGCTATCGTATCATTTGATGGAAATCATATCCCCGAAAATATCCCCGACTGGGACGAAAAAGGTGTTAAATTAAGCAACGAAGATATATTGGTTACCCACAATGTGCGCGAAATGCAAAAGCTGATGAATGATTACGTAGGCATCGTCCGCTCCGATTTTCGTTTAGAAAGGGCTATGCGCCGGTTGGGTTTATTGTATGAAGAAACAGAATCGTTTTATAAGCAAACCAAACTATCGGTAAAATTGTGTGAGTTGCGTAATTTGATACAAGTATCGTTCATAGTAGTAAAATCAGCCATGTTACGTAAGGAGAGCAGGGGTTTACATTATACTACAGATTATCCGGAACATTTGCCTGTTGTAGAGGATACGGTGTTTTAAAAGAGCGAAAAACGGGGTTCGAACCCGCGACCTTCAGTTTGGGAAACTGATGCTCTACCAGCTGAGCTATTTTCGCTTTTGGAGTTTCAAACATATAAATTTATATCTGAAAGTAAAGAACGATAAAAATAATTTACATCTTGTCATTGCGAGGTACGAAGCAATCGCTCACCTAAAGAGCAATCATGCATAGTTCGCGATTGCTTCGTACCTCGCAATGACAAGTCAATCTAATATAAATAATATGCCATTAATACTACCTGTAAAAGATAAAACCCCCGTCTGGGGCACCGACTGTTTCATTGCCGAAAATTGCACCATAGTTGGTGATGTAGTGATGGGTGATAATTGCTCGGTTTGGTTTAACGCGGTCATCAGGGGCGATGTAAATTACATCCACATTGGCAATAACACCAATATCCAGGATGGCGCTGTGATTCATGCTACTTACCTGCGTGCTGCAACCACTATTGGCAATAATGTATCTATAGGGCACAATGCCATTGTGCATGGCTGTGAGCTAAAGGATCATACCTTGATAGGAATGGGTGCTATTGTGATGGATCATGCCGTGGTGGAAGAATACGTAATTATAGGGGCAGGATCTGTAGTGCTGGAAAATACCATTTGCGAATCAGGTTACCTGTATGCAGGTTCCCCTGCTAAAAAGATAAAACCCTTGACGGATCAGCAGAAACAATTATTAGATAAACTGCCGCAGAATTATATCATGTATTCGGGTTGGTTTATGGAAGCTGAAAAATAGCAAGATATGTCATTCTATATGATTTGAGACTTACGTAGTTTTAAAAACTACGTAAGTCTGCCGGAGTAATATATTAATCCTTATTAATTACGGCGTAATTATCTCCTTTGGGATATCTATTCTACTATCATCCGATACCCAATTTGGCCTGATGGTATAGGTGGTTGGTATCAGTACAATTTGTTCGGGGTATACATTTCTTTTTACATTTCCGCTATCCCAGCGGCCATTGTTGTTATTATCATAAGTAACCCTTACCTGGTATTTGCCGGCAATAATATCCTTGTAATTAATGATTGTACTTTTTTTGATAATATTCGTTTGCATCACCTTTTTTTGATCGTTGATCAATTCTAAAATATAGCTTTTGGTAGAATCAGGTATGGTTACATTCATTATAATGCTGCCATAATTTTCGGGCTTATCAATACGGAAAGGCCTGATCAGGCGCTTATTTTTATCACCGTAAATATTTACAAAACTACCCTCGTTAAAAGTAATTTGGTAAGCTACCCCTTGCCGCCAGCGGTATTTAATAAATAAGTGTTTGGGGTTTAAGGGATCTTTAGTTAAAGTAAAGTTTGTACGGCTAACCGAATCTTCCAGCAAAATAATGCGCGAAACATCAAAGCTTTCAATTGGGGTATTCATCAATATAGTTAAATCGGTACCCGGTTTCAGCTTGTTATCGTTATTAATATTGTAGGTAGGGATAATGCTGCGCACAAAGCTTTCCTTGCGCTGCTTCCTGATGGAAATGGTATCCAGTATTTTACCCTTATCCATAAACGAAACAGAAATCGAATCGAAATCCATATTCTTCATATAAATTAGGGCTGTATCTTTTTTGGTGCCAAAATCGGCTATTTTCTGATCGTTCAATCCGGCAGGATAATTAATGCGGACATCTGGCTCAATTAGCGGTAAATTAAAAGTAAAGAACATCGCACCGTCTGCATTAAACTTATGCTCCAACACGCGGAACTTATCTGATAGTTGTTTAAATAAGGAGAGGTGGATGTTTGAAGTATCCTTAGTTAAATGGATAGGCTTTTTAAGAAATGCGATTAACTCCGATTCGTTATCGTATATTTTATTTGGCGATGCTTCCTTCAGCGCATAAATGCGATAATCTCCATCGTGCAAATTAGCTAATGTAAAATTGCCCGATGTATCTGTAGTAGCATAAATTGTCGGTTTCTTTTTTCCAAAATATGCCGAGTCTTGTTTTAACGGGATCAACATCACGGTAGCGTCTTTCTCTTTTTCCTGGGTTTGGGTATTGGTCACATTTCCCGAAACACTTAACGAGTCGATATGCGGCCCGGTAGAAAAAACGTAAGTGAAATTTTTCATCACGTTGCCTTCGTTCACATCAACAATGGCTTTCCCAAAATTGATCACATAAGTGGTGTTTTTTACGAGTGTATCCTTAAAATTGATGACCAGGCTTTTTCCCTTGGTTTTATATTCAATTTTTTCCATCGCCGGGCTAATGGTGATTTCCTGGTAAGTATTGCTCAATTTAAAATATTCGTCAAAATCAAGCTTGATAGAAGTCGCTTTAAAATTCCGTGTCTGATTAAGCGGAGTGGCCAGCAATAATTTTGGCGGGGTGCGGTCGCGGGGCCCGCCCATGGGTTTTTGCACACTGGCACAACCAAACATCACCAAAATTGCTGCCGACAGTACTAAAATTTGTGCCGAAAAAACCGATTTTAAATTTAACCCCATTTTTAAGCGATATGAGCGATTTTTATGTTTTTACGAGTATTGATATTAAAAATTAAAAATAATTAATTTAAAACAATATTTTATAAGTTATTGATTTACAATTAATTATATCGTTACCGGGCTATGTGTACCATCAAAACCGAAATATCAGATGGGGACACCCCCGAAATGCGGGAGGCCTGGCCCAAAGTCCTCGGTTTTATCCGGATCAGTTTTTCACGCGCTTCTTTTGACAGTGAGCCCAAAGTGTTATAATTAAAATCGGGATTGATCTCTTTGTCTTCCATTTTTTTCATCCGGTCAACAATCTCTAATTCCTTTTCAAAGTAACTCTCATATTTGATTTTTATTTCAGCCTGCTCAATAGTTTCTTTATCATAAGCCAATAATAATTCATCAAGGGTAGCATCGGCACGGCGTAGGTCGTTAAAACCAACTTGCGGCCGGCTCAGTAAATTAAATAATTTGGCAGCCTGGGTAATAGGCGAGGTACCCAATTCTTCCAGTAAGCCGTTAACCTCGGCCATGCCTATGGATGCCTTTTTGGTATGCGTAACAATATCATCCGAGTTTTTTACTTTTTGTTTTACCTTATCCAAACGCTCGTCGCTAATCAATCCCAATTCATGGCCAATAGGGCTTAGCCTGATATCGGCATTGTCCTGCCGTAATAGTAAGCGATGCTCGGCACGTGATGTAAACATACGGTAGGGTTCTTCGGTACCTTTAGTTACCAGGTCATCTATCAAAACACCGATGTACGATTCCGATCTTTTCAATATTAACTCGTGCCCATCGTGTACTTTTTGATGCGCGTTAATGCCTGCAATTAGCCCTTGAGAGCCTGCTTCTTCATAACCGGTAGTACCGTTGATCTGCCCGGCGAAGAACAGATTTTGAATCAATTTTGTCTCCAATGTTAAGCCTAACTGGGTAGGCGGGAAGTAATCATACTCTATGGCATAACCAGGGCGGAACATCTTTGCCTTCTCGAAACCGGGTATTTGGATCAATGCACGGTATTGTACGTCCTCGGGTAGCGAGGTTGAAAAACCGTTTACATATATCTCGCAGGTATTCCAACCTTCGGGTTCAACAAATATTTGATGGCGTTCGCGCTCGGCAAAGCGGTTAATCTTATCTTCAATTGAGGGGCAATAACGTGGACCTAATCCTTTAATACGACCGGTAAACATGGGCGACTTTTCGAAGCCCTCCTTTAATGTTTCGTGTACCTGGTTATTGGTATAGGTTATCCAGCAGCAGCGTTGATCTTTGCTAATTGTAGTATCAGTATAGCTAAATTTGCCAGCATCCTGGTCGCCCCATTGCTCTTCCATTAATGTATAATCAAGGGAACGGCCATCTACACGGGGAGGGGTACCGGTCTTCATTCTACCGGCATCAAAGCCTAAAGTGGTTAATTGCTCGGTTAAACCGGTAGCGGCTTTTTCACCTGTGCGGCCGCCGCCAAAGCGTTTTTCGCCAATATGGATCAAGCCATTTAAGAAAGTGCCATTAGTTAATACCACCGATTCGGACTCAATTTCAACACCTATAGATGTTTTAACCCCACAAACCTTATTGTCTTTTACAATAAGCGACGATACCATATCCTGCCAAAAATCAACGTTTGGTGTTCTTTCTAATGCTAAACGCCATTCTTCAGCAAAGCGCATACGATCGGTTTGGGCGCGTGGGCTCCACATGGCAGGGCCTTTGCTTAGGTTTAGCATCCGGAACTGTATGGTAGATTTATCCGTTATGATACCCGAATAACCACCCATAGCGTCAATTTCGCGCACTATTTGTCCCTTAGCCACGCCACCCATAGCGGGGTTGCAACTCATTTGGGCAATAGTGTTCATGTTCATGGTCACCAGTAAAACCGATGAACCCATGTTGGCAGCAGCAGCAGCAGCTTCACAGCCGGCATGTCCTGCACCAACAACTATAACATCATATTTATTAAACATCTTTAACCTCCCTGTTCCACGTGGAACATTACCATTTACGTACTGTATACTTATAAACGATACCTGCGTGAGTTATTTTTAAGGTATCGTTATTTGCATATTTTGATACCCGATCGCCTATACTTAATACAGTATTAATATCTTTATTCTGATTAATAGAACTTCTTAACGGCTCAATATTGAAAGATTCACCATTTACAATTATTGTCACAGATGCTTTGTAGGTATATGTTGAATCTAAGATTCCGTTAATTTTAGCATGATAATACATTTTATACTGTGTGTGGTTTGTGTACCAACATATCAATAAAACTATTAAAACTACCGCCGAAATTAAATAAACTTTCATTTTTCTGATGTTCCACGTGGAACTTTGAATAAAGAGAACAAAGCCACCGCGCACCAAACCCCCTCTAATATTACAAAAGGGTAGAAGCTGATCATATATGATGATACACCACACATGCCCGCCCCAATAAAGTTTAACGAAGCGTAAAGCTTACTATCCGAAGATATCCGTTTATTCAGGTTCAGGAAAAACCCAACCAATAATATAGTTACACCTACCGATGCGATAATATCTGATAACTTCATTTATGCTTCGTTTAATTCTGATAATTCAATCCAGCGCATGCTTTTGGCATCCATTTCACTGCTCATGTCCTTTATTTTACGTGCCAGGTCAATTAATTCCTGGTGCGCGGTAATGCTGCCCGAATTTAACTCTTCCGTTAACTTGGCAATATTGGCTTCTATTTTAGCTATCTCTGCTTCTATATTTTCCAGTTCCTTTTGCTCTTTAAAGCTTAGTTTATTCTTTTTTACAGGGGCTGGTTCAACGTAAACAGGCTTTTCGTTGCTTTGCTTACGGGCTAATTGTTTCAAATCATCCAGTTCCTGCCTGTACGATGAATAGTTACCGTTAAAGATTCTTACGCCGCCATCGCCTTCCATAATAAAAAGC
This sequence comes from Bacteroidota bacterium, assembly GCA_040389105.1. GTDB lineage: Bacteria > Bacteroidota > Bacteroidia > Sphingobacteriales > Sphingobacteriaceae > Mucilaginibacter. The sequence goes on from JAZKAO010000023.1 coordinate 166,576, forward strand.
TGATCGGTTAACTTATCCAGCAAATACCTATCGTGCGATACCAGCATTAATACACCCGAATAATTGATCAAAAATTCCTCCAGTACATTCAGTGTATCTATATCCAAATCATTGGTAGGCTCATCCAGTATCAGGAAGTTGGGGTTCTTCATCAATAGGCTCATCAACTGCAGGCGTTTCTTCTCGCCACCGCTTAAGTTGGCTATAAAACCATATTGCTTTTTAGGCGGAAACAGGAATAAAGTAAGCAAGGCAGATGCGGTGATGGTTTTACCATCGGCCATGGTGATATACTCGGCCACGTTTTTTACTACATCAATTACCCGGTCTTCATTATTAAATATAATTCCGGCCTGATGGAAATAACCCATTACGGTTGTTTCGCCTTTTTCTACTTCGCCCTTATCGGGCAATAAGCCGCCTGTAACAATATTTAATAAGGTAGATTTGCCACTGCCATTTTTCCCGGCTAAACCAATACGGTCGCCTTTTTTAAACACATAGCTAAAATCGCCCAGTATGGTCTGGCCATTAAAGGCTTTACCCAAATGGTGCAACTCCATAATCTTGTTTCCCTGGCGCGCTGTTTTAACGCTCAGTTCTACCTTATCCTTAGGTCCACGATTTTTGGTTTTCTCTTCCAGTTCGTAATAGGCATCAATACGCGCCTTTGATTTGGTGCCGCGTGCCTGGGGTTGGCGGCGCATCCATTCCAATTCCTTTTTCAGCAAGTTGCTGTTCTTGGCAAAGGCCGATGCATCCGCACTTTCGCGCTCTGCTTTCTTTTCCAGGTAATAGGCATAGTTACCAAAGTAGGGGATGATCTTGCCGTTATCAATTTCCAAAATTTCGTTACATACATTATCCAGGAAATACCTGTCGTGTGTAACCATCAAAATAGTTTTGTTGCCTTCGGTCAATAACTTTTCCAGCCACTCAATGGTATCAATATCCAGGTGGTTGGTAGGCTCATCCAGTATATAAATATCAGGGTCTTCAATCAGTAAGCGGGCCAAAGCCAAACGCTTCTTTTGTCCGCCCGAAAGGGTACTGATCGATTGGTTTAAATGATGGATGTCCAAGCGCCCTAAAATAGTCTTTATCTGGAATTCATATTCCCAGGCATTCAGGTCGCTGATCTCGCCGGTAATGCGTTCCAGTTCTACCATGTTTTCCGCGTCGTTTTCCATCAGTTCCTCGTACTCGCGTATCAGTTGCTGCTGGCGGTTATCGGCATGGAAAATATAATCGCTAATGGTATAGGCCTTATCAAACTGCGGGTCCTGGTCAAGGTAGCCCATATTCAAATCCCGGGCCTGCACCGATTTGCCTTCGGTTGGGTTTAGCTTGCCCGAAAGTATTTTTAGCAGTGTAGATTTACCCGCCCCGTTAATGCCAACCAGTGCTACCCTGCGCCCCCGGTTAATACCGATGGTTAGGTTTTTAAACAGCCAGTTATCATGAAAAGAATGGCCTAAATTTTCTGCCGAAATGTATGTACTCACGTATTTTGTTTTATATCATTATACTGGTAAATAAACGTACCAGTCTCATTATCAATTGATTGATTATAAATAGCCTTTGCTACATCGCTTGCTGCAATGCTATGATATTTTTTTAGGCCGCCTATCAGCAAAGGATTTACTACGATCATTAAGCCATTGATCAGGCTTTCCAAAAACCGCACTTTCTCCTTGCGACCCGTCAGCATAGATGGCTGATAAATATGTAGTGCAGGCAAGCCAACCTTTTTAAGGTCTTCCTCGGTTTCGCCCTTTAGTTTAAGATAAATGGCCGATGCCTTAGCATCAGCACCCACAACTGAAACCAGATGGAACTGATTAACGCCATTTTTTAACCCTAATTGTGCCAGCTTAACCGGATAATCATGATCTATTTTACGATAGACGGCTTTATCGGGCGTTTGGCCCTGTGTGGTACCCAGGCAGCTAAAAATTACTTCGCCGGTTATTTCATTGGCATAGTTGTCAAGCTTGTCAAAATCAACAACTAATTGCGTTAACTTTTTGTGCTTAACGGGCAATTCCTTTCGCACTAATATTAAAACCGAGTCATAATCATCCCTATCCAATAGTATCTGCAATAAATTGCTGCCTATCAGTCCGCTTGCACCTATTATGATCGCTTTTTTGGCCAAACTAAATTTTTTGCAAAAATACGCATAATTAAACAGGAATAGATAGACTATCAACCACGCTATGTTAGCTAAATATCATATTCAGCACACATTAGCGCCTAAACAAAACAAATACCTGTGCCAATTGTCAATATGCAGGAATTAGCCAATTATCTAAATAGTAAATAATATTTACTCAAAGTAATTTCATAAAAATAATTAAAGATGGCAGAAGAGGTAGCAATTACCGGCGGATGGCGCAAATGGCTGGAAAGCGTTGGCGAACAGGGTGTGTTTTTTTCGCGCTTTGTGCGGAATTTGTTTGCCGGAGGCTTCGAGTGGTCGGAGTTTGTACGGCAGTGTTATGAGATCGGTTACCGGTCTATGACGCTGGTAGGTATTACATCCTTTATCATGGGGCTGGTGCTGATCCTGCAATTGCGGCCAACGCTGGTTTCATTTGGAGCCGAAAGTATGCTGCCGCATACCTTAGCAGTATCGGTTATCCGCGAGATTGGCCCGGTTATTACGGCTATTATTTGCGCGGGCCGGATAGCATCGGGCATTGGTGCCGAACTGGGCAGTATGAAAGTGACCGAGCAGATTGATGCCATGGATGTATCGGGCGCTAACCCGGTGCAATACCTGGTGGTTACCCGCATACTGGCTACCTGTTTAATGATACCATTATTAGCCATGATAGGCGACGTGATCAGCCTGTTTGGCGGTTACCTGGCTTTAAACTTTACCGATGATATTAGCCTTTACTTATATTTTAACAAATGTATAGCCGCGCTTGATTATACCGATTATCTGCCAGCCCTTATCAAAACCTTCTTTTTTGGTTTTGCCATTGGTTTTGTAGGGTGCTACAAGGGATATAACAGCAACAGGGGGACAGAAAGTGTAGGTATTGCCGCCAATTCGGCCGTGGTGACCGCATCGCTGTGGATCTTTTTTATTGATATGATTGTTGTACAGGTAACCACCATATTATTTTATAAATAGAATGGAAACAGCCGAACATAAAGCAGATACAAAAGCCACCGCAACAAAGGACAAAAAAGAAGTGGTGATAGAGATCAAAGGGCTTAAAAAATCCTTTGGCGATAAACAGGTGCTTAAAAACATCAACCTCACGGTTCATCGCGGCGAAAACGTGGTGATACTGGGCCGGTCGGGAACCGGGAAATCGGTTACGATACAGTGCTTGATAGGTATGCTTGCACCCGATGGCGGTACGCTGAAGGTATTGGGGGAAGAAGTGAATAACCTGGATGATAAGGAACTGAAAGAGTTGCGTACTAAAATAGGATTTCTGTTTCAGGGGGCGGCGTTATATGATAGCATGACCGTGCGCGAAAATATGGAGTTTGCCCTTACCCGCGTGCTAAAAATAACCGACCAGGCCGAACTTGATAAAAAAGTGGAGGATGTATTGGAAAGCGTAGGGTTACCCGATGCGGCCGAAAAAATGCCATCCGACCTATCGGGCGGGATGCGGAAGCGGATAGGCCTGGCGCGCACACTGATTGTTAACCCCGAGATTATGCTGTATGACGAGCCAACAACGGGTTTGGATCCGATTACATCAAGGGAAATCAGCCACCTGATCCTGGACATGCAGAAGAAATATAAAACAACATCTATTATTATTACCCACGATATGGAATGTGCCAAAATTACGGCCGACCGTGTAGTGGTGATGGACGATGGCGTATACGTAGCCGAGGGCACTTTTGAGGAGTTGCACAAAAGCACAGACAAATTTGTAAAATCTTATTTTATCTAACAAAAAATGAAAACCACAGCGGGTCAAAAAGTAAAAATTGGCGGATTTATAGTAGTGGGACTTGTAGTCCTGTTCCTGGGTATATTTTTGATCGGGAATCAAAAAAGTATGTTCAATTCCACCTTTAATGTACATGGTGTATTTAATAATGTGAACGGGCTGCAGGTTGGCAACAACGTACGTTTTGCCGGTATTAACGTTGGTGTGGTGCAGGGTATCGATATTATTAACGATACATCGGTAAGGGTTACGCTTACGCTGAACGAGGACGTTAAAAAGTTTGTAAAAAAAGATGCTAAAATGAGCATCGGCAGCGATGGCCTGATGGGTGACAAGCTGGTGGTTATTGGCCCTGGCATAGCCGAAAGCACCGTAAGTAATGGCGATAAACTGGTAACAACAAATCCGCTGGATATGGACAAGGTGATAAATAAACTCACCAAAATTGCCGATAACGCCGCCGTAATTACCGAAGGCCTGGGTGGGATAGTTAATAAGGTAAACAGCGGACAAGGCAGCCTGGGCCGTTTGCTTAACAGCGACAAGATGGCCAAGAGCCTGGAAAGCACCGTGAGCCAGGCACGCACAACAATGGCAACAGTACATAAAACTACCAATACCTTAAACGAAGATCTGACTGCCGCGCAGCATAACTTTTTACTGAAGGGTTTCTTCAACAAAAAGAAGAAAGCAGCCAAGGCAAAACAGGATTCTATTGATAAAGTGCAGAAGAATTTGCAGAAACAGCAGGATAAAGATCAAAAAAACCAGGATAAGAGCAATAAACCGGCTTAACTATTGGCTAATCAGTTAAAAAGGCACCGACTAAACAGTCGGCGCCTTTTTGGCGTTTTTATGCTTTATTTATCTAAGCTACGGCGCCGTTGCTAACCGCCTGCCCGGTATAACCTTTCGGTTATACAGATCGTACTTTTGGCCCTCGCTTAAAAAGAAGAATGGGCCCGATGAAGCGGTAAAATCTTCGCGGTTGCCGCTCACATGTGCAGGCCCCTTGCCCATAATGGTATTATAATCGTATATGGCTATGTACGATTTGCCCAACACCTCCAGCGTATCCCGATGCACATAAATAGCCGTAGCTTCGTCCAGGCCAATGCCAATGAGCTGGGGCGATGTTTTAATTATATCGATCAAATCAAACTGCCGGTTGCGTTTCAGGATATGCTGGTCTATTACCGAGTTTTTTAGGAAACCCAGTCCCTGGGTATGGTCGCCAACCAATATCTGCGCACCCTTAGTGTCTCCACGCCACAGGAACGACCCCTGTATAGATGCCCCTGCCGAACTGCCTGCAATAACGCCGCCACGGCTAAGTACATCTAAAAAAGCCTGGTGTGTAAGCGTATTTAAATAAGAATCGGCTATATACCACTGGCGCCCGCCTACAAAATAAACGCCGGTAGCCTGCTTAAGCGGCTCGATAAACTTTTCGCTGTTGGCCATTTTCAAGTCTTTAGTGTGTAGCATCACTATGTTTTTAATACCTGTTTCCTTTTTTACGGTTTCCACATCCTTTATATCGACAGCAGCCGAATCGCCTGCCCCCGCGGTGATCACTACTATGCGGGCCTTATCCTTACCGCCGGCCAGTTCGGTAAACTTATTCCATACCGATGCCGTTGAACCAACGTTGCCGCCAATAATAAGGAGCGAGCCTTTCTCGGGCCCATGCCTTGTGATTGATTTGCTGTTAACGGTAATTGGCGTTTGGGCCTTAGCGGATGCAAGGGCGATGGTGGCCAAAATGGATAATTGAAATAATAATTTTTTCATGCTGAGGTAATAAATAATTTGTATTTTAAAGCACATGAAGAAAGGGTGCTACAACCGTAGCATTTTAGTAAATGCTACTCTTTGTGTTCTTTACAAATCCGTTGTTTGTACGCCATGTTGTCAAATTCTTCAACACTGGAAGGTACGGAACATCAACCTTTGTTTTTTGTAATTTATTTGTTGCCAATTAACTGGTTTTTAAATGATTGCCCAATGGTTAAGAAAAAAACGGGCAAAAAACCCAGGAAGGGAACAACAGGGTTAAAGAAGAAAAAAGCGAACAAAATTACCCATACCTAAGCCTCTTTTTTATGATTATATTTAATAACCGACCAATCAGTCTACAGTGTTAGATAAGCAAAAACAAATACTCGCCGCCGCCTTAAAGCTCTTTGTAGCTTACGGGTTTCATGGTACGCCAACCAGCAAAATTGCCGAAGAGGCCGGTGTGGCCAACGGAACATTGTTCCACTATTACAAAACCAAGGACGACCTGGTGCTGGGCTTGTACAACCATATAAAGGATGATATGGCAAGCGCCATGTCGGCTATTATTCACGAAAGCGATTTTATTACCCCCAAGTTTCGCAATACGTTTATACATACGCTGTACTGGGCATTAAACAACCGCGACAAGTTCTATTATATCCACCAGTTTGAAAGCTCGCCACACATGGCTAAAATATCGCGCAAGGCCATGCAGGACCAGGCCATGATGCACGGAAAAATAATTGACGAGGCCGTTAAGAAAAAACTATTACAGGCACACCCACGTGATCTGATCATTACCCTTTTTAACAGCCAGGTTTTTGGTATTTACCAATATTTAACCAGCGCCAAGTTTAGCCCCGAAGAGGAAGGGCACATTATAAACGAGGGCTATGAAATGGTTTGGGAAATGCTGAAGTATAAGTAGGACCACGCAAGCGGGTTATCCCGGCAGCTTACTTAAATCAAACACAGGCTTTAACGTATAGCGTAATTGTACCAGGCCGCTGTTATAGGTTTCGGTGCCGGTATGGATCAAACCTACCCGATCTTTTAATTGGCTGAACAGCAATTTGCCACTCCCCAGTAAAATAGGATGTATGGACAGCAAAAACTCATCAACCATGTTTTCCTGCAAAAAAGCGGTTAGCAGCTCTGCCCCGCCAAATAGCCAGATGTTGGCACCATATTCATCCTTTATGCGATCGACCGTTTCTTTAAAGCCGGCTTTACGCACAATGGTTACGTGCGGATGTTCGCCGGGAATCAGGGTATCCGAAAAAACATATTTTGGTTGCGGGAACGCGTTGATATCGCCCGTGCCGATAATGAGTTCGTAGCTTTTACGGCCCATAAAAATGGTATCGGTTTCGGCGAAAAAATCGGCCATGCCATAATCCTGATCAACAAAGCACCAGTCGTATTCGCCATTGGGGCCTTCAATATAGCCATCTAAAGTAACGGCTACGTTTAATATTATTTTTCTCATTCAGGTTTCTCTTTCTTTTCCTTCCAAAGGGTTGAAAAGGATTTATCAGCCACGGCTGGCATTTCGCGGTGCTGCCCCCATGTTTTTTTGAAGAACAGGCGCATCAAATAGTTTTTCATTTTGCCGCCAAAGAAATCCATATTGCTCCGCTTCAGCATGCCCTTTTTCCAGGCCGACCAGCCCCAGCCTTCTTTTTTGGTTACCAGGCCATCCTTAACGGCATCGCGGCGGTTAAGCAGCAGCATTTTATGGATCTCTATCTTCACCGGGCAAACTTCCGAACATTTACCGCACAGGCTTGATGCATTGCTTAAATGCTTAAACTCCTCCATGCCGCGCATGTGCGGCGTAATTACAGAGCCAATAGGGCCACTGTAGGGCGTATTATAAGTATGCCCGCCAATGTTTTTATAAATAGGGCAGGCATTAAGGCAAGCCCCGCAACGGATACAGTACAGGCCCTCGCGCTGCTCCTTTTGGGCAAGCAGGTTGGTGCGGCCGTTATCCAGCAGTATTACATACATTTCCTCTGGCCCGTCGGTTTCATCGGCCTGGCGCGGGCCGCTTAATATGGTATTATAAACCGTTAGGTTTTGCCCCGTGCCATGGGTGGATAGCATTGGCCAGTAAAGGTCCAGATCCATCATTGATGGGATCATTTTTTCGATACCGGCTATCGTAATATGTATTTTAGGAAAGGTGGTGCAAAGCCGGGCATTACCTTCGTTTTCGCTGATGGCTATGCTGCCCGTATCGGCCAGCAGGAAGTTAGCACCCGAGATACCGATATCGGCCTGCAAATATTTATCGCGCAATAATTCGCGGGCTTTCTGGGCTAATTGTTCGGGGGTAAAATCAATTGGGGTGCCAAATTTCTCGTTGAACAGTTTGGCAATATCCTCCTTACTGAGGTGCATGGCCGGGGTAACAATATGATAGGGTTTTTGGCCCAGTAGCTGCACAATGTATTCGCCCAGGTCGCTTTCCAGGCTTTCCACCCCGTTAGCCTCTAAAAACTCATTTAAATGGATCTCCTCCGTCACCATCGACTTGGATTTGATGGCTGTTTTGGCACCGCTGCGCTTAATGATATTCAGGATCTCGCGCTGGGCTTCGGCCGTATCGTTGGCCCATATTACCTTACCACCGCGGCGCTGAAAGTTGGCCTCAAATTCGGGCAGGAACTTGTCCAGGTTTTCCATCACCCGCCATTTAATCACATGGCCCTTTTTCTTGGCATTTTCCAGGTTGGCTATGCGCGATAATCCCCGATCAACCGATACCTCGTACTTGCCAATATTATTGTTAATGATGGCCCGGTGCCTGGCATCGAAAGCTTTTTCTTCTGACTCAACAACAAATTCGTCGGCGGTACTTCCCATATCACGAAATTAGGGAATAAATAAAATAAACAGGAACGCTTTTATCAACAAACGTACTCACCGGTAAAAACAGCGGGAAGCAAAAAAGCCTCTCAAATTTTTTGAGAGGCTTTTTCTATTTAGCGTTTGTAGCTATTACTTAGTTTTTAGGCGCGTCCTTAGCGTCAACAACCGGGCGATTATCGCGGTTGGCCAGTTCCCAACCTACAAAATAAGCATGCTGAGCACGTTTGGCTAACAGCGGGAAGTTGATCTTGCTTACCTCATCTCCCGGTTGGTGATAATCGGGATGGGTACCATTAAACCAAAAAACAATTGGTATGCCGTGTTTCGCAAAATTATAATGATCTGAACGTCCGTAGAAGTTATTTTTGTCATTTAAATCATCATACCTGTAATCTAATTTTAATTTGGTATAAGTGTTATTAGCATCTTCGGTAATTTGGTGTAACGTGCTGCTTAACATTGCAGAACCAATAGGGAACACATAGTTAGCCGAATCAGGGTCGTTTTTGTAAACATCACCAATGCGACCGATCATATCGATATTTAAATCGGTAATAGTATTAGCCAAAGGGAACACAGGGTGTTCTACATAGTATTCAGAACCTAACAAGCCTTTTTCTTCACCAACGTTGCCCAGGAAAAGAATGGTGCGGCGCGGGCCATGGCCATCTTTTTTAGCGGCCATAAAAGCACGTGCAATGCTAAGGATACCGGTAGTACCCGATCCATCATCATCAGCGCCATTGTTCACTTTATCCTTAGCATTAGGATCGGCCACTAAACCAATATGATCGTAGTGTGCAGAGAAAACCAATACTTCGTCTTTCAATTTTGGGTCGGAGCCGGGGATCATAGCCACAATATCAACCGAATGCACATCTTTATCATCCGAAGCGAACGAAGTTGCGATGTCGGCCTTTACTATTTGCGATTGCGGGGTACCCCCATCAATAGCTGTTTTCAGGTCGGCAAATGTTTTGCCCGAGCTTTTTAATACTTGGTCGGCTACTTCGGCACCGATGGTATATGATACCTGTGTTTCAACAGCAGGCCCGTCCTTTTTGATTGCTAAACGGCCGCCGCCGCCAAAACCACCGCGACCACCAGCGCCGGTCATCATTGGGTTGATAGCCAGCAGCAAAGCCGGTTTTTTAGCATTTAATGCCTGCATAATAGCCATGCGGGCAGGGCTTAAGCCAAAACCACGGCGACGACCACCCGCAGCAGGAGCTGCCGGAGCCGGATCGCCTGCCTTGGCGGGTTTATCGGCGGCAATGTACATCACTATTTTACCGGTAATATCGGCCGTTAGTTCATCGGTGCTGCCGTAGCCAACAAACACAACATCTTTTACGTTAACTGTTTTAGCAGGCGAAGCACCTGTTGCGGTAAAATCCTTACCTATAGTAAGCGCGGTACCGTTAACACTAAACGAGTTTACCTTAAACGATGGCATCACCAAAGGTATATCTAAAAAGTAAGAACCCTTGTTAGCAGGCAACAAGCCTAATTTTTTATACTCGCCGGCCAGGTAATTGGCGGCTTTTTCGGCACCTGGTTTGCCGGTTTCGCGGCCTTCCATGTCATCGGCGGCAATAATGCTGAGTTGCATCTTTGCAAACTCGGGCGTGATCAGTTTCGAATACTTGATCGCGGTTTGATCGGGTTTTTGTTGGGCACAGGCCGTGGCCGCAATAGCCATAGCTGCAACCCAGGTTGCGGTTTTTTTCATGTTTGTTTGATCAGTTAAGCCGTTTGGGCAGCAAGCTGCTTCGCGGAAGTTTTATGTTTAGTTTTTAGTTTCAATACACCCCCTCTAAATCTCCCCCGAAGGAGGAGACTTCCTTTTTATAAGCCCTCACCTTCGGGGAGGGTTTGGGAGGGGTTTTCAGCAACTCATTTTACCAACCCGGGTAGCATGCCTGCCGCCTTCAAATTCGGTGGATAAAAACGCGTCTACAATTTTCTTAGCATCATCAAGCGATATAAACCTGGCCGGGATACATACCACGTTGGCATTATTATGCTGACGGGCTAATTTGGCCAACTCCTCGTTCCAGCAAATAGCGGCGCGGATGCCCTGGTGCTTGTTGGCCGTAATGGCCACGCCATTAGCGCTGCCGCAAACCAATATGCCAAAATCGGCCTCGCCGTTCTCTACCGCCGATGCTACCGGGTGCGCGAAATCGGGGTAATCAACCGAATCGGTTGAGTAGGTACCAAAGTCAATAATTTCGCTGGCTTGTACGCTGCCGGCCAATACCTGCTTATATTCAAACCCGGCGTGGTCGGCCCCAATGGCAATCTTTATCCCTGCTTTCATTAGCTTCAAATGTATTTAGAATTTATATGGAACTAAAGTAACTATTTTGTGGGAAAGGCCGATTAGATTTTATGTGCGGGTGGGTATTTAACCACAAAGTACACAAAGGGAGAAAGCGCAAAGGGCACAAAGATTTATTTATATAAAGCGGATGTTCTTTTATAGCGGAGTTGATAAACAAGAAAGGCGGATTATATTAATCCGCCTCTGTATTATTTATTTTGATGATGCTTAGCTATTCATCAACGCTTCGCTTTTTTTAAGTTTACGCTTTTCTACAGCGGCAGCTACAACAATACTTATCTCGTATAGTACAAACAGCGGGATGCTCACAATGGTCATGGTCAGCATATCCGGTGTAGGGGTTACCACGGCAGCGATAACTAAAATAATAACAATAGCATACCTGCGGGTGCTGCGCATAAATTTGGGGGTCATGATACCCAGGGTTGCCAGCACATATATTAATATAGGCAGCTCAAACACCAAACCCGATGCAAGGGTTAAAGTGAATACCGAGGAGATATAAGAGTCTATATCAAAAAGGTTTTGTATGGTATCGCTTACAGTATAGGTTGCCAGGAAGTGTAACGACATGGGAGTTATCACATAATACCCGAATAGCACCCCAATAAAAAATAAAAGGCTGGTATAAAAAACAAACCCGGTTGCGGCCCGGCGCTCTTTAGTGTGCAGGGCTGGTTTAATAAAGCGCCATATTTCCCATAACAGGTACGGAACACCAAGAGTGATACCAATCATTAACGACGAGTTAATCTGCAGCGTAAACTGACCGGCCATCTCGGTATTGATCAAATTGATCTTAAATTTGCTAAAACAAAAGTTACGGCCTATGGCATTACCCACATCGCACATGGTACGATAAGTCCAAAAGGTCTCCTTACTTGGGCCCATGATTATGGTATCGAAGATCCAGGTGTAATAGGCAAATACAAAACAGGTAATAATAACGATAGCTATAGATGCCCGGATGAGGTGCCATCTTAATGCTTCCAGATGGTCGAAGAACGACATTTCGGCTTCTATGGTTTTACCCTTATCCTTTATCGCTTTGATTAATTTATTACTGTTATCGCTCATGGAAACCTTTGTTTTGGGGTATTTACGTATTGTTTGCCTGCAAAGGTTTTACTTATTCGCTAAATTCAAATGTTTCCATAAATTTAGTAGTAAAGTTCCCCGCGCGGAAGTTAGGATCCTGCAATAATTTCAGGTGGAATGGGATAGTGGTTTTAACACCCTCAATCACAAACTCGCTTAGCGCGCGCGACATGGTGCTTAAAGCCTCATCACGCGTTTGCGCTACGCAGATCACCTTGGCAATCATCGAATCGTAATTAGGGGGGATCACATAACCGCTATACACATGTGTATCTACACGTACACCATGGCCACCCGGCGAATGGAAGTTGGTGATTTTACCCGGTGACGGACGGAAGTTGTTGAATGGATCTTCGGCGTTGATACGGCACTCGATAGCGTGCATTTGCGGCTCATAGTTTTTGCCCGAAATAGGGATACCCGATGCTACCTTAATTTGCTCCTTAATCAGGTCGAAGTTGATCACTTCTTCCGTTACCGGATGCTCTACCTGGATCCGGGTATTCATCTCCATAAAGTAGAAGTTGCGGTCTTTATCCACCAAAAACTCAATGGTACCGGCACCTTCGTATTTTACAGCTTTGGCGCCTTTAATAGCGGCCTCGCCCATACGCTTGCGCAGTTTTTCGGTCATAAATGGCGACGGTGCTTCTTCCACCAGTTTTTGGTGGCGGCGCTGGATAGAGCAGTCGCGTTCGCTCAGATGGCAAACTTTGCCGTACTGATCGCCCACTACCTGTATTTCGATATGGCGCGGATCCTGAACATATTTCTCCAGGTACATGCCATCGTTACCAAAGGCAGCACCCGATTCGGCCCGGGCCGAATCCCAGGCGGCTTCAAACTCCTCGTCTTTCCAAACAATGCGCATACCGCGGCCACCACCACCGGCAGTAGCTTTTAATATTACAGGATAACCGATTTTTTTAGAGATCTCGATGCCTTGTTTAACGCTATCTAACAAGCCTTCAGAACCCGGGATGCAGGGCACACCGGCCTTCTTCATGGTTGCCTTGGCCGAAGCTTTATCGCCCATGGCATTGATCTGATCGGCAGTAGCGCCTATAAATTTAATATTGTATTCGGCGCAGATGGCCGAGAATTTGGCGTTTTCTGATAAAAACCCATAACCCGGGTGTATCGCGTCGGCATTAGTTACTTCGGCAGCCGAAATGATATTCGGGATATTCAGATAAGAATCGCGGCTGGGGGGCGGGCCAATACAAACGGCTTCGTCGGCAAAGCGTACATGCAGGCTGTCGCGGTCGGCGGTCGAATATACAGCAACCGTTTTTATACCCATCTCCTTACACGTACGGATAATACGCAAGGCTATTTCACCACGATTAGCTATTAATATCTTTTTAAACATCTTTTGTTCTTTTGGATTTCACCGATTTTCTGAATGATTTCACCGATTTTTTTAGAAAGATTACACTGATTTTATCTTCATAATCCAAATCAAATCTGTGAAATCACAACAAGAATCTGTGAAATCAATTAATAGGTTCTACTAAAAATAAAGGCTGGTCGTATTCAACCGGCGAAGAGTTATCAACCAAAACCTTAACAATACGGCCCGATACTTCCGACTCGATCTCGTTAAACAGTTTCATGGCTTCGATAATGCACAATACGCCGCCTGTGGTAATTTCATCGCCCACGTTTACAAAAAATGGTTTTTCGGGACTTGCCGAACGGTAGAAAGTACCGATCATAGGCGATTTAATGGTGATATATTTTGATGTATCATTAACCACCGGTTCGGCAGTTATTGGTTCGGCCGCGCTTGTGGCCGGGGCCGCAATTTGTGGTGCCGGGGCGCCTGTAGGTACCTGGGCCGTAACATAAGTTGGGGCCTGGTTGGTTTTTATTGTGATCTTGAAACTTTCTTGCTCTATAGAAACTTCATTTACGCCCGATTTTGAAACGAAGCGTATAAGGTCCTGTATTTGCTTAATATCCATAGTTTGTTACGAAATGGTTTTAGGAATAACAGTTTAGTAGGTTAATATATCAATATGCAAATGTGCGTATGTGCAAATATGCAGATGTTTAATCAATTAATGTATAAATTATATGCAAATGTGCGTATGTGCAAATATGCAGATGATATTATGATTAACAGTGGGGTGTAAATAATGTTCCGATTGATTTTCATTTGCACATCTGCATATTCGCACATCTGCACATCAAATTCATTCGCACATTAATACGCCCACTTTAAATAAATAGAACCCCAGGTAAAGCCGCCGCCAAAGGCCGCTAAAATAATATTGTCGCCTTTTTTAAATTTATCTTCCCACTCCCATAAGCATAGGGGGATGGTGCCGTTAGTGGTATTGCCGTAACGCTCAATATTAATAACCACTTTATCGGCCGTTACGCCGGTGCGGTTAGCGGTAGCATCAATAATACGTTTATTGGCCTGGTGTGGTACCAGCCAGGCAATATCATCGGCAGTAAGGTTGTTTTTTTCCATTACCTCGGCAGCTACATCGGCCATATTGGTAACCGCGAACTTAAATACCGCCTGGCCCTCCTGGTAAGCAAAGTGTTCCTTAGCATCAACCGTAGCGTGCGATGCCGGTAATTTACTGCCGCCCGCTTTTTGGTACAGGTATTGTGAACCCGAGCCGTCGCTTTTAAGGATAGAATCCATAATGCCATAGCCATCGGTATTAGGCTCTAACAGGGCAGCGCCGCAGCCATCGCCAAATATGATACAGGTAGCACGGTCTTCGTAATTTACGATCGACGACATTTTATCGCCGCCTATTACCAAAACCTTTTTATGTTTGCCGCTCTCGATAAACTGCGCGCCGGTGGCTAAGCCAAAAAGGAAGCCCGAGCAAGCCGCTTGTAAATCATATCCCCAGGCGTTTTTGGCGCCAATTTTATGGGCCAGGATATTTGCCGTAGCCGGGAAAACCAAATCGGGGGTGGTAGTACAAAATATGATCAGGTCGATCTCTTCGGCGCTGATGCCGCGTTTTTTAAGTAAACCCTCAACAGCCGGAACGGCCAGATCGGAAGTAGCCAGGCCTTCGCCTTTTAATATGCGGCGTTCTTTAATGCCAGTACGGCTGGTTATCCACTCATCATTGGTATCAACCATGGTTGCCAGTTCATGGTTGGTAAGCACATACTCGGGGGCGTAGCCGTGCACCGCTGTAATTGCGGCATGAATTTTACTCATTTATAATCTGTTTTACTGAAAAGCCTGTTTTACTTTATCAACCAAGCCGGTTTCTACCATGTTTTTACACAGCAGCACCATGTTTTTTATCGCCTCGGGGCTGGATATGCCATGCCCTACTACAACCGGCGCGTTAACGCCCAAAATAGGGCTACCGCCGTATTGCTCGTAATTAAACCGGTCGAAAAACTCATCCTTTAGCCCCTTTTTAAGTGTCACCACATAAAAAGATTCGGCCATTTTAAGGATAATGTTACCGGTAAAACCATCGCATACAAAAACATCGGCCGCGTTACCAAACAGGTCGCGGCCTTCTACATTGCCAACAAAGTTAAACAAGGTAGTCTCTTTCATTAAAGGGTAGGTAGCCAGGCTAAGGATATTGCCTTTTTCTTCTTCTTCGCCAATGTTCATCAGGGCAACCCTGGGGTTATCCAAGCCATAAACAGCCTGCGCAAACAAGCTGCCTAATACGCCAAACTGCAAAAGCATTTCGGGTTTGCAATCGGCATTGGCACCTACATCCAACAAAATACCCAAACCGCCTTTCAGTTTGGGTACAATGGTTGTCATACAGGGGCGCATAACACCCGGAATGGTTTTTACACTGAACATGGAGCCTACCAGCATAGCGCCGGTATTACCCGCCGACGAAAAAGCGTCGATCATTCCATCCTTTAACAGCTGGAAGCCAACGCTAATGCTCGAATCGGGTTTTTGAACAATTGCCTTAGTGGGATGTTCGCCCATGCCAATTACTTCGGTTGTGTTTACAAACTCGAAATTATCGGCGCTAAAATTATTTTCCTGCAGAATACTTAAAGCGGTAGCCTGATCACCTATCAATACAAGCTTTTGCCCCTCAGCTAATGAATTATAAGCTGCTATAGCTCCTAAAACAGTTGCTTTGGGAGCATAGTCGCCGCCCATAATATCTAAGCCAATCTTCATACAGAAAATTAAACTTAGGCTACGGCAGCTTTCTCAATAAGTACTTTGCCGTTGTAGTATACGTTACCATCAACAGTATAAGCACGGTGAGGCAAGTGAACTACGCCGGTAGTTTGGCAAGTAGTTAAAGTAGGCGCTTCAGCTTTGTAGTGTGTACGGCGTTTCGCGGTCCTTGATTTGGAAAATTTCCTTTTTGGATGTGGCATAATTTCTTGGTATTATATTCTATTTAATGTTTTTGAGCGCATCCCATCGTGGGTCAACCTGCTGCTCGGGTATTTGTTCATCACCTGCCGATAGTTGTTTTAGCCTATCCAGCATATCCTTATCACAATAAGGGGTTTCCCCCTCGTTGCCGCAGGTAGCTATAAAAGGCACCGCGACGTTAATGTATTCGTATATCAAACCTGCAATATTGATCTCGTGATCGTTTTTTGTCAGGGCTATTACTTCTTCGTCCTCATCAATCGGCTCGTCGCTAAATTTAGCGATCTGCTGCTCCTTAATATCCACGTGTTGTGGATATCCGGCCAGGCATTTATCACAATCCAGCTGTATGGTGCCGGTAAGGTGAAAGTTAAGGATCAGCATGGTTTCCTGCTTATCCAAATCCACTTTACACTGCAAATCAGCGCGTTTAACCAGCGAGTATTCAAACTCATCAAAAAAAGCATCGGTAATCACATAGTCAAACTCGTGTTTTCCCAGCTTAAGGCCGGTGAATGGGATGGCGTATGTCCTCAATGATTTCAATGAGCAATATTTAGCCCGCAAATGTAGGAAAAATAAATATATCTGTAAAGTGTTTTTTAGATGAAAATGTTAATAAGGTTTTGGGATGTGGAAAACGTGGGTTAGGGCTGTAGGGTGTGGTGGTTATTTAACCACAGAGGGCGCGGAGGAAGGAACGCCGAGGGCACGGAGGTATAAAGGTGACGAAATTTATGTTTATATGATTAATTTGGTGCTGTAGAATTGACCGATGAATACAATAACCGAGATTATAGCTTATCTAAAGAGCAATCGTGATGAATTAGGTATAACTTTAGAGTTAAGCGCTCATGCCGAATTAATAAATCAGGTTGAGGAAACATACAATATCAAATTACCTGATGATATCAGGACTTTTTATGAATTTGCAAATGGGTTTGAATCTGATGATTTTATGTTTAGGATTATACCACTTGAAGAGATGGTTGAAAACCGAAGAACATACAACTACAACGAATTATGCATAGCTGAATACATGATTTATTCCGATACGTGGAATTTAATTATTGATCAGGAAGATAATAAATACCGAATAGTTAATGGTAATCATTCTGATGAAAAGATAGTAACACTTACTAATTCCCTTGCAGATTTTTTACAACGTTTTATTGATGGGGGATTACTTGGAAAAAATGGGCTATACTATTGGTATAATGAATTGATAATTAATAGGATAACCAAATCATCAGATAAATTAGTAGCAACATTTAAACTTGAAGGCACTTTTCATATAACCGGAAGAGGCTTGGTGATAAGTGGACAGATAATACAAGGAAAACTATTAAAGGGGGATATATTTTGGTTTGAAGAAGATGGTTATAAAACGGTAATTGATATAGAAAGCATTGAATTTGGCCACTCCGGTAAAAACAGTTTTGTGGGTCTAATGTTAGGGAAACATATTTCAAAAGAAACAGAGCGAAGTATTAAAAACCTGACCGGCAGCCCGATCAATATTTACAGATTTTAAATACCCTACCCTTTCTTAATCTTCAAAGGTGAAGCCACCCTTTGCGTATTCTCTTTCACAAACGATTCCCAGCCCGAATAGCTGATCTTGTTCCCCCTGCCGGTGGTGATGCGTTGGAAACTGTGACAAACGGCAACGGCCAACCCATCGGTGGCATCTAAAAACTCGGGCGTTTCTTTAAACTTCAGCAGGGTTTGCAGCATGGCGGCCACCTGCTCCTTAGTGGCATTACCGTTACCGGTGATGGATTGCTTGATCTTGCGTGGGGCGTACTCGCAAATTGGCAAATTACGCGATAACGCCGCCGCTATGGCTATCCCCTGCGCGCGGCCCAATTTCAGCATTACCTGGATGTTTTTGCCGTAGAAAGGCGCTTCGATAGCCAGACAATCGGGCTTGTAGTTATCTATCAGGGCCACCGTTTTTTCAAATATGCGCTGCAGTTTTAGCATGTGATCGTCCAGGTTGGCCATTTTTACTACCCCAAGACTAATCAGTTCCAGTTTCGATCCCTCCTCTTTCACCAGTCCGTAGCCCATTACCGCTGTGCCGGGGTCGATCCCTAAAATTATCCGTTCTTTTTTGTCTGGCTGCTGCATTGGTGCAAAGCTACGTTTTAATGTGCGGATATGCAGCTGTGCAAGTTTGCGGGTGAAGATACGCCATGTCGATCATTTGCATATCTGCACATCCCGCATTTGCACATTAGCGTAACATACCCATATACTCCTCCCGGCTAATCATCCCCGCACCCAGCGATTCCAAATGCCCGGTATGTACCTGGCAATCTATCAGGTTATAATTACCGCTTTGGCAAAGGGATATCAGGGCCAGTTTTGATGCGTTACTTACCTTGCTAAACATGCTTTCGCCGCAAAATACACGGCCTGTTTGTACGCCGTACAGGCCGCCCACTAATTCCCCATCCTGCCAAACTTCAACCGAATGGGCGTGGCCAAGCTGGTGTAATTGGATATAAGCCGCCATCATATCATCGGTTATCCAGGTGCCGTCCTGCCCTTCGCGCCAGGCTACCGAGCAAGCCTT
Organism: Bacteroidota bacterium; assembly: GCA_040389105.1. GTDB lineage: Bacteria > Bacteroidota > Bacteroidia > Sphingobacteriales > Sphingobacteriaceae > Mucilaginibacter. Next base: position 185,547 of record JAZKAO010000023.1, read on the forward strand.
AATAACATCGGCAAAACAAGTGTTAATGGTAATATTAAACTTACCCGACCGCAGCACCTGCCGCATACTTTTAGAGATCCGGAGGTTTTGGGGATACAGCACAAACCGCTGGTGCGGCGAGTACCATAAAATGGGCGTATCATCGCTATACCAGGGGAATATGCCGTTTTGATAAGCCAACAGCAGGCGCTGGGGCGATAGATCGCCGCCTACGGCCAGCAGGCCATCATCTTCGGCCAGTTCCGGATCGGGAAATAGTAAGCGTTTATCCAGCCTGAATATCATCAGGGCAAATTTACGCCTTTCGCTTTATCACCAGTTTTTTATTCTGCGCTTTGGCAATATCATCCATATACTGCTGCATCTCGGTATACTTAGCCGCGGGCACAACCTGCTTATCCAGGTTAAATTTCACCTTGGTTGTCACCTGGTTTTTTACCTTATCGTATAGGTAACTGGCTTCATAATTACCGTAAGTAAATTTCAGTTTTACATCCGCCGGCAGCGATTCCATTTCGAAACCCATAGGCAGGTCTATTGTGGTTTCGCACGATTTTTGCATTGGGTGGTCAAAATAATAATCCATCTTGCGCTTCTCCAGCTCGGGCAGGGTTAATCGCCAAAGGTCGAACACTATCGGCCGGTAAAACTGTTTATCACCTACGGCCAGGTCAAAAAAACGGTCGTATTCCAGGTCGATATTCACCTCTTTGGTGCCGTCTTTATCGGGTGCCAGCTTAAAATCAAACGCGATGGGCTGTTTAAGGTTAAGATAACGGATCAGGTAGCTTTTCTGCTCATCCAATTTTCCCGATTCGAGGCCTACATACATACTCCGGTACTCGCCGGTCGATACAAATTTTAACTGAGCTTTGGCGCTGCCATTTGGGTTTAGGGCTACATGGGCATAGCTATCAAAAACATTATCCTGTATGGTGCTTTTCGGGGTGCTTACCAGTTTGCCGCCGTCTTCGTTTATTAGCAAAGCGTTGCGGTTTTCGGTAAAGGTACCCAGTTTGCCAAATGGTTGGGTGGTGCTGGTACATTCCAGCCAGGTGGTATCGCCTTTAAGCGGCACACATAATATTACGTGGTTGAAAACATTTTCGGGGAATTTTGGATCGGCGGGTTTCTCGTTAGTTCCTGCATTAATAATAGCGTAGCACGATGGGATATTTACGGCCTTTAGCAAAGCGCACATGTAATTGGATAAGGCTTTGCAATCACCATATTTTTTTTGATCGACAAAAGTGGCCGGGAATGGCTTTAAGCCGCCAATACCCAGCTGCACGCTCACGTAACGCATGTTATGCTGAAGATATTGGTACAAAAACCGCACCTTATCTTTGTCGGTTTTTATGGTATCGGTCATTTTTTTTATTTGGGCAGCACGCTCGGGGCTTAGTGTGTTTACATCGGCATTCAGTTTATTTATCCATTTGCCAAAATTTTGCCAGGTATCAAAAGTGCCGGGCATACCATAATATTCGAAATTGTTGGTAGCAAACGATATTTTTTGCTCCAACTGCCACGATAGTACATTTTCTTCGGGCTTCATCGCTTTCAGGTTTTTTACCTGCCAGGTGTAGGTTTCTAAATCTCCCTGGGTGCCTTTTTCGGGATTAGCGGCAATGTTTACCGGCTGATACCTAAAACCAACTGCCGGATTTACCAATACTTTGCAACTGGCTGTTTGTACCGCAACCTCATCTTTTGGCCTGATCATCCAACTACCTAAACTGGTAAAACTGGAGATATCCTCCTCATAAGTGATCTCGATTGTAGTAGGGTAGCTGGGTATTGCATGCTGCAGCATCAGGATCCGGTCGTCGGTTACAATGGTTTCATCATTACTGGCCGATCGGTCGTACATATCGCTTTTATGATACTTCTTTAAAACCTGGCCGGTGGCGCTGTATATTTTCACCTCAATATCGGTATAGGTATCATACTTGCGGTTGTAAAATAGCACCATTTCGCCCACGTCGTCGCCTTTTTCATTTAATACCGTGGTAATACTATGGTGCTTCAGCACTTCACGGCCGGGATTTTTCACGGTGATCTCGTCCATGGTATAGCGCACCACGGCGTTGGCGTCTGTTTTCAGGGAGTCGGGTATGCCCGACGCCAGGTAAGTTTCTTTGGGTATGTTTTTGTCCTGGCCATAAACGGGCCCGCAAAACAACAGCCCGGTAGTATATAGCAAAAATTTTATTGCTTTATTTATCATTTTACTTAGGCCTTTTTTAGTACAACTTGTTCATTCATTAACTCGTGCAGCTTTTTATAAAAATCGTACAGCTGTTCATATTCATCTTTGGTATAGGTGCTTTTTTTATAATCTATCGTATATCTTACCACTACAGTGCCATCTTGCTCACCAATTATGCGTTTAAAAACAATACTCTGATCGGGCATTTGTACGGTGATGTTTTTAGGTAGCGCATCTGTTTTGTAACCCTCGGGTATTTTATAATTACCTACCATCGAAAAATTATCGCGATAGCCAAAATCAATATCCGACACGCGGGTTTCGTTCAAAAAAGGATTAGTGCGCAATGGGACAAACATGGCGGGGGCAAAATAAATATAATTGCCGTCGCTACCGGTCAAGTCCATTTTAAAGGCCAGGCTTTGTTCCAGAGGCAACGAGTCTACCTCCATATTTTCCATTTTCAAGGCCGATATTTTAATGCTGTTATCATTGCCGCGCAAATAGTCGATATATTTCTGTTCTCCGTCGGTTTTATAAGCCTTTATGCTATTGATGCGGTTGTAGCTATATTTTGTTAATTGCGCCATGCCCGTCATTTTGCCCCCCGATGTAATATCGGCCGTAATTACATTGATCTGCCGCACCGGGTATTTTCGCTCTATTTTAACCAGGTTTGCATCTTTGTTATCCGGATATATTATTAATGCATAGTTGTTTAACAGGGTTTCGGGTATTTCATTATACATATTAAATTTTCCGGTAGCATCCAGCACGTAATTCCAGGGCTCGGGGATAGATACAACCGTTCGGTTAAATTGGTTTACTGTTGGGTAGCCGCCAAAAACCTTTCCATTGTTTCGCGTACTTACCAACATGGGGTTGGCAACGATGCCTGCTTTTTTAAGCAAATGGTATAATATCAAATTAATCTCGGCCGAGTTGCCCGTCTTTTTCTCCCAGGCTTTTACAGTCCCGTCGTTTGTATACCAATCGTCAATCTCATTCGACTTCATCTCATTCCTTACCTCGTTAAAAATATAGGCTATCTTTTCGTCGGCGTTGGCTATTCCTTTTGCTTTATTTAAAATAATTTCCTCGCCTAACAGCTTCCTGTTTAGCTGCCGGCCAAAATCATCGTCGTCGAGCACGGTTTCGCATTCCTTATCCCATAATTTTGAAATGGCATCGGCTCCGCCATAGCTTGGGTCGTTATAACGGAAATATACGCTGTGCAGGTTATCAACCGCCGAGGTCATATATGGCTCATCAACCAACGATTTTACATTGGTCATAGACCGTTTTGCCAAATCCAGTTGCGATTTGTTTGTAATAGCGGCCCCGCGGGTTGATTCGTTAGTTATTGCTTGTATGCCCCCCCTGGTTTGAACCATAATTTGAGGCGGTAGTTCGGTGGTAAGCACACTATACCGGGTTGGTATCCTTGCCTGGAAACTCCATGGCGGTATGCCCCCATTAGTAGACCATACATATTTAAATTCCAAAACTGAACCGGGCTTCACGTTGGGGAAGGTAAATACGTAAGCGCTACGTAACTTGTCGGTATTTTCAAGATAAATTAAGCTGTTATCTAACTTGGTTATTTCGGGTTTCCCATTTACCAGGTTAATGGTTTGGGCTTGCAGATCTTCAATATGCTGATATTTAAAAACACCTATAAATTCAATCCGGACATTTGCTTCTTTTTTGCCGTTATCATTAAATATTTTAACGCGTTTATGCCTGTTAATAAATATTTTGTCGTCTTTGTAATATATTTCGCCTTTATCAAAAAGCACCATCGCGTTAGCATCTTTTTCAAAATCGCAAACCGTTAGTTCCAGGTCGGCCATGTCAATTTTTCCGTAAGCCCGTGTCCCCGGAGCTGATGTATTGGCTATAGGCGATTGGGCCCTGGCCGCAATTAATGCCCAACTCAGCGTAAGCAATAAAAAGGCTGTTTTTTTCATTTTCGGTGTTTGGATAAGGATGGGCGCATTGTGACAGAGTGCTTCGCTATTTTAGCCCTTTTTAAGTACTATTTGTTCGTTCATCAGTTCGTGCAGTTTTTTATAAAAATCATACAACTGCGCGTAGTCCTCTTTAAAATAAATCGATTTTTTATAATCCATCATATAACGCACAACAATGTTGCCGTCCTGTTCGCCAATAATACGCCTGAAAATAATGCTTTGATCGGGCATTTGCATCGTTATATTTTTAGGCAGCGCATCGGCCTTAAAGCCTTCGGGGATTTTATAATTCCCCACCATCGAAAAATTATCACGGTAACCAAAATCAATGTCCGACATCCGGGTTTCGTTCAGGAACGGGTTGGTACGCAACGGGGCAAACATAGCGGGGGCAAAGTAAATATAGTTACCATCGCTGCCGGTCAAATCTAATTTAAATGCCATGTTTTGTGTTAAAGGCAGCGTATCAACCTCCATGTTTTCTATTTTCAGGCCCGATATTTTCAGGTTATTGTCGTTGTTGCGCAGGTAATCAATATATTTTTGTTCGCCATCGGTTTTATATTTTTTGATGCTGTTTATACGGTTATAACTATAGTTATTTAATTGCGCGGTGCCGTCCATTTTTCCGTCGGTTTTAATATCGGCCGTAACCATAATTATTTGCTGGGATGGGGCTTCCTTAACTAAATAAATAAGATCATATTGCTTTTTATCCTTGTCGATATAAAGGCCGCTGGAGTTAAGGAGGTTATCCGGCATATCATTATAAGTGTTGTATTTGCCGGTAGCATCAAGTATATAAAACTTTTTTTCGCCAAGCGGTACGTATACTACCGCCCGGTTAAACTGGTACAAAAATGTAAAAATAGGGTTTACTTTACCATGGTCGCGGGTACTTACCACCATAGGGTAGGCCTCAACACCGGCCTTGTTAAGCAGGTGGTATAAACACAGATTGATCTCGGCCGAGTTCCCTGTCTTTTTTTCCCAGGCTTTCGATGTTCCATCGTTGGTATACCAGCGGTCTACCCCGTCCCATTTCATAGCCGATTGTACTTCTTTAAAAATATAAGCTATTTTATCCTGGTCGTGCGACAAGGTTTTTGCTTTAGCAATAATAGCCTCTTCATTGGTCAGTTTTCTTTTCATCTGGCCGCCAAAGTCTTCGTCTTCTATCAATATGCCGCCTACCTTTGCCCAGGTATCCGAGTAGGATTTAGTAAAGCCATTAATGGGTTTAACATACGTAAGCTGAAAAACAATTGATTGCAAATTGTCGGTAGCGGAGGTCATGTACGGTTCATCGGGGAGGGATTGGATGTTGGCCAGCGCCCTTTGTACTACATCCAGATTATAACCATAAGTATCGGGCCCGGTGCCAACGCTCCTTGATTCGGCCGAAGTTTTGTTAAGCGCCCAAGGCGATGTTACCCGGCTTTGTACCTTAAAATAAAGCAAGTCGGGTATTTGTGTATTCAACTGGCTGTAACGTACCGGTATTTTTGCCTGGAAAGACCAATCGGGGAAATTACTGATAGATGAAGTTGCCCATTTGTATTTATACTCGATGATAGATCCTGGCTTTACATTGGGGAATGAGAACACATAGGCCGATCGCGACTTATCTATCGATTCGGTATAAAGCACTTTTTTATCCAGTTTGGTAACTTCAATTTTGCCATTCACCAAATTAAAGGTTTCGGCATCCAGTCCGGTAATATATTCCAGGTGACCGCCGCTATAATATTCTATGCGGATGTTGGCTTCGTTTTTGCCATTATCATTAAATATTTTAAGGCGCTTATGCCTTTCGGAAATAATATTAAAATCAGCATCAAAATAAGTGTCCGATTTATCAAAAAGCACCATAGCGTTAGCGTCTTTTTCAAAATCGCAGGCTTTTAATTCCATATCGGCCATATCAACTTTGCCGTAAGGCGATGTACCCGGGGTGCCGGGGGCTGTTGCCGGGGGTTTTTGTGCATAGGCAGCAGTTAGTGTCATCGCGCACATTAATAGTGTAGTAAAGGTTTTTTTCATTGCAAGGGTTTGGTATGATAAATATAATAGAAGTTTTGATAAAACAAACAAAGCATCCTATTAAATAACCGTATTTGTATTGCCTTTACGGTATTTTATACAAATACCGGGTCAAAAAAAATTTCATCAGTTTTTCATATTCGGTTAAACCTTTATTAAATCTACTTGTCATAATAACCTACATTTAGCTTAATACCCCAATGAATAACGCAAGGCAAATTAAACACTTGTATGCAAGGGCGGGTTTTGGGATCCGCTTTGAAGACCTGCACAATCGTGCTAACTGGTCCATCAAAAAAACTGTAAAAAAACTTTTCGAAACATCGGCCGTAAGCCAGCCTCTAACCGTGGTTGACGAAAACCTTGACCTCCGTTACCACAAGGACCAAACCGAAGATGAGAAAAAGGTGATACAGGACCTGCGCAACAAGCAGGAAAAAGGGCTGAACGCCGCATGGTTTAAACAGATGAACGATAGCGAGGCCCAGCTGCGCGAAAAAATGACCTTGTTTTGGCATAACCATTTTGCCTGCAACATTGGCAACTCGTACTACGCCCAGCAAATCAATAATATTGAGCGCGAAAACGCGCTGGGCAATTTTAAAACCATGTTGATCCAGGTATCGCAATCGCCGGGGATGCTGCAGTTTTTAAATAACCAGCAAAACGTAAAAACCCATCCTAACGAAAACTTTGCCCGCGAACTGATGGAACTGTTTACCATAGGCCGTGGGCATTATACCGAGCAGGACATTAAGGAATCGGCCCGGTCATTTACCGGCTGGCAGTACGATGGTAAAACCGCCGGCTATGTTTTTAGGCCCGCGGTGCATGATACCGGCCTGAAAACCTTTATGAATAATACCGCCAATTTTTGCGGCGAGGATGTGATAGATATCATCCTGAAAAACCCGCTGACGGCTAAATATATCAGCACCAAGCTGTATAAATACTTGGTGAACGAGGTGCCTGACGATAGCCATATTGAGCAGATGACCAACGTGTTTTATAAAGCTAATTATGAAATTACACCCCTGCTGCAATTTGTTTTTGAGGCCGATTGGTTTTATGATGATAAAAACATAGGCAATTTGGTAAAATCGCCGGTGGAGTTTTTGATTGGCTTAAACCGGCAGTTTTATGTAAGCTACCAAAACCCCGATGTATTGCTGCAATTTCAGCGCACACTGGGCCAGGTGCTGTTTCGCCCGCCAAATGTGGCCGGCTGGCCCGGGGGGAGGAACTGGATCGACAGCTCATCACTAATGTACCGGATGAAGATCCCATCAACCGTGCTAAGCGCCGGCGTGATTGATTTTAGCGGCAAGGCTACGCCCGAGGACGAGGCCTACCTGGCATCCATGAAAAAGCAGCAGTTTAATGTAATTAAGCGCACGCAGTCGGTACCCGATTGGGATAAATTCCTGCAAAAAATTCCGCTGAAAACCACGCACCTGGAGGTAGCCGAATTTATGCTGGAACCCAGGCTGAACCAAAATGTAATAACCGAGGTAAATAAATCGACAGATATAAAAACAATGGTGATACAGGTGGTAAGCACGCCGGAATATCAGCTTTGCTAATTGGAGAGTCCGAAAGACGGGAAGACCGGAAGTCGGAAAGACAGAAACTGAATAGTAAAATATCTTCCGGACTTTCGGTCTTGCCGATTTCCGGACTTTTTCAAAATTGAAAAAATGGAAAGAAGAGACTTTTTAAAGAAAACAGCGCTGGCATCGGGCGCGTTCATGATACCGGCTTTCCTGAAGCCCTTCGAGGCTTTGGCCATGGATGCCATTAGCGGGTATAAAAACCTGGTCATCATCCAGCTATCGGGTGGCAACGATGGCTTAAATACCGTTATACCATTTGGCAACGATATTTACTATCAAAAACGCAAAAGCATTGCCATTACACAGGATAAAGTGATTAGCCTGAACGATATGCTGGGGCTTAACCCCAACCTATCTGCCTTAAAGGAAATTTACGACCAGGGCTGGATGAGCATCATTAATTCGGTAGGATATCCAAATCCCGACCGCTCTCACTTCCGATCGATGGATATCTGGCAAACCGCCAGCGAATCGAACCAGTTTTTAAGCACCGGCTGGATAGGCCGCTATTTAGATAGCAATTGCCAAACATGCAGCAATCCCTACACGGCTATCGAGGTGGATGATACCCTGTCGCTGGCTATGAAAGGCGCTAACCTGAAAGGCATTGCCGTGCAGGACCCTAACCGCTTATTCCAGGCCACGCGCGAACCCTTTTTTAAAGACCTGGTGCAGGACCAGCAGCACGATGCCGCTCACCTGAACGAGGATAACCTGGGCTACCTGTATAAAACCATGATAGAAACCTATTCATCGGCTGATTATATCCAAAAAACATCTAAAACCTATAACGTAACCGCCACTTACCCGGCAACGGGCCTGGGCAACCAGTTGAAGAATGTATCTAAATTTATCAATTCGGGTTTGCAAACACGGATATACTATGTGTCGCTTGGTGGTTTTGATACCCACGTTGGCCAGCAGGATCAACAGGGCCGCCAGTTAAAAACCTATGGCGACGCGGTAGCCGCCTTTGTGAAAGACTTGAAAGCAACCGGCAAGCTGGATGATACGCTGATTATGACTTTCTCGGAATTTGGCCGCCGGGTAGAGCAAAATGCCAGCAACGGTACCGACCACGGTACGGCCAATAACGTTTTCATCTTCGGCGGGAAACTGGCTAAAGCCGGCATTTATAATGATGCCCCTAACCTAAGCGATTTAGAAAACGGCGACCTGAAATATCAGGTTGATTTTAGGGATGTATACGCCACCTTACTGGATAAATGGCTGGAGGTAAACAACAGCCAGATCTTAACCAAGAGCTTTACAGGGTTAAGTTTTATATAGTTTTAGTTTATTACCCCTGTAAAAATGAAAAGCCCCCAATGTATTTGGGGGCTTTTTGCGTTTGGGGAGTTAACCACAAAGAACACAAAGTTTTTGCACAAAGGGCACTAAGCCTTTGTGACTAAGTATCAAATAAATCTTTGTGTTCTTTGTGGCTTCTTTCTTAGCGCCCTTTGTGGTTAAATTCCCTTACTCGTTATGCGACGGATGCGTACTGCCCGAATTTTGGATGAGTATTTTGCTGAGGTTATACAGCATACCATGCTGTAGTTGGGTGCCTTTTATTAGCCCTTTATTAAATAACGCGGTTAAAATGGTAGTGGCTTGCTGTTCTGCTTCGGTAATATCAAGCGAGGCATCCATTTTAAGCAGTTTACCGGCAACATCGGCGGGTGTACCGGCGCCAAGTTCGGCCAGGGCAAAAATCACCTTATCCTTCCAGCTATCGTTAGCGCGATAGGCCGATGGGATATGCAGCGGTTTAAACTCCTGGTTAAAGGCATCATCTGTAAGCATGGCAGTGCGGGGTTTAATGTATGGATAACCCATACGTAAAGCTATTGTTTATTTGTTGATCTTTATTTCGCAGGGTGGGTCATTTACCCGGATATTTAAAAGTGTTTTCCCTGCGGAATAAAGTTAAACAAAGGCCATTGCTAAAGCAATTATATATTTTACCGGGTTTTACTTTACGGTTACCATACACGTTCTTTAGTGCGGTAATAGGCCATGGTGAGCAATATCATACGGTTATAGGTACGTAGGCCATGCGGCTGGTTATTGGCTTTCAAAAATTTATCAAAGAATAGGCCGCTTACCACTTCGGTTGCACCCTGGTATTTGGTCCAGTAGGCGCTATCGGTTTTAAAGTCCTTATATACCAGGGGCGATATCCTAAGGCGGAGGGCATGGTGGGCTGCCGTATCGCGGCGGCGCAGGTAACGCATAAACTCTTCAATGCCGGCATAATAGGCCGAGTACCGTACCATGCGACCGACAGAATGTACCCCGGCCAAATAGCCTGCAAAGTTGGCCTCGTCTTCGCGGGCCCAGCCGGTTTGGTGCCCCATCTCGTGGCAGGCCACAAAAGGCTTATCAAAAAGGGGCATTTGGTAGTTTAGTTGCGCCTCGCCGGTAAAGGGATTATAATAACCCGATGTACCCATATAGTTGAGCAGGCTGCTAAACATAGATGGCTTTACACGCGGGATAACCGTGCGGAATTTATCGGATAGGCGATTGAGCGATATGACAGCCACCGTGGCATAAGCATAGGTAGCGGGATCATAATCGCTTAAATCGGCCCTGTCTAAACTCGCCCGCAGGGCATTGGCGCTGTCTATAATTAACGCGGTTACTTTGGCAACATCCTTAATGGTATAAGTAGTATCGTTTAAATGGAGCAATTGCGCGGCGGGTGGCCGGTAATAATTTAAGCCCCAAAAGCAGTAAAACCATAACCAGCCAATCTGCAAGCAAATTAAAAACCGCAGGGCCAGTTTGCCGGCCTTTTTATATTGCCGGGTAAATAAAAAACGGATGAGGTGGTATGCGCCAATAAGGGTGAGGATGATAACGAAGATATAGGCCAGATCGCCGAAACTATGCGGAAGGCGGTTAAGAACAGGGTGCAGTATATGGCAAACTACTTGGTAAAAACCGCCATAATAATATTTTTCGACCAGGGTTGGGCTTTGCCTGAAACAGACCACCAGGATGATCAGCATGAAAAGACTGAGCAATACAATTACCTGTTTGGGCGGTTTAAAATTTAGGGTTTGTTGCGCCATGCCGGTGTAAATATAAGTATAAAAGCCATTAACGCCATTTTGCCGCACCGCATAACCAGTATGAACACACAAATGCGGCAGTTTAAAGGGTTAGATTAACAATGGTTTGCTCTTCATCCGGATACTCCAAAACCTCCACCGATTTTTATCGTGATTGTTCAGACTATTGGGGGGGCTATTCATTGGGGATGAACTGGCATAGTGCAGGAACTACTTCGTACCCTTTGCTGCTTTCTTTTCATCGCTATCTAAACGGCGCCCGGTTTTTTTAACATCCTCGGCCGGTGGAAGCGACTCTGGCCTAACGCCGCGCTTGATCAAAATTTCGCGTACCGCCTTGTTGTTGTCGATATGTTCCTGCGATATTTGATTTTGCTTGTTCAGGTCCTTTTCTATCACATTGTGACTGGTCAGTTCGTTAGCAAAATCTTTTGCTTTGATAGTAAGTGTAGGCAAAAAATCGGCCAGTGGTTTGGCTGCCGGGATACCCAGTTTCTTCTTCATATCATTGGTGCTAAAACCACCAATAATGCCTGATCGCCCATAGACCGTATTGCAGCAAATCCGGCACCGTCAACACCTCGTTCATATAAAATACCCGAGAGTTTCTTTTCAGATTTGGTTAGTTTTTCGCGGGCGGTTACGCGTTCAACGTCAATCAACCTTTGCTCAATAATTTCCTGCTTGCGGGTTTGTACGGCAAAATACGTTTGCGCGAATGCGATAGCCGGTTTTGTAGGGTCGCCATTTTGTGCGATAAGGTAACAGGCATAACGTGTTAAGGCAATGTTTTCAACCTCGCGTAGGGCTCCTTTAGCTATCTCTATCATTTTACCGACATCGGCAAAATGATCTGAAACCATTCAATTTAACTTCAGTTTGGCCCGGACAATGAGCCTCATATATTTTTTTTGAGGAACATTGGACTGATTAACAAATTACTTGTCTTTCTAAATGATATTAGGATTAGTCCTGTTTATTCTTTGAAGATTGAATTTAGGTGTTTTTCTAAGAATATAGAGTTTGGGTAGAATTTATCAGGCAGTATTATGGATTTATTCTCATGCCTTTTAAATAAGGCCTCAAAGGTTTCGACTTTCTTTATTTGAGTTAACTTTTTTGATAAAATGATTTTATAATTATTTGAAATCCCAATAAATCCAACTTCAAATGCTTTGTCGTGGATGTTACATAAACAAAGGCCATTTTCTGGGTTTAATCTGTTGGATTGATTTTCAGACCATTTTAGAATATGGCTTGCAACAAGTAGACTATCTACATCTAATCCACATATTGCGCAAGAATTAGAGTAGTTAGACAGTATTACTTTTCTAAAAAGAACTTGATTTACCCTTGCTTTCATTAATCTTTCTACATCGTGTCCCTGCTTGCCATCTAAAAGTTTAATATTGAATTTTTTGATTTCCTCTTTATCCAAAAAAACTTCTTCTATCGTTTGATTTTGATATTTTGCTAATAGGACTTCGCTTTCATAAAGCATGTCATCCCAGTTATTTACAAACTCATTGTAAATTGCAATTGCATTATTTCCTGGATTTGCAAGCCCTTTTAGTCCCCTGTTTTTATGATATGGATCTAACCCTGAAAAATGCACGAGCTTGTATGCAACAGCGCCCGGGGTTCTTTTTAAAAGTTGAGCAAGTTTAATAACCTCAGAATTCCTCTCGTTGAATTGACCGTAACGAATTTTTGTATATAAATTCATTACAAGGATAAATTCCTCTCTTGACCAAATTCGCCTTTCCATTTATTGCAATTCCTTTAAAGCAACTTCAATTTTATCAATTACGTTAAAATATTCGTCACTTAATTCAGGAATCATTACGCACTCTACTTCATTATTTAATAACGTTAATGCGCTAAATAAAGCATCTTTTAAAACATCTTTGTTCATGTAAATAGTTATTCTATAAGTTCAACCAGTAAATATACATAACAATATATAACTCCCGATAACCCCATCTCCGGCTTTGTATCCTTACTCCTAATCCGCGACATATTGTAGCTGCGGGTTTCCTTGCTGTGTACATCGGCCATAGCACAAATTTAGTTTAATATTTATACCCATTGCCGGCAGTTATGGTTTGCATTTCCCGCCAATTTTCGTTATATTGTAGTGCGGGCATGCCCATTACTGGTGCGCATTGTACAATGTTACCCAGTTTCATTTTGTGCTTGCATTTAAAAATGTGCAACAAAAACGCAAAAAACCACACGTTTTAGGGTCGCGCAAAAAACCAAACCCGCGCCATTTGCAGCAAATGCAATTGGCGGCATGGTGCAGGGCTAAAAAACGGGCCAGCCAAAATTGCCAAAAAAAATCTTTGTAAGATAACATTGTACAGAGGCTTGCAGTTATAGCATTATGGGCAAACAATAATTGCTTAATCTTGTATAACATAAATCCATTTACAATATCATCACAATGAAAAAAAGTCTCCTTTTAATATTGCTGGCGCTGGGCGTTAGCTTTGCCAACGGCCAAAGTAAAATGGCTTGCTGCGCCAAGCCCTCGGCCACGCAAAAGTTTGCTATGCTGGCCAGCAGCAAGGCCTTTGTACTATCGCACAAAACGCCTAAAAAGTTTCACTTTCAAAGCAGTATCGGCAAAAGCATTACCTACAAAACCGCCGACGGCAAGGAAAGCACCGCTTACGAGTTAAAGGCTAAAACCCCCACCAATAACTACCTGCTGGTGGTACACGAATGGTGGGGCCTGAACGACTTTGTAAAAAAGGAATCGGAAAAACTGTATACCGATATCGGCAACGTAAACGTAATAGCGCTCGATCTGTACGATGGTAAGGTAGCCACCACCCGCGAGGATGCCGGCAAATACATGCAAGCCGTTAAGGACGATAGGGCGCAGGCCATTATTAAAGGTGCCATTGCTTATGCCGGGCCAAAGGCGCATATTGCTACCATTGGCTGGTGCTTCGGCGGTGGCTGGAGTTTGCAGAGCAGTCTGCTGGCAGGCAAACAAGCCGTGGCCTGCGTTATGTATTACGGTATGCCCGAGCAGGATGTAGCCAAACTAAAAACCCTGAATGCCGATGTGCTGGGCAATTTTGCCAATAAAGATCAATGGATAAACCCCAAGGTATCGGCCAAATTTGCCGCCGATATGAAAGCTGCCGGTAAAAAATTAGAGCTGCACCAATACGATGCCGACCACGGCTTTGCCAACCCCAGTAACCCGGTTTACGATAGCCAGGCCACCAGGGATGCCTACGTCTTTACCCTTGCATTTTTGAAACCGAGATTGAAATAAGTTTGCGGCAGGCAGTTTGCAATGGGCAGTAATACCTTACCAGTAAATGTAAAACTGCAAACCGCTCACGGCAAACTGCTCACTAATTCCCCCCTTTTACGTAACATTGCACAAATTACCTGTGTTGAATAGTACTGCTAAAAAAGCCACCTCGTATTTAATTAAAGCCGGCATACTCCTGTTGGCTTTTGTGTTTATTTATCGGCGCTTAAACAACAACCACGATCTGCAGCAATTTGAAACGCTGATTGGCAATATCAACCGTACCTGGGCTATCAGCATCATGACTATTGTGTTTGTATTGATGCTGGTTAACTGGGTGCTGGAAGCCGCCAAGTGGAAATACCTGGCGCAGCGGCTCACGCATCTATCGCTATGGAAATCCATCGAAGCCGTATTTTGTGGGTTAACCTGGGCCATATTTACCCCCAACCGCATAGGCGAGTATGGCGGCCGGGTGATGTTTTTACCGCCACGCAGGCGCATCCATGGGGTGTTTGCCATGGCGGTAGGCTCGTTCGGGCAAAATGTAATTACCAATGTGCTGGGGGCCGCTGCTCTATTGTGGTTTATCGCTTCGTTTTTACATGTCAATATTTTGGTATATGCCGGTTTGGGTATCCTGTCGGTCATATTTATGGTGGCCATGCTGCTGTTCTATTTCAATATCCGCTGGATGGTTAGCTTGTTAAACAGCGTGAAATTCCTGAAAAAGTTCCACCGCTTTTTTGATATTATGGGGCGCTACCAGTTTACCGAGTTGCTGCATATTATGGGCTATTGCGTGGCCCGTTTCGCGGTGTTCTCGTTTCAGTATTATTTGGTTATTCACTTGCTGATACCCGCCATACCGGTTTACGATGTGTTTTTGATGGTGTTTATCCTGTTCTTTATCCAATCGGCCCTGCCCTCGTTAGATCTGCTGGATATTGGCGTGCGCAACTTTACCGCAGGCACCTTGTTTGCCTACGTAACCGACCAAAAAATTGCGGTAATGGCGGCCGTTACCAGCATTTGGCTTATAAACCTGATTATTCCCGCTATATTAGGCTCCGTTTTTGTTTTTAAACTCAGGTTTTTTGATAACAATTTATAGTACCATATCTCTACTGCTTACCGGGTTGTACCTGGCCATTGTGGTTTACCTTATTAAAGGCTGGGCATTGTTAAAGCGCCCTCAAATTAAAGCCGGCAACTACAATACTAAGGTAACCATCCTGATAGCTGCCCGTAATGAGGAAGAGAATATCCGCAAAACGATCGACGATCTGCTGGCCCAGAATTACCCCCGCGAACTGACCGAAATTATTATTGTAGACGATCACTCTACCGATAGCACTGCCGACATTATCGGCAGCTATGCCAACCGTGGCGTTAAACTTTTACAGCTGCAAGCCGACAAGGCTCTTAATTCCTATAAAAAGAAAGCCATTGCCGAAGCTATCCGCCAGTCGACAGGCGATTTGATGGTAGCTACCGATGCCGATTGCCGCATGGGGACTAAATGGCTATCAACCATTGTGGGTTATTTCGAGGCCGGGGATCTGCTGATGATCTCGTCGCCGGTAACTTATTTTGAAGAGAAAACCTTGTTTGAGCGCATGCAAACCCTGGAGTTTTCGTTCCTGATTGGGATAGGGGCATCATTCATCGGCAATAACCGGGCATCTACCTGTAATGGCGCTAACCTGGCTTACCGCAAAGATACCTTTTACCAGGTAGGCGGGTTTACCGGGATAGATGACCTGGCATCGGGCGATGATGAGTTGCTGCTGCAAAAGGTAGCTGCCCGTTTCCCCGGCAGTATCGGGTTTTTAAAGGATCGCGAAGCTATTGTTTATACCCATGCCAAGCACAACCTCAACAACTTTTTACAGCAAAGGCGCAGGTGGGCATCCAAATCAACCAAGTATAAAGATAAAAAGATTATTGCCCTGGCAGTTAGCATGTGGCTGTTTAATGTGCTGCTATTGGTGAACGCCGGGCTGAGTTTTTACGATAGCTATTTCTTTAAGCTATTTCTTGCGCAGATAGTGTTGAAATATCTGTTCGAGATTGTATTTCTGTTACCGGTGCTATCGTTCTTTAAACGGACGGGGTTGATCTTATTGATTAGCATTGTAGCCCCGCTCCACATTATTTACGTAGTTTACATTGGTGTAATGGGCAATACCGGCAAATACGCCTGGAAAGGCCGGATGGTGAAGTGATTCAGTTTGCAGCAGGCAGATTGCAGTAGCATTATCGGCTTATGCTTTTAGAACCCTCTCCTCTGGAGAGGGCAGGGTGAGGTCATTACAACTTAAACACCCCTGCCAGCATTTCCCTTACCTTTTCCCTGTTTAGTTTAGATACCGGGATGCGGGTGCTATCGGTTAATAACAAGCTGCCACCATCTTCGCGCAGCCAGCTTTTAATGTAGGCCGTATTTACCAGGTGCGATTGATGGGTGCGCAGGAAGCCGTAGCCTATCAGCATATCGGCATATTCCTTTAGTGTTTTAGATACCATAATCTGTTCGCCGCCATTCAGGGCAAAGCGGGTATAGGTATTATCAGCTTCGCAGCGGATGATATCGTTAATGTTCACATAGCGCGTTTCGCCAAAAAGAGGCAGCGCAATACGGGGCTTGGTTTGGTTATCATCTTTCAGGTATTCCAGCAGGTAGCCCAGGCGCTGGTTCTTTTGTTTTTGTGCAATGGCTTTGCGGGCCTTGCCTATAGCTTCCTTTAATTCATCAATATCAATGGGTTTCAGCAAGTAATCCAGCGCGGCAAATTTTACGGCTTGTATGCCATACTGGTTATAGGCCGTCACAAAAATAAGCTCGAAATTAATTTCGCCCAACTGCTTCAACAAATCAAAACCCGATTGGGTATGCAACTGGATATCCAGAAAAAGCAATTCGGGCCGGTTAAGCAAAATGGCTTTCAGGCCGCTGTCCACATCTTCGGCTTCGGCGCATACCTGTACATCGGGGGCGTAAACCTGCAGCAATTGCCGCAGGTTTTCCCGGTTGGATGCTTCGTCGTCTATAATCAGCGCCTTCATTTTATGTTTTTTCTAAGCTACTTTAAAACAGGGTGTCTTTGAGGCGAGTACTCACCCCGACTACGCTTCGCTGGTCGACCCTCTCTTCGCTACGCGGAAAGAGGGCAGGAGCAGTATCCAATAACCCATCCCCTCTTTACGCCAGAGGCGAAGAGAGGGTGGTCGAGCGAAGCAACGACCGGGTGAGTATAAACCCTGGTTAGTTTCCATGCGTCATTTAATGCACCCTATTTATTTCTACTACACCCAATTCCGCAGTTCAATGGCAATTACAGTACCCTTACTGTCGGATGTTTTGTGCAGCAAGATAGTGGTATTTTTATAGATGCTGTTCAATAGGTTTATCCTGTCCTGGCATAATTTCATGCCCATCCCGCCCGATTGCCCGGCGGCGAAACCCTTGCCGTTATCTTGCACGGTTAAAATCAAACTGCTGCCTTTTTTCAGCATCCCAACTTTAATCATCCCCGCATCCTTTAGCGCCGATACGCCGTGTTTCACCGCGTTCTCTACAAAGGGCTGCAACAGCATGGCCGGGATCTCTATCTGCTGGTCAATCTCGTTTTCATCCACATCAATGCTAAAATTAAAGCCAAAACGCATTTGTTCCATTTGCAGGTAATCGCGCAGCAGGTCGGTTTCATGTTCAATGGTGGTTAGTTCCTTTTGGCCATCGTCCAGCACATTACGGGTAAGGCGGGCAAAGCGGCTGAGGTATTTATTGGCATTCTCTACCTCGTTTTTATTCATCAGGTTTTGGATCCCCGCCAGGGCATTAAAAATAAAATGCGGGTTCAGTTGCGCCCGTACCGATTGCAATTGCAGCATAGCTATCTGCTTATTCTGCGCCTCGCGGGCCAGTTTGCGCTTTTGCCCATCGCGGTACATCATAAACATAAAACCGCCGGTGGTGAGGATAATAAGGATGATCAGCCAAACTGTTTTCATAGGGACACTATGCACCGTATCCAAAGCGGGCAATACCGTAAAACGCACATTGGTAGCCAGGTTACGCATAATGTTAATATGCTCGCCGCCGTGCTTGCGCAGTATGGGGGTTAGGGTAACCTGGTAAGTACCGGGGTTTTTCCAAAACTCCTTGTACAGATCGAACCGGGCATTTTTCTCTCCTAATTTCAGGCTATCGGTATGCCCATCAACCGTCCTTTTCAAGGTGACGATATACATGTATGACCGGTGCCCATTTTGGATATCGAAAGATAGGTTTTGGACAGAATCGGCCAGGCGGAATTTGGGGTCGTTTTTATCCATTGTTTCGCTAAAATCCTGTACAAAGGTGGTATCATGCTCTACTATTTTCCCTTTTACATAACGTTGACCTTTAACCGGCCTGTTTTTTAATTCATCCAGCCCATAGCTAAATAAACCATTATCGGGCAGGGGGAATTTACGAATGGTGTATTGGATGCTACCATAAACTTTTGCCGGTTCTATCTTTTTCCAATCAACCAGCATGGCATCCTGCTGCCTAAATTCTTTTTTATTGTAAACTTCTATTTTTAAAGTCCGCCCAAACTCGTAATCAAACTTACCCAGATAGGCGTATTTGGCTTCATGGTCGGCCGTGTATTTAAAAACGGAGGGGGTACTCCATGGTACAATTTCCTTATTATCGTTTTGCACCACGCGGTACAGAAAATCCTTCGCGTTTTTTTCGGTAATAAATAAAGCCGAAAACTCCACCGGGCAATCGCCATCTATAATCATGCTTTTAAAGCGGTAATCGTATCCCCATGGCAACCCCTCATAAACCTGGCTTTTACCCCTTACGCCCTCGTTAAACCTAACACCAATATTCCGCGAGAATGGGAACTCGAAATAGTAATGATCGTTCATCATTACCTCGGCCTTTTGCATGTTGTGGATGCGGTACATCTGCTCGGCCGTGGCATGCAGGGTATCAATGCGCTGCTCGTCCATATAAATAGTGGCCTGGCTTTTAAAATGGTATTTCTGCTGGCTAAATGCCGTAAAGCAAATGGCACATAAGCAGGCACAAGCCAGGGCGATGGTTTTAATCAGCGGTTTCATGGTTTCTCGGGTGTTAAGTTAATATTTGTTTGCTGATATAAAACTGCATGGTTAAGCCCGGGCACACAACCCACAAACAGTAAACAGCCCCTGCGGCTTAGTATTTGTAACGATATGATGGTTTTAAACTATCCTGCATATTAAACCGTTATGTTTGGGTAAGACCAACCCAATCGCCATGAAAAACCTGTTATTGGCTTTATTATGCCTGCTTTGCATTAAAACAAATGCCCAAAAGCACCTGAATATGCGTTTAAAAAAGCAACTGGACAGCGTAATGATCCTCGATCAAAAATATCGTGATGTACTTACTTTATTAATGACACCGGGTAAAGCCGACTCTACCGCTAAAACTTTAGCTATGACCCCGCAGCAGGCTACCGGCCATTACTGGCAACTGCAAAACGTTATCGACTCCACCAATATCCTGTTTGTGGAAAATGTGATGCGCAAATACGGCTACCCCGGCAAAAGCATGGTGGGCGACTCCACAGCCGAGGCCGCCTGGTACATTATACAGCACAGTAAAAAGATAGACCAATACATCCCGGTTATTAAAAAAGCTGCCGAAGCTAAACAACTGCCTTTTAAATTATACGCCATGATGTTTGACCGTTACCTGATGAACAAAAAACAGGAGCAGGTTTACGGCACCCAGGCTACCATGCGCAAGCTAAAAGCCGGCGATAAACCGGTATGGTTCATCTGGCCCATAAAAAATGCCGAAACAGTAAACCAGCGGCGTAAGGAAGCCGGTTTCCCGGATACGGTTGAGGATAATGCTAAACGTTTAGGAGTGGAGTATAAGGTGGTGAAGTTGGCGGATGTGTTGTAATGTAACAGAAACCTTTCACCTTTTACCTTTCAGCTTTAACCTCAAAACCATAACTTTGCGCCAAATTTTAATACTACCATGAGTTTCAGAATTGAACACGATACCATGGGCGAGGTACAAGTACCTGCCGATAAATACTGGGGCGCGCAAACACAACGTAGCCGCAATAACTTTAAAATTGGTCCGGAGGCAAGTATGCCTGTGGAAATTATAGATGCCTTTGCCTACCTTAAAAAAGCGGCGGCCTATACCAATACCGACCTGGGCGTACTATCGGCCGAAAAGCGCGATATGATTGCACAGGTTTGCGATGAGATACTGACCGGCGCCTTGGCCAGCGAATTTCCGCTGGTGATTTGGCAAACCGGATCAGGCACGCAAAGTAATATGAACGTGAACGAGGTGGTAGCCAACCGCGCCCACGTTTTGCAAGGCAATAAACTGGGCGAAGGCAAAACCTTTATCCACCCAAATGATGATGTCAATAAATCGCAATCATCAAACGATACCTACCCTACCGCTATGCACATTGCCGCCTATAAAATGGTGGTTGATGTAACTATTCCGGGTGTAACCAAGCTGCGCGATACGCTGAAAGCCAAATCCGAAGCGTTTAAAAGCGTGGTAAAAATTGGCCGTACCCACCTGATGGATGCTACGCCGCTAACCCTTGGGCAGGAGTTTTCGGGCTATGTATCGCAACTGGATCATGGTCTGCGTGCTTTAAATAATACCCTGGCGCATTTATCCGAGCTGGCTTTAGGCGGCACCGCCGTAGGTACCGGCATTAACACCCCCGCGGGTTATGATGTTTTGGTAGCAGAATATATTGCCAAATTCACTAACCTGCCATTTATTACTGCCGAAAATAAATTTGAGGCCCTGGCCGCTCACGATGCTATTGTGGAAACACATGGCGCGTTGAAGCAAATTGCCGTATCGCTAATGAAAATTGCTAACGATATCCGTATGCTGGCATCGGGCCCGCGCTCGGGCATTGGCGAGATCCATATCCCCGATAACGAACCGGGATCATCCATTATGCCGGGCAAGGTTAACCCAACCCAAAACGAAGCCGTAACCATGGTTGCCGCCCAGGTAATGGGTAACGATGTTACCATCAGTATTGGTGGAAGTAACGGCCACTACGAACTAAACGTGTTTAAGCCGGTAATGGCTGCCAACTTCCTGCAATCGGCCCGCCTGATTGGCGATGCCTGCGTATCCTTTAACGATCATTGCGCTGCCGGCATCGAGCCGAATTACGAGGGTATCAAGAAGCACCTCGAAAACTCGCTGATGCTGGTAACCGCGCTTAACCCGCACATAGGGTACGAGAACGCGGCCAAAATTGCCAAAACAGCGCTGAAAGAAAACCTGTCGCTGCGCGAAGCCGCCATGAAGTTAGAACTGCTCACCAGTGAGCAGTTTGACCAATGGGTTAGGCCCGAAGATATGATTGGCGGTTTGAAGTAAGAGTAATAAGCCTCACACCAACCCCTCTCCAATGGAGAGGGGCTATAAAACAATAAACAAATGTCATTTCGAACGAACCTGCGGGGGCTAAGCGTTGGCGTGAGGAGAAATCTTCTACGTGCGATAAGCATCGCGTATAAGATTTCTCCGTCGCGCTTACGCACAACCCAGCCCCGGCTCCATCGAAATGACAAGTTGCGTTTATCTTCCGGTCTTTCGGTCTCCCGGACTTTCGGACTTTCTTTCGCCTTCCTGCTTTTTGCTTTAAGCTTTTCATCGTGCAGTTTTAACCCTAACCTACAAGGCAAGGGCGAACTGTATATACAGGGCCAATGGCAGCAGGATAGCAGCGCCTTGCAGCAAAAGCTGGTTACCTTTTCGCGCTATAGCATCAGGTTCGATTGCGATTCGTTTTTTGTGAAGATAAACGATTATAGCAAGGTGAATTACGGCGGCGATACCTGTATGAGCAAGGGCCATTGGGCCGAATACATCCGCGGGGCTTATCGCCAGCGGAACGACACCCTGTTTTTAAAGGGGCAGTTTTGCAATGCCGATTTTACCCTAAAAACCAGTATGGACTGTTTCCGCACCGGGCCCTACGAGGAATATTTTAAGGTGATAAAAAAAACCGATTCGCTGGTGCAATTATCGGGTACATCTAATATTATTCCTATAAATTTACAGTTGATTAAAAAAACCACCTGTGTTTTAAAACCGCTTTAAATATGAAAATATTCAGAAAATTTGGCATCGTTGCCATTCTATTTTGTTTGCCTTTTACCACATTTGCCTGGGGCACTAACGGACACCGCATTAGTGGCGAGATAGCTTATAGCTATTTAACACCCAAGGCTAAACTGGCCATTAAGCAGATATTAGGTAACGAATCGGTGGCGATGGCCAGCAACTGGGCCGATTTTATTAAATCGGACGATAACTACAAATATTTATACAATTGGCATTTTGTTGATTTCGACAAGGCGATGACCCAGGCCGAAATGAACGACTACCTGGCCAAGGATACCGAGGTGGACGCTTACACCAAACTAAATTTCCTGATTGCGGAGTTAAAGAAACCAGGCACTACTAAAGAGAATAAGCTGCTATACCTGCGCATGCTGATCCACGTTGTGGAAGACGTACACCAGCCCATGCATACCGCCCATAAAGATGATAAAGGCGGCAACGATTTTAAGGTGAATTGGTTTAGCAAGCCTACCAATATGCACAGTATATGGGATACCGAACTGATCAACTTTCAGGAGTTAAGCTATACCGAATATGCTACGGCTATTAACCACACTACCGCCGCGCAGGTGGCCGAGTGGCAAAAAGCACCCATCAGCACCTGGTTGTACGAAAGCAACCAACTGGCCGAAAAGATCTATACCGATACCAAAGCCGGTGAAACCCTGAACTACAAATACAATTTTACACACCTGGATATCCTTAACCAGCAACTGCTAAAAGGCGGCGTACGCTTGGCCGGGGTGTTGAATGAGATTTTTAAATAAATGTGCGGATGCGAAAATGTGCAGATATGCAAATTAATTCCATCATCGGCACATTTGCATATAATTATTAAGCATGAAGATCCTAATGGTTTGCCTGGGTAATATCTGCCGTTCGCCGCTGGCGGAGGGGATTATGCAGCACCTGGCTAAAAAAGAGGGGCTGGATTGGCATATCGATTCGGCCGGGACGGGTAACTGGCATGTGGGCGAAGGGCCGCATAAAGGCTCGGTACGTGTGGCGGGCAATCATGGTATCGATATCAGTAAGCAGGTATGCCGCCTGTTCCGCATTAGCGATTTTGACGGGTTTGATTTGATACTGGTAATGGACAAAAGCAACCTCGCTAATATTTTAGCCATGGCCCGCAACCGGGACGATGCCAAAAAGGTTAAACTGCTTTTAGGCGATGCCGAAGTCCCCGACCCCTATTATACCGATTTGTTTGAAGAAGCTTATCAATTGATAGAAGCGGGGTGCAAGGAAGTGATTAAGGCTTATCAGACATAGTTTATCGTAGGGGTGTCATGCTGAGCTTGTCGAAGCATGGCGGGCAGGCCAACCCACGCACCCTTCGACAAGCTCAGGATGACAGCCATTTTGATTTGCATATACCCCCATCCGCACATTATATTTGCACCACAGCCCTGGGAGGGGACAAGCTTTATAAAAAGCTGAAACACAACAATTGGATAAAGTAAAAGTATTAACGCAATATATGCCGCCCGAAGCGGCCCCACTTATTGGCCGCTGGATTGATCATTTTAAGTGCGAATTTAAAATATCGCGCAACCGGGGTACCAAGTTTGGCGATTACCGCGCGCCATTTGATGGTAAGGGGCATCGCATCTCTGTTAATTACGATCTGAACGCCTACGCTTTTTTGGTAACCACCGTACACGAGTTTGCCCACCTGCATACCTGGAACGAGCATCAGCACAAAGTGCGCCCGCATGGCTCGGAGTGGAAGATGAACTTCAAAAAAATGATGCAGCCCTTTTTCGAAAAAGACATTTTCCCGCCCGATGTGCAGCAGGCTATTACCAAATATTTAAACAACCCGGCAGCGTCCAGTTGCTCGGACTTAAACCTGTACCGCTCCTTACGCAAATACGATGCACCCAAACCATCGGCCACAACGGTAGAAAAACTACCCCTTAAAGCGTTGTTTAAGCTAAAGGATGGCCGTATTTTCCGCAAGGAGGAGCAATTGCGCAAGCGTTATAAATGTATTGAGGTAAGTAGCCGGCGGGTATACCTGTTTAGCCCCGTAGCCGAAGTGGAGCTGATAGCGGAGTAGTGCGTTTGCAATTAATAAAAATAGCTTGTCATTTCGAACGAACGGGGTAGCCTGTGTGATCGTGTGAGGAGAAATCTTGTACTTGCGATAGGCGAATCGTATAAGATTTCTCTCTACGTCCGAAATGACAGTTTTTTGACCGCCCCTGCAAACAGCAACTGCCAACTACTTTAAAAATATCTTACTTTTGCAGCGATGGGTAAAAAAGGAGTTTTACTGGTTAATTTAGGTACGCCCGATAGCGCGGCTACGCCTGATGTACGCAAGTACCTGAACGAGTTTTTAATGGATGGCCGAGTGATCGACATTAATCCCGTATCGCGGGCATTATTGGTGCGGGGGATTATTGTACCGTTCAGGGCGCCAAAGTCGGCTAAGTTGTACCGCGAGATCTGGTCGGATGAAAGCGGATCGCCATTGTTGTACTACAGCTTAAAACAGCAGAAACTATTGCAACAAAGCCTGGGCGACGAGTACCAGGTAGAACTGGCCATGCGCTACCAAAGCCCAAGCATTGAAACTGCCCTTGAGCGTTTAAAAGCCGCCCTTGTGAGCGAGATCAGGGTAATCCCTATGTTTCCCCAATATGCTTCGGCCAGCACGGGTTCGGTAATTGAAAAGGTGATGGGTTTGGTGGGCCAATGGCAAACCATCCCTAATATTTCATTTGTCAACTCCTTTCACGATAACGCGCTGATGATCGAAACCTTTGCCGATAACGGCAAAAAACACCAGCCCGAAAATTACGATCACATCCTTTTCAGCTTTCATGGCTTGCCGCAAAGGCAATTGATGAAATGCGACCATACCCATAACCACTGCCTGCAATCGGCCGATTGCTGCCAAACCCTAACCGATGTAAATAAGTTTTGCTACTCGGCGCAATCGCATCATACGGCTAAGCTAATTGCCGAAAAACTGGGCTTAAGCCGGGATCAATATACGGTCTGCTTTCAATCGCGCCTGGGTAACGACCCATGGGTGCAGCCCTATACCAGCCAGGTAATTGCCCAATTGGCTAATCAGGGCAAAAAGAAACTGCTGGTATTTTGCCCCGCTTTTGTAGCCGATTGCCTGGAAACCGTTTACGAGGTATCGGTTGAGTACGATGGCGAGTTTAAGGAAAAAGGCGGCGAGCATGTGCAACTGGTAGAAAGCCTGAACGATCATCCAAAGTTTATTGAGGCGCTGGTGGGCTTGGTGAAAAGCGTTTAAGATTACTATATTCGTTTAGTAATGAGTACTTACATCGCACCAAAAAAAAATTGGTTTATCCTCTATACCCTTATTCCCCTTATCCTGTTATGGGTAACTGCTTGTTTTGTAGTATTTCCTAAACCCACATTAATCGCCGTATCGGTTGTAAACATTGGGATGGTAATTTATTTAATGTTTAGGCCTGCAGTTAAGCAAATAGATATTGACCAATACCAAATCAGCGTTTTAAAGGTAAATATGCTGGGGGCATCAAAAACCGGCAATTATTTGTTAAACGATATCACCTTCACATTTAGGGATACAAGTTTGGGGCGCAACGGCGACAGGGGCTATGTACTAACCGTTTACCACCAGGACCAACCCATATTTGCATTAATACCCAATGCAATGGGCTGGGCCGATTCGGTAATTATGGAAATAACTGTGGAGATTAAAACGGCCGGTGCAAAACAAGTATTGAACCCTGCCGATAACGATGACGCTATAATTTAGCAGCCCTTATATACCCCACAATACAATCCGTAGCCTTGGGATGCTTACCTCAGCTTTTATTTCAATTAATTCCCGGCCTCCCTTTGGCCATTGTTGGTGTGTTATCACCACCAACAAGCGCTGGACATATTAAAATATTAATTATATTCGTTACAGCATAAATCGCCCATGAAAGCATTAATAATCTTTGTAGTAATAATTGTTATATTAATAGTCATTAAAGCATGTACTACTGGTGATCAGCAAATGAAAGATACTTCCCGGCCACCTGCTGACAAAAAACCTATAAAAACAAAGGAAAATGATAAATTGATCCTTGTAGAAAACATTAGCCATGACAACATCAAAAAAGCATTAACCATGTTTTGCAATGCATATAATAAACAAGACTATGCGGCGCAACCCCGTTTATATACTCTTGATTCAAATAAATTCGCAGTTGTTTTTCCTTATGATGTGGATTTCCAAACGTTTTGTTTTGCTGTTAATTTCCTTAAGTACCCGGTTGGAATTACCCCTGCACCTATGGTTATTGCCTGGGCTACCGCTAAACAGGGAGATGAATGGATAACTGAAAAAAGCGTAAATAAAAAAGTGATGTTGTATTTAGCTGCCGATGACAAAGAATATGACAATGTTTTTTTAACTACCCAGGATAATATAGGTTACAAGCTGGGTTTTGCCATGGGGCAGGAAAAGAAGTTGTTAACCGCTCCAAAAGAAAACTATATTTCTCAATCAGTTGACCCGCATAGCTTAACTAATTTGAAGCATGAAGATTTTGAATAAATAAATTTTATTGGCCGTTAATACACCCCACAATACAATCCGTAGCCCCCGTGTGTTTGCTCACATATTCCTTAATCTTTTTGCCGGTAAACTGGCGGTATTCCGCATCATTCATTAGTAATTCCGCGGCTTGTTTTAAATCATTTAAATCGCCGATGCTTATCCCGGCTTTCATTTCAATTAATTCCCGGGCTTCCCTAAAGCGCTGGTAATTGGGGCCGAAGATAACCGGCAGGCCAAATGCTGCCGCCTCCAGTGTATTGTGTATCCCTACCCCAAAGCCGCCGCCAATATAGGCTACCTCGCCGTATTGATATAGTGATGATAACATCCCTATATTATCGATCACCAGTATTTTGAAGTCTGAGATTGGAGATTTGAGATTGGAGATTTGGGAAAAGCGCACAGCTTGACCGTTCGGTAATAAACCCATCAAATAGTTGATCTTATCCTCCCCAATCTCGTGCGGGGCGAAGATGAATTTCCAATCGGGGTGCAGGCTAATGATCTGGCTTATCAGTTCCTCGTCCTTTGGCCAGGTGCTGCCGGCAATAAATACTTTTTGCCCGGCTTTAAATTGGGCTATAACAGGCAGTTCCTTTGGTTGCTGCGCATTAGCCCATACGCGGTCGAACCGGGTATCGCCGCTGATGGTTACGTTATTAATATTAATGCCTTGCAGTAGTTGCTTAGATGCATTATCCTGCACAAAAAAGTGGTTTACCATACCCAGCATTTTGCGGTGCAGGCCGCCGTACCATTTAAAAAAAACCTGTCCGGGGCGAAAGATACCCGATACGATGTACAAGGGAATTTGCCGGGTATGCAGGGTGTTAAAAAAATGATACCAATACTCGTACTTAGTAAATATGGCCATTTCGGGCTGTAGTGTGTCAATAAAAGCCCGGGCATTAGCGGCGGTATCCAGGGGTAAATAATATACGGCATCGGCCAATGGCGTATTTTTCCTGATCTCGTAACCCGATGGCGAAAAAAAGGTAACCACTATTGGTTTTGCAGGGTGTTTTTGTTTTAAGGCCTCCAGTACAGGGCGGCCTTGCTCAAACTCGCCTAAGGAAGCAAAATGGAACCATACACAGCCTTTATCTGGTTTTATCACAGCTCCTCTTCGCCCGTTTATCCACAGTGCGGCCTTTTTGTTAAAAAATGCAGCCAGGCAAATTAAACCGTAATAAAACCTGATAACTATATTATACGTAAACAACATTTAAATGCGAAATTACTATCTTCGCCGTAAACATTCACCCTAAAAAAATTTAGTGCATGAAAATAGCTGTCGTTGGAACAGGATATGTAGGTTTAGTTACCGGAACCTGCCTTGCCGAAACCGGCAACCATGTAATTTGTGTTGATATTAATGTAAAAAAGGTTGAGGCCATGAAAAATGGCGAACTGCCTATTTATGAACCCGGCCTCGAGCTATTGTTCAACCGTAATATTAAACAGGACAGGCTGTCTTTTACCACTAACCTGGCCGAGGCTATTGAAGACGCTAAAATCATATTCCTGGCATTGCCAACGCCTCCCGGTGCCGATGGTGCTGCCGATTTAAGCTATGTACTGGGCGCGGGAAAGGATATCGCGTTACTGCTAAAAGAATATAAGGTTATCGTAACCAAATCAACCGTGCCTGTAGGTACTGCCGATAAACTGACGGCTGTACTAAAAGCAAATACCAATGTGGAATTTGCCGTAGTATCAAACCCCGAGTTTTTACGCGAAGGTGTGGCCGTTGATGATTTTATGAAACCCGACCGCGTAGTAGTTGGTACCCGCGATGAACGCGCGCAAAAATTAATGGCCGAACTGTATGGCCCTTATGTGCGTCAGGGTAACCCCATTATATTTATGGACGAGCGCTCGTCTGAATTGACCAAATATGCTGCCAACTCTTTCCTGGCTACCAAAATATCATTCATGAACGAAATTGCCAACCTGTGCGAACTGGTAGGTGCCGATGTGGATATGGTTAGGCGCGGTATTGGGTCGGATGACCGTATTGGCAAGCGCTTCCTGTTTTCGGGTATTGGATACGGCGGGAGCTGCTTCCCTAAGGATGTGC
The DNA here is from genome assembly GCA_040389105.1 of Bacteroidota bacterium. Lineage (GTDB taxonomy): Bacteria > Bacteroidota > Bacteroidia > Sphingobacteriales > Sphingobacteriaceae > Mucilaginibacter. The sequence continues at coordinate 214,571 of JAZKAO010000023.1, forward strand.
AGGCGCTGGCAAAGGCATCCGAAGAAAATAATTATGATTTTAAGATCCTAAACGCCGTAATGGATGTAAATACCATCCAAAAAAAGGTTTTGGTACAAAAGGTAAAGGAATACTTTAAAGGTGATTTGAAGGGCAAAAAATTTGCCTTATGGGGATTAGCCTTTAAACCCGAAACAGACGATATACGCGAAGCGCCAGCCTTATATATTATTGAAGAATTATTGAAGGAAGGTGCTACTGTAGCCGCGTTTGACCCCGAAGGGATGAATAACGTGAAAGCCCTGCTGGGCGATACCATTAGTTACGGCAAAAACCAGTATGATGTGTTGGACGGTGCCGAAGCTTTACTGATTGTTACCGAATGGCCGGTTTTCCGCACCCCTGATTTTGATGAGGTTGAAAAGCTTTTAAAAAACAAAGTTATTTTTGATGGACGTAACCTGTACGACCTGCAAAAAATGATTGACTGCGGTTTTTATTATAACAGTATTGGCCGCAAAATTGTTAGCTAATGATGAAGGAACGTAAAAGGATATTAATAACCGGGGCAGCCGGCTTTTTAGGATCGCACCTGTGCGATAGGTTTATTAAGGAGGATTACCACGTAATTGGTATGGATAACCTGATAACCGGCGACCTGCGCAATATTGAACACCTGTTTAAGCTCGAAAACTTTGAGTTTTATAATCACGATGTTTCAAAATTTGTATTTGTACCCGGCGATTTGCACTATATCCTGCATTTTGCATCCCCGGCCAGCCCTATCGATTATTTAAAGATCCCCATACAAACGCTTAAAGTAGGATCCTTAGGCACGCATAACCTATTGGGTTTGGCACGCAATAAAAACGCGCGTATGCTTATCGCATCCACATCTGAAGTATATGGCGACCCCAACATTAACCCCCAGCCCGAAGAATATTGGGGCAATGTAAACCCGGTTGGGCCGCGCGGTGTTTATGACGAGGCTAAGCGTTTTCAGGAAGCTATTACTATGGCTTACCATACTTTCCATGGTTTAGAAACCCGCATTGTGCGCATATTTAACACCTATGGCCCACGCATGCGGCTGAACGACGGGCGGGTACTGCCGGCATTTATTGGCCAGGCCCTGCGCGGTGAATCGTTGACGATGTTTGGTGATGGATCGCAAACACGCTCGTTTTGTTATGTAGATGACCTGATAGAAGGCATTTACCGCCTGTTACATAGCGATTATACCCAGCCAATGAACATTGGCAACCCAGACGAGATCACCATCAGGCAGTTTGGCGAGGAGATCATTAAACTAACCGGCACCGATCAAAAGCTAATCAGCCTGCCTTTGCCTACCGACGACCCTAAACAACGCCGGCCTGATATTACCAAGGCAAAAAGCATTTTGGGCTGGGAACCAAAAGTATCGCGCAGCGAGGGTTTAAAAATCACTTATGATTACTTTAAATCATTACCCGAAAAGGAAATTTTGCACAAAGACTTTACTTACTATAATAAATAATAATGGCTAAAATATTAGTAACCGGTGGATTAGGTTTTATAGGCTCGCATACGGTTGTTGAATTGGTAAATGCAGGGTACGAACCGGTCATCGTCGACGATTTGTCTAACTCGCAACTGGCTATTTTAGATCAACTGACAACTATCATTGGGTTTAAGCCGGTTTTTTATCAGTTAGACCTGACCCTGGAAGCCGATGTGCAAAGCCTGGTGCTTGCCGAGCCCCATATTGAAGGGATTATACATTTTGCCGCATTTAAGGCCGTTGGCGAATCGGTTGGACAGCCCTTAAAATATTATCGTAATAATTTTTATTCGCTTATTAATTTGCTCGATGCCTATTATGCTAAGCCCGTAAACTTCGTTTTTTCATCAAGCTGCACTGTTTATGGGCAGCCCGAAGTTTTGCCGGTAACCGAGGATGCACCAGTGCAAGCCGCGCAATCGCCCTATGGTAATACCAAACAGGTAGCCGAAGAAATTTTGAAAGATATGATCGCATCGGGCGGCAGCAAGTATAAGGTGGTTGCCTTGCGATATTTTAACCCGGTTGGCGCGCACAAAAGTGCATTGATAGGTGAATTACCCATTGGCGTACCACAAAACCTGGTGCCATTTATTACCCAATCGGCAATGGGCAAACGTGGGCCTATTACCGTATACGGCAATGATTATAACACGCCCGATGGCAGCGCTATCAGGGATTATATCCATGTGGTTGATTTGGCCAAAGCACACGTTGCCGCGCTTAAATTAATGGCTAAAGATACCTTTAACGGATACGATGTGTTTAACCTGGGCACAGGCAAAGGGTCCACCGTATTAGAAGTAATTCATGCCTTTGAACAATCAACAGGCGTAAAGTTAAATTACAACATAGGCCCGCGCCGCGCCGGCGATGTGGAGCAGGTTTGGGGCGATGTTACCAAATCTACCCAACAGCTGGGCTGGAAAACCGAACTGGGTATCGATGTCATGATGTCATCGGCCTGGGAGTGGGAAAAATATATTGCGCAAAACCCATTATCATAAATGGATATTAAAAAAATCATCATTACCGGTGGTGCCGGCTTTATCGGCTCGCATGTGGTGCGGCGCTTTGTAACGCAACACCCCGAATATCATATCATCAACCTGGATAAACTGACTTATGCCGGCAATCTGGCTAACTTGCGCGATATTGAAAACGCCCCCAATTACGAGTTTGTAAAGGGCGATATTGTGGATGCCGCTTTTATTGACGGGTTATTTGCAACTCATCAGCCAGATGCGGTTGTGCATCTGGCAGCCGAATCGCACGTGGACAGGTCTATCACCAACCCGCTGGAATTTGTAATGACCAACGTAATTGGCACGGTAAACCTGCTAAACGCCGCCAAAAAATACTGGAAAGGCCGTTACGATAGCACCCGTTTTTACCATGTATCAACCGACGAGGTTTATGGCACCCTGGGCGATGTGGGTATGTTTACCGAAGAAACCGGTTACGATCCGCATTCGCCTTATTCGGCATCGAAGGCCAGCTCCGACCATTTTGTGCGGGCCTACCAGGATACCTATGGCTTAAACGCGGTTATTTCTAATTGTTCAAATAACTATGGCTCTTATCACTTCCCCGAGAAGCTGATCCCCCTGGCCATACATAATATTAAACAAAGCAAGCCTATCCCGGTTTACGGTAAGGGCGAGAACATTAGGGATTGGCTGTGGGTTGAGGATCACGCGCGCGCTATTGAACTGATATTCCATAAGGCGCAATCGGGCAAAACCTATAACATTGGTGGCCATAACGAGTGGAAGAATATAGACCTGATCCACTTGTTATGCCAGATAATGGATAGCAAGCTGGGCAGGCCAGCGGGCGAATCGGAAAAGCTGATCACCTATGTGACAGACCGTGCCGGGCACGATTTGCGTTATGCAATTGATGCCGGTAAGCTAAAGGATGAATTAGGCTGGGTACCCAGTATTACATTTGAGGTGGGCCTTGAAAAAACCGTACAATGGTACCTGGATAACCAGCAATGGCTGGATGATGTAACATCGGGGCATTATCAGCAATATTATAGTGAACAATATACTAACCGTTAAGCATGTTCGGGCTTTTTAAAAAGAAAGAAAAGATAAAAAAGGTTAGAACCTTTGACTATAGCGCATTGCAGGTAGACATGCACTCGCATGTTTTGCCGGGTATTGATGACGGCGCGCAAACTATTGAAGACAGCATTTTCCTGGTGAAGAAAATGATAGAGGTTGGCATTAAAAAAATAATAGCCACTCCGCATATCATGATAGATTATTACCGCAACACCCCCGAAACGATTAATGGTGCCTTAGCCACATTAAAGGAGGCTTTAGTAGATGAGGGTATTGATATAGTGATAGAAGCCGCTGCCGAACACTATTTTGATGAAACATTTGAATCCAGGGTTGATACCGACGGGCTAATGATAATGAAAGGCAATTACGTTCTGTTTGAGTTTTCTTTCATCAATAAACCACCCAACATGATCCCCGTTATTCAAAAAATAGTGGATAAAGGATATAAACCTATTTTGGCACATCCAGAAAGGTATACCTATCTTACAATTGATGAATTGCGGAATTTACGTAGTTGGGGTTGTAATATGCAATTAAACACCATATCGCTAACCGGTTATTACGGCCCCGAAATTAAAAAAATAGCCGAAAGTTTGGTAGATGCCCAATTGGTAGATTTTATATCAAGCGATATGCACCACCCGCGACATGCGGCTGCATTCCATAATGCTTTGCTGATGCCTTACCTGGAAAAGTTAATGGCTGATGATTATCCCTTAAAAAACACGCTGCTACTTTAATTTACTGATGTGCAGATATGCAAATGACGAATGCAGGCATTTGCATATCTGCACATCCCCGCATCGGCATATTTATACCCTTACTCGTACCTCAATGCCTCAACCGGGTCAAGTTTTGATGCTTTTTTGGCCGGGTAAAAACCTGATGCCAGTCCTATCCCGGTACAAAGTACAATAGCGCAAAACAACCATACCCATGGTATAATAAAGGTGCCGCTAATATTTACGGCAATAAGGTTACCCGCGGCCATCCCTAAAATAATACCGCCCACACCACCTATCAGGCATATTACAATGGCTTCGATTAAAAACTGCTTACGTATAATAGCCGGTGTAGCGCCAATGGCTTTACGTACACCAATTTCGCGGGTACGCTCGGTAACCGATACCAGCATAATATTCATTAAGCCAATGGCGGCGCCAATAAGCGTAATAATACCTATACCAAAGCCTGCCGCTTGTATGCCGTTTAGCTGGGTGGCTAATTGCTCCTTAATGGCATCGCTGCGCGATATTTCAAAGTTATTATCCTGCCCCATCCTTAAGCCACGGATGTTGCGGAACAGCGAGGTAGCTTCGCCGGTGGCGGCATCCTCCTCGGCCGGGGTATCTACCATAACGGTTATGGTATAGCTGCCGTTGGGGTTAGTGCTGATTTGCTTAGCCCGGTAAAGCGGGATAACGCATTGCTGGTCGCCCCCGTTAAAGCCCGCGCTCGATCCCTTTGTTTGCGTTAAGCCAATTACCTTAAATTTATTAGATCCAACCAATATCATCTTATTAATAGGGTCGCCGGTTTTAAACAGGCGGTTCTTAATATCATCGCCAATAATAATCACATTTGATGCATGCTCTAATTCGGATGGCGAGAAGTTACGGCCTGCGGCTAATGTATAACCGGCTGTTTTCAGATAGTTTTCATCGCCGCCGATGATAGAAATATTAGGGTTGGTTTTAAAGTCGCCGTATTTAACAGTAGCTAAATTAGATGCATAAGTAGTTACCGAAACAACAGCGGGGATTTTTAATCGTTGCTTAAAGCGCACGGCTTGCTCATATTTAATAGGTGTATAAACCTTTGCCCTGCCGCCGCCAAACTTAATACCCGTGCCCCGGTTCCGTACGGTAAAGGAGTTGGCCCCCATTTGCGAAAAAACATCGTTAGTGCGTTGCTTTAAACCTTCAATAGCGGTTAATATGCCTACCAGGGCGGTAATGCCAATGGCAATAATTAAGGCTGTAAGCGAGGTGCGCAACCTATTGCCGCCTATTGATTGAAGCGCAATTGCCACATTTTCCCTGAAAGTTGTTTTTACCGCCATGCTATAAAGATAAAGAAATCCGGGGATTAGACTGTGGATGAGGCTGCTTTGTTACAGGGCCACTGATTTATTGTTTGATGGATATGAATATAATATTTGCCCAATTAAAACGGATACTGTACCTTAACGCAACTTAAATCGTTACCATGAAAAAACTAATACTTAGCCTTGTTTTACTGGTTTTTATAATTGCAGCATACGCCCAAACCCCCACCCGCCGTATTACGGTAAACGAGGCTTCTATTGTAAAGGATTCATCAGGATACCAATATCCATTTATAATTTGGCAAAAGCTATCAGCCAGCGGCGATTACTGGATAAGGCCGATAGATCCCCGTAAGGAGGATACCGAATTTTTACTGGTTAAGTATACCGAACAGCAAAAGGCCGATAGGTTAAGTAAAATGCCCCGGCCTGCGGATAGTAAATTTTTTGCCACAGGCGAGGCGATCAGGCCATTTAAAATAAAGGACGTAAACGGGAAAAAGATAGAGGCTAAGGATTGGGCCGGCAAAACGGTTGTGCTTAATTTTTGGTTCATCGGCTGCCCGCCATGCCGCGCCGAAATACCCGATTTGAATAAGCTGGCCCTAAAGTATAAGGACAACCCCAATGTGATATTTATAGCTGTTGCACTTGATGAAGGTTACGAAGTGGCCGATTTTGTGAAGAAAAACCCATTGGCTTATCATTTAGCCTATGATGGCCGATCCATTGCCGGCTTATTTAATATCAATTTATACCCAACAAACGTGGTAGTAGATAAGCAGGGCAAAGTACAACTGCATTATTCGGGCGGATATATGAACGGGCCTTACTGGTTAGATAAAACGATACAGGAGAGTGAAAAAAGTGCATTATAAACAAAAAAGGCTTACCGAAACGGTAAGCCTTACTTGTTTTATCCATTATTGTTGTGTCCCGGCAGTACAATAATTAAACGGCAAATGATGTACCGCAACCGCAAGTGCTGGCCGCGTTAGGGTTGTTAAAGGTAAAACCGCGCGCGTTTAAGCCATCCTGAAAATCTATTAGCATACCGGCCAGGTATAAACCATGTGCCTTGTGCATATAAACCTTTACACCATCTATCATATAAACCTGGTCGCCTTCTTTCGGCTGGTCAAAACCCAGCACATAGCTCATGCCCGAGCAGCCGCCGCCTTCAACACCAACACGCAGGCCAAATTCATCGCCAAGGTCTTGCTGGTCCTTTAGTTTATGTATTTCCTTCACTGCACCTTCGGTAAAACTTACAGGCGCCATCGCAGTTTCAACAACAGTACTCATCTTAATTTTAATTAATGTGTTCAAATATAAGGTAAAATGTACAAATTTGCTGCTGCTAACCTATTTATGACCCCAGCTTAACATTTTAATTTAACCAATGAACATGTATCTTTTTTTAGTGGAGGTTGTAAAATTTGCCTTAGCAGGCATTGCTGTTATAATGGTGGCCTTTTACCTGGCCAGGCCTTACCTTGAAAACAAGGAGAAACTGCAACTGCTCGAACTAAAAAAAGCTACCTCGGCACAAACCCTGCCCCTGCGTTTGCAGGCTTATGAACGCGTGGTGCTATTAATAGACCGTATTAATCCATCAAACCTATTGGTACGCCTAAATGCATCGGCCTATACCGCGGCCGAACTACAAGCTTTAATAGTGGCCGAGGTGCGCAACGAGTTTCAGCATAATGTAACCCAGCAGTTGTATGTAAACAGCCGCGCCTGGGCATTAGTAAAACGGATAAAGGACGATACGCTAAACCTGGTGAACGGCGCTACCAAAAGCCTGCCTGATGGCGCTGGTGGACTTGACCTTGGCCGGGCTATATTGGCCCATTTAAGTAAAATGGAACACGACCCCTACGATGTTGCCGTTAATATGATCAGGGCCGACCTGGAAGAACTATTTTAATTATGGCCGAAGAAAAGCATATTGATACCACATCGGGTATTGTAATTAAGGAGGTTTATACCGAACCATCCGGTATGGATGAGTTGCCTGGGCAATTCCCATATACCCGCGGCATCCAAAAGGATATGTACCGCGGCCGTTTGTGGACTATGCGCCAATACGCCGGCTTTTCTACCGCTGCCGAATCAAACAAACGTTACCATTACTTATTAAGCCAGGGCACTATGGGCTTATCTGTAGCTTTCGACCTGCCTACACAGATCGGCTATGATTCGGACCATGCCATGTCTGAAGGAGAAGTAGGCAAGGTTGGGGTGGCTATCGACTCGCTAAAGGATATCGAAACGCTGTTTGATGGTATCGAACTGCAAAAGATAACCACCAGTATGACTATTAATGCTACGGCACCCATCCTGCTGGCTATGTATATTGCCTTAGCCAAAAAACAAGGGGCCGATTTGAAGCTGTTATCAGGCACTATCCAAAACGATATATTAAAGGAGTATGCCGCGCGCGGTACTTATATATACCCTCCAACACAATCCATGCGGTTAATTACCGATGTGTTTGAGTATTGCAGCAAGGAAGTGCCTAAGTGGAATACCATATCCATATCAGGCTACCATATCCGCGAAGCAGGATCTACAGCGGTGCAGGAACTGGCTTTTACCCTGGCTAACGGCAAAACCTATTTAAAGGCCGCGCTAGAGAAAGGTTTGGACATTAACGTATTTGCCCGCCGCCTCTCTTTCTTTTTTAACTGCCATAATAACTTCTTCGAGGAGATAGCCAAATTTCGCGCGGCACGCCGCATGTGGGCCAATATTACAAAAGAATTAGGTGCAACCCACCCCGATGCGCAAAAGCTGCGCTTCCATACCCAAACCGGCGGGTCGACCCTGACGGCGCAACAGCCTTATAATAATATTGTGCGGGTAAGTCACCAGGCTATGGCCGCCGTGCTGGGCGGTACGCAATCGCTGCATACCAATGGCTACGACGAGGCCCTATCGCTCCCAACCGAGGCCGCTGCCAAAATTGCCCTACGTACCCAGCAGATCATTGCTTTTGAAAGCGGGGTGACCGATACGGTTGATCCCCTGGCCGGATCGTACTTTGTGGAAGCGCTGACCGACGAGATGGAAGCCGCCGCCAAAATCTATATCGATAAGATAGATGCCATGGGCGGATCGGTAAAAGCCATTGAGCAGGATTACATACAACAGGAGATTGGCAATGCTGCTTATGATTATCAAAACGCTATCGAATCGGGCGAACGGGTGATTGTTGGGGTAAATAAATTCACCCAGCCCCAGGAAGACCAGGGCGACCTTTTCAGGGTAGACGACACCATCCGAAAGCAGCAAACAGCCCAAATTGAAGCCCTTAAAAATAGCCGGGATAACACCCTTGTAAACCACAATTTAAACCAGTTAAAAGCAGCCGCAGCGGGCCACGAAAACCTGATGCCTTTTATACTGCAAGCGGTAGAAAATTATGCCACTTTAGGCGAGGTTGCTGATGCCCTCCGTAGCGTTTTTGGTGAGTATTAAATAGCTGTACATCTGCACATTATCGTAATTTGTTATTAACATTTTATTTTAACGAAACCATCGGCCAACTAAATTTCCTGTTGATAAATAACTAATAATCAATATTTTGTTTTGCTGGTTAAATGTTTATAAATAAAAACATATTGTGAACAATTACGTATAATTGCCGTTACCCATGCAAGCACTGCCACAACAATGGTGTGCTGCGAAGCCTGACAATACCGGTTATAACCGACCGGATATTTCAACAAAAAAAAGACAAAAATGCCCTTTGCCGGGTCAATTCAGACAATTAAAATTTATTTGAAATTTTAATTTTTTAATAGCTTTTTTTTTTGAATATTCGATGTTCCGTAACCGTCGCATCGAAAGCTTCTGTAGAGGGTGTAAATCAATATTTTAAGAAAACCGCATGGAAAAAACTTGTACTAACGTTTGGAATAGTTGTCTGCAGATCATAAAAGATAATATACCTGCCCAGAGTTTTAAGACCTGGTTCGAGCCTATAAAGTCTTTGAGATTGGAAGGGAGCGTCCTGACGATACAGGTGCCCAGTTTGTTTTTTTATGAGTGGCTGGAAGAACACTATGTGGGCTTGCTGCGTAAAACAATAAAAAAACAATTAGGCGAGGACGGACGCTTAGAATATAATATAGTGGTAGAGCAATCATCATCAAGCAAACCTTATACAACCAATATGCCATCAAATGGCAATGGTGCCGAAGGTAAGAACCAATCGATGCCCATCCCTATTTCTATAAATAAGGATATCAAAAACCCGTTTGTAATACCGGGGCTTAAAAAACTGAATGTTGACCCGCAGCTTAACCAAAATTACACCTTTGATAATTTTGTAGAGGGCGATTGTAACCGCCTGGCCCGTTCGGCCGGATACGCGGTGGCAGCCAAACCGGGTGGTACATCGTTTAACCCATTAATGATATATGGTGGCGTAGGTTTGGGCAAAACCCACCTGGCGCAAGCCATCGGTAACGAAATTAAACGCTCGTTGCCCGATAAGGTAGTACTATACGTATCGTGCGAGAAATTTACCCAGCAATTTGTTGACGCGCTGAAACATAATAACATTAACGACTTTGTGAATTTTTACCAGGCCATTGATGTGTTGATTATGGATGATGTGCACAATTTTGCCGGTAAAGAGAAAACACAGGATTTTTTCTTCCACATTTTCAACCACCTGCACCAAACCGGCAAGCAACTGATCATTACATCAGATAAAGCGCCTAAAGATCTGGCTGGTTTAGAAGAACGCTTACTGTCGCGTTTTAAATGGGGCCTATCTGCCGATTTGCAGGTGCCCGATCTGGAAACCCGCATGGCTATCCTTAAAACCAAAGTTTACCAGGATGGTATCGATTTGCCATACGAGGTGCTGGAGTACGTTGCCCACAATATTGATAACAACGTGCGCGAGCTGGAAGGAGCAATGGTATCGTTGCTGGCACAATCAACCCTTAACCGCAAGGAAATTGATTTGAACCTGGCCAAGCAAATGCTGAAAAACTTCATCAAGAACTCTACAAAAGAGATCTCGATGGAATATATCCAAAACCTGGTTTGCGAGTATTTTGAAGTACCTATCGAAATGGTGAAATCGCAAACCCGCAAGCGCGAGATTGTTCAGGCCCGTCAAATTTCGATGTACCTGGCTAAGGCGCACACCAAAAGCTCGTTAAAATCAATCGGCCATTTCTTCGGCGGCCGCGACCACTCTACCGTGATTTACGCCTGCCAAACTGTGGAAGATTTGATTGATACCGATAAAAAGTTTAAAGGCTACGTAGCCGATATTCAGAAGAAGTTAAAAATGTCGTAACCGGCATTTTAATCATATAGGAAAGCGGCCCGATTATCGGGCCGCTTTTTTTATAAAAACAATTTTCCATTGTCATTTCGAGCGATAGCGAGAAATCTTATACAAGAGGACCGTCTACACGCATAAGATTTCTCCCGTTGGCCGAAATGACAAGATGATAATATAAAAAGGGGCGATATTTATCACCCTTTTTATTTGCCAAACCGGGTATACAGGGCTATTTGTATTACATGGTTTATGGTATAGGCTTCGGCCTGTTTAATGTACTGGTTTAAATAGCCGGTTTCCACATCCATCATTTTACTTAGGCGGTAACCAAAGGCCGCGTAGGCACGGTTTTGATCAAAAACATGTTTATTGATCTTGGCTTTATTTTGCACATTGGCAAAAGCTTCGTTTTGCAGGGCTACAAAAGAGCCCCGGGTAAATACGGCATCCTTATTTAACGGGATAACCGCGCGGGCAAAATAGCGGAAACGCTGCGCGAAAACATCGGGCTGGGTGGTGGTTTGGCCTAAAAAGCGTTGCTCTAACCTAAAACGGTGGGTAACCGCGGTATTGGTTGCCGCCTTATGGCTAACGATAAATTGCTGGAAGATGCGGTGTTCGGGGCGAAACGTTTTATCGCCAGCGGCGGTACGGCCATTGGCGGCTACGTAGGCATAACCTAAATCCAGGTGCTTGCTTTTATCAAAATAGTAATTAACCGATGGCCGCAGCAACACATTTTTTAAATAAGCGCCCTGATGTGCCGAGCGGAATTGCCCATCGAATGAAGCGCCCCATTTATTAGAAAATTTTTGCGTGTGGAACCAGGCTCCCCAGCCCGATGCCTCATTGGTTTGGGCTGATGCTGCACAGCCAAGCATTAAAGCGACGATTAAACAGGAGAATGTTTTTAGTTTCATAGATAGTATTCCCTAAAGGGGGAATTTATGCAAAAATAAAAAATTCAGTTAGCCCTGCCAATTCCCCTTTAGTATAATAGTCCATTAAAAGCACCATTACACCTAATGTTTCCGATCCTTCTCCATCCCGCATGTAGCTTGTGATTGATTACAAAAAGGAGGCGCAATGAAAGTATTCCATAGCAATGCCTGGTAACTATGCTTCAATATATTCTTTATACCTCATCAACGCTAAGCTATATATCCTGTAAAGCAAAACGCCTAAAGCCGGTATCCCCAGCCAATGCGCGTGGAACGACGCGCTGATATTGCCGTGAAACAGGTAGGCAATAGCATGCCCAATCCCGCAGCCCGGGCACCAGGTAAAACCCATTAGCCGTAGCGGGCATAGCACATAATGGGTTTGCGCAGGGTTGCTAAGGGCTAAAGCTGTCAGCGCGGCAATCCAAAACAGCAGCTCGAAATTATGGCGTACAAACTTCACTAAATCAAATGTAGTGATTACAGCGGGCTTAAAAAGAAAATGTCATTTCGAACAAAGAGAGAAATCTTATACGATATGAAGATCGCATGTACAAGACTTCTCTCTACGTTCGAAGTGACACGGAGGTTATAGGATATAGTAAACCTAAATCGCCTTCGATTTATTCATCAGTATTAACGAAACGGCCAAAGCCTCCAGTATCCCTACCAGCAGCGCGCCAAACATGCGGCCCGAAAAATCGACCGAATTAGCGCCGCCCGAGATGTAATTGATATAAACAATGCTGGCAAAAACGGCTATCACACCACCTACAATCAGTATTTTAAAACACTGTACCAGGCCATCCAAAAAACTAATCACACCGCCCATTTCGTTTTGCTTATAGCAGCGCACGCCAAAGTATAATCCCACAAAGGGTATCAGTACCGAAAAATACTCGTACGGCGCAATCTGGTGCGCGCCGGTAGTAGCGTATCCCATCCAGTGCATGGCAAATAGCCATAAACCGCTAAATATGCCTATGATAAGGCCGGTATAAAATGCATTTTTCATCGCTATAATGTTTGGTTAAAATTTAGTTTATTGGCAAACCAGGGGGTTTATCATATCTATAAAGGACTATTACACGCCCTTTGTTTTTAAATATACGCTGTTTTTTAACTAAATGGTTGCGTGTGAGGATACTAATGATAAAAAACGGCTGCTGCCCGGAAAAACCATTTTCTTGTTTTTTAGTTGATTAAGGAAAACAAGGCTACCATGGAAATCACCGTCGACCGCAGCATCCGCCATTGGTGGGTATTTATATTAAGGGGCTTATTATTTATAGGCGTTAGTATTTACCTGTTCGCATCGCCGTTAAGCGGCCTGGTGGCACTTAGCTTTATGTTTGGCCTGGTGATATTACTAACAGGTATAACCGAGCTACTAAGGGCCTATCGCGACCATGGCGCGGGCAACCGGGGCTGGCATTTGTTCATCGGCCTGGTCGATCTGCTATTAGGGCTTGTGCTAATGAGCCACCTAGCAGCCGGTTTACTTATTATGCGGGTGGTTATTGGGTTTTACTTCCTGTTTAAGGGCATTACCGTATTAACGTTTCGCAAACACCCCGGCGGTACGTGGTGGGTAATAATTGGCAGCTTATTGGTGTTTTTATTTGTAGTGCTGATATGGTTTAACCCCACCTTTGGCGCCGCGGCCATTGTGGTATGGACAGGCATGGCCTTTTTAATAACAGGCGTACTCAACGTATCGCTTGGTTTAAGGATGCGGCCAAGGGGTTAATATCTTCATTTAGGCATTCCGATGCTCCATAGCAGCTAAATGTTGTTAGAAACAGTTCTCAAACAGATCAGCATGCCGAAGGTATGCTACCCTCGTTCCGTACCTATGGCACGCATTATCTAATTGGATTTTCTTGTACCGGCATCTAACCCGGATGGGTAATGTAAATTATAGTTTGCTAACAAGAGGTCTGTGAGGACACAGACCTCGGTGACAATTGCCCGGTGACTGTGTCCTCACAGGCACCTAATCCTTAGCATAATGCATTGCCAGATGGTGTTGAGCCACGGGCCTACCCGGATGTAGCTTACGCGTTGGCCAGGGCCCTGTCTAAATGTACATAACCCCCATCAACATATATTATTTGCCCGGTGGTATGGCTTGCCTTTGCCGATAGCAGGAAAGCCGTGGTATTGGCTATCTCTTCGGCCGTGGTCATCCGTTGCTCCAGCGGTATGCGCGATGTGATTTCTTTTAACTTTTCTTCGGGATTAGGCAGGGTTTTTATCCAGCTGGCGTATTGCGGTGTCCAGCATTCGGCTACCACTATTGCGTTTACACGGATATCGTATTTTAACAACTCCACCGCCCACTCGCGGGTAAGCGCGTTACGGCCACCATTTGCCGCCGCATAACCCGATGTATGCCCCTGGCCGGTTTCGGCAGTTTTTGATGAGATATTGAGGATAGATCCCTTTGATGCTTTAAGCGCCGGCAAGGCATAATGTACAATCAGGTAATAATGTACCAGGCTTTTGTGCAGGGATGCTATAAAGCGCTCGTAATTGCCATCTTCCAGCCCCACGCCATCATTTACACCGGCATTGTTTACCACGCCTTCTATGCGCCCAAATTGGGCCATAACGGCATCAATAGCTTGTTTGCAATCGTCGGGGTTAGCTAATTCGGCCACCACTTGCCAGGCCTGCCCGCCTGCTGCCCTTATACTATCTACAACTAATAAGTTATCCTTTTCGCCGCGGCCAATAATAACCGGGATAGCACCCTCGGCTGCTAATACCCTGCATATACCTTCGCCAATACCCTTGGCGCCGCCGGTTACAATAATCACTTTATCCTTTAACTGCAGGTCCATATTTATAGGTTATAAAAGTTAATGGCGTTCCCGCCGAATATCATTTCTTGTTCGTCGGTTCTAAAGCGCTGCACATACTCACTTACAATAGCCTTCATAGGGGTATAATCTGCCGCTACCAAACATACCGGCCAGTCGGACCCAAACATTACCCTCCCCGTACCAAAGGCATTGAACACCACATCAAGGTATTTGGTAAAAGTATCGTTAGTCCAGTTATGCCAGTTGGCTTCGGTTACCATGCCCGATACCTTGCAGTACACATTTTTGTTGGCCGCCAGCTGCTCCATCTCGGCCGACCAGCTATCTATCCTGCCATTTTTAATATCTGGCTTGGCCATATGGTCCAGCACAAATTTTTGGTTGGGGAAAGCTTTAACCAGCTTAGTAGCATATTTCAACTGGTCGGGGAAGATCAGGATATCATAAGTAAAACCATATTTACTTAGTAAACCAATGCCCCGCGTAAAATCGGGCTCCAGCATCAGCGCCCGGTTGGCTTCGCCCTGCAACACATGGCGAAAGCCTTTCATTAATTTGGTATGGCTGTAAAATTGCAGGCGCTCTTCCACATTTTCGGCGCGCAGGTCTACCCAGCCTACAATGCCTTTTATAAAATCGTTGCCCTCGGTTAGGCCTAATAAAAAATTGTTCTGTTCTTCGCTTTGATCGGCCTGTACGGCTATGCAGCCATCCATACCGTTCTCCCGTAAAACAAAATCAAGATCGGCCGGTAAAAAATCGCGTTGAATCACCTGCATCTCGTCGTTGATCCAGCTGTCCCTTACCGAGTCGAAAACCCAGAAATGCTGATGCGCATCAATTTTTAGCATAAGGAACTAATACTTGTTTCGAAGTGCCTAAGCCATCAATACCCAGTTCAACCACATCGCCCGCCTTTAAATAAACAGGTGGCTTAAAGCCCAGGCCTACGCCCGCCGGTGTACCGGTAGAAATAATATCGCCCGGCAGCAAGGTCATAAACTGGCTTACGTAATGGATTAAATACGGGATCTTAAATATAAAATTAGCGGTAGTGCCGTTTTGCATAGGCTGGCCATTAACGGTTAACCACAGCTTCAGGTTATCTACATCGGCAATTTCATCGGCGGTAGCCAAAAAGGGGCCAAGTGGCGCGAAGGTATCGCAACCCTTGCCTTTATCCCAGGTACCGTTACGCTCTAATTGGAACTCGCGCTCGGATACATCATTATGTAAAACATAACCGGCTACGTAACCGGCAGCATCAGCTTCATTTACATAACTGGCTTTTTTGCCAATTACAAAGGCCAACTCTACCTCCCAATCCGTTTTTACCGAGTTTTTAGGAATCATGATGTTATCATTTGGCCCCACCAGCGATGTGGTGCTTTTCATAAATATCACCGGCTCGGGCGGCAAGGGGGCATTGGTTTCGTGCGCGTGGTCGGCATAGTTAAGGCCGATACACACAATTTTAGATGGCCTTGCAACAGGGCTGCCCAAGCGCTCGTTTTCACCTATCGCAATCAGTTTGCCCTGGTTGGCTTTTACAAATTCTTCCAGGCGGGCAAGGCCGTTATCCTCAAAAAATTGCTCGTTATAATCGCCGCCAAAAGCCGAGGTATCGTACTTAACATCGTTAATAATTACCCCTGTTTTCTCTTTTCCGGCCTGGCCGTATCTTATTAGTTTCATAATGTCTTTTATCTTAATAATTTGTCATTTCGAACGAGGTACGAGGAGAAATCTTATACACGCGATAGTGTTAGCGTATAAGATTTCTCCCTCTGGTCGAAATGACACATTGGTTATTATTTAATTATTCAATTTAATAAACCCGCCATCAATATGGTAATCGCAGCCAGTAATAAACGATGCCTCGTCCGAACATAGATACAATATTAACGTGGCAATCTCTTCGGTGTTTCCCATGCGGCCAATTGGCTGCGATTTGGATAGTTTTTCAAATATTTCCTTCTCCTGCCCCGGGTAATTTTTGGCAATAAAGCCATCTACAAAGGGGGTATGCACTCGTGCCGGGCAAATACAATTACAACGGATATTATCGTGGATATAATCGCGGGCTACCGATAAGGTCATGGCCTGTACGGCACCCTTGCTCATGGAGTAGGCAAACCGATCGGCAATGCCCACCACCGCGCCAATAGACGACAGGTTAAGCACCACGCCGCCGCCGTTTTTCAGCATCATAGGTAAAGCGGTATGCAGGCAGTTATAAACGCCTTTAACGTTTATTTTAAATACGCGGTCAAAATCTTCCTCGCTGGTATTATCGGCCTTGCCTACGTGGGCCACGCCAGCATTGTTTACCAGGATATTAATAGTGCCGATGGCCGTTAATATCTGCTCAACCTGTGCATAATTGCTTATATCGCAAACATGGGCCATGGCCTGGCCGCCGGCTTGCTTAATTTCGTCCACAACGGCGGTGGCCTGTACTTCGTTCAAATCGATAATATGGCTGATGGCACCCTGTTTGGCAAATAGTATGGCTGCCGCGCGGCCAATGCCGCTGCCGCCGCCGGTAATTACGGCCGTTCTTCCGCTCAAATCAAACATGTTTTTTTATAATAAAGGTAGCTGATAAATATTGGCTGTGTATACTTTCCAAATTAAGTAAAAGATTGGCCTATTATAAGTTCGTTCGATTGTCAAAGTATTCAATTATTTTGTCGAAAAAACGGAGATATGCCTTGTTGGGAGGAATATAGGGGATATAAGATCTCCATGCAGTCGTTCGGCTCCAGCCGGGCGACTGCAAACAGGGAGGGGGTATAACAAAAAAGGGATACACATCCGTGTATCCCCCGCTATTATATATTGATTACTGGGTATTATTGTTTTACAGGCGGGGCCTCGTTTTCGGGCACGCTGGCTATGCGGTAGCTGGTATTTTTATTAGCGTCGGTTATTTCCTCGTAATAAATATCATCGGCCGATACATAATAGGTTTTGCTGTTCAGCGTAACCTTGCGGCAGCCATCGGGCAGTTGGGTAACTACATCGCCCACCTGCGGGATGTGCTGATCGGCCGGCTGCCCGGCATTGTCGGTATTTAAAACACCATCCTTGCCCGATACAATGAAGATCTTTTTACCCTTATCATCCACACTCTCCTTATAGTAAACGCCATTCATTTCGTAATACTGCTGGCCATCTATCAAAATGGGGTGCGCGTTTGATGGGATTTGTGGTACGGCTGCGCCAATTGGCGGGGCAGCAATTTCATAACCGTTATTATACGGGCGGTAAAACGTGCCCCCATAGTAATAATACTGATCGGGCCCGTAATAAAACGGGTAATAGCCATAAGGCAACGCGTTAAGGAAAAAGCCGATGCGCGGATACGCATAGTACGGTCGGTAATAGCCCACCCCAAAACTTAGGCGCGGCCCGCCAAAACCAAAACCGAAACCCGGCCCGCGGATGCCTACACGCATCCCGCCGCCGCCATGAAAACCGCCACGGCCACGCTGGGCGCTGGCTGTTGTTGATAAAACTAAAATTAAACACCCGGCAAGCACTAAACCGGATATGCTTTGATATGCCCTTTTCATGATCTTAAATTTTATTGTAAAACGAATTTCCGTAATAAAATTGTGTAATAGACGCAAAAAACATTTTTGGGTTTAATGACTTCATGAAAACTTCATTTTATCCCAAATAAATGTTGAGTGATTTAGTAGTTTATTTGCTTTAAAATCGTTTTCTTTGGTCACAGTCTTGATACACTAAGGCAAATTTTCACACTAAAACAATTTACAATTATGAGTTTTCCAGACCAGCTCAGATCGTTGTTTGTGGATGAGGAGCAGATACCGGAACAGTACCGTATCGAAGAGATCCACCAGCGCGAGTACTTAAGCAATGGCGAAATGAAAAAATGGGATGGCCCCGTTAGCGAAGTTTATTCGCCGGTAATGGTGCCTACACCCGATGGTTTAAAACGTAAACTAATAGGCACATACCCTATTGGTACCGAAAAAGAAGCAAACGAAGCGCTTGATGCCGCTATTGCAGCCTACGATAACGGCCGCGGCGAATGGCCTACCATGAGTGTAGCCGGCCGCATTAAATGCATGGAACATTTTGTTTACAAAATGAGCGAGCAGCGCGACCTGGTGATTAAACTGATTATGTGGGAAATAGGCAAATCCCTGGCCGACTCGACCAAGGAATTTGACCGTACCGTGGAATATATTACCGCTACTATTGACGCGTTGAAGGATATCGACCGCCAATCGTCGCGCTTTGAAATTGCCGAGGGCGTGGTTGCACAGGTGCGCCGTTCGCCGTTGGGCGTGGTACTTTGTATGGGGCCGTTTAACTACCCCTTAAACGAAACCTTCACTACACTCATCCCCGCTATTATTATGGGCAATACCCTGCTTTTTAAACCACCAAAGCATGGTACGCTTTTACACTATCCGTTATTGGAGGCTTTCCGCGAATCGTTTCCTAAGGGGGTGGTAAACACGGTTTACGGCCGTGGTGCAAGCGTAACCCCGGGCCTGATGCAAACCGGCAAAATTAACGTGCTGGCCTTTATCGGGTCGAGCAAGGTGGCTAACGATTTGAAGAAAGCGCACCCTAAACTGAACCGCCTGCGTGCAGTTTTAAGTTTGGATGCTAAAAACGCGGCTATCGTAACTAAAAACGCCGATTTAAACCTGGCCGTGAGCGAGTGTATTTTAGGGGCCCTGTCCTTTAACGGGCAACGCTGTACCGCTATTAAGCTGATATTTGTACACAAAGAAGTAGCCGACGAATTTAACACCCTGTTAAGCCAGGCGGTATCAAAACTGCAACCCGGCCTGCCGTGGACCAAAGGCGTAAACCTTACCCCGGTTACCGAGCCCGGTAAACCAGCTTATTTAAAAGAATGTATTGACGACGCGATAGCACACGGCGCAAAGGTGATTAACGAAAACGGTGGCGCAAGTTCCGAGTCGTTCTTCTTCCCGGCGGTGGTTTATCCTGTCAATTCAAAAATGAAGCTTTATCGCGAAGAGCAGTTTGGCCCGGTGATCCCGGTGATCCCGTTCGAATCGATAGAAGAGCCGATCCAGTACCAGATCGATTCGCCGCATGGTATGCAGGTGAGCCTTTTCAGTAACGACCCGAAAGAGCTGGCATCGCTGATAGATCCGTTTGTGAACCTGGTAAGCCGTGTAAATATTAACGCTCAGTGCCAGCGTGGCCCGGATGTGTTTCCTTTCACCGGCCGTAAGGACAGTGCCGAGGGTACCCTATCGGTTAACGATGCCCTGCGCGCGTTCTCTATCCGGTCGCTGGTAGCTACCAAAATGAACGAAGCCAATAAGCATATCATTAACGAGATTGTGAACGATAGCGACTCGAACTTTTTGAGTACTAAGTTTATTTTGTAACCTTATAAATAATTTTTTTTTGAAGAGCGGCCAGTGGCCGCTTTTTTTATGGTGTTTTTTTCACACTAATTATTCAAAAACAATCGATTGCAATTTATTTAAACGCCTTGTTTGTAATATTTAAAATATAGTTTACATTTAGCTTCTCAAAATTTGATAAACCACAAATAATCCATTATAATTGTCAAACGTACACTAATACGCCCTGTTGAAACCAATTAAATATCTAAAATATCATTATGAATAAATTCACTACAATTGATTACGTCATCTTCCTGATCTATTTTGTGATCGTATCTACCTATGGTTACATGGTATATCGCAAGCGGAACAAAAAGACGGTAACAGGAAGCCACGATTTTTTCCTGGCCGAAGGCTCGTTAACCTGGTGGGCCATTGGCGCGTCGCTTATTGCATCTAACATATCGGCCGAGCAATTTATTGGCGCCAGCGGGCAGGGCTTTACAGTGGGTGTTGCCGTAGCGGCTTATGAATGGATTGCCGCCATAGCGCTGATTGTTGTAGCGGTATGGTTTATACCGGTATATCTTAAGAACAAAATCTTCACCATGCCGCAGTTTTTAGAAACGCGGTACAACAAAACGGTAAGTTTAATTATGGCCATTTTTTGGCTGTTCCTGTACGTTTTTATTAACCTTACTTCTATTTTATACCTGGGCGCGGTAGCTATCAGCAGCCTATTGGGCGGCGGTGTAAACACCTTGCACATTATTATTATAGCATTGGCCATTTTTGCATTAGCCATTGCATTGGGTGGCATGAAGGTAATTGGTTATACGGATGTAATACAAGTATTAGTGTTAGTTATTGGCGGCTTAGCTACCACTTATATAGCCTTAACGCTGGTAAGCGAAAAATTTGGTTTAGGTAAAGATGCCTTAGCCGGCTTTAGCGCCATGCTGAAAGACTCGCCCGATCACTTTAAAATGATATTGGCCAAACCGGGTCCGGGTGCATCGCAGGAGTATGTGAACAAGTATTTATTGCTGCCGGGTATTGCCATGTATTTTGCAGGCCAGTGGATAGTGAATTTAAACTACTGGGGTTGTAACCAATACATTACCCAAAGGGCTTTGGGTTCGGATATTAAAACGGCACGCACCGGTATTTTATTCGCAGGCTTAATGAAGCTGGCTATGCCGGTTATTGTGATACTGCCGGGTATTGCCGCTTATGTGATCTATAAAAATGGCGGCTTGCAAAATGAAATGACCGCAGGCGGCCATTTAAATGCCGATAACTCTTATTCGGCCGTACTTGGGTTTTTACCTAATGGTTTAAAAGGCCTTTCCGTTGCCGCGTTAACGGCGGCTATAGTAGCATCTTTAGCTGGTAAGGCTAACAGTATATCCACCATCTTTACCATGGATATCTACAAAAAATACCTTAAAAAAGATGCCGACGAAGCGGGCATGGTGAAAATGGGCAAATGGATCATAGCACTGTGTTTGGTTATTTCCATTGGCTTAACCTGGAGCGATACTTTAGGGATTGGCGGCGAGGGTGGTTTCACCTTTATCCAAAAATATACCGGCTTTATCAGCCCGGGTATATTTGCCATATTTATACTGGGTTTCTTTTGGAAACGCACTACAGGTGCCGGTGCTATTGTTGGTATTTTAACCGGCTTTGCCATGTCGGTATTGTTTAACAATTTCGCTCCGGCCTGGTTCGGGCACGAAACATTCTTGTATACCGCGTTCTTAAATAAAGATGGCATATATGAAATTCCGTTCCTAATCTGTATGGGCTTATCGTTTTTGTTCACCATGATCGCTATTATTTTAGTGAGTTTGGCCGGACCGAAAATTAACCCGAAAGCATTTGTGTTAGACAAGGGGATGTTTAAAGTTGACCCACGCACATTGACACTTATTGTAGTGACTTTATTGTTACTGGCAGCGCTTTATATCAGGTTCTGGTAATAACAATTGCTGATATCATAAAAGCGGGAGCATCCACAAAGGATGCTCCCGCTTTTTGTTTGTAGCGTTTTTGTATCAACTATCGTAATACATGATAAACCAATACAGCCGAAGATGATGCGCAATCCCTATTTAATAACCTGTTTTATATGCCTGTTGCTAGCGGGCCTGTCCTGTAAAAAAGGGGCCGTTACAACTACGGGTACTTTTAAAGGAAAAATAATATTAATGGCTTGCGGTACCGCGGCAATTGATATTGAAGGCCCAACGGGCACCGGCGGTGGCAGCGTTTGGGTAGCCAGCAGTACCAATACTTATAACAATGCCGTAAATGTGGCCAATTACTGCTACCTGGCCGATCAGGTTGCAAAAACCGGCTATGATATTACGTTTGATATTACTAAAGACAATAGCTCGGTTATGCCTAATTGTATAGTACCTCAATGCTATATTAAAGGCCCAGGCCCGAACAGTAGTGTTTATGTGAGTAATGTAAAGAAAGCCGGACCATGATTTTAAGGATTAAAGGATGAGCTTGATTATCCAAAATCCTGTAAATCTTATAATCAGGTAAATCAAGGTCAGGCTAATATATCCCTGATATCCTCGGCCGTCAAAGTCTTAATAAAGCTTTCCTCGGTAGTGATTAATGCCCGCGCCACGCTGAGTTTGCGCTGTTGCAGGGCCAGGATTTTTTCCTCTACCGAATCTTTGGTGATGAATTTATAGATGAATACATTTTTGGTTTGGCCAATGCGGTGCGTACGGTCAATAGCCTGCTGCTCAACCGCCGGGTTCCACCACGGGTCAAGGATAAATACGTAATCAGCCTCCGTCAAATTTAAGCCCACACCACCGGCTTTTATACTGATCAGGAATACCTTGGTTTTCTCATCCTCCTGGAAACGTTTTACTATTTCGCCCCGGTTTTGGGTGCTGCCATCCAGGTAGGTATAACTGATATTTTCCTCGTCGAAGTAACGGCGGTAAATCTGTAACTGCTTCACAAATTGCGAGAAGATCAAAACCTTGTGGCCACCATCAAGCACGTTACTAAGGGTATGTACCACGTTCTCAAACTTGCCGCTATCGCCCTCGTACTCCTCGTCAATCATAACAGGGTGATTGGCAATTTGCCGCAGCTTAATTAAGCCCTGCAATACCTGCATTTGCGCCTGGGCAAAGGTGCCGTCTTCCAGGCTCTTCAACAGTTCGTTTCGGTATTCCGATTTTACTTTTTCGTATACCGATGCCTGCTCGTCGCTCATTTGGCAATAAAACAGGTGTTCGGTTTTTGGCGGCAGTTCGGTGGCTACCTGCTCTTTAGTGCGGCGCAGCACAAAAGGCTTAATAATGGCTTGCAGCTTGCGGGCCTTTTCCTCGTCCTTTTTCTTTTCTATAGGCGTTACAAACTCGTTCATGAAAAACTGCTGGCTGCCCAACAAGCCCGGGTTAATGAACGACATTTGCGTCCACAGATCGTTCACCGAGTTTTCTACCGGGGTACCACTCAGTATCAGCTTAAAGCGCGATTTTAATTGCTTAACCGCCTGGTAAGATTTGCTGGAAGGGTTTTTGATGTTCTGGCTTTCGTCCAATATCACATAATCAAAAAAGAACGATTTGAACAATTCTATATCAATGCGACTGATACCATAGGTGGTTACCACCACATCGTAATTGCCAAACACTTCGGGACTTTTATAGCGGAAAGCGCCGGTATGCACCATCATTTTTAGTTGTGGTGTAAACTTTTTAGCCTCGTTTATCCAGTTATAGATCAACGATGTAGGCATAATGATCAACGATGTGCTTTTGCCGCCGGCCGCTTCGGTATCTTCTTTATTTTTTTGCAGTAGGGCCAGCGTTTGGATGGTTTTACCCAAACCCATATCGTCGGCCAGGCAGCCGCCAAAATGATACTCGCGCAAAAAGTGGAACCAGTTATAGCCTGCCTGCTGATAAGGCCTTAAACTACCCGAAAAATTGACCGGCATAGGCACATTGCCTACCTCCTCAAAATCTGTCAGCTTTTGCAGCTTGCGGTTCATGGCAATACCTGCCAGTTCGCCATCGGCCAGTTCGGTTATCAGGCCCAGGTGGTGTTTGCGCAGTTTTAGTTCCTGCCCGCTCTCGGCAAAGTGCAGCAGGTTGCCGTATTGCGAAAACCATTTTTCGGGGATCACGGCAATCTCGCCCGATGGCAATACGAATTCCTTTTTATGGTTCAGGATATGGTTACGCAATTCCATAAACGGAATTTTATACGGCCCGAAATGCACTACGGCATAAATATCAAACCAATCGTTCCGCTCAGTTACTTCCAGGTCTATTTTGCTGTTGCCAAACAAGTAGCGCTTTTGCCCGTCGGGTTGCTCAATTTCGTAGCCATCCTGTACCAACTGATCGTGGTGATGGTTCAGCCATTCAAAAACCGAGAAGGATTGATCGGCATCTGTATCGGCCTGGTTCACCTCCAGGTTTTGAAACAGCGACGAAACGGTTTTTAGTCCCAGCGCTTCCAGTTCCGTCAGCTTGTTTTTCTCCCAGGTTACCGAGCGTTTAATACGATGGAAGATATACTCATCCCCGTTTTTATCCATCCGTACCGATACATGCCTGCCATCCCCGTAAGGGAAAATATACCCGGCGTATTTAAAGCACAGTTGTATTTGCGATGTACCGCCCGGCACATAAATTGGTTTTAGGATGGGTACGGCCTCGTACTTTTCGGTATTAATGGTAAAGCCCTCGGCATAAACCGAATGTTTTTCGATCAGCGGGGCAACAAATTTCTCAAAGTACGATTGCTCGGACGACCTTGGGATAGCAATGTAGCGCTTATTGAGGAAAGGCACCAGTTTTTTACCCTCAATCTCCTTGTCAAAATAATACAGGGTATCGTCCAGCATCATCCAGGCCGGGTGGTTACAAATCACTTCGGCGTTTTTAAACATAAACTCAATCCGTAGCCCCTGGTATTTAATGGTAGGGAAGTAGCGGATCTCCTCCTCGTCGCGGCGGAAGTGGAACAGTACCGTAGCAGGCTCGGTTGCTATATGCAGCCTTTTGCCGGCAGGGTAGCCCTCCTTGCTCATCTGGTAAATTTCCTTGTTATGTAGCAGGTTCAGCGCCTCTACCATCTTCTTCTCCATTTTTGGGCGTATGGCATCAAACAGGGCTTCGTTAAAGATCTTACCAAAAAACTCGAACGGGCGGACGGGCTTTTTATAATACTTTTTAATAATGTTACCCTGCTCCAACTCTTCCAAAATCTTGACGAGCTTAATATCGGCATCATCAATACAGTTGGCAAACTCCTTTGCGGTATTGCTGAATAAACGCTGGTGGGTAAGGGAAAATTCGCCGTTGGGATTTAGCTGAACTATGTGTGGCTCAATAACGTACGACAGATATTCATGCCGGGCAATGGCATAAATAATTTGGCAAGGTTTGCTGCTGTCTACGCGTAACATGTGCTTCAGGTAAAAAATTTATTGAAGCTACATCAACAAAAAATTCAAACGTAATCAGAATTTTTTTCAATAAAAAGCTTTTGGCGTTAAAAAATTGTTAACAATGTGGATTGTTAATTAACAGATTGGTGGAGAGGGCTTCTGTAGAGACGCATATTTGCGTCTTCCGCTATGCGTATCGGCTTTGCATATAGCGAGAGAAATAAGAAAGACACAAGTATGTGTCTCTACGTTCCTCTTCAGGGGGCTAAATCTTCTTCATCACCACCACGCCATTATGCCCGCCAAAGCCAAAGGTATTGCTCATGGCTGCATTAACGGGGGTTTCTACCGCGCTGCCAATGGCAATTTGCAGGCCGGCTGGGATGTTAGGGTCGATAGTAGTAGTATTAATAGTCGGCGGGATCACGCTATCGGTAATTGATTTCACCGCTATAATAGCCTCGATAGCACCGGCGGCGCCCAGCAGGTGGCCGGTAATAGATTTACTGGCGCTCACAAACAGTTTTTTGCTATCGCCATAAACGGCGTGGATACCACGGGCTTCGCTTTGGTCGCCCACAGGGGTGGATGTCGCGTGCGCGTTCAGGAAGCCGATATCTTCTTTGTTTAACCCAGCATCGTACAGGGCCGATTTCATGGCCTGTATGGCCCCCAAACCATCGGGGTGGGTTGCGGTGATATGATAAGCGTCGGATGTCATGGCGGCGCCTGCAACTTCGGCATAGATATGCGCGCCACGGGCACGGGCATGTTCGTATTCTTCTAAAACCAATATCCCCGCGCCTTCGCCCATTACAAAGCCGTCGCGGTCCACATCAAATGGGCGCGATGCCTTGGTGGGGTCATCGTTACGGGTGGAGAGCGCTTTAAGCGCATTGTAACCACCAATAGATGCCTCACTAACCGGCGCGTCTGACCCTCCGGTGATAATAACCTTAGCCTTGCCCCAGCGAATATAGTTCAGGGCCTCCATCATGGCGGTGTTAGAGCTGGCGCAGGCGGTAACTGTGGTGAAGTTAATACCCATAAAACCGTATTTTATCGAGATCAACCCCGAAGCCATGTTGATCAATGTTTTAGGGATAAAGAAAGGGTTAAAGTGCGGCTGATGTTCGGATTTATGATATTCTACCAGTTGCTGTTCAAAGGTTTCCATACCGCCCTGCGCCGAACCTAATATCACACCTACATCAAAAGGCGACATAGCAGATAGATCAAAGCCCGAATCTTCGATAGCCTGTTTAGCGGCTATCAGCGCGTATTGCGAGTATAGGTCGCCGCGCTTGATATCGTTACGGTCGAGGTATAGGGTAGGGTCGTAACCCGAGATCTGCGAAGCAAAGCGTGTTTTAAATTTTTCGGCATCAAAGCGGGTGATAGCCCGGGCGGCACTACGGCCATTAACTACGTTATCCCAAAAATCAGCGATATTATTTCCGTTGGGGGCTATCACGCCCATGCCTGTAATTACAACACGTTTCATAGGGGCAAAGGTAGCAGAAAGTCGGGAAGTCGGAAAGACCGGAAGTCTGAAAGATAAAACAGTGAAAAACTTTCCGTCTTTCCGACTTCCGGTCTTTCCGACTAATTCCTTACTTTCACCTTATGGCTAAACTCAAAAAACTCCCGTCGCCTATTACCATATTGGTTATTGTGATATTGATAGCTGCTGCCGCTACCTGGTTGTTGCCTGCCGGCGAGTATAATAAGTTAAGCTATACCGAGCCCAACGGCTTCAGCATGAGTATCCCCGATGGTGCCAAAGCATTGCCCTTTACCCAGCACACGCTGGACAGCCTGCAAATAAAAATCCCGCTGGCTAAATTTAAAAATGGCGATATCCGCAAACCGGTAGCGGTGCCGGGCAGCTACCATAGGTTAAAAAGCAACAAGCAGGGCGCTGTCAGCATTATTGAAGCGCCTATTAAGGGGATATATGACACCATTGATATTGTACTGTTCATCCTGTTTATAGGTGGCTTTATGCACGTTTTCCAACAAACAGGGGCTATGGAACAGGGTATCCGCAACCTTAGCTACCGCATGAAAGGCCGCGAAGCCTGGCTGATCATTATCGTTACGTTCCTCTTCTCGTTCGGCGGCGCATCATTTGGCATGGCCGAAGAATGCATGGTATTTTATCCCGTGATGGTTCCCTTGTTTTTAGCCGCCGGTTACGATTTGCTGGTACCTCTGGCTGTGATATTCGGCGGCGCGGCGCTGGGCAATATCGCTTCGTTCTCTAACCCATTTGCTACCATCATCGCGTCAAACGCGGCGGGCATTAACTGGGCTGATGGTTTGTACGAGCGGATAGCGGTTTTTGTGGTCATCACCATCGCCTATACCTGGTATATTGTGCGCTACGCCCAAAAGGTGCAGCGCGATCCAACCGCATCGCTGCTTTACCGATTAGAGGGCGCTGTAACATCCCCCTATGCCAATGTACATTCGGGCCAACCGGTAACACTGGGCCGTAAAAATGGCGGCTTGCTTATCCTATTTCTCGTCACTTTTTTGGTGATGATATACGGCGTGGTTTTCCGCGATTGGTGGCTGCCCGAAATGTCGGCCCTATTTTTGGTATCAGCTATTTTGGTGGCCATTATTACCCGCCTGGGTGAGGGGAGCTTTATCGCTCAGTTTATTGATGGCGCAAGGGCATTGCTATCGGTAGCCTTTATTGTTGGTGTAGCCCGTGGGGTGGCATTGATCTTAAATAATGGCCGCATTAGCGATAGCATCCTGTATTATTCGGCAGGGCTGGTTGGGCACATGCCGCCTATGCTGTTTATTGTGATCTTATTTTTATTGTACAATGTGTTTACGCTGTTCATCAGTTCCTCATCGGGGATGGCGGTATTGACCATGCCCATCTTCGGTTCGCTGGCAGTGGTGGTTGGCGTGCCAGGCCGCGAAATTGTGAATGCCTACCTGTTTGGTATGGGCATTATGAGTTTTATCACGCCAACGGGCCTCATCCTGCCCTCGCTGGCACTGACCAATGTGAGTTATAAAACCTGGCTGAAGTTTATCTGGCCGTTGTTGCTGATCATTAGCCTGATCTGTTGTTTGTTTTTGATTGGGGGAGTGTTGGTACCGTAAGGATTTCGGAATGCGGAATTTCGATTTTGGATTTTACGTTTCAGCTTCCCTTACGCTTTTTTCCTCAGGTAGGTAAAATCGTAACCGGTAACCCATGTTTTGCCATCATCAACCGATGTTTCGTAATACTGCCGCATTTTATCGGGCCCCTGGTTGTAAAAAATAAAATGGATCAGCATTTTTTGTCCGCTTGCGTTTAGTTTTTCAGTAGTGAATTTCATCGCGTCGTCCTTGTATTCGCCATTGGTAAACTCCTGCGCCATACCACCCGAACCAACCCAGGTTTGTTTCCATTTATGCGTGTTAGGGTCGATAAAATTGATGCTTTTGCCGTCGCCCTTACCATTTGTAGCCGTCCAGTTTTCAAGGATGGCGCAACCACCCGATATATCCTGCACCAGGCTATGGCCAACTATCGTGGTAGTGCCGGTGGCATATACATCCCATTCGCCCACCCAATAATCAAACTGTCGGTTTTGCGGGTTATTACGGCATGGCGAATTTGCCGGGGCCGTTTGTGCTTTTATACCAAAACTAATTAGCACCAATAGTATTGCGGGTAGTAAACCTTTTTGTTTCATCGTAAAGACCAGTTTGTTATACCAAAGATAAAGCTGTGCCCATCCCTATGTATCACCCGTAAAGGGGGGATTTAAGGCATTGTTGTAATAAACCCTACCTTTGCGCCAATGCTTGATATTTTATACCGCGACGAATACCTGATTGCCATTAACAAACCGCATGGGTTGCTGGTACACCGGTCGCCCATTGCGGCGGATGTGGAGGAGTTTGCCGTGCAGCGCCTTCGCGACCAGATTGGTAAATGGGTTACACCCGTGCATCGGCTCGACCGTAAAACGGGCGGCGTTTTGCTTTTTGCCCTGGATAAGGAAACCGAGGTGGCCATGCACAAGCAATTTATGGAGGGGCTGGTTGCCAAAAAATACCTGGCCATAGTACGCGGCCACACCATTGATGCCGAAGCGATAGATTATCCCCTGCGCAAGGAGAACGGCGTTTTACAGGAAGCCCATACCGATTATACCACCCTGCAACGGGCCGATTTGCCCATCCCTTTGGGCAACCACCCCAGTTCGCGCTACTCGCTGGTAGAGGCTATCCCCACCACAGGGCGTATGCACCAGTTACGTAAACATTTCGCGCATATATTTCACCCCATTATTGGTGACCGTACCCACGGCTGCAACAAACAAAACCGCTTTTGGAAAGAGCGCTGGGAAATGACCACCATGCTGCTGCACGCCAGCTATCAATCGTTCACGCACCCGGTAACCGGGGAGCTGGTAATTATTGAGGCCCCTTTACAAGAGGAGTTTTTAAGGGTGATGGGGATTTTAAGTCTGGAGTCGGTAGTCAAAAGTCTTTAGTCAGCGCAAGTACTTTAGACTACCGACTTAAGACTTGCGACTATCCTAATAACTCATCTCATCCAACTTCACCTTACCCTTAAAGGTCATAAACACAAAGGTGGTATAGCCAATTACCATGGGCACACCTATGCCGGCCATCACCAGCATAATGCCTAAGGTTTTTTCGGATGAGGAAGCATTGTATACCGTTAAATGGTCGGCCGGCGAGATTTTGCTCAGCAGCATATTGGGGTACAGTTCAATAGCTACCAGCACCATCAGCAAACTAATAGTTACCGATGATGAGATAAACGCGTACAGGTACTTGCGCTTGGTAATTTGCCGGGTGATATTGGCAATAGCCAGCACCATCATTACCGGGATAACAAACAGCTCGGGGAAACGGCGGATGACAGCGGCCATGTGCGGCAGGTACAGCAGGGTGTAAAACGAGGTGAGCAGGATCATAATAACAAAGAAGATGGTGGTGTTTTTCACCATCACAGTCAGTTTGGCGTACAGCCTGTCCTCGGTTTTCATCACCAGGTAAATAGCACCGTGCATCATGAGCAGGGCCAGGGTAGTAATGCCCATCATAATGGCGTAAGGGTTTAAAAACTCCAGGAAACTGCCGCGAAAAACATGATCGGGCCCAATGTTAATGCCCTGTATCACATTGCCCAATATCAGCCCCAGCAAAAACGCGATAAGCGCGCTGCTACAGGTATAGCTGATATCCCACATGCGTTTCCACCACAACATCGGCTCCTTACTGCGGAACTCGATAGAGATAGCCCTGAAGATGATCCCCAGCAAAAACAAAATAAAGGGCACATAAAAAGCCGACAGCAGCGAAGCATATACCAAAGGGAAGCCCGCAAACAACGACCCGCCACCGATGACGATCCATACCTCGTTACCATCCCAAACCGGGCCTATCGCGTTAAGCGCAATACGGCGGCTTTGCTCTTTATTAAAAAACAAATGCAGCGCGCCGGCCCCCAAATCAAAGCCATCTAAAATAATGTACCCGGTAAAAACCGCCCCTATTAACAGGAACCACCAGGTTTGATAATCGATACCTAATAATGTTGCCATATAGCTCTCTTTTATTTCTTAATATCTTCAAAAGCGTGGGCATGTGCGATTCCCTCCCATAGGGAGGGTGTAGGGAGGGGTTTCTCCAGCTTATCTAATAAACCCCTCCCTGCCACAACACAATCCCACCGCACCCCTCCCCGTGGGAGGGAACTATGTATTACCCCAGCGAATCCGCCATTTCAATATGCCGCGGACTATGATCTAAATTTTCATCATCGTACGGGCCGTGTTTTATCTTTTTGTTCAGCACGTAAATAAACAGGCCAAATAGCACCAGGTATACCCAGGTAAATAAAATTAGCGAAAAAATGATATTACCGGCCGATACCGCCTGCGATAATGCTTTAGATGTGCGCAGCAAACCGTAAACTACCCAGGGCTGGCGGCCCACTTCGGCGCTGTACCAGCCTACCTGGTTGGCTATCTGCGGCAGCAAAACCGAAAACGAGAAGATATACATCAGCCATTTTTTCTCGAATAAGGTACCACGCCACCATAAAAAGCAACTGTAAAGGGTAAGGGCTATCATAAACATACCAATAGCTACCATCAAGTGATAGGTTTGAAAAACAAAGTTTACGGCCTTGGGCCTATCGTCGGGTTTAAAGTTGTTGAGGCCGGTAACGGGCTGCTTAAAATCGCCCTTGGTTAAAAAGCTTAAGCCACCAGGGATGGCTACCCCGTGGGTTTGGTTCTTCTTTTGATCTACATAGCCAAACAGGTACATATCGGCGGGTTTGCTGCCATCGTAATGGCCCTCTAATGCCGCCAGTTTCGCGGGCTGATATTTGGCCACCACATTGGCCGACTCGTGCCCGGCCACCAGTTGCAATAAGGCGCAAACCGTGGCTACCGCCAGCGAAATTTTAAATGATTTGCGCGAAAACTCGATATGCCTTTTTTTACGCAGGTAATAAGCGCTTACACTTAGCACCAGGAACGCGCCCGAAAGGAATGCCCCCAGCCAAACATGTGTCATCCGTTGTACCGACGAAGGGTTAAATACCATGGCCCAAAAATCGGTGATCTGCGCGCGGGCATCCAGGCCGGTGCCTACTATGTGGTAACCCGCCGGGGTTTGCTGCCAGGAATTGGCTACCACTATCCAAATAGCCGAAAACATCGACCCCAGCGTAACCATCAGCGTAGCTAAAAAATGTACCCAGGGTTTCACCTTGTTCCAACCAAAGAGCAGCACCCCTAAAAACCCCGATTCCAGCGCGAAGGCAAAGATGCCCTCGGCCGCCAGGGCGCTGCCAAACACATCGCCTACGTATTTAGAGTATACGGCCCAGTTGGTGCCAAACTCAAATTCCATTACAATGCCGGTAGCTACGCCAATACCGAAGATCAGGGCGAAGATGCGCACATAAAAGCGGGTCATGCGCTCGTAGATCTTTTTGCCGGTTTTAAGGTACAGGCCCTCCATAATAACCATAATTAAACCCAGGCCAATACTAAGCGGCGGGTAGATATAATGAAAGGCTATGGTAAACGCGAATTGGATACGGGCAAGGATCTCGACATTCATAAAGTATTAGTTTTGAGGACGAACTGCAAGCAAAGGTCGGCAATGAAATGCTTGTTGCGCCTGCCCTGCAAGCTAAATATTTAATTTAGAACGGATATGAATTGTATATTATTTTTGTTACAGAGGAGGTGGGTGTGTTGGCCAGTATTTGTATGTTCTGTGTTTCATTAAGATGGGATTGTGCTTTTTTTTGAGCCAGTGGATGTCACTTTTTTCGTAATGTATTTATTTTTCAAAAAGCACTCAAGAGGGCTACGCCGTTCTTTTTTCCTCAAAAAGAAAGTAACCAAAGAAAAACTCCCGGCTTGGTTATCTTCTTCGAACAGTTTGTGCTTTGGCAGGGACAGTAGCTCCCGAAGATTCCCGATGCCGGTCTTTTTAGAGCGGTTATTTGCGGTTTGCCACCTCACCCTGCCCTCTCCGAAGGAGAGGGTTCTAAAAGCATTTTCCTAAAGCCCTCCCCTTATGGGGAGGGTTTGGGAGGGGTGAAAGTGACATCCACGGGCTTTCATTAACTGATTTTACCAACCCTAATGAAATACTGAACGTACACCCCGCTATAACCCCGCTATAACTACTGATATTTCTTACTGATATTATACAAAATATTCAAATCCAACTGCGTCATGGTGGGGGTAATGTCGCTTTGTACAAAGTGGCGTTTAAAGGCTACTATAGCATCTTTAGGGGTGCTGATATCGTAACCAATTAACCGCAGGGCCGTTAAGTAATCATAGTTTTCGGGGGCCAGTTCCAATATCTCGTCGCTCCAATAGCTGAAGCCGTGGGCAGCCATCACCTTCCAGGGGAATAGCGGACCCGGATCGGGCTTGCGCTTGGGTGCCCAGTCCTGGTGACCAATAAAGTTGGCCTGCGGGATGCCGTAATCCTTTTTGAGCTTGGCCAGCAGCGCCAGCAGACTTTTAATTTGCGCATCGGTATAAGGTTCGAAACCGTTATTATCAATTTCGATACCTATCGAGCAACTGTTCATGTCGGATATACTGCCCCATTTGCCCACACCGGCCTGGTTGGCGCGCAGATAATCGTTCACCATGTGTACAATTACGCCGCTTTTGGCCACCACGTAATGGGCGCTTACGGCGGTACGCTTCAGCGTGAAGGTTTTAATGGTTTGCGCCAGGCTATCCTGCGCAGTATAGTGGATAATAACATAATTGGGCTTGCGGATGCCGAAGTTAACCGTCCCCACCCAGTTGGTGGTTACGGGAGTGCCCGTACTATCAATAATTACAGGCGCTTGCTCTACCTTAGCCAGGTTAAGCAGCGAATCTTTTTGGTGTGTATACACCTTATTAGTGAGCGCATATGGCCCTTTAGGCGAACAAGCCGACACTGCGGCTGCCAAAACAACAAACAGCGGGATATAATAGGGTTGCTTCATTTACGGGTATTGTTAATGCAACAAGTTTACTGATTTTATTTTTAGGATTTCACCGATTTGATAAGGGTCTTACCGATAAAATGCAAGTATACACGTGCATGCGCCAAAACAGCATTGTCCTTAAACAGGCTGCCCCTCGGTCTTTTCAGACGAGCAATGTATTTGCCCAACAAACACTACTATTTCAGTCGTATTTAAATAAGCCTTATATTAGCTGCCCGGCAATATTATGGCAAATAACTATCAACGCATTATTATTAAAATAGGATCGAACGTGCTTACCCAAAGCAACGGCTTGCCCGATGTGGCGCGCATTAGCCATTTGGTTGATCAGGTTGCAGCTATAAAAAAGCAAGGGAAGGAAGTAATCCTGGTATCATCGGGCGCGGTGGCATCGGGCCGTAGCTTAATCACTATTGACGAAAAGGTAAATAGCGTAGCAGCAAGGCAATTGCTGGCATCTATAGGGCAGGTAAAGCTGATCAATACCTACGCCCATTTGTTCGAAGCTTACCAAATGCTTTGCTCGCAGGTGCTGGTTACTAAAGAGGATTTTCGCGATAGGATGCATTACCTCAACATGAAAAACTGTTTGGAGATTTTACTGCAACACGGCGTTATCCCGGTGGTGAACGAAAATGATGTGGTATCGGTTACCGAACTGATGTTTACCGATAATGATGAATTGGCCGGGCTGATAGCATCAATGCTGAACGCCCAGGCACTAATTATCCTGAGCAATGTGGACGGCCTGTACAATGGCGACCCCAAAATAGCAGGGAGTAAGGTGATTGAAGAAATAGATGGGGCGGCAACTAATTTCGCGTCGTTTGTTAGTTCGTCGCGTTCATCATTCGGGCGGGGCGGCATGCTCACTAAAAGTAATATGGCGCAAAAGGTGGCTCAACTGGGTATAGCCGTGCATATTGCCAACGGCACTAAGGACAATATCCTTACGGATGTGTTGGCCAATAAGGTGGTGCATACCAAATTCATTGCCAGTAAAAACACATCGGGTAAAAAGAAATGGATAGCACATTCGCAGAACTTTGCTAAGGGTGTAGTACAGATAAATGCCGGGGCAAAGGATGTATTAATATCAAATAAAGCTACCAGTTTACTGCCGGTTGGTGTAGTAAATATTACAGCCGATTTCCAAAAAGGCGATATTATTAAACTGGTGGACGAAGCCGGCAAACAAATAGGCCTGGGTATAGCCGAATATGGGTCGGACAAAGCCCGCGAACGCATTGGGCAAAAGAAACAGCGACCGCTGGTGCATTATGATTATCTTTATTTAAACGTGTAAATGAGCTATCAATCCTATTTTGAAAAGGCAAAAAAAGCCGGCCGGGATATCACCAGTTTGGATAAGGATACAATCGACCAAATTTTGCGGGACCTGGCCGATGCCGCCGTGGCCAGCACCGATACCCTTTTAACCGAAAACCAAAAGGACCTGGACCGCATGGACCCGGCCGATGCCAAATACGACCGGCTGAAACTCACCACCCAACGGATAGCCGATATTGCCGCCGAGATCCGTAACGTAGCCGGATTGGATAACCCTATAGGCGAATTGCTGTCGGAAAAAATAATGCCTAACGCATTGCATATTTCTAAAGTGCGCGTACCGCTGGGCGTAGTTGGGGTGATATACGAAGCCCGGCCCAATGTTACCTTCGATGTGTTTTCGCTGTGCTTTAAAACCGGGAATGTGGCTGTGTTAAAAGGCGGCAGCGATGCCGAATACTCTAACAAGGCCATTATTGGCGTGATACATGACGTATTGATTAAACACAAGATCAATCCCGATGCGGCTACCCTGCTCCCTGCCGAACGCGAGGCTACCGAAGCCCTGCTGAATGCCATAGGCTATGTTGATGTGCTGATTCCACGCGGTAGTCAAGGACTGATTAACTTTGTGCGGCAAAACAGCAAGGTGCCCGTGATAGAAACCGGCGCCGGTATTGTACACACTTATGCCGATGCCAGCGCGGATATAGCCAAATTGCGGGATATTGTCTACAATTCTAAAACCCGTAGACCATGCGTTTGTAATACGCTTGATTGTTTAATTATACACCAAAGCTTGTTGGGGCAATTGCCCGAAATTTCCATTCCCCTGGCCGCAAAAGAGGTAGAAATATTTGCCGATGAACTGGCTTACGCGGCACTGGATGGCCATTATCCCGCCGCCCTATTGCAACGTGCCCAACCCGAACATTTTGGTACGGAGTTTTTGGCTTTAAAGATGGCTATTAAAACCGTGGCTACTTTCGGGGACGCACTGGATCATATCGCTCAGTACAGTTCCAAACACAGTGAAGCGATTGTATCGGAGGATGCCAAAAACATCGAAACCTTCCTGAACACTGTTGATGCCGCCGCCGTTTACGCCAATGCATCTACCGCCTTTACCGATGGTGCCCAGTTTGGCCTTGGTGCCGAAATAGGCATCAGCACCCAAAAACTTCATGCCCGCGGACCAATGGGCCTGGCCGAATTAACCAGTTATAAATGGGTGGTAAGGGGAGATGGGCAGGTGAGGGCTTAATGTGCAAATACGTGGATATGCAGATGTGCAAATGAAACCATGTAATCCAACGAATCATTCTCATTTGCACATACGCAAATTTGCATATCCGCACATTTGTTCAAATATAAATACTCCCACGTCTTCACCCTAAATTACCATAATATTTGCATCTTGCAATAATGGCGCTTAATAAACTCCCCTTTGGTAAACAATTGGCTTATGCCAGTGGCATGATCGGGTGGAGCATTATGACCAACATCATTATTGTGATGCTGCCGTACTTTTATTTGCCTCCATCAAACGCGGGGTTAATGCCCTTGTTGCCTCAATTGCTCATCTTCGGGGTGCTGAATATTTTACCGCTGATCGCCGCTTCGGGCAGGCTGGTTGATGCCTTGTTCGATCCCTTCATTGCCTCGCAAAGCGATAAGAGCGAACACCCTGCCGGCCGCCGCATCCCCTTTATGAAGTGGGCTATCCTGCCATCCGTAATCTTTTGCTGCCTGGTGTTTTGCCCCATTGTTAAGGCCGAAAGTATTTACAATGCCTACGGCTTGGCCATTGCGCTGATGCTTTTTTTTATGAGTCTGACTACTTACATTATCCCCTACAACGCATTGCTGCCCGAGCTGACCAGTACATCAACCGAAAAGGTAAAACTGTCATCGTACCAGCAGGTAGGTTTTATTGTGGGGATGATTATTGCCGCCCTGGTGAACAACTATGCCAAGGCCCTGCAAAACACCTTTCACCTAACCGACCGCGACCTGGCCGTGCAGTATACCATTTGGGCGCTCTGCATTTTTGCAGGGTTGATGATGCTGATCCCGGTTTTGGCAATAGATGAAAAGCTATACTCCGATAGTAAGCCAACGCATTTGCCATTGCTGCCTGCTATTAAAAAAACATTCAGCAACCGTAATTTTAAATACTACCTCATTTCCGATTTTTCGTACTACATGGCGCTCAGTATTATCTCCAGCGGGTTGTTGTACTTTGTTACCGTATTGCTGGGTCAACCTGCTACCAAGGGCGGTATGATGATGGGGGTAATGGTACTTACTTCGCTGCTCTTTTATCCGCTGATCATTTATCTGTCTAAAAAAATCGGAAAAAAGCCCATCGTAATGTTCTCGTTCGCGTTACTGAGTTTGATATTTATCGCCATCTTTTTTTTAGGGAAGTTACCGCTATCGGCCAATGTGCAAATTTACGGGCTGGCGCTGTGCGCCTCGTTCCCGCTGGCATCGTTAGGGATATTGCCTAATGCCATATTAGCCGAAATTGCCGAACGCGATGCCAAACTAACCGGCGAAAACCGCGAGGGGATGTTTTTTGCTGTGAAATACCTGTTTGTGAAATTAGGCCAGTCGTTGGGGATCGCGTTATTTGCCTTCCTGACCATCTACGGTAAAGACCCCGGGCACGATTACGGCCTGCGGCTGAATGGTGTATTTGGCTTTGTACTTTGCGTAGCAGCCATGCTGGTATTTAGCCGGTTTAAAGAGCGGCGGACGAGAGGGTAAGGCGGGCTATTTAACCACAAAGGGCGCAAAGGTTTTCACAAAGAACACAAAGGTTTTCTTTTTCAAAAAGGTTCAAGGTCATATTCGGACACAAAGGCTTTGTGGCCTTTGTGCTTTCTCTCTTTGTGTACTTCGTGGTTAAATAGCCACCGCAACTACCTTTCCGTATTATTAGGCCTGGTATAAGTTAAGTGCATTACGTTGATATTGCGCATGGCAAATGCGCCTTCACAATAGCACAGGTAGTAGTTCCATTTGCGGATAAAGCGCTCATCAAACCCCAACGCGCGCACGGTGGACAGGTTGGCATTAAAGCGATCGTACCAAAGTTTAAGGGTAGTGGCATAATCCTGGCCAATGTCTTTTAAATCAACCATCGTCATATCGCCGGTACGGTTAACGGCGGCGTTAATGGCAGCAACCGATGGCAGCAACGACCCGGGGAAAATATGCTTCTGGATCCAATCTACACTTTTGCGCAGGCTATTATAACGGCAATCGGGGCTGGTGATGACTTGTATGGCCAGTATACCCGATTTCTTCAGTAACTCGTGGCAGCGGCGAAAATATTCATCAAGGTATTTATGGCCAACAGCTTCCAGCATTTCAACAGAAACGATCTTATCAAAAGTGCCTTCTATATGGCGGTAATCTTTCATTAATATCTGCACTCGGTCGTTCAGGCCGGCAGCTTCCACGCGTTCGCGGGCCAGTTTTAATTGCTCTTCGGATATGGTGAGCGATGTTACCTTACAGCCATAAGTTTTTGCCATGTAAATAGCATTCGCTCCCCAACCGCTGCCAATCTCTAACACATGGTCGGTTGGTTGTAGGTGCAGTTGGCGGCAAAGCCGCTCGTACTTGGCATATTGGGCTTCTTCCAGTGATAATCCATCCCTATAAAAATAAGCGCTGGAGTAAGTCATGGTTGGGTCCAGGAAACTGGCAAAAAAATCGTTATTCAGGTCGTAATGCTCGGATATATTTTTGCGCGACCCGGTAATGGTGTTGGCGCGTTTAGCATGATAAATTTTATTAAACCACTTCATCAGGTTTAAGCCCAATGCCTGCGCCTTACTGCCCGATACGCCAGGGGCATTATCTACATTAAGCAATACCCATTTAATTACATTGGTAATATTATCGGTATCCCAAAGCCCATCTACATAAGCCTCGCCAAAACCAATATCGCCATACATAATTACGCGTTTGTAAAACTCGTTATCGGTAATGTTTAAACGCGCGCTGATATGGCCTTCGCCGGTACCCATGGTAAAGCTTTCGCCGTCTGGCAGGGTTAAGTAAAGGGTGCCTTTATTCATCTGCGATAGCGCTTTTAACACAACATCCTGGTAGAAGCTGCTTTTTTTAACGAGGGTAAGTGTATTAGACATGGTATAATTGGTATACTAATTTAACATACGTACGAGGTTTAATTGTTAAAAAGTTTTTGGGTTGTGGGTTTTAATTTGGTTTGTATGGCCGGTAAACATCTTTTTGTAAATCTTTGTTTGATGCCTTGGGATGAAAGGGTAGTTTTTTAAGCCAGAGTTTTAGCGCCTGCCAATGGATCAGTCCTATTACCTTAAGCGTAATCAGCGGGAAGCCAAAAAAGTATTGAAGCAACTTAGCATCCGTAAGCGGTACCCGGTTGCCGGATAAAGTACTGATGAAAAACAGGCGGCCATCCTGCTTAAAATCATCAATGCGCACATGCAGTTTCTCCCCGGGGATATCCAGGTTAAAATCAAAATTAGTATCCATATCAATAAAAGGCGATACGTAAAAATGCTTGGTTGTATTTAAATGGAAGTGTTCGCCGGCTCGGGTTTCGGCACCCAAAAAGTAGGGCTTCATTTCCAGGTAAGTATTGCAAACCTCCACAATGGAGCAGGCAACCTCGTCCTGCTCGTTATAACAAAAGTAAAACGATACCGGATTAAACTGGTAACCCAGCGTACACAGGTTGGTGAGCAGCATAATACGGCCATTGCCAATATCCACGCCATTGTCCTTGAGGTATTGGGTAATATGCTGGCGGGTGGTTTTGCTGGTATCTGGCCTTTCTCTGGGCAGTTGCAGGTGGTCCTTATCCCTGAAGTTAAAAAGGTTGAACCTGTTTCGGCTCATCCATTTTAAACGCTCGCTCAGGCCGTCAATCTCATCCAGGTCAAGGTAAAACATAAAGATATTATAATGGAAGCTGTGCTTTTTTGGCTCCAGCCGGTGGTGCATTACATTGGCCTTATATAAACACGAATTGATGGGGGTGGACATAATACAAGATACGAGGTTTTGCGGAGGTTGGATGAGCCAGTTATTGAAGATAAAACAAATTATATCTTACAAGATTTTAGTATATTTGGATATCAAGGTTTTGTTATGCTGACTGCAATTAAAGGATATTATGAAAAGGGTAAAATAATTTTACAGGAAGAAGCCCCTGTAAAATCTAAAACCGATGTAATTGTTACCTTTCTTTCGGAAGATATTAACGGTTCAAACGGAAAAAGAATACCCGGCAACTTAAAAGGAAAAGTCTCAATTCCCGATGATTTCGATGCTCCATTAGATGATCTGAAAGACTATATGTAATGCCTGCTTCTACCTATCTTTTAGATACCCACTGTCTTATTTGGTTTCAGGATAATAACCCCAAAATTCCGAAACAAGTGTTAAGCCTTATTGAAAACACAGCAAACACCATATATTTTAGCCAAATAAGCCTGTTTGAAATCAGCATCAAACTAAAAATCAATAAATTACCGGATTTCACAGCAACGATAGAAGATGTTTACGAACAAGCTATTCTTGACGGGTTTACGTTTTTGCCTATTAAAAATCAACATGTTTTTAGTTATCAGCATGTTCCATTATTGTTAGATCATCGCGACCCCTTTGACCGTCTGTTAATAGCGACCGCTTTGGAAGAAAAAACTACGCTACTATCTGCCGATAAACATTTTGCCGGTTATGGCCGCTTGATAGACGTGTTTTGGCAATAAATTATATTTCCGGTTCCACCACCTCATCATCATAAATCTTCCTCCCCAGCAAAGTTTCGCATAGCGCTACAGCGCTGGCAAAAGCATCCTCGTGAAAACCATATTTAAAATAGCTGCCGCAAAAATATAACGGGCCGGTTTCGTTTAGTTTGCCGAGTTCGGCCTGGGCATTAATGGCGGGGACATCAAACAGCGGGTGTTCGTAATCCAGTTCTTTAATAATCTTTTTGTCGTCTATACCCGCATGTGGGTTAATGGAGACAAAGTAGTTTTTATGTTTCGATACACCTTGCAGTTGGTTCATCCAGTAAATGGTGCTGGGGTTTAGCTGGCCGTTCTGTTCCTGTATGCGGTAGTTCCAACTGGCCCAGGCCAGTTTGGTTTTAGGCATCATACTTTCGTCGGTATGCAGTACGGCTTTGTTGTATTGATATTTAAAATTGCTCAGCAGGCGTTGTTCCTCCCGGGTCGGTTCATCCAGCAGGGCCAGGGCCTGGTCGCCATGGGTGGCTATGATCACGCGGTCGAAGATTTCCTGAGTGCCGTCGGACGCATGTACTATAGCTTTGCCATCCACTGTGCGTGATACTTTAATGGCTTTGCGGTTCACGTGGATCTTATCCCTAAAGGGACGGATCAAAATCTCGCGGTAAGCCTGGCTGCCTTTTTCCAAAGTGTACCATTGATGTTGCGTATCCAAACCTAAAAAACCGTGGTTAAGGAAAAAGCGAATGAGTGTCACAGCCGGGAAATCCAGCATCTGGTCCATTGGCGTACTCCATACAGCCGAACTCATGGGCACCAAATACTTCCAAAGGATTTCCTCGCCAAAATTAAACTCGCGGATGTACTGGCCGATAGAGTAATTGACATATTTAGGATTGTCTAAAATCTTTATGCTTTCCTTATTAAAACGGCCGATCTGCATCAGCATTTTAATGTATTTGGGGCTGAAGATGTTTTTGCGCTGCGCAAACAGGTGGTTAACGCTGCTGCCGTTATACTCCAGGCCACAGGGCACGTGTTGAACGCTGAACGACATATCGGTTTTTTTAACCGGTGCGCCTATCTCGGCAAACAGCTTGCACAAATTAGGATAGGTTTTATAGTTAAAAACCATAAAGCCGGTATCAATATAAACGGGGGTGCCATTCTCGTCCACCGTTACAGTATTGGTGTGGCCGCCAACATAATCGTTCTGCTCGTAAATGGTCAGGTCGGTTTCCTTTTGCAGGAAATGCCCGCAACCCATCCCGGCAATGCCGGTGCCGATGATGGCAGTACCCCCCGACCCCCTGAAGGGGGAGTTAATTTCGGATTTCTGATGTTCGATTTCGGATTTATTCATTCTCTTAATTTCTTATTTGCACATCTGCATATTCGCGCATCCGCACATTAGTTCCCCCTTCAGGGGGTTAGGGGGTTTGAGTTATTGTATTTAAAAAGGTCTCCACCGCGAAGGTTGATAATTGTCCGCCCGGCCCATTGATATTAAAATCGAACCCGTGAGTGGCCCATGGCAGCTTTAACCAATAATGGCGGATATTATGCTGCGTCAGTTTAAGATCCAGCCGTCGGCTATGTTCTGGAGATACCAGCACATCATTATTCCCGTGAATAATGAGTGTGGTGATAGCCTGATCATCGGCAAATTTAATAGGCGAACAAGCCACATACTTTTCGGGCACTTGCTTATATGAACCTCCAATATACCGGTCCATCACCCCGCGCGAATCCATGATGAGCGGGTTAGACGGGATAGAGTAGCCCCAAACCATATCCGCCGGGCCATAAAAATCAATCACACCTTTAATCCGCTTATCGTGCAGGGTATAGGCCGCCAATAAAGCTATCTGCGCCCCGGCCGAACGGCCCAGCAATACAAAATTATTGGTATCGATATGGAGTTCGTTAGCGTGTGTAGTTAAATAGGCCAGTGCCTTTTGAATATCCCCGACCGGTGCAGGCGTTTGGTATTTAGGTGCCATGCGATAGTTGATGGACGCTACCTGATAGCCCTTTGCAGCTAAATAGCTATTCAGTTCTGGTAATTGCCGGCTGTCGCCGCTGCTCCACGAGCCGCCGTGAACTACGATAACGCAGGGACGCATCCCCGTGGCTGGCGAAGCGTAAAAAGCCAACCCTAAATTTATCTCCGGGTATTTGGCATAAGTAATGGTTTTATAAGCCAGCGCGGGGGTGCTTTTAAGCAAGCCGCCAAAGCTAAATACGCTGCGACCAGGAAATATGGGCGGACTGCCGCCACCGGTGAATGATTTGGCCATGTCTTCGCGCATATCTTCGCTAAGCAATTGCGCCCGGATAATAGGTGATAGGAACAGCAATAAGGTAATTATACCAACGTAGGTGCCCTGTACCGGGTATTTATTTACCCAATAACCCCAGGCAGTTAGTGCGGCTGTTATCGTTACAAATATCAACGGGTACTCGGTAACTACAATGGCCAGTAGCCACAGGTAATAAGCCGGGGCTTTGCATACTGCCAGCAGCGAGATGAGGAAGAAGAGGATGAGGAGAATTATTCGGGTCATTTTATGTACTAATTATTAATGCAATGGAATGGCAGAGCGGAGGGTGTGTCATCCTGAGCATAGTCGAAGGGTGCGCGCGGAGGCCCTCCTGCCATGGTTCGACTGTGCTCACCATGACACCTCTCTTTTCGTTTGGACTACTTCGCTGTTTTATGAAACAGATAATGGCTCACTATCCATTCATTGCCATTATTAAAATTCCATAACTCGGCACAGGCCATA
The DNA here is from genome assembly GCA_040389105.1 of Bacteroidota bacterium. Classification (GTDB taxonomy): domain Bacteria; phylum Bacteroidota; class Bacteroidia; order Sphingobacteriales; family Sphingobacteriaceae; genus Mucilaginibacter. Next base: position 258,490 of record JAZKAO010000023.1, read on the forward strand.
TAAAATAATCGCCAGTATACCCACCATTTCAGGGCCTGGTCCTTGCCATAAGTTTGCTCAAACAGGGGCATAATTTCGGCCTTGTGTGCATCCATGTTTTGCAGCCAGGCTTCGCTTGTTTTGGCGTAGTGGGTGCCGCTTACATGCCAGTGCTTTTCAACCGCAAGGTCATCGTTAAAATAAAACATCAAATCGTCGCTGGGCATTATGCCACCGGTAAAAAAATATTTGCTCATCCAGTCGCTATCGTCAACTACCTCAAACTTGTAAGCATATGCCGCATGGGTAAAAATATGGATCCACAGTTTACCATCCGGTTTCAGGAACAAGGCTACCTTGGCCATCAGTAATTGGTAATTGCGCATGTGTTCAAACATCTCTACCGATACCACACGATCAAATCGATCGTCGATGGTAAAGGTATTCATATCGGCGGTAATCACCTCCAGGTTTTTAATACCGCGTTGGTTAGCCTGCTCATCAATGTGCATTTTTTGAGTGCGCGAGTTAGATACCACCTTAAACGTGCTGCCCGGAAATTTGGCCGCCATATATAACGATAGCGATCCCCAGCCGCAGCCCAGTTCCAACACCTGCTGCCCATCGGCCAGTTCGGCACGCTGACAGGTAATTTCCAGCATATCATCCTCGCTGGTATCAATATCTGTTACGCCATCTTTCCAGTATCCCGAAGAATACTTTAGGTTTTTGCCCAGGCAGTATTGGTAAAATTGGGTAGGCACCTCGTAATGCTGCTCGTTAGCATCGGCGGTATTCACCGCAATGGGTGATGCTTTTAACTCGGCTATCAATTGCATCAGGTGCGCTTGCTGGGCTTCTACGCCGCCTTTATTTTCATCAACCAAACGCTGGCGCAATAATTTGCGGATACCCTGGCGCAGTAAAAAATCGGGGACTTTATTTTGTTCTACTAAATTATTGTACCACATAGTTTGGGAAAGAAATTTATTCCTTATTTGTTTAGGCGATTTACGGGTTTTAAATGGGTGTGGATTGTAGTACAGCAAATATTTTGTCGGGATAAAGATTTACAGGAGGATAAAATGCCCTAATATTAGCCCTTACGGTATATAAACATCAGCGTAATCAAAAAAATCAATCTAAATCAGCGGTTCTGGCTATTTCTTCTTAAACCAGGGCACAAACACGCTGGTAGTCTTCTGATAAGCCCGGAATGCATCTCCTTTCGAGCGGAGAGACTGCTCTTCGGTAGCCGGGATGCCGGTAACTTTTAGCAGCAGGTAAAGAATAATGGCCGGACTAATAACCCCCAGCCAACCATAAGGCGAACCAAGCGCGAAGATGAAGTACGATACCCACATCAACCATTCGAAAAAGTAATTAGGGTGGCGCGAGTAATACCACAAGCCGATATCGCAAACCTTGCCCTTATTGGCCGGGCTTTTTTTAAACTCGGCCAGCTGCCGGTCGGCCATGGCTTCGAAAGTTACGCTGATGAACCAAAGTATAAAGCCCGCCCATTCAAACGGGGATAAACCCACACGGGTATTCATAACGATGGTGAAGAACGGAATAGCGAGTATCACATTTGAAATAGCCTGGAACTGGAAGAAAAAGAAAAAAGCGCGCTCGGCATTGGGCGCCCACTCTTTGCGCAATTGCTGGTAGCGGCCTTCTTCCTCGTTTAAATGACTCAAAATCCGTGTTGCTAAATGGGTGCCTAAGCGGGCACCGGCCAATATCACCATCCCGCAGATCAGGATCCGCCGGGTTTCCCAACCCGGTGCCAGGAAAAACAGTACAATGGCGATGATAGGGAAATTGTACGACCAGAACAGATCTACCACGCTGGCATTTTTAATTTTATGCGCCCATAACCAGGCGGACAGCATAACCAGGCAGCAAGCCCCCAGGCTAATGCCAACCAAACACCAAACCGGGGTATCATCCATTTTGCTGCGCGAAAAATTGTTTAAGGCCCTCGCCCGCTTTTAACCGGAACAATTGTATCAGCACATAGCCGCAACTGGCAATACTACCCAGGCAGAATAACAAAACCAGCCACAATACTTTAAATGCCCAATTTTTCTCCTTGTAGCATATCCACACATAAATAACCAGTATGTTGGCGTAAAAATCCCAAAGAGTAGCCCGCATCCAGGCAATGCCGCCTAAATAATCCCACTCCGTAAACAGGTTATGGTGCAGGCAGGTGTCTATCACCAGGTAACACATCCACACAAAAACTATACTGAATAATATTTTGAGGAATGTGATCATTGGCAGCGGATCTATGCTTTGCGTAAACGGATAATATGCAGCTTGTGCATAATTTTTATAATAGGATAAGATGGGTCAAACTCGTACCATTTTTGCGCGAAGTTCACATCGTTTGGTTTTTTGTGATGATTGTTCTGGAACAATTCGCCCATCATCAGAAAATCCAGCGGTAATGAGTTTTTGCTATGGTCGTCATTATCATGATTGGAATAACCGTATTTATGGCCGCACCAGTTTACAATAGCGCCATGCAGCGGGCCCATCATAAAATGGAAGGGCAACAGTAGCCACAGATACCAATGCGTAGCAAACACCACGTAAAAACCAATGTAAAAAGCTACAAAGCAAAGGCGGGTGATCCACAGGTCGCCAAAGCGGTCAACAAACTTCCAGGTAGGGTAGCGATCAATAAATTGTGCCTCTGGCTCCAGTTTATACTTGCGGTAATCCAGGTAAATATTCTTGGTTTTCATCATTAAGCCCCAAACATCCTTAATAAAATGCGGAGAATGCGGGTCCTTTTCGGTATCGCTGTAAGCGTGGTGCATACGGTGCATAATGGCATAAGCCCGTGGGTTTAAAAACGATGAACCCTGGAAAACAAACGTGCAGAAATAGAATACTTTTTCCCAGAAACTATTCATTTTGAACATTTTATGTGATGCATAGCGATGCAGGAAAAATGTTTGGAAGAATAGAGAAAGGAACCAATGGCACAGAAAAAACGCTAGAATTATCATTATATATTTTTAAATATTGTTAACCAAATGGGGTATTGAGGCTTGGTTTTTTAAAGAATTATATTTTTGGCGAAATTACATTAATAATATCTTATTTTTTTGATGCTTGAATAAATTGTAAAGCACGGTCGGCGTGGGCCTTTCCTTCCATCATAGATGTGTATTGAAACCCTACTTTTCCATCCAAGCCAATCACAAACGTTTCGCGCCCGGTCATAAAAAACTTGCCTTTCACACCAAACATGGCCAGTACCTTATTATCAGGGTCGCTTAGCAAGGTGAACGGCAATTTATCCTTATCTACAAAAGCCTTATGGCTGGCTACCGTGCCGCCGTTAATGCCTATAACTTTTGCACCGGCATTGGTAAAATCCTTAAAACTGTCCCTAAACTGGCAAGCCTCTTTAGTGCAAACCATGCTTTCGTCCTTTGGATAAAAATAGATGACCATTACGTGCTTGCCAATTTCATCTTTCACGTTAAATGGTTTGCCATTCTGATTGTTCAGGGTAAATACCGGCACCGCGTCGCCAACGGCCAAGTGCTTTTTATCTTGCGCTTGCGCAAACAGGCAAAATATAATTGAAAGCCCTAAGGCTGTAACTAAAAATTTGATGAGTTTTCCATCCATGCCTTTATATACGACGAACTTTTACCCGGCGATTTACAAAAGATAAACTAATTTAGAGCCGTAAGGTTTGAGGCTAATGTGCAAATGCGGTGGGGTGCAGATATGAAAACAGGCATTGCTTAATCATTTGCACACCTGCAACACGCACATAAAACAAATAGAATGATCACTTTCAAGCGAATAGACCATATCCACGTTTGCGCTCCCGAAGAGCGATTGGAAGAAGCAAGGGCTTTTTATGCCGATATACTCGGCTTGCCCGAAACTTACCGGCCTGATGTTTTTGGCCGGCCCGGGCATTGGTTTAACGTGGGCGGGATAGAACTGCATATTGGCGTTGAGCCTCCCCTGCCCCGCAGCATCCGTCACAGCGCGTTCGAGGTAGCCGATGTAAAAGCCGCCAAAGCCTATTTAGAAAGTAAAGGAGTGGAAATTGTTTGGGAACCCCTTATCCCCGGCAGGGAACGCTTTGCCTTTATTGACCCGTTTGGAAACAGGATGGAGTTGCTGGAATATAATAAATAAGCGGTGGGAATGAACTAAACGTCTTCCGAACACTTGTGGGCTAGGGCTTTATAATGCCAACTCCACAGCCGGGTCCCAAAACAGGGTTTTAAAATCAACCACCTTGTTATCCTCTACTTTAACGCCTTCGCTTTCCAGCATTTGCTCCATAGTATCGCCGCCGAAGTGGAATTTACCTGTCAACAAACCCTGGCGGTTAACAACCCGGTGGGCGGGCACGCGTGGCTGGGCCGTGCCGCAGGCCATCATGGCGTAACCCACCATGCGCGATGAACTTTTTGCACCCAGATAAGCCGCGATAGCCCCGTACGATGTTACCCTCCCCGGCGGTATGAGGCGGGTTACCTGGTATACCTGATCGTAAAAGTTGCTACTATCCATGGCTTACTTAAATGAAAACTTAAGGTAGTTAATGTTTTTATTATCCTTCAGGTATTTTTTCTCGTAATAGGTTTTAATAGAAAGCACTTCGTCGGCATGTTCCGAATGGTACAGGTCCTCGGTGCGCGCGTGCAGCGGCAGGCCCAGTTCGGCAATTTTGTCGGCGGTGTATTGGTGCAGGCCGTCGTTATCGGTTTTTAGGTGTACAACACCGCCCGGTTTTAGCAGGGGATGGTACATGACCAAAAAGCGGGACGATGTAAGTCGTTTCCGCTCGCGGCTCAATTGCGGTTGCGGATCGGGGAAAGTGATCCAGATTTCGTCTATTTCACCCGGGCCAAAATAGTCAATCAGGTTTTCTATCTGGATACGCAGGAAACCCACATTGTGGATGCCATCTTCAATAGCGGTTTTGGCGCCGCGCCAAATGCGGTTGCCTTTATAATCGACACCAATAAAGTTTTTATCCGGAAACAGGCGCGCAAGGTTAACGGTATATTCGCCCTTTCCGCAGGCCAGTTCCAGCACTATGGGTTTATCGTTGGCAAAAAAACCGTTGGCCCAATTCCCCTGGAAAGGTTTACCGGCCTCCATTTGTACCACGTTTTTAAACGTATTAATTTCCGCAAAGCGCCTTAACTTATCTTTTCCCACGCAAAAAATTTAAAATACAAAGGTAAGGTTTATGTTAAATTTTTAATAAAAAACGTTGCGGGCAAATTAAATTGGCTGGCCGGATTTTAAGCCAAATCCATTTTGTAAAAACTCAGCTCCTCGTTATTGCGCACAATATTACCCTGCTTAATTAAGCCGGCTTTCTCCAGCACTATTTGCGATGCGATATTGGTTGGTGTAGTAACCGCTACGATGGTCGTAATTTCGGGGTAACCCATAGCGTAAGCAATTAACGCGTGGGTTAGTTCGGTAGCAATGCCCTGCCCCCAGTATTTTACATGCAGAGCATAGCCCGTTTCCAGCTTATCCGGCTCGCCGTTATAGATGCGCAGCAAGCCCATGCCTATCAAATCGCCGTCGGTTTTATGAATAACCGCCCATTTGCTGAATACGGCCCCGTCGGCATCCTCGTTTATTGTATCCCTGAAGATCTTGCGGTGTTCCTCATCTGTACGTACGGGCAAATGTTCCTTCACCAACTGATCGCTGAATAGTTCCAGATAGGCTTCTTCCTCTTCCGGGTGGAATTGGCGGATAATTAACCGGGGTGTTTCTGCAATGGAGTGCATAGTCAAAGATAGAAAAAAACCACAAATGCCGTCGCTTGACTCCAGTCCGCAAGTGTTCGGAGTATTAGAAAAAGGCAGGCTTGTGCGATTCCCTCTCACAGGGAGGGTGTAGGGCAATGTCATTTAAGAGTCCGGCAATCTCTCCCCGTGGTTTGTGTCCCCACAAACCACTAATTGCAGGTCTGATTTTAAGGTGCTTGTGGGGACACAAGCACCGGATGGGTAGATGAGACTTCCTTAAATAATGACATTGGGGTGTAGGGAGGGGTTTCATCAACGCGCAGAAACCCCTCCCTGCCACTGCGCAACCAACCGCGCCCCTCCCCATGGGAGGGAACTGGTATTTGGGCGGGGCTTACATTTTTGTACCTTTGCCGCATGGCATCCATCAAACCATCTGTACCTAAGGGAACCCGTGATTTCTCGCCCGCTGAAATGGCGAAGCGTAACTTTATTTTTGATACCATAAAAACCGTTTTCCGCAAATACGGCTACCAGCAAATTGAAACACCATCGATGGAGAATTCATCAACCTTAATGGGAAAATATGGTGATGAGGGAGATAAGTTGATATTTAAGATTTTGAACTCAGGAGAATATTTTAATTCAAAATCCTTAGAGGCTTTTTTCAATGCACTTGATAAGGAAATACACGAGTTAGACCAAAAAAACAACGAAGATGTACTGGAAAGCATGTATACGTTTATCAGTAAATATAATAAAGCGAGGACTGCTATAGATAGAGAGATATTCCATAAAGAATATGAGGAACGGTATAAAAAAATTAGTCCAAACAACCGAACTATTGCTTTTAACAAATTGTCTACTTTTTTATCCGAAAAAGCCCTCCGTTACGATCTTACCGTTCCTTTTGCCCGTTACGTGGTGATGCATCAAAACGAAATCACTTTCCCGTTCAAGCGTTTCCAGGTGCAGCCGGTTTGGCGCGCTGATAGACCGCAAAAGGGCCGCTACCGCGAGTTTTACCAGTGCGATGCCGATGTGGTAGGCTCTAACTCGCTGCTGAACGAGGCCGAGTTTATCCTGATCTACGATGAAGCTTTAAGCAAGCTGGGCTTGAAAGATTTCAGTATTAAGATCAATAACCGTAAGATATTATCGGGCATTGCCGAGGTGGTAAACAAAGCCGACCAAATAGTCGATATGACGGTGGCTATTGATAAGCTGGATAAAATTGGTCTGGATGGGGTAAGTAAGGAACTATTTGAGCGCGGCTTTACCGAGGAAAACATCGAACAGATAAAACCCATTATATTATTAGAGGGAACTACGGAAGAAAAACTGGCCAGTCTGCGCGGCGTGCTGGCAAATTCGGCCGTTGGCCTAAAAGGCTGCGACGAACTGGAAAAGGTATTTAATTATCTAAAAAGTTTTACCCTGCAAAACGGCAAGGTAGAGTTGGATATTACACTGGCCCGTGGCTTAAACTATTATACCGGCGCCATCTTCGAGGTGAAAACCAACGAGGTGCAAATGGGCAGCATTGGTGGCGGCGGCCGTTACGACGACCTGACCGGCATGTTCGGTTTAAAAGACCTGACCGGCGTAGGCATCTCCTTTGGTGCCGACCGTATTTATGATGTACTGGAAGAGTTGAAGCTGTTCCCCGAAACCACCAACCAAACCACGCAGGTATTAATTTGCCCGTTCGATGCGGATGGCGAAACCTATGCCCTGCCGTTATTACAGCAACTGCGCAACAAAGGCATCCCCACCGAACTATACCCGGCTGGGGCCAAAATCAAAAAACAACTGGATTACGCCAATAATAAAAGCATCCCAACGGTAGTCATCATCGGCGGCGATGAAATGGCCAGCGGCCTGCTAACCGTAAAAAACATGGTAAGCGGCACCCAGGAGAAGCTGACGATGGCGGAAATTGTTGGCCCCCGGCCCCCTAAAGGTTTAACCTTTATAGCATAAACAAAAAGTCCCGACTTGTTTACAGATGGCACTGAAAAAGTGCCTCTTTGAAAACGGGTGCTTTTTTCAGTGCTCTTAACAACTAAGTTAAAGGCTTTTTGCATTTACTCCCGACAGTAGATTGATTCACAACAAATTCATTGAGAAATTACAAAGAACTGGGAATTTGGGCGAACCTCTTGACTTGTCTTTATTATCCAAGAGTCTAAAAAGCATACAATTTTATGCAAATAAAAACCCCCACTCCTGCGAGTGGGGTTAATCATTGATTTTGAAGCTTCCCAAACAGGATATAAATGGAACTATTTAATTGAACAGCTATAAATTTTGAACGATTTTCAAGTTGTTTATTAGCAAATTAGCGATGAAGCACAAGCGTATTAGATTTGACTTTTAATAGTGCCCCTCCGCCGTTTAAAGGCCCTTTAACTGTTTGTAAATAATCGCCTATCGCTGTCCTTAAACGGCCATTTAATTTAAAGTCGGTAATTAAACGCCCGGCCACCATTTCGGCATCCAGCGTGAGTTTGTTCCTTTTGGGGATAGTAATAGCTACAAGCCGCCCGCTACTGATCAGGGAATAAGGCTTATTTAAACCGGGTGGCAATGTTACAAAAATATCCGCCGCCTCGCTTTTTGCTGTTACCGGCCCTTTATTATTAATCAGGGTAATTTTAGATACCCAGCAATGGACACTGACAGCGGCATCCATATCAATGATCTCGAATTTTTGCGGCGCCCTAAATGCCTCCTCAATAGTTAAGGCTACGTGTCTGGTATTACCAACGCTATGAGTAGTTAACAGTTAGTTGGGAGAGGAAAAAACAGATAATAAATATAGCCATTCGTTTAGATAGCTATATTTAGTAATTATGTGTTCTTGATCCTATTCGTCACCATTAACAAAGGTGTGGGTAGAATACTATAATGATTATTTCGTTTTCTTGAGTATTATGGTAGCAGCTGAAATATTTAATGAGGGCCCCCCGCCGTTAAGCTTAGCCTCAATTTTTCGGTATCCGCCTACCTTTTTTAATAATTCTTGATTCTGAGAGCCTAAATCAAATTCCGATTCTACATTACCTGCCGTAACAATCAGGTTTGCAGTAACCTTTGAATCGGGTGGCAAAATAACTTCCACAACTCTCCCGTATGACTCGATGGTACTTTGCTTGAACTGAGACAAAGACGAATATTCGACGGAGACATCTGAAGCCATACTTGATGCCTGTACCGGACCTGCTATATCCTTTAGGATTATCCTTGAAACCCATGACTTGGCTACTACGGAACCATCGATATTTGAGATCCTAATCAGCTTAGGAGCACGAAATTCTTCTTGAAAGGATAAAGAACATTTTTTGGGCACTCTAATTACGTAAGAGGCTGTTGACTCTGATAACTTTTTAATATCCAAAACTTTTCCTGAAACCTTTACGTTTAGGCCAGTAGCGCTCTCTCCAAGAAGTTTTTTGTCGGATTCAACAAAGTTCGACGCAGTAATAGTTACACTATCTTCATTAGTACCTATAATTTCAACATCACTATTGTTAAGTGAAATATTTATTTGACGAGTACTTGAAGACTTGAATGGAACGGTATGGACCTGGGCAATTGCTCCTAAAGAGAGAGAAAGAGGAATTAGAAATGAAATAAAGTTTTTCATAATATAAGATTAAGTGAATTTAATTTAAAGATGTAAGCTTTTTTAATGCGTTAATGCTTTGTTCAAGTATGCCTGGTATTGCTGTGCATTTGCACAAAAGCTACAGGCAATGCCTGCCAATATCATAATGATGATGGTTTTTATGTTAAAGATTTAATGTTTGAGTTAATTACCGGGCGGCGTTGGTGGTGCTATGGTTGAAGTATCATCGTTTTTAACCGACTTTTTGTTCTTTTTTACAGCAGCATCCCGCAATTTTCCAAAAGTGTAGTTTAAATAAATGTTGAACCTGCGATAAACAATATCCTGCTGTATAACCTGGTTATAATGCGGATCTGAATAATTGATCTTGTAATTAAGATATCTTAAATAAGGGTTACTTGCCGTGCCGCGGATGTTCAGCTTTTTATTGAATACGCTTTTAGACAGGCTAAAGGAAGTATAATAATATGGACTAAAACTTGATTGCAAGGCTATTCCCGTTTGACTATAATACTGAAACTCAAAGCCTGCACGCCAGTCATGATCCATTTTGTAACTTAAGTTAATGTTAGTGTTAACTAAAATTGCGTTTTTTATATAGTTCAGCCCATCAATCATTCCGGTCAGATGTGCCCGGCTGATCTCCGCATAAGTATCCAGATTTAGGCGCTGGCTTAGCGGATAATTAGTGCTTATGTAACCCGAGAGCTTGGTGTTTTTACCCAAATTGCTGTAGGTGTTATTAGTTACTCCGTCTGCCCCTAACAGGCTTATATATTGTATAGAATTGTTTGAAAAAGTATAATCTAAGCCGGCATTAAAAGAGCCATTGCCATACACACTATAACGGAAACTGAAAGTATGGTTCAATTCCGGCCGCAGATTGGGGTTGCCATAGCTAACAGACAAGGGATTTTGCCGGTCGATATAAGGGTTTAGCTGCCTAATGCCCGGCCTGCTGATCCGTTCGGTGTACCCCCAATTAATACTTGTTGATTTGGAAAGCTTTTTTTGAACGGCAATGGTTGGTACTACCCGGTTATAATCGGGAATATTGACGATACCAACTGATGAAAAGTCAGCCTTCATCGAAGTCATCTCCCATCTTGCTCCTGCCTTGATCGTCCAGGAATCCAGCTTAAATTGGTAGGAATTATAAGCTGCGTAAATGTCCTGATCGTAATTAAAACCGTTTACTGAACTGTTGCCTGTATTAAACAAGGTGGTTACATAATCGCTAAAGTTATTCCGGAAAATACTTTTAATACCTGCCTCTATATCCACATGCTTTAAAGGATGTGTATAGTCCAGTTGCAAGGTGTGTTCTTTCGTGCCTGAAATGTTATCCTGGTTATAATCGTTAATATTCGAATTTACCTGCTGAGATGCGGTAAACAGGTTAAGCTGGTGGTAGTCGTTATCGCTATAGCGGTAGGAAAACGAGAGCAGTTGCGTTTTCTTGCGCTTAAAACCCATTTGGTAATCCAAACCAAGGTCATACCCATGTTGGGTGTTACGGCCGTCCTCGTATGATTGATAGCTGCTGTTTGTGTTGTCTATCTGGCGGGTAAAACTGCTGCCCATGCGGTGGTTGAGGCCATTAGCGTAGTTAATAATTGCCGAAATCAGGTTCAGGCTGTCTAGCTCATAACTATACTGGGAATAAACAACACTTTGATGATTAATGGTATGGGCCGTACCCTCCTGGTCAATGGTGGAATTAACCGGGTTAAGGTTTTGCCGGGAGATAGAAAAAGGCGTTTGCGGGGTATTGTTGATGTTATAGCCTCCTGATACAGACATAGCGAATTTGCCGCTTTTAAACGTGAAATTAGAATAGTTGCGCGGCCCGTTGGGGAACTTATACTGAAAGCCCAGATTGCCGGTATAACCGTCCAGTTTTTTCTTTACGGTAATCACGTTAATAATGCCGGCTAATCCCTCGCTATCATATTTCGCGGGCGGGATAGTGATCACTTCAATACTGGCGATACTACTGGCCGGCATTACCCTGAAAATGTCCGACGGGTTATTTGCTACTAAGGATGAGGTACGGCCATCTATTAGTACTTTAAAGCTTGAACTGCCTTTTAGTTTGATATCGCCGTCGGCATTAACCGATACCAGCGGAACTTTACCCAGTATATCCAGTACGGTGCTGGTTTTATTATCCGGATCGCCCTGCACATTGTACACCAGCCTGTCCACTTCCTGCTTAACCAGTGGCGTTCTGGCAGCAATAACTACCTCCTTTAATAGTTTCGGGTCAGGCTCCAAATAAATTTCCGGTAAGCCAACTTCATTGCCATCTGCAACCTGCGTCCGATATACATGATAGCCCATGAGTGCTATCCTGATGATATGCAGCGAGTTATCCTGGGTGATAATTTCGAAACGACCAATAGAATCGGTAAAAGCTTGCCCTACTAATTGCAAGTCTGCGCTGCGTAATAGCTCTATACGGGCAGCACGCACCGGTTGGTTATTATCCTTAGCCAATACTTTCCCGCTGATCCTTGTTTTTACGTTTGGTGATTGACCGTTTGTTTCGATCAGGATATTTTGATCTATTTGCCTAAAGGTGAAGCTGGTGTTATGCAGCAATTCAAAAAGCGTCCGCTCAATGGTACGTCTCTCTGGCGCCAGGTTCAGTTTAGCTAACTTATCAACCTCTGCCTTACGGTAAAAAAAGCGCAGGGTGGTTTGCTGTTCAATTTGCTTAAACGCGTTGGTTAATTCTTGCTGTTTCAGGCTTACGGTTACCTTTTCAACGGTCATATCCTGGCCATGTGTAGGCACCGCTAACAGTAATTGTAGCGTGGAGATAAGCAAGGCGGTAATCAAAAAACTGACGCGCATGAATGGTTTAATATTTAACTTGTATTGTTGTAATTTGGTAAAAACGGAAGCATAATAGCTCCCCCGTTTCTGCTTTTGTGCAGAAAAATTCATAATTTTAAAAGTTTTAAGTGATTGCCAAAATGATTTAAAACATTCCCGGTTAGCCGGGTAGCCTGCGGGCCGGTTGCATCCGGCTTGCAGGTTTTGTTTTATAGGGCTTTCTCTGCCTGGCAGAAAAAGCCGGGGGTGTTAGTGTTATCTATATCTCTATAAGCTAATCTAATTAATTGCAGCCCTTCCCATCTATGCTGATGCTGCCATCCTTGTTATAATTATAACGGGCATTATTAAAAGCGCAGATCACTTTTAATACCTGGTCGATGTTTTTCCCACTTAACGCGCTGCCCGAAAAACGGCATGCTTTTATTTTATCATTACTGAAGGTAATTTTTACGTTAAACCGTTCTGACAGGATTTTTGCCGCTTCCTGGAAAGTAATATCCTCAAAACGCAATTCGGCAGATTGCCAGGCAATAACCTGGCTTGCATCCACCGCGGTTTGTACATGCAATTTATTTTGCTGGTTATAGCTGATCTGCTGATTGGGGGTGATAAAGCCTAACAGGCGCTTGCCCTCGCTTACACTTACTTTACCACGGGTAACGGTAACAATAATCAGTCGGTCTGTTTTACCTGCTTTAATATCAAAAGCAGTGCCCAGTACGGTGGTTATTAAACTGCCGGTATGTACAATAAAGGCTTTTCGATCATCGTGCTTAATATCAAAATAAGCTTCGCCGCTTAAAAACACTTCACGTGTGGTGCCATTAAATTTTTCAGGGTACTTTAACTCCGAGCCGGCATTTAACCATATCCTGCTGCCATCACTTAATACCACTTCCTTTTTTTGATTAGCGGCGGTTTGCATCGTTGTTAATTGAGTTGGGGTAAGCCAGTTTTGCAGAGCGGCACGTTGCCAAAATAAGCTAAAGCAAATGAGCAGCAATGCTGCAATGGCCGCAACCCGCCACAGCGTGCGGTGCGGGCGCATGGTAATTACCGGCACATTTTTATCAATTGTAGATTCCACATCCGCAAATACCTGGCCCAACCATTGTTCGCGGCCCACGGTATCCATGCGCTCCCATTGGTTGTGGGTGTATTGATGTTCAGCTAACCAATTTTCAACACGCAGATTTTCTGCTGCTGAAGTTGCTCCGATGGCGTAGCGCTCTAATAAACTGGAAATATCCGGACGGCTCATACCTGTTGATTTTCACAGTTGTCGGATGAAAGCCGGCAGAGTACCGAAGAAAAATGAAAATATTTTATTTAGCCAGCCAATCCATCATTAAAGCCAGGATACCTAAGCCGGCAATAGCTTGGCGTAAGTGCTTTAAAGCGATGCTTAACTGGTTTTTTACGGTTTGTTCGGAAAGGTTAAGCTGTCGGGCTATTTCCGTAATGGACAGGTGTTCGTTCCGGCTAAGTTGGTAGATTAGTTTGGTTTTGACCGGCAATTGCTCCAGCGAATGATCAACCAAAGCGTGTAACTCCTTTGCTTCCAATTGTTGTTCAATGCCATTGGCTTGCGGTTCTGCCAGGGCTTGTAATAAAACATCATATTCCTGGCGGGTAACGTTACGCCTGATTTTATCAATTATCTTATACCGGATGGCCGCGAAAAGAAAAGATCTTAAATTGTCGTTAACACTAAGGGTATACCTATCTTCCCATAGCTTAACAAACAGGTCGTGCAAAACATCGCGGGCATCATCCAGATCGTACAATTTTGAAGCTGCAAAACCAGCCAGACTTTCGGCATAACGTTTATAAACCTCGGCAAAAGCCGCGCGATCGCCATTTTTTATTAAATGGATTAATTGTTGATCGCTGAGTTCGGTTGACGGTGGCATGTGTATATGGCAAATATAGAATTTTGCTTGTAAGACTGTTTACATCGACATTGTTTAAGCAAAGATGCCTTGATGTTTTTTTGGCGAATCCACATAAAGCCCGATAGGAGAATGCTGTAGGAGGGTTAAAAATAGACCTCTTCTGGAAGATCGTCGTTTCGGATCAAGGAGACGCAATAAAGAAAAAGCATGCAAATTTTATGCAAATAAAAACCACCCGCCAAAGTTTAGTCATTGATTTTTAGGTTCATGAGGCGGGCTTCGAACCAGCGGTCTTCTGATTATCCATCTATGAAAGCTATAAATTAAATAACAGCTTCAACAGGATGATCCTTCCCGGAAGGGCATAGGAAGCGGCTGTTAAGGTATTGGCTGATAAATAAAGTGCGTTGTAGGTTTTTACGTTCAGGAAGTTGACCGCGTTTAATTCCAGGTCCGTTTTCCATTTGTTAACCCTGAATTTTGCAGCGGCATCGGCAAAGAAATATTTTAGATCCGGTGCCGGCCACCGATTTTATCCGGGTACATAAATCTTATGTCGTGGCTATCCGTCATATCAGCCTGATCGAGGTACATCAGCTCACTGTTAGCGGCATCAAGATCCCCATCGGCAGTACCTACCGCGAAGACGTGCGCCAAATATTGGGTGTTAAATAGTTTGATTTTATTAATTTTGTTTCATGGAAATGGAGATTCCCGGCGTGAATATGGCGGACCTGAGGCTGAAAGGCTTTAGGGTGCATGAGCTGCCGTCAATTGTTGATACCCGGGATTTGCCGGTTTCGCGGGGGCGGCGGGATTTTTACAAGATGGGTTTAGTGGATGGGCGGATGACCATTTATTCGGGCGACCGGGTTTTGGAGATCGATGGGACGGTGTTGTTTTTTGTCAATCCGAAGGTGCCGCATACGGTAAAACGTGCTGGGAGCCGGAGTGGTTATGCCTGTTTGTTTACGGAGGCTTTTATTGGCCGGACGGAGGTTTTGAAGAACTCGCCTTTGATGCAGGCGGGTGATAGCCCGGTCATTCCGTTGAATGCCGAGCAGGCTGTTTTTATGAAGGTTATATTTCAACAGATGCTGGCAGTGTATGATGGTGATTATCCTTTTAAAGGAGATTTGATCCGGAACTGTATCGAGGTGATCTTGCATGAGGCTTTGCGGATTCAGCCTTCACAGCATATCATACCTTTTAAGAATGCAGCGACGCGGATCACGCATTTGTTTATGGATTTGCTGGAGCGGCAGTTCCCGATTGAGCGGAGCAATGACCCGCTGCGCTTGCGTAATGCGCAGGATTTTGCTTTGGGCCTTTCGGTGCATGTGAATTATTTGAACCGTTCGGTCAAGGAAGTAACTGGTAAGCCGACTTCAGTACATATTGCGGAGCGGATCGCGGCGGAAGCCAAAGCTCTTTTGCAGCATACGGACTGGAGCGTCGCCGATATTGCTTATGCGCTGGGTTTTGAGTATCCTACTTATTTCAATAATTATTTCAAGCGGGTGACGGGCGTAGTTCCTAAGTCATTCAGGGTTTGATAATCATACTTTTTGGTTTGATATCCTTTAAAGCCGTATCGCTTTTTGGCGGAACTTTGGGGTATGAAAATATTAGTTACAGGCGCTACCGGAAAGGTAGGCAGCAGATTTGTTCCGCGACTAATAGCCAAAGGCTATAATGTTCGTGTATTGGTACGGGATGAGGCAAAAGCAGCCGAATTAGGTTCGCTCGGTGCAGAAATAGTTTTGGGCGATTTATTCGACGAGGCTTCTTTAGTGTCTGCGGTTGCTTTATCCACTATAGTATCCAAATAGTCTGGTTTAGCGAACGCCATTATCGCAGATAAATTGACCTTGTTTGAACTTCCTTTAAGATTACCCGCATCAACAAACACCTTAGAGGCTATTTGATCAGCGCCATCAGCTAATCCGCTGACAATATTAAAATGTGTATGATTAAAAGCCTGGTTGAACGCTTGTGATAACTCAGAAAGTAAGGGTGTTATTTTACTAAGAGCCGGATGTTCCCGTTTGCCAACAATCGCAATTTTTAAGGTTTTAGTTGATATCATAGGATTTAGCTGGTAATAATGCGAATGCAGTTAAGCCATTCTACCATCGATAAATTTAGCTATTCCTTGAATAAGTTTCGCTCAAATATTTTTTACCAATTTTGTAATATGTTTAGATTTTCTGTTTTCTTTATAATTCTGCAAAATTTCTCCAGAACTCAAATGAACTTGCAATCCGATAGAAAAAACTGTTCTTTCAATAAACTTTGTTTTATGCGCTGATATAGTCAGGTGGTAACAGGGGAGCAAATAGGTGAACAGGCCGAATTTAACCCGAAGCACTCTAAGCGCCCGCTTGATTTGTTTGTTCGCCGCCAACTCATTTATATTTTTGACTTTCCCTATTGTTCCAAAGCGTTAGAAAAATCTCCGAGATCAAGTCTTTCGCCGCTTCCTTATCGTTGAGTTTTTTATTGGCATAGATAAACAACAAACCATGATGCCGCCTGTAGATCTCCGCATAGGCCGCTTGCCTTTTTCCTGGCGACCCTATCAGGGTTTCGAATGCGAAATTTATCGAGCCGCACAGGCAATTAAATTGAGCCGTCTGCGATATTTGGTAGGATGTTTTCTGGCGATCTTTGGGTTATGATAAACATAGAAAAAATTAATTTAGGTATGAACGGGCCGCTGGTTTCCAAGCTGGGCTTGGGGTGTATGCGGATGTCTTCCATTTGGGGAGGGGCTGTGCCGGATGAGGCGGAGAGTGTGGCGACGATCCGGGAGGCTTTGGATGGCGGGATCAATTTTTTGAATACGGGTGACTTTTATGGCGCGGGTCATAATGAGCTGCTGGTGGGGAAGGCGATTAAGGGTCGGCGGGATGAGGCGTTTATCAGTGTGAAGTTTGGGGCGATCTTTCATAATGGCCAATGGCTGGGTTTGGATCTGCGGCCGCTGGCGATCAAGAATTTTATCAATTATTCGCTGACGCGTTTGGGGGTCGAGACCATCGATCTGTACCAGCCTTGCCGGATGGATGGGAGTGTGCCGGTGGAGGATATTGTGGGAACGGTAGGCGATCTCATTAAGGAGGGTAAGGTGCGGTACTTAGGTGTGTCGGAAATTACGGCGGAGCAATTGCGTTTGGCCAATAGTGTTTACCCGGTAAGTGCTTTGGAGATAGGTTATTCATTGGCCGACCGCCAGATCGAAAGTAAATTGCTGCCCGTGGCTAAAGAATTGGGTATTGGTGTGGTGGCCTTTGCCAATACAGCGGAGGGTTTATTGACCGGGGAAATGAAAGTGCCATTGGCTGCGAATGACTATCATAGCCATTTTTCCCGTTTTCAAGGGGAAAATTTGGTTCATAACTTGGAGAAAGTCGAAGTCTTAAAGGCGCTTGCTGCTGAAAAGGGTGTTACGCCAACGCAATTAGCGATAGCCTGGGTCAATGTGCAGGGGGAACATATCATGCCATTGGTGAGCATGAGCAAAAGGACGAGGTTGCCGGAAAATACAGCGGCGATGGGTATTAGCTTTAGTGAAGACGAAATGGAGCGTTTAAACACTACTTTTGCACAGGGCGCTATATTAGGCGGCACTTATTTACAACGCTAAATGACCAATCCAACCGAGATCCTTCCAGGCGTGATTTTCTATGGTTACCTCTCCGCCGAGCGGAAGGAGAAGGTTTGCTTCTGGAATCATCATACCTTGGTCTTGCAGGTTTCAGGCCAGTTCACGCTCGAAACCAGCAGCCAGCAGGTGTCCATGACGGCCGGTGAAATGTTGCTGATCGGCAAGAACCAATTAGGGACGCTGACCAAAACACCGCTGGCCGGGGGCAATTACGAAACGATCATTATCTCTTTACAGGAAGACTTGCTGCGCAAGATCGCGCTGGAAGAGCATCTACAGGGCGGGCAGAAATATATCGGCCCGCCCAATATTTTGGTGCCCTCCAACGAGTTTTTGCAAGGTTATTTTCAATCCATCGTACCCTATGCCCGCAGCGTATCGGCCGTATTGACCGAAGAAATGGGGATGCTAAAAATAAAGGAAGGTGTTAAGCTATTGATGAACGCCCTGCCCGCGCTGCGCAGCTTTTTGTTTGACTTTTCCGAGCAGCACAAAATAGACCTGGAACGATTCATGCTCAGCAATTACCGCTTCAACGTCCCTGTCGAAAAATTCGCTCAACTGACCGGCCGAAGCCTGGCCGCCTTCAAACGCGACTTTCAAAAAACATTTAATACTTCGCCCCGCCACTGGCTCCAGGAAAAACGCCTGATCGAAGCCCGGCACCTCATTAAGCACAAACACCAAAAACCCTCGGCCATTTACCTCGAACTCGGCTTTGAAAGCCTGTCCCATTTCTCCCACGCCTTCAAGAAAAAATTCGGCCAAACGCCGGGTGCCCTAATCAATTGACATTCAGTCAACACAGTTTTTTCATTTCGTGCTTATCTTTGTTCGTTAAAGATTTGCAAGCATTCTTTCCTCCGCAGGCATCAGCCCAATCATCAGCACAAGCTTTTCGCGCCCGATAAGACACCGGATCTTTAGCATTCACATTAACAAATTTTCATAAATGAGGCAACTTAAAATTAGTGAGTCGATCACCAATCGGGAGAGCGCATCGTTGAATCAATATTTATCAGATATTGCCAGGATTCCGATGGTTACCCCGCAGGAAGAGGTGATCTTAACGCAAAAAATACGGGAAGGCGATCAGGCCGCTTTAGAACGTTTAACTACGGCGAACCTTAGGTTCGTAGTTTCGGTAGCGAAACAATATCAAAGTTCAGGGATGACACTGGGCGATTTGATCAACGAAGGCAATGTCGGGCTGGTGAAAGCCGCCAAGCGCTTTGATGAAACCAAGGGTTTCAAATTTATTTCTTATGCGGTTTGGTGGATCCGGCAATCCATCCTGTCGGCTATCAACGAGCAAGGCCGGATGATCAGGCTGCCGCTGAATAAAGTAGGGGATCTCTCCAAAATTGCCAAGGCAGCCTCACAGCTGGAACAGCAATATGAACGGCAGCCGACGCCCGAGGAGTTAGCAGAAAGCCTGGAAACCACGGCTGAAAAGGTGAGTGATGTGATCGGCCATTCCGGCAGGCATATTTCCTATGATTCCCCATTCTCCGCTGAGGAGGATAACACCTTACTTGATGTGCTGCAAAGTTCCGAACCGGGAACCGACAAGGGTTTGCTGGCAGAATCGCTATCTATCGAGGTAGCGCAAAGCCTCCGGGTACTCGGCGAAAAAGAACGGGACGTATTAACCCTGTTTTTTGGCTTGGGTGACGGGCAGCCGCATAGCCTCGAAGAGATCGGCGATAAATATGAACTCACCCGCGAGCGCGTCAGGCAGATCAAGGACAAAGCCCTGGCCCGCCTGCGCGCCAATTCCCGCAGTTGGGTATTAAAAGGCTATCTGGATTAAGCCTTCAGGTGTCCCCCGGATATGTTCTTTTGGTAGCAATTAATGTCGAAATTTTGGTTTACGACGCGATGTTTCTATTTTACTCCTATAGCTTTAAGAAGCGTTTCTTTGTATACTCCTGCGATAGGAATCTCGTTCTTTTGAATAAAAACCCGGTTCCCGTTAATATGGCTGATCATTGATTTGTTAATAAGAAATGAGCGGTGTACTCGAATAAAAGAGGCTGGCGGTAATAGGTTTTGCAACTCTGTTAAAGGCAGTTTGGTTAACAGGATTTTGTCCGACGTGACTACTTTGGTATAATTACCCTGGGCTTCCGCGTACAGGCAATCGTTATATAACACATTAACCAGTTTACCATCCGTTTTGATAAAAAATCCATCTTGCTGATCGCTGGTCTTGTTTTCAAAAACTGTATAATTGGGGACTTGTAATCTTTCCCTGGCTTTATCTACTGCAACCATAAACCGTTCTAAAGAAAATGGCTTTAACAGATAATCGCAGACTGCCAGGTCAAAAGCGGTGACCGCATGTTCCTGGTAAGCAGTGGTAAAAATAACGACTGGCGGTTTTTTGACCGTGCTTAAAAAACTAACGCCGCTCAATACCGGCATGTTGATATCCAGGAAGATCAGGTCTATCTTAGTACTCTGTAAAACCTCTTTTGCTTCAAAAGCATTACCACATTCGGCCATGATATGCAGGAAAGGCAAATGGCTGCAATAATTTCTGATGATGCCGCGGGCTACGGGCTCGTCATCTACAATGAGGCAGGTAATCATTTAATTATTTTCAATTTAAGCTGTACGTGGTAAACATCGTTGCCACTATTCTGCTGTAGTTCGTAACTGTTTTCATAAAGTAAATTTAACCTTTTTATGGTGTTGGTTAAACCTATGCCCGAGTGTTCATCTTTTGCTTGTACCGGGTTTACTTCTTCGCTATAAGAGTTGACCACTGAAAAATTGATAAACCCATCGGTAACTTGTAAGTCAACTGCAATGTAGATCTTTTGTGCAATGGTGTTTTTGGCATGCTTAAACGCGTTCTCTATAAAAACGATCAGTACCATTGGCGCAATTTTAACAACGGCATCGGTAACCTGATCGATATTTGTTTTCAAGATCAGCCGGTCACTGATCCTGATCTGCTCAAATTCGATATACGTTTTGATATAATCTAATTCTTCAATTAAGGGTACCGTTTGCTTTTTACCGCCGTAAACCGAGTATCGTAGTAGCTGCGAAAGTTTAAGTAATAATGGTGGTATGCGCTCGTGTTGTTCTATAGAGATCCCGTATAGATTGTTTAAGGTATTAAACAGAAAATGGGGGCTTAGTTGCGATTGCAGTAGATCAAACTCCATCATTTTTTGTTGACTTTGCAGGTGGGCGTCATTCAAATCCTTTTGGATGGAGGCCCGGATCAGTTTTAATAATATACCTCCCACAAGACCTACCAGGAAAAATGGCATAGTATCACGGGCAACTTCAAGGAAGCCCGCGTAGTGGTGGTTAAATACACATTTTACTAATAACCATTTAAGTACTGCGAGCACAGTTATTACGGCAAGCGAATAACTGATAAAAATGGTAAGTTTACTTTGTAAGTATTGGTTACCAAGCCATCTTCCGGCATAAATGCACAATAAAAAGAAAAAACAATCGGTAAAAACAGAAGGCAGTTCGTGAAACCGGAAACCCGCCAAATAGATTAGGTACATACCCAATAGCAGGGTGGCGATAACCGCTAAACTGAAGGCAATATGAAACCACCATTTATTTTTCATACCGCTAATTTCTTCAAAATAATCTGCAAAAAAATTACTGGGTTCCGATAGCGTTTATCTGGGGATGAACGTACTCAATGTGGTGATAAAGCGGCGCGTCCCCCAAATTAGATAATCCAGCCTCTCCCTTCTGCTTTATATCCCTATAGTTTTACAGACAAAAAAGATAGCCTGAGGTTTGGCGTATGAAAGCTACCTTATTACTCCTGCTGTTAGTTATTTCCTGCAGCATTTATGCGCAAAACACCATCAGCGGCCAGGTTAAAGACCCGCAAGGCAAATCCTTGGTTGGTGCAACGGTAATCCTGCGGAATTTAACAGATTCCGTGAGCAGAACTGCCGGGCAAAACGGGGTATTTAATTTTTCAGGCATTCCCAAAGGCGGTTATACGTTGAAAATTACCCATATTGGTTTTTTGCCTTACCAAAATAGTGTATTGGTTAATGGTAACGTGCAACTGCCGCTCATTGTCTTACAATCGGCCGCCAAGATATTGAGTGGCGTAATTATCACCGCGAAAAAGCCGCTCGTCGAACAGCATATCGATCGTACCGTGGTCAATGTTGATGCAATGATCTCGGCCGCGAGCGGCAATGCGCTGGATGTTTTAGCCAAAAGCCCCGGTGTCATGGTCAGCGCGAGTGATGATATTACGCTTAACGGCAAAAATAATGTGCTGGTGCTGATGGATGACCGACCTACTTACATGAGCGGCCAAAGCTTGGCCGCTTATCTGCGCTCGCTACCCGGCGGGATGCTGGATAAAGTGGAACTGATCAGTAACCCTCCCGCACGCTATGATGCTAACGGGAACGCTATCATCAACATCGTTTTAAAGAAAAACCAGGCGGCAGGTTTTAATGGCTCGCTGAGCCTGGGCTATAACCAAGGGGCCTATGCCCGGAGCAACGATGCCCTGAATGTGAACTACCGGACACCAAAGTTTAACCTATTCGGTAATATCGGGTACAATCATGATCAAAACTTCAGCGATCAAACCTTCAGCCGTTACTTCCCTGCTAACGTTATTCTGCAAACCAGTCGATCTGTTTATACTTCAAACGCTTACAATGGGCGTGTTGGTATGGATTATTTTGTCTCGCCGAAAACAACCATCGGGATCATGCTTAGCGGCAGTACCCGCCCTAAAACCGACCTGCTCAATTATACAACCAGCCAGTACAATAGCCTGATGCAGCTGGATTCTATCGGGCGGGGCCAGACCGGCGGCAATTATCCAACACAGAATTACGGCTTTAATCTGAACCTTCAGCATAAATTTGACCAGAGCGGCAAAGGGCTGTCTGTCAATATAGATCAATTGAACTATTATACCGGCAGCAATCAACCTTCATTAGCAGAAGTTTCACTGCCGAATGGAAGTTTATTCAGCAGCCAGCAGCGAGTTTTTACGTCTCCTTCCACCATTCATATCTATGCCGGCAAAGCCGACTATACACAGCCAATAGCCGGTAAAGCGGAATTTAGCGGAGGGGTAAAATCCAGTTATGTAAGCACCGGCAATCAAAGTAACTGGCAGGATCGGCAAGGAGGTACTTTGGTGACCAATTACCGGAAAAGCGATCATTTTCAATATAACGAAAACATCAATTCCGCTTACGTCAACTTAAAAAAGGACTGGAAAAGGTGGGCGGTTCAGGCAGGTTTGCGACTGGAGCAGACAAATGCAGACGGTCACCAGTTCAGCAACCCCGCTGCGCCCGATTCAATATTTACTAAACATTATACCAATCTATTCCCTTCGTTGTATTTACTGCATAAATTAGATAGTTCAGGAAACCATACGCTGGTATTGAGCATTAGCAGACGGTTAAGGAGGCCGTCCTATCAGCAACTAAACCCCTTCCTTTTCTTCCAGGATCAGTACACTTATAACGGCGGTAATACCGGTTTGATACCTTCGTTCAACCAATATGCGGAGTTAAAGTACAGCTACAAACAATACTTTGGATTGACCCTGAGCTACGGCGGCGGGAATAACGGCATCAGTCCGCTTACACAAACAGATGGCACGCTCTTTATCACCCGGCCGTTTAATTATATCGACAGCCGCCTCCTTGGGATCATCCCTTATGTTTCTCTTAACCCTGTAAAATGGTGGACATTGAACTTAAATGCGGTTATTTTATTCCAGCACATTAAGGGCAGCGCCAATGGTGTGAGCCTGGACCAGCAGGTTGGCACGCACGAAATACAGACCACCAACCAATTCCAGTTAAGTAAAGACTGGAGTGCCGAACTGGACGGGTTTTTCCCCGGTAGCCAGGCTTACGGGCAAAGTAAAAATGATGCGATATACAATATCAGTTTAGGCATTCAAAAAAGGATACTAAAGGGGCAGGGAACCATCCGCCTTAACGCGAATGATCTATTAAACACCTTAACCCTGCATAACCAAACAATTGGCATTAACGGTATATATGCATTCAACACCCGTACATCCGATACCCGGTATGTGGGCTTATCTTTTAGCTACCGTTTCGGTAAGGCCTCTAACGCCCGTAAACGTAACGATAACAGCAGCGCAGAGGAAGAGAAAAGTAGAACGAATTAAGCATCTGCTATCAATACCTACTTCGGCGCCCATTGAAGGGTACTAAAAACAAAAAAGCCCTTAACAATTAAGTTAAAGGCTTTTTTGCATTTGCTCCTGAGGCTGGGCTCGAACCAGCGACCCTCTGATTAACAGTCAGAAACAGGTACTTTTCGATACTTGTTGTTTTGTCTTTATTTATTGATAATCAGCTAATTACTGATTTTATACTTTTCGATATTTGTCGATTTTTACCGTTGTTTTGGTCAAAAGTATGCAAATAGTATGCAAATTTTGAGAGGCAAAAAGTGCCTTAATGATATTAAAAATGTACTTTTTTCGTATATTTGAAAAATAAAGTATGCAAATTTTGGTGAAAATATGGAAAAGATAACTAAAAAAGCGATAATTTCACTTTATCTTGATATGAGAAGGAAATTGTCAGATGGCACTTATCCTGTAAAAATTCAGGTGTTTTACGGCCGGCAAAAACTCTTTAATACCGGCACTTATGCTTCTGCTGAAGATTTTGAAAATTCTTATAAAACGGCTAAACCAAAAGGTGACCGCTTAAAAGAATTAAAGATCGAACTTACCTCCTTAGAAGCCAGGGCCAATGAAGTGGTTGATGATCTAAAGATCTTCACGTTTGAAAAATTCGAAAAGCAATTATTTGCCACCAAGCAATCGTTAACGAATATCATAGACCATTACAATAACTACATTGAAGTACTTGATAAAAATGATCAGACCGGCACCTCTTCCAGTTATTCCTGCAGTATCAATTCAATAAAGGAATATATCAATTACAGCCGTAAAAATCCGATTGAGGTGATCACCTTTGATATGATCACCCCCGAGTTTCTTAATAAATATGAAAACTGGATGATCGCCCAGGACAACAGCCGAACAACAGTTGGCATTTATTTGAGGGCTACCCGAAAGATATTTAACCAGGCTATTGAAGATGGAATAATTGATAAAGAAATTTATCCTTTTAAAAAGTATAAAATCCCAACCGGCAAAAACACTAAAAAAGCAATTGAGGCACCTGACCTGAAGAAACTGTTTAATGCCGATACCAATGGGAATGCTTTTCAGGAGAGGGCGAAAGCCTTCTGGTTCTTCAGTTACCAGTGCAACGGTATGAATATCCGGGACATTTCTGAATTGAAGTTTAAGGACATCCATGGCACTTACTTTTCGTTTCTCAGGCATAAAACTATCAGGACGACAAAAGAAGATCCTAAACCGATCATCGTCCCCATGACGGAGTACGTTAAATGGGTTATGGAAAAGTATGGCAACAAAAAGGGCAGGCCAAATGATTATGTATTCCCCATTTTTACACCTGGGATGGATGCTAAAGAGCGCCATAGGGTTAACCAAAATTTCGTTCGGTTCATCAATCAGCACATGAAAAAGCTGGCGAAAGCCAATGGCATGGAAATTAAAGGTACCATGGAAGCCAGGCATTCATTTACTACCCAGGTTACCCGGAAGCAAGGGATGGAATTTGCACAGGAGGCATTAGGTCATACTACGCTAGCTACGACTCAAAATTATTGGGCTGGATTTCAAAGTGAGACCAAGAAAGAAATGGCTGATATGCTGATGAATTTTGAAGATACCAAGCTTCGAAAGAAATCACGGAGATCAAGGTTACACGTTTAATATTTTCGGGGTAGCTGACAATAATAAAGAGATCCCTTACGATCAGTAAGGGCCTCCTTTCATTTTAACAGCTTCTAATTTCAATCCTGATTTAAAACTTTCCCGAACATCGCCAACCTCCATACCGGTCATGTCAGAAATTTCGCCGAAATCAAATCCCTCGTACTGTTTCAATATGAAAACGAGCCGATCTTTCGTATTGTTTTCATTTATAGAATTGGGCACTTTTTTTATGGCATGCTGATAGAGCCTGAAATTTGCCATATCCAATCCATGACCGTTTTTCAGGTCCCGCCAAAGCAGGATAAATACATCCTGTAGTATTTCATCCGCATCTTCATGCTCCAGGCCCATTCTGCGCAGAAAATAATAGATTTTCGGTGAATGGTCTTTTACGATCTCTTCAAAAGCTTTCATAATTCCTCGCTGTTTATTTTCGCTTATTCTGGTAAACCAGCAAGCGTAAGCCATTAAAGACTACCACCAGCGTCGAACCTTCATGCCCGATCACTGCCGGGCCGATTCCTGATATACCTAAAATGGTCAAGGGTATCAAAACCGCCACCATGCCTAAACTGATCACCAGGTTCTGTTTGATGATCCGGCGGGACTGGCGGCTCAAACCAATGGCGAACGGCAGGTTATCCAACCTGTCGGCCATTAAAGCGATATCGGCGGTTTCCAAAGCCACGTCAGAACCAGCGGCACCCATAGCGATACCTACCGTGCTTTTGGCCATGGCCGGCGCATCATTTACGCCATCGCCGATCATAGCTACCTTCTTTTCCTTTTTGATCAGGTCTTGGACCGCCTTTACCTTTTGCTCGGGTAATAGGCCACCCATCGCATCGGTGATACCGATCTGTTTAGCTACCGCTTCGGCGACCTGCTGGTTATCCCCGGTCAGCATGATCATTTTTTTGATACCCAGCTCTTTGAGTTCAGCCAGCGTTTTCTTGGCTTCTTTACGCGGTACATCCATCAGTGAAATTAATCCGATGATCTCACCCTCACGCTCCACGAGCATCGTGGTATTGCCTTCTTTCTCCAGCTTTTCAACTTGGGTATGCACATCGTCAGCTAACTTCTTAAACAGGCTGCGATTGCCAATCACGATCTTTTTTCCTCCAACCGTCGCTTTGACACCATGGCCGGTAACCGCCTGAAGGTTTTTGGCCGATGGAATATCCTTTTGCTTCAAACGTTCCAAACCACCTTTAACGATAGCCGCAGCCAAAGGGTGGTCACTTAGCTTTTCGACGGCAATCGCAATTTCTAATACTTCATCTTCCGACAATTTGGTTAAAGCAATTACACCAGTTAATTGTGGTTTACCTTCGGTCAGCGTACCTGTTTTGTCAAAAGCGATAGCGGTCAAACCGCCTAACTCTTCCAATGGCCCGCCGCCTTTGATGAGTACCCCACTACGGGCTGCTCTTGCAATAGCACTTAATACCGCGCTTGGTGTCGATATAGCCAGGGCGCAAGGACTGGCAGCTACCAGTACAGCCATTGCCCGGTAAAAGCTTTTACTGAAAGGCTCATCGATCACCAAAAATGCTAATAGCAGTAAGCCAACCAGGATCAATACTCCCGGAACATAATACTTCTGCAACTTATCCGTAAATAACTGCGTTGGCGATTTCTGCGCCTCGGTGTCGTTCACCAGTTTGACCAAACGGGAAAGGGTGGAATCAGCCGCCAGTTTGGTGACCTTTACTTCCAATACCTGGCTACCGTTAATCGTTCCGGCAAAAACTTTATTTTCTGCTTTCAGTGTTTTATCGTCGTGGTCTTTATCCGGGTCGGCAACCGGCGATTTATCTACCGGCACACTTTCACCTGTGATCGGTGCCTGGTTCACGCTGCTTTCGCCTTTAATGACCGCGCCATCGGCTGAAATCTTGCTGTTCGGTTTAATTATGATAATGTCGCCCAATACCAGTTCTTCAATAGGCACTTCGGTTTCTTTACCGTCACGTCGCACAATGGCTGTTTTCGGTGCAAGGTCTGCCAATGCGGCTATGGATTTGGTCGCCTTACCCATCGCATAATGTTCCAGCGAGTGGCCAAAACTAAACAGGAATAACAATAGGGCTCCTTCGGCCCATTGCCCTAAAAACGCTGCGCCAACAGCGGCCACCAGCATTAAGAAGTCAATTTCAAACTGACCCTTACTGATTGCTTCATAAGCCTCTTTGGTCGTATAAAAGCCACCAAAGAAATACCCAATACCATACAGGATGGTGCTCGTTAAGAGTGGCAGGGAATGAACAAATGACAAGCCAAAGCCTAATGCAAGGAATACGCCGGAAAGAGCGGCGAAAATCAACTCTGTATTCTTGCCAAAAATGCCTCTATGTTCATGGTCATGTCCGGCTTCACCGCCCTCATGGTCGTGATCGTGCTTTTCTTCCTTATCCTTTGCTGAAGTAATATCAACCTGCGGCTTTTTTAAATTTGCCGGCTTCGTTTTATCTTGTTCCTTTTTCATAGGTGTTAGCTCTCTTTTTAACGTTTAACCTTCTGAATCTAAAAACCATAGTTCAGCTTCTGCAATTGCTTTTTTTAAAGCTACGCTTGCTTCCAGGCCATCCTGATGGTAGCCGGCTGCCAGTTTCAATGCTTTTTCTTTTACTTCGGTCCGCAGATCTTTTAACTGATCGTCAAAACCCTCAAATGTTTCTTCACTCATAATTAACTTCTTCAAATTTAAGCAGCTAAGCCCTGCAATCGTAGTGCATTATTGCTTACAGTCTGCACATAAACCTTTGACCAGCAGGGTTGTTTCCTGCCGCTCATATCCGCCGGGTAATGTCACTTCCGGTATCTGTGTTTTAGGCAGGCAGTGGGTTTCCTGGCAATTAGTGCAGTAGAAGTGCACATGCAGGTCATGATGTCCTTCGATGGTACAGGCTGGCTGACAGAGCGCGAATTTGGTGATACCTGTACCATCATCGATCCGGTGAACCAGGCCATGTTCTTCAAAAGTCTTAACACTGCGGTACAAGGTAACCCGGTCGGTTTTTTCCAGACTAAGTTCCATATCTGTCAGGCTCACGGCATTGTTTTGTTTAAGAAAATAGTCCAGCACAACCAACCGCATAGCCGTTGGATTGATCTGCTTTTCCAATAATTTACTTTCCAGTTCTTTCATGGTTATTCTTCCTCAGCGCCACCTGCGGCTTTAGATTGTAAATAAAATGCACCCTTGGTCGCTATCTGTACGTTACGCGGTAAAGCAGTTAACGGCGTGATCTGGATATAACCCAGTTCGGTTACGCCGGTGGTTACTTCCGTCTTAGTAAAAATCGTTTTGCCGTCTTTATCATGCGTGGTCGTCACAAAAATATACTGCTTGCCTTCGGAGCGGATCACTGCATCAACAGGGACGGCGGGCATTAGTTTGCTTCCGGTACTGATCAGCGCGGTGACATACATACCGGGTATCAGGTTTTGGTGGGCCTTGTTGTTGATGACCGCATGAACTACCACACCCTTGCTTTCATTCTCAAAGGATTTGTTTACCCCGTTAATGACCCCGGTGATGACCTGGTTATCCTGATTGGTCAACTGGAAATTTACCTTTTGGCCTACTTTCACCGCCATCAGGTCTTTTTCAAAAACGGTCAGGTCGCAATGGATCTTGGAATTATCCACCACTTCCATGATCGAAGTGCCGGGCTGTACAAAAGCACCGGTATTGGCCGTAATGGTACCGACCGTACCGCTAATCGGTGATAATACCGGGAACTGGCTAACGATATGCCCGTTATTAATCCTGCCCGGCGAAATACCTAATTGCTGCAACTGGCTTTCGTAAGCGGTCAGTTTGGAGCGCTCGGCATTATAGGTCGCTTCGGAGGCCTGGAATGATTTGCCGGTACCGGCACCTGCCGCTTTCAATTGTGTTTGGCGGTCATATTCGGCCTGCACATAAGTGAAATTGTTTTTGGCGGCTAAGTAATCCTGTTGCAGTTTAAGCAGGTCCTGGTTCTTAATGGTAGCCAAAACCTGGCCCTTATGTACCTGCTGGCCTTCCAGCACATTGATATTCCCGATGATACCGCCGGAGAGGATACTGACATCGGCTTTGTTCTGCGGTGGTACAGCTAATTGCCCGTTGGCTTTAACTACGGCATCGAGGTTCTTCTGCTCAATAGGACCTGTTTCGATACCTACCGACTTCATTTGTTCCGGACTTAATTCAAGGCCGTTCTCTTTTTCCTTATGCTCGGTTTTGCTACTGTCTTTCTCCTTGTCAGTAGCCTTTTCACCTGAACAGGCGGCCAGTAAAGTTGCGGCCAAAAGCAGGGTGGTGATATATAATTTCATATTATTCTCCTCTTAAAAATTGTAATTGAATAGCGGACTGGTTCAAACGGCTGACCGCTTCGATATAAGCTAATTTGAGCTGCACGGCGGCGGATACGTTTTGGATATATTCCACATAGCCGATTTCACCCAGGTTAAAAGAAACCTGCGCGATGCGCAATTGCTCGTTTGCTTGATTTAACCCACCCGATGTATAGTAATCCACTGCCTGCCGGTACTTTTGGTACTGCTGCATTTCCTGCTCATATTGCAGGCGCACCTGGCTTTGGGTGTTTTGATAATTGGTCTGCGCGATCTGGCCGGATAGTTTCTCAGCTTTCACCCTGGAGCGGTTCGCCCCATTGAAGATCGGCAAAGCGACACCTAACTGGATACCCGCGATTCTGGTGCCGGGCGAATAGCCGCGGTCAATACCCGCCGGGTTAAAGCCGGAGATCACCAGTTGCTGGTTATAGCCGACGGTCAGGTCGGGCATACCTTTGGATTTTTCTACCGCTACACGGGCATTGGCCACTTCGATGTTTTGCAGTTCGGCAATCACCTGGGTGTTACGGCTAGTGTTAAGGGAATCAGTGGGAATAGCCAACCATAAAGGCAGCTTGCTTTCGGCAACAGTTATCGTTTCGGTCGTGTTCAGCAATTGTTTTAAAGCCAGTTCATTGCTTTTGAGGTCGGCTTGTACACCGATCTTCAATGTTTGTACTTCCTGGTACTTGTTTTTGGCGCTGAACAGTTCGAGGTTGGAGGTTTCCCCGGTTTTTAACCTGACCTCCGCCCGTTTCACAAAACCGTTGTAAATGCTGTCCTGGTAGTGCAAGATGCGCAAGGTTTCGCGGTTAAGCAGGTAAGCATAGTATGCGTTGCGCACATTGCGGGTGATCTCGGCGCGGGTAATATTCCCCGTTCTTTCCGCTAATAGGGTTTGCTGGTTAAGCAACTTGCGCTGGTTCTTGTATAATCCCGGCCAGGCAATGTTCTGGGTGATACCGATGGCATTGTCCATGTTACCGCCGCTGGTCGGATCCTGCGTGAGCATCAGCTCCGTTTTAGGAATGTCGGTACCCGACTTTTGTAAAGCACGGCTTTGCTCGACGGACAATCCGGCAGAGCGTATTTGCAGATTGTTTCGCAACGCTTTAGCAATGGCGCTATCTAATGTTAAAGGCGGATTACTTTGTGCTTTTGATAAATCTGGTTGCAATAACAAAGCGCCTCCGACTAATATAAATACTAATAAAGGTTTCGGTACTTTAACCTTAATCGTTTCTTTTCGGTTAAAAAGTAAATACAAGCAAGGCAAAACGAACAATGTCAGAAATGTCGCTGTTATCAAACCACCGATCACTACTGTTGCCAGTGGTTTCTGCACTTCTGCACCCGCGCTGGCCGATAAAGCCATCGGCAGGAAACCTAACGAGGCTACGGAGGCGGTCATCAGCACCGGGCGCAGCCTGGTCTTTGTGCCTTCCAATACCCGGTCATAGATATTATCCATACCTTCTTCTTTCAGTTGGTTAAAATAACCGATGAGTACAATACCATTCAATACCGCCACACCAAATAAGGCGATAAAACCGACACCTGCCGATATGCTGAAGGGCATACCACGCAATAATAAGGCGGCTACACCGCCCATCGAGGCCAGAGGCACCGCCGTGAAGATCAGCAGGCTTTCTTTCACCGACCTGAACGTCACATAAAGTAAGATCAGGATAAACAATAAAGCTGCCGGAACGGCGATAGACAAACGGGCTTTAGCTGCCTGCAAGTTCTGGAACTGCCCGCCATAAGTGATATAATAACCCGATGGCAGTTTAAAACTGTTATTTAGTTTGGCCTGGATCTCCTTAACCGTGGTTTCCACATCGCGGTCTTTAACGTTAAAGCCCACATAAATTCGGCGTTTGCCGTCTTCGCGGGAAACCTGGGCCGGTGCATCCTTGAAAGCGATATCGGCCACCTGGCTTAAAGGCACCTTATTACCCGACGGCAGGGGTATCAGCAAGTTTTCTACGCCGGAAATATTCTCCCGCAGGTCACGGTTCAAACGAACCACCATATCGAACCTTTTCTCGCCCTCAAATACGACACCTGCTACGCTACCAGCGAAAGCAGTTTTCAGGATCATGTTCACATCACTGATATTCAAACCGTACTGCGCCATTTTATCGCGGTTATAAGCGACTTGTATCTGCGGCAGGCCGCTTACTTTCTCGATATAGGGTTCGCTCACGCCCTTAACCGGCGCAATGAGTTTGGCGATCTTATTCGCCTGGGTAGCCAATACATCCAGGTCATCGCCATAGATCTTAATGGCGACGTCCTGCCGGATACCGGTCATGAGTTCATTAAAGCGCATTTGCATAGGTTGGGATATTTCGACATTGATACCGGGAATAATGGACAGGGCTTCTTCCATTTTCTCCGTCATTTCTTCCCGTGTTTTGGCGCTTTTCCATTCACCCTTAGGTTTCATGGCCAGCATCATATCGCCTTTTTCCATCGGCATGGGGTCAGTTGGTATTTCAGAACTACCGATACGGGTTACCACCTGTTTGATCTCGGGGAACTGATCTTTCAATACTTTTTCGGCTTTGCCAAAGGTTTTGACTACTTCGGTCAGCGAGGTACCCTGCATCATGGAGATCTCTACGGTCAGGTCACCTTCTTCGAGCGTTGGGATAAACTCACCGCCCATTTTACTGAAAGTCCAAATGGCGACACCGAAAAAGATAAACACCATAACCACCGTTAAAACTTTTGCTTTGAGCACTACGATTAAAGCGCGTTGGTAAACACGTTGCAGGAATCCGATAATGCGGTCGGATATATTCGGCTTATGCTGGGTCTTTTTACTCAGGAACAATGCGCTGGCCATAGGAACGTAAGTCAGCGACAAGATGAACGCGCCCAGGATCGCAAAAGCCACGGTTTCTGCCATGGGCCGGAACATCTTACCTTCGATACCAACCAATGATAATAAGGGCAGATAAACGATCAGGATAATGATCTGGCCGAAGGCTGCGGACTTCATTAGCTTGCTGGCGCTTTCGCGGACCTCTACATCCATTTGTTCAGTAGTCAATTTCTCAACTCCTTTTTGGCGGTAGCTACCCGTTGTGATATGGTGCACCACGCTTTCCACGATAATTACCGCGCCATCTACGATCAGCCCGAAATCAATGGCACCCAAACTCATCAGGTTGCCGGATACGCCAAACAGCCGCATCATGGAAAAGGCGAACAGCATGGCCAAAGGAATAACCGAAGCCACGACCAGACCTGCCCGCAGGTTACCTAAGAGCAGTACCAGCACAAACACCACGATCAATGCACCTTCCAGCAAGTTACGCTGCACGGTGCCTATGGCGCGGCCAACCAGTTCTGTGCGGTCGATAAAGGGTTCGATGACCACACCCTCAGGCAATGACTTTTGGATCTGTACCATCCGTTCTTTCACGTTTTGGATCACCTGGCTAAAGTTCTCGCCTTTTAGCATGAGGGTTACGCCGGCCACCACTTCGCCTTCACCGTTCCGGGTCACCGCGCCATAACGGGTCGCGCTGCCGAATTGCACGGTGGCAATATCACGAATCAGGATAGGCGAACCTTTGAGGTTCTGCACTACGATCTTGCGGATATCGTCCAGGTTTTGTACCTGTCCCAATCCACGAATAAAGTAAGCGTTGCTTTGCTGCTCGATGTAAGAGCCGCCGGTATTCTCATTGTTCTTTTGCAGGGCTTCATAGACCTGCGGAATGGTGATGCCTAAGGAGTTCAGCTTGTCATTGTCTAAAGCGATCTCGTATTGCTTCACATAACCGCCCCAGCCGCTCACCTCGGCCACACCAACGGTACCCGCTAATTGCGTACGTACGAGCCAGTCCTGCAAGGTACGCAGGTCGGTGGCGGTGTACTTGCTTTCAAAACCTTTTTTGGTGTGGAGCACGTATTGGTAGATCTCACCCAAACCGGTGGTGATGGGTGCCAGTACCGGTTCACCTAATCCGGTCGGGATGCTATTCTCGGCTTCTTTTAACTGGGCATTGACCTGTTGCCTGGCCCAATAAATATCCACGTTGTCTTTAAAAACGATGGTAATCACGGAGATACCCGAACGGGATATCGAACGTTTTTCTATGATCCCGGCGATATTCGCCATGGATAATTCTATGGGAGCAGTAATGAACTGCTCCACTTCCTGAGCGCCGAGGCTCGGCGCTTGTGTAATGATCTGTACCTGGTTATTGGTAATATCGGGTTGCGCGTCAACCGGCAGGTTGTACGCTGAATAAATGCCCACCAGTACTAAAACCAATGTCATGATCCCGATAGTTACCTTGTTCCTGATTGAGAACGCGATAATGCTATCAAACATAAATTTGTAATAAATGAATACGAATACGGAAAAGCCATGCAAAGTAAAATGCAGGCGAAAACATCAAAAAGATCGTATTAAGCTATTTGCGGGGGTTGCCAGATCTTGATCGGCTGTTTCTGAATGCCAGGAATGCTATAGTCAGGATATACACTTTGAATTTTTTGCGTAAATATCCCTGTTGTGATCGGCGCTGTTAAATGCCTTACCGTGGAGCAGCAGGAGCAGGTACAAAATGGAGAACAGGTTTCCTGCCCGCGTTCATCGCTGGGGGCGTGGCTTTTTTGAATGGTCGTATGAATGACACGCGTGATCATATCTTTACTGTCCTGGCAAGGCAGCAGGGACAATATGGTCATATAGACGCTTAATATGATGGCTAAGTATTTCAATTGGTGACAAAGCTACAGAATATTTCGCCAAGTGCAACAATTACCGACCTAAAGCTCTTTAACAGTAGGTGTTGACTTGCAAAAAGGTCCTTTAAATTTATAAAGCAAACATGCTTATGGAATCGATTAATAGGTATCACTTAAAGCCGGCCCCGCTAATTATTGATAAGACAAAGCTGTTCGTTAAGCAGGCAATTTCGCTTCCGGCCTGCCTTTCATTTCCTGCTCTACCAGGTGGGCCAAAAATTTAGCAAATGGCGCTATATCCTGTCCTGTACTTGCATTTTCGAGTGCAGCCATGTAGGCATCTCTCTGTTCCACAGGTATGACCGTCCAGGGATACCCCCCCGATGCCAGCATAGTGTTCATCAGAAAGCGTCCCATTCTTCCGTTCCCGTCCATATACGGATGGATAAAAACAAATATAAAATGCCCCAACACTGCCCTTACACCTGCCTCAGATTCCTTCGCCAATAATTCGAACAGGACGGGCATCGCATCCCGCATGGCATCGACATTTAACGGGGTGTGTTTTGAACTGGAAATAAATACCTGGCTATTGCGGTAACCAGCCAGATCGGAAGCTTTCAATAAGCCGGCTGTTACACTCGGATCGAACAGTTCACGGTACCAACCGGGATGGCCCTTATCCGCCTGGTCACCCGGATTGCTGCCAGCCAGGATAGCGCTGATCGTTTCCTTCACTTTTAGAAAAGCCTGCCAATAACCTCTGGCTGCCATGGCATCCTTTTGTTTTTTATCTTCGGGGTCTGAATCTTTATCCCAGGCACCGCTGCTCACCCGTTCGATGAGTTCGGGTGTGACCCGATAGCGTTCGATGGACAGGGAGTGATAAGCGTCAGTTATGAACACGTCATCAATATGTTTCAGGTAAACATCTTTTTCTTTGGGTATTCCCGGTGCTGAAGGAAAATGGCCGATAACTGCGGGCCTCATCATTTGCCACATCAGGCGTAGCCGGTTAGCATAAGGCGAACGCTCTCGCGCAGACAAGCTTACAGCGACCTTTTCTTCAAAGGGGTCCAGTTCACGCACGGTATAATCAGCAGAACGCATGGCTCCGAGAATATCGTCTGCGATCCGGTCTCGTCCAATGTTTCGAAAAGCACCGCTTAATCTACCCGCAATGGAAGTATGCCCATTATCCAGTAATACGGGTAACAGTTCCGAGGCATCCCTGACCAATGACAACACGGTTCTCGCGTCGACCGGGTTTCGTGCATAAGTATTTGCGGAAGCATAGATCAGCGCTCCAGGCAATGTATATAACCGAAGTCCGTCCTGCCGCGTTCTTAAGGCTGCTTCAGGAAGGTCAGCTTTGAGGTTAAACAGCGTTGTATTAAATGGCAGGCTGGTCACTGTATTATTCGCCAGTGGTGATTTGACAATCAGCTGAAGTGGTACAGTGTAATTACCTGAATGCAACTGCAGCGATTGTTCCGCTGAAATGCACCAATCGGCTCCGTATTTAAATTCAAGGAATTTGATACAAAAGTCCCAATAGGAAGTGTACCAGGAAGTGCTGTCACCGGGACGTTCTCCCGGATCGGCAGGTATATACCAACCTTTGATGATCTCTTTAAGAAACCCTTTTCTGACCAGTAATACGCGGATGGAATTTTTAGGTAATTCAGAAGTATGTATCGCGACAACTCCTTGATCCTGTAACTCCTGTAATACTTTCAGTGCTTCAACTAATCGCTCTCTTGGTGTTGCCATAATTCATTTTGATTGTATTGAACAGCCTTATCACTAGTATCAATAAAACAATTACAAACAAATGTAGTAAAACAATTACAAACAAATGTAGTAAAACAATTATAAACAACTACATAAAAACAATTACAAGCAAACGCAACAAAACAATTATTAACGGAATTAACAAAACAATTGAAAACACAAACATCAAAAATACAACTGGCGATAAGAAAATAACAACCGGCAACCAGAAGTCTGTCCAAAATTGTGCAAGCGGCGCTTGCACAATTACGAAGGTATCTGCCTGTAACGATCCTGCTGAAATGACCAGGCTATCGCGGAAATTTTATCAACGAACCAGCAGTACCGGATTAATAATCCCTAATTTTAGCGGATGATCAAAAATTTTACGACTGAAGTTTCGGGTAAAACATTTCGCTTCAATACCCTGCATGCGACCATACTTAAAGTTTTCCAGGTATATGTAATGCATGAAGGCAAACCATACCGGTTCCATATGCAGCTGAACGAAAGCGGAGTTTTTCACATCACACAACCCGAACATTGCCATCAGGAATACCTGGTTATAGAAAAGGAATTAATAGCGTGCATCCTTAAAAGCCAGGACGCAGCGGTCGCCGCCTAATCCCGCCTCGGCCTTTTAAACTTGGGGGCTGCGGTACGATTATCTCTTTTGTGAAATGCAGGCCTTTCAGAAGTTTGCCTTGCTGGTGGTTTTTCTTCGGCGAATCGAACACTGATCGTGCGGCCACCCATTGATGTGCCGTTAAGCGCAGCTATAGCACGTTTAGCCCCCGCGTCATCATTCATCGTTATAAACCCGTAGCCCTTGGGCTGCCCGGTAACTTTATCCGTCACTAACGTTACCGTGTTCACCGTTCCGTGGATACTGAACAGTTCAACGAGCGCGATCTGCTGGAAGTCTTTTGGAAAGCCGACAATAAAAAGTTTAGCCATAATCTACCGCTAAGATAACAATAAGCAGAAAACCTATATCAAATAAAAGGTCCCGAACACTCGCTGCCGGGACCTTTCAACCTAAACCTTATCACAATTAGTGGCAGGAATGCCACTATTGAATAACCAAAATTACCGAATTATGTTCACAAAAGAAACAGCTTTAAAGCGGTAGTATAAGTCATTTCGGTTGATTTATTTTGCCAAATGATCTCAAATAAATTGAATAAGATAGCAGGCATCGACCCCGAGGTTGATGCGCTTAAAAAATTGGGGAACCGTATCAAAACATTACGCCTGAAAGCTGGCCATCACCATTACGAAAAATTTGCGGGCCAAAATGATATCGGGCGGATCTTGCTTCGCCGTGTAGAACTCGGAGGTAACGTTAAGTATAATAGCCTATTGAAGATCATTAACGCACTTGGCGTTAGCACCGCTGAATTTTTCAGTGAAGGATTTGATTAATATATTTAACTGACAAGCTGGCGTCTTTTGAAATGGAGCGCCCCGTATTTTCACCATTATCAGCGGCCATTAGAAAATACGGGGCGAAACGGGGCTTCGGCGCGCCGAAGCCCGCCGGCAATTCCGGCGGGTAAGTGTCAAATGCTTTAAGCCACTTTTAGGGGTTGTGTCCTTAAATCCTTTAGGTTTAAAAAGAAGCCCCTGTTGAATAGGATGCCCTCCCTAAACAACTGCCATAAGAGCGATGCGCCTACATTCACTAAGGCAGAATTGATAAACAAATCCTGCTTGGTCAGGGCTTCGGCTAAGGAACAGCTTGGCGTATTATCGGTAGTTTCGGATGCCTTTAACAAATCGCCAAATTCATCGGTTACCATTGGTAGGGTATCGGCGGTACGGTATTGATTAGAATCGGGTTGTTTGACCTTACCTATAGTGGACAGGATAACCTGTCCGGTGTCCCTGCTGTTGCCAAAGTCTATGTAGTAGATTGGCTGACTACGGCCATTGTTCATTTTCTTGTTACCTGCTTTCAGGATTTCTGCAATTTCCTCTCTTGCCTGCACCGTATCGACACAGCCAATGGTAATCGTTGCCCATACACTTTCTTTATGCCCGCTATAAGCCTTATCGTATCGCTCGGTTACTGCCCGCCAGTTGGTGCCGAAAAAACGATTGATGCGGTTAATCAAGGCTACTGATTTGGGTAAACCTAATTCGGTTGTCGTAAATAATTGCCTTGCCAAGTTAGCCCTGCTCACCGTATCATCATCGAATACCCTGACGAACAGGCCGGGGTGATTAAGGGCAACCAAAGCCTGGTTCATTCTTGCCAGTGCGGTCAATACCTGACTGCCTGTTCCCCCTGCACCGATGAGGTTGACGGTAACAGGATTATAGGGTTGTAATAATTCTTTGTTGACGATATGCACCGCTGTGCGGTTATCTTTTGCTGTTTTCTTTTTCATCTTATCAAGTCTTTTAGGGTTCTACCATTTTTAACTAACTCGTTCTGCGGGAACTCCCTGCCTGTGCCGACCTGTTCCTGCCATAACTGAACAAGATTGCCTTTGCAATGCCGATGATTACCGAGCGTATGGGTGAAATAGCTGTTAAAAAAATAGCTTTCCCATTGCGCCATAAACTGCTCTAAATGGGTTTGCCTGTCAATATTGATATTGACCGTACCCATGCAAACGCTACCGTCCTGCGAAAGGTTAAATAAAGGCGCATAATACATCGAAGTATCGGCGTTTGGCTTTGACCTGCCTTTTAAGGCAAAGACCTGCAAACGCTCTTTGGTCGCTTTCCACAGCAGGGCGGGAATTTTGGTTTTGCCCGATGCGATGCCCAGACCCTCGGAAAAAAACAGGTCTGTTTCCTGTGGCGGGGTATGCCAAATAGCATAGCCGTTATTTTGGGCATTCACAAAAATTAACTTGGTTGGCAAAACACCCCGGCATTGCAGGTAGGTGGTTTTCAGGTCTTGGGTGGACTGCATCAATTCACTTAGCATCACCATTTCAGTAACCGATAAAGGATGGGCATTGATAGGGTTACCCTGTTTTCCGATATCGTAGCTTTCCACATAAAGTTCACTTTCCCTGCGCTCGTGGCTTTCCTGTTCGACGGACTTGTATATTAGCAAGGCTTTGACAGGTAAATATTGTTCGTTAAATGTTTGGCTCACGTTCTTCATCATCATGGTCATTTAAGAGTTTACAAAATCGCCATACCTGTTCAAACAGGCGGTCTTCAAAATCAAAATCAGGTTTGTCATGTTCAGGCAATCGGTCAAATATTTGCAGGTGCATGGGTTCATCCATATAAGGGATTTCCTGAAAATTGCAGTTTACCGTATCAAAAAGTGTTTCCGCTAAATAACCTTCTCCGCTCCAATAAAAGCTAATATACTGGTCGGCAGAAATACGGTCTTCATCTTCGGGATAAAGCAAGCCTGAATGGATATTGTCAAATATGGAACGTTGCGGGTATTTTTGATACAAGGCTAAAAACTCGACTGCGATGGCTTCCCATCCCTTTTCCCAATCATCCACAGGTTGAAAATCGCTTACGATATGCGAAAACTGTTCCAAATAATGCGGATTGCGGATTTGCTCGTGCAGTTTCAACCCGGCATTGTGCATTGTGTAAAGTTCGTCCAATTGGCTTTGGCGGTCGTCTGCATCGTCCTGGTCATCATTTACCCAATCCTCTATCATTTGATACTGACCACCTAAATAGCTACTATTTTCTGTATAAAACGGGATTTGAACGACCTGATGCAGATAAGCACAAATACCTAACAGCAAGTTTGCTAATTTCTGTGCTTCTGCGCTCTGCGCCCAATGCCATAAGGGGCGTACAGGGATGTAAAATAAATTCATACCTGTATCATACCTGCTGACCGTAGCCAATGTAGCTACGTGGTCATCATCGCAAGCGATAAAGCAATCCAGTTGGCTACCCTTTGCTTTCAAGGCTTCGCAGACTAAACACCACGTTTGATAAATGCTTTGCGGAAACACGACATTTTTCGGCGGTGAAATCGGTAATCCGTAATACTCACAGAGTTGGGAAAGGGAGTGTAAAAACTCCCTTTCTACCCTGCCTTTACTCCCCTCAAAAGCCCAAAACGGTTTAAATTGATGGGTTAGAAAACCATTTCGGCGATGCCCTGCGGTGCGCTCCTTGACGGATTGCGCTGAATTTCGTTTGCATCGGGTAAACGGTTTAACTTGTCTGTTAGCCCGCTGAATTGCTGTTGTAGCTGCCATTCCCTTTTCTCCTTATTGATTTTGATTATTCTTACTTTATCTTCCCTTTTCATGGCTTAACCTTTATGCCCCATCGTGCTTTCAAAGCGGTACTGCACTTCGTCGTCCTTTATCTCTGGGCCGATGATTTTGGCATTGGTCAGAATAGGGTAATTCGCTGAATAGAAATTTTGCACTTCGATGGCGGTAAATTCCGCTCCGGGGTCTGCCAAACGCACTTCCTGTCCGTTCTCCTTGTGCAGAAACACCCTTGTTAATTGGTTAACTATCATGTCCGTAATGGTTAATGTTAAACTTCCTGTAAACTGGCGTAGAGTTCCTGACGCTTTTGTAATTGTTCCCGTTTGGTCTTGATTTCGTCTGCCTTGTCGGGGTATTCTTCGGCATCAGGCAATTGTGCTAACGCTTCCTTGTATTTCATATCGGTATTCAACTGGCCAACCCTTTGCATGGCTTCATCATACAGGCGTTGTTTTTCTGCCAATGCTTCGGTTTCGTCAGATTGTTCGTCCAAATCATCATCCCCATCAATTTCAGGTTCTTCGGCGGGTTGGCTGAATAGGCTGTTATCGGTACTTTTCTTTGCGGTTGGGGTTGTTGTTTTACCTGTCTTTTCAGGTTGTTTTTTAGCTTTATCCAGTTCGGCTTGGTAGGCTTCCTGATTGGCAAAAAGTCTAACCGTTTGCTTAACAGGTTCGTTTACCTCGGAAAAAAACTTTTCATCCAGTTCCTGTATCGTGCCTTTTAAGAGCATAGGCGGTATATTTTTACCTGCGGTGATTTTGGGGTTGTTGTTGGCCAACAGAACCGAAACGGTTAGCGTACCGCCCTCCTGGGCTTGAATATTGATTTGCAAAGTCCCATTGATTTGCAAACCTGCTATTAGTTCAAAAAAATTCGTTTTCATAATGTTATTATTTAATGTGATTAAATCCTGCTATGGCGAGTAAAACCAAACCTGCCAACAGTGATAGTGTACCTAAAAAGTAAATTACCCGTTCCACGATGACCGTAAAAATGTACCTGTTATAGGTGGGGAATTGTTGCAGACCGCCGATACCCCGGCGGTTGAACCTGCGCCTGCCAATGTGGTAGCGTATAAAAAGACCGAGCGCAAGCAACAGTAAACCGCAGGGTATATGATAATTTTGATACGTTTTCATTTCTGTGATTTTTAATGGTTAATGAGGGGGGCTTAATACCACCCCTGTTGATTGGCAAATCGGTTAATTTCTTTTAAAGCGACCTTGTGACAGCCGATGCGGATAAAGACGGTGTTGACCTCTAATATGGGATAGCGACCCAAAAAGGTTTCCCCGCACTCTCCGCAACCGCCCTTGTTAATGGTGGCATTGATAAACCCGTACAAGGCTTTGCCCTCGTCAAGCGAAAAACTGACCCTTTGGGTTGTTTCTACCTCGCAGGTCTGCGCATTGCAACGCAGGTAGTCCCAACCGTCCAAACTCATAAAGTGGTTGTTCTCGAACGCCCGCCATGCTTTCAGCTTTTCTTTTTGGGTCTTTTTCAACCGCTTGTTATACCCGGTTTCTTCGGCTTCCCGCTCGGCTTTGTCTTTGGCTAAGTAATTCCTGAAAGTTTCCGTATTACGGATATTTCCCGCTTCGGCCAGTAATTCAGGGATAGGATAACCAAAGAAATTGGCGTACCGCTGTGCTTCGTCATAAAGTGCCTGAATTTCGGTAGCGTATTTTTGCGGACGTTTGGCATCGGCTAACTTCTCCGCTATCGTGATCATGCGCCCCCGCCATTCCGTAAACAGATCATCTTTACTCCATGCGGGGTCTGCCACATAAATGATGTTCAGGTGTGAAGCTGCCCCCTTTACGATTGCGATATGTTTAGCAGTCGTTTGACTGTAGGTGCGTTCGGTAAACAATACCGCCCGTTCCCCGCTGTCATTTGCCACATGACGAGCAATGATAAAATGCTCTCCGTAAGAATAGACACACCCGCCACCGTACAGCATATTTCCACCTGCGCCAATTCCAGTTCCATCTTGCCGGTTCGCCCATTCGTGGGCGATATCCCAACAGTCGTTCTTTACGCTCATAACCTCAAAGCTTTGGTGATTAGTTAAACTGTTCGCTTGGTTTCAAAACCCCTTTTTTATCGCCTGCCTGTTTCTTACCGTCCCCTGCATCATTTTTAGCCGACTTGGTCAGCATGATAATTTCATCGGTGCGGAAACGCAGGCTTGCCATTGGTTCACCGTCACGGTTCACCCACGGTTGGGCGGTCATAAAGCCTGATAATTGAACAAGCATGCCTTTGGTCAAAAAGGGCGCTATTTTATCACCCCGCCAGTAGGTGCAATCCACAAAGCTTGTTTCCTCTTTTTGTTCTCCCTGCGACTGGTAACGGCGGTTTACGGCCACCCTGAAACCTGTTACATTTTTTTCATCGCTTACTGCTCTCACGGTAGCATCTGCTACCAATCTTCCTGTGATTTCCATTTTGTTAAAAATTTAATTGTTAAAAAATC
The DNA here is from genome assembly GCA_040389105.1 of Bacteroidota bacterium. Taxonomy (GTDB): domain Bacteria; phylum Bacteroidota; class Bacteroidia; order Sphingobacteriales; family Sphingobacteriaceae; genus Mucilaginibacter. The sequence goes on from JAZKAO010000023.1 coordinate 301,655, forward strand.
TGTTCCTCAATGACCCATTCGGCAAAACCCTCATTTGGCCTTTGATAGAGGCAGAATACTTGCGCGGGGGGCTAGCGGAGCAAGGCTGCCGCAAAAAATACTACCCGCAGCGCAGCGGAGGTGTGGAGATTTTTTATAGCGGCACTCGCCTGGCCTTGGCCGCTGAAGAGGGGTAAATTCGCCTCAGCAAAGGCTAAATGAACCTGATATAAAACTTTAAAGCAGTCCGGTAAGGGCTATGAAAGAGAAACATTGAAAAGTTAACCACAAGGAAATTAACCGGCTTAAAGGACGATTGCCCTTCCGGCTACCATTGCCGGACGAGGCACCCGAAGGGCCTGGTCGACCTTTAAGCCGGGTCAGTTGAAAGAGCGGGGGGCGGATATAAAAGAATCGGATCAGGGCAGGAATGCCCGACACGCTTCTTTGATCAATCCGGCAATATTCAACTATTGAAAGCGAGAAGGGCATGATGCGTTGATAAGGATATCATTGTTCAGGTGTTTGCGAAGGCAATTACCTGAACAGTTAACGCAATCAGGCTCAGCGATCGCAACGGCATCCTTTCGGAGAAAGATACAGAGAAGAGCGCGACCGCCAGGTGAGCCCATTCGTAATAATCGGGAAAAATTTTAGATCCAGGGGCGCATGAACGAACTTATTTGCCCGGCTGATATATCAGGCGTGGTCAGGCCTTTATAAGGATAAAGTCATCGGTAGGAAAATGATGACCGAGGCAGCTGCTATGAGCCAAATGAATTGCCGTGCATTTTTCCGGAGGGCTACGATGCAGTTTAAGGCATTGTCTACCAAGGAGAACTCAAGACGGCAGGGAAACTCACATTTTCATCCCAGCCATATTTTCGCTACCGTTTTTAAATATAGCTTCACTGTTCAACAAATAGGCTCCATTGGTGACCACAATATCCCCGGCATTTAAACCAGAAACGATGGATATGTAATTTTGATTGCCCTGCCCTGCTTTGATCATTCTTGGCGAAAAACTACCGTTGGTGTTTTTGACCCAAACCATGCTGCCTTTACCGTCAGTCAGGATCGCAGAAGCAGCTACGGCTAACGCACGATGACCGCTGCCTGCTATGGCGATATTAGCCAGCATACCCGGCCTGATCAACCCTTGGGTGTTGGGAATACTGATCCTGATCAGTGCCACTTTGGAAGACCCGGAAAGTTCAGGGTTCATAAATTCTACTTTGCCCCTGATGACCTGCCCGCCCAGGTCAGGAAGGGAAACATTTACCAGGTCGTTCTCTTCATACAAGCCGGTTTCACTGGCATAAAGCTGCGCTTCCACCCAAAGGCTGTTTAATCCCTGGGTTTTTAATATGGTCATACCTTCCGTTACATAATCCCCCTCGTGTACGTCAATATCACTTACTGTACCCGCAACATTACTCAATATGGTGGTGGTGGGAGATACATTCTGCGTTGACGCCAGGGTTTTGATCTGTGCTATAGACAACCCCCATAATTTCAATTTATTTTCGGCCGCGCTGATCAATTGATTGTAATCTACATCGGGGTTATGTAATACTTTTTGCTGCTGCTTAGCCAACAGGTATTCTTTTTCGGCTTCCTGCAGATCTTCACTGTAAAGCGAATAGACAGGCTGGCCTATCGTTACCTTTTCACCAATAGCCCGGATAAACAATTGCTGTACCCGCCCGGCCAACCTGGCGCTGAACTCCGCTTCGGTGTTTTCATTAGTCGTAACGGTGCCGGTCAGTATTTTTTCGCTGCCCGTATTTTCTTCACGAATCGTGTCGGTTTGTATGGCCGCCAATTGCATTTGTGTTGCGTTCAGGGTGATCGTATTGGTGTTGGCGGCATCCGTCAACTCAACCCTAATTAGCTTCATACCGCAAATCGGGCAGTTGCCATCATGATCTTCATGCACCTGCGGGTGCATGGAGCATGTATAGTAGACTTTGTTTTGCTGGTTAGCAATAGGTTTGGGCTTTTGCTTACAGGCCGTAACAGATACAGTAAACAACAAGAGTATGTAAATGAGCTTATTCATTTCCTTTGGTTTTAATAAAGCTTTCGCTGTCTGATAAATATTGCGCATTGACCGCCAGGCTATCTGTGGCCGATAATCCTTTGGTTACTTGTATGTCGTTACCTTTTGCAATCCCGGTGTTGACCTCATGCGCTTTAAACGATGCACCCTGTTTAAGCCAAACCACTTTGGTGTTGCCCAGATCCAGCACCGCTGATTTAGGTATCCACAAAGCTTTAATCAAGCCGGTTTGTATGTTCGCTTTAACTAAAGTATTTACTTTCAGTTCATGATCCATATTGTCGAGATATACACGGATACTGGTCGTTTTATCACCGCCCTGTAGTACAGGTTCAATAAAATTCACTTTGCCTTCTATCAGCATACCGGACATATCCGGCAACGTCAGCTTAACGGCTTGATTTAATTTTAAGGTGCCTGCCTGCGATTGGCTGATTTTAATGATCGCCCATAAGCGATGCGGGTTAACCACATTGAAAAGTGTTTGACCTTTGGTAACGTACATACCCTCCTTAATGGCTAAGGGAGAATTATTTGTAAAGTCGGTTGGTATTTCTGTTGTCGCAGCGCCCGGCATTTGGCTATGCGCCACATCATGCACATGACCCTCGTAAGCGCTATAGACCGGGATACTGTAAAACGCTTTGCCTGTTTTAACCACCTGGTTAACCTGGGTCAAGGTCATACCTAACAATAAAAGCTTTTGCCTGGACGCATGGAGCAATTCCGTTTCCTGCACCGAGCTTTTGACCAGATAGATAAGATCCTGCTGTGCAGTTACCAAATCAGGGCTATAAATATCGAAAATGCGCTGCCCGGCGTGGATTTCCTGGAAAGCATATTTAATATACAACTTTTCGATACGGCCAGAAAAACGGGAAGCGATATTGTTGAAGGTACGGGTATCAAAATCTAAATAGCCATCCGCCAAAATTTCGGTAGACGTTACTTTCTCTACAGGCGTAATCGAGCCAACGGAAGAAATAACGTTGGCGTTAACCGGTTGTAAAACCGTATTCAGACTGATCCCGGCACCTTCGCTGGCCTGGCCTGATTTCTTTACCAATGTCATCCCGCATATCGGACAGCTGCCCGGATGGTCTTCCATGATCTGCGGGTGCATCGGGCAGGTATATTTCGCGTCGGTTGTCGACGCGGTTGCAACCGTCACCGGTTTTTTATTTTCACAGGCGCTTACCACCAGCATTACGGCTAATGATAGGCTTAAAATATTCTTAATACTTCTCATATTCCCTTTCATAAGCGACCTGTAAGGTTAATAATTCCTGTAAGCGGTCCAACGCCGCCATTCTTGCCGATTGTAAACTTTTTATCCCTTCCAGCACGGATGGCAGATCGCCGGTATTCTGTTCGTAAGCCTGTAAAGAAGTTTTATAGGTATTTTGCAGGGCGGGAATGATGTCTTGGTTATAGTTCTTCAGCTGCCGTTTTTTACTGCTCATATCCGTTCTTAACCCTGCTAATTGCCCCTGTGCCTGGTTCAGGATATCCAGTTTCTTTTGTCGCAATTCCTGAACTTCGTAGCGGATGCCCTTTAGGTTCGATTTGTATTCTTTGGATGCCCAGGGTACGATAGGAATGGTAACCGAACCCATTAAAATATATTGGTTGGCCATACCGCCATAGCTTTGCATGTGCCCGGCCTGTATCCCGAAATCCGGCTTGCGTTTGGCGTACTCCATTTGCGCATTGAGTTGCTGTAGTTCGATATTGCGGTTGATACTTTTGATATCGCTTCGCGCACCGGCCAGTGTTGCCGTATCGGTGCTATTGGTTTCGTAATCATTTAACACAATAGTGGTATCGACGGTAAATGTTGTTGATTGCGCCCGGTTCATCAGCGTGTTGAGCATGATGTTCCTTTGGCTGATCTCATTATTCAATTGCTCACTTATATTATCCAGTTCAAAAAGGTCGGCTTTAGCTTTATAAATATTGGGCAACTTTTCTTTGCCATAGGTCAGCCGGATATTGGCGTCCTTGAGCATGTACTCCAACAGGCTTTGCGTGTTCTGCAACTGCACCAGCTTCTTTTCCAATACCACCCGTTCATAATAATACTGCCTGGCCTGGGCAACCAGTTGGTTTTTCAGGTAATTCTTATCTTCCTTCGTGACGTTGGATAAGCTTTTCATATAATCTTCTTTGGCCCGAAGTTTCGCCGGGTTGGTAAACATCTGCTCCGCCTGGATCATAAACGCTCCGCCATTTGGATTGAGTTGATAAGGAACTTGGTACTGCCCGGCGCTGATCTTTGGCGCATCCAGGCTTTTTGCGCCTGTCGCGTAAGCATCCTGTGCGCTACCTTTGGCGTCATAAGCCAGCAAAGCCGGGTTAGCGACCACACGGGCTAAAACGCTGTCTAAAGGCAGGCGTTGTGCTTTGGCAAGACTTGCCAAACACATCATTGCTGATAATATAATTTGATATTTTTTCATTATTCCTTTACCTCCAATACTTCCAGTTTGCCATATTTCTTTAACTCATATTCCTTGACCATCAAAAAGATCAAAGGCGTAACCAGTAAAATATGGGTGGAAGAAGTTAATACCCCGCCGATCATCGGCAGTACAATGGGCAGCATCACATCGCTGCCAGTCCCGGTCGCCCAAAGCACCGGTACCAAACCGAACAGCGCTACGCAGACCGTCATCAATTTTGGCCGTAGTCGTTTCACCGCGCCGTTCATTACATAAATGCGCAGATCTTCACGGGTGATCGTTTCCTTTGAATTGCCTTTTAGTAACACCAATTGCTGCATGGCATCATTCAAATAGATCACCATCACAATACCGGTTTCGACCGCTATCCCAAACAGGGCGATAAAACCTACCGCAACGGCAACGGATAAATGCACCCCGAAGAAGTAAACCATATAAGCCCCGCCGATCAAAGCGAAAGGGATAGAGATCAGGCTAAAGAACGCCTCCCGGATGGAATGAAAAGCGAAATACAAACAGGCAAAAATAATGATCAATACAATCGGCAAGATCATTTTTAGCGTATGCTCTGCCCGTATCAAATTTTCATACTGGCCGCTCCATTCGATATAATAGCCTTTAGGCAATGTCTTAACCAGGTTATTTAATTTGTCCTGAGCTTCCTTGACCGTACTACCCAGATCCCGGTCACGCACGTTAAATAATACCGTTCCCCGTAATAAGGCATTTTCTGATTGGATCATCGCCGGGCCATCACTGATCTTGATATCGGCAACTGATGATAACGGTATGGGGCCATTATTCATGGTTTGTACCAGCGTGCGTTTGATCGCCTCCAGATTATTGCGGTAATCCTGCGCCAGCCGGGCATTCACGCTGAAACGTTGCCTGCCCTCTACGGTCGTGGTTAAATTCATACCGCCTAATGCGCTTTCGACTACCTCGTTCACATCATCCACACTCAAACCGTACCTGCCGATAGCATCTTTATTTACCTGAATATCCAAATATTTGCCACCGGTGATCGGGTCAACGTATAAGTCCTTTACACCATTTAAGCCAACCAAAGCCTGTTTCATTTGCGTAGCCAAAACATTAATGGTATCCAGGTTCTGCCCGTAAATCTTTAAGCCCACATCGGTACGGATACCGGTAGAGAGCATATTGATCCTATTGATAATAGGCTGTGTCCAACCGTTAACTACTCCTGGAATTTGTAGTTTGGCATTCAGTTCATCGATAATATCTTCTTTTTTGATACCGGCTCGCCATTCGCTTTTAGGCTTTAACAAGACAATTGTTTCGGTCATGCTGATAGGTGAATTGTCGGTAGCGGTATTGGCCCTGCCGGCCTTGCCTAATACATTGGCTACTTCGGGTATGCTTTTGATGATCTTATCCTGTACCTGTAATAATTGTTTAGCCTGGGCATTGGAAACATCCGGCTGGGTAACCGGCATAAACAGGATCGTTCCCTCATCCAATGGCGGCATAAACTCACTTCCTAAAGAAAGCAATAAGGGTATGCTGATCAGCAGCGCAATGATATTGATGCCGATGGTGGTTTTACGCCAGGTGACACACCAATTCAATACGGGCCGGTAAATTCTTTCCAGTCCCCGGTTTAACGGGTTATGGTCGTCTGTCCTTAATTTCCCTTTCAAAAAAAACGAGATCAGCACAGGTGCTAGCGTTACCGCCAGTATGGCATCAATGGCCAATATAAATGTCTTTGTCCATGCTAAGGGTCCAAACAATTTGCCTTCCTGTCCTTCCAGTAAAAATACCGGCAGGAAAGAAGCGACGATGATAAGAGTGGAAAAAAACACACCACGGCCGACCTGCTTGCAGGATGCTTCTATGATTTTTATTCGTTCTGCTGTGGTCATGACTTTTCTTTTTCTTGGGCAATGGATAAATTCCTATGCGAGTTTTCGACCATCACAATACCGTTGTCGACGATCACCCCAATGGCCAAAGCGATACCTGTTAAGGACATGATATTAGAGGAAATGCCAAAGGCGTTGAGTAAAATAAAGCTGGCGGCGATAGTAATGGGTATTTGTATAATAATGCTTAATGCGCTTTTGATACTCAATAGGAACAGGATCACAATAATAGACACGGTGATCATTTCTTCGATAAGCGTATGTTTGACCGAACCAATGGCATTTTCGATGAGTTCGCTGCGGTCATAAGCGATCTTAAAGCTAACGCCCGCAGGCAAGCCTTTTTGAATATCCGCCATTTTAGCTTTGACGGCATGGATCACTTTGTCTGCATTTTCGCCATAGCGCATCACTACGATACCGCCGACTGCTTCACCGTTCCCATTGCGGTCAAAAATGCCCAGGCGCTCGTCGCCGCCCATTTGAACCGTAGCCACATCTTTGATCTTAACCGGTATGGTATTGTTAACGCCGACGGAGATGTTTTCTACATCAGTCAGGCTTTTGATATAACCGAGGCCACGGACAATATAACCCGTGCCGTTCATTTCAAATTTGCGCCCGCCGACATCGTTATTATTGCTTTTGATGGATTTGAGTACCTGCGATAAGGGGATACGGTAATAGTTCAATTTATTGGGATCAATGGTCACCTGGTACTGCTTTTCAAAACCGCCGAAGGAAGCGACTTCGCTGACACCCGGAACCGTTTGCAAACCCAGTTTCACGTACCAATCCTGCAAAGCCCGCTGTTCGCCCAGATCCATACTTTTGGCATCCAAAGTGTACCATAAGATATGGCCGACACCCGTGCCATCCGGCCCCAGCGTTGGCGTAATACCCTGCGGTAGTAACCGCTGCGCATAATTCAGCCTTTCCAGTACCCGGCTCCGTGCCCAATATACATCGGCTTTATCCTCAAATACGATATAAACAAAGCTCATCCCGAACATGGAGGTCGCCCGGATGGCCCTGACTTTTGGGATGCCTTGCAGGTTACTCACCAGCGGGTAAGTTACCTGGTCTTCCATCACCTGCGGGCTGCGGCCCTGCCATTCGGTAAATACGATCACCTGGTTCTCCGACAGGTCGGGAATGGCATCGATAGGGTTTTCACGGACCGCGTAAACGCCCCAGGCAAAAAGCCCTATGGCCGCCAGTAGTACGAGATACCTGTTTTTTAAGGACAGGCTTATCAATTGATTAATCATCCTAATTACTTTAATCAGCCCCGCAAATGGCGGGGCTGAATGAATTACATTTTCATTTTTGCTGCAGGTTTCTTTTTGGCGTCAACCTTTTTAACCAGGGTCATACCGCATTTCGGGCATTTACCGGGTTTGTCACTCAATACTTCCGGATGCATGGTACAGGTATATTGTACTTTAGCAGGTTTTATTTTCTTTGTTTTGGTGGTATCTGATACCGGGTTAGAGGAATGGGCGGCAAAAACGGTCGCAGCAGAAAACAGGATGGCAACAGCCATCAGCATTACTTTTTTCATGAGATTAAAATTTAAAAAATGAATAAAATAGCATAGGCAAAACCTATACAGGATTATGAATTAAGATGGATTACGAGGGAAAGATAGCCAGATACAGAAAGTACGGGCTAAGAGAACGCAGGTCAGATCCTGTAAGTGCAGTTTAAAGTATAGATCGGTATATCTGGTTCACCCGGTGGGGCGTTAGCCTGATAACTGTTAGCATTGACTTGACCGGTAGCGACAGTAAGCAAAGCCCAATTAGCGGGTGCTGGTATAATTGCCGGGGAAAGTTCACTAAGAACAAATGAAGCGGCAGTTACATGGCTATCCTTTACCTTGAAGCTTTTAGTGTCGTGTTTGCAGCAATTATTTTGATCCGTGTGATCTGCCGAAGCATAGGTCAATGTAACCGAAGTCAGCTTACCGCAGCAATAAAAACGGTTTATCCCAATACCCACAAGGGATAAAAGATAAATGGCCGTTAGAAATATGAGTGCGGTACGTTTCACAAATCGAAATTACTATTTTTATTTGATTAAAGACAGGTAAGCAGAGCCGCCCCGATTACGGGACGGCTACCTTTCTACTTATAACTTACACTTAGTCTTACATTCTCCTGAATCCTTACAGCTTTTACTGCAATAATCTTTGCAGTTCGGCCCGCATCCCTTTGCGCATTTAGAGCAGGTTATTTTGCTGTTGCAGCAAGGGGTATTGGCATAAGTAATAGATATAGCAGACAATAGCATCACCATGGTGATGAAAAGAAACTTTTTCATGATTTTGAATTTTTAAGATTAATAACTAATTAAATAATACGGTCATAAAGTGGCCGCAATACAAATGAATTATTAAGCCTTCGGAGGGTTCCAACCATTATCGTGATAATCTGATAATTCACCTGTTTTATATGGGTGGGTAGATTGCTGATGAAGATCAATAACCGCAGGTGAAAAATATACTGGCTGAGTTACGATAAACCCACACGTTCCGCAGGACAGCATGGCGTTGCAATTTCCTTTGGCACAATCATCATCAGAACTATGTCTTTGATGGCGACAACAATCTTTTTGCGTTTTTGCTATGCAACAAGATGCTTTTTCATGACGAATGTTTGCCATACCCGAAAACGAGGATAAAAGCAATATATTCAAAATGAGAAAAACAGCTAAAGACTTCATGCTCTTATGAAAACGCTTATTGTTTAAAATATTGCAGCATTGGCTGCTTGAATATTTCTATGTAAATATAGGGGCAACCCTTATTGATCATTTATATAATTCCGTTAAAAATTTATATCCTATTGTACTAAACTTTTACTTTTAACAAGCTGGCATTGATTGCTACGACAACGGTACTGACGGTCATTAAAACTGCACCTGCTGCGGGACTTAGCACAATACCCTGATTGTAAAGCACACCAGCAGCCAATGGTAAAGCAATTACATTATAGCCGGTGGCCCATGCCAGGTTCTGGACCATCTTCCGGTAGGTCGCTTTGCCAAACAAGATCAAACTGACAATATCCTTTGGGTTACTGTTAACTAAAACAATACCTGCCGTTTCTGCGGCGATATCGCTTCCCGATCCTACCGCGATTCCAATATCCGCTTGGGCAAGTGCAGGCGCATCATTCACACCATCGCCGGTCATCGCTACAAATTCACCTTTTCCCTGCAATTCTTTTATCTTCTCCAGTTTTTGATGCGGCAATACTTCGGCGATAAAACTATCCATGCCCAAAGTCTTACTCACGCTGGCGGCTACTTTATTATTGTCCCCAGTAAGCAGGATAGATTTGATATTTTCATCTTTTAGGGTTTTGATAGCTTCCGCTGATTCGGGACGGATCTCATCTGATAAAGCGATATACCCGGCCAGTTTCTTGTCGATCAGTACAAATACCACGGTTTCGGTGTCATTGGCAGTAAAACCATCCGGCATAGCTAACTTGTTTTCCTTTAAATAACCGGGACTAACCACCAAAATCTTTTTGCCCTCAACAGTTGCTTCCACGCCCTGGCCTGTGATCGCTTTAAAGTTTTCGGCCTGGGGAATAGCCAGTTTCAGCTCTTTTACTTTTTGCAGGATACCCGTAGCAATAGGGTGTTCGGACTTTTGTTCTAATGCCGATGCCAAACGGATCAGTTCATTTTCCTTGACGCTCTTATCTAATAATACTACTTTAGATACCTCAAACTTACCTACGGTTAATGTCCCCGTTTTATCAAATACAATGGTGGTGATTTTCCTTGCGTTCTCAAATGCAGTCCGGTTCTTGATCAGTAAGCCATGCTTAGCGGATAATGCCGTTGATTTGGCAACTACTAATGGCACCGCCAGTCCTAAAGCGTGAGGGCAGCAGATCACAATTACCGTTACCATTCTTTCCATCGCGAATGCTAATGTTTGGCCTGTTAAATACCAGTACAAAAATGTACCAATGCCCGTTACCAGCGCGATCACGGTTAACCATTTAGCTGCGGTGTCTGCTAAAAGCTGGGTTTGCGATTTAGACTTTTGCGCGTCATCTACCAATTTGACCACCTGCGATAAATAGGAATCTTTAGCCGCATGGGAAACCGTAACTTTAAACGACCCATTGCCATTGATCGAACCTGCAATTACTTTATCGCCTTTAGCTTTTAATACCGGTTTTGATTCCCCGGTTAACATGGATTCGTTCAAATAACTTTCGCCTTCCAGTATGATACCGTCTGCGGCGACTTTTTCGCCGGGTTTGACCAGGATAATATCGTTCTCTTTTAAGGTATCTGTTTTTACATCATGCACCCTATCCGGCATGACCATGTGCGCATCCGCTGGCATCAACTGTACCAATAACTCCAGTTCATTGGAAGCACCCATCACCGACCGCATTTCGATCCAGTGCCCCAAAAGCATAATAAGAATAAGCGTAGCCAGTTCCCAAAAGAAATCCATGCCCTTTAATCCAAATACCGTGGCCGCGCTGTAGGCGTAGGCTACCGTAATCGCAAAACCGATCAGGGTCATCATACCCGGATTTTTGGCTTTCATTTCGCTCATCCACCCGCTTAGAAAGGGCCACCCGCCATAAACAAATACAACAGAAGCTAAAGCAAAAAGCAGATAAGATGAGCCGCTGAAGTTAATGTCCAGGTGCAGCCATTGCTGAATTTGCATAGACAACAACATGACCGGAATGGTTAGTACCAGCACCACATAAAACCTCTTTTTAAAATCAGCGATCATCATGGCATGGTGGTCATGCTCCGACATTCCCATGTGCGCATCATGACCTTTGTGCATTTTACTGTGATCCATCCCTTCGTGCATTTTGTTCGTATCCATCATTGGTCGTTTAATTCGCTAATCTGTTTATGGTTTATTCGCTGCCTTTTCTTTCGCTTTCATTAACCAATAGCAATGCGCGGCGCAAGCGTGAAGCTTATAATTTTTGTGTATTGTTCCGAAATTATGTCCCTGCGGATCTAAAATAGCACAGTTCTCCTTGTCAACATCTTTGGTATTCAAAACATTCTCGCCGTTAATATTATAATATGACCCATTCTTTTTTGCCATACCTAATTTACGTCCGTCAGAGCCGATCACGTTTCCGTCTTTGTCGATAAAATACAACTCTTTGCCGGTGTTATCCCTTACCATATTGTTTTTATCAATATAGCCGAGTTTGGTACCCGCGTGATTATGAATCCCTCCCTTAGCGTTAATAAATATTTTCCGGGAAGAATCGCGGACTGTTTGGGCAAATGCACTGGTCGTAAGCGTTAATACCATTAATAATAATAAATGCAGTTTTTTTATGATCTAATTTTTAGTAGAAATAAATGTTATCTATCACAAAAATCCACTATTCAGCTTTATATTTATCTGACCATCAGCAACTTCATAAGTGATTCTTATCATTTCTTCATCAATAAGTCACCGTTAATCCGCCACCCAGGCCCATGTCGCTATCGTAATGCGTTGACAAGGAAAAGTATTTAGTAACGATGTATCTTAAACCGGCCGCATATTCCTTATCGGTATTAACCATAATATTAAAGCGTAAACGGCTTGAAACCGGTATATCGTCCCGGCCTAACTGAAAACGCAGCTTGCCGTCACCATCAATTCGGGCATCAGCAACAAACAGCATCGGCAAGGTATAGGCCAAACCAGCTACGACCGTGTGGCGGTTTTCCTTATTGCTTACCTGTCCAAACAGATTTTTAACATCGCTGCCAAAGATATTTTTCTCATCAGGATTAAATTTCTTATAATGATAATCAAAGCCAATGTACGGATACAGCCATTGCATTCTACCAATATAGCGTCCAACCATGGTTTCGCTTTCATAGCCCATCATCGCATCGGTACCCAAATGCCACATCGTGCTGGCTTTCCAGCGGGTATTTGACAGCATGATCTGTCCATCACTGCCATTGCTTTCCAGTCCGATCTTGCCCATCAGATGGGGCATTTGATCGTCACGATTTAACATGCGTTGCGCCAGTTTAGGATCGGGAACATCCGGGTTGGGGGGCGAGTTTTCATAGCTGAATATCCTGCCCATGCCACTCATCATGTGGTATAAAATATGGCAATGAAAAAACCAGTCGCCACCCTTTTCAGAGGCTGCAAACTCGATAGTGTCCCGCTCCATCGGCATAATATCGATCACGTTTTTCATCGGGGCATTCTCGGTCTGGCCGTTGATCACCCTGAAGTCATGGCCATGCAGGTGCATCGGGTGGCGCATCATACTATTGTTATACAGGATGATCCTTAGATTTTCTCCTTTTTTGATTAAGATCTTATCTGATTCGGATACAGTTTTGTTATCCAGTGTCCACACATAACGGTTCATGTTCCCGGTTAGATCGAATTTCAATTCCCGCATCGGGCCTTTGGGTAGCGTAGTATTGTGAGGGTCACGGAGCATCCCGTAATTGAGCGTTACTATATCCGAATTGTCAGATGCCATATTCATGCCTGCCATGCTTTTGTCATTCGGCATCTGCATACCCGGCATAGCGGATTTTTTATCATCAGCTTGCGGTTTGTCAGAACCAGTTATCTCCGGGTACATCACGGTATTCATGTCCATTGTTTGGTTCTGCATCGCCATGCCTTCTATCGGTACCATATTCCCGTTCATATCCATCATCTCATTCATCATCTTCATGCCCGCAAAATATTTCAGCTTGGGCATTTTTCCAGCGGATACTTTCCGGCCTTTCCCTAACCAAAGCGAGGCTGATTTGGTACGGTCTTCCGGTGTAATCAAAAACTCATAGCTTTTATTATCCGGAACAGTCACTACCACATCGTAGGTTTCGGATGGCGCGATGATCAGCCGGTCAACTTCAACAGGTTCTACATCATTGCCATCAGTAGCCACCACGGTGACTTTACCACCGGCATATTTAAGCCAGAAGTAGGAAGTAGCGCCACCATTGGCGATTCGCAACCTTACTTTATCACCAGCCTTATACTGAGGCTGTTCGTTTTGATTTTTACCATTGATCAGGAACTTATCGTAGTAAACATCGCTCACATCCATCGCGTTCATCCGTTTCCACTCATTCGCTACTTTGGTTTTAAAATAGCCTGATTTGATCGCCTCCAAATAGCTTTGTGTGGTGCCTTTTTGTATGGCGAACCAGTCAGATGCCGCGTGTAAACTGCGATCAACCTCTTTGGGGTTCATGTTTGTCCACTCACTCAATACTATCGGCAAGGTGGGTATTTCCCATTCTTTCCGCTTATTCATAATAAAAGCCCCGTACATGCCTATTTGTTCCTGCAAACCGGTATGGCTATGGTACCAATGTGTGCCATGCTGTTTGATCGGAAATTTATATAAATGCGTTTCACCCGGCATAATAGGCATTTGGGTCAGATTAGGTACCCCGTCATAACGATTGGGTAAATAAAGGCCATGCCAATGCAGCGATGTTTCTTCCTTCAGTTTATTATGCACATAGATCTCAGCGGTATCACCTTCGGTAAAAGTCAGCGTAGGCATGGGGATGCTACCATTAACCGCGATAGCGCGTTTTGACTTCCCGGCAAAGTTGACAATCGTATCGGCAATATAGAGATCATAACGAACGGTATGTGGCGGTATATTATTGACCACTGTTCTAATTGGGCCTAAGTTAGCTTTCGCGCTTTTCATCGCATCTGCTGTAGCATCATCTCCCATTTTCATTCCGTCCATCTTCATTCCGTTCATGTCATCGCCTTTTTTGCCCGAATCTTTCATCGGCATTTTCATACCGTCCGCCTTTTCAGGTGTTGACTTCGGGTTTTTCTCATCCATTTTCATTCCACCCATATCGTCCTTTTTTTTCACCGCATCTTTCATAGGCATTTTCATGCTGGCAGATTTTTTAGTCGCGGCTTTTGGCTTTTCCTTAACCAGTTTCATGCCGCATTTAGGGCAGTTCCCTGGCTTAGCGGAATGGATCTCCGGGTGCATCGGGCAGGTATAAGTAACCGGCTGTTGTTTCTGCATACCAGCCATATCCTTCATGTCGGTTTGTGCAAATGACACTTGCCTCAGACAAAGCATCAATAGTACTATTATTATTTTTTTCATCTTTATATCTTTTATTGCTGCCTATCGCTGGTTGACTTTACCCAATTAACCAGTAACTGCTTGTCTTCTTTGGATAGTAGGGCATTTCTGTGTATCAGGGTATAAGAGGATAAAGGCATGGAGCCCTCATCCAAACTTTCACCAATTGCCCTTAACCTGCTGCGTTGTTTTCTGGGGGTATAACTCCCAAATTCATCAAAATTCAATTCCGCTTTTCCACTCCTGATATGGCGGTCAAGCATATACCTGAACGGTTGTATTTGTGCATACCAAGGATAATTGGTGCTATTGCTATGGCAGTCGTAACATGATTTTTTTAAGATAACGCCAACACTTGCCGGAACAGGGAATACTTTGGTCAGGGCATTCGGCTGCACACTGCCGCTTTCATTGTGATCACGAGGGATCAGTTGAACTACCATAAAAAGGATTCCTATTACGATAAGTGTAATTTTTAAGGCACGTTTCATGGTAGTTATTTTAATTCTTCTTTAACAGAACCGCAGGTAGGCATTTTTGTACCCAGGTAAGGATTTTTAATTTCCTTTGTCTCGCTCAACCAATCCGCACCTTTGTTTTGGTTATACATCGGGCAATGGTCTACAAACAATGGCTGTCCGGCACCCAATAATTTAACCAGGTCTACCATATCCTTGCTTAACATATCAAAGTGCTCGCGTTGATGGGGAAGCTTGCCTGCGCTCTCGCCGATGTGTTCGGACATTTCGTGCGCATCATCAGCTATGTCGGTAAAGGATTTCTTTTGGGCCGCGCTTAAAGTTGATTGGTCAAACTTCGAGAATCCTTCGGCCAACGCCTTACCAGCCGTTGCCGCATCATTGCTATTATCTTTGGCAAGGGCGTTTTTCAATTGCAGGTAATTCGCAACCAGCCCCTTTACAGATTCGCTTGCGTTTGCCACAATTTTAGGTTGAGCGGGCATGGGCTTTTTAGTTGTATCCGTTTCCGAATTGGCCGCAGTTGATTTATTGGTGTTATTACAGGCCGCAAATGAAAATGCGGTAAGTGTTAATGCAGATATGATGATTAGATTTTTCATGTTGTTAGTTTTTAATAAACAGCAACCTGATAACGAAAAAAATTCGCCCATCAATGGCCACTCCAATGGATAATTAAATTATTTATTCAGGGTTTCAGACACTTTACCACAAGTCAGCATTTGGCTGCCATAGTAAGGGTTTTTAATCGCCGCATCGGCAGATAACCAATAGCTTTTCTTCATTGGGCAATAAGCGTAGTAAACCGGCTTATCAGTTAGTTTTACCGCTTTGGCCAGTTTAAAGAAATTGGTTGAGAAATTAGCAAAGTGTTCCCTTTGGTGGGCGATATCCTTGCTCTCCGATATATGCCTCGCATCGAAAGTTAGTTTTTCCTGCAAAGACATAAAAATAGTCATGTCAGCGGCAGGCAGGGCTTTCATATCCACCGCAGTGATGGTTTTTAAAAACTCACCGGCATGGGCAGCAGCATCGGCGCTATTTGATTTGATCAAAGCGTCTTTAATATCGTAGTACGAAGTAAGTAAAGATGTAAGCGCAGTTGGTTTAGTATCCTGCGCAAAAAGTAGTTGTGATGAAGTAGTTGCGATAAAAGCAACCAATAGAAATATCTTTTTCATGATTTGAATAAATTAATGTAATAGAAAAATTGAAACATGGCTAAGCCATATAGTTCTATATGATCTATCAATTAATCAAATCTGAAAGCTTTGTATCGCAATGCGTATAGGATGTGTGGGAGGCCGTCGTCGTTCATTCAGTGACGACAATTGGTTGGACTTATTACTATCCTGAACCGGCTTTAAAAAGAATTGGTAATCCATACCAATGTAAATAAAAGGTGCCAGTAAAATAACAGGATTTGATGGAGGGGAAATTTTAGCTAAAGCGTTAAAGGTATTAACTGCTCCCTGACAGCAGGGATCGTCTTCAGCAATATAAGTTCCATTCAATAAGTGTTGTAGTTGAACAGAAAGCTGAGATACCTGTTGGTGTTCATCATGATGATGTTCAGCAGCTTCGTCGCCTTCATGATGGTGTTCTGTAGCTTCCTCCTGCTCATGGATGGACATACGTAAAGCGCAAGCAAACCCGGTAGCCGTATTTAACAGGAATATGAATAATAATAAAAGCGCTTTACTTCTCATCTTCAATACAAACTTAAGGAATAAGCCTATAAAAAGTTTTATATAATTCCGTTTTAAATTTATAGCTTATCGATGGGTTTCCGCTTGCCAGGCTGGGAGGATTTGAACTGGCTGGGCGTTAAACCGGTTATCGCTTTAAACTGGGCAGATAAATGCGCGCTGCTGCTATAGCCCATTTTCCAGGTGATCTCGTTTAAATTCAATTCGCCATACTCCAGCAGTTCTTTCACTTTCTCGATCTTCTGCTGAATAATAAACTTTTCGATGGTCGTGTCTTCCGCATCGGAAAACATCCGGCTGAGGTAGGCGTAATCTTTATTCAAACCTTCCGACAGATATTGTGAAAAATTTAGATGGGTATCTGCCAGGTCACTATGGTGTACCTTTTCAATGATCAGGCTTTTGATCCGCTCTACGATGCGGTCCTTTTCATTGTCCAGTAACTCAAATCCCAGCAGTTTAAGCTGCGATGAGATCAGGCTCAGTTGCCCGCTATCCGGTTCGGGCTTAACGGTAGCGGAACCTAAGTTTACCTCGCTGACCTCCAGCCCAATGTTTTGCAACTGTTGCCTGACCACCATAATGCAGCGGTCACAAACCATATTTTTAATATGCAGGATCATGTTTTTATTTAAGCAATATTACGGTTAAATTTTTTCAGCGTGATAACCTTTGGTTTTTAAAGCACTGATAACGTTGTCTGCAGTTAATCCATTATCCGATTCGACCGTAAGGATCTTATCCGGGTTGGCGGTATCCACTTCCCATTTGGCTACGCCTTCTAAAGTATCTAAGGCTGGGGTAACGGTTGCAATGCAGCCACCGCATTTGATATTTGTTTTGAATTTTAAAGTTTCCATGTTTATTGATTTTTAAAATTAAAGATTAAGTTTTGTAAGTTTCAGCCGCAGGCTATTGCTAACCACCGATACAGAGCTTAAAGCCATTGCCGCGCCTGCAATCATTGGATTGAGTAAGAAACCATTGACGGGATATAATATACCGGCGGCAATCGGTATGCCGATCAGGTTGTATATGAATGCCCAAAAGAGGTTTTGCTTTATCGTGCGCACGGTCAGCTTGGAGAGCCTTAGCGCTTTGGGTACTTGTTGCAGGTCTGACGATACCAGCGTGATTTTGGCTACATCCATTGCGATATCGGAACCTTTGCCCATCGCTATGCTCACATCAGCCTGGGCTAAAGCCTGGCTATCATTGATGCCGTCACCGATCATGGCGACGATCTTACCTTCAGTTTGAAGCTTTTTAATAAAGTCCGCTTTATCTGAAGGCATGGTGTCGGCAAGGAAATGATCAATACCGGCTTCCCTGGCAATAGCGGCTGCGGTTTGGGCATTGTCCCCGGTCAGCATATATACCGCGATCCCCTGTTTCTTTAACTGGCTGATGGCTGATGCGGAACCTGATTTGATCGGATCAGCGATAGCCGCAATGGCCAATACCTGCTTTTGACCGGCAAAATAGATCACCGTTTTTGACTGGTTTAAATAGGTGTTGATAACGGCTTTTAAATCTTCAGGTATGGCTATATTTCTTTCCTCGATCAGTTTATGGCTTCCGGCAAAGTAGGGCTGTCCGTCAAAGTTCGCTTCGATGCCCTGCCCGGTTATGCTATAAAATGAATTTACTTTTACCGAAGCTTTATTGCCGGGTTTCAGGTGAGCTACGATCGCCGCAGCCAAAGGATGTTCGGATTGCTGTTCTAACGCTAAAAATAATTCCTGTAATTGACCTTGATCAATTGGAAGGGAGTTTGCCCAAAGCAGATCAGTAACTACGGGCTTCCCCTGGGTTATCGTGCCGGTTTTATCCAATACGACCGCGTTAACTCTATGTCCTAATTCCAATCCTTCGGCATCTTTAATTAAAATGCCGTTTTCGGCACCTTTGCCGATACCCACCATAATGGCGGTTGGGGTAGCCAACCCTAAAGAACAGGGACAGGCAATCACCAGTACCGTAACCATCGCCAGCAAGCCTTGTGTCAAGGCATGTTGCCCGCCAAATACCAACCAGGCACCCAAGCTTAATAAAGCGATCAGCATGACGACAGGAACGAAGATGCCGGCGATCTTGTCCACTAATTTTTGTACCGGAGCTTTTGAGCCTTGCGCATCCTGCACCAATTGAATGATCTGGGCCAGCAAGGTTTCGCCGCCAACCTTTTCTGCCGTAAACCGGAAACTTCCTCTTTGGTTTAAGGTACCGGTAAAAACGGAATCGCCCACTTTTTTTTCTACAGCGACAGGCTCGCCGGTAATCATGCTTTCATCCACAAAAGAGCTGCCTTCATCAACTATGCCGTCAACCGGGATCTTTTCACCCGGCCGAACCAACAGACGGTCGCCGATCTGCACATCTGCAATGGCAGTCACTTTTTCCCCTTGCGGAGTAA